>NZ_FOPP01000002.1 GCF_900113525.1 Pedobacter insulae
GGCGGATAATTTTCCTACTTTTGCATCCCGCTTCGGAGGAAGGGAAAAAGGATAAAGATGCAGATTGGGTTATTGAGATAGCGTTTTGGAGGGGAATATCAGGTGGACAGCTACTTAGCTGAAACCTGAAAATAATTCAAAATAAAGTTTGCGAAAAAGAAAAAGTTTTCTACCTTTGCAACCCGCTACGGAGGTAACGAGAGAAGGAAAAAGAGGGGGGGATTAAGTGAGGGTGATTGACATGGGAGACGGATTGATTATATCAAACAGGGGGCTGAAAAAAAAGTTCTGAAAAAAGTAAAAAAAAGTTTGGAATAAATAAAAAGTTTTCTACCTTTGCAGTCCCAAACGAAACGGGCGCCATTCAACGGATGTTGGGGAAGCGAAAAAAACGAGATTGAAACGACAGAAGACCGAAGGGAATATGTGGACTAAACAAGACCACATTGGAACGGAAAACAGGAAGTCGCCACATATAACAGACCGCCGTGAGGCAAGGTCGAAAAGTTCATTAAAGAGATATCATTACATAAGCGCAGCGGGGCAAACAGTACGGAAACAAAGTACATGTTACCGTTGCAGTTTTTTAAGTCTGTTTCTATCAGACAACATAATAATAGAATAAGACTATTTAATTTTAATAACACTAGAATACAAAATGGTCAGTGTTCGAACAAAACATTTTACAATGGAGAGTTTGATCCTGGCTCAGGATGAACGCTAGCGGCAGGCCTAATACATGCAAGTCGAGGGGTAGAGGTTGCTTGCAACCTTGAGACCGGCGCACGGGTGCGTAACGCGTATGCAACCTACCTTAATCTGGGGGATAGCCCGAAGAAATTCGGATTAACACCGCATAAAATCACAGTACCGCATGGTACAATGATCAAATATTTATAGGATTGAGATGGGCATGCGTGTCATTAGTTAGTTGGCGGGGTAACGGCCCACCAAGACCGCGATGACTAGGGGATCTGAGAGGATGACCCCCCACACTGGTACTGAGACACGGACCAGACTCCTACGGGAGGCAGCAGTAAGGAATATTGGTCAATGGAGGCAACTCTGAACCAGCCATGCCGCGTGCAGGAAGACAGCCCTCTGGGTCGTAAACTGCTTTTATTCGGGAATAAACCTACTTACGTGTAAGTAGCTGAATGTACCGAAGGAATAAGGATCGGCTAACTCCGTGCCAGCAGCCGCGGTAATACGGAGGATCCAAGCGTTATCCGGATTTATTGGGTTTAAAGGGTGCGTAGGCGGCCTGTTAAGTCAGGGGTGAAAGACGGTAGCTCAACTATCGCAGTGCCCTTGATACTGATGGGCTTGAATACACTAGAGGTAGGCGGAATGTGACAAGTAGCGGTGAAATGCATAGATATGTCACAGAACACCGATTGCGAAGGCAGCTTACTATGGTGTCATTGACGCTGAGGCACGAAAGCGTGGGGATCAAACAGGATTAGATACCCTGGTAGTCCACGCCCTAAACGATGAATACTCGCTGTTAGCGATATACAGTTAGCGGCTAAGCGAAAGCGTTAAGTATTCCACCTGGGGAGTACGCCCGCAAGGGTGAAACTCAAAGGAATTGACGGGGGCCCGCACAAGCGGAGGAGCATGTGGTTTAATTCGATGATACGCGAGGAACCTTACCCGGGCTTGAAAGTTAGTGAAGTATCCAGAGATGGATGCGTCCGCAAGGACACGAAACTAGGTGCTGCATGGCTGTCGTCAGCTCGTGCCGTGAGGTGTTGGGTTAAGTCCCGCAACGAGCGCAACCCCTATGTTTAGTTGCCAGCACGTTATGGTGGGGACTCTAAACAGACTGCCTGTGCAAACAGAGAGGAAGGAGGGGACGACGTCAAGTCATCATGGCCCTTACGTCCGGGGCTACACACGTGCTACAATGGATGGTACAGAGGGCAGCAAGCTGGCAACAGCAAGCAAATCTCAAAAAGCCATTCACAGTTCGGATTGGGGTCTGCAACTCGACCCCATGAAGTTGGATTCGCTAGTAATCGCATATCAGCAATGATGCGGTGAATACGTTCCCGGGCCTTGTACACACCGCCCGTCAAGCCATGGAAGTTGGGGGTACCTAAAGTACGTAACCGCAAGGAGCGTCCTAGGGTAAAACCGATAACTGGGGCTAAGTCGTAACAAGGTAGCCGTACCGGAAGGTGCGGCTGGAATACCTCCTTTCTGGAGTAGGATAGACTACCCGATGCGCTAAAAATGATAATGATATATATCTCTTAAGGAAAAACCCAGAAGATGAAGCCCAGTTGGTGCATACCGGCACAGCGGCGAGATTGGAAGATGATTACGATCTGCGAGAAGCGATTTACGAAGGAAACGGACACAGATCGCACTAACAGTCACCATCGAAGCAGTCCCGTAGCTCAGCCTGGTTAGAGCACTACACTGATAATGTAGGGGTCTCCAGTTCAAATCTGGACGGGACTACAAAAACGCTAAGTTTTTTTGGGGGATTAGCTCAGCTGGCTAGAGCGCCTGCCTTGCACGCAGGAGGTCAACGGTTCGACTCCGTTATTCTCCACCATCACCGGTGCTGTTATAAAAGCACGGAAATAGTGTTCCAGCGATGGGATACCGGGATAGAAAAGTTCTTTGACATATTGGAAGAAGTTAAAAAAGAAGAGCAAACAACAATAGAGACGTTGTTAGTTTGGAGTGCTTTCGGGCATGAAGATTTAACAATTATCAAAAAAGCATTTATATAGGCGCAAAAGGCTATATAGAGAAGAAAGTAAGAAAGAGTATACGGGGGATGCCTTGGCTCTCAGAGGCGATGAAAGACGTGATAAGCTGCGATAAGCCGTGGGGATTAGCAAATATGAATTGATCCGCGGATTTCTGAATGGGGAAACCTAGCTGATTGAAGATCAGTTGCACATAGTGCGCAAACCTGCCGAACTGAAACATCTAAGTAAGCAGAGGAAGAGAAAATAACAATGATTTCCTAAGTAGTGGCGAGCGAAAGGGAAAGAGCCCAAACCAGTTATGTTACGGCATAACTGGGGTTGTAGGACTACGATGTGTCATTAGCAAAATGAACTGGAATGGGATGGGAAGCCCAGCGATACACGGTGATAGCCCGGTACAGGAAAGTAATGCTAGGCTAGTAGTATCCTGAGTACCGCGAGGTCGGAGACGCCTTGTGGGAATCTGCCGGCACCATCCGGTAAGGCTAAATACTCCTGAGAGACCGATAGTGAACCAGTACCGTGAGGGAAAGGTGAAAAGAACCCCGAACAGGGGAGTGAAATAGAACCTGAAACCGTATACTTACAAGCGGTCGGAGCGTCCAGGTGGCGTGACGGCGTGCCTTTTGCATAATGAGCCTACGAGTTACTCTTCTCTGGCAAGGTTAAGTGTTTAAGACACGGATCCGAAGCGAAAGCGAGTCTGAATAGGGCGTATAGTCAGGGGAGGTAGACGCGAAACCTTGTGATCTACCCATGGACAGGTTGAAGGTGCGGTAACACGTACTGGAGGACCGAACCGATAAACGTTGAAAAGTTTCCGGATGATCTGTGGGTAGGGGTGAAAGGCTAATCAAACTGGGAAATAGCTCGTACTCCCCGAAATGTTTTTAGGAACAGCGTGGACATTGAGTTACATAGAGGTAGAGCTACTGATTGGGTGCGGGGGAGTCAAATCCTACCAAATCCAGACAAACTCCGAATGCTATGTAACATGGTCTGCAGTGAGGCGCGGGGTGCTAAGGTCACGCGCCGAGAGGGAAAGAACCCAGACCATCAGCTAAGGTCCCTAAATTACCGCTAAGTTGAACTAACGAGGTGCGATTGCATAGACAGCTAGGATGTTGGCTTGGAAGCAGCCATTCATTTAAAGAGTGCGTAACAGCTCACTAGTCGAGCGATCGTGCATGGATAATAAACGGGCATTAAGCGGTATACCGAAGCTATGGGTAATATTTATATTACGGTAGGGGAGCATTCCAGCGGCAGCGAAGTTGTAGCGTGAGCTATGGTGGAGCTTCTGGAAAAGCAAATGTAGGCATAAGTAACGATAAGGCGGGAGAGAAACCCGCCCACCGAAAGGATAAGGTTTCCTGATCAACGCTAATCGGATCAGGGTTAGTCGGGGCCTAAGGAGAACCCGAAAGGGATATTCGATGGACAACGGTTTAATATTACCGTACTTTTTATAACTGCGATGTGGGGACGGAGTAGTGACACTGCCGCGATCTGACGGAATAGATCGTTGAAGGCTGTAGGTATAGGAACGGTAGGCAAATCCGCCGATCCTGCTGAACGCTGATAGTACCGCGAGCCTTCGGGTAAGTGGATAGTGCAGGTAATCAGACTTCCAAGAAAAACCGCTAAGCTTCAGGTTATAAAAACCCGTACCGCAAACCGACACAGGTATCCGGGAAGAGAATTCTAAGGTGCTCGAGTGAATCATGGCTAAGGAACTCGGCAAAATGGCCCTGTAACTTCGGGAGAAGGGGCGCTGATAGCAATATCAGCCGCAGTGAAAAGGCCCAGGCGACTGTTTAACAAAAACACATGGCTTTGCAAAATCGAAAGATGAAGTATAAGGCCTGACACCTGCCCGGTGCTGGAAGGTTAAGAGGGGATGTTAGGGTTAAACCGAAGCATTGAATCGAAGCCCCAGTAAACGGCGGCCGTAACTATAACGGTCCTAAGGTAGCGAAATTCCTTGTCGGGTAAGTTCCGACCTGCACGAATGGTGTAACGATCTGGGCGCTGTCTCAGCCATGAGCTCGGTGAAATTGTGGTCCCGGTGAAGACGCCGGGTACCCGCAACGGGACGGAAAGACCCCATGCACCTTCACTACAATTTAACATTGACATTGGATACAGGATGTGTAGGATAGGTGGGAGGCTTTGAAGCGGCGTCGCTAGGCGTCGTGGAGCCAACGTTGAAATACCACCCTTTCTGTATTCGGTGTCTAACCCGACCAAGTCGGGGACATTGTTTGATGGGTAGTTTGACTGGGGTGGTCGCCTCCAAAAAGGTAACGGAGGCTTTCAAAGGTAAGCTCAGTACGCTTGGTAACCGTACGCGGAGTGCAATAGCATAAGCTTGCTTGACTGTGAGGCAGACAAGCCGAGCAGGGTCGAAAGACGGATATAGTGATCCGGTGGTTCTGCATGGAAGGGCCATCGCTCAAAGGATAAAAGGTACGCTGGGGATAACAGGCTGATCTCCCCCAAGAGCTCATATCGACGGGGAGGTTTGGCACCTCGATGTCGGCTCGTCACATCCTGGGGCTGGAGAAGGTCCCAAGGGTTCGGCTGTTCGCCGATTAAAGTGGCACGCGAGCTGGGTTCAGAACGTCGCGAGACAGTTCGGTCCCTATCTGTTGTGGGCGTAGGAATTTTGAGTGGGGCTGACCTTAGTACGAGAGGACCGGGTTGGACTAGCCTCTAGTGAATCTGTTGTTCCGCCAGGGGCATTGCAGAGTAGCTACGCTGGGAATAGATAAGCGCTGAAAGCATCTAAGTGCGAAACTAGCCACGAGATGAGAATTCCATATAGGGCCGTAGAAGACTACTACGTTGATAGGTCATAGATGTAAAGCTGGCGACAGCACAGTCGAGTGATACTAATAACCCGAAGCTTTCAAGAGCAATAGACTGTTGTTTGTTCTTCCTAACTAACTTCTTTCAATAATATGTCAATTGTTGAGTACATAGTATTTAGTACATAGTATTTAGATAAATTCGTCTAACTACTAACTGCTAAAGGCTAACTACTAACATTAAAAATATTTAGGTGCCTATATCGGCGGTGTCCACCTCTTCCCATTCCGAACAGAGAAGTTAAGCCCGCCAGAGCCGATGGTACTGCAGTAACATGTGGGAGAGTAGGTCGGCGCCAAATCTTAAAGTAAGCCTGTAACGAATGTTGCAGGCTTTTCTTGTTTATAGAGATTTTTCAATCCGGCAACGCGATATTTTTCAAACTTTAAAGGTTTTCAATCGTTTTAATTACAAATAAACTAACATTAAACTAGCCATAATACGTATCTTTGTATTTTAAATATAAAACTGATGAACATCAATTTTGGATCCAGAAAGGAAGTATTGTTACATGTTGAGAAATACATGCTAGAAATGATGCCTACCTATTTGAAACCTATAGATACCAACTGGCAACCATCCGATTTTTTGCCAGATTCTACTAGCGAGTCTTTTTATCAAGATATTAAAGCATTAAAGGAAAATGCAAAAGACCTTTCATATGATTTAGTGGCTGTGCTAATCGGAGATACAATTACTGAGGAAGCCTTACCAACATATGAATCATGGTTAATGACCATGGATGATATTTCTCGCGATGAAGAAGGAGGATGGGTGAAATGGAACCGAAGCTGGACAGCCGAAGAGAACCGCCATGGCGACTTACTCAATAAATATTTATACTTATCAGGCAGAGTAGATATGCGCCAAATGGAAATATCTACCCAATATTTAATAGCTGATGGATTTGATATTGGAACAGGTCACGATCCATACCGTAATTTCGTTTACACTAGCTTTCAAGAACTCGCCACTAATATCTCCCATAGAAGAGTAGCTTCCTTAGCGAAGAAGGATGGCGATACGCTGTTATCTAAAATGTGTGGAGTCATTGCTGCTGATGAAGCACGCCATGCTAAAGCTTATAAAGATTTTATGTCAAAAATATTTGAAGTTGATCCTAGTGAGGCCATGATTGCTTTTGAAGATATGATGCGTAAGAAAATTGTAATGCCTGCACACTTTTTACGCGAAATGGGATTAAAAATCGGGCAAACTTTTGGTCATTTCACGGATGCTGCTCAACGCTTAGGAGTTTACACTGCAGTAGATTATGTTGAGATCATGCAACAATTGATAGAAGAATGGAAAATCGATAGTATAAAAGAATTAAATGAAGCAGGCGAGAAGGCTAGGGATTATGTAATGAATTTGCCTGATCGTTTGTTACGGGTTGCCGATAGGATGAAAAACCCAACCATGGAATATAAATTTAGCTGGATCAACTCATAAAGGAATCACTTTGACAAACTTTTAAAGTTTGTCAAAGTGATTCCTTTATTACATATTTCTTCTGTATTGTCCGCCAACTTCATATAAAGCATTACTTATCTGTCCCAAAGAACAGATTTTACATACCTCCATTAGCTGTTCAAATATATTCGCTCCAACAATGGCTGATTTTTGTAAACCCTTTAAAGCACTGTCTGTTTTCGCTGAATTTCTATCTTGGAATGCTTGCAAAGCGCTAATTTGAAACTGCTTCTCCTCTTCTGTCGCTCTGATTACTTCACCTGGTACAATCGTAGGTGATCCATTTTTATTAAGGAAAGTATTTACACCCACAATAGGGAACTCTCCGGTGTGTTTAAGAGTTTCGTAATATAAGCTCTCTTCTTGTATCTTACCACGTTGATACATAGTTTCCATAGCCCCTAAAACTCCTCCTCGATCATTGATTCGTTTAAACTCTGCTAATACTGCTTCCTCCACAAGGTCGGTCAGATCCTCTATAATAAATGCTCCCTGTAAAGGATTTTCATTCTTAGCTAACCCAAGCTCTCGATTAATGATAAGTTGTATAGCCATCGCTCTCCGAACAGATTCTTCAGTAGGGGTAGTGATCGCTTCATCATAGGCATTGGTATGAAGGGAGTTACAGTTGTCGTATATTGCATATAGTGCTTGTAATGTGGTACGGATATCATTGAAATCTATCTCCTGTGCGTGTAAAGAGCGCCCAGAAGTTTGGATATGATATTTTAACTTTTGTGATCTGTCGTTCCCTTTATATTTATTTTTAATCGCCTTGGCCCAAATCCGTCTGGCAACCCGTCCGATCACTGAATATTCAGGATCGATACCATTGCTAAAGAAGAACGATAAGTTAGGAGCGAAATCATCAATATACATTCCACGACTTAAATAATACTCGACGAAAGTAAATCCATTACTTAAGGTAAAAGCTAATTGAGAAATTGGGTTTGCACCTGCTTCTGCTATATGGTATCCAGAAATAGAAACAGAATAAAAGTTTCTAACTTTTTCATCTATAAAATATTTTTGGATATCACCCATCATCCTTAAAGCAAATTCAGTTGAAAAAATACAGGTATTTTGCGCCTGATCTTCCTTTAAAATATCTGCCTGAACTGTACCACGAACAGCACTAATCGCATATGCTTTAATTTTTGCGTAAACCTCAGCCGGTAATACCTCATCTCCCGTAACACCTAACAGCATCAAACCTAAGCCGTTGTTACCTTGTGGTAGCTCACCTTGATAATGGGGGCGAGCAATGCCTTTTTCCTGGTAAATTTTAGTTATTCTTAAATCAACTTCCTTTGTTAATCCATTATCAATAATGTACTTTTCGCATTGCTGATCAATAGCCGCGTTCATGAAAAATCCTAAGAGCATAGGTGCAGGACCATTAATGGTCATCGAGACTGAAGTAGAGGCGGCACAAAGATCGAAACCGGAGTAGAGTTTTTTTGCATCATCCAGCGTTGCGATACTTACTCCAGAATTACCTATTTTACCATAGATGTCGGGACGTATATGGGGGTCTTCTCCATAAAGCGTTACAGAGTCAAAGGCCGTTGACAAACGGTGTGCAGGTTGCCCAAGTGAAACATAGTGGAAACGTTTATTAGTACGTTCTGGTCCACCTTCTCCAGCAAACATACGGGTTGGATCTTCACCCTCTCTTTTAAGCGGGAAAACTCCAGCAGCGTATGGGAATTCTCCGGGTACGTTTTCAGTTAATAACCAACGTAAGATATCTCCCCAATCTTCATACCGCGGAAGCGAAACTTTCGGGATTTGAAGTTTTGAGAGGGACTCATAGTATAATGGTTGCTTAATTTCTTTATCACGTACCTGATAACTAAAGAATTCAGCTTTGTATTTCAATTTTGTATCCGGCCATTGACGTAGTAAACGTTTACAATCCCCATCTAACTGCTCCTCTAAGAAAGCATAAGCATCTTTTAATCCGCTTCCGAAGTCCTGGAAATCTTCTGCAAAACCTATGACTCCTTGAAGTTGGTATAATTTTCTGGCAATTTTGCATTGTTTGTCGACCCATTCGTTGTAGGTTTCACTTGCCTCAGCAATTTCCGATAGATAACGAATTCGGTCTGGCGGTATGATGTATATTTTTTCGGATTGATTGGCAGTAATTTCCATTTTCGATTCGAAATGAAATCCTGTTTTTTCCTTTAATTTAGTGACTAATGCAACAAATAAATTATTCATGCCAGGGTCGTTGAATTGGGAAGCCATTGTTCCGTAAACTGGAATTTCGTCGTCCTTCGCATCAAAAAGGTTATGATTGCGTTTATATTGTTTTCTTACATCACGAATAGCGTCTAGAGCACCTCTTTTATCGAATTTATTAATGGCCACCAAGTCTGCAAAATCCAACATATCGATTTTTTCTAGCTGACTGGCGGCTCCGAATTCTGGGGTCATTACATATAGCGAGACATCGCAGTGCTCTGTAATTTCAGTGTCCGACTGTCCAATACCAGAAGTTTCTACAATAATCAGGTCATAACCGGCTGCTTTACAAATGTCGATGCTTTCTTGCACATTTTTGGATAAAGCTAAATTGGCTTGACGTGTGGCGAGAGAGCGCATGTATACACGAGGATTATTGATTGAATTCATGCGAATGCGATCGCCGAGCAGTGCACCGCCTGTTTTCCGTTTTGATGGGTCGACCGAAATAATAGCGAGCGATTTATCTTTTATTTCAATTAAAAATCGACGAACTAGTTCATCAACAAGCGATGATTTTCCCGAACCACCGGTTCCAGTAATACCTAAAACGGGAGCTTGGCTTTTTAAAGTGAGTTTTTTTAACTCATCAACAAATGATTGCGCTCCTTCTGGATCATTTTCTGCCACGGTAATGGCCGAGGCAATACTTTTAACTTCCTTATTTGGAATGGCCGCTAATTCGTTGGTAATTGCTTTTGTAGTAATAAAATCTGTTTTTTCCAGCATGTCATTGATCATACCTTGCAAACCCATTTTACGGCCATCGTCTGGCGAGTAAATTCTGGTAATACCATAATCCTGAAGTTCAGCAATCTCTGCGGGTAGGATTACTCCTCCACCACCTCCAAAAATTTTAATATGTCTTGCGCCTCTTTCTTGCAACAAATCGTACATATATTTAAAATATTCGATATGTCCTCCTTGATAGGAAGTCATGGCAATACCTTGTACATCTTCTTGAATTGCACAGTTAACAACTTCATCTACCGATCGGTTGTGCCCAAGATGGATAACTTCGGCACCTGAGGATTGTAAAATACGACGCATAATATTAATTGTTGCATCGTGGCCATCGAAAAGTGCGGCAGCTGTTACAAAACGTATTTTATTTTTAGGCTTGTAAGCGAGAATTTGTTCCATAAGGTTAGGATATTTGGTGACACAAAGTTAGCAAAAACTACAGATTAGCACGAGTGTTCATGAGGTCTTATGAATTTCGGCTATTTAATTAATTCTGTAATTACGTTGCCTATTGACCCACTTGGCTCCTGAATATGCAGTAAAGCAGAGACTGTGGGTGCAATGTCTGTCATATAATATTTTTTGTTTGTCTTACCAGGTTTTATTCCCCAGCCCATAAATACAGCGGGAATATGACTGTCGTATGGGTTCCAAGCACCATGTCCAGTACCGGTACTTGTTGATGGATATGAACCTGCATCAAGGATATAGTAAATATCTCCACTGCGACGAGCGTTATATCCATTTGTTATCTTAGTTTTAAGTTCGGTGGGGATAGTCGCATTGTTTAGATTTTTAATGTCCACTGCATTAAATATGCCATTTTGTTTAACTAAATAGTCAAGACATAATTGCTTTATTTGCCCAAAGTCTGCATTGGCTTCTTTTATCGCTTCATGATCGAAAATAACTTGATTGTTCATCATGGTAAAAATTGCTTTTTTTACTCGAAAGTTAGACAGGATAAGACTGTCCAATGCAGTTTTAAGCTTTCTAGTTGATAAACCTTGGCCAGGCAGTTTGTTTTCTTGTGAGAAACCTGGTACATGAGTAGCGCCGTGATCGGCTGTTAAGAAAAATAGATAATTGCCTTTGCCAACCGTTTTATCTAAATAAGTAAGAAACGCTGACAAATCCTTATCCAGACGTAAATATGTATCTTCTGCTTCAATAGAATTTGGTCCAAATTGATGACCAACATAATCTGTTGAAGATAGGCTTACTGCTAGAAAATCTGTGTTGTTCATCTGGCCTAGCTTTTCTCCTACAATAGCTGCCTTAGCCATTTCCAAAGTAAATGTGTTTCCCTGGGGCATACTTGCCATCATCGAATAATTCTTATTTACATATTGATTAAATAAGTGAGGAAAAACTGAGGCTGTTTCACCTTTAAATAAGCCCTCATAAGATTTTTGGTCACTTGTACTGTTTATATAAGACTCTATGGGATAGATGGTATTCCAATCTTGCGCAAAGAATTTGTCTGGCCATTTTTCGGCATTGAACTGCTTTACCCAATCCGGCAGATTGTTCATGTAATGCGTACTAGTGATGAAATTTCCAGACAGGTCATCATACCAATATGACCCATTGGCAACATGGCCGCCAGGCAAAATAGCTCCACGATCTTTGATAGAAATACTGATTACTTTACTTCTGAAATTTGTGGCCATTCTAAGCTCATCTGTTACAGTGGTAACCAATAGATTCTTAGGCGACATAAGTCCTTCATTGCTAACACTGCCTACTGTTTTAACATTTTTATCTTCTACGCAATATACATCTCGTCCTATTTGAGAATCGAACCAGTTATTACCAATTATACCATTGATAGCTGGCACTGTGCCTGTATAAATGGCTGCATGTCCACAACCTGTAAGTGTGGGAGTATAGGGGATTAAGGTGTTTTCAGCAGAGAAACCTTCGTTAATTATTCGTTTGAAACCTCCATTGCCATAGCGCTCATTATAACGATATAGGTAATCCCATCTCATTTGGTCTACCACCATTCCGACTATCAATTTTGGACGGGCAACTTTTTTAGGATAGGTGATCGATGAATTTTGGGTGTTGGACTTTGTCCATTTCTGAGCATATGAAGAAAAGCTCAATACCAGTAGAAATAACAGGGGGAAATGTTTTAGTTTCATTTGTATTTAATAGGATGGGATAAAAGTAATCAATGCTATGCGAACAGCACATGAATTTATTATATTATTTCTGCTACGACAAAAGTGCTTCCTCCAATAAAAACGAGGTCGTTTTTGTTTGCATTATATTTGGCTTTTTCAAGGGCTTCTTTAACAGAAGGGAAAACACTCCCTTTAAGACCGAAAGTAGCTGCCTCTATGGCTAGCTCGTTGGCAGCAAGAGCTCTTTCGAGCTTAGGCGCACAAAAATAATAACTGGCATTTTTAGGTAATAGCGTTAACACACTACTTATATCTTTATCCTTTACCATGCCAATTACAAAATGTAATTTTTGATGAGCGGTTGCAAAAATATTTTTTAATACCTCTGTTATTCCCGCTATGTTATGACCCGTATCACATATTACGAGAGGATTTGTACTTAATCTTTGCCATCTGCCCTGTAAACCTGTTATTTTTTTAGTAGTTGCTAATCCACTATAAACGGCGTAGTCTGAAATTTCATACCCTAGGTTTTTTAACTGCTGGATGGATTCTAATACGGTTAATATATTTTTTTGCTGATAAGTCCCTGTCAGGTCCAGTTTTAATTTTGGGTAGGTCGAATTGCCTTGCATCTGTACACTAACAACTAACTTCGAATTTTGGACTTTTAAATCTTTTAACTTCAGTAGTTTATCTGCGAAGTAAATTGAAGCATTTTCAAGTTTTGCCTTTTCAATGAAAACGTTTTCAGTTTCTTCTTGCTGCTCGCCAATTACCACAGGAACACCTCTTTTAATAATTCCTGCCTTTTCTTTTGCAATCTCTGCCAGGGTATTTCCTAGAATATTGGTATGGTCTAAACTAATGTTGGTGATAACTGAGAGTTCGGGGGTGATTATATTGGTTGAGTCTAATCGGCCGCCTAAGCCAACTTCAATAACTGCGAAATCAACCTTTTCGTTAGCAAAATAGTCGAAAGCCATACCAACAGTTACCTCAAAAAATGATGGCTCAATTTCGTGAATGAGTGTCTTATGGGTTTTTACAAAATCAATAACGGTTGACTTAGGTATCATCTTTCCGTTTATACGAATACGTTCTCTGAAGTCTTTTAAGTGGGGCGATGTATACAATCCCGTTTTGTAACCGGCTTTTTGTAGGATCGCAGCTAACATATGTGACGTAGAACCTTTCCCGTTGGTGCCGGCAACATGGATGGATTTAAATTTATGCTGAGGATTTGCCAATGCTTCGCATAAAGCAATGGTGTTGTGTAAGTCTTTTTTTAAGGCAATAGCACCAATCCGTGTAAACATGGGAAGTTTGGTGTAAAGAAACGCTAAAGTCTGTTGGTAGGTCATTTGAATGACAGAATGGAGTTATTTTACTTTGAAGTTAAATATAACCATGAATGTTCTACTCTCGAAACCTGAAGCCATGTTATCAAGACTCGCGCCCATAATTGCATCTTTACACAAAGAAATTAGTTTTTGATCAGAAAGCGTTGACCTGTTAGCGGCCCATTGTGCAGAAATTACCCGACCGCCTTTATTAACACGTACATTTATAGCAATTTTCCCTCGCAATTGTCCATCGTCATCGATTGGTTTTACATTACTAAAATTGCTCAAGGGAAGGGGTTTATCTCCGTTACCAGAACCACCTTCACCATAGTTTGGAGCCAATGGATCTCCATTTACACTCCCTTGGTTGCCAGGTGTTGTACCGGTGCCGTCGCCCTGTCCTTTCCCATTATTTTTATTGCCTTTGTATAGCGCATTAGGATTAATGGTAGGTTGAGCAGGCTTTTCCTCCGTTTCAGTGGTAGGAGCTTTGGTAGTTTTGCTGGGTTTGGTTTTGATAGCGACTGCATCTTCTTGATCTTGCGTCACAATATCTTTCGCCTCTATTTCCGATGAAGTGGTAGGAATTACTTTTTCTTCTGGTGTAACTTTATCTGGCGTTTTGTTATTCGCATTGGGATCCATTGAAGGGTCTTCAATACTGGTATAGTCACTCCCCATTCCCTCCACAACAGTACCATAATTAACCACCATGCCGCCCATTCCGAGTTCTTCTTCTGGATTAAAGGCGCTAATTACAAGAAAGAAACTTAAGACAATAAAAGCTCCCATGATTGCAGTAGCAATAGCAATAGCTTTAGGATAATTATTTTCTTCGTTAATAATCATTATTTTTTAGGGTCTACTGCTAAAACAAGTTTTAGCTTCAGTTTGTTCGCTACATCGTAGGCTTTCATTATATTTTCTGCAGGTACGCTTTTGGCTACATATAGAATAATGGTTAAATCTGGTGCAATTTTCTGATAAGCTTCTACTACGGTTTGCATTTGTTCGATGCTGGTTTGTTTTTCATCAACGAAATAATTTAAATTTTCGTCTATTTTAACTGTAATAGCTTTCTTGGCAGTGCTCTGCTGTCCACTTTCCGATTTGGGAAGTAACAATTTAACAACATTTGGATTTACCACAGCAGATGCCAATAGGAAAAACAAAAGTAAGAAGAACATAATATCGTTCAGCGCTGAAGTATGTACTTCTACCGCACCTTTTTTTCTTTTTCTTAAATTCATTATTTACCCGGTTCTTCTAACAAGTCAATAAATTCAATTGCATCCGTTTCCATTTTAAGGATAATTTTCTCAACCATCATGTTTAAGATATGGTATAATACATAAGCAACAATACCTATGATTAGTCCAGTTGCAGAGGTAATCATTTTGGTATATAAACCGCCGGAGATTGTTCCAATTTCGATTTCGCCTTTAATTGATACATCATGGAAGATGGCAATTACACCAATAATGGTACCTACGAAACCAAGCATTGGGGCAATACCCGCAATGATACCTAAGATACCAATATTTTTTTCTAGTTTGGAAACTTCTAGTTTTCCAGTGTTTTCAATTGCCCCTTCAATATCTTTTATTGGTCTACCTATTCTTTTTAAACCTTTTTCAAGCATTCTGCCCAAAGGAGATTTGGTATTTTTACAAAGTGCAATTGCACTATCTAACCTACCGTCATGGATATTTTGTTTAATTTGAAACATGAGGTTTGATTCATCTTTTGATGATTTGCGGATGGTTAAATATCGTTCAACAAAAATGATCAACCCTAAAAAAGCGAGTAAGCCTAAAGGAAGCATTACCCAACCCCCTTTAAATAATAAATCAATAAAATGTAATTCTTTTGGTGCTGCAGTTACTGGGATATTTGCTGCATTTGCGGTATCTAAAACATTATTAATAGTATCTGTAGCCTGTAATAGCAATGTAATCATCTTAATTTTTAGGTTTTATAGTTTGTATGTAAATTTCTGGGTTTTTCAATTTTATCTTCAGGCTATCTTGAAATTTTTTAGCCAAATTATAATCAGTAAATGTTCCCAGGCTAACTTTAATTAAACGCCCCGGTAAACCATCTATTGCTTTTGCCTTTATTCCTCTTCTTGCGAAATTACCAATTACCTGTTCTACTTTTTTTCTGCCTTTCATTGCACTACCAATTACTTCATAAGTGGTTTGTGTTGTCGTCACAGTGTCTTGAATTTCAGTAAGTTGAATAGGTTTTTTAACTGTGTCTGCAAACGTCGAATCGACTTGTTGAGTTGAGTTTGTATCTAGGTCAATCACTGAAGCACTTTCAATTTGCTGATCTGGGTGTTTCTGCAAGAGGTTGTTCAACAGATCAGGATAAAAGAAATATACAATTGCCCCGGCAATCGCGATGACAAATAAGACGATCAAGGTTTTGAAGAAGATCCGTTTTCCACGACCACTGGTTTCGTCTTCATCGTCATCACCTGCCTCATATTCATAGCGATCGTTAACAGTTGGCCGCCAAACTGGATCTGGTAATGGCGGGGGTGTGGTATGAGTTGCTTCCCTAGTTTCATCAGGTATTGGAATAGCTTCAGGCGTTGAGTGAAGCTTCTCAACAGGACTATCTACTGGTACAGGTATTTTTGGTAGACCATAAAAGTCAGATCCAATTTGGAATTTCTTTGAAGATTCGAATTCGATTTGATCATTTATAACTTTAAAAACTCCTAAAGGAGATAAGTCAGCAAATTGATGGTCAGCAAGTTGTGTCTTAATATTCGTTACAAATTCGGCTATATCATGGGCCGCAGATGCAGTTGGAACATTTCTTTTCTCACTGATAAAGTTTTTCAGCTCGTCTGCTTCTTTTATTTCGGAAGTAAAGGCAATTTCGTGTTTAGGAGGCAAAAAAGCGTGTGCATCTGCATCATACCTTCCGGGCGTTTTTTTTATATACAGCGTGCCCAAGTCAGTTATGCCGACGATTTTCCGGGTCTCTATCAGCTCTAGAAGGTATGATATGGTATCCATTGTTGTAAAAATAAAATTTTAATTCGGTATGCACCAATAATAAATTTTAAACTTATTTAAAAGGAGTAACTGATACCGCCAAATGCATTTAATCCGTTCACCTGATAGTAGAGATATTTGCTATACTTAGTGCTTAATAAGTTATTGATTTTGATAAATGCTCCAAATTTTGGATTAATTTTATAATTGGCACCAACCCCTAAATCTACGAATCCTTTAATATTTATCACTCTTTCGTTAGTGAAGTCTGGAACTGGTGGGTAGGTGGTACTGCCAGCAGTGAAAGGACTTGCTAAGAATGTTTTTGCTTTGCTATCATCTTGAATAATAACATTTGCATTAAAAGTAATTTTTTTATCAATATTATAAGTCAGATTTGAACTTACACGCAATTGAGGTTTAAAATAGCTTTCTTGTTCTGCAGCTGTTTTATAGTCTTCAATATTCAATTTGCCGGTCCATTTTAAATCATCACTTACTTGAACAGAGAGTTCTCCTTCCAAGCCAAATAATTTCATATCTCCGAAATCGTAAATCACATCAAACTTATTGAACTTATCGAAATTATTGACAAACAAGGGCATATCTGTAATGGTCTTACTATAGAATCTTGCTTTATATCCAAATCCAGGACCGCCGGTACCTTTAACTCCTCCACTGATACTCAATTTCTCTACAGTATTTTGAATATGGATATTTGAATTTAAGAAAGGATTTTCGTCTGTGAAGTTTTTCAAGCTATTTCTATTAACATCTCCCTTAACTTCTCCAAATACTTGGAGAAAATCAGGAATTAATGTAAAGTCTGCAGTAATTGCCGGGAAAATTCTAGTACTGGTAAATCCTCCGAATTCTTGTACAAAATTAATTCCCGCAACAATTTTAACTCCTTTGGCTTGCAATTTTAAATAAGGATTTAGTCTTAATAGGTTATTAGAAATTTTTGTTTCCTGATCTTTCGTATTGCCGAGTTCTGTCGATGCAGCTAAGCCCAGGTTAAAATGGGCAATTCTTTTATTTAAGTAAGTTGAAAGCGTGAAAGTTTGTTCTTTGGCGTCAAATTTATCATTGAAAAAGTAAGCATTAACTTTTGCTGCGTAGCTAAGCGCATTTTCATCATTGTTAAACTTATTGGTTACTTCACCTTCTAATTCAATAAAACTTAATGCTTGTTTTTCTGGATCAGGGTTTAAGGAAGGATTTAAGTCATCAATACCATAAAAAAACAAACCATGGCGCTCATAATTTAATCTGCCGTTTAAATTTGCTTTGTCACCTATGCTACGACCGAACACACTTAGTTGCTGGGTGTCCTCTTTCTGTTTGTTCAATTTTCCAGATTGACTAAAGTGCTTAAAAAATGCTCCTGTTTGTAGCGCTTCATCTTTACCAATCCCAACATATCCTTCGGCTAAGAAAGTACCCAAATTGCCCAATCCACCTTTCACATAGTTGTTGATTAATTCAACGGCACGCTCATCCGCTAACTGTTGCGCCTGCAATTTCTGTATATCGGTATTAAGTTCTAATTTTCGTTCTGTTAGCGAGTAGCTAAATTTTGCCTTGTATGTTTTAAGGTTGTCTAAATCCGGGCTACGTCTAAGTTTTACTGCTTCCGCTAAAATTGGCTTATAAGGTCTTATCACTTCGATTTCCGAACTTATGGTCTTCTCTGGCGGGGTAACTTCTTGGGCTTTTAGGGTAGAAACACCTGCTGAAATAACCAATGAAGTAAGGTATACGGTTTTATATAGTTTCATCTTCTTTGTCTAATTTATTTTGGCTAACTTTTCTTTAGCAGTTGCTACAATTTCATCTTTGCCTTCGTAATTATCTATTATACTAAGTAATGTGCTTCTGGCTTGTAATTTATCCTTTAATGCTACGTAATTATCTGCTAATAAAATGAAAGATTTAGCCACCCAATAATCATAATTAGGCATGTTATTACTTAATTCGAAACAGGTCTTTAGAGAGGCCTTATAGTCGCCTTTTGCGTATTGAATCGCTGCTAAATTATATTTAGCTTCGGCAGCTGCTACTGTTTTAGTTTTAGCTATTACATTGTTGAATGATTTAATCGCTTGAGCCGTATCTGCCTTAATTAAATAGGCTTTTCCAGTGTAGAGATCCGAGCTGTTTTTATCTTCTTCAGATGCTTTGTCGGAGGTTCTTATTAAATCAGCATATTTGATCATATCGTCTGCCATATGTAAGGCATCATAGGCTTTGATTAAATTTTTAATTGCATAACTATAATTTGCTTTATAATCTGCAGTTGTTTCTAATCTTTTTAAATAAACGATAGCTTCATTATATTTTTTCTCTTGCATTAATACAGTTGAGACACTGATTAATGATCGTTCGGTGTAATCACTTGTCCAATCGTTTAAAATATAATCGTAATCTGCAATAGCTTCAGTAGATCTACCCAATTTTACTAAAGATTCGGCTCTTATAAATTTAGCTTGCTTATCGTGAATCGCTTTCGGGAACTTATCGAAGTACGCATTGATCGCTTCATAGGCCCCTTTTGCATCACCTTTTATATAGATATTATTAGCAGCCTGAAAGACTATATTATCCTGCTCACTTAGTGAGTAATTTCCGAGAGGGGTAGTGGCAGCATAACTGATAAAGCCATTAGCGTCACCTCTATCAATATAAATATTTTTAATTGCCTCAAGAGCCTCTTTGGCTTCCGGTAGACTTGCATACTCCGTAATTACTTTTTTAAACGATATAAGTGCCTCATCATTTTGATCCTGATTAGAATGCACCAATCCTATTGTAACAAGGGCTCTGGGCACATAACTACTGCGTGGATACTTGGCTACTAAAGCGACTAAATCGGATTTTGATTTATCGAAATTACCTTTATTGAAATAAGTATAAGCCATTTCAAAACCTGCATCATCTGCATAGTTTGAACGTGGAAATTCATCCAAAAGGCTCTGCATCGTGGCAATTTTAGCATCATCCTGTCTTTCCAAACCCTGGATCATTCCCCGTTGAAATAAGGCGTAATCTTCCCCTGTTAAGCTGCCATTAATAATTTTATTGTAGTAACCCATAGCGTTGCTATAATTCTTGTTTACAAAATAAGAATCTGCTAAGCGCATGGTTGCGTCATTGATAGTTTTAGTGTCTTTATCATTTCCTCTCAGAAATCGCTCGAAATAATTCGCCGCCTTGGCATACTTTTCATCCTCGAAGGCAGCATAACCTAATCCATAATTAGCAAAGTTGTAAACTTCTGTTTTATCTGCACCCGGCATAGTTAAGAATTTTTCAAAAGTCTTAACGGCCTCGCCGAATTTGCGAAGTTCATACATTGCTTCAGCCATCCAATAAACACTTAATGCATGAATTTCTTTATCCTCAACAAAATTTCCAGAGCGTAAGAACATCGATAGTGCATTCGGAAAAGCTCTTTCATTGTAGAATTGCAATCCTCTAAAATAAGTTGCTTTTTGATAAGCCTCTCTAGCTGCTTCATTTTTATTCTGGATAGGTTCTAGGATATCAATGGCAGTTTGGTAATCTTTACTAGTTAATAAAATTTCACCTAATAAGGTTTTAACTTCATTAATTTTCTTAGAATTTGGGAATTGTTTTAAAAAATTTTGGGTCGATTCTAAGGCTTGTTTATTAAACGATAACTCATAACTCAATTTTGCATAATTTAACCATGCGTCTTCCTGGATGATTTTATCAAGGTCTAAACGGGAGGCTCTAAAAAATGCACTTCTTGCTTTTTCTTTGTTATTTAATTTTAATAAGGCCTTTCCGAGTGTGTACATCCCATTCTGTAAATAAACATCATCAGCACCCAATTTTTCTAAGTGGGTAACCGCCTCCTTGTATTTTTCATTTTGAAAAAGTGAATAGCCATATTGATAAATAAAGAGATTGTTCTTGGTCGAGTTCTTGTCTTTAGCATAAAACTCAGCAAAATATTTCTCAGCGTTTTTAAAATCAGATTTTGCAAAATAAGAAGCGGCAATTAAGCTTAACATTTCAGGCTCAAATTGTTGTTTAGTTTTTGCGATTGCTGCCATTGCATAGCTAATCACATCATCATAACGTTCGTCCAAGTAATACATGGAAGTGATATAATAAGGATAACTAGCTTCATAAGTAGGAGAGCCCTTCAGTTTTTCAAAGTTGCTTAAAGCAGTTCTGTATTCTTTATTAAGATAGTTGATGTACGCAAAATAATAAGTCGCACTTTCTTGGAAAGGAGATTCTTCTTTTTTAACCGCTTCAAACAATGGCTCCGCTTTTTCTATATCTTTTCGCTCGAAATATGCATAACCTTGTTTAAACTGATATTCTAGGCGCTGTTTTTGAGAAAGCGAACTTGGGTCAGTTTTTTCAAACCACTCTAGTGCCTTCGCATAGTTTTTTTGGCCAAAGTAAGATTTTCCAACATGAAAATAGGCCAGGATTGTATTTGAGTTTAATGGGTATTCACGGATAAACTCGCTAAATAATGCTTCAGCATCATCATTTCCCAGCTCTAAAGCGCAAACTGCGATATAAAATTTAGCATTTTCTTTGAGGATGCTCAACTCCGCATTGCTTTCTGGCTGTGTGCTATTTTTAGTTCGAGCTTGCTCTACTAGTTTAAATTGTTGTGCGGCCGTGGCATATTTCTCATTGTGAAGTAGCTCTAAACCAGTTTGGTAATTTTGATTTAGCTTTATCAATGGACTTATTTGTGCAAATCCAGCACTGATACCGCTTATTAAAAATAGAGGAATAAAAAGGTATTTTTTATGCATTTGGTTTCAAATATGGTTGGTACTAAAGTAAGGCATCATTTTGTAGATATCAACATAAGAAATTAACATCTGTTAATAACACACGTTTAACGGTTAGATTTAAAAATTGTTATATGAAAAATTCTAAGGGTCTTTAGCCGGCAAGTTCGGTAGTGCTGAGGGAAATACTAATCATTCTGGCTTGCAAGAAGATAGAGTACAGCCATTCTGATAGCAACTCCGTTTTCAACTTGTTCCAAAATAATCGATTGTTTGCTATCAGCTACATCACTGGTAATTTCAACTCCCCTGTTAATGGGCCCCGGGTGCATTACCAAAATTTCCTTGTCCAAATTATCAAGTATTTGCTTGTTAAGGCCATACATCAAGGCGTATTCACGCAATGACGGGAAGTATTTGATGTCTTGTCGCTCGAGCTGAATGCGGAGCATATTAGCCACATCACACCAATTTAACGCCTTAATTAAATTATGCTCTACCTTTACCCCAAGCGATCCAATATGCTTAGGAATTAAAGTTGTAGGGCCACAAACCATTACTTCTGCACCCAGTTTTTGGAGACATAGGATATTGGATACGGCTACTCTCGAATGAAGGATGTCTCCTACGATAACGACTTTTTTGCCCGCGATGCTCCCAAGCTTTTGCTGAATTGAGAAGGCATCCAATAAGGCCTGCGTAGGGTGTTCATGTGCTCCATCTCCAGCATTAACTATCTGTGCTTTAATATGTTTGCTTAGGAAAACTCCAGCTCCGGCATTAGGATGGCGCATAACGACCATATCTACCTTCATGGCGAGGATATTGTTAACCGTATCAATTAACGTTTCACCTTTACTTACCGACGATGAAGAGGCAGCGAAATTTACAACGTCCGCCGAAAGCCTTTTTTCTGCAAGCTCAAAGGAAAGTTTGGTTCTGGTAGAGTTTTCGAAAAATATATTAGCGATGGTAATGTCTCTTAAGGAGGGTACCCTTTTGATGGGTCTGTTAATTACATCTTTAAAATTAGTAGCAGTTTCGAAAATCAATTCAATATCATTCAGGTTAATGTCTTTAATTCCTAAGAGATGCCTAGTTGAAAGTTTTTCTGCTGCCATTTTTTACGATTGCTTTTCTGATAATAAGATAACCTTGTCTTCCCCTTCGTTTTCCTTCCAGCTAACCTTCACTTTTTGCGAATCCACACAGTCTACCTGCTGCCCGATGTAGTTTGGTTCGATGGGTAAATGTCTTGAGAAACGCCTATCGATCAAGACCATCAACTCCACTTTTTCTGGTCGTCCAAATGCCAACAAAGCATCCATAGCAGCTCGTATTGTGCGGCCTGTCCATAAAACATCATCAATTAAGATAACCTGTTTGCCCTCAATTATAAAATCGACCGTATTGCTGCTTGCAGTCACTAAGCCATCTTTTCTTCGAAAATCATCTCGAAAGAAAGTAATATCTAGATTTCCTTTTTTGATTGATGAGGAAGATAAGATATTTGAAAGCTCTCGATGAACGCGGTCGGCGAAGAATGTTCCTCGGGGTTGAATTCCTATCAATACGGTATTAGAAAAATCGGTATGATTTTCAATTAATTGCTGACAAAGTCTTTTAATTGTGATCTCGAATTTTTGACCGTTTAGGAGTGTTCTCTTTTGCATGAAACAAGGATTAGGCAAATATAGCCGAAAATGTTGAAAGTTGAAAGATGAATTTGAAAAGTCCTATTGCAGGCCAATCAACCGATAGAGCTCATTGTTTATTTTTCGAGTGATTGGCCCAGGTCTTCCATCACCAATAGTTTTACCGTCCACTGCTAATACGGGTAGTGCATTTTTTGTAGAACTGCTGATAAATGCTTCATCGGCAGTTGCAATATCGTTAAGCGTAAAATCTTCTTCTGAAATAGTATAGTTATTTATTTCCAACGATAAAATCTTACTTCTGGTAATTCCTTTTAAAATATCAGTTTTGGGTGTGATTACCTTATTGTCTTTAACAATAAAAAAGTTAGCTCTAGGACATTCCCTGATCGACCCTTGCTGATGGTACAAAACATCGTCGGAAAGATTTTCTTTAATATATCCTTGTAAACGAATAGCTTGTAAATAATCTATTGTTTTGATAGTAGGCAGTTGTCTTTGATGCTGATAGGTTACTAATTTCATTCCTTTATCGAAAGCTGCAAGGTCGATTTCGAAAGGTACTTGCGTCAAAATCAAATTCGGTTTAGTCATGGTATATCCATCTTCAGAAAAACCTCCTGTTAAAATGAATTTTAAACCGGAGTTTGGCATTTTGTTCTTTTCCATTAACTGATCGATGGAAGCTTTAAGTCCTTCACGATCAACCCCAATTGTTAAATTCATCTCTTTCGCCGAATTATAAAATCTATTGAAATGATCTTCTAAAAAGATTGCTTTATTATCTACAGTTTTTAAAAAATCGAAAATGCCGAAGCCCCTTTGTATGGAAAGATCCGAAACAGAAATTTTGGCATTTTCTTCGGTATATAGCTGGTGATTGATGGAGATATATCTATTGCTCATTGATGATACGATTAAACTTTTTTAATAGCGGTAAAACCTGATCTAAAGGTAAGGCATTTACTTTATTTCCTGTTATTCCGGTCATAGTTTTTGCCGCAAATAAAGAATTGATAATAGCTTCTTCGGTGGCTTCTATCGCCGCCATAAAAAGGGGGGAAGTCTCATCATTGTGCAGGGTGCTATTTTTCAGCATGGTGGTTTTACTTGTATGTGGAGTTCTTAGATCTTTCGCCGTAGAAAAGGCTATCATATAATCTCCACTGCCATTTGATGCTATGCCGCCAGTTTTGCCCAGACCTAAGAATGCCCGTTTTGCTAGTCTTTCCAGATTGCGACTATCTAAAGGTGCGTCTGTTGCGATAACCACCATACATGAACCATCAACATTGTTCAGTAATTGATTACTAAAGCTAAATTTCCCTAGTTCTGCTCCAATCGGAACACCATCAATTTGCAATACGCCCCCAAAATTACTTTGAACTAATACACCAACGGTATATCCCCCCAAATTTTTTGGTAATTTCCGGGAAGAGGTGCCAATTCCTCCTTTGTAGCCAAAGCATACCGTGCCAGTCCCTGCGCCTACATTGCCTTCTTCCACCTGCCCGGAATGGGCACTTTCAATTGCTTCCAAAACATGTTGCTTGGTAACATGGCGACCTCTAATATCATTTAAGTAGCTATCATTCGTTTCGCCAACTACTGCGTTTACTGATTTTATACTTTCGTTTCCTTTGTAGTTAAGGGTATAATCCAAGAGTCCTTCAATCCCTGCGGCCACGCTTAAGGTATTGGTTAATATGATTGGGGTTTCGATATTGCCCAGTTCAATGATTTGCGTAGTACCGGTTAATTTACCAAAACCATTTGCAGCAAAAATCGCAGCTGGTACTTTTTCCTGAAAAATATTATCTCCATGCGGTAAAATTGCTGTCACCCCTGTGTGAACGGTATCACCAATATTTAGGGTTATATGCCCCACTTTTACACCTTCAACATCCGTTATGCCATTTAATTTTCCAGTTGGCATTACACCAATTTTTAGCTTATAATCGCGTGCTCTTTTAGCAAGTTGCGCATACGCCGAAATTTGAATAATTGAAATTAACAGTATGAAAATCCATTTTTTCATAAATAAGAATAATTGTTTATGAGTTAAATGTAGCGGTTTAATTATGATTTTAGAGTCATGTTATTGAAAAATCAATCGGCTTTTTATGCTGAAATGAGATAAAGCACTAACTTTAATGTATGATGAACGAAAAGACTGTAATTTTTTTCGATGGGCTTTGTAATCTGTGCAATGGAGCGGTACAATTTACCATTCAAAGAGATCACCGTAATCTTTTCCATTTCGCTTCCTTACAAAGTGATTATGCAAAATTAAAATTATCACCCTTTAATATCGATGTAGAGGATGGAAGTAGTTTTGTATTATTGGAAAATGGGAAGGTTTATGAACGCTCAACCGCGGCCTTAAAAGTTGCAAAAAAGCTAAGTGGTTTTTGGCCGTTGTTATACGGTTTTATAATCATACCGCGCTTTATTAGAGACTTTATCTATAATTTTATTGCTAAAAACCGGTACAAATGGTTCGGCAAGAAAGAAAGCTGTTGGGTACCTACACCAGCCTTAAAAGATAAATTTTTATAAATTACTTCATTAAGGTCGCTATGGTGTAGACTCTTTCGATCGACTGCCCATCTTTGGAGGTTATTTGTTCAGTGAATTCTTTAAACTCAAAGTTTTTAAAGAAGCTATTTCGAATTAATTTTTCGACTTTGGGGATATCATAAAGTTCAAAAATGAATTTTGTAAATGGCAGTTTCTCCATAAAATCCCTTTGTGCAAAGGCAAAGCTAAACTTGCCGCCGGGTTTTAATACACGGTAAATCTCGTTGAGTAGCTGTAGTGGGTTCTTCCAGAAATAAAGGGTGTTTACCGTTAAAATCTTATTAAAGCAGTCGGCCTCAAAAGGGATATTTTCACCTTCATAAAGTGTAAAGGATACGTTTGCTTGAGTGTTAACTTTTCGTGCCTCTAAGCTCATTAACTCCGATATTTCAAGTCCCTGATAGCTAATATCTTCCGCTTTGTCTAAAATTTCTACAATATGTTTTCCATTTCCGTGACCTAATTCCAAAACGCGATCATTTGGCATTAAGGTTAGGGAAGAAATTGTATTTCTCGTCATTCCGATATTGCTGAAATGCATTTGCTCGGCAGTCCGAATACCGTCGTCTCCTGTTGGGTGACTAAGCTGCATAGCTATTTGACGAAATTGTTCTTCAGTGGGTTGTTGATGATTCATAATGTTTGTTTTCTTTTGCCGCTCCAAAGCCAGAGCGTGAATAACATTAAAGGAATAATAATACTAATTGCTACGATACTTAATTGGGTTTTTTTAACCACGATGTCGGGGTCGGTTGAAGTGAAGATATAAACACACTCCTTGATTGCGAATAAGGTAACTACGGTAAATAAAATTGCAAGAAATCGCCTCATATATTTTAATTTTCTAAGTATCGTTGACTATAAGTTATGTCCATTAAATCATAGCGTTTAAATTGTGTCTTTAAACGCCTTAAAAAATCAGGATAGTTTTTGTTTTGCTTAGGTGTCCATAACATCTCGCTTAAGGCATCTAATCGAGGGAATATCATGTATTCAACTTTGGAAGGGTTGGTAATATATTCGGACCACAAATTGCCCTGTGCACCCCAAATATATTTTTGCTGCGCCTCACTCAGCTCACTTGGTATTGGATCATATTCGTAAACTGTTGCCAATGGCAAAACTTTGGCAGCAGTTAGGCTATCCTCTTTTGCAAATTGCGCATGATTAAAGTATAATTTTGTTTCGGGTGTCATAATCACCTTATGATTTTCCTTAGCTGCAGCGATGCCACCTTTTTCACCTCGCCAGCTCATTACTATAGCATTTGGAGCTAAACCTCCATCTAAAATCTCATCCCAACCAATAATTGTTTTGCCCCTACTGTTTACAAATTTTTCTATGCGATGGATGAAATAGCTTTGCAGGGCATTCTCATCTTTCAGGTTGTTGTTTTTCATGATCTTCTGCGTCTCTGACGAGGCTCTCCACCAGATTTTAGAAGCCTCATCTCCTCCAATATGGATATATGGAGAGGGAAATAATGCAATAACTTCAGTTAACACATCTTGTAAAAACTCAAATGTCTTTTCGGTAGGCTGTAGCACATTATTGTATTTATTCATCATGCCCCAGGTTTGAGGTACTTGGTATTTTTTATTTGGTTCTGTTCCCAATTCAGGATAAGCTGCCAGTACGGCCATGCTATGTGCGGGCATTTCAATTTCCGGGATAATCGTAATGTATCTTTTTGCAGCATAATCGATTACTTCCTTAATTTCTTCCTGCGTATAAAATCCTCCATGTTTAATGCCGTCAGTTTTGAGTATAGCATTTTTCGGACTGATTTTTACTTCGTTGGGTAAAACTTGGTATCGGATTTCCTCATTTCCTTTGCCCGGCCAAAGTCCTATGATGCTTCCAGCTCTCCAAGCGCCAATTTCAGTGAGTTTTGGATACTTCTTAATTTCAATTCGCCAGCCATGATCATCGGTTAAGTGCCAATGGAAATAATTCATTTTATGAAGCGCTAGATAGTCGATGTACTTTTTAACAAAAGCCACCTCAAAAAAATGTCTGCTAACGTCAAGATGCATGCCGCGATAATCGAATCTCGGATAATCGTTTATACTAACTGACGGGATGGTAAGTTTGTCAGTTTTTTGGGCAGGCAATAATTGAATTAGTGTTTGGATCCCATAAAAGATGCCTGTATCAGATTTTGCAACAATAGCAATCGAAGACTGATTTGATTGAAGGGTATAGGTTCCAGCATTGCCTTTCAGTCCTTTATCTATAGCAAGCGTAATCACATTAGTTCCCGCAAGATGTGCGGCTACCTTTTTTTCTAATTGGACATTGTAGTATTTATTTAGGTAATCTGATAGGAAGTTCGCTGAATTTAAATTTGATTGATCAGCAAAAAGGATTTTGGTGTTTTCATTGATCAAAAAGGGTTTGTTCGATGCTGAATTCACGATCTCAACAGGTTGCGGAATAATATTTATTTCTTGAGCTGAAAGGTTAAAGTTGAAAACGAAGAGCAAAAAGCAAAAAGCAAGTTTTTTCATTGAAATATAATTTTTTAGCGGTCTGATTTTCTTCAAATGTAAGAATTCTACAGCTAAATTATCTTCTCTGCTTGAGAGAGATCAAGAGCTAATGTTGAAGATCTTTCACTATGCTATGATGGAAATACGAAATAGCAAAACAAAAAAAGCTCCCGACTTTCATCGAGAGCTTTTAATTTATTAGCTAATTAAAAAGCTTATTTTCCTTTTTTCTTGCTTTCTTCGCCTTCCATTTGCTCTTTTAACTGAGCCAATACGCCAAGATCACCTAAAGTAGATTTCTCTACAGAATCTTTTACTTTTTTAACTGCACTTACAGAAGCTTTAGCTTCTTTCTTTTTAGTAGCTCTTTCTTCAGCAGCAACTTCTGCTTTAGCCTCTTCCCAGATACGGGCGTGAGAAACAACGATACGCTTAGCATCTTTGTTAAACTCAATGATTTTGAAATCATTAGTTTCTTCAGCTTTGATTACAGAACCATCTTCTTTAGCCATATGTTTAGTAGGCACGAAACCTTCAACACCATAAGGTAAAGCAATAACAGCACCTTTATCAGTTACTTTAACTACAGTACCTTGATGAATTGAATCAAGTGTAAAGATAGTTTCGAAAGTATCCCAAGGGTTTTCTTCTAATTGTTTGTGACCTAAGCTTAATTTGCGGTTTTCAACATCAAGTTCTAAAACAACAACGTCTAAGGTATCACCAACTTTAGTAAACTCATTCGGGTGGTTAACTTTTTTGCTCCAAGAAAGGTCAGAAATGTGGATTAATCCATCAATTCCTTCTTCAATTTCAACAAATACACCGAAGTTAGTCATGTTTTTAACTACAGCTTGGTGTTTGCTGCCAATTGGATATCTTTCAGCAACATTACCCCAAGGATCTTGAGTTAATTGTTTAATACCTAAGCTCATTTTACGTTCATCTCTATCTAAAGTTAAAACTTCAGCTTCGATTTCATCACCAACTTTCAAGAATTCTTGTGGTGAACGTAGGTTTTGTGACCAGCTCATTTCTGAAACGTGGATTAAACCTTCAACACCAGGGATGATTTCTAAGAAAGCACCGTAATCAGCTACAGTAACAATTTTACCTTTTACTTTAGAACCAACAGCTAAGTTAGCATCTAAATTTTCCCAAGGATGTGGAGTTAATTGTTTTAAGCCTAAAGCAATACGTTTTTTCTCATCATCAAAGTCTAAAACAACAACGTTGATTTTTTCGTCTAATGATAACACTTCTTTCGGATGCTCTATGCGACCCCAAGAAATATCGGTAATGTGCAATAAACCATCAACACCGCCTAAATCGATGAACACACCAAAGTCAGTAATGTTTTTCACAGTACCTTCTAATACTTGTCCTTTTTCTAATTTAGAAACGATTTCAACTTTTTGGCTTTCTAAATCGTCTTCAATTAATATTTTATGAGATACAACTACGTTTTTAAACTCATGATTAATTTTAACAACTTTGAACTCCATTGTTTTACCCACGTATACATCGTAATCGCGGATAGGTTTAATGTCAATTTGAGAACCAGGTAAGAACGCTTCTACACCCATAATGTCAACAATTAAACCACCTTTAGTACGGCTTTTCACAAAACCATTAATGATTGTGTCATTGTCAAGGGCTGCGTTAATAGTTTCCCATGAACGTTGGGTTTTTGCTCTCTTACGAGATAAAATCAACTGACCATTCGCATCTTCTGGAGCTTCTACGAAAACATCCACTGAATCGCCAATTTTCAAATCAGGTGTATCACGGAACTCTGAAGTTGATACTAAACCGTCAGATTTAAAGCCAACATTTAATACAACGTCTTTGTTGTTGATCGATACAACGATACCACTAATGATCTCGCCTTGCGTGATTTGATTGAAAGTATCTGTATACATATCTTCAAACTTTTTACGGTCTGCGTCACTGTAGTTACCAAATACTTTATCATCTGCATCCCAATCAAAATCTTGATCTGGTGTTGCTAATGATGATTTGATTTGTTCGATAGAAACCGAATCAGCTTCTGACTCAATTGTTTCTTTCTCGGTTAGACGAGCGTCTGCACCTTGTAGTTCGGCTGTTTTAGCCTCTAGTTCTTTTTCTGCTACTTGTTTTTTAGCCATTAATTAATAATCTCCTTTGTTCCCTATTTAGGGACTGCAAAGGTAGAAATTTCTTTTTTAATAGGAAACATTTTTTTAATAAATGTTGCTGATTGTTAAGGATATAGTCAAAAACAGGTGAAGATATCCGAACTATTGAGGCATTTTTCTGTTATTAGCGGTAACTCGATTGTTGTTTTTTTAGTCGGCAAAGCAAAGCCTTAGGTATAGAAGAGCTAAGATAATTTTAGATTTTTATAAGAAATTTAATTCTTCTTAAATATTCCTTTCGTGAAACCTTCCCCAACCAACGTACTGTCATCTCTTATCAACAAGAGAAAGGTATTTTCTTGTTGTTTAAACTTAATCACATCTCCCTCTATCACATAATGGGCGGTGGATAGAGAGTCTAAGTAGGTGTCGTGTATAACAACAGAATCTTTAGATTTAAAATCAAATGATTGATATTGGGCATCGGTATCCGTTGTGTATTTCCCTGAAACAACCTTTTCTACAATAAAGCCCAGATAAAAAAAATAACCGATGATAAGTACCATGGCCGCCGAGAAAACCATAAATACTTTGTTCGGGACAAATTTGATGATCACAAAAAGCAGCATCACCATCACCACGATCGCAAGTATAATAAAAACTATATTACCTCGACCTTCCTCGTTGTTTTGGGTTACAGTGACCACTGTTTCTGCTGATTTCTTGATAGGGACCGGACTAATTCTACGCAAATAATCCTTGCTAACCCATCCTTCGCCATTTGTAACCTTAATTTTGAAAAATTTTGTGTCTGAAGAATCTAATACAGCTACATTTTCGCCTTGAGGTAAAAAGCCGATTTTCTTACTACTGGGATCCTTGGTTTCCCTAACATTCAGTTTGTCAGCTGTAACACTATAAATATCCTGTGCATTAACACTAAATGAAAAAAGAACGAAAGTAAAGAGCAAGAAAAAATATCTATTCATAATGATCATATTAATGGCATCCAATTAACGATACCAGTAGAAATAATAAGCCGCAAACTTAGGAAACCTTTCCGGAAACTTCCAGCGGATTTAAAAATTAACGTTAATTTTTAAGAAAGGTTTTAATCGAGAGATATAATTATGATAGTATCTAAGGAAGAATTTAGCGCTAATTTTCTTTGCTAATTTTTTCCAAAACTTTGTTGAGCTTTGCCTTATCTTTTGCGTAAGGTGCTAAATCAAATAAGGCAACTTTTCTAAATTCTACAGGGTGACTTTCGCTTTGCAAAGAAATAAAACCGCTCGTTAAAGCCTTCCCATCTTGTTTAACTTTTGGATCGAAATTGCTCACGCTTCCGCCGCCTATTTGCGGCTTGGTATATTGTAAAACTAGTTCTTTATTTACGAAGTGCTTAATGATCGAATCTCCTAAAACTAAAAACTCTGCAGTAACCCATTGATCACCATGGAAGGTTTTTGAATTAGATTCCAAACAATGTATTTCATTCAGTTTATCGTTTAAAAAAACGGTTGTTCCGGGAGTACATACATTACTGGTATGGCGCTCATGAGTTCCATCGCCCCCTAACAATTGTCCTTCAACAGATATAGGAAAATCTTGATCTTTCAACATTGTTTTAGGATCCTGGCCATGTAACATGGCGCCACTATTTCTTGTAGCCCAACCTTCACCTCCTTTCGCCTGCTCACCAACAAAACGGTATTCTACCTTCAATAAATAATATGAAAATGGTTTTTTATAATGAATGTGCCCATATTGCCTATCGAAATTGTTATATCCATCATAACTAACCTTCATCACTCCATTTTCTACCCGAAAAGTATTTGCATAATTTTCGCCAACTTCATGTTTGGCAATTTTAACTGTCCAATCTTTTAAGTCTTTTCCATTAAAAAGATTAATCCAGCCTTTTTGAGCCTTAACTGTAGATGAAAAGATGATGAATAAACTTAAAATAAGGAATTTTGCTGAACAAGGTATAGTCATAGGAATAAAGTTTTGACTAAAATACAATTTAATTTGAACTACTTTCTAAAAAAGGCTCTACTCGTTCCAATGCAAAATTTAATTGTTCTTGTTCGGTGAGCTCTGTATTGTCTAAAATGATCGCATCTTCTGCTCTCGTTAATGGGCTTTCTACTCTTGTCGTATCTGCATAGTCGCGATGTGCAAGGTTTTCGAAAACTTCTTCTAGCGTAGTTACCGTATCTCCTTTTGAAACAAGCTCATTAAATCTTCTCTCAGCTCTGATCTTGGGATCTGCTGTCATGAAAAATTTTACCTGGGCATCTTCAAATACTGCTGTGCCAATGTCACGGCCATCCATAACTATGTTCTTAGACTTGCCCATGCGTTGCTGTTGCTTTACCATATCATGGCGAACCATCTTATGGGCGGAGACCTCGCTTACACTTTCGGAAACAGGCATCTGTCTGATTTCTTCAAAAACTTCTTCTCCGTTTAAAAGAATATGAGATTCATAATCACGCGAGTGGAAATTAAGTTCGATATGCTGTAGGGCATCTTTCACATCTGCTTCATTAGTTATATCTACTTCATTTCTAATGAAATAAAGTGTTACAGCACGATACATAGCGCCGCTATCAATGTAAATAAAGCCTAATTTTTTTGCCAAAGCCTTGGCAAGCGTGCTTTTTCCACATGAAGAATAGCCATCTATTGCTACAACTATGTTTTTTCTCATATTGGACAAAGATAACAATTCTAATTACCTTTGCTATATGATACCTAGTAAAGAAGAATTAGTTAAAGAATGTTTTTTTAAAACATCTAGGAGTGGGGGCAAAGGCGGACAAAACGTTAACAAAGTTTCCAGTAAAGTTGAACTGATCTTTAAGGTTCAAGATTCTTCTTTATTCTCTGAGGAGCAAAAACTGTTGTTAGCTGAAAAATTATCTACAAGATTAGATAATGAGGGTAATTTGCATATTATTTCTCAAGAAGATAGAAGCCAGCTTTTAAATAAACAAAGGACTGTATTCAAATTAATTACGTTGTTAACTAAATCTCTTCAGGTGCAGAAGAAGAGAAAGCCCACTAAAATTCCAAAAGCAGTAATCGAAAAAAGGTTGAAAAACAAAGCTTCAACAGCCGATAAAAAGAAGAACAGGAAAATAATTGATTATTAAGATTTGCGAGGTTAGGTTAAAAAATTAACTTTACCCTAGAACAAATTAGTTAAATCTATAAAGCATAGAAATAGTAGCAAACTGATGCGTATGGATTATATCTTTTACTTCTTTTGTTTTAAATAATAAACCAAAATCGAAAGTAAAACGCCTACTGCTATAATTAAACCCTAGCTGCTGCGCAAAAACAATTTTATTGATAGCATATTGCCGGCCTTCATTGAGGGTTTTTCCTTGGATCGTTCCGTCATAGGCCACAAAGTTTAACTGCGGTTTTGCATAAAAGAAAGTTTCTGAAGTCACCAATCGGGCAGTTTTAGGATGATAACCAATTGTTGAATTTGTATAAGCAGATTGGAATAATTGATTGATATTTCCGGTGCGCATTAGTATTCCGGCCCCTGCACCCCTGAAAGTTGTCCCTACATTCGCATAGCCTTCAAACGAAAAATCTATCTTATTGTATTCAGACCGATGAAGTAAGCTGGTATATTGCACCGAGAGATTCGCGCTGAGTTTATTTTCTATTTGATATTGCCAACCGTCTATTTTATAAAAGCCAACAGTGTTGTGTAATAGTTTTTGAGCATCTTCGCCAAGTGCATCTGGTCCTATCGTTCCTAGTTCCAGGCTGGTTTTTAAAATATTCTCCTTTTTATAAAAAAAATTCAAACTCCCCCCTGCATACAAATACCCGGCAAAAGGCCTGTCTTGCTGACTGATTTTACCAGCAGCCCCGCTTTGCGGATTAAACATTTTCTGTCCGGCTGTAACTTCGTAGATGAACTTTTCAAGCTTATCTCCCAACTTATTTTGATCAGTAGCACTACGGAAAAAGAGCATTAAACCATTAGTGTAATAACGATCCTGACCATAAAATAGGTAAGCATCGTTATCACTTTTGAAACCAAATTCATTTTTATAAGACTGGCTGAAGCTTTTCAAGCTGGAACAACCAAACACTAAAAATAAACAGGCAGCTATGGTAGTGCGCATAAATTATACTTCTTGTTTTTTAACAGTAATATTTTGAGGGTTTTTTACTTTATCTTTCGTTAAAGCTAAATCAATGACCTCTTTCATTTCACTAACATAATGAAATTTCAAGTCTTTAATGTAATCTTCTTTAATTTCTAATATGTCTTTTCTGTTTGATTTACAAAGGATAATTTCTTTGATATTAGCTCGTTTAGCGGCTAAAATTTTCTCTTTGATTCCACCAACAGGTAGTACTTTCCCACGTAAGGTAATCTCGCCGGTCATGGCTAAATTAGACTTTACCTTTCTTTGGGTAAAGGCAGAAGTAAGGGCTGTAAGCATAGTGATCCCAGCAGAAGGACCATCTTTTGGTGTTGCACCAGCAGGGACGTGAACATGTACATCCCACTGGTCGAAAAGTAAATTGTCGATTCCAAATAAATGAGAATGTGCTCTTAGGTATGCTAAAGCAATCACAGCAGATTCTTTCATGACATCTCCTAAGTTGCCTGTTAGCGTTAACTTTCCTTTTCCTGGGCTAAGACTGGCCTCTATAAATAAGATATCGCCACCAACTGAGGTCCAGGCTAAACCAGTTACTACACCAGCAACCTCATTACCTTCGTACGCATCCTTGTCATAAATAGGAGCACCTAAAATACGCTCAACATCATCAAGACTTAGATTTGGCTCATATGCTTCGTCCATCGCTATTTTGGTAGCAACACCACGAACTAATGAACCGATCTTTTTTTCCAATCCCCTCACACCTGATTCTCTAGTATAATCTTCGATGACTTTTTCAATAAGGTTATTCTTAAGGCCAATGTCTTTAAGTTTTAAACCATGTTGTTCTTTTTGCTTCGGAAGCAAATATTTTTTAGCAATTTCTATTTTTTCCTCAATGGTATAGCCGTTAACCTCAATAATTTCCATTCGGTCTAATAAAGCTGGCTGTATATTACTTAAGGAGTTTGCAGTTGCAATAAATAAAACATTGGAAAGGTCATAATCAGCCTCCACGTAATGGTCGTTAAAGGCATTATTTTGCTCAGGGTCTAATACTTCCAATAGCGCAGAAGAAGGGTCGCCGCGAAAATCGGAGCCTACTTTGTCAATCTCATCCAGTACAAATACTGGATTGGCGGCGCCAGCTTTTTTTATAGATTGGATAATTCTTCCCGGCATTGCGCCAATGTATGTTTTACGATGACCTCTAATTTCTGCTTCATCTCTTATCCCTCCCAATGCCATGCGTACGTATTTACGGTTAAGGGCTTTGGCAATAGATTTTCCTAAGGATGTTTTACCTACTCCTGGAGGTCCTACCAAGCAGATGATAGGAGCTTTCATATCGCGCTTTAATTTTAGCACGGCAAGGTATTCTATAATTCGTTGTTTAACTTTCTCTAAGCCAAAGTGATCTTTATCTAACACCTTTTGAGCCCGTTTAAGATCGAAATTATCTTTCGTAAAATCACCCCAAGGTAAATCTAACAATAACTCCAAATAATTCATTTGAATTGAATAATCCGGGGCTGCGGGATTCATTCTACCTAGTTTTTCGAGCTCTTTGCTGAAATGGTTTGCCACGTGAGTTGCCCATTTTTTCTTTTTTGCTCTGAGTTCCAGCGCCTCGTATTCTAGATCCGTAGAATTTCCACCCAATTCTTCTTGAATAGTTTTTAACTGCTGATTTAAAAAATAGTCTCTTTGTTGTTTATCAAGATCCGTGCGTACTTTGGACTGGATTTGATTTTTTAACTCTAACATTTGGAGTTCAAGCGTTAAAAGTTCCATTACGCGTTCGGCACGTTTCCTAAGGTTGCCCATTTCCAACATCTTTTGCTTTTCAGCCACGTCGGCATTCATGTTAGAAGAAATAAAGTTAATCAGGAATGAGGTGCTCTCTATGTTCTTCAAAGCAATTGCAGCTTCACTTGGAATATTAGGGGAAAGCTGAATTATTTGTGACGACATCTCTCTGATAGAGGCGACTAAGTTCTTAAATTCCTTATCGTTTTTATGTTTTGATTCGGCGAATTTAGCGATAATAACCTTTATATAAGGCTCAGATTGTACTTCTTCAACTAATTGAAAGCGTTGTTTACCCTGGATAATAACAGTAGTATTTCCATCAGGCATCTGCAACATTTTAATGATTTGCGCAACCGTTCCGACATTATTCAATTGTTCAAAAGTCGGATCTTCTACTGCGACGTCTTTTTGAGAAACTACACCAATAATTTTATCGCCTTTGTAGGCTTCTTTAATTAGCTTAATGGATTTATCACGGCCTACCGTAATCGGAATTACTACCCCAGGAAATAAAACAGTATTGCGTAAAGGAAGTATGGCAAGTATTTCTGGGGTTTCTTCACTGTTCATCTCATCTTCATCTTGTTGAGACATCAATGGGAAAAATTCGGTATCTTCATTTATCATAGGTAATGACTGACTAAAATCAAAATGGTCTTCTTTACTCATCAATTGGGTGTTTTTAATGTATGTTAACGACAATCTGACAGCCTTGCCGTATTAAAGCCTTAATTTGGTATAAAAGGTTATAATTTCAACTCCTGTGCCAAAAATTAGAAAGGCTTGGATATCTGTTAAAAAGTCAGCCTCTAATTTTTTATTGTAAGTTATCATAATTAATTAGATTTAACGTTTAGCTTAAATACTTGTAAATGGTATGATAGTTGTATATTAGAAATCGATTTGTTTTAAATAAAAAAAACGCTTAATGACTTACTTGAAAAATAAAATTTTATTAATTGTTCTATTTAGTTCAACCTTTTCATCATATGCACAAAATAATTTTGAAAAGATGGGGATGCAAGCTTGGATGAAGGGAGATTTCAAAGGTGCGGTTGCGCAATTAGAGAAGGCAGATAATGCCGACCCCAACAATGCAAACGTGCTTAGAGCGCTTGGTTATTCTTATTTTCAATGTGGTGATTTTGAGAATGCTATTTCAGCTTACAGTAGGTTGATCACCATCAAGCCAAATGATTATTCTGCTTATTACTACAGAGGAAAAGCAAGGTTGACAATTGCAAATGCTCCTAAACAAGCATTAAGTCAAATGAGAGAAAATTTTTACGTATCTGCTATAAAAGATTTCACGAAAGCCATTGAAATTAATGGAGAAGAAGATATTCAGATTTTGCAAAATAGGGGGATAGCCTATAAAGATTATGCGATTTTTAGATCCTATAAGATTAAAAAATCGGCTGAGAAAACAGCCTGTGTTGCTGTTTTTAACAATTCGATCGCTGATTTTCAAAAGGTTTTAACAGTTCAGCCCCTACGCAGGGATATTATCGATTTAATGGACTACGTTAAAGCGCAGGTAGCAAGTCTTAAGTAGCAAGTTTCCCTTTAACAATATATTTTTTCTGCTTCAATAATTTTATCTTTTGGGTTTTTCTTATTTCGTAGAATTGATTTGGTTTATAAACTAGCGTATCCGCAGAGCGATATAAAATATTATCAACCTTATTAATGATTAAGATTGAGGAAACATGATTGTTTCGAAATTGGATTTCTAGCTTTTTAACAGGTATTTTTTCGTTGTTGGCGGTGTAAACAGTTATATCCTTTTCCTTTTTTACGGTAAAATCGCCCCTCCAAGACGCTTTATTGATGTCCAGGGCAATAAACGAGCTTAACTCATTGTTAAAGTCCTCAATTTTAATAGTTTTGTGCTCTTCTATTCCATTTATAGCAACGGATTTGTTAACTTTTAAGCCGAGTTGATCTAAACGATCAGCCTCATTTTCGAAATAACCTTTTAAGTCAAAATATGCTTTAACCGTTATTTTTGGCTGGTCCGTTTGAGAACATCCGTTCAGTATCATTAACAAAAAAACAATTTTTATTAACCTCATTATACCAAACGATTTCCTGTCATAATTTCTGGAACTTCGATACCCATTATTTTTAAAATTGTTGGTGCAACATCACCTAGCTTTCCATCGGCAATACTTTTATAATCTTTATCTATTAAAATACAGGGTACTAAATTAGTCGTGTGGGCGGTATTGACCGATCCATCATTATTTACCATATATTCAGAGTTTCCATGATCCGCTAAAATAATAAACGAGTAACCGTTTTCAATTCCAGCTTTTACTACTTTTTCTGCACATCGATCTGCTGTCTCAACCGCCTTAATTACTGCATTAAAAACCCCGGTATGCCCAACCATATCCGGATTTGCAAAGTTAAGGCAGACAAAATCTGGCCAGCCCTTTTCTAATTCACCGATTATAGCGGTGGTAATACCCTCTGCACTCATTTCAGGTTGAAGATCATAAGTCGCAACTTTTGGAGATGGTACCAATATTCTTTTCTCTAAGTTAAACTCCTTTTCCCGGCCACCAGAGAAAAAGAAAGTTACGTGTGGATACTTTTCGGTCTCTGCAATTCTGATTTGCTTTTTATGATTAGTTTCCAATACTTCTCCCAGTGTTTGTGAAAGGTCATCTTTAGTAAAAACTACTTTAACATTTTCAAAATTATCATCATAACTTGTCATGGTTACATAATATAACGGTAGTTTTTTCATGCCAAATTCAGGATAGTCTTTCTGGCATAATGCTGAGGTAATTTCGCGACCCCTGTCTGTTCTGTAGTTGAAGCATATCACCACATCATCCTCCATTATTGTGGCGATTGGATTACCCAAAGCATCGGTCATAACAATAGGTTTCATAAATTCATCAGTTATTCCATCTTGATATGAATTTTGAATTTCTTTTTCGGCATTTCTTGTTTTGGTTCCTATTCCGCCAACCATCACATCATAGGCTAATTTTACGCGTTCCCACCTGCTATCTCTATCCATCGCATAATATCTCCCTATTAAACTTGCAATTTTTCCAGTTGATGTTTGAAGATGCTGGTTCAAATCATTTATATACCCTAAACCTGCGTTGGGATCTGTATCTCTCCCATCTAAAAACGCATGGATAAAAACGTCTTGTAAATCATTTTCGTGGGCAATATCACACAATGCTTTTAAATGCTCAAGGTGAGCATGAACTCCTCCGTCGGAAGCCAGACCTATTAAATGAACCGCTTTCTGATTTTTTTTAGCATAATTAAGGGCATCTATTAATGTTTGATTGTGGTTTAAAGTATGGTCTTTAATAGCCTTATTGATGCGTCCAAGCTCTTGATAAACAACTCTCCCGGCACCCAGGTTCATATGGCCAACTTCAGAATTCCCCATTTGTCCTTCAGGCAGCCCAACTGCTTCACCCGAAGCCTCAAGTTTACTATTCGGATAGTTATTTAAAAGATAGTCGAAAAAAGGCGTGTTTGCCATGAATGCTGCGTCCGAGTGATCTCTATTGCCATAGCCCCAACCATCAAGTATTAATAGTACTAGTTTCTTGTTATTCATCATTAAATTTTAAAATATGCTTGGTTCTTCAAAACAAATATAGCGGTATTGCTGTTTTAATGGAAAGAATTTATTCAATATGATTTATTAATGGCATAATTTTAGCTGGATTATTTGTGTATTAACACACAATAATGAAATCGTTGCTATTCGTCTTTATGCTTTTTTTTCAATTTATCACCAATAGTGCTCCTCAGGCAGATATTGTGGATGAATTAGCCGTGCATTTTAAAAATGGTAATTCTAAGGAAATCGCTAAGAATTTCTCGTCGTCCATAGAATTACTCATCATAGATCAAGAAGATGTATACAGTAAAGCACAGTCAGAACAAATTTTAAAAGATTTTTTTAGTAAAAATACACCCAGTAAAATTGCTATTATCCATCGACTAAATAGCAATCCGAATTATCGATACGGGATATTTTCACTTCAAACGAAGACTTTAAAATATAGGGTAACGGTAACCTTAATGCGTCAAAAAACAACCAATGTTTTCTTAATCACGGAGTTAAGGATTGAAAAAGATTAAGTTTAGTATTTTATAGACTTAATCGCTAATTTTGCGTCTTAAAAAAGTGCTTTGGATAAAAAAATAATCAATCTCTTTATTGAAAATGCTATTGCCGAGGACGTTGGTGATGGCGATCATACCTCACTTGCAACTATACCTTTAAATACCCAAGGTAAGGCAAAATTAATCGTTAAAGAAAATGGGATTTTAGCAGGCGTGGAACTTGCGATTGAAATTTTCCACCAAATTGATCCAAGCTTGGTCGTAACAGTTTTGCTCACTGATGGTTCGAAGGTTAATATAGGAGATATAGCTTTAAAGGTTTCAGGAAGCACCCATGCGATTCTTTTAGCCGAAAGGTTGGTGCTTAATTGCATGCAAAGAATGAGTGGAATTGCAACAAAAACTAATCGCGTTGTAGAACTCTTGGAACCGTATGATACCAAAATCTTGGATACACGGAAAACCACCCCTGGCTTGCGCTATCTTGAAAAATGGGCGGTTAAAATTGGAGGGGGCGTAAATCATAGAATAGGGTTATATGATATGATTTTAATTAAAGACAATCACGTAGATTATGCGGGTGGAATAGCAAAGGCGATTGAGTCAGCAAATGCATATCTGGCTAACACGAATAAGTCTTTACCTATTGAAATTGAAGTCAGGAACCTTGATGAACTTCAACAAGTTCTGGCTGTGGGCAATGTTCAGCGTATTATGCTTGATAATTTTGAACTACCGGCCTTAAAGGAAGCAGTTGCGCTTGTAAACGGGAGGTTTATTACTGAAGCATCAGGCGGTATAGTGGAAGAAAACGTAACCGATTATGCTGCTTGTGGGGTCGATTATATTTCTATGGGAGCTTTAACCCACTCAGTTAAAAGCTTAGACCTAAGCCTTAAAGCATATTAATCATGAAATTCTAGGTGTTTGGATCTGATTTTTTTAGTATAATTGTAGGTCTATGATTTCGATCTATTCCATTTCAGCATTGATTGCTGCTTATCTTTTAGGCTCTATTCCTACAGCTGTTTGGCTAGGGCAGGCATTTTATGGTGTTGATGTCCGGGAGTATGGAAGCGGGAATGCAGGTGCTACAAATACATTTAGGGTACTTGGGAAAAAAGCGGGTATAGCAGTAATGCTGATTGATATATTTAAGGGTTATACTGCAACCAAACTCGCCTATTTTATCGGACTATCTGTTACCGGTCCCCAAAATTCAACTCAATTTGTTAATTACGAATTAGCTTTAGGGGTAATTGCAGTGATGGGACATTTGTTCCCTATTTTTGCCGGTTTTAGGGGTGGAAAAGGAGTGGCCACACTGTTTGGGATGATTTTAGCTGTCAATCCCTCAGCAGCCATGCTTTGTGTCCTGGTTTTTGTGACGATACTCTTAAGTACCAAGTATGTTTCATTAAGTTCTATATGCGCTGGCTTTACCTTTCCAATTGCCACCGTGTTCGTCCTTCAATCGTCCATTAAATCTGAAGTATTGTATGGAATATGTGTTTGCCTACTTATATTAGTTACCCATCAGAAAAACCTAGAACGCTTATTGAAGGGAAAGGAGTCAAAGGTGTACTTGTTTAAAAAAAACAAAACTAAAATCTAGACTTTTGAAACTAAAGTTCAGTTCCAGTTGTTTATTGGACATTAGATTTTGATAGCGCTCAAACATTGATTATGAAAAAATTTATAATAATCGGTATTGCCAGTATTACATTGGCATTATCCTCCTGTTCAACTTCAGTTGTACCTTTAAGTGGCCGTAAAGTAACTACTTTTGGCGTTAGCGCTGCAGATTTAGAGCAACAAGCAGCAATTGGTTACTCGCAGTTTCTTAGCGATCCTAAAACAAAAGTCATTAACAATTCTTCTGACGCCCAGCGCGTAAAGAGAGTAGGTGCTAATATCGCAGCTGCTGTTACCAGGTATATGAATGCCAATGGTTATGGAGAGCAGATAAAAAACTATAAGTGGGAATTCAATTTAATAGAAAGCCCTGAAATTAACGCCTGGTGTATGCCAGGTGGTAAAGTTGCCGTTTATACGGGGATTTTAAAAGTAACAAAAGATGATGCGGGATTAGCAACCGTAATGGGACATGAAATTGCGCATGCGATTGCACTACATTCTGTAGAAAGAGCTTCGGATATGCTTAAAGCCCAATTAGCCGGTGGTGTGGTTGGTGTGGCTACCAGTGGCAGGTCAGAAGGTACTCAAGCCGTAGTAAATCAACTGTTCGGAATCGGTGCGCAAGCGGGTTATATCCTTCCAAATTCGCGTAATCAGGAGTTGGAAGCCGATAGACTAGGTTTATCGTTTATGGCAATGGCAGGCTACAATCCTCAAACCGCAGTGGCTTTTTGGCAACGCATGGCTGCAGCGAGTGAAGGTGCGTCAAAACCACCTGAGTTTTTAAGCACACACCCTACAGATCAGACTAGGATTTCACGAATTCAGAGGTACTTGCCAGAGGCAATGAAAAATTATAACGGGAAATAAACCGCACGGCTAGCTACCCAATACTTTCATGATTGCCGAAGCTTTAAGCAAGCACTCTTCGTATTCTTGTTCCGCCTGAGCTGCATAAGTAATTGCGCCACCCACTTGAAAAGATAAATAGCGGGTGGCTTCATTGTACAAAATGCTGCGAATGATTACGTTAAAGTCAAAATCTCCAGTTGGACTGATACAGCCAAATGAACCAGAAAAGGCACCTCTTTTAGCGCTTTCATACCGATCTATCAGCTCCATTGCTCTAATCTTTGGCGCACCCGTCATAGAGCCCATGGGAAAAGTGTTTTTAATCGCTTCGATAAAGTGAATGGAGGGTTGAAGCTCACAACTAATTGTCGAAATCATTTGATGAACCTGTGGAAAGGTATAAATGCCAAATAATTCATCAACTTTAACGGTTCCTTTAACTGCACTTTTTGTTAGATCATTTCGAACTAAATCTACAATCATTACATTTTCGGCTTGCTCTTTAATGCTGGATTTTAAACCCTCTTTGATTAGCTCATCTACCTTAAGATCCATGCTTCGCTTAGCTGTACCTTTTATTGGTTGAGAAATTAATTTATTACCCCGTTTACATAAAAACCTTTCGGGCGTAGCCGATAAAATATAACGATCATAAATTTTGAAAAAGCCAGCAAAAGGAGTAGGAGAGAGAAGGCTTAGGGATTGATATATAGCTAACGGATCAATTTTTGCGTTTTCTGAGAAAAACTCCTGACAGAAGTTTACCTCATAGATATCGCCTCTTTTAATGTGTTCTTGTAGCTTTTTAACGGTTGTAATATAATCTTCCCTGCTGGTGCGGGTTTTAATGTCTACCTTGGGGGTGCTAAACTCGGAATAAATAGGTGTTTCAGAAATGATTGAGATAATATCAGAATCACCTATTATCACGGTTATATTTTTCTCTCCTACGGCAATTAAATACTTTGGCACGAAGAAAAACAAATCGGGAAAATCTAATTGATCATTGTGCGAGGAGCTTAATTGCTCCACTTCATTTTTAAGCTCATAACTAAATAGCCCAAAAACCCAGTTATTGTTTTCTTTGTAGAATTCGAGCAATTGAGCAAAAGCATCGCCCGATTTTGCGCTGAGTTCAGCTGTTGCACCTACAGCAATTAAGCAATCGTATTGTGTATAAGGATCGCTATACCGATTTGAATCAAGGCAGCAACAAACTGGGAAATTGCTGGCCCATTGTAATGCCTTTTGTTTAAATGCACTCATTTCTTTCGCGTTCATTTCAATCGGCACCAGAAGTAAGCATTTTGAAATACTTTGACAAACTTTAAAAAGCTCGTCAAAGTATTTCTTGGGGCTTAATTTTTAAATAAATTATTTTAAAATTAAGGTCTGTGTTCTATCTGGTCCAACAGAAAGAAATTTAATTGGAACCTCTAATTCTTTTTCCAAAAATGCAATATAGTTAACGAGTTGACTTGGAATTTGATCAATTGAAGTAATTTTTGTTAGGCCTTTTTTCCAACCCTCGATTGCTTTTAATACAGGTTTTGGTTGTATTGATATAATATCATATGGCATATAGTCAATTGTTTCCCCGTTATATTCATAATGAGTACAGGCATATATGGTCTCGAAGCTATCTAACACATCAGCTTTCATCATGATCAATTCGGTTACGCCATTTAACATAATAGCATATTTTAATGCAGGTAAATCAATCCATCCACATCTGCGAGCTCGGCCTGTTGTAGCGCCAAACTCATGTCCAATTTGACGAAGATTTTCTCCAACTTCATCATCAAGCTCTGTTGGAAACGGTCCACCACCCACACGGGTGCAATAGGCTTTAAAAATTCCAAACACGCTCCCCACTTTATTTGGGGCAATGCCCAACCCTGTACAGGCACCTGCAGTTGTAGTATTTGAAGAGGTTACGAAAGGATAAGAACCAAAGTCGACATCTAATAATGTTCCCTGTGCCCCCTCTGCTAAAACTTTTTTGCCTTCCTTGAGGTAGTTATTTACAAAATGTTCGCTATCAACATGTGGGATAGTTTTAATAAATTCAATTGCTTCAAAGAATGCGGCTTCTTTCTCTGCTAGATCATATTCATATTCGTAATGAGAAAGAATTTCTTTGTGTTTTTCTACTAATTTATTATATTTCTCTTTAAAGTTAGGAAGAGTGGTGTCGCCGACACGCAAACCATTGCGGCCGGTTTTATCCATATAGGTTGGTCCAATTCCTTTTAATGTTGAACCAATTTTGCCTGCGCCCATTTTTTGTTCATTAGCAGCATCCAGTAATTGATGGGTAGGTAAAATCAAGTGCGCCTTACGGGCGAGTACCAATTTTCCTGTTGTTACAGGATCATGACCGGCCTTTTTTAAATTATCTAGTTCTCTCTTAAGAATAATAGGGTCGATAACTACTCCATTACCAATTAAGTTCATGATGTTTTCATTGAAAATACCGGAAGGAATAGTGTTTAGTACAAATTTCTTGCCATCAAACTCTAAAGTGTGACCTGCATTCGGACCTCCCTGGAAACGGGCTATCAAGTCATATTGAGGACTTAGCACATCAACAATTTTTCCTTTTCCTTCATCGCCCCATTGAAGGCCTAGCAATACGTCTACTTGCGTCATTATTTTAAATTATAGAATATATTATTTGATTAAGATTATTAGGTGGACTGCGATTTTTGAGCTGCGGCTGATTTTATAGTAGCAGCAGCACTACAATCAAAACAAACTCCATAAAGATTTAGTGAATGGTGTTTGATGTCAAATTTTAATAGATCGCCAACCATACTTTGAATCTGATGAATTCGTGGATCGCAGAACTCAACAACTTTACCACAGTCGATACAAATTACATGATCATGTTGGTGATAGCCGTAAGACTTTTCAAATTGCGCCATGTTTTTACCAAATTGGTGCTTCGTAACTAAATCACAGGAAACAAGTAATTCCAGCGTATTATACACCGTAGCTCTACTTACACGATATTTCTGGTTTTTCATATGGATGTAAAGTGTTTCTACATCAAAATGATCATTTCTTGAATAGATTTCCTCCAAAATGGCGAACCTTTCAGGCGTTTTCCTTAAATTTTTGTTCTCTAAATAAGCTTCAAAAATTTTTCTAACTAACTCATTGGTATTCTGTACAGACATAGTTTTAAACTCCTGTTCAAAGGTATTAAAAAGATTTCACCCATTAAAGGATTGGGTCGATTGATGTTAATAAAATGTTATATTGTTAAATTGTTTTTTAAGCGTCAAATCTCGTTACACCAGTAACCCCCTTAACTTCCAGTAAATTTAGGATCAGTTCATCTAAATGTTCCTTGTCGTTTACAAATACCTTAATTGATCCATCAAAAATCCCGTCATTGGTATCTACTGTAATAGAACGCATATTAACTTTAAAATCGTTTGAAATTACTTTGGTGATATTGTTGATTAACCCTACGTCATCAATACCTACAATGTGTAACCCTGTTAAAAAAGTAAGTTCTTGTTGTCTGTTCCACTTGGCTTTCACTACACGGTATCCATAGTTTGCCATAAGTTGTGCAGCGTTCGGACAATTAGTCCTATGAATTTTAATACCCTCATTCACTGTGACGAAACCAAATACATCATCTCCTGGAATAGGATTACAACACACTGCAAGTGTGTAGTCTATTTTTTGAAGATCTTCACCAATGAGTAAAATATCAGATGCTGGCCCTTTTACTTTATTTAATAAGGCTTCAATGTGTTGATTATCGGTGTTTTTATAATCTGAACCTCTGCTTTCTATTTCTTTTTCGCTATTCAGGTATTCTCTTAAATCCTTTAGCTCAATTTTTCCGGTTGCAACTCCAATAAAAAGGTCTTGTGTAGATTGAAGCTTAAAAAAATAGGTGAGTTTGTTTAAATTATCAGTATTGTAAGTGATCTTCAACTGTTTTAATTTTCGTTCAAGTGTTTCCTTGCCATTTTCAGCAATCTTTCTTTTTTCCTCTTTTAAAGAAGATTTAATCTTTGATTTGGCCTTGGCGGTTACCACAATATTTAGCCAATCTTCTTTTGGGATTTGCTTGCCGGACGTAATAATTTCTACCTGATCGCCATTCTGCAGCTTATAAGAAAGGGGGACTAATTTATGATTAACCTTTGCCCCAATACATTTTGCGCCAACATCGGTGTGAATTTCAAATGCAAAATCTAAAGCTGTTGCACCTAATGGTAATTGCAATAGTGCGCCTTTTGGGGTAAAGATGAAGATTTCATCAGAAAAGAGATTCATCTTGAAATCATCCAGAAAATCGAGTGCATTTGCTTCTGGATTGCTCAACATTTCTCTTACCTTCAGGATCCATTGATCCAAACCGTTGTCATTGCTGGATTCTTTGTATTTCCAATGAGCGGCGAAACCTTTTTCCGCAATTTCGTTCATTCGCTGGGTACGAATTTGTACTTCAACCCATTGACCCTTTGGACCCATTACCGTGGTATGTAATGATTCGTATCCGTTTCCTTTAGGAGATGAAACCCAATCACGCAATCGATCCGGATTAGGGCGGTATAAATCTGTAACGATAGAATAGGCCTTCCAACAATCAGCCTTTTCTTTTTCGGGTGCACTATCCAAAATAATTCTAATGGCAAAAAGATCATAGACTTCCTCAAAAGGAATATTCTTTTTTTTCATTTTATTCCAAATAGAATGGATGGACTTTGGCCGACCATACACATTAGATGCTAATCCCTGCTCTTCTAAAATTTGATTGATAGGTTCAACAAATGCTTTAATAAATAAATTTCGTTCTGCTTTCTTCTCGTTTAACTGAGTTGCAATGTATTTATAGGTGTCTGGTTCGAGATATTTCATGGAAAGATCTTCTAACTCAGACTTTATAGCATATAAACCTAATCGGTGTGCCAAGGGCGCATATAAGTAAATAGTTTCCGAGGCAATTTTAAGTTGTTTTTGTCTTGGCATAAAATCCATTGTTCGCATATTATGCAAACGGTCAGCCAACTTGATCAAGATTACCCTTACGTCATCCGCTAAGGTAAGCAGCATTTTTCTAAAATTCTCAGCTTGTAATGAGCTATTGTAGTCAAATACACCCGAGATTTTGGTTAAACCATCTATTATTCGAGCAGTTTTTTTTCCAAATTCTCTCTCGATATCATCTAGGGTAATGTCTGTATCCTCTACTACATCGTGTAATAAAGCGCAAACAATCGACGTTGTACCTAAGCCAATCTCTTCGGCAGCAATTTGAGCAACGGCAATAGGATGATAAATATAGGGTTCACCGGACTTTCGACGCATGTCTTTATGGCTTTCAAGAGCCATTTCGAATGCTTTTCGGATTTCCTTTTTATCTCCTTTTTGTAATGTAGATTTTGATGCCCGTAGCAATGCTCGATATCTTTTGAGGATTTCTTGCTTCTCTGCTTCTAAATCAATTACTAAAGTTGTCTTCATTTGTTTTTTTTAGGTAAAAAATGTGGTATATTAAGCTATAAAAGATTATATTCGATTGTAGTTAAACGAATATATAAAATTAGCTTTAACTTTGTAAAGGCATAAATTTATGAAATTTTCTAAACTCTTTATTCTATTTATTGTCATCATTGCAAGCAATAAACTCGGTGCTCAAGAAAATTCGTCAAAAGCAATTTATCCAGTACTCGGTAAAAATGATACAATACGTGTCACCGCAACGAATGATAATGGTTATATGATTCCTTGGTTTCCACTTAAGGAGGTGGTTATTATAGGCGTTAGAACTTTCAAGTCTGCAGCGGATCAGGCTGCCTTTAATAGGTTAAGATATAACGTATTAAAAGTAATGCCTTATGCACTGTATGCAAAAAGAAGGTATGAACAATTAGAACGGGATTTAGCGGTTACGACAGATAAAAAAACTCAAAAAAGATTGGTTAAACAATGTGACGATGAAATCAAGAAAATGTTTAATACTGAAATTAAGGAACTAACTATTACGCAAGGGCAAATTTTAACCAAGTTGATTAACAGGGAGGTTGGTAGAACCACTTACGATATTGTTAAAGAAACGAAAGGTGGATTTGCTGCTTTTTCTTATCAATTAATTGCAAGGGTTGTTGGTCATAATCTGAAGAGTACTTATAGCGCTACGGAAGATAGAGACATTGAAACAATCATTGTAAATTCAGGATATTATCAATAAATCGATAATGGATTTTACTCAGACAATCTATCCGTTTAAAGTTAAATTTTTAAATGGCAAGGAGCAGAACCTAGCTGCCTATGCTAATAAGGTATTATTAGTGGTAAATACCGCTTCAGGATGTGGGTTTACCCCACAGTTAAAAGAATTACAAGATTTAAGAAGTGAATATGCTAATGAAGGTTTTGAAATTTTGGGATTCCCATCAAATGATTTTGGCTCCCAAGAGCCTTTAGACGGTAGTAAACTGAACGAATTTTGTGAAGTAAATTACGGCGTACAGTTTCCAGTTTTTGAGAAGGTGATGGTTAGGGGTGATGCAGCCCACCCACTTTTTAAATTTTTAAGGAGCAAGAAACTAAACGGACATTTAAATTCCACCCCTAAATGGAATTTTCACAAGTACTTAATTAATAGAAAAGGAGAGGTAGTAGATTTCTTTTACTCCTTTACTAAACCAAGTTCATCAAAAGTTAAAAAGAAAATTCAGCGTTTATTAGCTGAGGGAAAATAGTTATGAAGTTAGATATACTTGTTTTTGCGGTTCATCCAGATGACGCCGAACTTGGCTGTTCGGGAACGATTTTAAAACACATTGCCGAGGGGAAAAAGGTTGGGATTGTTGATTTTACAAGGGGGGAATTAGGAACCCGCGGTACCGCCGAGACACGAGACCAGGAAGCAAAAGAATCAGGCGAAATTTTAGGATTACATGTACGAGAGAATTTACGATTTAAAGATGGGTTTTTTAAAAATGACGAAACACACCAACTTGAAGTAATCAAGATGGTGAGGAAATATAAACCTGAAATTATTTTAACGAATGCCTTGGATGATCGTCACCCTGATCACGGGAGGGCGGGAGATTTAGCGAATGATGCGATTTTTTTATCGGGTCTGATAAAAATTCAAACAAGTATTGCAGGGACAGTTCAGGAGGCCTGGAGACCGAGATTGGTGCTTCAGTATATACAAGATCGTTATATTAAGCCGGATATAATCGTTGATATCTCTGATTTTATTGATCGAAAAATAGCTTGTATAAAGGCGTTTAAAACACAGTTTGATAGTCCAGATACAAAAGAGCCGCAAACATATATATCTTCTCCAGAGTTTTTGGAAGCGGTAATTGCAAGGTCCAGAGAATTTGGAAAAAACATTGGCGCTAAATATGGAGAAGGTTTTACCTCTCGTAAACTTTTGGGGGTAGATAATCTGTTCAACTTGAAATAAATCGAAAAGCTATGGCAAATTTGTTCTCTTCGTTAAAAAATGCCTATCAGCTTTTTAAGCATGTTGATTTTAATCAATTAGAAGCCTTATCTAAAAAAGTAGATTTACCTAAAATGGTAGAAACTATTTCTGCACTGGATGGCAAACAATTGTCGGGCATGATGAAAATGATGGGAAAAGGAGAGAAAGAGCGTGAGCTGCCGCCCATAGAAGGGGATTTTTATCACTTAGGCGACGAGGCACTAAAAGATGAAGACAGGGCATTACAATTGAAAGTACGGGCTTTTTTAGAGGCAGAAATTAAACCAATTGTAAATGATTACTGGCTTAAAGCCGAATTTCCCCATCATATTATTCCAAAATTAGCCGAACTTAATATTTGTGGATTAACCTATCAAGGATATGGTTGTCCAGGCAAATCAAACTTGATGGAGGGTATTCTAGCAATGGAAATGGCTCGTATCGATACGTCAATTTCTACCTTTTTTGGCGTTCAAAGTGGTTTAGCAATGGGTTCTATTTATTTGTGTGGATCTGAGGAGCAAAAGCAATTTTGGCTACCTGCGATGCAGCAATTTAAAATTATCGGAGCTTTCGGCTTAACAGAACCAGAGGTTGGATCAGCGGCTGCAGGAGGTTTAACGACAACTTGTAAAAAAAATGGAGATAAATGGATCATCAACGGACAAAAGAAATGGATTGGTAACGCGACGTTTGCTGATGTAACAATCATTTGGGCAAGAGACTTGGAAGATGGGGAGGTGAAGGGTTTTTTGGTAAAAAAAGGTACGGCAGGTTTTTCGGTCGAGAAAATGATGGATAAGATGGCGTTGCGTATTGTACAGAATGGCCTTATAACGTTAACAGATTGCGAGATTGATGAGTCTGATAGACTGCAAAATGCCAATTCATTTAAAGATACGGCCAAGGTATTAAAGATGACAAGGGCTGGTGTAGCTTGGCAAGCCGTTGGATGTGCAAGAGGTGCTTATGAGGCAGCTTTAGGTTATACACAAACACGAAAGCAATTTGGCCGACCGATTGCTTCCTTTCAATTGATACAAAATCATTTGGTGGAAATGCTTTCTAACTTAACGGCTATGCAAACTTTATGTTTCCGCTTGTCGCAGTTACAAGACCAAGGATTGTTAACGGATGAGCATGCTTCGCTTGCTAAAGTGTTTTGTTCATTAAGGACTCGTGATGTAGTGAGTAAAGCCAGAGAAGTAATGGGAGGAAATGGAATTTTGCTCAAATATGATGTTGCCCGCTTTGTTGCAGATGCTGAAGCCATTTATTCATACGAAGGAACAAAAGAAATTAATACGCTAATTGTTGGAAGAGCAATTACTGGTTTTTCGGCTTTTGTATAAAAGGGTTTAAAATTACACCAAAATTACCCATTGCACTTTTTTCATAAACGGCGATACAATTTTTTTTGAAAACAGGATCGAAATTCAAGTTTCCCGGATATAGTTTTGTAGGGCTAGCCTCCCCCTCTTTGAAAAAATAAACTTTAGTATTTCCATATTTGCTGTGCGGCATGAGGTTACCATAGGTTTCAAATTCTGCATTTGCTATATCTCGAACAGTGACCGAGTAAATACGCTGAATAGGACCCGTATTGTTCTCATTACGGTAGCTTGCCTTTTGCGTGAAGCTACCATTAAGATCTGTAACATTCCGCTGTGTAAAGGTATCTTTTATCAACCAGGTTATGATCACTAAGACGAGCAGGATTATTAAGATCTTAGGGTATTTTTTTGCCATTCGTTCGCTATCGTAATTTTTTAAAGTGTCTAATAGGTTTAAAGACCTGGCAGTATTTTCTCCATTACTTCCATTCCTAAATCAATATGCTGTTTTTCTATACACAAAGCTGGGCGAAAACGGATTGTTTGGTTGCCACAACCTAAAAACATAACATTATTTTCCAATCCTTTTTGGATAAAGGTGTTTCGCATCTCTTTGTTGGGAAGATCAAATGATGCTAAGAGGCCCCTGCCGCGGACATTTATCATTTTATCATGTTTTTGTGCAAGGGCATTTAGTTTATCGGTTAAATATTTCCCCACCGTAGCTGCATTCTCACAAAGTTTATCTTCCGCAACAATTTGTAAGATTTGAGTGGATCGAACCATATCTACCAAATTACCTCCCCAGGTAGAATTAATGCGAGAAGGAACCTTAAATACGTTTGTTTCGATTTCATCAACCTTGCTGCCTACAAGGATGCCACATATCTGCATCTTCTTGCCAAATGCAATGATGTCAGGCCTGGCTTGTTCATTAAAATGTTGATGGCACCAGAACTTTCCTGTTAAACCAACTCCGGTTTGAATTTCATCGTAAATTAAAAATGCTTCATTTTCGTCTGCAAGTTGGCGTAATTGAATTAAGAATTCTTCACGTAGGTGATTGTCACCACCTTCAGATTGAATAGGCTCTATAATAATCGCACAAATATCATCTTTATGATCTGCAAATGCTTGTTTAATTTGAGCAATAGAAATTTCTTCGGTAGAAATTGCCTGCGCTAAATTATCACCATCTAAAGGGAATTTCACTTCAGGTACTATCACCCTTGGCCAATCAAATTTGGCAAACCATTTTGTCTTATCTGGTAAGGTATTGGTTAAACTAAGTGTATACCCACTTCTACCATGAAATGCTTTCTCGAAATGCAAAACTTTAAACCCTTTTTCTTCTTTGTAACCCTTCGCAAAATTCTTTTGAACCTTCCAATCCATCGCCACTTTAATAGCATTCTCAACGGCCAATGCACCACCGGCAATAAAAAAGGCATGAGGCAAGTAGGATGGAATACCAATTTTTGAAAATGTTGCTACAAATTCTGCATATTGTTGGGTGTAAACATCAGCATTGGATGGATTGGCGATTGCTGCAAGCAGCAGGTTTTTCTTAAAATTCTCATCATTCACCATTTTTGGATGGTTGTAACCGAGAGGTACTGATGCAAAGCAAGTAAAAAAATCTAATAGCCTACGTTTATATTTTGAATCATAAATATAGGCTCCTTCACTTTTTTCCATATCATAAGTTAAGTCGAATCCATCTGCAAGGATATGTTGCTGTAAGGTCTTACTTACTTGATCTGGTGATATACTAAGTTGATACATAACAATATATTTGGGTATCTCAAAAGTAGTGAAAAGTGCCTAATTATCAAATTTAAGCACTATTTTGATAACGTCTTCAAAATATAGGTTTAAACGATTTAAAGTATGTTTTTGGGGAAATATTTTGCAAGTTGTAACGAATGTGGAAAAATAAAAAAGGTTCATATCTTTTTATGAACCTTTTTTAACTATTTATGGTGTGCCTGCCCTACACGGATTACCCGTTCACAGGACTTTTTTTGTCGCCTTTATGATGATAACAAGCTAGGCATTTAATGGTTTTAATTTGAATAAAACTTTTACACATCTGTGGATAAATCTATTTGACTAAATTTTCATATAAAACGTTAAAACTCGACTTAATGATATTATTGAAACCATCCGTATAGCCTCCGTTGGTTCCATTGGTAATTACTACCATGCCAAATTTCTCCTTAGGATCAAAAAACATGGCGCTAAAAAGGCCGTAGGCCGAACCTGTATGTCCTTTTAACGTTTTTCCGTTAATTAATTTATCAGTGGTGGTAATAGCGAGTCCATAAGTTTCTTTATCCGAAATTTTTGTCTGCATCAATTTCGCATACTTTTTGGTGATAATTCGTTTGCCATCGTATTTACCGTAGTACATATGCATGGTCATGTATTTTGCCAAGTCCGTTGCAGATATTTTCATTCCGCCGGTAGGCGAAAAGATCGGGGTACTATAACCCATCACATAATTGTTGATTTCTTCAGTTCGAGGTGCATACGCCATTGGTGAAGGAACAAATTTTTTCTCCGAGGCATTGTATTCGTACAGCGTAGTAAAAAGCGCTGGATTCAGTGATTCGACCCAATATCCGCCATAAAGGCCTAGAGGATTTAATACATGGTTTTTAATATAGCTATCAAAGCGCTCGCCAGTTATTTTTTCAATCACCGCACCAACCATATTGAAATTTAAGTTACAATAGGCATATCCTTTTCCCGGCTCATAATCATTATAACATTTTTCCCAATTTTTACCCTTTTCCGGATTAATTACGTCTAGATTAAAGTAGCCTTCGCTGTCGTTAATGCTTGAAGTATGAGAGAGTATCATTTTTAAGGTGATAATGGTTTCTGGAAACTTGGGGTTTCTAACCTTAAAACCTACCAATTTGCTAAAGTCATCTGCAAGGGTTAGTTTTTTGGCTGCTGCCAATTGCATGATGGCAGTTGCCGAAAATGATTTGGAAATGGACGCAATTCTAAAAATATCCCCGTTACTTAATGGAATGTTTTTTCCCACATCTTTAGCGCCAAACGAGTGGGCATAAATTATTTTTCCATTCTTTACAACGGCCACTGCTAAGCCAACTGTATTAGTCTTTTCAACAAGCGCTTGTAACTCAGCTTCTGTTTTGGTAAACTGACTAAAAGCGAGGGTCGACGCCAATAAAATAGCTAGCGTGGTAAAAATTTTCTTACGAAGCATAATTTTATAATTAATTAGCTAAATATAGCTAATAATGCATCTGTTTGAAAATTAAAGCCTTACTGAAAATGTAAAAAAATTGACAATTTATTTCACTAATCCAATAAATAAAAACCTATATTTGCTAATATTTTTAGTAAAATGATTGTAACAGTTGTACCCTTTTTTGATTTCGAAGTTCTGCCTGATCAACCTTTAAAGAAGGTTATGACAGCGCGATTGAAGCGGCTTGCTGAGGAGTTGCAAACTATTCATTTGAAAGAATTAGAATTTGTCGAACCCTTTTTAGCAGACGTGGTAATCTATTTATCTTACAACAGTAAATACACCATTCGTTGGCGAATTGCAAACGATGTATCAAAGGAAGTGGAAATTATGGTGGCAGATGCCTGCGCCCGTTTAGGCTATATTTATTGGAAAACCGCTACCTTAAATGTATTCAAGGGAAGTGATAACCAACTTAAGTAAACAATTTTTCTTTCATTCCCATTATTCCGAGTAGGCCCCCACTATGGATAGCAAGGATATTTGCGTCTTTTTTAAGTTTGCCTATGTTTATCAAATCATAAATAGCGTAAAACATTTTGCCAGTATAAACGGGATCTATCAATAAGCCAGTGCTTGCCGTAAAATTCTTAATAAAATCGATTAAATCAGGAGTAGTTTTAGCATAACCCCCAAAGTGATAGTCTACATGTAACTGAAGTTTGCTTAGGTCTTTTTCATAGTTATTGATTTCTTCCGCTATAAAATCTCCATTTTTTAATGCAGGAATTACGTGTAAAGTAGTTGATAGTCCTGCTTCATTAATTCCCCGTAATAAACCAGCAGCAGTAGTACCCGTACCAGCGGCACAGAAAATATGATCGTATGTATCAGTGATTTCACTTATTATATCGGCACATCCCTTCACCGCTTCTTCACTAGCGCCCCCCTCATCTATAAAGTAGCTTTCAGGATCTTCACTGAAGACTTTCGCATATAAAAGCCTTTTGTCGCGGTAACTCTCTCGGTCTACAAAAATTAGTTGCATACCGAAGAGCTGGCATAACACTAACATTTCATTTGTCACTTTTTCGCCGCGTACAAATGCGGTAGACTTCAGCTCGTTTCGAGCAGCACAGGCGGCTGTTGCAACGAGGTGATTGGAATAGGCGCCCCCAAAAGTTACCAGATGAGACTTTTTATTTGCGAATACGTCAGCTAAAACATATTTAAGTTTTCTCCATTTATTGCCAGAAATATAAGGGTCTATCAAATCATCACGTTTAACGGAAATCTGGGTTAGCGCTTGGTAGTTAAGTCGATGAATCGGACTATATATATACATTATTTTCCGGTCCCAAAACCTATTCCGATGTTGCCATAACTATATTTTGCTTGGGTATAGGATGCAAAGATCTTAAAAAAAGCTAAATTCAGTTGGAAACCTAAACTCGCTTTTAGGCCACTAATGTCTGTTTGATCTAGTGAAATCGGATCTTTATAAGTCTGCTTCCCAGTTGGCGTTTGTGGGGTAACGGGTACGTCAAACTCATAATAACCCAAGGCATTTAATTTTGATGAAGAGCGATGGATGCCAATGCTCGCAAACGGCGTAAAAAACAATAGTTTTTTTGAGACGATTGCTTCTGCACTGTATCCTTTCATTTTAACATCAACAACTTGATCTGCTGTTGGTTGATTGTCAATTTCTAGGGGAATATTAAAGTTGAGGGTGGTATATCCAACGGCTAAGGCTAAGTCTACTGGAGTAGCCTTATATTTTTTTCCCATTAATAGTGGTAATAGTTCAAATTTTGCCCCTGCACCGAACAGATTAAGTTTACCGTCTTCAATTTTTATATCCGGGACTAATCGCAGAGAAACATCAATGTGCTTAGGCAAACCTACAGTTAACTGAACTTGCGGAGAGGGCACGAAATTTAATCCTGTACCTTCTGGCAATCGAAAAGTTGCAGGATCTGGATCGGGTAAGCTACTGTTGTAAATCTCCATTAATGGCCCCTCTATATCTTTACCAAAAGCAGTTGGTCCGATAGATCTATTAGGGTCAACTGGTCTGATGTTTTCCAGACCTAATGTTTTAACATCATAAGCTTTATCTGAATTGGGAACAAAAGCTGCAGTTGCTGTGATTCTTAAGTCAAATCGAAGTGTTTTTTTTGTTTTTGCGGTATTGGTCCACCCGGAGTTTAAACCAACTCCGAGTCCCTTGAATAAAGGATTAATGTACGCATTTACTAATTTTGCTGCATCATTTGGGCCCGATTGAAATAAATCGCCCAAATCATTTTGGCTGAATGCAGAAAGTGGATAAAGGAGAAAGATGAATATTTTAAGGCTAGCACTTATTTTTACTTTCATATACCTGATTGGTTATCAGGGTCTAAAATAGATTTTTCTAATCAGATAAGGAAAAAAATTAATAACTATTTTAAAGTTTTCGGTAATGGTTTTCATAAAGTTAAGTGTTTACCCGGACTTCTGAGCAAAAAATAAGCCAAAAATAATTTTACAAATTATCAAATTGTTAATCATATTTTTGCGGTGAGAACCTTAAATAGGAAAATGCTTAGTTTTGATACATTGAAATATGTTTTTCAAAATATGTCATAGTTTTAAAGCGCTTCAACAATTAAAATAAAAATCAAATAAAGATGAAAAATGAAACTTTTGAGCAAGGTGAAGATGAACAAGATTTATTTGAACATTTCAATATTGTTGTAGATAAAGGACAGTCCTTGCTTAGGATTGACAAGTTTTTAATGCACCGTATAGTGAATGCTTCACGCAATAGAATTCAAAATGCGATTGATGCTGGTAATGTGCTGGTTAATAAAGGCGTAGTGAAATCTAGCTATAAGGTTAAGCCCGCTGATGAGATTTCTATTGTATTTGCGCATCCACCACGTGATACTGAAGTATATCCCGAAAATATTCCAATAGACATTGTTTATGAGGATGAGGATTTATTAGTAGTGAATAAGCCCGCTGGGATGGTTGTGCATCCAGGGTTCAATAATTATACTGGTACATTAGTAAATGCCCTGGCTTACCATTTTGAACAATTACCCACATTACCGGGCAATGATGGTAGACCGGGTTTGGTACATCGCATAGACAAGGATACTTCTGGCTTGCTATTGATCAGCAAGAATGAGATTACGATGACGAAGTTGGCAAAGCAGTTTTTCGACCATACAATAACACGTAAATATATTGCGTTAGCTTGGGGAGATATTGAGAAAGCGGGTAGGATAGAAGGTTATATTGGCCGTAGCTTGAAGAATCGAATTATAATGGATATGTATGACGATGACGAAAAAGGTAAATGGTCTGTGACTAATTATAGTATTTTAGAACGCCTAGGCTATGTAACGTTGATAACCTGCCAATTGGAAACAGGTCGTACGCACCAAATTAGAGCACATATGAAACATATTGGTCATCCCTTGTTTAGTGACGCGAATTATGGCGGTGATAAGATCTTAAAAGGTACAACCTTTACAAAATATAAGCAATTTGTAAGCAATTGCTTTGATATGATGCCGAGGCAGGCTCTCCATGCAAAAACGTTGGGGTTCGTTCACCCCACCACTAAGGAATATATGGAGTTTGAAGCGCCTCTGCCAGCTGATTTTGATGCTGTATTAACTAAATGGAGAAATTATAGCCTACAGCCTCAGCAATAAGATGTCGAATTTTATTTTATTTAACGATGAGTTTATTCAATCCGATCAAGCAGTTTTAAAATCGAGCAATAGAGGTTTTAAATTTGGCGATGGGGTTTTTGAGTCGATGCGAATGTGTAATGGGGTGTTACAGTTTGCTGAAAATCATGCGGATAGATTGAGAGCTGCGATGAAAGCGCTTAAGATGGATAGCTATGAGCTGTTTGACGATTACTTTTTAAAGCAAAAAGCAGTTGAACTGGCAAGAAGGAATAAATTTACTGGAAACGGACGCTTTAGACTCTCCGTTTTTAGAGAAGGTGAAGGTCTATATTCACCCCTAAGTAATAAACCTGGGTTCATACTCGAGGCCGTTGTGTTGCCTGATGGGAATTATGAACTGAATAGAAAGGGGCTGATTATTGATGTGTACGACGAGTTGACAAAACCCATTAATAAATTATCAAATTATAAAACCAGTAATTCACTTTTATATGTGATGGCTGGTTTATATCAGAAACAATACCGTTTGGATGAGGCAATTATCTTAAATCAAAACGGGTTTTTATGTGAGAGTACAAGTTCAAATGTTTTTGTAGTATATCAGAACCAAATTTATACTGCTGCATTGTCAGAAGGTTGCGTCGCGGGCGTGATGCGCAGTGTAGTGCTAAAAATTGCTAAAATGAATGATATTCCGGTAATTGAAGCGCAAATTAGTCCCGAAATTTTGAAACAAGCAGAAGAGGTTTTTGTAACCAATGCTAGTTCTGGAATTAGGTGGGTAATGGGGTACGGAAAGAAGCGCTATTTTAATGAAATGGCTAAAGTTTTAAGCGCAAAGTTGAATGATCTGCGAAGTTTTTAAAGTGTGTTAGTGCTAGCTTACAACCTCATTCCTCTCAGAAATTCCTCGACAAGCATTCTCTTTTTACCTTCGAATTGCAAATCTGTAATTTTTATAAAGCCGTCTTGGGTTGCAAATTTCAAATATGTTTTACCGTCTGATAAAAATGCTCCGGTAGAAATGCCAGGCTCCTTATTTTCCATCTCTGCCTTAAATATTTTTAGGTTTTTATCGTTTAACGTTGTAAAGGCTGTGGGATACGGACTTAATCCTCGAATATGGTTATAAACGATTTGGTTTTTTTGGTTCCAATTAACTTTACAAAAATCTTTAAATATTTTGGGCGCGCTTTTCAATTCGTCGCTGGCTGATTGCGATTGCGGTACCTCATGATAATCGTTGGCTTCAATGGCTTTAACAGTTTTTACCAATAAATTGGCGCCGACAACCATTAGTTTGTCGTGTAAACTTCCAGCAGTTTCACTGTCTTGAATAGCTATAGAGTCAGAAAAAATAATATCACCCGTATCAATTTCCTGCTTTAAAAAAAAGGTTGTGACCCCGGTTTCTTTTTCACCGTTAATGATCACATGATTGATTGGTGCAGCACCGCGGTATTGCGGTAATAAAGAGCCGTGGAGATTGATTGTCCCCATTTTGGGCATTTGCCAAACCAGCTCCGGTAACATCCTAAAGGCTACTACTACAAATAAATCAGCTTCCAAACTTCGTAATGCTTCAACAAAAACAGGATCTTTAAGTTTTAGAGGTTGCAGCACCTTAAGGCCTTGGGCGACTGCATATTTTTTTACGGCGCTTTCTTGTAGTTTTTGTCCCCGTCCGGCTGGTTTATCGGCTGCGGTTACCACTCCAGCAATCTCAATACCCGCTTGTAATAAGGCACTTAAAGAGGCTACGGCAAAATCGGGCGTACCCATAAAAACTATTTTCATATATGCTTGTTGTTTTAGCAAAATAACTAAAATTTTAACTCATTTTCTTTAAAATTTATATGGTTCCAACTTCCGAGATTATCGCTTCGAGTAGTTTAGTATTTGTCCACCCTCAAATGCCAGGTATTTATCGCAAAGGTAAACCGGGTTCATTTTACTATGTCGATAAAACAGGTGCCCGTATTTCAGCTGAAGCAGATCTAGAGCGGATAAAGAAATTAGTGTTGCCTCCTGCCTGGAGGGAAGTTTGGATTTCCTCAAAAAAAAATGGCTACCTGCAGGCTACCGGGATTGATGTTGCCGGAAGAAAGCAGTATCGCTATCATCCAGAGTGGACATCCAGAAGATCGGATCAAAAATATTTTAGGTTGTTAGAATTTGGAAAGGTATTGCCCACTGCCAGAAAGCGAATTGCGAGGGATTTAAGAAGAAAGAATTTGGACGAACGGAAAGTACTTGCGATTTGCACAGATGTTATGCAAAAAACTTTAATTAGAATTGGGAATGAAAGTTATAAAAAAAATTACGGAAGTTATGGACTGAGTACTTTAAAGGATCAACATTTTAAAGAACATAACTCGAAAGCGATGCTGAGCTTTGTGGGTAAAAAGGGTGTGAAACAGGAGATTGAGTTAAATCACAAAAATTTGATCCAATTGATAAAACGCTGCAAAGATATTCCCGGCCAAGAATTATTTCAATTTTATACAGAGAATGGAAAAGCACATAGGCCTGTTGATTCTGGAATGATCAATAACTACATCAGGGAGATCACGAACTGCGATTTTACTGCCAAAGATTTTAGAACCTGGGGAGGAACATTGGAAGCTTTACGACAGCTGGCTTGTTATACGGAGCAATATCCTGAAATGTCGAGAAAGAAAATTATCGTAGAGGTTTTAGATGAGGTAGCCAGAAAGTTAGGGAATACAAGGGCCGTTTGCAAAAGTTCCTATGTTTATCCCATCTTATTGGAACGTTTTGAAAAGGGTGAGTTAGGGAAATATTTGAAAAAGATAAATACCCGCGAATCGAAAAGCGCAGCTGCAATAGAAAATGATGAGAAAGTCTTAATGAAATTTTTAAAGGAAGCTGCTAAAAGTAGTTAGCCCTTATGCTAACTACTTTTAACGGGGTGAACTGGTTGCTCGCTAGTTTCTTTTTGCTTAGCGGGGTTTTTAGTTTTCGCCATGTTGGGAGAGCCTTTGTAAACTTTATCCTCCGGTTTTTTTACGGCCTTATCCCCCTTATCTACTTTGCCTTTTGGTTGAGGCTCCAGATAATTACTAGGCTTTTCACTTTTTTTATGTTCTTCTTTGTTCATAACAACCCAATTTAAGGATAGAGTAAGTACTTTTTACGCATTTGTTTGTACTCGCTCAAGCCTGGTTCCCAACTGGCACGGATTTCTTTTTCTGATTTTCCGGCGATAATTTGTTGTCTAAAGTCGCTCACTCCAACGAGTTTTTCGATCGTACCCATTTGTTTACTCAATTTAGAGTTAAAGAAATCCTCTTTCTGAGGTGATGCTTTATACAATTCAATAACCCACGAGATATTTATTTGTTTGGTTTTTCTAAAAATATCGGTATCATATTTTCTTAAATCTAGGCCGTAACAAACCTCGTTCATAAATATGGGTGTTTCGGCCATTCCTTTAATTCCGGTTGGCGTGTAAGAGAAGTTATATTTTCCTTTGAAGTAAGGGGTGCCCAATACGGTAAAAGGAAATTGGGTGCCACGACCGTGATTGATGTATATGCCTTCAAACAGGCAAGTGCTAGGGTATAATAAGATAGATTGTGCAGTATTTAAGTTTGGAGATGGTTTTACAGGTAGCACGTAAGGCATTTCGTGTGTATAATTAGCATTTTTAATCACCGTGATCTTGCACTTTACTTTATCTTTTAACCATCCTTCACCATTTAGCATGTGTGCATATTCGCCAACTGTTAAGCCATGTACGATAGGAATTGGCTGCAGCCCAATGCCCGACTTATGTTTCGGATCTAAAATTGGGCCATCAATGTAAAAACCATTTGGGTTCGGGCGATCTAAAATCATTACTTCTTTGTTATTAACCGCACAGGCTTCCATTAAATGCTGTAATGAGTTGATATAGGTATAGAAACGAACACCAACGTCCTGTATGTCGAATATGACAACGTCAACGTCTGCCAACTCTTCTTTGGTTGGGGTATTGTGTTTGCCGTACAAGGAAATTTCTTTTATGCCGGTTTTAGCATCAACCGCATCTTCTACGTGTACTCCCGCACTGGCATTCCCTCTAAAACCATGTTCAGGACCAAATATTTTAACCAAGTTTATTTTGTTCCTTAAAAGCACATCAACCGTTGTTTCATCGCCAATTATGGAAGTTTGGTTCGCTAAAATGGCGACACGTTTCCCTTTTAATAAAGGAAAATATTTTTCAGTTTGCTCAGCGCCGGTTTTAAACTTACCTGAAATTGTTTTGCCTGTTGAGGATTTTTGTTTTGCTGTCTGCCCGCATGCCGTTAGTGCGAAAACAGAAAGTAAGAGGGCAAACGCAATAGTTTTTTTCTTCATCTTTATAGGTTTTTAAAAGTATTATGCGTTAAATCAAAATCGAATTAGCACTTTTGCTAAGTTACAAATTATTATAAATTTTGAACATAGCTTATTTTATATCAAGGCGAATAGCCATTAAATCAGAACGCACTTTCTCTAAATTGATTGTACGCATTGCTATTGCTGGGGTAATGTTGAGCCTTGCGGTGATGATTTTGTCGGTAGCCATTATCACTGGATTTAAAACTGAAATTCGTGATAAGGTAAGAGGCTTTATTGGCGATATTCAAATTTATCGCTATGATTTAAATGGTTCTTTTGAAAAAGCACCTTTCGTGCCAAATGACACCACGCTTGCTAACCTGCGCAACAATCCAGATGTTGCCTCCTTCTATCCTTTTGCTACCAAGCCTGCAATAATTGCGGCGAATGAAGAAGTAGAGGGAATCAATTTTAAAGGGATTGATAAAACTTATGATTGGGAGTTTATCAAGAAGCATTTGGTGAGCGGTACAGTTATCAATTTTAACGACCAAAGTAAAAACCAAATTCTGATATCAGCTTTCACAGCCAACCGCTTAAAACTAAAACTAGGTGATAGTTTTCTCATGCATTTTGTGCAAAATCCGCCAAAACCAAGAAAGTTTATCATTGTTGGGATTTATGATATTGGCATTGAAAACATTGATAAGAGTTTCGCATTGGGAAATATCAATATCATTAGGGGCGTTAACAATTGGGATTCAGGACAGATGGGAGGGATTGAGGTACGAATTAAGCATTTTGAAAATCTAAGGCCCGTAGCGAATGAAGTGTATGCCAATTTAGAACTCAAGCTTAGATCCCGATCTGTTGAAGAAAGTTCACCTGAAATTTTTACCTGGCTTTCATTGTTGGATGTAAATACGAGAGTTCTACTTATTTTAATGATGATTGTGGGGGTAATCAATATGGTAACCGCATTGTTGATTATGATATTGGAGCGGACCACCATGATTGGTTTACTCAAGGCTTTGGGTATTTCCAATTTCAATGTGATGAAAATTTTCTTATACAATGCTATTTACCTGGTGGGCTTCGGACTCATCTTGGGGAATTTATTGGGGCTTGGCCTGGCTTATTTACAGCAATACAAGCATATTTTTAAGTTAGATCAAACCAATTATTATCTTGCCTATGTACCCATAGAAATTCATTTTATGGATGTGCTGTTGCTCAATCTTGCTACGCTCTTTATCTGCTCGCTGGTACTCATTATTCCATCAATGCTAGTGAGTAGGGTTAGTCCTTTAAAAGCGATCAGGTTTAAATAGTTACCGGAACCCAATCTTTTTGTTTTAAGCCACAAAATTCTGTTCTGGTAGGTAAATTTAAATATGGATAGGTAACTTTAGAAAGATACAAGCCATGGGGATGCGCTGGTTCTAATAACTTGGGTGTTTCTTTGGTAACCAGCAAATGTTCAAATTCATCTACGCTCATGTTTCCAGTACCTATTTTTAACAACTTGCCGGTAATAATTCGAATCATCTTCCCTAAAAAACGATTAGAAGAGATATGGAAACGCAAGTTATCTCCATTTGGGGAGCTATATAGAGTGGCTTCTTTCACGTAACAAATCGTATGCTCGTTCTTGTCTGGTGTAGTACAAAGTGCTCTATAATCTTTGTATTTTGGCAGCAGTGCAGCCGCTTTGGCCATTTCATCCAGCTTTAAATTTCTAGCGTTATAATAAGAGCTGAGTTGGCTTAAGAAAGGGTCTTTATAGGTATGCAAGTAATAATCGTATTCCCGTTGCACGGCATCAAATCGGGCGTGAGGTTTTCCATCCATCGGGATGATATCAAAAACGGAGATATTGTGTGGAAGCAATTTATTTAGCCGGAAAATCAGATCAAACTCCCACTGCTCCTCTATATCAACATGAAAAAAGAACTGGCTGGCATGCACCTGCGAATCTGTGCGCCCACACCCGTTAATGGCCAATGGCATTTTAAAAGCCTGGCTTAATTTACTTTCAATAACTTCTTGTACGCTGTTTACTTTTGGCTGCCTTTGCCATCCGCTATAATTGTGCCCATTGTAGGCAATGTGAAAGAAGTATCTCAATTATTTTTATTTATTTATTTATTTATTATACCAGTTTTTTTAACGAGATACTGCAACCATAATGTAGGGCATCATGGGACACAATAAAGACTAATGCATCATTTAAATTGGATAAAGTAAACCCTGCATAAGTAGAGATGGTATAAGGTGTATAATTAACAAATAATCCATTTTTTAAGTCCATTTCTAATTGGTCGATGGTGCTTAACATAGAGTCTTTTAAAAGACTGATTTCCTCCTTGTTGATATAGCTTTCAGGTCTGGAGCCATTTTTATAACGATCAATTAAATCCTCATTGATTACGAATTTTTGGCCAGCCAGGCGGTAGCACAATATCTGCTGACTCACAATAACGTGTCCTAACTGCCAAGCCAAGTTGTTATTAAATCCAGGAGGGATGGCGTTTAACTGATCAACCGTTAACTGGTCTAGCATGCTTAACCATTTTGAACGGCAAGCTTTGATAACTTCTATTATTTTGTTCATTTCACGAAATTTTTTAATTATTTAACATCGGTTTAAAACGATTGTCTTTATTTCTTAGATCTAGGCCACCTTCATAAACCGATTTTAAATTTACCAGATAAAATGACCAGCCATTGTGACAACCTAACCGAATATTTCTTTTGCTATTCTCATCTGTTGGGATGTTTTTGTGCGTTAAAGTAACTACTGTATGGTCAAATTCTTCATTCAACTTAATGGTAACCAAACAATCTCCCGCAAAGGTAAATTCAAAAATATCCTGTCCATTGGCCTGCGTTATTCTTCCGCTCTCGGTATCTTCATACAAAAACCAACGCCAAAAATAGGTGTCATTTTCTCGTAGCCTTTCGTTGCCGCTAACTTTGCCATCCTGAGGTCGGGAATAAATTGCTTCACTTAGAAACCATTTTTCAATCTCTGCACTTTGGGTCCACGCATTGTAAAGTGTCTGAATGTCAGCTTTAATTGCAATTCTTAGCGTAAAAGATGTCCAGTCAAAATTTTCCATCTGTATGAGTATTTGGCTCAAATATAGAGAATGGTTACCTTTTCCCCAACCACATTACACTATTCAAAATCATTTTATTTTGATTTTTACTTCCAAAACTTGATGAAAGGGAGGTGGTAGTTTTACCATATTTATGTTCATAATCCATATCATTATGTCCCATATTTATATAAACCATCTTATAATTTTTGTTACTCCAAACTACGGGATAGTAACCACTTTGCCATATTTCGTGGGCTTTTGGTCCCGTCCCTAAAGGAAAGCTGCTTGTATCAATTGCTAAAAGAATTTTAATATTAGCATTTTGGCGTAAATCATTTTCCCATCTGTACCATTCATTTGGTTGAGCCTTAAATTTTTTTGGTAGATTTTTAGTAACGGGGTGTTTTTTATCTTCAACCTTTAGTATCGCAGAGGTTGGTCGCCAGGTATTGCTCGCGTATACTCCAGACCCTAAAAATTCATGATGATACCAATTCCAGTTTTGTGGGTAACTAGAGGGGGTAAGTGCAAAAGCAGAAAAGTGAAAACCTAACCATGCTCCACCATTTTTTATATAATTTTCGAAGGCTGTTCTTTGCTCAGGCGCTTCCGGTCTGGTATCAAGAAATACAACTACTTCATAATTCGTCAAAAATTGAGCGTTCATGTTAGCCCAATTGGCAGTGGAATCATAATTGAAGCCATGATTTTTGGCCATTTTGGTAAACCATTTATTCGCTTCCTGAACGAAACTTATATGCGCTTGATCATTTTTTCCGGTATAAAATGCAATTACGCTGAATTTTGGTTTTTGAGCACAAACGGAGAAGCTAATTACAAAGCTTATGAAGAAAATGAGTCTATTGATTTTGAACATAATTTTTGTTTTTTGCCTTGCCTATATAATCACATAGGCACATAGAACGCTATTTAATGTGTCTTATGTGCCTGTGTGATTATTTTAAATAACTAGCGAAACTTTTACTTTGCCACCGTTGGTTTAGCATTTTTCACATAAGTGTCCAGCCAAGTGTTTATTTCCCATAACTGGTGTAAAATATTTTCCTTTGCGCGGTAACCATGTGCTTCGTAAGGAAGATAAACAAAACGGGTTGTTCCACCATGTCCTTTAATGGCAGCGAATAAACGTTCGCTATTAATTGGAAAAGTTCCCTGGTTATCGTCCATTTCGCCATGAATTAATAAGATCGGTGTTTTAATTTTATCTGCGTAACTAAAGGGACTCATCTCATAATACAGTTGAGGTGCCTGCCAATAGGTGCGGTCTTCGTTTTGGAAGCCAAATGGGGTAAGCGTTCTATTATAGGCACCACTACGGGCTATACCCGCTTTGAATAAATTGGTGTGTGCCAATAAATTCGCAGTCATAAATGCTCCGTAACTATGACCGCCAACAGCCATGCGGTTTCTATCACCCACTCCCATTTCAGAAAGTTTGCTGATAGCAGCTTCGGCGTTCAGTTTCAATTGTTCAACAAAAGTATCATTAGGCCTCTTACCTTCTTTAGCCACAATCGGCATTTCCGCATTGTCCAATACAGCATAACCCTGTGTCACAAAGAATAAAGGTCCGCCGGAACTAATCGTCGTAAATTTATCTTGCGATCCTCTAATTTGTGCCGCATCTGCAGCCGAGTTAAATTCACGTGGATAAGCCCATATCAGAACAGGTAGTGGTCCATCTTTTGCCTTGTCATATCCTTTAGGCAAGTATAAATCGCCTGTTAAGTCAATCCCGTCAGCCCGTTTATAAGCTATTTTTTCTTTTTTAACTCCCTCCATTTGTGGGTAAGGGTTAGTAAAGGCGGTAATTGGCTGATCGGCCGTACGAAGGATCAAGTTTTTAATGAAGTAATTAGGCACGTCTTTCTGACTTTCTTTACGGGTAAGAAGTACTAATTTTTGAGGATCCAATACATCAGTAACCATTTCGAATGTACCTGGTTGTGCGCGCCATAAAATTTCAGATTTTTTGCTCGCTAGATCAAACTTTGCCAAGAAAGGTAAATCCCCTTTAGCAGATGCTCCTGTTGTATTGTTCAATAATAATTTAGCGCCATTGTCTGTTGTTAAAATTACTTGGCGGCCAAATTTATTTTTCTCTGTTACCGGGCTTCCAGGATTGTTGTAAGCATCGGTGGTATTTAACTCATATAGCGTTTCTACATCACCTGTGCTGGGATTGAAACGACTTAATCTAGACATCTGCTTGGCTCTCGAATTTTCTCTCACCAATGCGAAGGAAGCATTGCCCCAGGTTATGCCGCCGAACCTCATTTTTGTTTTGAGCAACTCTTTGGGAGTTCCAGTAAAAGGGGCTGTTAAGGCCACTACTGCATCGTGATACTCCACATTCTTTTTTATAAGACCACTATCCAACGCTACGGTCCAGGTAATGGTTGCCGCTTCATCATCTCTCCAATCGAAACCACGAGGCACATTTTGCACGTTATCATTACCTGATGGCCTAACCTCTGTTGAGGGTAGATCAGCAAGTAATTTAACCAATTTGCCAGCTCTGTCCGTAATGCTTACTGTAGAGGGAAATCCATAAGCAGATACCAGATAGGAAAACGGTTTCTTGATGGTTCGCGTCATTAAATAATTTTTATCAGGCGACAAGCTAACGCTACTATAGATATTTGGTTTACCTATTGGGGTCTCCACACCACCTTTGTTTTGTATCAACTGCGAGGTCGCATAGAACTCAAATAACTGCTCATCATAAGGCGACTTGATTAGATCTTGCAGTGTTGGACTAGGAGCGGCCTTGCCTAAACTTTGTTGTACAGTTGGTCCCTTAGGCGCTAGCGGACGAGCGGGAGCTAAGTTAGCTGCTTTGGTTGCCACCCGATACAGCAATGTGTTTTCATCAACCCATGTTGCACCACCACCCATAATTACATTCAGGGGCTGTTTATTTGTTTTAATGGCTTTTCCCGTAGCCACATCGATAATGTATAAGTCTACACGGTTTTGCGAAGTATGGGTAACTGCAATTTTAGTCTCATTAGGGCTCCAATTTGCAGTACTGGCATAAAGCGGGCTGGGTAAACCGGTTACGGCCAAAGTTTTTCCAGTTTTAATATTCTTTAAGTTAAAACTGTTGATATACGTTTGCCGGCTTGGCGAATAGTTGTTAGGATTAATCCGCATCCCAGCTATACGATATTCTGGCATTGCTAGCTCTTCAATGGAGGGATAAGAATTACGTTCACTAAACAACATCCATTCCGCCTTACTGTCAATGCTCACATTAGGCGTAGATTTAGCTAATAATAAGTCGGCAATCGCTTTTGGAGGAGTTTGATAGTTTACTGCATCCTGAGCGAAGGCGCCAGTGATTGACGCAGTTAAAAAAAGATTTAAAATGATTTTCTTCATGTCAATACATTAAGATTTAAACTTAAGGTATTTTTGAATGGAATTTAGGTTTGTATCAAAAATTTGATATATCAAGCAAGAAAACTTACATTAATTCCCCTTTATTTTGTAATGATTATCTTAGCTTTTGAAGGTTCGGATACTGACTTATTTAATGTTGGATAAGGTGTGACCTCCTGCAGTTTTATTTTATAAGTTTTACCGTTTAAAATGATGGTATTAGGCAGGTTAACAGATAGTATTTCGCAGGCGCCAATACACATCGTAATATCCTGTTCTTTATTTTCTTCCTTAAAATTAACTTTTAACATGGCATAGCCGCTCCAAACACAATCTGCATTTACCGGACAACGGCTATCTGTAAAATTAGTTGCGGTTATAGCTATTTTTTCTCCTTCAAATGCAGCGGTTTTAGTTTCGTTTTCGGTCAATAGGAGGGTCTCAGCAGATCCGAGAGACCCCGACTTTTCACAAGCTTGAATAAATATTAAACAGGAAAGAAAAACAATAACACCTAGTAAAATTGTTTTGATTTTTTTGATAGCCATAGGACGTTCGTTATTTAATTTTTTTTAATCTGTATTGATAATAATTATGCTTTAACTGTACCAAAAAGTACTTATTCAATAGTAGACTATCTCCTTTAATTTGATAGCCATAGTCTCCATTCAGTATAGTATTCCAGTCGAAATTTGCAGTGTAAAAAAGTTCGTCGACAAAGGTAACTTGGTTGCTGTTTACCACTTCAAAAGATCCGCGTCCGGCTCCTCCCTTTGTAGTGGTAAATCGCTTAGCTTCTAAGGTAACCTCAAAATCGGTTCTTTTTTCCTTATTATCTACCAATGTACTAAAGGTACCCACATAGGTGCCATCTGGCAGATTCGGATTGCTTTCTTTTTTGCATCCCGAAAAGGTTAAGGTTAAAAGCGCTAAATAAAGTAATCTTTTCACGTGTTTTGGAGAATTTATATCACTAATACGAGACTGGCGATTATTACGTTACAGTCGAAAATATTTTTTGCATCTTACCTTTGGTGATTTGGTAAGTAGCGCTTGTTTGTTACTTTCAGAGTAGGCTGCGCAACATCCTGCTGTTCCGTCATTGCGAGGCACGAAGCAATCTTTCCAGCAGATTGCTTCGTGCCTCGCAATGACGGGGCTTAAATCGCAGTACCATCGTTTAATATAGTCGTGCACTAGGCGATAACCGAACCAATAATTTTCCTTAAATTTGTCTTTTCATTAATACGAAGTAAATTGTCTTTAGAACAACTAAAATTAAGCAAGCCACTCATATCTGCAATGACGGCGGCAGGGTATTTAAGTCCAAAAGAAATACAAGCAAGAAGTATGTCGCGCATTTTAGGCGGACAAGACATTATTGCAGTAGGGCCTGAGGGCTGCGGCAAATCAACTACTTATGTGTTAGGGGTTTTAATGCGGATAAAATATGGATTTGAAGAAGCCCCACGTGCTTTGATTTTAGTGCCTTCCAAGGAGCGGGTGCTCGAGGTAGTTGAACAGTTTAATCTTCTAAATCGCAATGCAAGCATCCGCATTATCGGCATTCATGCCGACGGGGGAATGGAACAGCAGATTAACGAAATTACCGATGGCGTTGATATCATAGTCGCTGTGCCTTCTCGCGCCCGCGCTATTTACCTGAAGCTTGGCTTGAATACGAATAAAATTCAAATGTTTGTGGTCGACGATGCTGCCGAGATGGTAAGATCGGGAATGCAATTGCCCATTAATGAATTAGCCAATAGCATCCAGAAATGCCAGCACCTCATATTTACAGAAGTAATGCATGATCGTTTATATAAAATGATTGATCCTTTTATGAAACTCCCAACTTTAATCGAAGTTGAAGAGCTTAATGAGAAGCAAGCTGAAACACATACACAATTGCTGTATCATGTGCCCAATTTTAGAACGAAGCTCAATTTGTTAAACCTTCTTTTAAAAGATGAAGAAGTATTTGATAAAGTGGTTGTTTTTGTGAATACCCGCTTAACGGCTCAAACCTTGTCAAAAGATCTTTTTGATGGTAAAGCAGCCGATGTTTTTGTATATAAACCCTTATTTTTTGATGAGGCAGGTTTTGATGCAATTGAAGATTTTAAAGAAGTAGCAGAAGCCCGTGTGTTAATTGTAGCGAATGAAAATCTTCCCAGTTTGGATTTGACTGGTATTCCGTTCATCTTCCATTTCGAACTACCGGAGCAAAAGGAGATTTATCTCAATCGGGTAGTTAAAAAACAGGACGATGGCGATGTAGTAGCGATTACTTTCACTACTGATTTGGAATTACCGACTGTAAAAAAGATAGAGCAGGCAATAGGACAACGAATTGAAATTGCCGATCTTCCGGAAGGCTTACTAGTAGAAGAAGTAAACAAAACAGCATCTCAAAAGAAAAAGTTAACACAAGCACAGGTCGAAGAAGAAGCTCACCAAGATGCGGCTTTCCATAAGAGAAAAGAAAGCAATACCAAAACTACAAACTATGGGATTGGACAAAAAGCCATTATGAATAAGAAGAAAAAACACGGTTAATGTTTTAACTCAATTTTTTATCTTTAACAAAAAAATGCTTACATGGAGAATTCAGAAGAAACTAACGAACAACAAAATATCCCCCAACTTATCATCACTGAAGATATACGTAGCTATTTGTACGATATGGCCAAATGGGCAAACTTTCTTGCTATTGTAGGGTTCGTTATTGCTGGATTTATGATCATTGCATCCTTCACTATTGGCGCAGCAATGAGCACTAATCCCGAGCTAAGTGCATTAATGGCTTCATCTGCTTTAAGTCCCATTGGTTTTACCATATTTTGTTTAGCTTATTCATTTGCGATATTTTATCCAAGTTTATTGTTATTTAAATATTCAACCAAGGCAAAACTTGGGGTTTTGTATGGCGAACAAGCGAGCTTAAACGAGGCATTCAGCAAACTGAAGTCGCTCTTTAAATATTGGGGCATTATCACCATGATATTTATAGTCCTTTACGTTATGTTAATGGTTCTTTCGGCTTTCTCACGCTAGTTAGCGCTATAGTTTAACCAGGGCTTTGTTATAAAGCTTGGTTGTTACACTTTTTAATTTTTCTGCCGGAACCTTAATCACTTTCCTATCGTAAGTCATCAGGCCATTGGTTTCGATCTCTACATCGGTTGTTTGGGTATAAACCGCGGCAGATAACCCTTTCGTAATAAGGTGTTCTAATCTATCCATAAAAGAAGCATATTTTGCAAATAATTCATCCGCATTTTTAAAGGTTTGGTATCCCCAATTATTGGTGTTTTGCCAAGTGTGATCAACTACAGGCAGGCCTAGTCCCCCAAACTCACCCAGTACAATTGCTTGTGTTTTACCAAATATATCTGGTCTTGGCATTTTTGGTTCGGGGTAATTGTGTAGGTCAACAATATCTCCTGTAATCTCAAAATTACCGCCACTTGCACTATTTACTAGTCTGGAAGGATCTTTTTGCTTTGTCCACTCGGTAATCTCTTTTGTTTTAAATTGTCCCCAGGCTTCATTAAAAGGTACCCATACCACAATAGAAGGATAGTTGTGCAGCATGTCCATAATGCTGTTCCATTCCTTTTTATAGCTTGCTTCAGATTCAGGTGTTCTATCTTTGTCGGTACCTCCATAATCGCCCACGCGCATTTCCCACTTATTTCCCAGATCACCACTTGGCATATCTTGCCAAACTAATAAACCTTGTTTGTCACATTCATAATACCACCGTGCGGGCTCTACTTTGATATGTTTACGGATCATATTAAAACCCATTTCTTTGGTTTTGATGATGTCAAATTTCAATGCTTCATCCGTTGGAGCGGTATATAAACCATCAGGCCACCATCCCTGATCTAGCGGGCCATATTGAAAAACAAATTCATCATTGAGCAGCATGCGCATGATCCCATCCTTGTCTTTGCCCATTGATGATTTTCTCATCGCGAAATAACTTTGGATTTTATCAATTACCTTTCCTCCGCGCATGAGTTCTACTGTTAAATTATATAGAAATGGATTACTTGGCGACCATAATTTTTGCTCTTTCAAGTGAAGTTTAGCTTCCTGGTTTGGCGAAGTTTCAACTTCTGCAACTTTCGTTTGTCCATCGAAAGCAGTAATTTTAAGTTTGTCATCTGCTTTTGCATGCTTAACCTCAGTGGTAATGTTCAAGCTTTTTGAATCGATATCGGGGGTTTGCTTAGTATTTGCAATATGCGTTTGCGCTACGCTTTCTATCCAAACTGTTTGCCAAATGCCTGTTACGGGAGTGTACCAAATGCCATTAGGTTTAACAACTTGCTTGCCACGTGGCTGATAGCCTTTGTCTGTTGGATCCCAAACGCTCAATACCAGCTCTTGTTTGCCTCCTTTTTTAAGGTGTGGGGTGATGTCTATTGTAAAAGAATCAAAACCGCCTTCGTGACTTCCAACTTTCGTTCCGTTTAAATAAATTTCTGTTCGCCAATCTACCGCCCCGAAATGCAAAAGGATAGTGTTTTTTAGGTTAGCGACATCAATAGTGGTATGATACCAAAGCAAATGATCTTCACCTACTGTTTTTCCTACGCCCGACAATGATGATTCTATGGCAAATGGAACTAGGATTTTTCCATCCCATTTCTTGGGAATAGTGATCTCGTCTTTGTTGGTGATGGCATAGTCCCATAGACCATTTAGATTTTTCCAGTTATTTTCGCGAACCAGGAGTGGGCGAGGATATTCTGGCAGGGGATGAGCTGGATTGATAGCTGCTACCCAAGGGGAAGCGATTTTTCCAGGAACTGGTGTCCAATTTTGAGCATTGGAATTTAAAGATAATAATAGGCAAAGTGAGGCTAGGAAGGAATATGCTTTCATTAGATTCATTTAGTTAATCCAAGATACTATTTTTTGATGAAAATCGAAATCGTTAAGAGGATGTAAGGTAATAGGGGTTGTAGCTGAAGTGTTTAGGAACAACGTTTGAACAAGCTTGGAACTACTTTGTTATCCCGGATTTGACGTGGACTTACCGTGGACCTGAGGTGGGCTTACTGTGGACTTGTTAAGATGGTAGAATTAGATTTTAGTTTATCGATTGATAAGAGGGGAGTGTCTTAAACTAAGATACGTAAAATAATTGTAAAATGCTATATTTTTCTATCAATAATACTTCTCCATGCCTTTGGCTGGTTGCCAATTAGATTTTGGTTCAAAGTAATTCCATAAGGTTTTACTCAACTTACGAATAAGCGTAGTACCTTCATTTTTATGGATCCATGAAGTATCTTTTTGATTTTTTGTGGTGATGCAGAAAACATAGTCGCCATGTGGTGCGTTTACCAAAGCTACTTCCGATCTGGCCGCATTCACTGCGCCAGATTTTGAAGCAACCTGCACATATGGTGGGATTTCTGAAAGTGCTTCGTGATCATAATAGATGCGGATCAAATTGCGGTAAATTCTTTCGGAAGCCGCTTCGTTAATCATTTTACCATCTCTAATTAACGTCAATAGCGTTGCCATTTCTCGCGGAGTAGTTTGGCCCCAGCCATATTTTCGTTGGTTGTCTGCTCTTCCTGGTGTTCTTGAATTCACTCGGGTATGTTGAAAACCATAGTTTTCCATTAATTCGTTAATGACAGTTCCCGTACCTGCCAGGCTTTGCGACCATAAACTTGCTGTATTATCGCTCGTAGTTATCATGAGCATAAGTACCTTGCTTAGCACAATTTTCTCGTTGTTTTTAAACGATCCCAAAAGGTCTTCACCTGCATAAAGCAAACTATCCTTATAAACCAACTCTGTCTGATAAGCTAATTCACCCTTTTCAATTTTATTGAAAATGCCACACGTTATCGGTACTTTAATCATGCTTGCCGTAGGGAAAATCGTATCGGCATTTAAACTAGCTACCTTACCGGTTTTTAAGTTTTTTATGTAGATGCCAACGTCCCCATTAAACCCCTTTACCATTTCGGTTAGCATCTTGTTGAGCTTATGGTCTACGGTCTCTTTCTGGGCGAAAAGCTGAATTGAGGTGAATAATAAAATGATAGTTAGTTTAAGCGATTTCATTTTAGGTAAGGTTTGTTTGAAGGATCAAGAGGTTTAACCTCATACTGTTAGAACTTCATAAGCCCATAACTTCTTAGTTCAAAAAAAAGTCCCGATTTGATCGGGACTTCCTTAAATTAAATTATTTCTTAGAAAGAAAAATCGTCGTTGTCTACTTTAGGACTATGGCTGTATTCTGCATTCTCAGAATATTCATAGCGTTTTTCAACTACCTCTTGATGCGATTTGATATACTCAACCGTTTCGGTTAAGCCTTCCGTAAATTTCTCAAAATCTTCTTTGTATAAGAAAATTTTATGTTTTACAAATACACCATCTTCTAATCTCTTTTTACTCTCTGTTAAGGTTAGGTAATAGTCGCCTGATCGTGTTGCTTTTACATCAAAAAAATAAGTACGTTTTCCAGCTCTTACTTTCTTCGAAAAAACCTCTTCTCTCTCTTTATTGTCAAAATCTCCCATTGTTGTGTATAGTATTGGTTTAAGGTTGGGGTAAATATAAAGGAATAATTATCAAAGTTCAAAATAGAAAACGTTATGATTTTCGATTAAGTTAAGATTTGTGTAAATTTTTTATGAACAACTTCGAATAATGAGCTTGAATTTACCGATTTTCTTCTTCAAGCAATTGGTTATCGTACATTTCTGCATACATACCGGCTTTATTTAGGAGTTCCTGGTGGGTTCCTTGCTCAATGATCATTCCCTGGTCTAAAACAATTATTTTATCGGCATTTTTGATGGTAGAAATACGGTGTGCGACAATGATGCTGGTTTTTCCTAACATTATTCTTCCCAGGTTGTTCAATATTTCTTCTTCGGTTTTGGTATCTACTGCCGAAAGGCAATCATCAAATATCAAGATTTTTGGTTCTTTGATCAATGCTCTAGCAATGGAAACGCGTTGTTTTTGTCCGCCTGAAAGGGTAATACCCCGTTCTCCAAGCATGGTTTCAAACTTCTTTTCAAAATTGATGATATTGTTATAGACTGCTGCATTTGTGGCTGCCCGTTCAACTTCTTCATCAGTAACTGTTGATAAGCCGAAAGCGATATTGTTCTTGATCGTGTCGGAAAATAAAAACACTTCTTGCGGAACAAAACCTATTTGATTTCGATAGTTGTTTAGGTTAATTGTTTTTAATTCTTGTTCATCAATTAAAATAGCGCCTGAATCAACATCGTACATACGCATGATTAGATTTGCCAGGGTAGATTTTCCTGAACCTGTGCGTCCGATGATAGCGATAAATTGCCCTTTTTCTAAATCAAAATTAATGTTCTTTAAAGCTGTGATGCCTGTGTCGGGATAGGTGAAGCTCACATCTTTAAAACTTATTTTACCCTCAATAATTTGGGTTGTAGTGTTGCTTGAGATGATATCTGGTTTTAATTGTAGAAATTCATTGATTCTTTTTTGGGAGGCGGCAGCACGCTGGATTAAGGTTGTAACCCAGCCCAACATCGTTACTGGGAAGGTTAGCTGATTTACGTAGACGATAAACTCAGCAATATTACCGGGGGTTATTGCGCCTTCTATAACCTGCTTTCCGCCTATAAAAACTGTTAAAATAGTACTTAAACCAACCAATAGTAACATGGAAGGATAAAATAATGCTTGGATCTTAACTAAGCCCATCGCATTATGCTTATAAATCTGGCTTTCGTTGGCAAATATTTCCTGATTATGTGCTTCCCTTACGTAGGATTTAATAACGCGAATACCAGAAAAACGTTCTTGTACGAAACTCGAAAGTTTAGACAGCTGCGCTTGTATTTTTTCGCTTTTAAGATTGATCAAGGTATTTACATAATAGATTGTAATCACTAAAACGGGAAGGGGAAGTAAACAGAAAAGCGCCAATTTAACGTTTACCGAAAACATGAAATAAATAATAAGGCAAAATAGCACTGCCGTATTAATGGCGTACATAATAGCCGGCCCCACATACATCCTCACCCTGTTAACATCCTCGGTTGCCCTGTTCATTAGATCTCCTGTGTTATTACGGCGATAAAAACCCAGGCTCAATTCTTGATAGTGTGCATAAATCTCATTTTTCATGTCATATTCAATGTGACGAGACATTAAAATAATAGTTTGACGCATAAAAAACAGGAACAAGCCCCGAAGTAGGTAAAGTGCTAAAATGAGCAAGCCGAAAAAGAAAAGGCTATAACTAAAAATGCTGTACACAATTTCTTGTCTATCGAAACCATTAAACAAGCTGTAAATTGAAATATTCTCGGTAATGATATTAATGGCATGACCAACAACCTGCGCAGGCACTACGCCAAAGATGTTAGAAATAATTACAAAGAATATGCCCGGAATAATCCACCACTTATATTTATAGAAGTATTTATTTAAAAATGCAAGATGCTTCATGGAGGGGTAAAGTTAACTAAAATTGGTGTTTACCATCTATAATTTATCCATCTAATTATTAGATATACCATAAAAGTTAATGGTAAAATTAAAAAGAATGAAGCAACAAAGGTAAAATAGACTATTCTTTTTAGAAGGCTGCTTTGACGAAATTTTTGTAGTTCATACTGATATCTTTGTTGAGTATCATTTCTTAAAAAAAATAAGAGAGGGATTAAAGTGGCAAAACTAGTTGCTATTGATAATCGAAGATTGCCCCCTAAAAATCTCATGATTAAGAAGATGAAAAAGCTTAAGCTGAAAAGCGCAAATATGATATACAGTATTCGATAACCCCAAGTTTCGAATTTTAAAAATAGAATTTAGAATTTTCATTTTATGAAACCCAACTATAGTTGCTAAATTTTTCTTTTATTAATTTTCCTTAAAATACTAGGTAAAATAATGGATTTTTATCTTAATTTTGCAGCTTATCAATTCAACACTCGTATGTCTGGTAATAGTTCTGCAGTTACTTCCATTTTAGATCAATTAAGCGCATCAGGCCACAAAAAAGTAGTTTTTTGCAATGATGCTGATACCGGACTTAAAGCCATTATTGCCATTCATGACACTACATTAGGCCCAGCTTTGGGCGGCACAAGAATGTGGAATTACAATACTGAAGCTGAGGCTCTTGAAGATGTGCTTCGTTTATCGAAAGCCATGACTTACAAAGCCGCTGTTGCTGGTCTAAACCTGGGTGGAGGTAAAGCGGTAATTATCGGCGATTCGCGAATGGCCAAAACAGAGGCCTTAATGCGGAGCTACGGAAGATTTATTAAGAACCTCAATGGAGAGTTCGTAACTGCCGAAGATATGGGTACTACCACCAGGGATATGGAATATATCCGCATGGAAACCAGTCATGTAACAGGGGTGCCAGAATCTATTGGTGGGGCAGGAGATCCGGCGCCGATTACAGCAAAAGGTGTCTTTTTAGGTATTAAAGCTTGTGTGAAAGAAGTTTATGGTACTGATATGCTTGCAGGAAGATCGGTTGTAGTACAAGGGATTGGAAATGTGGGCGAACACCTCGTAGATTTACTAAGGAAAGAGAATGTTGAAGTTTACGTAAGTGATATTAACGAAGAAAGGCTACAACAAGTGGCCAGAAAATATAAAGCAAAGGCAATTGAAGCTGATAAAATTTTCACGATTGGTGCCGATATTTATGCACCATGTGCTTTGGGAGCAACAGTTAATGATAAAACAATCAAAAAAATGAAGTTTGCCATCATTGCTGGTTCAGCAAATAATCAGTTGGGCGACGAACAGATCCATGGTCAACTGCTTTTGGAAAAAGGGATTTTGTATGCTCCTGATTATTTAATCAATGCTGGTGGGTTAATAAATTGTTATTCTGAGTTAACGGGCTTTGGTAAAAAGAGAACTATGCAACTAACAGAAAATATTTATAATGCCACTAGAGAAGTCATAAAATTGTCTAAAGCCGAGAATATCCCTACAAATTTAGCAGCCAGCAGAATCGCAGAAAAAAGGATCTCAGACATTAAAAAAATAAAATCATCATATTAATTACAACCAGTAAAACTTACTACTCGTTCTTACATTCATTTCATGTTAAATAGAAGGCACTTAAGGATTAAAGCTTTGCAAAATATTTTTGCTTGGCAAATGACAGAAAAGAAAGACAGCGTAAGCAGTCAAAAAGCATTAATGCAAAGCATTGATAGTGTTTATGAAATGTATGTGCGAATGCTCGCACTCATTGTTGATGTAACCGAATATACGGCCAATGACGCAGTTGAAAGAGCTAATAAGCATTTGCCTACCGCAGAGGATTTAAGTCCCAATCAGAAACTACTTCATAATAAGTTTGCAGTAGTTTTAAAACAAAACCCGGAGTATAGTGCTTTAGTAAATAAATATCAGATCAACTGGCATTCGGATCCGGAGTTAGTGAAATCTATCTTTATAAAGTTAAAAGATACCAAGGAGTATGCAGCTTATTTGGCTGAAGAAGAAGAAACACTTGAAAGTTCAAAAGAGATTATCAAATTCATTTTCAGAAAGGTTTTATTGAAAAACCTCAATATTATTCAAGCTTTCGAAGACAAATTTATCAATTGGCCAGTTGATAGTGAGGTGATGAAAGGTATGATTGCGAAAACCCTTAAGAACTTTACTCAGGAAGATCCATTCAAAAATAAGTTAACACCAATTAGCGCAGATTGGGACGAGGACAGCAGATTTGTGAAAGATCTGTTCGCCTATACGATCAAGAATGACAATGCTTACCAAGAATTGATTGCTGAACGTACAAAAAATTGGGAATCGGAGCGTATTGCTTTAATGGACACGATCTTAATGAAAATGGCGATCTGTGAGCTGATGAATTTCCCGTCTATACCCGTGAAAGTTACCATAAACGAGTACCTTGAATTATCAAAAGATTACAGTACACCGAAAAGTAATTCATTTATTAACGGTATCTTGGACAAAATTTTGAATGATCTGAAAAGAACAAATAGTATTAAAAAATTAGGTAGAGGTTTAATAGAGGATTAAATAATGAAGCGTTTAATTTTAAGTTTATTAGTTTCGGTTTTACTTGCCGCTTGTGGTCAAAATAAAGATTCTTCAACAGCAGTAGTACTCGATTCAACAGGTAAAGCAGTTTCGGCTGTGGATGCCCCCGTCATAAAATTTGAAGAAGAGTTATATGATTTTGGGGTGATCAACGAAGGTGAAAGCGTTAAATACGAATTTAAATTTAAGAATGTTGGCAAAACACCGTTAATCATTAGCAATGCTACTGCAACATGCGGATGTACGGTGCCAGAATATCCAACAACACCGATAAAACCAGGCGACGAAGGAAAGATAAAAGTTATCTTTAACAGCCAGGGTAAAGTAGGAATTCAAGACAAGGTAGTTTCTATCATTTCAAATGCAAACCCATATTTAGCTACGTTGCATGTGGTAGGCGAAGTAAAGGCGAAGAAGTAGTTTTTCAGTTAACCAATTAAACAATTAAATAAAATATAATGAATTCAGTAATCTTACAAGCGGCTGGCAATAATATGTTGGGCACAATAGTACCAATGGTATTAATTATGATCGTTTTTTATTTTTTCATGATCAGACCTCAGATGAAGAAAGCAAAAGACCATAAAAAACTAGTAGAGGAGTTAAAAATTGGAGACAAAATTGTAACTACTGCGGGTATTCACGGTAAAATAGTTGGATCTAACGATACTACTTTCTTAATTGAAGTAGAAGGCGGTACCAAAATTCGTTTTGATAAATCTGCCATCTCTCTTGATGCAACGAAGGCTGCTACAACGGCTGCATTACCAAAAGCATAACAAAGAATTAAATAGGCCGCTCTTCTGTAATTTCGGGAGAGCGGCTTTTTTTTGTAGTTTTACAATATGCCATTTATTAAACTAACCAAGGTAGAAAGAAAGCGATTTCTTGTACTCATACTTTGCCTATTCTGTGCAATTGGAGCCTGGTTGTTTATGGCCCTTAATCATAAGTATGTATATAATGCAAAAACGGTTTTAATATATAAAGATTTTCCTCAAAAGAAAGCATTTAAAGCACTGCAAACAGATACAGTTGATTTACAAGTGGAGGGTACGGGCTGGCAATTGTTGTTTGCGCGACTAAGGATTAACCCTCAGTCGATTGCCATCAGTCTGGAAAAATTAAATAACCGCAATTTTATCTTGTTTACCGAACAGTTGTCGCAGATAAATAAGCAATTGGAAACCTCACAAAAAATCATCTCCGTTAAACCAGATACCTTGTATTTTGATTTTTCTAAACGAACAAATAAACGCGTTCCAGTTAAATTAAAGTATAATTTTTCTTTTGAAAAGCAGTTCGGACTGGCCAGCGAGATTCAGTTAAAACCTTCATACGTAAATATATCGGGTCCACAAGAAGAACTCGTTAAGATTAAAGAGTGGTATACCGACACCCTTAAGCTCACAGACTTGAAAGGATCGGTGCACACCAAAATAGGCGTAAAAACAAACAATATTGTTAATGTGAGTATCTACCCAACTACGGTTGATGTGAAAGTGCCAGTTGATGAGTTTACCGAAAAAACTGTTGAGGTGCCATTGAACATCATCAATAACCATGATTTTCATAACGTTCAACTTTATCCGAAAAAAGTAAAAGTAACTTTTACAGTTGCCCTATCAAGATACGATGAAGTTGATGAGGATTTTATTGTCGCCAACGTTGATATAAACGAATGGAGGATGTTAAATCATGAGCAGCTTACCGTAAGCTTGTCCCGCTTTCCGGAGTATTGTAAATTAGTGAGCATTAAACCACGGAAAATAAATTTTATTATCGAAAAGTAATGCTTAAGATAGGGATAACTGGAGGTATAGGAAGCGGCAAAACGACTGTTTGTAAGGTGTTTGAAACTTTAGGGGTGCCAATTTTTTATGCAGATATAGCAGCTAAGTTGGCGATGACCAGCGACCCAGTACTAGTTGAGGGCATAAAAAAAACTTTCGGTACTGAAAGTTATCACCCCGATGGTACCTTGAACAATAAATATATTGCGGCAATAGTTTTTCATCAAAAAGCAGAACTGGACAAGCTGAATGCATTAGTTCACCCTGCGGTATTTAAGGCATTTGAAAATTGGGCAGCAACTAAAGTCTACGCTGCGCCCTATGTGTTAAAAGAAGCAGCACTTTTATTTGAAAGCGGTTCTTATAAACAATGCGATAAAAATATTTTGGTAACAGCCCCTTTGAAGTTGAGGTTAGCCAGGGTAATGAAGCGCGATCAAGTGAGCGAAGCTGAAGTAATGGCCAGAATGGATAAGCAGTTCACGGACGGCCAAAAATCAAAAATGGCAAACTATTTCATTTCAAATTCCTTATCCGATTCAATAATTCTTCAAGTGCTAAATTTGCATCAACAGTTTTTAGCTTTATCTGCATCCACAAACTTATGATATTAGAAGATTTTATTGTCCAGACAAAAACAGGCCTTTTTTGCAGTTATGGAAACTTTTACCTCGATCCCAAAGAACCTGTTGTAACAGCGGTGATTTCACATGCACATGGCGATCATGCTGTTGGAGGAAATCAAAATGTATTTTGTACTAAACCCACAATGGCTTTCATGCAGCATAGGTATAAGAAGTTCGCTGCAGCCAACTTTTTCATTAAAAACTATGAGGCGGTTTTTGTGTTAAACGGTGTTGCCATAAGTTTATATCCTGCTGGACACATGTTGGGCTCTTCTTTAGTGTTAATGGAATATAAGGGCGTTAGGTATTTATATACGGGCGATTACAAGTTAGAAGCTGATGATACCTGTGAGCCTATGGCTTTTGTTAAGGCGGATGTATTAATTACCGAAACAACTTTTGCAAATCCAGACACGAAGCATCCTGAAGCCATTGAGGAAATCAAAAAGTTAAATGAAACTAAAAGTAATATTATGCTAGGCGCTTATGCCTTGGGTAAAAGTCAGCGTTTAATTGCCATGATTAACCAACACTGTACTCAAAAAAGGATATTGGTACATCATAGCATAGTGCCGTTTGTTAAAATTTATGAGGAATTAGGGATCCGTTTAGGGAAGTACGAAGTATATGATAGAAAGGTTATGAAAAACAACCAGGTAGATCTGATTTATATTGTCCCCCCAATGGTTTTTCATAGCTATTTTAAAGCAATAAATGTCGTTAGGATCTTTGCAACAGGTTGGAAGCACCTTCAGAATAACAATGAAATTCAATTATATATTTCTGATCATGTTGATTGGGATGCTATTTTAGAAACGGTGGAGAAAGTTAATCCTAGTGAAGTTTGGACTACCCATGGAAGTGGAACACACTTGCAAAATTACTTTGGAGAAAAATTGGTCGTTAAATTGCTTAACTAATGGAAGAGGGGGTGGATTTTTACTTTAATGAAGATGGATTGATGGTTTTTACAGCGGCATATCATCTGAAAAGAGGCTATTGTTGTAAAAATGGTTGTAAACATTGTCCCTGGAATTATAAGCGAGAAATTAAACAAACTATCCCAAAAACGAAAAACAGCCAATCTAAAGAAGAATAATGGAACTAAAAAAGGAAGTAAAGAGTTCGAAATTTGAGAATGTATTTCAACAAGCCTTAGTGAATATATTTTTTACCTACCATTGGAGCAATCAACGTGTTAAGGAAGCTTTTAATCCCTATAACATTACCCAACAACAGTTTAACATTTTAAGAATTTTAAGAGGTCAATATCCACACCCCTGCACTATTAATTTATTAAAATCAAGGATAATAGATAAGTTGAGTGATGTATCAAGAATTGTAGAGCGACTGGTTCAAAAGGGCTATATTCATAAGAATGTCAATAACACTGATAAGCGAGCACTGGATATTGTTATTTCTGCGGATGGCCTGAAATTGTTGGAAAAATTGGATAGGGAGATAGATTTATCAGCTTTTATTAGGCCAAATCTATCTGAGGAAGAGGCAGAACAACTAAACTTGCTATTAGATAAATATAGAGGCTAACTAATGTCCGGCACTATAAAATCCAATCAATGCAACTCCTAATCCTGCCAATACGGCAAGCATTTTCCTTTTATTGATTTTATGATCAGTATTTGATTCGAACAGTATCGTAGTTGAAATATGCAGAAATATGCCGATTACAATGCCCATCACTTTGTTAAAATATGGTTCCATTCCGCTAATACGCCCATTATTTAAGCTTTCGCTAAAATAATAACCAAATGGTGCCATGAGCGCAAATACGGTAATGAATAGAACAATTGATTGGGCTTTAAACTGATTTTGGACTAAAATACTGGCTAATGCAAATGCGGCAGGGATATGGTGAAGTGAAATGCCAAAAATCAACTCGTTATTCTGGTCTTTAACCAATGGCATTCCCTCTAAAAATGCATGTAAGCATAAACTTATCATGATACCATAAGGAAATGCATGCCCCTCGTGGTGCTTGTGGATATGACCATGCTCTACTCCTTCAGAAAACTGCTCGAGGAATACTTGCAAAAGAAACCCAATTAAGATAAAAATACCAATTTCGTGGGCATCAATTCCACTATAAGCATCGGGTATGAGATGTAATACCGTGATTGCGAATAAATATGCGCCACTAAATGACAGAATTAATTTTAACGTTTGAGACCTATCATTTTTTACTAAAAAAATAGCGAGCCCTCCTACAAAGGCGCAAAAAAACAAAACTAGGAATTTCCAGATTTCCATTTATAATTCAGGTTGTAATTTTCTATAAATTGTTGAAATAGTAAGGCCTATAAATGTCCCCAAAATAGCCCCTGCCATCGTGTCGATTGGATAATGTACGCCAACATAAATTTGAGCAAATGCAATGAGTAATGCCCACGCTAATGCAACAGGTAAAATTAATTTCCATTTTCGGTAAAAAACACAAATTAAGAATACTGCAATAGCGAAGTGATTGGTGGCGTGTGCAGAAGGGAAACTATATCCGCTGCCGCAGGGCACGCGCCTATGAATGCTATTTGCCAAACCAACTTCGTTACAAGGCCTAACACGTTGTACGCTCGGTTTAATTATTCGGGAAGCAATTAAATCGCCCATGGCAAATGTAATAAGTATTCCTAGGATGATATAATAACCTTGTTTCTTATATTGTTTAATGCAAAAAACAATGATAAATAAATACAAAGGCGCCCAGAAAAACCGATTTCTCGCCAAGGGCATAATGAAATCGAAAAAGTCGTTTCCCAAATCTTTATGGATTTTAAGAAAAAGTGCCGTATCAAATTGTTGTAACTCTGCTATCATGCTTTTTTGCAAACTAAAATCAATCGGTCTGACTTTTCCTCATTAAAGGCCTCTAATCCATAACTTCCAAATGTAGCATTGATTTGGAGGCCAGCTTTGGTGAGCATTCGTTCAAAGTCGGTGAATGAAAATGCCTGAACTCTTTCTTCAAAAGCATAAGCTTTTAAGCGATGCTCGAAATTGATATGCTTTATGATCTTCCCCTCAGAAACAAATTTATGAAGATGAAACTCAATGCCATCAACTGTTTTTATCTCTTGCTGGGTTAAGTTTTTGATGATTTTCTGTGTGTTGAAATAATCGATAACTAATGTTCCATCAATTTTCAAACCCTTTCTAAAAGCTTTCAAGGCATTCACATGTTCCTTTTCAGTTTCAAAATAGCCGAAACTTGTGAATAGATTAAGGGCAATGTCAAAATAATTGATATACGCCAACTTGCGCATGTCGTGCACATAAAAATGCAGATTTCTTTGTTCAAACTGTTGCGCATATTTAATACTCTGTTCAGACAGATCTATGCCGGTAACATCGTAGCCCTTTTTATTTAAATATATTGCATGTCTTCCTCTTCCACACGCAATATCTAGTATTTTGCTATTCTTTTCCGGTGCTAAATAAGCAGATAGATTGTCAATTAGAAATTCAGCCTCTTCATCATTACGTTGACTGTAAAGTATATGATAATAAGGTGAGTTAAACCAAAATTGAAACCATTTTCGCTGCATTATCCCAGTGTTTTAACGTTTTTTGATCAACAAATATAGTACTTTGTAATGCAAGAATATCTAAATAATTTATTTAATGCAATAATGTTGCAATTAAAAAATTACCCAGCTGTGTATTCGATTAGCCTTCTAATCCTTAAATTTTTATTATTTTTGGGAAAATCTATAAGAACTTGACATTAATAAAATCTATTTCGGGAATTAGGGGTACTATTGGCGGCAAAGCAGGCGATGGTTTAACTCCAATGGACATTGTAAAATTTACAGCTGCCTATGGTGCATGGGTAATTGACAAGACACAAAATAAAAAAATAGTATTAGGCCGTGATGCGCGTATTTCGGGTGAAATGGTTAACAACTTAGTAATTGGCACCTTGCAGGGCTTAGGTATTGAGGTAATTGATCTTGGCTTGTCTACCACACCAACAGTAGAAATAGCAGTGCCATTAGAAAAGGCGGGAGGCGGTATTATTTTAACCGCTAGTCATAACCCTAAACAATGGAATGCGCTTAAGTTATTAAACGAAAAAGGCGAATTTATTAGTGATACAGACGGAAAAGAGGTGTTAGAAAAAGCTGAAGCAGCTGATTTTTCATTTGCAGAGGTAAACGATTTGGGTAAAGTTGTATCGAACGACACTTATTTACAAAAACACATTGATGCGGTGCTCGCATTGCCTTTGGTGGATGTTGATGCCATTAAAAAGGCAAATTTTAAAATCGCCATTGATTGTGTTAATTCTTCTGGGGGGATATTTATTCCTGCTCTTTTAAAAGCTTTAGGGGTAGAAACAATTTACGAACTATATTGTACACCTAACGGTGAATTTCCGCACAATCCAGAACCTTTACCTGAGAATTTGACTGAAATAGCAAAGGTAGTTCAGGAAAAGAGAGCCGATTTGGGTATAGTAGTAGACCCTGATGTAGATCGTCTTTGTTTTGTTAACGAAGATGGGACGATGTTTGGCGAAGAGTATACGTTAGTGGCCGTGGCAGATTATGTATTGAAAAATACACCAGGTAATACTGTTTCCAATCTTTCTTCAACGCGTGCATTGAGAGATGTAACAGAGAAAGCAGGCGCTACTTATACTGCAGCAGCGGTAGGAGAGGTAAATGTGGTGAACCAAATGAAAGCCAGTAACGCGATTATTGGTGGCGAAGGCAATGGCGGAATTATTTATCCAGAATCTCATTACGGACGAGATGCATTAGTGGGCATTGCCTTATTTTTATCGCATTTGGCAAAATTTGGTAAATCGATTTCTATATTGCGTAGCACCTATCCAGCTTACCATATTTCGAAGAATAAAATTACCTTAACTCCCGAAATGGATATTGATGCTTTACTGATCAAGGTTCAAGAAAAGTATAAAGACCAGCCTAATAGTACGATCGATGGGTTGAAAATTGAGTTTGCCAATGAGTGGGTACATTTGCGACGTTCTAATACAGAGCCAATTATCCGCATCTATAGCGAGGCCGAGAACGAAACTGTTGCCGAAAATCTTGCCAATAAGATCATTTCAGATATTAAAGAGATATTAAAGTTAAACTAATCAAATCGGTATAAACATCATAAAATGAAAAGAGTTTATTTAGACAATGCCGCAACAACTCCGTTAGATCCTGCTGTAATTGCTGAGATGACAAATGTAATGCAGAATTATTTTGGTAATCCATCAGCAATTCATGCACTTGGGCGTGAGGTTAGGACTTTGGTAGAGAAAGCTAGAAAAAATGTTGCCGGGTTGTTAAATGCATCGCCATCAGAAATATTTTTTACCTCAGGTGGTACTGAAGCCGATAATACAGCTATTCGCTGCGGCATTGCTGCCTATGGTATTAAACATGCAATTACTTCGAAAATTGAGCATCATGCAGTTGAGCATACTTTAAACATGATGCTCAAAGATGGCCAAATTGATAAGTTGAGTTTTGTAAATGTAGATCAAAAAGGCAATGTTGACTACGAGCATTTAGAAGAGCTGCTAAAAAGTAATGATCGGAGTTTTGTCTCGTTAATGCATGCAAATAATGAGCTTGGAACATTAACAAACATGGAAAAAGTTGGCGATATCTGTGAAAAATATGATGCTATATATCATGCAGATACCGTTCAAACCATGGGCCATTATGTGCATGATGTTCGTAAGCTTAAAGCGCATTTTCTTGTATGTGCAGCGCATAAGCTGCATGGTCCAAAAGGCGTAGGTTTCTTGTTTGTAAACAGTAACATCAAAATACCGCCAATGATTTATGGAGGCGCTCAGGAACGTAATATGCGTGGGGGAACTGAAAATGTTTATGGTATTGTTGGTTTAGCTAAGGCCCTTGAAATTGCCTATAATGAAATGCAAGCACATCAGACCCATATTCAAGGGTTAAAAGACTATTTGAAAGAACAATTGATAGCCGAGATTCCAGGTATCGCATTTAACGGTGAAACTGAGGCTGGCAAAAGCTTATATACAGTATTGAATGTTTCTTTTCCAGAAATGGATATGGCAGATATGTTACTGTTCAACTTAGATATTAATGGTATTTGTGCTTCCGGAGGTAGTGCATGCTCTTCTGGATCAAATATTGGCTCTCATGTGCTAAATGGTATTCACGCTGACCCAAACCGTCCTTCAGTACGCTTTTCGTTCAGCAAATACACTACCAAAGAGGAGCTTGATTATTTAATGGAAAAGGTGAAAATGGTCGTGAAGCAAAATGCATTAGCTTAGAAAGTTTAAAACAATTTTTTTGTATTGGTTGTTGATATAGCGAACTAAATTGCAAATATCATGGAAAAGAAACACGAAAAGGACAGTGCACTGCAGCGAGATGCAACTGTAACCGATACAGAACAAGAGACACCCCGCAATGAAGAGAACGTAGAAAAAAACTCTTCATCAAAGGTAACCAGCAACTTTGCAAAAAAACATGGACGTACAAGCCATGCACTTGGTGATAGCCACGAACCAGGTACCATTCCTGGAGGCGGTGTATAAAAATAATTAAATATTCCCTACATTTAAACCACGATATTATTCGTGGTTTTTTAATTTCATTCCTATGCAAAGAAGACACTTCATCCAAAATTCAGCATTAGCCATGGCTTTGCTTGCCTTTTATAAAGCTGATGTATTTGCAAATTCGTCCATTCACCGTGCATACCAATTTAAAGCACTGCGCAATGATGTTGGTATTTTTACCGAACAAGGCGGCACAATAGCGTGGCTAAACGGAACTAGCGGATTTGTAGTGGTCGATTCGCAGTTTCCAGCATCTGCACCAAATGTAATCGCCGAACTGAAAAAGCTAGGAGAAAAACCATTTAAATATTTATTGAATACACATCATCATGGTGACCATACTGCTGGTAATATTGCGTTTAAAGGGATGGTTGATCATGTAGTTGCCCATCAAAACTCGGCAATTAATCAGAAACTAGCTGCCGAAAAAGCCAAAAATGAAGATAAGCAACTTTTTCCAGATGTAACCTTTGGAAAAGGATGGAAAGCTCCCGTAGGTAAAGAAAAAATAAGTGCTTATTATTATGGTTCGGGTCATACAAATGGCGACGTAGTTTATCATTTCGAAAACGCAAATATTGTACATGTTGGGGATTTGGTTTTTAATCGTCGTTTTCCCTATATCGATCAAGCAAATGGGGCACATATTGGAAATTGGATAACGGCATTAGATAAAATCTATAATCAGTTCGATAAAGATACGATCGTAGTAACGGGCCATAGTTTAGATCCAGAAAAAGTGGTTGGCGACAAAGAAAATGTTAAAGCTTTTAAAAATTATCTAGAAAGTTTGCTGGCATTTGTTAAAACGGAAATACAAGCTGGTAAAACCAAAGAAGACATTTTAAAAGCAACCACAATTCCAGGCGCTCCTGAATGGCAGGGGGACGGTATAGCGCGAAGTTTAACTGCGGCTTACACCGAACTTGGCGGGCGCTAACTATTGCGCTGTAATTCAGAAACATTCCATATTATTATTTTTTTGTCGGCTAAAAAAAACTCATAGCCATATACGGTATATTTGCTTAATTCTAATCCTATTCTTATGGATGATTTTTTAGCAGCCCGCTCACAGATGGCCCTCTCGCTGGGTTTTCATATTATTTATGCATGTATTGGTATGGTGATGCCTTTTTTTATGGCGGTATCTCATTATAAATGGTTAAAAACAAATAACGAGGTTTATAAACATATAACTAAGGCATGGAGTAAAGGGGTAGCAATTTTTTTTGCTACTGGGGCTGTTTCTGGAACGATGCTGTCATTTGAGCTAGGTTTGTTATGGCCGAAGTTTATGGAACATGCTGGACCAATATTCGGGTTACCATTTTCTCTAGAAGGCACGGCTTTTTTTATTGAAGCCATAGCATTAGGCTTTTTCTTATATGGCTGGAATAAGTTAAATAAATGGTTCCATTGGTTTACAGGAGTAATAGTTGGCGCCAGTGGGTTGGCTTCTGGTATTTTGGTGGTTGCCGCCAATGCATGGATGAATAGTCCGGCAGGTTTTGATGTTATAAATGGCGCTTATGTAAATATTGATCCGATTGCAGCTATGTTCAATAAAGCATGGTTTACACAAGCATTGCACATGTGTTTAGCTGCCTTTACTGCTACCGGCTTTGCGGTTGCGGGCGTACATGCTTTAATGATTCTAAAAAATCAATACCTAGATTTTCATTACAAGGCATTTAAAATTGCAGCAATGTTTGCTGTGATCTGCGCACTTTTACAGCCAGTAAGTGGGGATATATCGGCAAAAGACGTAGCAAAGCGCCAGCCGGCAAAATTGGCTGCCATGGAGGCGCATTATCATACACAGAAAGCAGCTCCCTTATTAATTGGTGGTATTGTAAATGAAAAAAAGAAGGAAGTGAATATGGGTATTGAAATCCCAGGTGCCTTAAGTTTTTTAGCGCATGGCGATTTTAAGAGTGAGGTGAAGGGGCTCGATCAAATACCTGTTAATGAACATCCGCCGGTAGCGATCACGCACTATGCGTTTCAAATAATGGTTGGCATTGGAAGCCTATTAGTTTTGCTCTCAATGGTTTACTTAGTAATGCTCCTTAAAAAGAAAGAACTTATAGCTTACAAATGGCTATTGAAATTATTTGTTTGGGCAATTCCATTAGGTTATATCGCCCTGGAAGCAGGGTGGGTGGTAACAGAGGTAGGCAGACAACCATGGATTATTTATGGCATCATGCGAACAAAGGATGCAGTGACACCAATGCCTGGGATTGCATGGTCATTCTATTTGTTTTCGGCCATTTATGCTTCGCTTAGTGTGATTGTTATCTTTTTGCTTTACAGGCAGATAAAAATGGTTCCGATGTTATATAATGGGAATATGATAAACCCAGTTAAAGAAAATTAGTCATGGATTTTGTTATCATCTCTTTTTTATGTCTAGCTATTCTGCTATATTTTTTATTGGGAGGGGCCGACTTTGGAGCGGGTATCATTGAATTATTTACTTCTTCAAAAAATAGAAGCAAAACCCGCAGCACGATGTATCATGCAATTGGTCCCGTATGGGAAGCCAATCATATGTGGTTAATCATTACAATTGTGATTTTATTTGTAGCGTTTCCCAAAATATACACTACCATGTCTGTTTATTTGCATATTCCTTTAGCAATTATGTTAGTTGGGGTTATAGCAAGAGGTACAGCTTTTGTATTTCGACATTATGATGCGGTAAAAGATCAAATGCAAGAGGTATATAACAAGATTTTCATTTATTCGAGCTTCATAACCCCACTATTCCTTGGCATCATAGCAGGAAGTGTTATTTCTGGGCAAATAGATAATCAGGCGAATGATTTTTTGAGTGCCTATGTGTTTGGTTGGTTCAATTGGTTCTCGATCGCTGTTGGTTTATTTACCGTTGCTTTATGTGGTTTTTTGGCTGCAATTTATCTAATAGGGGAAAGTAAGGTCGAAGCAGATAAAAAACGGTTTATCAAAAAGGCTGAATTTATGAATGTAGCGGCTGTTTTGATAGGAATGTTAGTCTTCGTAGCTGCGCAAGTTGATGGAGTGCCTTTAACGAGCTGGGTTTTTAAAGATGCCATTGGCTTAAGCGCAGTTTGTTTGGCAAGCTTATCGTTGATTTTACTTTGGTACTTATTATTGAAAGGCAAAACAAAGGTTTTAAGAATTCTAGCGGGTTTTCAAGTCACGATGATTTTAGTGACAATTAGCTATGCACATTTTCCAAATTTTATAAGGTTTAAAAACGGTACAACAATTTCATTATATGAAAGTATCGCTCCGGTTAAAACCGTAGAAAGCTTAGGCTGGGCATTACTCCTAGGAAGCTTGCTTATCTTGCCCTTTTTAGGTTATCTGTTCTATAAATTTCAACAAAAGGAAGAATAATTTGGATTAAAGTCTAGCCTTCCATACTTTATCTTCCACCGTTAAATAGGCTGCAAGAGCGGCAGAACCGTACCAATTAAATAAGTCAGCATCTAGCAATTTAGCTTTTACTGCCGGATCGGTTGCTAATAGTTCCTTTGCTTCTTCTAAAGATTTAGTATTTAAAATAAATATGCCTCTGTAATTTTTATCATTTTTAGCTAAAGGACCCGCTACAATTAATTTGTTGATGCTTACCAGCCTACTGATATTTGCCATATGCCCAGCGAACAAACTGTCGCTCTTTGCTTTAGTTTCAGTGGTATTCGACCCTGTTTTTAGCATCACAAGCACGTAAATCTTCATTCCATTGTCTTCAGCCCCTAGCTTTTTAGCCAAAGCTTCGTCATAGTTTGGATTTATTTTTTTTTCTTGCGCATTTACGCTTAAACCTAAAGCTACAAGGATAGTAATAAGTGCGATTTTCATGATTTTTGTTGCTAAGTTTTTATAATCCTTTTTCTTCCAGCCATTTTGCCAGCGCAATTTTGATTGCTTGGCCTATTCTTTTTTGTCCAGCCGGGTCTGTTAACAATGCGCGACTTTCAGCATTGTCGCCAACTTCTAACAACACCCTATATTTTGCTGTATTTACATTTTCGTCGATACTATAAAAGGCTCTTTTTTCTGTTTTTTGGCATTTATAGTCATTTCTACCTGTAGAGCTATCTAAAAATACACCGCGATTTTGAAGATCGGTTACTCCACTGATTGCGGCAATAAGTTTTGCCGCCAAATCTCTATTTTCGGCTTCATACTGATCCCCATCGTGAATAAATCCCCATACGGCATTACTTTTTGAACCTCCATTGTTATGGACTGCAATAAATACATCAGGTTTTCTCTTATTCGATTCTTGGATTTCATAGGCATAGCCTGAAATTTTACCATTTTCTACTGCGGTAGTATGGGCGATAATGGTGTTGCTTCCAACGTTAGCATGATGTAAATCAGGTTTGTTTAAGCTCCATACCTTAAATTCTTTGAATTTGGGTTTGAAAGCCATCGCGGCTTCTACAATAGCATTACAGGTGGCGGCTTCACTAAAATCTTTACCAGTATCTGTTTGATGGGAAGGTTGCCAAACAATAATGGCTTTAGACTTCGAGTCTATTGCTATGATCGGTTTCGTAAAACTTGAAAATAATACAAAACTTAAAAGTAGGGCAATTATCTTATTCATAAAATATCGATCAATTAATTTTCCATCATCTTTAAGAAAGTTGCAAGTTTCGCCTTCATCTGCCTTCTATCGACTATAAAATCTAAGAAACCATGTTCTAACACAAATTCAGAGGTTTGAAAACCTTTGGGAAGATCTTTTTTAATGGTCTCCTTGATTACCCGTGGACCGGCAAAACCAATCAAAGCGCCTGGTTCTGCGATATTAATATCCCCAAGCATGGCATAAGAAGCTGTAACTCCACCAGTTGTTGGATCGGTTAGCAAGGAAATATAAGGGATTTTCGCTTGTGCCAATAAAGCTAGTTTAGCTGAGGTTTTGGCCATTTGCATCAATGAAAATGCGGCTTCCATCATTCTGGCACCACCAGATTTTGATATCATTAAAAATGGCACATTGTTTTTTAAGCTATAATCTATCGAACGCGCAATTTTTTCTCCTACCACAGATCCCATTGAGCCTCCGATAAAATTAAAGTCCATACAGGCAATCATAATAGGGTGGCCGTCAATTTTCCCATGTGCGGCACGAATAGCATCTTTTAAGCCAGTTTTTGCTGTGGTTTCTACAATTCTATCCGCATAAGGCTTGCTATCCACAAAGCTTAAAGGATCGCCTGAGGTTAAATTTGCAAATAACTCGGTGTAGCTATCACGATCGAATAAAACTTCAAAATATTCTTTAGAGCCAACTCTTAAATGATAATCACAATAATGGCAAACATATTTATGCTCTATTAAGTCTGCGCTATGTAGTGCTTTCTTACAGTTTGGACATTTGTTCCACAAACCATCTGGGGCTTCTTTCTTTTCTTCGGTTGTGGTACTAATACCTTTTTTTTCTCTCTTAAACCAGGCCATATTTCTTTTAAAAAATGCGAGTACAAAGAAACGAAAAATTATTTAACAATAGCAGGAGTTTTTGTGGGAGTGTTTTATAAAACTACTTGGAGATTGAAGTTGGTTATTGTTAAAAATACACTTAGTTATTGTAAAAAGTACACTTAGTAAAAATTATAGTTTTTCTTGTTTTTTTTTATAACTTCGAAAGATCAAATTTAAATAGAAATGAGTTTAAAAGGCTACAAAGGCGTAATTTACGGAGCAGCCGTTCAGGAATTATTTGAACAGGCGAAGAAACATCAATTTGCATTACCCGCAGTAAATGTTACAGGAACTAATACTATTAATGCGGTAATGGAAACTGCAAAGGCAGTAAATTCTCCTGTCATGATTCAACTTTCAAATGGGGGCGCACAGTTTTACGCAGGTAAGACTTTAAATAACGATAATTTGAATGCATGCATTTTAGGTGCGGTTTCTGCGGCTAAGCATGTTCATTTATTAGCAGAACATTATGGTGTTGCAGTAGTTTTACATACAGATCATGCTGCAAAAAAATTACTACCATGGATTGACGGGTTGCTAACGCATGGCGAGAAGTTCTTTGCCGAAACGGGAAAACCCCTATTTTCATCGCACATGTTGGATCTTTCTGAAGAACCAATTGAAGAAAACATGGAGGTCTGTGTTGAATATTTCAAACGCATGGCTAAAATGGGAATGACAATTGAAATTGAATTAGGGGTAACTGGAGGTGAGGAAGATGGGGTTGACAATAGCGATGTAGACAGTTCTAAATTATATACACAACCTAGTGAAGTTGCTTTTGCTTATGACGAATTAAGCAAAGTAAGTGATCGTTTTACGATAGCGGCAGCTTTTGGAAACGTACATGGTGTTTATAAGCCTGGTAATGTTAAACTTCAACCTATTATCCTAAAAAACTCTCAAGATTACATTAAAGAAAAGTATAACCTGCCGGCGGAGAAACCAATTAGTTTTGTGTTTCATGGTGGTTCTGGTTCTTCGCAAGAAGAAATAAGAGAAGCTATTTCTTATGGAGCTATCAAGATGAATATTGATACCGATATGCAATGGGCTTTTTGGGAAGGTATTTTGGCGTATTATCAAAAAAATGAGGCCTACCTACAAGGTCAAATTGGTAATCCTGATGGGGACGACAAACCGAACAAGAAATATTATGACCCTCGGGTGTGGCTTCGCAAAGGTGAAGAGGAATTTGTAAAACGCTTAACAATTGCGTTTGAGGATTTAAATTGCCTTAATGCAAACGACAAACTTTAAAAATCGCTAAAAATTTTAAGAACGCCATCAGTAAAACTTATGGCGTTTTTTGCTGTTTATTGGTTATCTTTAATTGTTAGATATTTGATATGGCATCATCCAATAAGCAAAGAGAAAAAAAGAGCAGTTTATTTGAGCGGTTTGCAAATGCAGCTACGAAATTTACCGGAAGTTCACCGGCGTTTCTCGTGGCTGCGGGCATTGTAGTTTTATGGGCAGCTAGCGGTCCCTTTTTTAATTATTCAGAAACATGGCAGTTAGTAATCAATACTGGAACTACCATTATTACGTTTCTAATGGTATTTTTAATACAAAAAGCACAAAATAAAGACGGCAAAGCTATACAGTTGAAGTTAAACGAGTTGATCGCTGCTCATGAACGTGCGAGCAACAGAATGGTGGATATTGAAGATCTAACTGAAACTGAATTGGATGACTTGCACAACTTCTACGTCAAGCTGTCTAGGCTAGCTAAAAAGGAAAACGATATTCATAATTCCCATTCTATTGATGCGGCGAAGGAAATAAATGAATTTAAACTAAAAGGCGCTAAGAAGATAAATAAATCATAGATTATGGACACACTACACGTACAAAAAGCAATAACTAAGGAAGATTTAGAAAAAGTATTCGCGATCCGTAAAATAGTATTTGTACATGAACAAGGTTGTCCTCCTGAAATCGAGTGGGCAAATGAAGAAGAATCTACGCATTTTTTAGCGATATCAGATCACTATCCATGTGGTGCCTGTAGATGGCGTAAAACAGAAAAAGGATATAAATTGGAACGTTTTGCTGTGCTGAAGGAGTTTAGAGGAAAAGGCATAGGAAGGGCATTAATTGCTACTGCACTTGACGATTTACCAGCGGATGCGGAATACATTTATCTTAATTCACAGTTAGATGCGATGAGCTTATATGCTAAATTTGGTTTCTCAGCAGAAGGTGAACAGTTCGAAGAAGCGGGTATTCAGCACTTTAGAATGGTGAAAAAGGGTTAAGACATTTAACGCGAAATTAGCTAAATATTTTGCTAGAAAACAACATTGCTTCCTGCCAATAATCTTTGTTTAAACCAAGTTTTTCTCCTCTGCTTTCCAGGAAATAAATCAGATCTTCAGTTGCTAAATTTCCTGTTAAATCATCAGTAGCCATCGGGCACCCTCCAAAACCTTTAACTGCACTATCAAAACGGGTGCATCCAGCAGCATAGGCAGCTGCTATTTTTTCAATCCTTGTTTCGGGAGTACTATGCAAATGAATACCAATTTCGGTTTTGTTAAATGTTTTGATCAAACCCGGTAGGATAGCGTTTATTTTCTCGGGCGTGGAAACTCCTGTGGTATCCGAAATAGATAAAATTCCAACGCCTCTTTTAATCAATTCATCGGCCCAATGTGCTACAATTTCAATATTCCATTCATCGCCATACGGATTGCCGAAACCCATCGATAAATAGACGACAGCCGTTTTTTGATGCTTATCGCATAAATTAAGCATCTCTTCTACAGTATTTAAAGATTGGCTAATACTTGAATTGGTGTTTCTTTGTTGGAACGTTTCAGAGATAGAAAAGGGAAAGCCAAGATAATTTATCGATTGGTGAGTGATCGCCTCTTGTACCCCCCTTAAATTAGCTACAATGGCTAGTAACTTTGTCCTTGTGCTACTTAAATCTAAATTAGCTAATACCTCACTCGTGTCGCGTAGTTGCGGAATCGCTTTTGGAGAAACAAAACTTCCAAAATCGATGGTATCGAAACCTACTTGTAATAACAGGTTAATATAACTTGTTTTGTCAACAGTGGGCACAAAGTCATGCAAGCCTTGCATAGCGTCGCGTGGACATTCGATCAGTTTCATCTTTTAAATGGTCTAATAATTAACCTCGTTCCTCTATCATAGCTAAAATAGCTCCAAACCCAGTTTACAAATACCACTAGTTTATTCCTAAAGCCTACCAAGGTCATTAAATGGACAAACATCCAGGTAAACCAGGCAAAAACACCCTGGAAATGAATTTTATTAATATCGACTACTGCTCTGTTTCTGCCAACAGTTGCCATTGCTCCTTTGTCGAAGTATTTGAAGTTGCTTGTTCCTTTGCCCTCTATCATATTTATCAAATTCTTTGCAAGCAACTTGCCTTGTTGGATGGCGACTGGCGCAACTCCCGGATGCCCGTTGGGAGTCTCCTCGCTAATCATTGCCGCAACATCTCCAATGGCGTACACATTTTGATAGCATTCAACTCTGTTGATCAAATCTACTTTTAAACGATTGCCTCGCACCGTACAATCAGGATTAAGCCCTTCCAGCACAACCCCCTTTACACCGGCGCTCCATATCACAGTACTCGACAAAATAGTACGCCCATCTGCTAAAGTAAGTATATTTCCATCATAAGATTGTACACGGGCGTTGGTATATACAGCAACTCCAAGTTCTTCTAAAAACTCTTGCGATTTAACTTGTGACTGTTTTGACATAGGGCCAAGTAATTCTGGAGACCCTTCTATTAAGTAAATATTTACCCTTTGGATATCGAGCTCCGGATAATCATTTTTAAGGACGTGTTTCTTTAGTTCAGCTATAGCGCCTGCCGTTTCCACCCCTGTTGGACCGCCGCCCACAATAACAAAATTTAATAGTTTTCTTTCATTCTCCTCGTTCTTAGCAATAAGTGCTGCTTCTAAATTTTGTAAAATTAAACTCCTTAAGTTTAAAGCTTCAGGAATGGATTTCATTGGCATCGCATTTTGCTCAATTTCAGTCTGCCCAAAAAAATTACTGGTAGAGCCTGTTGCAATCACTAAGTAATCATAGGTAATAATACCAATTGTGGTTATTAGTTTATTTTCCGCAGGTATTACTTTTTCTACTTCAGTAACTCTAAATTTGAGATTTTTCTGCCCTTTGAAAATTTTTCGAATTGGAAAAGCAATAGAGTCAGCTTCTAATCCTCCGGTAGCAACTTGATAGAGCAAGGGCTGAAAAGTGTGATAATTATGTTTGTCTAAAATGGTGATGTCAACGTGTTGATTTCGAAGTTTTTTGGCTAGTTCAATACCTCCAAAACCACCTCCTACAATTACAATTTTTTTCATACCTGATAAACCCATATTGCTCCATTTAGTTTGGCAAATATATAAAGTAAAATATAGATGAATCAAAAAAGGCATTCATAATTGAATGCCTTTGCGTATAATTCGGTACAAATTGAGCTTATTTAACAGCCTTGTTCGCTTCTTTTTTTGATAAATCGATTACGATAGGTGTAGAGATACAAAGTGAAGAATAAGTACCAATGATACGACCAATCAATAATGCAAATATAAATCCTCTAATGCTATCACCTCCAAAGATGAAAATAACTAAGAGTACAAAGAATACGGTTAGTGAGGTTAAAATAGTACGACTTAGCGTGCTATTTAAAGCGAAATTAATTAAGTTATTACGTTCTTCGCCATAAACATCAACTTTGCCGGTTTCACCTAATTTCTCACGAATACGGTCAAATACAACAACTGTTTCTGTCATGGTATAACCCATTACTGTTAAAATTGCAGCGATAAAATCCTGACCAATTTCTAATGAGAAAGGTAGTACACCATCTAATATTGTATAGAATGATAATACTAAAAGCACATCATGAAATAGTGCAATTACTGCACCCAAACCATATTGCCATTTTCTAAAACGAACTAAGATGTAAATGAACATTACAATACAAGAGAATAAGATAGCTCCGTACGCTCCGTATACAATATCACTTGCCACAATTGGGGTTACTTTAGCTCCACCCTCATTGGTATATTTAGAACCTGTGGTCGACAATCCTTTATGTAGGGCTTCTTCCACAACTTTATCAGCATTTTCTGCCTGATCCAGGATATGGTAGGTAGTGGTAATTTTTAATTCGTTTGCTGAACCAGCAGTTACCACCTGCGTTTCTTCCTCACTTCCAAAAACAGCTTCTAACTTTCCTTTTACATCTTCAGTATCCATTGGTCTATCGAAGTGAACGATATAAGTTCTACCTCCTTTGAAATCAATACCAAGATTTAATCCTCCATTTTTAATATAGAAACCAATACCTAAAACAATAATTGCTGTAGATATACCATAATATAATTTTCTGTGTCCAACAAAGTTGAAAGCAATATTCTTAAATGCGTTACGAGTAACACTGTTATCGAAAGAAATACTTGCTTTTTTAGCTAGTAATCCTTCGAATACCAAACGCGAAATTAACACGGCCGCAAATAAAGAGGTGGCAATACCAACACACAAGGTAGTTGCAAAACCTTGTACAGGTCCAGTACCGAATACAAACAGGATAATACCTAAGATGAAAATCGTAACGTTAGAGTCGATAATTGACGACATCGCATGTTTAAACCCTTCTTTGATTGATACAGCAGTACTTTTTCCGTGTGCCAATTCTTCCCTTACACGTTCAAAAATTAGAATGTTCGCATCTACGGAGAGACCGATTGTTAACACGATACCAGCGATACCAGGTAAAGTTAAGACTGCACCAAAGGCAGCTAGGACACCCATGATAAAGAATACGTTGATAACCAAAGCTAAGTTAGCAACCCAACCTGCTTTATTGTAATACAATGCCATGAATGCTAAAATCACAACAAAGGCAATCACAAATGAAGATAAACCACTGTCAATAGCTTCCTGACCTAATGATGGACCAACTACGAAGTCGGACACAATACGAGCAGGGGCAGGCAATTTACCAGCTTTTAAAATATTAGCTAAATCTTTGGTGTCTTCCAGGGTAAAGCTACCAGAGATAGACGATACGCCATTAGGAATTTCATTCTGAACGGTAGGCGCAGAATAAACTGTATTGTCTAATACAATGGCAATTGCTTTTTTATTCTGAGGGTCAGCAGCAGCTTCCGCTGTCATTTTTTTCCATTTAGCAGCCCCATCGCTGGTCATATACATAGTTACATCTGGCTGATTTTTGTCATCATAACCTTGAATAGCGTTAGAAACCGCCTCGCCGCCTAAATCTGGTCTGCCATCTAATGAAGTTACCTTAATTGCATATAATTCAAAAATCTTGGTACCATCCATTGGTTTTAAGCCCCACATGAACTTCATGGTGCCTGGAATTATTGGTCTGATTTCTGGTTTAGCAAATAGTGCATTTACTTTAGCAGTATCTTTTTGAGATGCCCAAGCAACAACCGGACCTGGACGCAATGACTGTTGACCGTTTTCTGCTTGATATGTTGGGATACTTAATATGCTGAATAATGGATTGTTTTTAATCGCATCATTTTTTAAAGCAGTAGAATCTTTAGCTTTATTAGTATTTGTTAATCCGGCTAACTTACCGCCTTTACTAGCGGTGTCAGCAGCTTTAGTAACTGTACTGGTTGTATCTTTAATTGTTAAGGCTAAAGTCTTATTGATGTTTTCTAAAATGCCAACAACTTCTTCATTTTGATAAACTTGCCAAAATTGCAATTCTGCAGAACCTTGTAATAACTTACGCACACGATCTTTATCTTGTACGCCTGGCATTTCAATAAAAATCCTGTTAGAACCTTCTTGTTTTTGCATGTTTGGACTAACCACACCAAAACCATCAATCCGACTGCGCAAAATGGTAAATGAACGATCAATTGCACTAGATCCTTCTTTGCTTAAGAAATTTTTAACATCAGCGTTACTAGCGTTTGCTTTTAATTGCTGAGCGTTATCTTGAGTAGAGAAAAATTCTGCTAACTTTCCATTAGGTTCAAGTTTTTCGTATTCACTCACAAACAATGCGATAAAATCTTTTCCGCCAGCATTCATTTGAGCTTGTGCGTTAGATAATGCCTGATTAAAATTGGCATCTGATGGATTGTTCGCCAATGATTTTGTTAACTCCGCTAAAGAGATTTCCATTGTTACGTTCATTCCACCTTTTAGATCAAGACCAAGGTTAATTTCTTTTCCTTTTACTTGCTGATACGTTAAGCCTAATCCCGGATATACTGGAACTGTGGCCATTGAATCTAAATATGCTTTTTCCTTAACCAAATCGCCTTTGGCAAACTCTTTGGCGTTCTTTTCTACATTATAAGTAACTAGATTAAACGAGAGTGAATAGAGACAGACAATACCTAATAGTATTGCCATAAATTTAATAAAACCTTTACCTTGCATTTGTTTGTAAATTATTTTTTTCTATAGTATGCTGTTTTTAAACAAGTCGGCAAATCTAATTAATTTTTTAAATAATAAGCCTTCTTATTGTAATTTTATCGAGGCAGAAATTAAAATAGCTATTTCCCTTACTTAAATCCGTTCCATTGTCGAAAAAGTGTAAGCTACTTCATTTTTTTCATCTGCCCCGTGGGTAATTGAATTTAATTCTTTCCACTCTGTTGAATCTATGGCCGGAAAAAAAGTATCAGCTTCATATTTTCGATGTACACGAGTTAAATAGATATGTGTAGCGTGGGCTAATGACTGCTGGTAAATCTCAGCTCCACCGATGATAAATACCTCCTTATCATGCTTGCAAAGTTCAATGGCATTTACTAAACTGGTAGCTACTTCAACTCCCGGTATAACCAAATTCGCATTTCTGGTAATTACAATATTTCTCCTGTTGGGAAGTGGTTTGCCTATCGAATCGTATGTTTTGCGACCCATGATGATAGTATTCCCAGAAGTAATTTCTTTGAAATGTTTAAGGTCGGCAGGTAGATGCCATAGTAACTGGTTGTCTTTTCCAATTGCATTATTTTCGGAGACGGCAACAATTATAGAGAGTTTGTTCATTTTCTTAATTAGCTAATTAGCCAATTAGCCAATTAGCTAATTAACTTAAACCGCTACAATACCTTTAATGTGCGGATGTGGGTCGTAATCTTCCAAGGTAAAGTCCTCAAATTTAAAGTCGAAGATGTTTTTCACCATAGGGTTAATTTTCATTTTAGGAAGTGATTTAGGCGATCTGCTTAGTTGCAGATTCGCTTGCTCAATATGGTTATTGTACAAATGAGCATCTCCAAGGGTGTGTATGAAGTCTCCATAAGCCAAATCACAAACCTGTGCCACCATCATTGTTAACAGTGCGTATGAAGCAATATTGAAAGGAACACCTAAGAATATATCCGCGCTGCGTTGGTAAAGCTGACAACTTAATTTGCCATCTGCAACATAGAATTGAAAAAATGCATGGCAGGGAGGAAGAGCCATGTTCTCTATTTCGGCTACATTCCAGGCCGAAACAATAATTCTGCGCGAATCCGGATTGGTTTTTATATTATGGATAATCTGTGTAATCTGATCAATTTTTTCGCCGTCGGGTTTAGGCCATGAGCGCCATTGAGAACCATAAACCGGCCCCAGATTTCCATCCGCATCTGCCCATTCATCCCAAATTCTTACCCCATTATCTTTAAGATACTTGATATTGGTATCACCACTTAAAAACCATATAAGTTCGTGTATAATTGACTTTAAATGAAGTTTTTTAGTTGTTACCATCGGGAAACCATCCTGTAAATTAAAACGCATTTGATGTCCAAAAACACTAATGGTTCCAGTGCCAGTACGATCATGTTTTTGTGTTCCATAATCGAGGACATGCTGCATTAAATCTAAATACTGTTTCATAGATACAAAACTAAATAAAATATCTATGAAATCCTTCAAAGGCACATAGCGCTTTAAATAAAAACACAGGTTTACGAAACTTTGCAAAATCTTTTCGTTCTTTGCGTTAAAACAAGGTGCCAAAGCAGCTGCGTAAAAGATCATTTAGTTATGCATAAACGATATTGTATATTTATAATTCTCCTTATTCTAGTACTCCCTGGTTTTGGACAATCAGCTGCCGCTTTAAAATTAGCTGCAGCGGCAATTGAATTAACCAAGCAAGAGGTAAAATACGACCCTGCTTACTTTAGTATTCCTTACCCAAATGGTGATGTGCCTTTTGGTAAGGGAGTTTGTACGGATGTAATTATTAGGGCATATAGGATGGCGTTAAAAGTCGACCTCCAAAAGGAAGTGCATGTAGATATGAAACCGAACTTCTCTTTATATCCTAAAAACTGGGGCCGTAAAACAACTGATAGAAACATCGATCACCGAAGAGTTTATAATTTAATGGTTTTCTTTAAGCGAAAAGGCGAAGTAAAACCCATTACCAAAAACCCTGCAGATTATCTACCTGGCGACATCGTTTGCTGGAATCTAAGCGGAAATATCTCACACATTGGCTTAGTGAGTAACAAAAGAACAACAGATGGTAAAAGATATTTAATTGTGCATAACATAGGGGCCGGTCAAGTATTGGAAGACTGTTTGTTTTCATGGAAAATTATTGGGCACTATCAATATAAAGTATAATTATGCTAGCTTTTGCAAATGCTAAAATTAATTTAGGGTTGAATTTAACGGAGAAGCGTTCAGATGGTTTTCATAATCTGGAAACAATTTTTTATCCTGTGAAAATAAACGATGTGATAGAACTTGTTGATTCTGAAGAAACTCTTTGTATAATTAAAGGAATCGAAATCCCCGGAAATGTAGATGAAAATATATGCTTGAAGGCTTTTAAAGTTCTTCAAAAGGATTTCAACTTACCCCACCAAAAATTAATTCTTCTTAAAAATATACCTGTCGGTGCTGGGTTAGGAGGCGGTTCATCAGATGCAGCGTTTTTAATCAAATTAGTTAATGAAAAGTTTAACTTGAGCTTAAGCAAATCCCAAATGGAGAGGTATGCACGTAGTTTAGGTGCCGATTGTGCTTTTTTTATTAAAAATGAGCCCGTATTTGCCTATGCCAAGGGAGACGAATTTGAAGACATGGAACTTAGGTTAACGAACCACTTTTTAGTATTGGTAAAACCTCCCATCCATGTGTCGACCGCCTCTGCTTATGCTGACGTAAAAGTTAGGCAACCTATTACATCCCTGAAAAAATTGATACATTTGCCCTTAAAGGACTGGAGAGCTCATATTTTTAATGATTTCGAACCCTCTGTTTTTGCAAAACATCCGCAAATTGAAGAAATAAAGGCAAAGCTTTATGATGCAGATGCTACATTTGCATTAATGAGCGGAAGCGGTTCTTCAGTTTTCGGTATTTTTGAAAATCCAGTGAAATTGCAGGAACTGGAATTGGAGAACTTGGTGTTTTACAATGTTTAAATAGTTATAAATGGAAATCAATCTTATCCGCAAAAGCGGTAAATTTAATTTTGAAGCAAGCAACGAAGCAGGATTTACAGTTGAGCTCGACGCGAAACCTGCAATAGGAGGAGAGGGCAAAGGTTTTAGACCAATGGAAATGATGCTTGTTGGTTTAGGAGGTTGTAGTGGCATTGATATGGTCAATGTATTAACCAAGCAAAAAGAGCCATTTACTGATATTACAATAAGCATCAAGGCCACTAGAAAAGAAGAGGAAATGCCTCCAATATTCGATGTAATCGATATTCATTTTAATTTGTACGGAAACTTGAATGAGGCAAAGGTGGAAAGAGCCTTGCAAATGACATTCGATAAATATTGTTCCGTGGCCAATATAATTAGTCGTTCGGCGACAATAAAGTTTACTTACTCGATACTTAATACTCAATAATATGTCCGAAAATTTTGAAACCATTGCCATTCGTACCCAAACAGAAAGAAGTAGTCATAAAGAACATTCCTCAGCCATCTATTTAACCTCGAGTTATAAGTTTGACGACGCCGAAGAAATGCGTGCCTTATTTGCAAATGAAAAGGAGGGGAATGTGTATAGTCGCTATTCTAATCCTAACACATCCGAGTTTATAGAGAAAATGTGTTTATTGGAAGGTGCAGAAGATGGATTTGCTACGGCAACAGGTATGGCTTCTATTTTCACAACATTTGGGGCTTTTCTTAAAAGTGGCGACCATATTGTTTCAAGTCGTTCGGTATTTGGTTCAACTCATCAGCTATTAACTACAGTTTTCTCAAAATGGGGTGTCACCTTCGATTATGCAGATTTAGATAAGCCACAAGATTGGGAAGTGCTGATTAAGCCAAATACCAGGATCATTTTTGTAGAAACACCGTCAAACCCCGGTATCGATGTGATTGATCTAGAATTTTTAGCTGGATTAGCAAAAAAACATAAAGTTTTATTTGTAGTCGACAATTGTTTTGCAACACCTTACTTGCAACAGCCAATTAAATTGGGAGCGGATATTTCTATCCATTCGGCAACAAAATACATCGACGGACAAGGTCGTGTGCTTGGAGGCATTATTTTAGGAAGTAAGGCTTTGATTAGTGAAGTAATTACTTTTGCCCGCCATAGCGGTCCGTCTTTGTCTCCATTTAATGCTTGGATATTGTCAAAAAGTTTAGAGACGCTTGCTGTTCGGATGGATCGCCATTGTGAAAATGCATTAAAGGTGGCGGAATATTTAGAAAACCATCCTCAAATTAAATTAGTAAAATATCCGTTTCTTCCGTCGCATCCCCAATATGAGATCGCTAAAAAACAAATGAAACAAGGCGGAGGCATTGTTACGATTGTGGTAAAAGGAGGTATAGCTGGTGCTCGTAAATTTATGGATGGTTTGAAAATGTTTTCTATTTCAGCTAACTTGGCTGATACACGTTCCATTGCAACGCATCCCGCAACAAGTACGCATTCCAAGTTAACTGAAGAGCAGCGCTTAGAGGTTGGTATTGAGCAAGGATCAGTGCGTTTATCGATTGGATTGGAGCATGTAGATGATATTTTAAAAGACATTGAAGATGCACTTAATAGTTAACCGGTATGGCTAAAAGCAAGACTGCTGAAACAACTCAAGATGTCGTAGAGTTTATCAATTCCTTTGCTGATACAACTCAAAAACGAGAAGATAGCCTAGCGTTATTGACATTGATGCAAAATGTTTCTGGCGATGAGCCTAAAATGTGGGGACCATCCATCATTGGTTTTGGCAGTTATCATTACAAATATGAAAGCGGTCATGAAGGCGATGCTCCTCTTGTTGGTTTTTCGCCTCGTAAAGCAGCAATTTCCTTATATATTTATACTGGTTTAGCGGATCAGGAAGCCTTATTGAAAGACTTGGGTAAATTTAAAATGGCAAAAGCTTGCCTATATGTTAAAAAACTGAGTGACGTCAACGAGGCGGTTCTAACAAAAATGATCCAAGCAGGAATTAGTTATTTAAAATCAAAATACCCTAAATAAAACTTATAACCATGGCAACTACAAACACTTACTTGAATTTTAACGGCAATTGCGAAGAAGCATTTACTTTTTACAAAGCTGTATTCGGCGGAGAATTTAATTACATCGGTAGGTTTAACGAAATGCCTCCGCAAGAAGGTAATATGATGTCTGAAGAAGATGGCAACAGGATCATGCACGTATCACTACCAATTGGGACTTCAATTTTAATGGGGAGCGACACGGGAGGCGAATGGGCGTCGAGCTATGTGCCTGGAAATAATTTTTCCGTTTCTATTACAGCAGACAGCAAAGAAGAGGCCGACAGGTTGTTTAAAGGCCTAGCTGAGAGTGGAAATGTTACTATGCCATTAAGCGACACATTTTGGGGTGATTATTTCGGAATGCTGACTGATAAATTCGGTATTGGTTGGATGATAAGCTTTAATGAAAACGCCCAAAAAGTTTAATACTGGCTTGTTCGTAAGTTGTTCAGAAAAAAGCATGTTTTCTTCAAGAAACTATCCTGAAGCAGTCGTGAAAGATTCGTGACGGCTTCAGAAAAGCCTTGTGATCGCTTCATGGCCGAAGGCGATTCAAAAAGCGGTCGAAAAATCCCAATTAACTTTCGAATGAACATGGCTACTGTTAGCTGATATAGTCCCTGTCTTCGTCACTTAAGGCAGATTTGTTCTCATTTGTTGGATAACCTTTTTCGATCTCTGCATCGTAACTGCTGATTGTTTTTCGTGGTCTTCCAACAATAAAACCGAGAATAAATCCGATTAGGATACAAACTCCAATGACCAAAAGCTTTGATACCGGAACAGGTGCTCCGATTAGAAAATTAAATTCAACTGCATCACGATTTACCATTAAAAAAATGGTTAGTAGGCAGGTGATCAGGATCACGAATATGGTTTTTGCTTTCATAATTTAAAAACTATAGTTAAAAATCAACTCTAATATAGGGTTTTGCTTATAACTTTGATTTACAAATATAACCCTTGCTCCTAAATCAACAATGGGTTGATAACGCAGTAGGTTCATACTACTACGCAATTCGAAGCCGAAAGTTTTAGGTTGTGCAAGATTTGTTTGTTTTACAATGTTTTCATAATGGCTAAATAACCCACCTCTAATGTTTCTAATGTAGGCTAAAGGCCCAATTTCTGCGTCCGGAAAGGCGATGGGGAACCTATAATTTAGCAACAAGGTGTTTTGTAGTTTGCTTTTTGCTTTTATTTGTGCGTAGCCATAAACAGTGGTAATTTCTCTACTAGCATTAAATAACCCAGTTGTATTTTGGTAGTTCAAGCCCATAGAGAAAGTATGGTTTTTAAGAATTCCTGGGAAATACAGATTGCTTTCAAGTGCAAATAATTTGCCCTTTACTTTATTGTCGAACGGTTGATGAAAATACTTAAAACTGAAGACCTGGGCAAATTTTGGCGCCAAATCTCTTTCGGCAGTGCGTATGGTGTGTGTAAAAGCGAATCGATAATTTAGTGGAAAAGTTAATGTGCTATTAATTGCTTTAGCATCCGTTTCATTTAAGTTTCTATCTGTATAGCTAGTGCCAATCTCTCCAATAAAGTTGTAGTTGTGGTTAAAACTATTAATGCTTAAAGGTAAACTCGCTTTGATGTTGATGTAGTTTTCCCTCCAATTAGCTTGCGAGACCTGTGTTGCGTTTTTTAGCTTGTAAAAAGCAGTTCGTGCCCGGTTTCTATAAATTGCGCTAAAAATTGGGTACAGCGCCTTAAATGTGAAGCCGGCATTATATGCAATTTTCCGAAGATCGCTATCGTAGTCCATTCCTGCATAGAAGTCTAAGGTACTTAACAGGTCGGTTGATTTTAACTGTATTCCCGGCTTGTCTAAATCCTCAAATTTTGGGCTTAAGCTATGGAAATTAAAGAGGTTTGCGAAAGGACGATAAGGTTTAGATTCAAGTACTTGATCAGGAATTTCTTTAAAAACGTCCTCGGTCTTTTCTTGTCGCTGAGCTTCCTCTCCAAAGTAAATAAAACTATTTTCCTGTACTTCTTTACGCACGATCGGCGCTTGGACAATATCGTAACCCATTAAATGATATTCGTTGAACAAGAGGCTTTTTCCCTCTTTCGTTAAGCTGCCATTAAAGGCTCCGTATTTAGAGGCGCTCAGGGCGACGATCTTTTTGTCGATGGGGTTTACCTCAAAAAGATTGTTGATGCCGTTTAAATGTGCATTAAAAACGACCCTGTCGCCATTAAATACTGGCCTGCTAAGTTGTTGTTGTGTAAAGTCAATTATTTTATCCGGTTTTTCGTCTCCTTCACGCGTCCATAATGCTTTTCCAGATTCGCTCACGCTAACCCATGCAATTTTTGAACCATTGTTATTTAGCGCTGGAGTTTGAAGCATATCGCCTTCTTTATTTGGATGGGTTTTAATGATGGTTCCGTTTTGTGGGTCGAGTTCAACAAGGTTGGCTTGATTACTTAAATCAATTTGCACTGCAATTAACTTGTTGCCATCCGTCGAAAGGCTGGGAGAGAAGAGCCTGGTTTTAAAAGTGAGCTGTTTTTTTTGTTGCGTAAGAAAATTATAAGAGCAAATGACACTGTAGCTGCGTTGCTTATATCTTGGATCAAATCTGATTTCATCCCAAACTAAAATGTTGTTGGTGTAGCTAAACCATGGTTGTTCTTGATAGGCAATGCTGAAAAGTTTTTTTTCGTTTTTGGAAGAGTCTATCAGAACAAAAGTCGGCGGTGATGCTTTGCTGTGTTTTAACGATAAAATCTGATTGCTTCCAAATGCTGTTGGCAAAAAGTAATTCGTGGCAAATTTGGCTTTTTGATTTAACACCTCATATTCATCACTTTTGTTTTCCGTATCTTGTTTCAGCCAGGCGTTTTTGAGAAGCTCGAGATTGTACTTGTACCACTGATTGGTATTTTTCCCCGTAAGCTTTTTTAAGCTCCTCGAAAATGGATATAACCGAAAAGGTCTTTTCTGAATATCTCCGAACAAGCTATCGACACTGTGTTTGCCAAATTCTTTCCTAAGTTGGGAAGTCAGTAAATATCCGAGTTGGTAATACCCTGGAGTTTGGTCTTTGCTAGAGCCAAAATAAGATTTGGAGTAGGAGAGTTTTTGATTGTTTAGAAGGGATGTTCTAAAAGGCATGATCCAGGAAGGTTGTCTTCCGCGACCCGCATTGGTTAAGGAAGTTTCAGTGCTAACTGCATCGCCTTCAAAGAACCAGATTGGGACGCTAACGCCGAGGTAAGCAAAGTAAATTTCCTCGGGAAAGGGATAGGCTTTTCCGCCCGTTAATTTGTCGAATTGAGCAACATGTCTCAACTCGTGAACTGCTAAATTATTTAACCAATCTTGACTGTCAAATTGCTGCGGGGGAGTAGTATAAAATTGCGACTTTTTTGGTGCCAGTTGAACGAAGCCATTTGCCATTATTCCGCGGTTCTGAAACACAATTGGGATGGTAGTTTTTTGTTGGTTTAATGAGTGCCCAACCTGAGGGTAAATTTTCGGTATTGTGTTAGCCATTCGCTGAGCTTCTTTTTCGAGTTCGGCAGGGTAGATGATTTTAAATCCCGAAATATTGATTTGTCTCCATTTTACACTAAGTGGGTTTTGCTCCGCGTCAAAAACCTGTCCAAAAACACTGAGAGAAGTTAAACTTAATATTAATGTGTATAATATGCTGATTTTAAAATTGTTATATGGTATATTTAGTGTCATTAAAATGGAATGCTAAAATTATTAGTTTTTAAGAGGAGTGTAATGTTTATTTGATTTAATTTTTAGATTATTTGGTTGTGTTTAAAGCTTTGATTAACAATTTAATATAAAGAATATATAAAGTCTGTTAAATTGCTTGTTTGTGTGGTATTTTCGGTTATTTTTACCCTTTTTTGCTTGGTTTTTTGTAATTATACATAAGTATTTTATTTATCGGTTAATATACACTAATTACCCGTTATTTCTGCATATAAAAATTCAAATAAATTCTAAGATGTATAAGGATTAGATGATTTTACTAGCATGACTCCGGCCGGTTTTGCTTCTTTTTTGCATCTAATACAAGGCGGCCTTTAGAGGGTTTTATGGTCTGAAAATCCTTTCCCCTACCCTAGGGGAAGGCAAGCTTAGCGTATGTTTAGAGGAGTAAAAATTTGAAGTTATAAACTACCCTAAAGAGTTGTTGATAAGGGCTCCTCAACGATCATCAAAACTCGAATAATCATGGATTGTTTTAGACCTTATTTTTTCGCTTTTTATAGATAGGATATAAGAATACTGCGCCTAAAATTAGCAGTGAACCCAGGTAAAAACCACCTGTCATTTGCTCTCTGCTACCAAAGAATATAAAGGCGAGTATGATGCCATAAACAGGCTCTAGATTCGTAATTAACGCCACTCGAAAAGCGGACAAAGTTCGCATTACAGCTACGCCAGCAACGTAAGCCAAAGCCGTACATATTGTACCCAAAACCAGTAGATAGAACCAATCACTTAAGCTCAAATTAAACGTTTCCTGTGCCAGACTCAAGTCGAACAACCTATAAATAGTAATCCAAAAGAAAGCTCCTGAAAGCTCATAAAATCCGATAATACTAGGGTTTGTTTTTTGAACTAGTGTAGAATTTATGGTAGAAAAGAAGCTAGCGGCCACGGCAGACAAGAGGCCAAAAATGATCCCCGTGGTATATTTAGATTCGAATTTGAAAATCAAGTAGATGCCTATGATGATTACCAGACCGATGAATATATCGCCTTTAGAGATACTTTGCTTTTTAATAATGGGCTCCAGAATGGCAATAAATAAGGTAACTGAGGAGAGACAGATTAAACTAACAGAAACGTTCGCAACTTTGATTGCATGAAAAAAGAAAATCCAATGTATAGCTACAATACTTCCGGTAAAGAAAAATTGAAGAAATTGTTTCCTAGAAACCTTGATATCGGTTTTACTCCACAGAAAATAAGCAAACAAGCTGATGCTGGCAATCAATACCCTGTACCAAACCATTTGTACCGCATCAATAGTGATTAGTGCTCCTAAGATGCCCGTAAACCCCCACACAAATACCGTTAAATGTAGTATTATTAAATTTTTGCGGTCGGCTGTGGCTTTTTGCAGGTCGTTCATTACTTTGGAGCTCGCTTAAGTAAGTAAAAGCCTAAGATACCGAAGAAAATGGTTGGCAGCATGATTGCTGCTAATGGTGGAAGCCCGCCTTTAGTAGAAAACATTTTTGCAAATTGATTGAAAACTATGTAGGTGAAGCTTAAGAAAATACCGATCCCTAACGGTAAGCCAACACCGCCCCTCACTTTGCGAGATGATAAGGCTACCCCAATCAAGGTTAGTACAAATGCCGATAAAGGCTGTAACCACCGCTTATATTGTTCAAATAACAAATCGTTCATGACACCGGAGCCCCTGATTTTTTCTTTGGTGATTTTATCAGATAGTTCTTTATTGCTTAAGCTTTCAAAAATGTTTCCATATGCCGAGAAATCGTCGGGCTTCATATCTAGCGTGGTATCTTTAGGTACGGTAGTTTCATAGATCATTTTTTCTTTTAAACCATCAATATTTCGTACCGAATAGTCGGATAATGTCCATTTTCGTTTTAAAGTATCCCATTTAATGGTTTGGGCAATTAACTTCTTTTGAAGAACATCACCTTTAAATTTATCAAGGGTGAAGCTATAACCCACGTTTGTTTTATTGTCGAATGAATTGATAAAAATATAGGTATTGCTGTCCAATTTCATATGTATTTTTTCCTTAGTATAAGGATCCTTCTTGTTAACAACCTCATTTTCAAACTTATTCTTGATTTTATTAGTATAAGGAAGTACATAAAGATTAGAAAGAAGGTTGACTGAAAAAATGATGAATGCCGAAATAAAATATGGACGTAAGAACCTGTTAAAACTAACCCCACCACTCAGTATAGGTACAATTTCAGTTTGATCGGCCATTTTAGCAGTAAAGAAAATTACGGCAATGAAATTGATCAGCGGGGACAGCATGTTCACGTAAAATGGAATAGAGCCAGCGTAATATTGAGTAAGAACCTCCCAAATACTCATATTACTTTCCAAGAAATCATCGAGTTTTTCCGAGAGGTCAAAAATCACAATAATAACCACAAACAGCATAAGGGTATATACGAAAGTACCCAGGTATTTGCCGATAATAAAGGCGTCAATAATTTTTAAGCGTTTGCGAAAAAAGTTCATTTATAATTTATTCCCTAATATACCAACCATTTTGTTTTTCCAAGCGTAAAATTCACCAGCTATTATTTTCTCTCTAGCTTCATTTACAAGCCATAAATAGAAATGAAGGTTATGAAGTGTGGCAATCTGAGCTCCAAGTATCTCTTTAGAATGCATCAAATGCCTTAAATAGGCTTTTGAATAAACCTGATCAGCATATAAGCCGCTATCAGCGTCTATTGGAGAAAAATCATTTTCCCACTTTTTATTGGTGATGTTGATGATGCCATTTTTAGTAAACAGCATCCCATTTCTTGCGTTTCTTGTTGGCATTACACAGTCAAACATATCTATGCCTAACGCAATATTCTCCAAAATATTGACTGGTGTACCTACACCCATCAGGTATCTGGGTTTCTCTGCTGGTAAGACATTACACACCACTTCTGTCATCGCATACATTTCCTCCGCCGGTTCGCCGACCGATAAACCACCAATTGCATTCCCTTCACGATCCATACTAGCAATGAATTCCGCCGATTTTATGCGCAAATCTTTATATACAGAACCCTGTACAATTGGAAAAAGGGTTTGTTCAAAGCCATATTTAGGATTTGTGGTATCAAAACGATGACAACAACGTTTTAGCCATCTATGGGTCATGTTGATAGAATTGGCAGCGTACTTATAATCACAGGGATAAGGGGTGCATTCATCAAAGGCCATGATAATATCAGCCCCGATGGTTCGTTGAATGTCCATGGCATATTCTGGTGTAAATAAATGCTTTGAACCATCAATATGCGATCTGAAAGTAACACCTTCTTCCTTTATTTTTCGAACTTTACTTAAAGAATAAACTTGATACCCACCACTATCAGTTAATATAGGTTTGTCCCAGCCAATAAATTTATGTAGGCCCCCTGCAGGTTCAATAATATCCAAGCCCGGTCTTAAGTATAGATGATAAGTATTACCTAAAATAATCTGCGCCTTTATATCCTCTTTTAGTTCCCGCTGATGCACAGCTTTAACTGTTCCGGCGGTACCTACAGGCATAAAAATAGGTGTTTTTATGTCGCCATGGGCTGTAGTAATTGTTCCTGCCCTTGCTTTTGATTGGGGGTCGTTTGCCTGTAAATTAAATTTCATATATGGGTCTTCATCAAATCGGATGCAAAAATAGCCAAAATAATCGTTTAATTCTGGAAATAGGGAATAAGGTCGACTTCGTAAGTCGGCCTTAAAACTGCCGACTTACGAAGTCGGCATATATTTTATCAACAAAAGGATACAAATCAGATTAAAAATGAGAGATTTGTGGCTTTTAGAAAACCATTGTGGAATTAAACACTATTGAAACCTACCTGCTAGGTGCATTTATTTTTTGTCTACTTGTACAGCTCTATTTTAGCTTGTTTGTACATTTAAGATTGTTCTCTTTTAAAATTGATCAAATTCAGGAAAATACCTTACGGCCTGTGAGCATAATTATATGTGCTAGGAATGAAATGGCAAATTTGGAAAAAAATCTGCCTGAATTTCTAGCACAAGATTATCCAGCATTTGAATTAATAGTGGTAAATGATAGGTCTTGGGACGGTACGGCGGATTTGCTCGAGGACTTTCAGAAGAAATATGATAAATTAAAAGTGGTGACGATAACGGATGGAGAAAAGTTTATTGCCGGGAAAAAGTTTGCGGTAACAATGGGGATTAAAGCGGCCAGCAATGAGTGGCTTGTTTTTACAGATGCGGATTGCACTCCAGCATCTTCCAATTGGTTGAAAGGGATGCAACAACCCATCAATGAGGATACAGAGATTATTTTAGGGTACTCCCCTTACTTAAAAAGGCGGTCCTTATTGAATTGTATCATTAGGTTGGAAACATTTTTTACGGCGGTTAACTACTTATCATTCGCGTTAAAAGGAATGCCATACATGGCTGTAGGAAGAAATATGGCATATAAGAAATCATTGTTCTTTAAAAATAAAGGTTTTGCAGCGCACATGCATATCCCATCGGGGGATGACGATTTATTCGTCAACGCTAATGCAACTAACCGCAATACGGAGATCCGAATACACCGCGATACGCATGTTTGGACTGAACCCAAGACTTCTTTTATTGCTTATTTACGTCAAAAGAAGCGTCACTATGGTGCGGGCAAGCTTTATAAAACGAAAGATCGGATTATACTTTCCATTCAATTTATATTTCAATTCTTATTTTATGTGTTTGGAATAGCCTTGTTAGGTTTCAGCAATACACTTTATTTAGCCTTGGGGATTTTCGGATTTAGTATACTTTATAGAAGTTTAATATATACGAGGCTCTTAAACCGGTTAAATTATGGGGAATTGAAATGGTGGTTTCCAATTTTAGAGCTTATTCATTTTTTGTTTTTAACGATTAACGGTATAGTTTCTATATTTGTTAAAAAAGTACAGTGGAAATAGTTATGGTGAACCCAGATCTTATTTTAAAATATTTTCCAAATATTAGTGAGCTACAGCTTGAACAATTTGCTGAATTATATGATTTATATAGTTTCTGGAATGCGCAGATCAATGTGATCTCTCGTAAGGATATTGATGAACTTTACGAAAGGCATATTTTACATTCCTTAGGAATTGCGAAATTCTGTACATTTAAACCAGGGGAGAAAGTTTTAGATGTTGGAACAGGCGGAGGATTTCCAGGCATTCCACTGGCTATTTTATTCCCAGAAACATATTTTCATTTGGTCGATTCAATTGGTAAGAAAATTAAAGTGGTAACTGAAGTAGCAGCTTCTCTGGGTTTAACGAACGTAAAAGCTAGCCATTTAAGGGCTGAACAGGTTAACGAAAAGTATAATTTTGTGGTCTCTAGAGCGGTAACTCGCCTAGTAGATTTTTACCCATGGATTAGGGGAAAGTTTGCAAAAGAGCATATCAATGCAATTCCCAATGGTATTTTATATCTCAAGGGAGGGGATCTAACCGAAGAGATTAAAGAATCAAAGCTGAAAGCAGAATTGCATCCGCTTTCAGCTTATTTTGAGGAAGATTTTTTTGAAACCAAATTCGTGGTTTATATTCCTCAGTAGAGAGGATTAAAACTTATTTTTTGTCTTTTCTTTAGCTGTATCAAGTAATTTGATAGTCAATTCCTTGATTTCACTATTTAGTTTACTAGAAGTAGCCGGATCTCCAGTTATTCTCACTTCCGTAAGTGGATCGCCCTCAACCATTTTATATTTCGCTTTAACCTTCTCTGGTTTTACAATAAGCGGAGGGAATTTTTGTGTCTTTTTATTTTGTGAAGGAGGTTCTACCTGTGGAGGTGGTATTGCTTTTTTTAGTTTGAGATTTGGAGGCGATGGACTTGTTTTTGGTGCATCTAGCTTTATAATTGGTGGAGGAAACTTAATTTGATCTGTTTGTGTATTAAATTCAATATTGGTTCCCGTAATCTCCACTGCACCATATTTGCCTTTTTCTTCCCCGTAAACTCGTGTAGCTTGTGCCGGACTCAAATAAGTAACTGTTTCAGCTTGGGTAATTCCTAAAAATTTACTATTGTCCTCAACTGGGGCTCCATTCACAACGATATATCTACTATCTACCCCAACAAAGTTGCCAGTAGCTTTATCTTGTTTAAGGCTCGGTGTGAAGTACCGTTGTACGGTTTTTACAATTGGTGGAGGAAATTTTACCATATCTTGTACTGGGGGTGGGGGTACGATGTCAGCTAAATAGTTAATATTTGATCCTGTAATTTCCACCCCACCAGATACACCTTCAATACCATATCTTTTTTTAGTTTCCTGTTGGCTTAATATAGTTACACTTTCAGTGTTGGTAGCGCCATAAAATTTGTCTTGATTTTCAACCGGTTTGCCATTTATCACAACATACATATTGTACACTCGAAAGGGCTTGCCGGTCTTACGATTGGTTCTATACGCTACAATATATCGATTTTGAACTTTTGGCTTGGTAGTAGCGGGTACCTCTTTCACAATTGGTGGTGGAAACTTAATTTGATTAGTTTTTGCTTGCGTGGCATACTTAGCTTTTGGTGATTGCTCCTTTTTAATGCCCTGTGCTTTTGGTTTTTCCTGGAATGGCGCTATTGCAATGCTTTTCTCCGGAAGCAAATCAATATAGCCATAATCCTTTGTAAATGCCAGTGTAGATGCACAAAGCATTGCTGCCGTTAGGGGTAGCACCAACAGCAGCCTGAGCCTTGCCCCGCTCGCTGTTCTCTTTTTGTTTAACATGTTAATTCTCCTTTTTAATATTGATTGATTGAAAATTTGATTCGTAATTGGTTGTGCCCTTAATCCAAATGAGTTTTGGATCAAAAATAAGGCATATTCATGCTTGTGCATGTCAGTGCTGGTGGTCAGTTCATCAGCAATATATTCATGCAAGAGCTTGATGTCTTTTTTAATGAAATAAAGAACAGGATTGAACCAACTAATAATTTGTACTAGTTCAAAGAATAGGACATCAAAACTGTGCTTCTGTTTGATATGGACCATTTCATGCTTTAAAACTGCCGGTTGATGGGCTAATCCCGGATGTATAAACAACAGATTAAAAAAAGAAAATGCGGTTGATTCTCCATTCACTTCCACCAAAGTGATATCGCCAGCAGTATGCTTCTTAGCCTTAAGCCAGATTTTTATGATTTTATAAATGCTAAAACTTAGCTTAAGGGCAAAAAAGAAAGCGACAAGGAGGTAAAACAGATATAACCAATTTATAACTGCAAATGAACTACTAATGTCAGCAGAGCTGGGTGGTTCCATAGGGGGTGGAGGTATCTCATATAGCATATCTCCGTGATACTGATATTGGGAAGGCTTTAAAAATCCTAATTGAAAAACGGGTAAAACAAATGATATAAAGGTAGAAGCCAAGAGGAAGTAGCGATTTAAGCTATAAAAAGTTTCATTTTGCAAAAGCAGACGGTAAAAACCGTAGAACAGGATCAAATACAGGTTTGCTTCGAGTAAATAATACAACCAGCTCATCATTTTGCGTTTTTAAGTTTTTCAGCCAAGGCAATTAATTCATCAAGCTCCTCCATATCCATGTTCTTCTCTTTCACCAAAAAGGAAACTAGACTTTGATAATTGTTCTCGAAATAATTGTTCATCACTTTATCAAATGCAAAATGCTTATACTCATCTTCGGTAATAAGAGGAAAATAAATATGGGTATTCCCAATTGCCTTATGAGATAGGAAACCTTTTCCTTCCAGAACTCTTATCACTGTAGAAACGGTATTGTAGGCAGGCTTAGGAGGATCCATTTTATCAATTACATCTTTTACTAGTCCCTCCTTCATTTCCCATAGGATCAACATGACTTGCTCTTCGGCTTTTGTTAACTCTCTCATAGTAATATTTTCTTTTTGTTAAATTAAATTTACTACTATTTTTATAGTTATCAAACTATTTTTATAGTTAGGTATTTAATTAATTGATTTATAGGAAGATAAAATTATTGTAAGATGCCAATCCACATAATGTTTTACCTTTGAATCAATGAGTTTAGTTCACAAAATAGCACTTACCCTAATTAAAAATATTGGCTCAAGGCAAGCAAAAAAACTATTGCTAGCATTTGGAGATGCCGAATCTGTGTTTGCTGCTAAAAAGGATATGTTACTCAAGATTGACGGTATCGGAGAAAAGATCGCCTCATCAATTTTGAATACGGATGCCTTGATAAAAGCTGAAAAGGAAATAGCTTTCATCAAGAAAAATAAGATAGAAGTATTATTTTATACAGATGCAAACTACCCAAATAGATTGCGTAATTGCTATGATGCACCAGTATTGCTTTATTTTAAAGGGAAAGCAAATTTTAATCAAAAACGGGTAGTAAGTATTGTAGGTACCCGCAATGCCACTCCTTATGGTAAAGCACTGTGCAAGCAGCTGATCGAAACACTGATGTGCTATAATGTTTTGGTGGTGAGTGGACTAGCTTATGGCATTGACGTAGCGGCGCATAAAGAAAGCTTAGTTGCTGAGATACCCACCATTGGCGTTTTAGGGCATGGACTGGATCGCATCTATCCACCGGCGCATGCAGATGTTGCCCGTAAAATGATTGGGAATGGGGGTTTATTAACAGAGTTTTTGCCTGGGACAATGCCCGACAAAGAAAATTTTCCAAAAAGAAACAGGATTATTGCTGGTCTATGCGATGTGCTTGTTGTGGTTGAAGCTTCAAGCAAAGGAGGAGCATTGATCACTGCAGATATAGCAAATTCATATGCTAGAGATGTTTATGCCTTTCCTGGGAGAGTGAATGATGAATATTCAGCAGGTTGTAACTTTCTTATCAAAACAAATAGGGCAGGTCTTATTAATCATCCACGTGATCTTATTTATTACCTGGCTTGGGATGAAGCAGATAAAAAAGTTAATGTACAAGCACAGCTGCCACTCAACTTAACAGCAGTAGAGAAATTCATAGTCGATTCATTAAAAGCCAATGTTATGGATGTTGATGAATTAAGTTATCGGACAAACCTTTCGCAGAGCAAGCTCACAATGGCTTTATTAACGCTCGAAATCCAAGGGATAATAACAATCCTTCCAGGCAAGAGATATCAATTAACCTAATTTTATAGTCTTTAAAGTATACTTATATGGTAGTTTAAAGAATATAATTATAATTTTCTTAATATATTAAAACTTTATTCTGAATAAATTTTAAATCATAGAATACTTATCGTCAATTTGTACTTTTGTAGTATGTGGTATAATAATATTCTGGAAACCATTGGTAACACACCATTGGTAAAATTAAACAACATTACTTCTGCTATTCCTGCAACGGTTTTAGCCAAGATCGAAACGACTAACCCCGGCAATTCAATTAAAGACCGTATGGCGGTAAAAATGATTGAAGATGCTGAGAAGAGTGGAGTTTTAAAGCCTGGTGGAACCATTATTGAGGGAACCTCGGGCAATACTGGAATGGGACTTGCTATGGCAGCGATTATCAAGGGCTACAAGTGTATTTTTACCACTACAGATAAACAATCGAAAGAGAAAGTTGATGCGCTCCGTGCATTTGGAGCCGAAGTAATTGTTTGTCCCACAAACGTAGATCCCGAAGACCCTCGTTCTTATTATACTGTTTCTTCACGGCTAGAACGTGAAGTTCCCAATTCATGGAAACCAAATCAATACGATAATTTATCCAACTCCATGGCTCATTATGAGCAAACCGGTCCGGAGATTTGGGAGCAGACTGAGGGTAAAATAACGCATCTCGTAGTTGGAGTAGGTACAGGAGGTACCATTTCTGGAGCAGGCAAATATTTAAAAGAGCAGAACCCGAACATCAAAGTTTGGGGCATAGATACTTATGGTTCGGTATTTAAGAAGTATAAGGAAACTGGAATACTGGATAAGAATGAAATTTATCCATATATTACAGAAGGGATAGGTGAAGATTTCTTGCCACAAAATGTAAACTTTGACGTAATTGACTTATTTGAGAAGGTAACTGACAAAGATGCTGCATTAATGACCCGGGAGATTGCGCGCAAAGAGGGGATATTTGCGGGAAATTCTGCTGGTTCGGCTATTGCCGGATTATTGCAGCTTAAAGACAAATTAAAACCTGAGGATGTGGTGGTGGTGATTTTTCATGATCATGGTAGTCGGTATATGGGCAAAATGTATAACGAAGACTGGTTAAGAGAAAGAGGCTTTTTAAAAGATAAAAAACTCACGGCCCGCACTATTTTAGCTAAACAATCCAATCACGAAGTGGTAACTTTGGATTGTGAGAAGACTATCACTGAGGCTATCAATGTGATGAAGACCCTTAGTATTTCACAGTTACCAATTACCCAACAGGGGATGGTAGTTGGGAAGGTAACAGAGAGCAATATCTTAGAATCTCTTTTAGAAAATCCTTCATTGAAGTCAAGTGCCGTAAGAGAAATCATGACGGCTTCTCTACCGTTTGTAGACTTAAACACTTCAATTGATAAAATCTCGGCAATGATCAATAAAGATAACAGTGCCGTTTTAGTGGAAGATGAGCAGGGTAAATTCGGTATTATTACCCAATATGATATTATTGAAGCAATCTCGGGCTAGTCATTTAGTGACTAGGCCCAGAGCCCTCAACGCGTTTTATTTGGGCCCCTAAAGCTCTTAACCTCGTATCAATATCTTGATAACCCCGTTCAATTTGCTCAATATTGTAAATCGTTGAGGTTCCTTCTGCTGATAGAGCAGCGATGAGCAATGAAACTCCTGCTCTAATATCGGGAGATGTCATGCTGATACCTCTTAATTTATACTTCTTGTCGATTCCATTTACCGTTGCACGATGCGGGTCGCATAGGATAATTTGAGCTCCCATATCTATCAGTTTATCAACAAAAAATAGGCGGCTTTCGAACATTTTTTGATGAATTAATACGTTTCCTCTAGCCTGGGTAGCTACAACTAGAATGATGCTTAATAAATCTGGTGTAAAACCTGGCCATGGTGCATCAGCGAGCGTTAAAATAGAGCCATCAATAAAGGTGTCGAGTTCATAATGTTTTTGAGAAGGAACAAAAATGTCATCACCTCTCCGTTCCAGTTTTATTCCTAACTTTTTAAATACTTCAGGTATAACGCCAAGCTCGTCATATTGTACATTTTTAATGGTAATCTCCGATTCGGTCATCGCCGCAAGACCGATAAATGAACCAATTTCGATCATGTCAGGTAACATTTTATGCTCGGTACCATCCAATTTTTTAACACCCTCTATTGTTAAAAGGTTAGAGCCGATGCCCGAAATTTGAGCACCCATTCTATTTAACATTTTACATAATTGCTGTAAGTAAGGTTCACAAGCAGCATTGTAAATGGTTGTTGTTCCTTTTGCCAGCACTGCAGCCATTACAATATTTGCTGTCCCAGTTACCGAAGCTTCATCCAATAAGATATAAGCTCCTTTCAGATTTGTAGCATCTACATTAAAAAAGGCTTTTTTCGAATCGTATACAAATTTAGCGCCTAATTTTTCAAATCCTAAAAAGTGAGTGTCTAGTCGACGACGGCCAATTTTATCACCGCCTGGCTTAGGGATAGCGGCTTTTCCAAAACGTGCCAAAAGCGGGCCAACGATCATAATCGAACCTCTTAAGCCTCCTCCTTTTGTCTTGAAAACATCAGATTGAAAAAAGTCCAGGTTAATGTTTTTTGCTTCAAAGGTATAAGTGTCCTTATTCAAACGTTCAATTGCTACACCTAAATCACCCAAAAGCTCAATAAGTTTATTTACATCTTTAATATCTGGAATATTACTGATGGTAATTTTCTTATCTGTTAATAACACCGCTGAAATTATCTGTAAAGCTTCATTTTTTGCCCCTTGTGGAGTAATTTCACCTTTTAATTTCTTGCCACCTATAATTTCGAATGCATTCATGTTTTTTAAATAAGATCGTAGAGACGAACAGGTTTTTAATGTCTTTGTTTTGGATTATTTCTTTGTTGCGGACGGCCATTATTGTTTTGGCGACCTTTATTGTTATTCCTGCCTCGATTATTGTTATTCGAACGTGCTGGAGCTGGTCTAAACTCAACTTTTTGCAAGTTTACGTTTTCTTCCAATACTAAATTTCCTCCCGAAAGCTCACGTAGGTTTTTAAGAATAACCTCATCAGCAACATTGTCCTTATTCCATTGCACGTAGGCCATTTTCATGAAATTGGCAATACCTTGAACCATCGCTGCTTTACGTTCAGGATGTTCTTCTTCCATTGTTTTGGCAATCAGCTTCTCAACAGTTTTACCATAATGTTTATAGGTAATTCTTTGCTGTGGATAACCGATGTGCTCAGGCTTAAATTGAGCGGCTTCCGGTAAGGGTTTAGGGTAGGGACTGTCTACGTCAATTTTATAATCAGAAATAATATGCAAATGGTCCCAGAGTTTATGCTTAAAATCGGCCACATCCCGTAAATGAGGGTTCAAAAAACCCATTAAATCTATAACGGCTTGCGCGTATTTATTGCGTTCTTCTTTTGTTGGCAAGTCGATAATGTACTTAACCATGTTTTGTACATTACGGCCATACTCTGCCAAAATTAAATCACTTCGTGTAGTATTATAATCGAAATTCATGATGGATTTTGCTTAAATATAAAATTAAAAATCTATTGCAAAAGCATTATGAATTAACCGGAATAGAAAAATAGCTTGTTAGGAGAACTAAATCTATGTTTTCTCAAGGAATATTACGGTTAAGAGTTCATCGAAATGAACAATTGCATTACAAATATACGGTTAATTTACTTATAAAGAAAGCATTTTTTACTTCACAATTCTCAACTTTGCAAATTTCAATAGCAATTGTTTGTTCCCCAAGCCCTGGAAGAATACAGTAGCCTTAACATCTGGCAACATACCTTCTAAGTTAACAATCTTCCCAAAACCGAATTTTTCATGTTCAACATCCATTCCATTCTGAAACTCATTAGCTGCATTCGGTGTGAAACCGGCAGTTGGTATGTGGGCTTTTGGAAGAATGGAAGTTGTTTTTGGTCTAATGATGGCCGCGCTGCTGGCGGGACTAGTAATTTTTGGTTTCCCGACGGATTCACGTTGCTGGGTCCAACTTTTACGTTCATTGTCAAAACTATTTTCGCCAAAACTGCTTCTCGCTGGTTTTACAACCTCGAGTTCCAGGTAGGATGGGTTAATTTCATTGATAAAACGACTAGGTTCACAAGAAGTTAATGTTCCCCAACGATATCGTGAGGTAGCGTAGGTTAAGGTTAATTTTTTTTCTGCACGGGTTATTGCTACATAAAACAATCGTCTTTCTTCTTCTAAATCTGTTCTGGAGGTTAACGACATCTGCGAGGGAAAAAGATTTTCTTCCAAACCCACAACAAATACATTTTTAAACTCCAGACCTTTAGCAGAGTGAATCGTCATTAATGAGACAGTATCTGCATCTTTATCGTTCTGGCGGTCATCGTTTGTTAATAAAGCAATGTCTTGCATAAAAATGGCCAAGCTACGGTCTTCTATATCTTCGCGTTCAGCAAATTCTTTAATCCCATTCAGTAGCTCCTGTATATTCTCATATCTACTTCGGCCTTCCACGCTATCATCGATGTGTAATTCTTTTAAAATTCCCGAATGTTGGGCAATATATAACGCAGTGTCATAAGCGTCCAATTTTTTAGATTCAGCTGCAAAACTTTGGATCATAACTGCAAAATCATTTAACTGATTTGCAATTCTACCTTGGACATATTGTTGCGGATGACAAATTACCTGCCACATGGTTGTATCATGTTGGTCGGCCGCCGCGGAAATTTTCTCAACCGTGGTATCACCTAAGCCACGACGGGGATAATTAATAACTCTTTTTATCGCTTCTTCATCAGCAGGATTAAAGGTTAACCGGAAATAAGCAATGAGATCTTTTACCTCTTTTCGTTGATAAAATGACAGCCCACCATAAATTTTGTACGGCACATTTAATTTTCTCAAGGCTTCTTCCATTGCCCTGCTTTGGGCATTGGTGCGATATAAGATGGCAAAATCTTTATGCGCGAGCCCTTTATTTAACCGATCTTGAACAATTGCCTCAGCAACTAATTTTCCCTCTTCATTATCCGTAAAGGCACGTGAAACCTTAATACGATCACCTTTCTCATTATCAGAAAATACATTTTTCTCGAGCTGGTTCTTGTTGTTCGCAATAATGCTATTTGCAACTTCGACGATGTTTTGAGTGGAACGGTAATTCTGTTCTAACTTATATACTTTTAAATCAGGGTAATCCCTTTCAAAGTTTAGGATATTTTGAATGTTTGCCCCCCGGAAAGCATAGATACTTTGGGCATCATCACCTACTACACAAATATTTTGGTAGGCGGCTGCTAACTTTTTTACTATAGTGTATTGAGAAAAATTGGTATCCTGATACTCATCGACCATTAAATACCTAAACTTTTGCTGATACTTATTTAGTACATCAGGGTGGTTTTTTAACAGAACGTTGGTTTTAAATAATAGATCATCAAAATCCATCGCCCCTGCTTTGTAGCAGCGTTTAGCATAGGTTTCATAAATTAAGCCTAAAAGGGGACGCTTGTTGCCGATGTCTTCTGCTTGGATTTGATCATTTTCTAAATATTCAGTAGCAGAAACCAAGTTGTTTTTAGCGGAGGAAATGCGATTAAAAACGATGTTTGCGGCGTACAGTTTGTCATCCAACTGCATTTCTTTCAAAATTGTACGGATTAGGCTTTTGCTATCGTCAGTGTCGTAGATCGTAAAATTAGATGGATAACCTATTTTCTCCGCCTCTACGCGTAAAATTTTAGCAAATACAGAGTGAAAAGTCCCCATCCAAATGTTTTTGGCTTCACCACCCACCACTTTGCTTATTCGCTCTCGCATGTCTTTACTCGCTTTATTGGTGAACGTGAGTACTAAAATATTAAATGGATCAACACCTTTTTGTATCAAATGTGCCACCCTATAAGTAATAACTCTTGTTTTACCAGAACCTGCGCCTGCAACAATCATTACTGGTCCTTGGGTGTTTTCTACTGCTGCTCTTTGTTGGGGGTTTAATCCTGCTAAATAATCCAAATCTGTCCTGTCTTTTAAAGCCCAAAAATAGGAAATTCTATGTGCTTATAAAAAGAGTGTTGGTAAATACCTACATCCATTCATCACTGCCACTTTCAACTTGATATAACCAGTAGTTAGCCAATCTTTTAATTTCGGTGTAGTTTCCGTACCGAAAATGAATAATTCCAGCTGCGGTATGTAAGTTAATGTGCCCAATGTCTGCTCTTTTATGCCATGGATACTGAAAAGTAGTAATAGCTTGAATTTTATGAGGAACGATAATTTCGTGAGAAACATCCCAAATACCACTTCTTTTAATGATAAACTCTTGATCTACTAAAAGACGATGTCTTTTGTAACTAAAGTAAATCATACAGCAAGTAACTAGGAAATAAACAATACTTAATGGATAATAATTATGTAATTCTCGAAAGTTAAACCAAAAAATATAAAATATGCCAGTAGGAATAATCGCCATTAAAATTATCGGGATATTCAAAAACCGGTAATTTGGAAGATAGGTGTTGGATGGTTCGGGTAATTTCCCCAAAATCATCATTAATAGCTCATCTTTTTCAGCAGGGCTACATCCTGGGATCTGTAAATTGGATTTAGGTATATCATCATCTTTGTTTAGATTCTCTGAGCCCACTTGCCTTAACTTCAAGTTTATGATGTTGAACTTTTTTTGAAAGTAATTCTGGCTATAGCGGGTCATTTGCACCTTGTTGGGGCTAACCAATGTATTCTTTTTGGCAAGCAGGCCTGAAGAGAGTAAGAGGGATAATTTATGTTTGCTAATATTAAAATCGAAATAAATTACAAAAGTTCTAATGATGTTGATTGCAAGTAATAAAAATAGAAATATAGTCGTTAGTATCCCCGCTGAAACTACTGAAAATCCAGTTTTAATCGCTTCCTCAACTTGCCCGTTGTCGGTATCAAACGCCTGCAATATTTCTTTGGTATTATGGAAAAGCGCAAATAAAAAGCCTGCAAGTAATGCTATGCTACTCCCGTAATTTGAAGTAAGGCCAACTTTAAATAAAGTAATGGCACTTAATTTGAAAAACGGGGTGTTTTCGGCTAAGCTAGCCGGCTCTCCAAAAGATATTTTTTGTCCATTTAATAGATGTTCTTTTAAATTATAGGCTATTTGCTCGTCGATTGCCTGGATCATCACTTCGTTATTTTCGCCACCCGGAGTATCAATACTCAAACTGTATACACCGATTGTTTTCTGTAATAGCGATTGATTAATGTTTACCTGTTGGATCTTGTCCAGTTGGATCGTAAGTAATGAACGATTAAATATCCCTTTGTTGATCACAAATTCTTGTTTGGCGTCGTCTAGGAAAAATGTGAACTTTCGGTAGCTTAAGTACGAAAAAAATAAAGCAATAATTAATATCGCTCCCATTGCAATGAATATATAGGTTAACTTTTCGGCTTGCAGCTTGACCAATAAAAGTATAATTGGAATAATGGAAGCTTTGATGATTTTATATAAGTAGGCTGCAGCCATAATCACTACGCCTGCGATCGATTGTCGTTGAGGTTTGCTGAAATCGTTATTCATTACTGCTCCACTAAGCTTAGTTTTTTAAGTAATGCTTCTTTCATCGGCTTCGCTTGGTCCGCGGGAATGCCAGCTATACTCATATGCCCTGAAGAACCGCCTGCAGTATAAATTTGAAGGGTAGCTAATCTATACATTCTGGAAAACATTCCTTCGTTTAAAGCAACATGTTGAATTCTATTGAATGGAATTACGGAGGTTGTTTCCGCTATAATTCCGCTTTTGTAGATAATATCTTTTTCTCTTAATGAAAATCCCCGTTTTTTAAAACTTGCACGATATAAAAGAATAACTAGGATTAAAACTAATACAAATGTGCCGATAAGGTAGGGTGCATAGGGCCTAACCCGTTCGTTGAAGTAGATGAAGGCAGCTAGGCCGACTCCGCATAGAAGAAAAGAAATGGAAATATTAATTAAAATAACTTTCCAATAGTTTGGGTGAAGGCTGTTTAATCTAACTTCCTGATATTTCGGAAGCTGATCAATTTCAATAGCATTATTTGTAAAGTCAGACATCATTCTATTCGTTAAAGGTGCCAAAATAGCTATATTTGTCTAAAATCTATTAGTTATGCAAGAGATAAAAAAATATGTTGAAGACAATAAGCAGCGTTTTTTAGATGAATTGTTTGAATTGTTGCGATTCCCATCTGTAAGTGCTGACCCAAAATATAAAGGTGATGTATTAAAAACCGCTGAATTTGTTGCTCAGAAATTGAAAGATGCTGGGGCCGACAAAGTTGAAATCTGTGAGACAGCTGGATATCCAATCGTATATGGAGAAAAAATCATTGATCCAAAATTGCCAACTGTATTAATATATGGGCATTACGATGTGCAACCGGCAGATCCTTTAGAACTGTGGAAAACACCTCCATTTGAACCTACAGTAAGGGACGGAAAAATTTACGCACGTGGCGCCTGCGATGACAAGGGACAGTTTTACATGCATGTAAAGGCATTTGAATTGATGATGCAGACCAATACGTTGGCCTGTAATGTGAAATTTATGATCGAGGGGGAAGAGGAAGTAGGATCGGCTAATTTAGGCATTTTTGTGAATGCGAATTTAGCACGTTTAAAGGCTGATGTAGTATTAATTTCGGATACATCTATGATTAGCATGGAAAATCCTTCCATTGAAACAGGTTTGCGTGGTTTGGCTTACATGGAGGTGGAAGTAGTAGGGCCTAACAGAGATTTACATTCTGGTGTATACGGTGGTGCCGTAGCTAATCCAGCTACAATATTATGTAAAATGATAGCTTCTTTGCACGACGAAAATAATCATATTACTATCCCGGCATTTTATGATAAGGTAGTCGACCTAAGCGAACAAGAAAGACAAGCACTTAATACTGCTCCGTTTGATCTAAAGGAATATAAGGAAGATCTCGAAATCAATTCTGAATGGGGAGAAAAAGGCTATACTACTTTAGAGCGAACTGGAACCCGGCCTACACTTGAAGTGAATGGTATTTGGAGCGGTTACATAGGTGAGGGGGCGAAAACCGTTTTACCAAGTAAAGCAAATGCTAAAATATCGATGCGCCTTGTGCCGAACCAAAGTTCAGAAGAAATAAGTGAAATTTTTACTAAACATTTTGAAAGTATTGCACCTGATTATGTGAAAGTTAAAGTAACACCACACCATGGCGGTGAGCCCGTAGTTACACCTACTGATAGCATCGCTTATAAGGCAGCAGAAAAAGCGATCGAAATAAGTTTTGGTAAAAAACCTATTCCAACACGTGGAGGCGGAAGTATTCCTATTGTTGCCTTATTTGAAGATGTATTAGGCATTAAATCAGTATTATTTGGTTTTGGCTTAGATAGCGATGCTTTACATTCACCAAATGAAAAGTATGATATTTATAACTACTATAAAGGCATTGAGACTCTGCCGTTATTCCATAAATACTTTGCTGAATTAAGTAAGTAATTATATAATTTTTACCACCTAGGAAACCTAATCTTAGGTGGTTTAATTATTTAAAAGATGCCTGTTCGCAAACGCAAACCGTCTCGGAAGAAAAGCAAAGGTTTATCCTTACAGCTGAAATTTGCTATAGCTAGTATTTTGCTAGTGCTTTTATCCCCATTTTATTATGGTTATGTGTTAAAAATAGCTTCATCTGCTTGGTTTTGGTTGCGGCATCCTGATGATGATAAAAACTATAGAACCTACGAAAGTTACGAGATTAAAATTCCAAAGAAATACACGATCCACGGTATCGATGTTTCTTATTATCAGGGTAAAATAGATTGGCAGAAAGTAAGCGCTATGGAAGATGATGGCGTTAAAATTGATTTTGCCTTTATCAAAGCGACAGAAGGTATTTTAAGTGTCGACCCATATTTTCAGCGCAATTGGCGAGAGGCACCAAAATCAGGAATAAAAGTTGGCGCTTATCATTTTTTCAGACCTCAGAAGTCTGGTTTATGGCAGGCAAACTTCTTTTTACAAACGATAACTATAGAAAAAGGAGATTTACCACCCGTAGTTGATGTGGAAAGTTTAGATGGAGTAAGTCCGGAAAAGATGAGAAAGGAGTTAAATGCCTTTGTAGTGAGGGTTGAGGAACGCGCAAAAGTTAGGCCTATCATTTATACTGGACTTACGTTTTATCAGCGGTATCTCGAGAAGTATTATCCACATCATCCATTTTGGGTTGCGCATTATCATCAACCTAAGTTAAAGCTGGAAGATAAAGCTTGGAAATTCTGGCAACATTCAGATAAGGCTCGCATAAATGGCATTAACCATGTGGTAGATTTTAATGCTTTTAATGGCGATAGTTTGCAATTTCAGCAAATGTTTATTCCATAAAAATAGCTAGAAAACTTACGTTAAAGTTTGCTAGCTATTATATGTTTGTTTGGTGTATTAAAATTTAACCGTCGCGTAAGCGATTTCTGAATTGTTTTTATCTGTTTTTATCGCGCTGAAATTCGCTAATGTAATTTTAGAAAGGTTATCCATAGTCAATATATGATTTTTTGTATGACCTTGTAGTTTTAACTCCGCACCGTCATGTATTACAGTGTATAAGCTTTCTGTTTTAGCGTTAACATCTACCTTGGCATTTTCTTTTACGAAAATTTGGAGGTTTTTTAATGTAAATGGATCTTTTGTGCTTACCATTGCATTTCCAGAAGCATCAATCCTGTAAATATCATTAACATACACTGTGATTTCCCCTGCTAGAGAAGCATCACCCCCCTCAATAATTAACGAATTGTTAACTCTCTTGATTACAACATTTGCGTTATTTTTATTTTCGTATAAGATTTTAGATTTAGATGCTTGCACCAGATTAACATACACATTGCCACTAACAATGATCTTTTTGATAGATGAAATATCAGCGCCGTATGTCGATATGGATTTTAGTGCTGGTACATTAACGGCGTAAACACTTGAAATTGAGATTGCTAAAGTCAATAAGCCTGTAGCAATGATTGTTTTAATTGAGGTTCTCATAATTTAAGTTTTTTGTGTGATTTGATTTGTAGATAGGACGATCAAATCAGAAAAAAGTTGCACAGATCTCTTGTATTTTATACGAAAACTTCGTAATTATCGACCAACTGGCATTTAAGTTAGACGAAAATTCTTTGTTAAACAATCCATTTCCCGCAAGTTTTTAAAAATGCTTCATCAGCATCTGCTCCAATTCCAAGTTCATCTGGTACCGTTAAAGAATAACCTTCGTATGTGAGGCCGCCTACCACCGGATCAACCAAATGACCTAATAAACAAGTGTCTAAGTCGAAATATATAACATTCGGACTTGCCAAGGCAAAATGTAGGTTGGCACTTAGTGCAATCCTACTTTCCAGCATGCTCCCAATCATGCACTTAACCCCAGTTTGCAAGGCTTCTTCGTGTATTTTTTGAGCCTCAAGTATGCCTCCAGATTTTGCGAATTTGATATTTAAGTACTCACAGGCTTTACTTTGGATAAGTTTTCTGGCATCATGATGGTTATAGCAACTCTCATCGGCCATTAACTTAATTGGAGAATTTAGGGCAAGTTCGGGTAATCGGTCATCGTACCAAGTGCGCATAGGTTGCTCACAAAATTCTATGTTTTGAGATTCAAGCTCACCCAAAGCAAATAAAGCATCATCAAAACTCCAGCCTTGGTTTGCATCTAAACGTAACGTCATGTGCTCGCCAACTGCTTCCCTAATTTTTTTAACCCTTTCTATATCTTCATTTACTTTTTTCCCGAGTTTTATTTTGATAATGTTGCACCCGTTTTTTTGATATTTAACTGCGGTAGCCGCCATTCCCTCAGGGGTATCAATACCAATTGTCATATCAGTTTCGATAACTCTTTTGCTTCCACCTAAAAATTGATATAGTGGCAACTGCGCATTTTTTGCTGCTATGTCAAATAATGCCATGTCAAATGCACTCTTAATGGTTGCATTATGATCTGCATAAGCTAATAAATCTGCCATCCGTTCAGGTATTTCCAACGGGTTTTTGCCTTTCCATATCTGGGCAAAGTCTTTCGCCATAGCTAAGCAGGTTTCTTGCGTTTCCCCTACGATCATGGGAAAGGCAGAGCATTCACCAACCCCGTAAATTCCTTTATCTGTATAAATTTTAATGAATACATTTTGTGCAAAGTGCATGGTGCCTGTGGCTATTACAAAGGGTTCCATCGGAATGCTGAAGCGATAGATTTCGGTGTGGGTGATTTTCATTCTTGCGTTACGGTTAGTTAATTATCGTAAAGTTAAGTATAAAAAGGAAAAACTAAATTTAATTAGGTTTGTAGTTATTTATAGCTTTATAGCTTCAAACATTCATATCCTACCTCCATGACAGAACCTAATAATCTTATCCACGCTTCTTCTCCATATTTATTGCAGCATGCTTACAATCCAGTTGAATGGCACGAATGGAACTCAGCTACATTGGAAAAGGCAAAGCAAGAAAATAAATTGATTTTAGTAAGCATTGGATATTCCGCCTGTCACTGGTGCCATGTGATGGAGCATGAAAGTTTCGAGAGTTTTGAAGTTGCGGAGGTGATGAACAAGCATTTTATTTGCATTAAGGTAGATAGGGAAGAACGGCCCGATATTGACCAGATTTATATGTTGGCGGTTCAGTTGATGAATGGGAACGGCGGATGGCCACTCAATGCAATTTGCTTACCAGATCAGCGGCCTATCTATGGGGGTACCTATTTTAGAAAAAATGATTGGATAAACATCTTATTGAATGTGGCTAATCTTTGGAAAAATGAGCCAGAAAAAGCAATTGGTTATGCTAGCCGGCTAACAGACGGCATTAATCAAGCAGAAAAAATTATTGGAGCAGCGGTAGAGCCAATATTTACCAATGAGCAGCTTATAGAGATTGTTGAGCCTTGGAAACGTCATTTTGATATGGCTGAAGGAGGGTATAACAGGGCTCCGAAATTCCCATTACCTAATAACTGGGTTTTTATGCTGCGCTTTAGTTATCTTATGAAAGATGAGGCTACTGCAATATCGGCTATGCTTACTCTGGAAAAAATAGCATTTGGCGGAATTTATGATCAGATAGGGGGTGGTTTTGCCCGTTATTCGGTTGATGAACGTTGGCATGTTCCACATTTTGAGAAAATGCTTTATGATAACGCACAATTAATTTCATTGTACACAGAAGCTTATCAGTATTTAAAAATTCCCTTATATAAAGAAGTAGTAGTAGAAACTATTGAATGGGTAAATAGAGAGATGAGGTCGCCTGATGGTTTGTTTTATGCTGCATTAGATGCTGATAGCGAGGGGGTTGAAGGTAAGTTCTATATTTGGGGGAAGGCAGAGTTTAAAAGCGTTGTGGGAGAGAACGGAGGCTTAATGACTGCTTATTATAACGTTACCCAAGAAGGTAATTGGGAAGAAGAGAAAAGCAATGTTTTGCAAAGGAAGTTTACCGATGAGGAATTTGCAGAGGCGAATAATTTGAAGGTAGAAGAGGTGCGAAGGATTGTCCAAGAGGCAAAACATAAGTTATTAACCAAGAGAAAGGAACGAATAAGGCCAGGTTTAGATGATAAATGTTTAGTAGCTTGGAATGGTATGATGATTAAAGCATTGGCAGAAGCTGCATTGGTATTTGGAAATAATTCTTATTATCGGGATGCAAAAGAAGCAGCAACATTTATACTAGCAAATTTAATCATTGATGGACAGGGGATGCTTCGAAACTACAAAGATGGAAAGGCTAGTATAACTGCCTTCTTAGATGACTACGCATTTTTTATAGAGGCGTTGATTGCTTTGTATGAAGCGGATTTCGATGATGAATGGTTAGAAGAAGCTAAGATGTTAACGGATTATGTTTTAACAAATTTTAAGGATGAAAACAGTCCAATGTTGTTTTATACATCTTCAACAAGCGAATCCTTGATAGCGCGAAAGCATGAAATAATGGATAATGTTATTTCCGCATCGAATTCTGTGATGGCACAAAACTTACAAAAGCTAGGTTTATACTTTGACGATGAAGGTTATGTTGAAAAGGCTCGACAGATGCTCAGTGTTGTATTACCTAATATTAAAAGTTATGGATCTGCGTATTCAAATTGGAGTATTCAATTATTAAATGAAGTTTTTGGTATCAATGAGGTGGCACTAGTAGGCGAGGACTTAAAAATTGAAAAAAAGAAGCTTCATGAACTGTACATTCCAAATAAAATTACATTAGGCGGAACAAAAAGTCAACTTCCTTTGTTAAAAAATAAGCAAAGCCAACAAACAAAGATTTATATTTGCCGAAATAAAACTTGCCAGCTGCCTGTAAGTACGATAGCCGAGGCAGTAAAATTTATTAATTAAAAGAAAATAGATGAATATTAATTCTAACACAGTAGTGTCCCTAACTTATGAACTGCACACTACCACTCCAGAAGGTCAGCAAGTTTTTGTTGAAAAAGCAAATGAAGATCAACCATTAGTGTTTTTGTTTGGTGTAGGTATGATGTTGCCTAAATTTGAGGAGCATTTATTAGGTTTAAAAGCAGGAGATGAGTATAGTTTTGAGCTTTCACCAGCAGATGGTTATGGAGAATTAGATGCGACGGCCCATGTAGATCTTCCTGTTGATATGTTTAAAGAAGCAGGGGAGTTGCCAAAAGTAGGTGATGTTATTCCTTTGCAAGATAATAATGGAAACCAATTTCGTGCGGGTGTGACAGGTGTTTCTGAGACTATTGTTTCAGTCGATTTAAATCACCCGATGGCTGGAAAAAACTTGATTTTCGCCGGTAAAATATTAACAGTTCGTGAAGCCACTGCTGATGAACTAAGTCATGGACATGCACACGGCGTGGATGGGCATGAAGGTCACTAATTAAGTATTTAACACTTTGATAAACTTTGGAAGTTTGTCAAAGTGTTAAGCTTTACTACATTCTTTACAAATTCCATACGCAATTAAGCTAATTGCCTCTGCTTTAAATCCTTCGGCTATGCTAATTTCTGGTACTTTAGTCGCTAAACAAAATACTTTATTGCATTGAGTGCAGTTAAAATGAACATGCTCATCATGGTGTTGGTCGGCTGAACACGCAGACGAGCAGATCGCATAGTTTGCAGTTCCATTTAAATCAACAATTCTATGAAGAATGCCTTTTTCTACATAAGTATTTAAAATTCTATATAACGTTACCCGATCAATTTCTTTACCTAATTTTTTTTCGAGGGTTGGCTGCGAAACAGCAGTCGTATTGGCAGAAATATCTTCCAGCACACGAATCCTTTGTTTCGTGTGTTTAAGATGATTTTGTTTTAAAATTTCAATAGGACTTGTGTTTGTCATTTTTAAAGGGCTTTTCCGCTAAGCAAACTAATGGGAGGGTTGTCCATAGCGTTTGCTGTACTCAATTTCAAAATACCTTTCACTTTTACTGTTTGATAGGTGAATTTTATCGGTTCAACCAATTCAACCATTACCATAATAGGTACGCCATTTTTTCCACAGAAGAAACATTGATTGATGGGTAGGGTAGATAACATAAATTTGCTCTGTTTCATGCCATCTTTGATAGGTACAATATAGCCTTCTAATTCGAAAGGTTTGCCTGCGTACTTTTTAATTTCATTGTTAAAAATAGCATACATTTCGGTTTCCTTAACTGTTTTAAAGTCAACATTGCCAATCACATCCCAATTGGCAGACATGATTTGATCATTTGGATCGTGCTGTGCCTGCGCGGTAAAACCAAAGCCAACGAGTATCAAAAGTATCAGGCTTAATTTTTTCATATAAAAATAATTTTTTTCTGCTTAACACAAATATACCAATACGTTCAATTTTTATGCACTTTTTCACAAAAATGATACTCCTTGGTGATTAATAGGACTTTCTTATTACTTTAAAAGGTTGAATAGTCGACTCGAAAATTAATTTTTAGCTAAAATTTTGGAAATATTCGATCGATAAGCCTGCATTGCTGGAATAAGGGATGCAATAATTCCAACTACCAACCCTGCAATTAATAAGTATAATTCTCCTGTTACAAAAATTTTCCCCGTTAATTTGGCTTGTGTGCTTTCTTGGTAATATCCAATCAGCTCTAAGATACTGTGTCCTAAAAATAATCCAATAATTGTCCCAGCCAATGTTAACCATAATCCTTCAAGTATCACAATGATAAATAATTTAGTTCTCGAAGCGCCTAAGGTTCGCATAATAGCTAAATCATAACTTCTTTCTTTTAAAGAATTGTAAAGGTTTACGAAAACGCTAATTGCGGCAATTAACATAATTAATATAGCGAACCATTGCAAGGTGTCAACTCCAACACCGATAAGTGAAAACAATCTTGTACTTTCCATAGCCGGGGATGCGGATTGCAAACTTGTCATTTGATTTACCATGCGCGGAAACATTGCAACCGACATTGGGGATCGATATTGGATCAGTAGGGAAGTTATCTCTCTGTTTTTTATTGCCATTTCCTCCTCTTTTTCATGATCATGTACTTCTCCTTCCTGATGTTCATGAGGTTCTTCATGCATTTTCCAAACACTAGCTACATTTGTTAAAATTAAATTATCAGTAACGTTGCCTTGCGGTGATAAAATTCCAACAACTTTATAAGTGTGAGCCTTGTGAACATCCGAGTTGTTGGTTAATCCATGGGAGCCATTAAAAGTGTCACCCACCTTTAGTTTCTGCTCTTTAGCAACATTTACTCCTATTGTGGCTTCTAGATCTTCTACCCAGAGTTTTCCCTGATCCACTTTTAAGCCATATAGGCTTACGAAATTACTATCCGTTCCAACAATCCGTACACCATTGTAATTATCTCCAAGTGCTAAGGGGGTGGCTCTTTTAACAAATGGACTGCGAGAGAGTTCATTCGCCTCCTTCAAGGGAATGTTACCTGTAGGGAAATCTATGTAATAAATGCTGCTTAAGATTAACTGCAAGGGAGAACCCTTTGCACCAACCACTAAATCAATATCTTTTGAGTTATTGTTTAATTTCTCTTCAATCTGCGTTGAAGCCAATAGCAAAATGGTTAAAATACCAGTCCCAAATGCAATGAGCATAATGTTCAAGGATGCGGATAATGGTTTTGACCATAAACTTTTCCAACTAATTTTTAATGGGCTCATGCTAGGTTATAGGTATTGGTGAAAGCGTCTTTAACTCTTTTATCATGGGTAGCTACCACTAAAGTAGCCCGGTTAATGTCAGATTGCTGCATTAATAGACTCAATACTGCGGCTGCGTTTTTATCATCCAGGCTGGAGGTGGGTTCATCAGCAATTAGTAAAGTGGGTTTATTAATGACTGCCCTGGCAATGGATACACGTTGTAATTGGCCCTGACTTAATTCATTTGGGTACGATTTCTTTTTATCAGCAATTCCCAGCGAGGTTAATACTTCGTCTATTCTTCCTTGGTTTTGCGGAAGGTTGGCAAAACTTTGCGCTAAAGTAAGATTTTCAGAAATGGTTAAGCTTTTGATTAGATGGGGCTTTTGAAAAATGATCCCGATATTGCGTCCTCTAAATTGATCTAATTTTTTAGATGAAAGGTTATAGATAGCTGTTCCGTTAAGGGTTATTTCACCTTGCTCCGGTTTTAGAATTCCTGTTAGTATGTGAAGCAACGTAGTTTTTCCACTTCCCGAATCTCCTAATAAGAGCCATTGCTCACCATCATTAATTTGCCAATCTTTAAAACTTATCAACGGGGATCCATTGTATCGATGGGCGACCGATTGAATTGAAATCATACTTAATTAAATAAATGAAATGCAAAAGTAAAGAAGATGCAATCCAATTGCATTAAAATCTTGTAAAGTATTTGCTACCAGTGCAATTTTCACGCAAACGTTTTACATCTCAATCTACGCATGGAAATTTGCTAAATTGATGTGAAAAGGATATTGAAATATTTAATTATTCCTTAAATTTAACTGGTTGATGGATATACGCAATCAGCACTTTATGCAATCGTTTGTGTAATGATCTTTGATTGTTTTTTAATTAGATGCCCTTATCTTGTAACTAAATCAAGGTTTAAAAATTTATCGAGAACCAAATAATTAGATAAAAAAGCTAAACACAAAAATAAATGAAAAGAAGAGATTTTTTACAAACGGGTGCAATTACCGCTGCTGGTATTACTATTTTACCGACAGGAAGCTTGTTTGCTTCAACAAATGCAAAGGTTAGATTAGGATACATTGGTGTAGGTGCCAGAGGTATGAGTCACATTAGTGAAGGTTGTTTAAGAGACGATGTTGAAATCGTAGCAATTTGTGATACACAAGAGAGCTCCTTAAAAAGATGCAGGGCTTTTATTGAAAAAAAAGGTAAACCTGCAGCAAAGGAATACACGGGAGGTGTGGATGCTTACAAAGCATTATTAGAAAGAAAAGACATTGACGCAGTTATTATTTCTACTCCATGGCAGTTTCACCACAAGCAAGCAGTTGATGCGATGAATGCCGGTAAATATGTGGGATGTGAAGTTATTGCTGGGTTAACAATCAAAGAGCATTGGGATATTGTGAATACATCTGAAAAAACGGGCATGCCTTATATGACCTTAGAGAATGTGTGTTATCGTAGAGATGTAATGGCAGTGTTAAATATGGTACAGCAGAACCTATTTGGAGAGCTTATTCATTTGGAAGGTGGATACCAACATGATTTGAGAGGTATTTTATTCAATGGAAAAGGTGGAGTTGAATACGGTCCAACTGCAACAAGCGAAGCACAATGGAGAACTCAGTTTAATATTGATCAAGATGGCGATTTATATCCAACACATGGTGCTGGGCCGATTATCAATTATGCTAGCATTAATAAAGGTAATAGATTTACCAATCTCGTTTCATTTAGTTCAAAAGCGAGAGGCTTAGCCGCTTATGTAGAAAAATTGGCTCCTGGACACCCGAATGCTAAATTAAACTATAAAAATGGAGATGTGACTACAACATTAATTAATTGTGCAAATGGAGAGACGGTACTTTTATCACATGACGTACATTTACCGAGACCTTATTCTTTAGGTTTTAGAGTACAGGGTACAGACGGACTGTGGATGGATGTAAATAAATCCATACATATAGAAGGAAAAACCAAGGGACATGCATGGGATAGTGCTGATGAATGGTATAAGAAATATGATCACCCACTGTGGAAAAAGTATGAAGCAGAAGCTGTTGGCGCTGGACATGGCGGAATGGACTGGTTTGTATTTAATGCTTTTATCACGGCTGTTAAGGATAAAAAACAAACGCCGATAGATGTTTATGATTCAGTTACCATGAGTGCGATTACGCCACTATCAACTAAGTCACTAAAAGAGGGCAATGCCCCACAAGATTTCCCAGATTTTACCAGAGGAAAATGGAAGACTAAAAAGAATACTTTTGCGCTTGACGATAGTGGATATTAATAAAAAAGGCCGCAATTGCGGCCTTTTTTATTTGCTGTAGTCAGCTACAATCGATTGAAATTTATGCTCCAGGTCATTGTATTTTTCTAGCAAGGTTATTTGATTTTTTGCCCTTGTAAGATTGTGTTCTTCATATTTTGCCCCATAATAACGATCATTATTAAGATAGTCTGTTAAAAACCGGACTGCTTGCATGTAAATTAAGAATTTACCGGCGTACACAAATAACTGCTTTTCAGTAGACGACAAAACATTTCCCATCTCTTTAAAGTAGCCCTCAACAATTGCTTTAAAAACACCTTCTCTTATTTCAATTTTACTTAGATCTTGTTCTTCCTCGTCAACAGGAGAGAGGTAGGTTCTCATCATATCACCCACGTCACTTATAAAGTAGCCTGGCATAACTGTATCTAGATCTATTACGCAAATGCCATTATATTGATCATCAAATAATACATTGTTTATTTTTGTATCGTGGTGGATTACGCGGAGAGGGATCATTTTTTTAGTAACAATCTGGTCATAGGTATCAACAATATCCTTATTTTTATAAACCAAATGAATTACGGTAAGTGCCTTTTCCAATCGATCTTTATCAGCAACTTGAAGTTGATTTTCAAGCTCAATGAATCTTAAAGTCAGATTATGAAAATTTGGAAGGGGATAATTTAGCTTGGAAATATCAAAGTTTACCAGAAGCTTCGTGAATTCGGCAAACTTTCTTGCCGCTTCATAAGCTGCCTTTTTATCCATTACCGTATTAACTGCAATAGAACCATTAATATAATTTGAAAGTTTATAATACTCTTCTTCATCATCTTTAATAACAAAATCGTTATCTTTTGATGGTAGCGAGGATACGAAAAGATAATTCGGATGATTCTTTGCTAGGTAATTACCAATCTTATTAAGGTTCTCGCTTATTTGTACAGGTGATTTGAAAACACTTTTATTGATTTGTTGTAGTACATATGACTTTTCGCCAATAACTGCATTCAGTTTCCAGGTTTTATTAATTAGTCCAGAACCAAAATTTTGGATATCAAAATCTTGAAATTGTAGACCATATTTGTGTATTACTTTCTCTAACATTACTAACACTCTTTTTTAGCTTTACCAAAGCTAATTATTACAATGCTATTTTTTCAGCACAAACGTTTGCGCTAAATTTCTTAGATTTGTAATGTATCTAATCTGTATGGTAAGATTGATTTTCTACAAGTTCAGACTCTACAACAACCTTATTGTAATACATCGTTTCAGGGGTAGAAGAATCTTTATTATTAATCAAATCGAATAAAATCTCCACCGCCTTTTCTCCTTGTTTGTAAGGAAATTGCTCTACCGAAGCTATCGGAACATGATCCATATAATTAATCAGTGGTAGATTTGAATAACTAATAAATTGTAAATCATTTTTTAGATCGATATTTAATTTACGAGCATATTTAATAGCGTATAAGGCAACATAATCATTAAAGGTTACAATTGCTGTTAGGTTACGCTTGTTTTCCATTAAAGCAGTTAATGCCTCCTGTGTTCCCTTTTCTGTTAAATCGCAACTTACAATTAAAGAAGGGTCAAACTTTAAACGATTTTTTGTAATAGCATTGAAATAGCCTTTTTTACGTTCTTCACTTGCCGTTAATGCTGCTGGACCATTGATAAGGCCAATACATCTATGTCCTTTTTTTAATAAATAATTTACTGCTTCAAAGCTACCAGTTTCAATATTACAAGCCACAGAATGTATATTTTTTAATGGGGGGATCCTATCAAAAAAGACAATAGGAATATTATACTTTTCCAGCATATGGAAATGGTCAAAATTGGTAGTGGTTTTTGCGACAGAGACAACTAAACCATCCACTCTGTGGTTTTTCATCATCTGTATAATTTGCTTCTCCCTATCCTCGTTGTCATGAGATTGAGCCAATAAAACTGTATAATTTTTTTTATAGGCCATATCTTCCACCGCATTTACAACGGATGAAAAAAATGCTTCTGAAAGTTCAGGCAAAATAAGTCCTATCGTATAGCTCTTTCCCTTTTGGAAAAAAATTGCTGCTTGATTGGGTTCATAATTTAGCTCTTCGGCTAATTTTTGAACTCTCAATTGGGTTGTAATACCAATGCTCGGATGTTTATGCAACGCTCTCGAAACCGTTGAGACCGATATATTGAGAAGTGAAGCAATTTCCTTAATTGTTGTTTGTTTACCGCCCATACACTATAATGATCATTACTAATTTTCTTAAATTTAAAATTAAAGAAAATTATCGGCCTATTTATACATTTCTTCTCTAAGTTTTGCTACATCTTCATTATTGATGTAGTCATCATAAGTCATCATTCTATCAATAATACCTTTAGGGGTAAGTTCAATAATTCTTGTAGCAATAGATTCGGTTAGCGCATGATCTCGGGAAGTAAATAGAATAGTACCTTTGAAATCCTTCATCCCATTGTTCAGCGCAGTGATTGATTCCAAGTCTAAGTGATTGGTAGGCTCGTCAAACATGAGAAAGTTTGCCAATTGAAGCATCATTCTCGAGAACATACAACGCATTTTCTCACCTCCTGAAAGCACTTTGACATTTTTAAGTACTTCGTCGCCCGAGAAAAGCATCCTGCCTAAAAAGCTTCTCACAAATTGTTCATCAGCATCGGTTCCAGAATATTCACGTAACCAATCTACCAGGTTTTCGTCTTTTCCTTCAAAGTATTCAGAATTATCATTTGGGATATCAGCGGTACTGATCGTTACACCAAATTTGAATTCTCCCTTATAATCTTGATCTCTGCCTGACAAGATATTATAAAATGCGGTAGTGGCTAAGCTATTCTGAGATAAAATAGCAACTTTATCTCCTTTATTTATCATAAAGTTCACATTCGAGAACAGTGTTTCACCATTTAAGGTTTTACTTAAACCCTCCACTTGTAAAATTTGGTCGCCAGCTTCTCTACCTAAATTATTAAATAAGATTGCTGGATATTTTCGGCTCGAAGCCTTGATCTCAGAGATATCGATTTTATCCAAAGCTTTTTTCCGTGAGGTAGCCTGCTTTGATTTTGAAGCATTCGCACTGAAGCGTTGGATAAATTCCTGTAATTCTTTTACTTTTTCCTCTAATTTCTTATTTTGATCACTCCGTTGCTTTAAAGCTAACTGGCTCGATTCATACCAGAAAGTATAGTTACCTGTATAAATACTCATTTTACTGAAGTCGATATCCACGATATGTGTACACACTGCATCTAAAAAGTGCCTATCGTGACTAACAACCAAAACAATTGCTTCATAATCAGCTAAAAAATTCTCTAACCATGCGATCGTATCAATATCCAAATCATTGGTGGGCTCATCCAGCAATAAAATGTCTGGATTGCCAAACAGCGCTTGCGCTAATAACACGCGTACTTTCTGGTTCCCATCCAATTCTTTAAGCTGTTTATAGTGATGCTCTTCTTTAATGCCCAAATTACTGAGTAAGGTTGCCGCATTACTTTCCATATTCCAGCCATCTTTTTCTGCAAAGAGATTTTCCAATTCCCCGGCTCGTTCCCCATCTTTGTCGGTAAAATCTTCTTTTAAATAAATGGCATCCTTTTCTTTCATGATGTCATAAAGTTCTTTATGACCGATCATCACTGTCTCAATTACCGGAAACTCATCAAATTCATAATGATTTTGTTTTAGAACCGCCATTCGCTCGCCTGGAGTAAAGGCAATAGAACCACTAGTTTGGTTCACCTCACCGCTCAAAATCTTTAAAAAAGTAGACTTACCTGCGCCATTGGCTCCAATTACACCATAGCAATTGCCTGGAGTAAATTTAAGGTTAACATCTTCGAAAAGTGTGCGTTTCCCATAACGTAGGGATAGGTTTGAAACTGAAATCATGCGTGTTGAATAAAATGCAAAGGTAGTGAAATTATTGCTTAAATGCTAGTGTTGGTGAGGGTTTTAGACGGCTAACTGTAAAAATAAATCATTAGTTTTGAGCTATGCAAGCTGCTATACTTTTAGAAATCTTAAGCGCACCTGTCTCAAAAGCAAAAGTGGATGACTTGGCTAAAAAACTTGTTGAGCATAAATTTCCCGTATCGGAGCTTATCGATTTAACATTTCATAAGGAAGAACAGATAGGTTTTAGAGCATCTTGGATTTTGGAAAATCTCTATATCGGTAGTACCTTTTATTTCTGGCCACAAGCCAAGTATTTTTTAGAACGATTTCACCAACAGAACAATCTATCCTCAAGAAGGCATTTTGGTAAGATTCTGGCCTTAATGACCTCCAAAAAAGCCCATTTTTATATCACAGAAGTTATTCAAACCTATAAAACGGATACAATTGTTGAAGTTGTTTTTAGTTGGCTCATAGATGATGATGTTCCAGTGGCGGTAAAATCTCATTGTCTCAATATTTTGGCAAACTTGAGTTGGAAACACGACTGGATCAAAGAAGAACTAGTAGAAACTATGGATTTCTTGGTAGACAGAGAGAGTATTGCCTTTTATGCTAAAGCAAAACAAATAAGAAAGCAGTTGATTGCAAGAATAAAGCAATAAAGTACAACAGAACATTCAATCTTATTATTATCACTTATTTTTGAAGCATGAACAGCAATTTCGAAACGCTTACTAAAATCATCAAAAATAGGAGAAGCATTTTTCCTGCCAGTTATATTGAGAAGGAAATTCCTGTTTCATTAATTGAGCAGGTATTAGAAAGTGCCAATTATGCGCCAACGCATAAATTAACTCAGCCCTGGCGCTTTGTGGTTATCAGAAAAGAGGCGAAAACTAAATTAGGTAAAGTCCTGGCGCAACTATATCAGGAGAAGGTTGAGCCGACTAAGTTCTTACAAAAGAAATACGAAAGCTTTCCTCAGAAAACTAGTCAGGCAGATTGTATTTTAGCGATTAACATTAAATTTCATCCAGATCAGGTGCCCGCCTGGGAAGAAATCGCTGCTGTAGCATGTGCAGTGCAAAATGTAGCGTTAACGGCGGAGTCTTTAAATATTGGGGCGTATTGGAGCTCTCCTCCGTTAATTGATGATTTAGGGCAATTTTTAAATTTAGGAGAAAACGAAAAATGTTTCGGTCTTTTTTATATGGGCTATCATAACGAAAAACCTCGTAAAGCTAACCGTACGTCCATGGCAGATAAAGTTATTTGGATGGATCAATAATTTGGAAAAAAGTGTATATTAGGTAATACCTATTCAAATTACCTTATATGCAAGAATTAAAAGCATCATTATATAAACTTTGTCAGAATTTTATCGAAGAACGTATTCAAACGGCCACCATAGCATTGAAGCAGGCGCGCGAAGCAAGTAACGATGATACAAAAAGCAGCGCCGGCGATAAATATGAAACCAGTCGGGAAATGATGCAGCAAGATATAGATAGAAACAAACGGCTGCTGATTGATGCAGAAGAAAACTTGATGTTGCTCAATTCCATAAAGGAGGTGGTACCGACTAACGTTGCTAGAAATGGGAGCTTGGTTTATACCAACCAAGGTAATTTTTATCTGAGCATTAGTGCCGGACAACTCCACTTAGGGAAAGATATATTTTTTGCCATTTCAGCATTTTCACCTATTGGCAAACTCCTATTGGGCAAAGCCAAAGGAGATCAGTTCGATTTCAACGGAAAGAAATACATCATCAATGAAATCAGCTAACCCTCATTGCTAGAAAAACTAAGGTAAATTCGTTATTGAGAGAGAAGCTTAGTAAAGCGTCATTGCGAGGTACGAAGCAATCTCACCAAGCTGTTCTAAAAACTATTCTTAATGCTATTGCTTAATGTCTTAGGACTCCAATAACCACTTGCAATTATCCTTCTTATCGTAAACAGCGGATCTTTTTCATCTCTTTTTGTGGCGAGCTGATAGGCCATTCTGAACCCTCTTTTCTTCAATTCAGGTATGCCTTCAGCGTTCCATAAACCGAATGGATAAGCAAACTCGGTTATTTGTTTGCCCGTAATTTCTTCTAGTTTTTTGGTAGGTTTATCTAATTGCTCTTCCCAATCTTTACCAGTATATTTTTTAAAATTTTTATGGTCGTAGGTATGACTTCCGATTACATTCCCCTCGTCTGATAATTGCTTGATCTGTTCTTTACTCATATAATCAACAAATTTACCTTTCTTGCCAATTGATACCGTCATGATAAAATATACAGCCTTGTAACCATGTTTCTTTAAAATAGGATTAACCGTTGTAAATTGATCTAAATCTGTGTCGTCAAAAGTTAACATAATTGGCTTGGAAGGAAGTTCGGCACCATTATTTAAATAGGCATAAAGCTGATCAGGTAAAATGGTGTGATAACCACTATCAACCAGCATCTGAATTTGATCTTTAAAATTTTGCACCTCTACAATGTAATCTTTTCCTACTTTGCCGTCCCTTTCTTTCCAATTCCTTACTTGGTGGTAACACAAAATGGGAACTTGTTTCCGAGCTAAAATAGTTTTCGGGTCTGCCACCTTAATCTGATTGATGTCAATTTTAGCCGTACTAGTCGTTGTCGTAGCTTTAACATCAGTGCTATCGGTCATTGCGTTAGCCGTTGGGCTTGATTTGGATTGGCACCCAGATATTAAAATCATCGCTACAGCGATGATAGGAAAGAAGATTTTGTTCATAGGTATGTGTTTTGTTACAAAACTATAAAAAAATTGATCTACTTGCTGCTTTTATTGATAATTCGCCACTATGGCCAATAATGAGGAGACACTTTTGTCAATCTTTAAAGATTGACAAAAGTGTCTCCTCATTATTACAATAAAATTCATCAAGAGCTCCACATTTTAAATAAATTAGGAGTTTATTTATCAATTAAAATCATCAATGAAGAAACTCTACTTTTTATTCGCTCTTGTTGTGATAGCAGGTGTGCAAGCTGTAGCCCAGACTAAAACAATTTCGTTAACTGAAACAACATCATTGGCCGAGAAAGCAAATTATCAAGCAGCTGCACGGTTCTCTCCGAGTAAGCTCAGGAAAATTATTTACTCTACCTCCGTGGATCCCCATTGGCTAAAGTTAAGTAACCGTTTTTGGTACCAATATGAAACTCCAAATGGTAAGCAATGGTACATTGTAGATCCTGCACTTAAAACTAAAAGCAAATTATTTGATCCGGAGAAAATGGCTGCGGAAATTACTTTGGTAATTCGGGATCCATTCGATGCGCAGCATTTACCGATAGAAAATTTGAAATTTGCAAAGGACGAAAAAAGCATCAACTTCGAAATAAAAAGTACAATTGATGAGTTAAAAAAAGATAGGAAAGACAAAAAGGCTGCAGACTCAATGCAGAAGAAAATCTTTTCATTTAACTACGAAATTGCTTCGGGAAAGTTAACAGAAGTGAAAAATTTTTCTAAGCCAAAGGCAAAACCAAACTGGGGCTCCGTAGCACCAGATTCATCAGCTATTATTTTCTCTAAGAATTATAATTTGTACTGGATGGATAAAGCAAATTACCAAAAAGCAATAAAAAACGATGAGGATAGCACAATTGTTGAACATCAACTAACCAAAGACGGGGTAAAGTTTTATTCATATGGAAGTGATGGTGACGGAGAAAACAATGAGGAAAACATCAAGAACAACAAGAAAAGAAGAGGTGCATATGTTTTATGGTCGCCCGACTCAAAATATTTTGTACTAGACCGTACCGACTCAAGAAAGGTTAAAGATTTATGGGTAATTAATAGTGTAAGCGCAGGCCGACCAACACTAGAGACATATAAATATCAAATGCCAGGCGAAAAGGAATCTCCAATAGACGAGTTTGTGCTATTTAATTTCGCCGCAAAAACTTATAAAACAATTAATACCACGGCATTTAAGGACCAGAGTATCTCTACATGGGGTAAACCGGTATTGAATAAAGATAGAGACAACGAATTTCGTCCGTCAATTTGGTTGGGCGATAATCAAAAATTCTATTTTTCTAGAACCAGTCGCGATTTAAAAAGAATTGATATTTGCACAATAGATATCAATACTGGGGTAGTAACGCAGTTAATTGACGAGCGTTTCAATACTTATGTTGAAGTACAGCGTCCTGGTCTTGTAAATGGCGGCAACGAAATTATTCACTGGAGCGAGAGAGACGGTTGGGGACATTTTTACCTGTTTGATGAGAAGGGTAAATTAAAAAATCAAATCACCAAAGGTGCCTTTCACGCTGAAAACATTGTCAATATTGATGAGAAAAACCGGGTGCTTTATTTTACTGCAAATGGCCGTGAGGCCAAGGAAGATCCATATTTCATGCACCTATACCGCATTAATTTCGACGGCAGTGGAATGAAATTGCTAAACGGTGGCGATTTTGACCACGCAATAAACATGAATGATGAAGCAAAGTTCTTTGTCGATAATTTCTCTAGAGTAAATACAGTTCCAAAAGCTGTGCTAAAAGATAATTTGGGGAATGTAGTTATGGATTTGGAAACAGCAGATTTATCATTGTTAATGGCTACAGGCTATAAATTTCCAGAGCCTTTTAAAGTTAAAGCCGATGATGGTGTGACAGATATTTATGGAGTAATGTATAAGCCATTTGATTTTAACCCCAATAAAAAATATCCAATTATCGAGTATGTTTATCCGGGTCCACAAACTGAAGCGGTAAATAAAAGCTTTGGAAGGAGCATGGACAGAATGGATCGCCTAGCACAATTAGGCTATATTGTGATTACGGTGGGTAATAGAGGGGGGCACCCAGCTCGCTCTAAATGGTACCATACCTATGGTTATGGCAATTTAAGAGACTACGGGTTGGCCGATAAAAAAGCAGCAATTGAACAGTTGGCAGACAGACATTCTTTTATTGATGCAAATAAAGTTGGTATAACAGGGCACTCAGGAGGTGGATTTATGTCGACCGCTGCCTTATTGGTTTACCCCGATTTCTTTAAAGTGGCGGTTTCTGCTGCGGGTAACCACGATAATAGCATATATAATCGCTGGTGGAGTGAAAAACACCATGGTGTAACCGAAGTCGTTTCTGCTAAAGGGGATACCACATTTAAGTATTCAATCGATAAAAATCCTGATCTTGCTAAAAATCTTAAAGGACATCTACTGTTGATGCATGGCGATATAGACAATAACGTGCATCCGGCAAACTCTGTGAGAGTTGCAAATGCGCTAATCAGAGCAGGAAAGAGATTTGATTATATGGTAGTCCCTGGTCAACGCCATGGTTTTGGAGATATGACCGAGTATATGTTCTGGCGCTTAGCCGACTATTTTAATAATTATTTACTTGGAGATTTCTCACAATCTGTAAATGTGAATATTACAGAAATGGATAGAGAAATAGAAAGAAAAAAATAATGAAAAAACAACTAATCCTTTTGACCGCCGTAGCTTTAGGCTTTTCGGCATGTAATGTTAATCAAAACGAAGTAGCTGAAGCAGATTCTGTTGCTTTAAAGGCAATTAATGAAACTGCACTTTCTAAACATATTGCAATCTTAGCTTCAGATGAGTATGAAGGAAGAAAGCCTTTTACAGCTGGCGAAATGAAAACGATAAATTACCTTAAGGATGAGTTCGAAAAAATGGGATTAAAACCTGGAAATGGCGAAAGTTATTTCCAGGAAGTTCCCATGGTTGATGTTAAATCAACGCCTACAGATTTGATGATAAGATCTGCCACAGGTGATGCTACCATGAACCTAAAGTATTTAGATGATTTTGTTGCTGCCAGCCGCCATTTGGTTAGCCAGGTTAAAGTCGACAATTCTCAACTAGTTTTTGCAGGGTATGGAATTGTAGCTCCCGAATACAAATGGAACGATTATGAAGGATTAGATGTAAAGGGCAAAACCGTTGTGGTGATGGTGAATGACCCGGGATTTTTGGATTCTACCTTGTTTAAGGGTAAAACAATGACCTATTATGGTAGGTGGACCTATAAATTCGAGGAAGCTGCCCGACAAGGCGCAACGGGAGTGATCATTATTCATGAAGATAAAGCGGCAAGTTACCCCTGGGCGGTAGTTAGAAGCGGATGGTCTAAATCAAAACTGTATTTGGCCGCCGAAGATGATAATAAGTCGAGGGCCCTGTTAGAAGGTTGGATTACCCAAGATGTTGCGAGAGAATTATTTAAAATGGCACATAAATCTGCAGACCTAATGGTACAAGCAGGTAAAAAGGGATTTAAACCGGTCGACCTAAGTTTAAAATTATCAACTACGATCGATAATACCATACAGCGATCCAAATCAAATAACGTTGTTGCCGTGTTACCTGGGACGAAGAGACCAGACGAGTTCATTATCTACTCTGGGCATTGGGATCATTTAGGGAAAGGGGAAGCAGTAAATGGCGATTCAATTTACAATGGCGCTGTTGATAACGCTACAGGAACAGCAGCACTGTTAGTATTGGCTAATGCTTTTAAAAAGGCAGTGCAGCAACCTGAACGTTCCATTATGTTTTTAGCTGTTACAGCGGAAGAACAAGGTTTATTGGGTTCCGAGTATTATGCATCAAATCCGTTGGTTCCAGTTACTAAAACAGTGGCAAATATAAATATCGATGCGATGCAAGCTTTTGGTAAAACAAAGGATATCATTGCAGTGGGTTACGGACAGTCTGAGTTAGAAGATTACCTGGAAACAGCTGCAAAAAAACAAGGGAGGGTAGTGGTGAAAGATAGCAATCCATCGGCAGGGTTTTATTTTAGATCAGATCATTTTAACTTTGCCAAGGTAGGTATTCCGGCACTATACACCGAAACTGGTGATGATCACGTAGCTAAAGGTCTGGCTTTTGGCAAGGCCCAGAAAGAAGATTATACCGCAAATCGCTATCATGCTCCGGCAGATAATTTTGAGCCGGATAAATGGGATTTCTCCGGAATGGTAGCAGACTTAAGCTTGTTATTCGATGTTGGTTATCGTTTAAGTAATGAAACTACTTTTCCGGGTTGGAAAGCAGGATCAGAATTTAAGGCGATACGAGATAAAGGAATGAAGTAATTAATTGATTTTTATTGTCATAGTTTTGAAACCAAAATTTCCCTGCAAGTCAGTGCCTTCTACCCAAACAGTATAACTCCCCGGTTTATCAGCTGTAAAGAAAGAAAAGTCGCCTTCTCCTTTCTCACTGGTTAAAAAGTTTGGGTTCCAATAAATAGTTGATCTGAAATCGGGTTTCTTATCATTTTTATTTTCCTTCGAATATTTGGGGTGATAAAAGGTTTTGTAATCACCATAATTTGTGGGTTTAAGGATATATAAATTCGCCGCTTTTTTTAGGAACGGGCCCTGACCTGTTTGAGTGGTAATCTCTATAAAAGTATAGATTGTCGAATCCATAGGGTGCATAAATTGACTTTTATACCTAGCGCTAAATCGCTGTCTATCCATTACCTCTATTCCTTTGATATCTTCTGCATTATAATAGTCGAGAATGCCTTTAACATAATTGTAATAACTATCTGGGGTCGAATCCTCTGTATAAAAGAAATCAACTTCCATGCCGTCAATCACAAATTTTAAAGGGTTAAAATTCACAAAAAACATTCTCTTAAAAGTTTTAGGCACCATCGCATCTCTAAAGCCCTTTACCTTTTCAACCAGTACATCGTGAAGGGTCTTTTTAGCAATTGGGCTTAAATCTTCTTCCGTTATGATTAAATCTGCTTCACCAGGCCCATTTAAGTTTTTGGAACCTTTAATAGTCCTTTTTCCAACAATCGTTACCTCGTTTAAAAGTAGTCCATCACGCTGGGTCAGTTTATAGGCTTCAACTTTAGTCTTTATCAGATTTGTTGATATACTGTCTAATGGTTCTGTGTTGGCCACGGGCTTTTTTTGTCCAACGATAAAGGCCGGTGGTTTAAATTCATTCATTTCTATTCCTATGGTACCTTTTTTCCCCTTTGCGTTCATCGCTTGAATCACGAAAGATGCGCTGTCCATTCTCGGTAATTTATCGAAAGTAAATTCTCCTTTTTCATTGGCTAAGGTATCCATCATCACAAAGCCTCTGTTATTTCCCATTAGAATGATTTTTGCTTTCGAGATAGGTTTATTTAATGCATTAGTAACTTTGCCACTAAATGTATATTCCTTTTCGGCTTTAAATATGGGTTTTTTTAAAATGTCCCAGTTGTAGCTAACCCAACCCTGAGTTAACATCAATGCTTCGAGGTCATCGTGCTTTTGCTTATTGGGCTGAGTAAAATAGTACCCTGGGGTTTCTATTTCACCTTTTAAATCGGCTTGTAATAAAAGGTAGGAAAGGATATGCGAATCATTCACAGAATCCTTAGCCACCTGATGGTTGTCGGTTACCGCTATTGAAAGTGAACTGGTAAGGGGTATACCTGCCGCATTTACAACTTTTAAGTGCAGCGGTACGCTATCCCTTAATTTGTACGACAGACTGGGAGTGCTGATATTTATTTTTAACTCATCGCTATGGTTAATGAAAAAATTACGTTCATTGATGATTTTTTGCTGCTCATTGAGTAATATTACCTGACAAACTCCCGTGGGGAAGATGTTTTTGGCTATTTTGAAGGTCCTAGCATTCGCATTAAATTTTAAATCTGCTACGAAACACATGATCCCTCTTGCCTGCCCAACTATCGTGTAGTTTTGTTCGTCTCTTGATGAAAAAGCAGTAATGGTAATTGAATCACTTAGGTATTCATTTTCAACCTTTAGCGCAGTACCTTCACCTGTTACTTTTGGGAGCTGAAATGTTTTTGATAAACCATTGTAGGTAACCTTTGCGCTATAAGTCTCTCCCAGTTCCGGTGAAAATTTAAAATAGCCCATCCCTTTGTCATTTGATACGAGCTGACTGACCACGCGTTGGCTCGAATTGATGATTTCTCCTGTTATGGGAATTCCTTTTCCGCTGCTATTTAAGGCTTTAAAAGCTATCTTCTGGTTTCTAATCACTAAATAATTGCCTCCTTCAGGTAAAAACTGGACATCAATATCGAGGCTTCGCTCTCTGGCTGATAAATTTGCATTGTTAGTTTTAGCTGCGCTATTGGGCCGATTGTTTAGTGACGAAATGGGGCTATCTGTAAGAGGTAATATTTTAAATTCTTTTTTGAAGAAATGACTATCGCCAAAGTTCTGCATCCAATTGGTATATGCTCTAAAAGTATAATTTCCGGGTTTGTGTTTTTCTTGTTTTAAAGCAAAGCTTCCCCAAGTTAAACCTATTGCGGTGGGTAAACTCAGGCGTTCTACAACTTCTCCTTTTTCATTGATAATTTCTGTATAAATTAAATTGCTGATGGTTGAAGGCGTATGAATGGAAGCATTCATCAAGTAAGCCTTAAACCAGATCGTATCGGAGGGTAGATAAGTAGCTTTATCAAAATGCGCGTAAATTTTTTCTCTCGGTGTGCGAGTTAGAATGCTGTCGTATTGCGCAATTATTTTTTGCTTTGAATCAGTTAGCTGTGCCTGTACAGGGAAGTAATAAATAATTAGCAGCAAAAATATAATGCGTATTTTCATCAGTTCAAGTCTTTGATATTTACCAGATATTAATATTTACGCCAATAGAAGGGATGAAATTATCGAGTACTAAATGAAAGTTTTTAGTGGGGCTAAAGTATTCGTCTTGCATAGCTTCCGTACGTCTGGGCTTAAAATAACGCACTACCGGAAACGAAAATTCAATCATCCAATGCTCAGAAGGATAATACACAAAGCCAGGATTTAAACTTGCACCAAAACCTTTATAGGTGTAATCGGTTCGGTATAAATAGCCATTGCCATCAATGTTTTTGTAGGTATTACCCTCAACGGCAATGCTAGCCTGACCAAAGAACAGGAAATTGTTGGCTAAAGGAAAATAATATCTGGTAAAGGGTGCCAAAACAAAGTTTTCCTCTTTGAAACCAAAACCCCTCTCAACCAGTTGCGTCGTTCTATTAAAATAATTATAAGATTCGCCCTTTAGTTGGGATAAATTGTAAGAGATCTCCATGCCAATAGCAAATTTGTTCCCGACAAAATAGCCAATCTTCGGGCCAATTGCCAATGAATTTACATGGATGGCATTCGTGTTTTCATTAGAAGTACCGAAACTTATACTCCCTCCTAGAAAAGTATTTCCTTTTTCGGTTTGCGCACCTGCTGCAAAGCCGAGGGCCAATAGGGAAGCCAGGATAAATAATTTAGGTTTCATAATCTTGTTTTGTGTGTAATCAATATTAATTAATTAAATCACAGAAAACAAGTAGATGAAATTAAATTTTACTCGTAAATATTTGATAAACAGATGAAATTATAAGCTCAAAGCAGAGCAGTGAGCTTATATGATATTTCTATTTGTTTTCGTTCAAAAACACAAACTGGTTGTCGAACATATCCAATTTGATCTTGCTTTCTTTATCAACCGTTCCGGCTAATATGGACTTCGATAGTTCATTCAGAATTCTTTTCTGAATGACACGCTTCAACGGTCGGGCTCCAAATTGAGGATCATAACCCAGTTCTGCTAACCAATCTAGCGCTTCAACGCTTGCATCCATCGTAATTCCCATTTCCGCTAGGGTATCCTGAACATGTTTAAACTGTAAGTTAACAATGCTTCTTATCTCACTTCGGTTAAGAGGGGTGAACATAATCAACTCATCTATTCTATTTAAAAACTCTGGACGAATGGTTTGTTTTAGCAGCTCGAACAACTCATTTTTAGTTTTAGCAATCACTTCATCGCGGTTTTCGTCATCCAACACTTTAAAATTATCCTGTATCAAATGCGAACCAATGTTCGAAGTCATGATAATGATCGTGTTCTTAAAATTTACTACACGACCCTTGTTGTCAGTTAAACGCCCATCATCCAGCACCTGCAATAAGATATTAAATACATCAGGATGTGCTTTTTCGATTTCATCCAACAATACTACCGAATATGGTTTCCTTCTCACTGCTTCTGTTAATTGCCCGCCTTCATCATAACCTACATATCCCGGAGGGGCACCAATTAATCTCGAAACAGCATGTCGCTCCTGATATTCGCTCATATCAATCCTGGTCATCGCATTTTCATCGTTAAAGAGAAATTCAGCTAAAGCTTTTGCAAGCTCAGTTTTACCTACACCAGTAGTTCCTAAAAAGATAAAAGAACCAATCGGTTTACGTTTGTCTTGCAAACCAGCCCTAGATCGGCGGATGGCATCAGAAATAGCTTCTATCGCCTCATCCTGTCCGGCAACACGTTTATGTAACTCAGTCTCTAAGTGAAGAAGTTTTTCGCGTTCGCTTGCAATCAATTTAGTTACCGGAATACCTGTCCAACGAGCTACAACCCCTGCAATATCATCAGCGGTTACCTCTTCCTTAAGCATTCTGCTTTCACTTTGCTGACTTTCGAGTTCAACTTTCAGTTTCTCTACTTTATCCTGTGCCTCTTTGATTTTTCCATAGCGTATTTCAGCAACGCGTCCATAATCGCCAGCACGTTCGGCCTGCTCAGCCTCTAATTTGTAGTTTTCAATTTGTTCCAGCTGGGAGTTTACACTATCTACCAAATCCTTTTCGCCCTGCCACTTTGCCTTCAATTGATCTCTCTCGGCAGATAAATTGGCGATTTCTTTAGATAATTCTTTTACCTTTTTGTCATCGTTCTCTCGCTTAATGGCTTCTCGCTCTATTTCTAAACGCATAATCTCGCGATCCAGTGCATCCACGTTCTCGGGCACGCTGTCCATCTCCATTCTTAATTTAGAAGCGGCTTCATCCATTAAATCGATTGCCTTATCTGGCAAAAACCGATCTGATATATAGCGCTGCGACATTTCTACGGCTGCAATAATGGCTTCATCCTTGATGCTCACCTTGTGGTGCGTCTCATAACGCTCTTTCAATCCGCGTAAAATGGAGATGGCATCCTGGGTATCAGGTTCATCAACAAATACTTTTTGAAAACGACGCTCTAAAGCCTTGTCCTTTTCTAAATACTTCTGGTATTCATCTAAGGTCGTTGCACCGATGGCGCGTAGCTCGCCCCTTGCTAATGCGGGTTTTAAAATATTTGCGGCATCCATAGCCCCTTCGCCACCACCAGCACCTACCAAGGTGTGAATTTCATCTATAAATAAAATAATGTCTCCATCACTTTGCGATACTTCTTTAACTACTGCTTTCAAACGCTCCTCAAATTCTCCTTTATACTTTGCACCGGCAATTAAAGCGCCCATATCTAAAGAGAAAACTGTTTTGGTTTTCAGGTTTTCAGGAACATCACCTTTAATTACCCTAAACGCAATCCCTTCGGCAATGGCAGTTTTACCTACCCCGGGCTCTCCAATTAAGATAGGATTGTTTTTTGTTCTTCGGGATAAAATCTGAATAACGCGACGTATTTCTTCATCTCTACCAATTACAGGATCTAGTTTCCCACTTTCTGCATATTCGTTCAAGTTGCGGGCATATTTGCTCAAGGCCTGGTAAGTGGCTTCCGCATTCTGATCGGTAACGTGATTATCTCCACGTAATTCTTTAATGGCCTTTTTAAGATCTTGTTCGGTTGCGCCCTGCTCCTTTAATAACTTGGAAGTTGCATCATTTGCTGCTAGTATCCCGAGCAAAAGATGTTCTACGGCAACAAATTCGTCTTTAAATTCTTTTAAATAAGATTGGGCTTTCTGTAATGCTGTGTTCGCACTAGCAGATAAATACGGGTTTCCACCGCTTACCTTGGGTAATTTGTCTATCGCTGTGGTTAAGTTTTGCTCAACCGTATTTAAGTTTATATTAAGTTTCTTTAGTACATAAGAAACTACATTTTCGTCAACACTCAGCAAGCCTTTTAGCAAGTGAGCGGTCTCAATTGCTTGTTGCTGATTGCCCTGTACTATTTCAGAAGCTTTTTGTATGGCCTCTTGTGCTTTGATTGTAAAGTTGTTGAAGTTCATACTTGCCTTAAATCAAAACAAATGCCAAGCCAACTTCCAATCACTAATCGGAAATTTTGTCGCTAGGTAAAAAAATTAAATGACGAAATGACCGACGACTTCGTAAGTCGGCCCTCCAAGGGCCAACTTACGAAGTCGGATTCTTAGCCTAAAATCTCTTTGAGTTTCTGGGTTTGGTAATCAACCAATTTTTGAAGTGGGCCAGCCGCCAACATTTTCATCATCATATTCAAATCTGCCGAAATGATATGCTTTGCAGTTGTTGAACCATTTTCATTGGCCGTAACGGTCCACTTTAGCTCAATGTCGAAAGGTGGTTTTTCGGTGGGTAATGCAATGATTTCTTGGTTTTCAATGCGGCTTGAAATTTTAATAGCAAGCTTAGCCATATTCTGAATAGTAAAACTAGCCTCATTGGTAGTGGAAGACCAATTATAGATATTCTCAGGCATTAACTCCTGGTAGTTGTTCAAATCCGAAAGAAATGCATATACTTTCTCTATAGGTAAATTTATTTCTACCGCACTTTCTATAATTGTCATAGTTATGATTCCTTTAGCTCGCTATCTTTGCCCCATTCTGCCGGGTTTTGACGCCATTTGTTTAATAAATCGATATCGTTTTGAGCAATAAAACTGTGCTCTGCGGCATATTTAATTAAAGCGGGATAATTTGATAAAGTTGAATAGCGACATTTTGCAGCTGCAAAGTTCTCATCGGCTTTATCAAAGCCATAGGTAAAGATAGCCACTAAACCTGCTACCGATAAACCAGCAGCACGTAACGCCTCCACGGCCTGTAAGCTGCTTTTTCCGGTCGAGATTAGATCCTCAATAACTACCACACGTTGCCCGTCAATAATCTCGCCTTCAATTAAACTACCCGTACCGTGCTCTTTCGCTTTAGAGCGAACATAAATGAAAGGTAATCCCAATTCTTGTGCTACTAAAGCACCCTGAGGAATACCAGCTGTTGCTACACCAGCAATTACGTCAACCGCACCAAACTCTTCCTGGATAAGTTGAGACAGTTTCTGACGGATGTAGGTCCTTACCGAAGGATGCGATAATGTGATGCGATTATCGCAATAAATTGGAGATTTCCAGCCCGAAGCCCATGTAAATGGATTATTAGGTTGTAATTTAATTGCTTTAATTTGTAATAAAAATTCAGCTACCTTTAATTCAATATCACTTTTATTATACATGGCCCAAAAATACAGAATTTATATCAACGATAACGCTTTGTTTATAGCAGATCGCATTCCTAAACAATTGGAAAAAATACAACATATTGATACACAGAATTTTGATTTTCAAACATTTTATAAAAACCTTCCGAAAGAGGGTAAAAAAAATTATGTTTTAGTTGATAAGGACCCAAAAATGCTATTTAAGATGCTTAAGAAGCAATGTACAGTTATCAAGGCGGCTGGGGGACTGGTAGCGAATAGCAAAGGTGAGATCTTATTTATTTTTAGGAATAAGAAATGGGATTTGCCTAAAGGAAAAGTGGAAAAGGACGAAAAAGTAAAGGTTACAGCAGTAAGGGAAGTGGAAGAAGAGTGTGGGGTGAAAATAGAGAAGCGAAGAAAACTCGTGTGTAAAACTTACCACATTTATGAAATGAACGGGAAGGTGATTTTGAAAAGAACTAATTGGTATAACATGGAAGTAAAAGGTTCTCCAAAATTGGTTCCCCAAAAGGAGGAGGGTATCACTTCTGCTTCCTGGGTAAATGAATCGGGGATTAAAAATAAAGTTAAAAACACCTACCCATTGATCATAGAGGTCTTGAAAGAAGGCGGACTAGTATAAAGGAACTATAAAAAAGTCAAAGCCTCTTTAGGAACAAAAGGACTTACATTTCCATTATTTCTTAAAATGTCACGAACAATGGTAGAGCTAATGGCAGAATACTCTGGTTTGCTTAACAATAAAATAGTTTCTACTTCAGGCATCATGGTCTGATTAATTTGTGCAATAGCACGTTCGTATTCAAAATCGGATGCGGACCGGATACCCCTTACCATATATTTCGCATTAATTTTTCTACAGAAATCTACCGTGAGCCCCTCATAAAGCTGAACTTCAACCTTGGCGTTGTCAGCAAAAATTGTTTTGACCATTTCTTCACGCTGATCGCTAGACAGAAAATTTTGCTTAGCACTATTTAGTCCAATCCCGATCACTATTTTATCGAATAATGGAAGCGACCTGTTTAAAATATCAACATGCGCTATCGTAATTGGGTCGAATGATCCAGGAAATAAAGCAATCTTCATAATCAAATATAGGGAATTAAGGTTTAAACACTCACCTTTTCAAAAAAGCTAAAGGATGAATTTCCGTATTTTCTAACTTCAGTAAAGCCAGGCAGGGTATGTAATTTTAAAAATGGAGGATGCTCGACTATTAAAGTACCATTATCTTCTAACAAATTGTGCTGCATCACTAATACTGGAATCATCGGAATATTCGGCAAATCGTAAGGAGGATCGGCAAAGATAATATGGTATTGATTATTGTCTTGGGTTAAAAACTTAAAAGTATCGCCCTTTTGTGCATCAATTTCGTTCAAATCATATTTTTCGGCTGTTGTTTTTAACCAATGAACACAGCCAGGATGCTTATCCACCGAAGTTACGTGCTGTATACCTCTTGACGCAAACTCGATGCTGATACTGCCAGTTCCACTAAATAAATCCAATACATTGCAATGCTCAAAATCATAGGTATTGTAAAGGATATTGAATAAGGCCTCCTTGGCCATATCGGTGGTAGGCCTTACCGGTAATTTTGCAGGCGCATTAAATTGCTTACCTTTTAATTTTCCGCCAATTATACGCATTGGGTTAATGCTAATAAAGTGGTATAATAATGTGAAGGCATGTCTTCTAAAACTTGTCGATCTAACGTAGAATCTACAAAATCAAGAAAATGGATAGCCTTAAAGTATTTTTTCAGACAACCATAATGCAGATCTTCCTGTACAATAATACCGGTAATATAAACCTGGGTATTATCAAAATTAATTGATAATTGATTTGATATCAATAGTATATAATAATTAAACTCCTCGGCCGACTCTATTTCATAACATTGTTGGAAGATAACATTTTTATCCGCTACAAATAAAACGTGCATCGAACCTGCAGTAAAGTCGATGTATAAAGAAGAGCCGGTATTATTTTCGGCTAGTTTAAGGAGCGGCGAATACGGCTGATATTTTTTACTATTGGCGAACCACTGGTTAATGATTTCATCTGTGTCCTTTGAGAAAGAATACATGGAGGTAAAGCCAAAATTGGCATGTGAGGCCGTGTAAATATCTGCTGAACTATGCGCAGGGAAAAATTTGGTATATAAATTCGGTTCCTCGTTCTGATAAAGCTCATTGGGTACAGCAAGATGATTTTCTGTACAAACAGCAATCTTGATTTCGGCAAATGATAATCCTAAATAAACATCATTTTTAATCCTACTTCCTAAATTTTTTGAAACATCGGTTATTTCCTGCTCATCATAAACCGCAACCACCTTCTTCAATTCGTTGTTTACAATGGCATATGAAAAACTATCCATTCCTATGCTAACTAATAAACTGCAGTGCACAGCAGTGCCGGGGTCAAATTTAGGGTCGATTAATAGGATGCTGTTTTGTCTATTCATGTTTTACAAAAATAATTCTTTTTTCTATAACATTACCATTGCATCTTTGCTAAATGGATAAAGCTAGTTTAATTGCACAAACCTATCAATTTCCGCCTACAAACGAGCAGTTAATATTTTGTCAGAAAGTTGCAACGTTTTTAACCCAGCAGCAGCATCACAGCTGTTTTATTTTGCGAGGTTATGCTGGAACTGGTAAAACCACGTCCATTGCAGCTCTTGTGGGAGCTTTACCGCACTTTAAATTAAAGGTAGTGTTGCTGGCACCAACAGGTCGCGCCGCCAAAGTAATCAGCAATTATACCGGAAAAAGAGCTTTAACGATCCATAAAAAAATCTATAGAAAGCGATCAGCTGTATCCTTAGAGATGGCTTTTCAGCTAGCTCCCAATTTAGCAGAGCAAACTTTGTTTATTGTGGATGAGGCCTCGATGATTGCAGATGAATGGAATCAACAAAACGGATCATCATTTCTAAAAGACCTTATTGAATTTGTTTATCAACCATCACCCACCGGAGAGAATAAAAATTGCAGCCTGTTATTTGTTGGCGATACTGCGCAATTACCTCCGGTAGGGAGTATCGAAAGCCCAGCATTAAATGAGAAATATCTTAAAGACCATTTTAACTTACAGGTAACTGCAGTAGAATTAAAAGAAGTCGTTAGGCAAGAAAAAAAATCTGGTATATTAACCAATGCAACGATGCTACGCAAACTCATTCATCATTACGCAGCCGACAGCAAAACATTACCCCAATTTAAATCGAAAGGTTACAAGGATTTATTTAGGATGACTGGAGCCAAATTAGTGGAAGGATTGGAATATGCCTATGGTAAGTTCGGAATAGAAAATTCTTTGGTAGTGTGCCGTTCTAATAAATCAGCCAATGTTTACAATAACCAAATTAGAGCCAGGCTGTTATATAGAGATGAAGAATTAAGCGGGGGCGACCAAATTATGGTGGTTCGTAATAATTATTTTTGGCTTCCCGATAATGCAAATGCAGCCTTTATAGCAAATGGTGATATGGCTAAAGTTGTTCGCGTACGAAGAGAGGAAGAGCGTTATGGATTTAGGTTTGCGGAAGTTAACTTAGAGTTTTTAGATTTTCCGGAAGCGGGCACCATTACTTGCAAAGTCATACTAGATACCCTCCAGGCCGAAACACCAAATTTGTCTTATAGTCAGGGTAAACAGTTATTTGAAGGCCTGTTAGTTGATTACGAACATATCAGCAACAAAAAAGAGCGGATGCAGGCCATTAAAGAAGATCCTTATTACAATGCTTTACAAATTAAATTTGCTTACGCAGTTACTTGTCATAAGGCTCAGGGCGGACAATGGGATGCTGTTTTTGTAGATCAGGGTTACCTGACAGATGAAATGATTGATCTGGACTTTTTAAGATGGCTATATACCGCCGTAACGCGGGCTAAAAAAGAACTCTTTTTGGTGAACTTTGCCTCTAATTTATTTGTAAATAATCACATCGAGGAAGATTTCTAAGCTTTTAGGGAAATAGCACGGTGAAAGTCGTCCCTTTATTTTCTTCGCTTTCCACCAGTAGTTCACCTCCATGCTGTTGCATTATTTTTTGTGAAATGTGTAAGCCAAGTCCAATGGATTGTTCTCCATGTAAACCTTTTCTTCCCGCTTGCGAGAATTGCTGAAAAATATAAGACAACAGCTCTTTTGGAATTCCAATTCCATCATCTTTAACTTTTATTTCAATACGCTTTGCAATTTTTCTTAAGCTTATATTGATGATTTTATCATCTGAAGAGAATTTAATAGCATTACTGATTAAATTATCTAACACCCGCTCTAATTTAGAGGCATTTGCATGGGCATAAATTTTGTCCTCATCTAAATGAAGAATCAGATCCCTTTTACTATTTGTTTTCCATTTTTCAACCGTCGATGTGAGAAAAGAGTTCAGGTTTAACGCCTGAGTATCTAACTGGATTTTATCCGTTTTTATGGCTTCCAACAAATCATTGATAATGTTTTTGGCCTGTTGGGAAGCAGTTAAGATATGCTTTAGCTCTTCCTTAGGATCCTCATTATATAGTAGGGTACTTAAAGCTTCGATGTTATGCAATGGATTTCTTAAATCATGCGCCACAAATCCCAAAATCTCTCCCTGTTGGGCGTGTAGTTTTTCCACTTCTAGATTTTTTTCTTCGAGTTGTTTAAGCCTAACAAAATGCTGTGATTTGAAAAAATAACTGTACCTCGAAAAGCAAAGTAATATAAAACCCAATATAACCCCCGCAAAAACATTCATCATCTTATCCTCAAAGCTGATGGTGGCTGAAATCATACTGAGCCAGTAAACAAGCGTGATGAAGATGGCTATGAGCGTTATTTCAATATATTCAAGTGCAAAAAACAAACTAACAGTCGCAATACCTATCAAAAACAGTGTTAAAGTATTTTTGGTGTTATGCATAGAAACCGTGTAACTGGCACTGAAAGAAACCAAAAGCAAAAAGACAATAAATAAAATGGTAATACCCTTCTTCAGTAGTTGGTTGTTTTGGTAGAATTTTAAGGTAACGCTGCTACTGACCAATAAGAAGAAAGTACCGCACATTTGCGTCCAATTAAGGGTAGAATACGCGTTATAATTTTGTACTTTGATAATCTCGTCGTAATAAAAAAGTGATAAGAGCCTAAACAACACTGAAAAAATAAAGAAAACAGCACTTAGCACCCTTACTTGTCTCACATTAGAGAGGACGTAAAAATCCTGGAAAGCGGCTGAGAACCTCGATGGTGTTTGGTAATTAAATAGCGTAGCCAATTGAAAACGATTAGATTTTTAAAAATAGTAAAACAATATCGACTTCCCTAAATTAATTGTTAAGTTTTTACACTATCCCAGTTCCCAAGCTAAACCTTCTGGTTTTTCTTCAATTATAGTTTCCACTATTTCCATTGGTAAAAATGGCACTTCAATTCCATCTTTATATTTTGATGCAAATACAATAGATCCTGCCCTTGCTCTTCTAGAATTTATATTGCATTTATCGTCTAAATAATGAATTGCAATAGCCACTAATACTGCGCGATCACCTCCTAAAACTAAAGGGATATTTAATTTTGCTCCACGAAATTTGCTGATCAATGGGATGGTAAGTGGATTAACCGGGATGGTCTGGTGTTCATCACCATTCAAATCCATATTATAGCACATCAATTCTATCACTGCGGTCGTCGCCCTTTCAATCTGCTTAATCCCTGTGCTTTCTCCAAATGCGATATTAAGTTGGTTTGGTAACAGCACCGCTATAGTTGGATACGTAAATAACAGGGTGTCCAATTGTATAAAACTACTAAATTGAAAGCCAGTGAGGAGCTTTATATCTCCCTGCATCAGTTTTTTATTGCCCGAAAAATCTTGAGATATAGTCTTAAAAACTGCTAGGATTTGTTTGTTAAGGCGATTAATGATCGTGTCATCAGCGCCATAGACAAACAATGGCTTAAAAGCTTTTCTAATCTTGGCTGCGGCGCTGCTTGCCGCTCCAAAATCAGCGCTACTTTTCTTGGAGGCCTCCGTTTGGTTAATGGGCTTGGATGACTTAGACCTCACCGCATTTCTCCCTTTTTTCTTGGAAAAAATTAAATCCCCAAGCTTGCCAGAAAGTTGAATTATTCCTCCTTGTGTTGCCATATTTTTCGTACCTTTACATAACATCAACCGATGTGTAAAGCTAAGATAGTCAAAGGCTTTCATATTTAGCTTCCTGGCATCATTCACTGGCCAATATTCAAACCCAACCGCACTTAACTCGAGTCCACCCCAAGTCCGCACTAAGTCCACGCTATGTCCACATTAAATCCAGGGTAGTAAGCTTGTTCCAAGCTTGTACCTCCCTTGTCACTCCCTATATAAAGGCCCCAAAGCTTAACGTTAAGCTTTGGGGCCTTTATGGGATATATGGTGACTATTACCTGCCTCCTGGCGGACAATTCTCTTTCAAGAACTTGGTAAAGACTAGCGATAAGTGTTCTCTGGTTCCGGCGCCTTCTGCAATACCATGTGTACGGTTAGGATAGCTCATCATCTGGAAAACCTTTTTGTTTTTAATCAACTCATTAATCAACATCTCCGCATTTTGATAATGAACATTATCATCACCGGTACCATGAATATATAACAAGTTACCAACCAGGTTTTTGGCATAAGTAATGGGCGAACCTTTTATATACGCCTCTGTACTTGGGAATGGAGTGCCCATGTAACGCTCCTGATAAATATTATCATAGGTTAGCTGGTTAGCGACTGCAGCTACAGCAATCCCGGTTTTATAAATTTCTGGATATTGGAACAGCAAGTTTAGCGTTGAGGAACCACCGCCGCTCCATCCATGTACTGCTACGCGATCTTTATCCATAAAGGGATAGGTTGCCAGTAGCTTTTTAGTGGCCATTGCCTGATCCCGGATATTAATTACCCCTATATTTTTATAAATGCTTTTACGCCATGCGGCACCCTTTGGTACAGGAGCACCTCTATTATCCATCGATATATAAATGTAGCCATCCGCTGCCATATCGCCATGATATAAACTATTTCTACCCGCACCGAAAACATCAGCAGCAGTTTGCGATGCCGGTTCGCCATACACATAAAATACCACCGGATACTTTTTAGTGCTGTCAAAATTATCCGGTTTTTTCATCCATCCATCCATTTCAACACCATCTTCGGTTGTTACTTTAAAAAACTCCACTTTGTTTTTTGGCGGTTGTTGCTTTGCAAGCTGATTGGTAATACTTCCCTCCATGGTTAATGGATTCTTTGTCGTAAAATTCATCCACTCGGTAACCGGACTCACAATGGAACTGTTATAGCTGTGTCTCGCAAATAAACCATTCGGAGAAATGGTATAACTATGTGTGCCGGGTAACACTGATGGCGTTACCATTTCTAATTTACCTTTCCCATCTAATCTTGTTTTATAAAGGTATTTTTGGGTCGCATTATTGGGCGACGCGCTAAAATAAACCAGATTGTTCTTTTCGTCAATTAAATTAACGTCCATTATATCATACTGGCCATTGTTAATGAGCGTCTGCTTTTTGCCATCTTTACTTATTCTATATAGATGTCGCCAACCGTCTTTCTCACTCTCCCAAATAAATTCTTTATTGCCGTTTAACCAAGTCCAGCCATCATTTGGATCAATCCAAGCCTGACTGTTCTCTTTCAAAATTTCGGTTATGTTACCCGAATTTATATTGGCAACAAATACCTTGCTTTCGTTTTGTTCACGGTTTAACTGTTGTAAAATTACCTCATTGGTATTCGGTATCCACTCCATGCGTGGAATATAATGTTGCACATTGTCGCCCGGAACAGCAAGCCAATTCGTTTTAGCAGTTTGCAGATCTACGATGCCTATCTTGCAAGAAGACGGGTCCTGGCCAACTTTAGGATATTCAACCGGAACGGTAAAAGAATAGATCGAATCGGTATTGTTCATCATCAAAAAGTTTTTGATCCTGGTTGCATCTATTTGCCAATAGGCAATAGATTTTCCGTCAGGGCTCCATCTGAAGCCATCCAAACAATTGAATTCCTCTTCGTAAACCCAATCAAATGTGCCATTGATCATTCTGCTGGTGCCATCCGTAGTAAGTGCCTTTGAACTATGTGTGGCCAAATCTTCCACATAAATATTGTGACCGCTAACATAGGCTACCTTGCTGCCATCTGGTGAGAATTTCGCAAACATCAAAGAAGATGCAGGTTTATCCTTACCAATTTGAGTAAGCGTGCCGTTACCGATGTCGGCTACCCAGTAATCTCCGCGACTGTCCTGACGCCAAACTCTCCTTGTATTGGTATAAATTAATGCTTTTTTACCATCATCGGTTAGTTGGAAGCTTCGTACCGATAGGGGGGAGCCAGCATTTGGCGGAGTAAGCAGGGCGCTACTAATGATCACTTTCCGTTCGTTTTTAGGTAAAGTTACCGTGATAATTTCTCCACCCGAATTGAGGTAGTAAGCATTTCCTTCCTTGGTCCAGTTTAGCCCTCCTCTTTGTGCGTAGGCTTGGCTGTAGCTTCCGATGAAAACTGCGATAGCGATTAAAATTTTGGTTATTTTCATTGGTTTTATAGTTTTATAAATTGTTGATAAACAGTTTGTAGGTAGGATTTTCCAAGTTTTAAATTAGTTTGGGTAGCACTAGCGTTATTTGCATCCGCTTCGTAGAGTATGCTCTTGCCCACATTGTCAAATGTAACACTTTGTTGTTGGTTGATAAAACCAAATCCGTTATCCCAACTAAAGAACGCAAATCCGTTAGTGTAAGGGTTTAATAGATTTTTGCTCCAGGTAAATTCTTTAGCGGAAATATTTAATTGGGCAAGCAATGTTGAAGCGAGGTCTTGCTGACTGCCGATGATATCAGAACTTTGACCCCTATATTCCTCTTTTATCACCTCTCCGAAAAATAAAAGGGGTATGTGATAACGTTGCGGCATAAAGATATCGTATTTGTTTTTAGGATAAAGATGACCATGGTCGGCTATGACGATAAACAACGTATTTTTATACCAATCTTGCTTTTTAGCTTTTGTTAAATAAGCGTTCATACACGAATCAGTATAATAGGCAGTGCTTTTAAAGCGCTGCACAGGATCCGATTTACCAAACTTGTAAGCGGTAGGCAGTTCAAATGGCTCGTGGTTTGTTAATGATAAAATTGTAGCAAAAAACGGCTGTGGGGTGTTACTTGCGGCTTGTAATTGCTTATCGAAAACAAGATCATCATAGGCTCCCCATTTTGAATTCATATCTTTTTTATCGAAGCTATTCTTATCTGTTAAAACACTGTAATCGTGACTTAAAATAAATGCTTTATAATTATCAAACTCCGATTCTCCTCCGTAAAAGAAAGAGGTATGATAGTTTTTTCTGGCAAGGGACTGACTAATCGCAGGTATTTTCTGCATCTTTTCAGGCCACTTTACAATGCTGCCAGTTCCCAAGGTGGGGAAGCCGGTTAAGGTGCCAATTAAACCTTTGTCGGTTCGGTTTCCTGCAGCATAAATTTTGCTAAATAAGAAGCCTTTTTGCATTAAGCTATCGAGGTGGGGACTAATACCATCTTCATTGCCAAGCGTTTTGGTGAGGTTTGCCGTAAAGCTCTCGAGGAGAAAAATAACCACATTGGGTGTTTTAGTCTTAAGGATGTTGAGGGTGCTGTCTTTTTTAACTTGATATAGTTGGGCTACATTTTTAGCTGCCTCCGTTTCATTAAAATAACGATAAGGATTTTTATTGGTTTTTTTTGAAGCTAACAGGCTTGATATCAAGTTCCATTCTGTATTAACTGCTGCATGATTGAGTATTGGATGTTCGCTAAAATAGGCCATACTTTGGTTATTTGGGGCTACACCGGTGCCACCTCTGATACAGATAAAATTAATACCTAAGAAAAGCAATGCGATCACTATTTTTAACCAAGTCCGCCCTTTTTTTAACTGATATTCGGTTTTTGTGATTTTAGCGTTTAAGTAAAATGAAACGGCTACCAGCACTAAAAAAGTAAGTATGCTGAGCAAGATAGGTGAAGATGCGCTCGACGCCAGCGCTTCATTGGGGGTTTCGATTAGAAAGCCGAAAGCGCGTTCATTTACCTTACTTCCCCATTCCCTGTAAATATTAAAATTAATGACTGCTAATAAGCTAAAACATACAATGAAAAACCTATTGTAGCTGTTAATCCAGCGCAGATTTAGGGCTGACCGGTTGCTTAAAAACCAAAAAAAGAAGGCTAGTAGGGGAATAGTACACAAATAAGCCGTCATAGAGAGGTCTAATCGAAGCCCATGGTAAAGTGTCAATATTCGTTCCGTAAAGGGAATGTCTCTAAGTTTTCGATGGAAAATGAATAGAAAGGCAAGGCGCTCTATTAAGAAAAATAGTATCCAAAAAGCAAAAAATCGGACAAAAAAAATCAGGCTTTTAAACATTGGCTGCTAATTTAATAAAAAGCCATGATAAAAGCCTGATTGTCCGGTTGCTTAAAACTTACTCGCCACCACCTTGCATGGCCATAATTTCTTCCATTGTTTTAAGCTCATATCCTTTAGGTACTTCCAACGATAGGGCGCCAACTTTTTCTTCCGTAATTCCTTTTAAGGTATAAGTTGTTTTAACAGTTTGTTGAAATGTGGTATACTTAACAAGCGTACCTTTTACATCTTTAAATTGTTCACCAAAATAACCTGCTGGTAATTCAACGTCATTCGTTGTCCATAATTCATAAGCAGTTCCTTTGTCATCTTTATACGTGTATTTTTCAGCATTGTAAGCACCCATCATTTTTTTCTCGCCTGTTGCTTTAAAGTCGCTGAACTTAGGAGCTTTAGCCATTTCTTTTTCAAATGCGGCTTTATCCATTTTAACGGCCAACTGCATTTGCGCTACTGGAACGTCAATTAAAGTTAAACCATTGTGTTCAACAAAATTTTGTACGATGGTAATAGTAGCGGGGCCAGTTTCAAATGAGAATTTCATTAAATTACCATTTAATTTAGTTTTTACTTCAGTTGGCAGCATAGCAATAGCTCCCTCTTGTTCGGCCGTTGGATGATATTCTGAAGTGTAGGTAATTGTTCCTTCTGCTATTTTCTTTTGTGCATGGGCAACGATAGCTGTGCTAATTAAAATTGCGGCTAAAACGCCAGTTTTGATAGATTTGAACATAGTATTAGTTTTAAAATTAGTTTACCATTTTATTTTTTCCTTATTAATAAAGGAGGCTATTCCCTTTTTGAAATCCTCACTTTCCCTAACCCTTGCATTAATTTGTACCGCTGACTCGAGACTTTTCTCTAATCCATCGTAAGTAACTTCATTTATTAATTGTTTTGTTACACTTAATGAACTAGTAGAGGAGTTAGCACACAAATTTAAAGCAAAATCATTTACCTTTTGAGCAATTTCTGCTTGGTTTGTTACAAAGGAAATCAAATTATAATTTAAAGCAGTTTCGGCACTGAATAATTCGCCTGTTAGTAAAATTTGTTTAGCAATTGTTTCACTCGTCTTACGCATTAATAAACAAGAAACAATGGCTGGGACAAATCCAAGTTTCACCTCAGTATAGCCGAAATTGGCCTCAGGAACTGCAAAAATAACATCACAAACCGTTGCTAATCCACATCCACCGGCTATCGCATGTCCTTCTACTTGTGCAATTACAATTTTTGGTAAATAGAGAATTGTGGTAAAAAGTTCTTTGAGGTTCTTCGAATCCGCTAGGTTCTCTTCATAGCTATTCCGTTGCAATTGTTGTAAATATGCTAAATCAGCTCCAGCACTAAATACTGGTCCATTTGCTTTCAAAATAACAACTTTAACATCAACATCTTCGCCCGCCTTTACCAGATAATGTGTTAATAAATTTACCAATTCAGGATTTAAAGCATTTCTTTTTTCAACCCTATTGATTATAATGCTCGCTATTCTGTTCCTTACTTCATATAAAACAATAGGCTCGCTCATGGTGGCTTTTAATTTAAGTCGATCAAATATGCTTTATTTTTCTTTAAAACAGTTGGTACGATGTTAATTTTCTTTGCACCATCCACATATTTTTTAATATTGAACGTAGTGTTACTCCCATCAACAACCAAACCATTAAAGTTAATTGTTTTTCTCAGATCGGCTAATTTGATTCTCGGATTTTGATGGAGCCATACCATATCGAAAGCTGGGTTTTTGGCGATGGATTTGTAGTTAAATGAACTATCTATTAATAAGATATCATGGTTGAAAAACTTAATCTGATGATGTTTCTTCCTAAAAAACTTATAATCAAGGTCGGTCTGCCATTTTATTAAGTGGCTGTTCTTTATCTTTAGTTGATCTAAAGCAGGCTGTATAAAAAAGGTAAAGTTTTTGTCTTTTGCCGATAAGTTGGTCACTACAATGGCCTCTTGCCTATTAATAAATGCTGTTGCATAGCCATTGCGCAGTGTAAAAAACAATATTTTTCGCTGCTCTTTAGCGCGTATGGTACTTAATGTAAATGATAGGTGTAAGCTCAAGCATAGTAAAAGCGCACTTATTAGATTGTATTTCTTTCTTCCCACTAATGCAAGGATCCCAAATGCTAGTGCTGTACCTAACAGGCACAGCTCAAATTTACTGATCCATATCTGATTAACTCCCGAAAATGGTAGATTGGCAATCCAGTTCAATCCACGGTTCATAAAAATGATAATCCACTCAAAAATTGGAGCAAGAAAATATAATTTGAATAATAATATGCTAATTCCCAGATACATCAATAAGGTTATGGGTATCAAGATAAAAAGATTGCTCACCATAAAATATACCGGGAATTGATGAAAATAATAAATACTAAGGGGAAAAGTTGCAATTTGGGCGGCCACACTCAGCGAAATAGATGACCATAACCAGTTTGCCCAACGGTATTTAAAATATAAGCACTTATAAATTTTGGGCTGAAGATAAATTAAACCTATAACCGCTAAAAAGGAAAGCTGAAAGCCTACATCCCAAATAAAAAAGGGGTTATAGATTAATAAACAAAAGGCGGTAAAGGCTAATATATTATAACTGTTTATATATTGGTTAAAAGATCTTGCTGCAATGTATACGGTTAGCATAATTGCCGATCTGAGTACGGACGGCGAAAATCCGGTTAACAGCGCATAAAACCAGATGAGGACGCAAATGAGAATGATTTTCAATATACGTAAGCTTCTTTTTCTTTCCAGAAAACCGAGTAACCAATTCAAAACCAAATAAATAATCCCCACATGCATTCCCGAAACAGAGAGCGCGTGGATGGTGCCGGTTTTACTATAGGCGGACAACGTTTCCTCGCTAAGATCAGCTCTGTAGCCTAATATTAAGGTTGATGCGACCGCAAATGCCTCTTTATTTTTGAGAAGTCTATTATAGTGTGCAATCTGGGCCTTCCTAAGAAGTAAAGCATATTTTATGAGTGGGTTTCCGCTACTAAAACCAGTTTTTACAACACTCTTTTGTTGAATGAATACTTGTCGGTAAACCTTTTTAGCTTTAAGCCACCCCTGAAAGTCGAACTCAGCTGGATTATAGGGAGGAGCGATGGGGCTATGCTCAGCGATTAGCAACAGCTCTTCCCCATAGTAATACTTACTGGGGATTACTGTGTCTATATTGATGATAACCAATAGCTTGCCTATTGTTTTTTCAAAATTTTTGCCATTCCCTATCCCAGTAACATTTGCAGTAAATCTTACTGTTGTATTTCCAACCTGAGGCTCGTTATCAATCCATATTTTTAGTTGGTTGCCGGTATATTTAGCGAAATAGTTAGTCGCTAAGGTGTTATTGTTTAAGAGACTTAAGGTGCTCCCAAAAGCAAAAAGGAAAAAGGAAAATAAAATTCCGGTTAAATGTTTAAAACGATATGCCCTTAATGATGTGTAAAAAACATTAATCCCACATAGGGTTAAAAATAAACCTCCAGTGATAAAAAATATAATATCCTTATAGTCTGCGCTTTCGATGGGGTATGACCAGCACATTCCAGCTGTTAATGGAATTAACATTCTTACAAAAAGAATTTCGGCGCTATGAGTCACATCACTAGAATTGATAGCGGAGTTGAAGCTTTACCTCGGTTTTTTTATTCCCATTTATTTCATCCAAGCCAGCGCCTATTGTTGTGGTGTGTTGATAATAGAAGAGTGCATATCTTAACCACATGTCTATGTTTTTGCGGAGTTTATATTTAACATTCACATAGCTCCTGAAACCTGACCCATGATACATACCAAAGCTAAAATTGTACAAAATATCGTCTTCATAGGCATATAGTCGGCTATCATAAGAAGGAGTAGTAAAATAGGCTAGTCTTAAATTAGCCGTAAATTTTGAGTTAATTGGAGCAATCGCCAGATCCTGGTAAGCCAAATAACCAAGTTCAGATTTTGCTGTTCCTTTCCGATAATGAGCTACTTCAAGTCTGTTCTGAAGTTTTATGAGCTTATTAAGCTTCCAGTTTACGTCTATGCTAAAGGATTCCTTTTTTACGTCTTCCAAATAGTTGATGGGCACGGTTAAGGAGGTGTTTTGTTGCTTCAATTCCCTTTTATATCTTAATCGCGCCTTAAAAGTTTTAGTGGGGGTATAAGCAGCTTGTACCAGTGTTTCATACCCTTTTGAAGGTGCATCTATCCTAAACTTTAACCATGGAAACTTGAAGTAATCAGTATATAAAGAAATCAACCATTGCTTTGAAGGACTAATATTTAAGCCAGTGTAGAATCCATTTTCATTGGCTCCATCAGACTCTCCGGGGGCTTGATTAAAGAAATTATGGTAATTTTTTTGGTATTTACGGTATAAGAAAACACCGGATACTTGATTGGAAAAACTAATGAGCATCGCATTCATCAGTGCTGTTCCACTTTTTAGGCTTTTGGCAATTTCACCAAAGAAATAGATATTTTTATACGTATAATCATAATTGAACCCAAAGTTTGTTAATCGCTCTCCAGTGAAATTAAACAACCTGTAAGTAATATCATTAGTTATAAATGTTTTGCTGTAATGAGACTGATAGAGTACTGCACCGAGATTTAAATAGCGGTGCTGGTACGTTAAGGCTAAACCGTAACTCTGTTGTGTTACCGTTCGCGCATTCCTCAGTTCTGTTGCCGTTCGATGATAGCCCGTTTCATTGAGGGTGGTGAGGAAAGTGTTCGCCTTGAGCGCGGCGTCATGTCTTCGCAGTGACCAAAAGGTAGTGGCCTCAAGTTTTTTTGATAGAGAGATCTTAGTGGCTAATCCTCTAAAAAAAGAGTATTCATTGGCTGAGGCATAAGGTTTTAGACCAACATCTTTTTTCGCAGCGCTTGTAACATCGGGGCCTTTGCCGAAACCAAAGCCCGACCACAAAGACAGGCCTTGCCCAAATTGTAAGCTATAATCTCCAACAATTAACTTTTTAAATATACCGAGGTTATGGATAGTCAAATTAGCCGATATAAAATCTGTTGGCTTAGCGATCAACTTTTCTCCCGCATCTTTTTCTAACACGAGTGAAAGCATTAATCTGTTAAATAAGTTGTATTTGTATCGGAGCAAAGTTTTTTCTGGCGTTCCGAGGTATCGGCTTCCAGTTAAATTTCTGAAGCCTTTTTGTTTTTCCAATGTTCTTGCATATCGAATAACTAGATCACTTTCACCCAAACTGGTCAAATTCGCTAGTGATATTCGAGGTTTTAGGTCAACTTCATTAATTTGCACAAATGGTAATATTCTTCGTACCGTTAGGCTGTCGAAACCATCAATTGCCTGTAATTCTAAAACGTCGATCAATTTACCATTTACTGATAAATAGTTACAGAAGTTCGAGATTTGAAGTGGAGATAGGAAAAATAATTCTTTCAACTCGTCTGCCTCGGTACGATTTAAGTTTATCGGATGCTTCCTAAGAAAAATTAAACGTTCTGTTAACTCTGAAAGATCAAAATCTTCAGGTAAATCCTCAGCTAAATCTTCCAGTAGCTCTTTAATAAGTAAGTCTTCCTGAGCTTTAACCGTAAAAGAAAGCATTAAAAAAGTTATTAAAATTCTAAAAAACATAACCGATGGTGATTTGAGGTGAATAGCCCAAGTTTGGATCCTTTATAAAGGTGACGTCAGTGAGGAAATGCAGGGAGCTAAGCCCGATTCCTATATGGTGCTTGAATGGAGCTACACTCACACCAGATCGTATACTCAAAGATTTAATAAGTTGATAATCTATTCCCATCGCAACGTTCCAAGGTAAATCGAGTTCTTTACTAAGCGTAGTCGCAATTAAAACCTTAGCACTTGTTTGATAGGCCAAACCTATATGTGCACTAGTGAGTACGGCAATATTAATTACTCTAGTGTTGTATGATTCTTGGGAGGGATTGTTAATATAGGCACCAACGAAGAGTTTTTCATTTAATTGAAAAAAAACGCCTATATCTACCGAAATTCCTTTTGTGGTGCCATAATTCGAGATTTTGATTTGATGGTAATTGGCTCTTAGTCCAATAGAAAGCTTTTGGCCAAATTGTTTGGCGACTATCAATCCGGTTTTTATGGTGCTAAATTCTGGAATACCGTATCGTTGTATGTTGATGCCAAACGAGTAACGGTTGCAAGGGAAAACAAACGCTAGTGCAGCGCTACTTAAATCATCAGCCAAGAAGTGTTTTTCATAATTTAGTTGGAGGGCGGGGACTTTTAATTCGCTGATGGAAGCGGGATTGGTAGAGGTACCCCATATATCTTTCACTGCGGCTCCGTTGTTGCCCATTGCTGCTAACCTGCCTCCCTGTTGGCTTTGTGCAAATACAAGTGGTGTGCTAAAAATGAATACATAAAAAAGGTAGATAGGCTTAATCATAAACCTAAGCTATGCAAAATAATAATTGTTATATGGTTGTTATTTGAAATAATATTTTGATTTATTGGAGTTTACTTCTAGTTAATTTTTATTTCCTCCTATTTCAATCGAATAACGAAATAGTGTTAAATGCCGAGTTTAATATTTGGGCATGACTCTAAAGCTGCGGTTAAAACTTTAACAGAGGTCGTCAAAGAGAAAAAAAAACACCTAAAAATATTTTAGCTCTTAGTAAACGAATTAATTCAATCATAAATTTGACGAATTGGCGTGGTATTTGAGTGTGTTTTTTTATGAAAACAAATAATTTCCAAATCGCAACTAAATTGCTCTTGATCACTATTCTTTCAACTACTTTATTTTTGTCTTGTAAAAAGAACGAAGACGAGGTTATTGTATATGGAGATGCGAAATTTAAAGTCGTAAATGCAGTTCAAGGTTCGAGCGCACAAGATTTTTATCAGGGTGACACAAAAGTTACTACTACTGCAGTAGCTTATGGCGAGGTGTCTGATTATTTGACAGTTAAGGCGGGAACGAGTACCATTTCCTTCAAAACTGCTGGAACCCAAACTGTTAATGCCTCAAACACTGTTGGTGCTAATACAGATATAAATTATACCCTATTTTATGTGAACAATTTAAATGGTTCTGGGGAAATAATTGGTTTTGCAGATAGTAATGCTCAACCTGCATCTGGAAAGGCACATGTTAGATTTTTGAACCTCGGCGGAGTTTTAACAAATGCGATAAATATCAGCGTTAATAGCGGGCAAGAGTTATTAACGGGTCTTGCTTTTGGAAAGATATCTAATTATGGCGCCATTGACGCTAACGTAGACCTGAAGTTTTCATTGGTGGGTTCGGTGTCGTCCACCGTTATTCCTGGTTCTTCATTTCAGAGTGGTAAAACTTATACCGTATGGTTTGATGCAGCAAATACCACTACTGCTCAGTATCATATCGTTGCGCAAAACTAGGCAACAAAAAGTGTTGGGTTTTTAAGCATGTTTCAAATTACTGAAAGTATAATGATATATTTGAAGTAAAAGTAGAAACAATGCAATTGCAATTACGAACTGTAAATGTTACTCGATATGTTACTCCCTTGCGTGAAGGCGGGTCGATGCCTGCTATCGCAGAAGCTGATGATGGATTTCTATATGTACTTAAATTTCGGGGAGCAGGTCAGGGTCACAAAGCGCTGATTTCCGAAATTATCGGGGGAGAATTAGCAAGAATCGCGGGGCTAAAAGTCCCAGAACTAGTGTTTGCCGAGCTTGATGAAGCTTTCGGAAGGACGGAGCCGGATGAGGAAATCCAGGATCTGTTAAAAGCTAGTGTTGGTTTAAACCTGGCTTTACATTATCTTTCTGGAGCGATAACCTACGATCCTACCGTGAGTAGCATTGATCCTGTCTTGGCTTCGAAAATAGTTTGGTTAGATTGTTTATTAACCAACATGGATCGGACTCCGCGAAATACGAACATGTTGTACTGGCATAAAGAACTTTGGCTAATCGACCATGGCGCATCACTTTATTTTCATCATTCCTGGCAAAATTGGGAAGAGCAAGCGCTCAGACCATTTACTTTAGTGAAGGATCATGTTTTATTGCCAGAAGCAAGCGAATTAGCAACTGTCGATGCGGAATTAAGTCAACTATTTACTCCGGCAATAATCTCTTCGGTATTGAATTTAATACCAGATGAGTGGCTAGACGAAGATATGTTTTCAAGTAGTCAACAGCAACGCGATTCGTATGCTAAATTTTTGAACACTCGCATAGCAAATTCATCAATTTTTGTAAAGGAAGCTCAAAATGCCAGAGAAACATTTATTTGAATATGCCGTTATTCGAGTTGTGCCAAGGGTAGAACGTGAAGAATTTATCAATGTAGGGATAATTTTGTACTGTGCTAAGCAAAAATTTTTACGGGCAGCCATTGTCATTGATCAAGATAGATTGTTGGCTTTTGCGCCCCAAATAGAAATTGATTTTCTAGAGAAAAATCTGAACGCAATTGTTACTATTTGTGAAGGAGGCGACGATGCTGGCCCTATTGGCCGGCTAGACAATGCCTCTCGTTTTAGGTGGCTTACAGCAACCAGAAGTACTGTGGTGCAGCCCTCTAAAGTACATCCGGGCTTTTGTAAGAATGCGGAAGAAACATTTGAAAAATTAACCCGGCAATTGGTTTTGTAAGATGATTAAAAATATTGGCAATTACAGGCAGACCATTCTGTATGGGATATCATTAGCAATATTATTGCTGCTGTTGCGCTGGCTTGAATTGCGATATGTTATTTTAGCCCATTCATTTGAAATTTATGCAGGCGCTATTGCATTGCTATTTACCGCCTTAGGAATTTGGTTAGCTTTGAAACTAAACAACCCAAAGGTTTTGACCAAAGTAATAGAGAAGGAAGTTTTTATCACCCAAACAGCAAACTTTGTTTTAAATGAGCAAAACCTAATTGCACTCAAATTAAGCGCGAGAGAACTAGAAGTGTTAGCACTGATGGCTTTGGGGAAAAGCAACCAGGAAATAGCCGATCAATTATTCGTATCCCTTAATACGATCAAAACACATAGCAGTCGCTTATTCGAAAAAATGGATGTTAAACGTCGAACTCAAGCAGTTGAATTAGGAAAAAAATTATCTTTAATCCCTTAAATCGATCTTTTTACCCCAAAATCACCCTAAAGTATGAGGCTTTTTGTAGCGAAATATAATTTCTTTGTGGAATTATAAACTTAAAATATTAAACAGATGAAGAAGAACATTTTAATTTTTGGATTAATTTCAGGCTTAATTGCGAGCTCTATGTTAATCGCTATGACAGTGATTTGTTATAACAGTGGTAAAGTTGAAGGGAACATGTGGCTGGGCTACACCTTTATGCTGGTAGCCTTTTCTTTTGTGTTTGTCGGGGTGAAGAACTACCGAGATAAATTTAGTGATGGGATGATAAGTTTTGGAAAGGCTTTTAAGATTGGAATTATCATTACAGGAATAGCGGCCTCATTTTATGTGTTGGTATGGCTTATCTGTTATTATCTGTTTATCCCAGATTTTATGGAAAGATTTACGGAGCTTACGATAAATAACTTAAAGGCTGAGCATACCGACCCTGTTAAATTAAAAGAGCAAATTGAGGGCATAGAATTTTATAAAGGCATGTACAAAACTCCTTTCGGTGTAATTTTACTAACCTATATGGAAATACTTCCCTTAGGCATATTGATTTCTTTGATAACGGCTTTAATTTTAAAGAGAAAAGATAAACTTGTAACAGCATAGCGCATTTGAAACTATAACTCGATACTTTCACCTTTAGCAGGAATGCCTACTTCGTAGCCCACATCAGCGATTGCCGAAGCTAGTGCATTCATGCTTTTGAGCTCGCCGTGTACCAAGAAGATCTTTTTAAGCCTTTGTTTATCTTGATGTGTTACCGTATTCATCAGGTCGAAGTGATCTCCGTGTCCACTTAACAGGTCAGTTTTTTTAATCGAAGCATAAACCATCAAATCTCTGTTGCGTAGCCTAACGATTGGATCACCTCTTAATAACCTATCGCCCAGCGTGCCTTTTGCGCAATAACCAATAAATAGAATTGTGCAGTAGTAGTTCTGTATATTGTGATAAAGATGATCTTGGATGCGCCCTCCTTCCAGCATTCCAGCGGAAGAGATGATAATACAGGGTTCAAGATAGTTGCTTACTGAAATGCTTTCTTTCTTGTCGTGTACATAAGTCAGGTTGTCGAACTCAAATTCATCGCCCTTTAATTGGTAGAATTCTTTTGCCTCTTCATTAACAAGATTATGGTATTTCCGATAGACGTCTGTTGCGTAATTGGCTAAAGGACTATCTACAAAAATCTGCACAGGAGGCAGTAATCCTTTCGAGAAAATCTGATTTAAGGCAAAGACTAAAGCTTGCGTCCGCCCAATGCTGAAGGCTGGGATGATCAGTCTGCCGGGACTTTTAATGCAGCTTTCGTTAATGGTTTTGATCAGGGTTTCTTGCAGAGTAGCTTCTTTACTGTGAAAGCGACCTCCATAAGTAGATTCACATACCAGATAATCTAAGGGAGGTAGGGGATGCGGATCTATAAGAACGGGATAACCTTTCCTTCCAATATCTCCTGTAAAACCTATTTCTTGCGTTCTACCGTTTTCTGTAACCGATAGTACAACCGCTGCCGCACCTAGCAAATGACCAACTGGAATGAAGGTTACTGCAATACTGCCGTTAATTTTAAAGGGTTTATGAAAACTAATACTGACAAATCGATCGACAGTTTCCATTACATCCTTTTGTAGATAAAGTGGCTTAGGACCTTGCCTGCCTCTTTTGCTTCTAGCGTTTTTATGTAGCTTACTTAAGAAAATATTTACGGAATCAAGCAAGAGCAATTCGCTCAGATCAGCAGTCGGAGCCGTGCATAGAATCTGTCCTTCGAACCCCATTCTAACTAAGGTTGGTAAATTCCCCGAGTGATCAATGTGGGCATGTGTTAAAATAACCACATCAACTTCGGCAGGGTTAAATGGGAAATATTGATTTTCTTCCTGATATGTGCCTTTTTCGTAATCCAAGCCACAATCGATTAAGATGGTGTAGCCAGTTATCTGCAATAAATGCATACTGCCAGTTACCTGCTGTGCTGCTCCCCAAACGGTTAGTTTCATCAATTTATATTAATAATGAGCTAAGGTAACAAGATACTACTTTTTTGGGAAGCGCAAAGCGTAAGGCGAATAGTGTTTTGAGTTCGTAACTTAAAAGTTATTTTTTTTCTGGAGGAGTGGAAACGATTTCTCCAAATTCATTCACATAAGCCATCATACTTTCCAAATCTCCTCCTGTAGAATTTTGTTGACGTTCTTGCTTACGTTCTAATTTTTCTTCTTTTTTCTTCTGTCTATTTTTTTCTAATTGTTTCTTCATGAAAGTAGCCTGCGACTTTGCCATAATAATATCGTATAAATTAAAAACTGACTGCTCTCTTCGGTTACCTTTCGTCGACCTTTAACATCGTAAATGTTAACATGAATGGTCAAAACTTTATATTTTATCTTAGCACAGCAACGGTAAGCGGCTAATGATTTGAAATGCTGAACAATAGGCTATTGTTCAGTAGGTGATTAAATAGAGAATAGCACATTGATATTCCGTTGGTGCAAATGTACGTAAAATGACCCATATTATTATCTAAATAGTGTAATAATGAATTTGATGTAAGACTTTGTTTATCCACACAATTAATCTTTGGCATCATTTTTACATGGTTATCACTATAAAAATTAAATTAAAATGAAACGTATATTTATAATGATTACAATGGTTGCCGTATTTGCATCATGTAATAACAAAGCAAAAGAGGAAGCATTAGCGAAGCAACAAGCTATGGTTGCCGTTAGAGATAGTTTAAAATTAGATAGCTTTAAAAGAGCAGAAGCTGCGGAGAAAGAAAGACTGGTAGAAGAAAGGCATCAGGCTGAACTTGCAGCTGCGAGAAGAAGCAATACTAATTATTCATCAAGTGGCTCTACTACTAATACTAACGCAGGCACTTCAACTAGCATTAGGAAAGAAGGTTGGAGTTCTGCCGCTAAAGGAACCGCAATCGGCGCCGGAGTTGGTGCATTAGGTGGTATTTTAATCGATAAAAAAGATGGCCGTGGCGCAATCATCGGCGGTTTAGCTGGTGCCGGAGCAGGTTATGTGATTGGTAGAGAGAGGGACAAAAAAAGTGGTAGGGTTCAGCCTAAGAACTAAAGCATAAAGAAAGTCAGATACTGGCTTTCTTTATGCATGAGGTTTTTGTACGCTAGAATATAGAAAAAATAAAAAGGTACCCTATCTTTGAACTGATTTAGTGAACAAGTAATTTTAATTATTGTTATAGCATACAAAACTTTAAGTGATGAAAACGGATCTTGTAGAAATATTTCAAACGATTAGAGCAGAAATGCAAGCCTATGCCGCAACGGGCTTTGATGCTAGAATAAATTCTGAAACCGCATATGATCTTTGGAGCGAAAAAGAGGTTGTAATTGATGGGAAAAAGAGATCTGAAGTTTATTTTGCCGGAGTAGTTATTAGAAAGGGGTATGTAGGGTTTTACTATATGCCAGTATATGCAGAGCCGGAAATTAAGACCATTTTTCATCCTTCATTACTTAAATTGTTGAAAGGAAAATCATGCTTCCATATTAAAGCCCTCGATGAAATTCTTTTAAATCAGATTTCTGATGCTTTGGCCGCGGGGTTTAAATTATATAAGAAAAACGGGTGGGTGTAAAGTTAGCATGGCACAGGAGTGTGTTATCTGCGCTTACTACGCTCACTCATCCTGTCTTTTTTATCAATGATGATGCTTACGACATCCTTGAATGCAGTCCCAAATTATATCTGAATTTAGTTTCACTTCGTAATCATTTTCATCCCGACGAGTTAATAAATCTTCAAGAAAATTTTCAAAATGAAGGAAAGCTATTGGTTCACCTTTGGGAAGATGTCTGGCAGTTAAATCAAAAGCGAGTGCTAAGTAGGATAAAATCCTTTTTAGGCTTAAACTGCACTTTACATGCACGTAAAGCCGTATTAGTAGAATTAGATTCGACACAGGCGGTCAATTTTTTTAATGACACCCACTTACAGGGTTATGTAAAAGCGAAGCATTACTATGGCCTGCTAGTTAATAATGAACTAATTGCAATGGCCAGTTTCAGCGATTTAAGACCAATGAAACTAAAGGGTGTCGGATATACCTCTGCCGAGTTAATCCGCTTTGCATCCAAAGATGGTTTTACGATTACTGGAGGCTTAAGTAAATTAATAAAGCATTTCCTGAAGATTAAAAATCCGAACGACTTAATGTCGTATGCTGATCGGGATTGGTCGTTAGGCAGCGGATACCACCAATTGGGTTTTGAGTTAAGCGGTGTAACTGGTCCAGCTTATTTATATGTAGAATTAACTACTTTAAGAAGATATTTTCCGCATCGACTACCAAAAAACATTTTAACGGGCTTCCATGAACAAAAAGAAGTAAATTTGGAAACTTATTTAGTAAAAAACGGTTTTGAGAAAGTGTTTAATACTGGTAATTTAAAATATCATCTTTATGTTTAATGGAACAAGATCCACTGTTGGTAATTTTAGGGGCTACTGCCTCGGGTAAAACTCGACTAGCAATCGCATTAGCTGAAACATTGGCTACTGAAATCATAAGTGCCGATAGCCGACAAGTTTTTAGAGGTATGGATATTGGGACAGGCAAGGATCTAGCAGAATTTAACCAGGCAAAAATTCCTTTTCATTTAATTGATATCCGTGAGGCGGGAGAAAGCTATCATGTAAATGCATTCAAAGAAGACTTTTACGCTGCATTCAGACAAATCTCTGAGCGGGAGAAAATACCGATATTAGTGGGGGGTACGGGAATGTATATACATAGCTTGCTGCAAAATTATGAGTATACCGCGGTTCCCAAGAATGAGGAATTGAGGTTGGCTCTGCAAGATTTTGATAGAATTCAATTGTTAGAGCAGATTAAATCGTATCCTGCGAATTTGGTTGCCCATGCAGATCTATCTTCCACAAAAAGACTGATAAGGGCAATTGAAGTTGCCGATTACTTAAAGGGAAATACGCTAAAAACGTTTGCAAAACCAAGTATAAATCCATTGGTAATTGGTTTGGTTGATGAATTGTCGACACGAAGAGCCAAAATTAGCAATCGGTTAGATCTTAGGCTCAAAGAGGGCCTGATAGAAGAAGTTGAAATGCTAATCGCCAGGGGAGTATCGCTAGACAAGCTCATCTTCTATGGATTGGAATATAAATTTGTTGCGTTATATTTAATGAAGCAAATCGATTACCAAACTTTAAAGGAAAGATTAACGGTAGCTATTTTCCAATTTGCAAAAAGACAAATGACTTTTTTTAGAAAAATGGAAAAAGATGGGGTTAAAATTCATTGGCTAAAGGCTGATAAAGAGTTATTTAGCTTGAAAGCAGAAGCTTTGGAACTTATTAATCATCATATTCAATTAAAATAGTTGCATATTCGGTGCCATGAAGAAGAAATTGCGGCCTTTATTGAAATGGACAGGAGGCAAGTTTGATGAATACATCCTATTTGAAAAGTATGTTCCTGGCTTCGAACGTTATATAGAGCCTTTTTTTGGTGGTGGTGGAGTGTTCTTTGCCCTACAGCCGAAGGGAGCAATTTTAATCAACGATAAGAGTACCGATTTAATTAATTTTTACCGACAAATTAATCAAGTTGAGTTTAAAACAGCGTTATTGCTGTATGCCGATATGTGGGATGAGCTGGAGAAGCTGGCAAGTTTTTTATGGGGAGATTGTGCAGGTGCTTTTTCGAAGTATATTACACATAAAGTTGAATTAACACAATTAATTAAAGGGTTAGAGCATAGCCTCAATTTATATTTGAAGAATAAATCTTTATTGAAGGATGAACACTTTATCTTGGATTTTGACTTGTTTAAAAAAATGTTGTTGGACAGTCTTGTGGATAAGGCAAAGCGGATTAAAACAATTTCCGCTAAAGAAAATAGACACTTTACTAAAATTGAATTGTTTTCGCATTTTGAAACGGGTATAAGAGGTGGTATTTACCTGTTTTTTAGAAAGATTCTCAACCTCCATGCCCAGAAAGGTATACAGTTGTCGGCAGCAAGGGCAGCAGCGAACTGGTATTTTATACGGGAGTTTTGTTATGCAGCGATGTTTAGGTTTAATGCCAGAGGAGAGTTTAATATTCCGTATGGAGGCATAACCTATAATAAGAAAAAGTTTAGGGGAAAGATAGAGCGGATTTTTACGGACGAGGTTGCCAAATTGTTTGGGAAGAGTGTTTTTAGCAATGAAGATTTTGAATACTTTTTAAATAATTCGAACTTAAATGAGCGTGACTTTATTTTTGTTGATCCTCCTTACGACACAGAATTTTCTGAATATGACCGAAGTGCCTTCACCCAGAAGGATCAAGAGCGATTGGCTAGCTTTTTGATTAAAACGCCTGCAAAATGGATGCTTGTTATTAAAGAGACTTCTTTCATCCGTAATTTATATAGTCGTCCTAATATCAATATAAAGGTTTTTGAGAAGAATTATGCCTATAATGTTCGGGGAAGAAATAAACGTGGTGTAACACATTTGATTATCATGAATTATTGATTTTTGACCTTCTGTTTCCGTAATGGCATACATTTTGTTTATGTACCGGCATAGACAATGAAGTCTATAGAAATTTGAATTTGACTAAAATAAATAAAAATGAAACAGTCTACTAAATTTTTAGCCTCTGCAGTAGCTGCAGTAGCTTTATTTTTCTCAACGAATGTTAATGCTCAGTCTTCACCTAAATTCGGTATTGGTTTAAATGTGGGGGTGCCCACAAAAAATAGCCATAGCTTTGCCATCGGCGGAGATTTACGGTATCAGTTTGATCTAAGTAAACAATTATCTGTTCCGATTACAGCTGGCTATACCCGTTTTATGGGTGCTGAAATAGGTAATACAGGAGTTGATGCGCCTGATATTTCTTATATCCCAGTAAAAGCAGGATTAAAATACTTCTTTAATGATACTGGTGCAGGTGTATATGGTTTAGCAGAAGCTGGAGCTGGCTTTGGAGTTGGTAATTCAAGTGGAACAAATTTTATCTATTCTCCTGCCTTAGGATATGCTTGGAGCAATGGATTAGATCTTGCAGCAAAATATGAAGGCTTTAATGAATCGGGTTTTAATACTGGGTACTTTGGCTTACGTTTAGCCTATGGCTTTAAACTTTAATAAATAGTTTAAGATGCTAAAAAGCTCCATGAGATTCGTCTCATGGAGCTTTTTTATTGATCAGTTCTGCCAATTCCATTGGCATCAAGGGTTTTTTCAAGAGTTTAACTACATATACATTTGCTTCGGCTTTTTTAATGTCGCCAAAATCCAATGTTGAAGAGAGCATGGCAACAGGACAGCTACCAGTAAAAGTTGCAGGAAGCTGTTTATAATGATCCAGATAGTCAAAACCGTCCATTTCAGGCATTTGTATATCGAGTAAAATAAAATTAGGTAGTTTTTCAGGATTATCCATATGCTTATTTAGGTAATCCAGGCTTTCTTCACCTGATTGGCAAATGATAATCTCTTCAAAAAGCTTAGTCAAAGTAATGATCCTTGCATTGATTTTTAAATCAATCTCGTTATCATCTATCAACATTATTTTTTTTAGCTCATTTGGCATTCGGAATTGTTATTTTAAATGTTGTGCCATAATCTATATTCGATTTAACCGAAATGCGGCCATTGATTTTGTTTAAAGCTTCTTTCACAATAAACAGTCCTAATCCGCTTCCATGATGATCTTTACTCCTAAAGAACTGTGTAAATATCTTTTCCAGATGCTCGTTTAAAATACCAACACCATTGTCCGTTATGTTAATCTCCACACATTCTATACTCACTGCTATTTCGATATTTACCTTCTTATTCGGTTCATTTGTTTTTTGATACTTTATAGCATTCGAAATTAAATTCCCTAAGATGACTTCTATTCTAAACAAATCTCCTTTAAATGGAACGGGCTGATCTACATTTACATCAAATTGAGTATCCTTATTTGCATAAGCATAAAGATTAATCAAGTCGGCCACTAATAATTTGAAGTCTACATTTGATTCTTCAGACTGCGTTTTATTATTTTTATAATACTGAAGCGTTTTTTGAATATAGTAATCTAACTTATTCGAGCAGCTTTCTATCAAGCTCCAGTATTCGCCGCTTGAGTGATAAAGATTCTCCATCTTTACTAAGTTTACAATCCCAATAACCGATACCAATGGTGCCCTTAATTCGTGCGATATGCTATAGATAAATCTATTCAGTTCATCATTGGTTTTCTCAAGTTCGGCAATTTTATTTCTTAAATCTATTTTAGACCGATAGGCGTCGTACGCATTCTTTATAGAATTATGTAGCTCTAAGTCGTTCCATGGCTTTGTAACGTATCTGTAAATGTCGCCATGGTTAATTGCATCCGCTAATGCTTCTATATCAGTATAGCCGGTTAATAATATCCGAATAGGATCAGGAAAAGTCTCCGCAATGCTCTTAAAAAATTCTACTCCCGTGATATTGGGCATTTTTTGATCGGCAATTACTACATGAATATTTACACTTTCTAGAATTTTTAGACCATCAGCGGCGGAAATAGCTGTATAGATTTCATATAGCCTTCTAAAGCTAGCCTTAAATGCCTGAAGATTGTTTTCTTCATCATCGATATAGAGTACTTTAATGCTTTGAAAACTCATAATTAACTATTAGGGTAAATTTACGTTCAAGGTAATAATAAATTCAGTTCCCTCATTAGGTTTACTGATAACTTCAATATTACCTTTGTGTGTTTCGATAATGCTGAAAACAATGGAAAGCCCTAATCCAGTACCCTCACCTACGTCTTTTGTAGTAAAAAACGGTTCAAAGATACGATGTTTAACTTCCTCCGTCATACCTATCCCCGAGTCTTTGATACTCACCTTTACCTGTTGGTCGAGGTACCAGCTTTTAATTGTTAAATATTCTTCTTCTTCCTGTACTTCTTTTGATTTAATTGCCTGAATAGCATTTGAAATCAAGTTCATAAATATTTGGTTAATTTTACCAGGCTGACACTCTACTTTCGGTAAGTTTCCGAGTTCCTTAATCACCTTAACATTGTCAGGTATATTGTTCCGGACCAAAACGATGGTCGATTCGAGCCCCTCATTTAAATCGATGGGTTTTGTATCAGTTTCATCCAGGCGACTAAAATTCCGTAAACTTCTAATAATCTCAGCTGTCCTTTTGGCCCCTTCGCTAATGCCAGAAAGGAGAGAGTTTATTTCATTGTTAACAAAATTTAAGTCTATCTGGTTTTTAAAGGAGTTGATTTCCTCTAATTGTGGCTTTAAATCTTTATTCAGGTCAATTTCTTCATATTTAGCAATAACTTCTTTAAGGTCGTTTATATCTAGTTGTAGCGGTTTAATATTCGAGGTTACAAAATTAATAGGGTTGTTGATTTCATGGGCAATGCCGGCGGTAAGCTGACCTAATGCGGCCATTTTTTCTGCATCTACCAATTGAGATTGTGTGTCCTTTAAGTTGGTTAAAGTGAGATTGAGTGTTTCATTTGCACTTTGCAGTTCTTCTGTTCGTTCTTTTACACTTTTCTCTAGGATGATATTCTGCTCTTTAATTAATTTCTGATTTTCAAGTGATGCATTAAGGGCTTGTGCCTGAGCAATTTCATTTTCTTTTTTAAAGAAATTTATTTTATCAGCTAGCGCGAAAGATAACAGCATTACTTCTATGGATGAAGTAAATTGTAAAAGATAGATGGTGAAGTTATTATAAGGTATAATGCTATAATCTTTCATGATAAATAAGATTACTCCGAAAAGTAAAATAGACCAAGCTACAAGATAATACCCTGCAGGCTTAAAATGTTTCTTAAAATACACAAAATAAGCCGCAGAAAGTGCGAATATGGCGCCTGTAAGGGTGAGGACCTGCATCACAATAAATGCAATATTTATACTGAATGCAAATAGAACAATGAGGTCTAAAAAAGTTAAAATATATAGGATGGTAATTAACGTGTTCCATAGTTTGGAAAACACCTTCGTATTTAAGAATGAAAGCGTAAAAAAACTGGCAAATATGAGGCCTATGCAAGAAAATAGGACGACTGAATACTTGTTTATAGCAGAATCTTCATCCCAAAAATACTGAGAAGAATAGCCTTGTATAGTAACCTGTGTAAGCCAAATAGCAAAAATATAAAAAATGTAATATAGGTAGCTTTTATCTCGGATAATGATGAATAAAAACAGGTTATAGATGAACATAATGGCCATTATACCTGTATAAAAGCCAAATATGGTACCCCTCAAAGACAGTGTACTTAAGATTGATTTTTCTGAGATAATACTTATGGGAGTTAAAAAATTTTCTTTGCCTTTTAACCTCAAATAAATATTAGTACCTTGATCTAAACTATCCGGAATTTGAAAAACCTTGCCTTGTGTAAATTTTCTTTCTGCATAAGAAAAGGGATTGTAAGATGTTTTCTCAGTGAGGTTCCCTTGTTGTTCAATATACATCTCTGTAATATCGAGCCGTGATTGATCGATGAATACGACATGATTAACGAAGCTTAAATTCCTTTTTGAAGTTAATCTAATCCAGAAAATTGAGTGATCAACCCCATAATTGAAAATATTCGTTTTAACAGGTGTAAATTCTTTCTTTATTACCTGATCTATTGTTACATGATGTGTTAAATCTCTGTATACAGCAAGGTTAAAATCTTCATGAATAATATCATTTTGAAAGGCAGAGCTGAACGCTTGAAATTGGCTGAAAAAGACAAAGCATAAAAGAAAACCAAATATCCGTTTCATCTTATTTCAAGGTTAAATCAAAATGCAAGTTAACTGGTTCGCCGTTTTTAGATAAAATTTGTCGTGTAGATATTGGATTATTTCTCAATGTCATTATATCCGCTTTAACATCATCATAAGTAAGAGGTAAGTTTTCGATATCATCTATCAAGATAGATGTTGCTGTTAAATCTTCTTTTGGATAATAAAATTTTCCATTTATGCCAATTTCTTTAATTACCCTAAAGCCACCCCGGATGGAATTTCTATAGGTTGCAGGTGCGCACAGGCCGAATAAGGTATTTAACTTAATTAAACCAGCATAGGCAACACAGGCAATGCTTAACTGCATACTTCCGATACCGAGTCCTGCAATTTCCCATGAGTTCCATAACCCACATAATTCACCTGTCCCATCCATCCTCCTTTCTTCAACCATGTTAAATATTCGCTCATCCAATTCTCCTACAGCCTCTTCTATGGGCAATAATGTTTTTCCGTCCGCAACATGAATCCTACTTCCAGCCAAAGCTCTTCCATCTTCTTCGGCAGTAACGAGAATTACATAAACGTTCGGATTAAGTACCCAATCGATTTTAGCAGAAGTAATCTTAGTAATCCCAAATATTTCTAATACATGGGTATGCCCCTCGATAAATTTCATGCATAGAGCTCTATCATCAATTGCTCGAAATGCCTTGAAATATAAGTTTTCAATATGGGGTTTATGCTCTTCCAATGGAAAATATTTTAGCGGTTGATTTTCTGATAGTTCTTTCTGGCGATGGTGAAGCCTTGAAAAGTCTAAACATGAAAACTGCGGTTTCATGTTCATTATTTTCAAAAATTGAATTAAAAGTTTGTTCCATTTGCGTTAAGTCGGCTTTATCATCTTGTGGGATGTTTAAGGCCTGCTCAATACTATTTTTATAGAAGAATAATAAGGCAACATTCACAGGGTGAATTTGCAAATTTAATCCAGTACTAGCAAGCCATAATTTTTCTGCTGCTCTTCCCCCATCAATCATCGCAGTGGACGAAGATTTAGGCATTGTAATTAAACCGATTGCTGATGATGACATAAATTGCTGCAATGTTAATCTTTTGTAGCCATTTCCACCGTTAATTTGTTGTAAAAAATCTATGGTTCTACGATCCTTTATCAAGCGTATGCCTACGTGATCGTTATTATTCAAATCAAGGGTGTGGATTCCAATACCATCCTGGGTTTGATCAACTTCCGCTAAACTCCATCGCATCTCCTTATGAATGAAGTCCGCATGCGCTTCTGGAATGAACATACGCAACAGATCGGTATAGGCGGCGATATCGGCCAAGGAATGTATTTTTGCAGGGTCCGTGATCCATTTTAATTGAGCACCTTTGATACTTGAAGTTACTTTGGCCAGTTCAAGTAGGGTAGCAGGCTCAACGATTTGTTTAGCTGAAACTTTTCTATTGGTGTGACGTGCCTCAATTTGCGCTGCTAAATGTGTCTCCTCATTTGTTGGCTCGTACCCAGAAGAAAAGCTAAACCAAGCAATATGTCTTGGTGCTAAGTCAGGGGTTAATTCCCAGTTAACTTTTAAATTATGGTTTGCTGCGGATAGTAGTAAATTTTCTATAGCTGCACCAATTGAAACATAAGATGAAATATAAGCTGGATCTAAATAGGCTTGAGCTACACTTTCTTCTAAAAAAAGGTGAAGTAAGCGGTTTTGATAGTGAAAACGCCATGGTTGATTATTCCCCCCAGAAGGGGCTTTATTGGCATCATTAACCAGGGCAATTAGCATAGTTTCCGGTATTTCTTCACTATTTTCGGGTGAAAGAAAAGCTTTATCAGTGATAAAGTCTTGAATTTCTTTTGTAGTTATTAATGGAGAGCTTTTAGGTGCTGGTTTTTCTTCCTTTTTTAATGTATCCGTTATCAGCTCATCTAGGTCAAGAAAAAAGCGACCTGAAATACTTAAATTTCCTAATAATATTTTTCTTGCTACATCTGCCGTAATACCACCACCATAAGTTACCGCACTGGCTAATTGCGGCCAGGTAGAAATGGTGCTCATAATTTCAATTGCAGAGCCTTTCATTCGGGGCGATAAGGTTTCAACACCTGTTACCGCGGTTATGTAAGGGATTTGTTCATCCATGGTGGTTAAAGTGCTGTACTTTTCCATATCCAGGTGTTCAACCATTCCATGTAATACCAAGCGTTCCGGCTCCAAGTCAAACCGTTCAATATCAATCGTTCCGCGATCACTGCCTTCCATTAATACCGGAATGCCCAATGATTTTGCTTTTTTGCGGGAATTTATTTTAATGTCGAAACTATCACATTCATCAATAAGCAGATCTAATTTGCCGTTTCCTTCTAAGAACTCCCCTAAATTATCAGCAGTTATACCCTCGTCAAAACAAACAACTTTTAAGAACGGATCTATCTCAGCGATCTCTCTTGCAACAATAACCGTTTTCTTTATTTTTAAATTCTGTACGCCAGTTCTAATCCTATTGATATTACTCAGGTCGAGTTCGTCAAAGTCTGCAATCCTCAACTCTCCAAAGCTTCGTTCCATCGCAAGCGTTAACGAAACAGATTGGCCAACCGAAAGCCCCATCACTCCAATTTTCTTATTAGCTAATTGATCCTGTTCTGAGGCTGTAATCTTATGCTTATTTCTATTGGTACGAACAATAGTAAATTCATTTTCATCTAATAAGTGAACAAGTTTAGCACACCATGGATAATAGACCCAAACTCCATACTCATCAGAAGAATTTCCCTGAAATTGATTTTCTACAGCTTTCGCTAACGCTGAAGGAGGTGAAAAAACGATAGTTGGCTGTAAGCATTTAATTAATTCTTCAACCTGCGAGTAGATATGGTCGAAAACTTGTAGATTTTCTTTTGTTTGAAGGAGTAATTTAAACGCTCTTTTTTGTTCAGGATGTATGAGTTTAAAAAAGAGTGGTTTACAAACATTTTTTAACTCCTGGGTTTGATCAACAAGTTGAGCTATCTTTAGCGCTAAACTAGATTTAGACTGCATTATTCAAGTTAAATAAGAGGGTGTTAATGATAAAATTACAATCAAAAGTTAAAAGAACTAAATTACTCTTTTAAGAGTAATAATAAAAGAGTATTTTTAACTTTTATTATTGAACGATGAGCGCAAATATATTATATGTTGATGACGAGCCGCACAATTTAAGTGCGTTTGCTGCTACCTATCGTAGGTTATATAAGATTTTTACTGCAGAATCTGCTGATGAGGGAAGAAGGATTTTAGATCAAGAAGATATTCATGTAGTCATTACCGATCAAAGAATGCCTAAGACAACGGGTGTTGAATTTTTAGCATCTATTTTAGAAGTTCATCCTGAGCCCATTAGAATGATTTTGACGGGTTACACCGATATTGATGCTGTTATTGATGCGATCAATAAAGGGCAGGTTTATCGATATATTCAAAAGCCTTGGGCAGAAGATGATTTGCGAATCAATATTGACAAAGCCATTGAAATTTATACGCTTAGAAAAGAAAACAGAGAACTTACCGAACAACTTAAGGTTGCTAATACGCAACTGGAGTTTATAGCAAGACAAAATTTGCTCTCTTAAACCTCACACCTCATCGGGCAATGTGTTTGCCCTGCAAGGAAGTTTTCTCAATCTTCCTGGTATTGTTCCAGAAAAATCCCTTAGAAGCAGTATTGTTAGGTGAATAAATTGTTATTATTAGATTAACTGTTTATATTTAATATTCAGTTAATTAACCTGACATTTTGAGCTCCAATGAAGAATTTCTTTTGGTTTGTACTAATATTGCTGTTTACAGGATTTGCAGAAAATGCTTGGGCGCAGAATATTTCTAACGAAGGAACTGATTTTTGGACTGTATTCCCTACGCACGATCCTAGCTCTACACTGGCCACGATGAATGTGAATATCACTTCAAGTGCCGATTCGTACGTTACAGTAAGCTGTGGCACTTATAGCGAATCGCGAGCCATCCCAAAAAATCAAGTGGTTACTTTTTTGGTAGATCGTTCTCAATCTTACATTGATTATACCGAAGGAAATATGCGATTGCCAAATCGGGGCATTCATATTGTAGTGGCCCCGGGAATGCCAAAAGTAGTGGCTTTTAGTCATGTATTTGCCGCGAACAGATCTGCAGCCACCTTGATTCTACCTATAGAGTCCTTGGGGCAAAAGTATTTTTCCATGAACTATACGCAATCGGGAAATAGTGCCATAGGTCAAAATTATTTAACCATAGTAGCAGTAGAGGATGATACACATTTAATTTTGCATAAAAAAGACGGAAGTAAATTAGCGATTGAGTTACAGAAAGCTGGTGATGTTTATGAATATCTATCATCAAGTAAAGAAGATTTTACTGGAACATTTGTCGAGGTAAACCAGAACTTATCATCCTGCAAACGCTTTGCTGCATTTTCAGGTGCCACCACTATGGTTATTTCTTGCGGTAATTCGAGCGACCCTTTGCTTCAGCAATTGTATTCAGTGAATAGTTGGGGGAAAAGTTATGGTATAGTTCCATTTAAAAGTAGGAGGCATATTTTTAGGGTGGTGGCCCAAGAAGATAATACGGTAGTAAAATTAGATGGCAACGTTATCACTGTCTTAAATAAAGGGATGTTTTATGAACATCCAACTTTAAGTGACGCGGGGATTGTAAGTGCAGATAAATTAATAAGTGTTGCTCAATATTCGTTAACAGAGGCCTGCTCCGCAATTGGAGGCGGTTCTTTACGAGGAGATCCGGAAATGGTTTTACTTAATCCGATAGAGTTTAATATAAAAGACATCACTGTGTTTTCATCGGATGCTAATAGGATTTTGGAGAAGTATGTCAATGTGTTCATGAAAACCTCTAAAACCTCAACCTTCAAGCTGAATGGTACACCACCATCGGCAGGCTGGACTGTAATGGCTTCTGATCCAACTTATTCTTACATTCAAATCCAAGTTTATGAGGAAAGTTTGACGTTGACCGCTGATGATGGCTTTAATGCGATTGCTTATGGGTTTGGACAAACAGAATCTTATGCTTATTCTGCTGGGACTAATTTATACTCTACGAGTACGTTGAATTTGGTAAATCTGCAAAGTGGACTAAAAAGCTTGTCTTCTGCCTGTTTAGGACAGCAAACCAATCCTACTCTTACCGTACCTTATCGCCTATCAAAAATTACCTGGAATTTTGATGATGGTACAAGGTTCGAAGACTCGAACCTAGGGGTGCCAGTGGAAAGTGTTGATAACATAGGGGTGAAATTATATACCTATACTTCACCAGTTCGTAAAGTATTTACTGAGGAAGGCACTCATATTGTTTCTGCTAAGGCAATCGTATTAAAGGAAGACCTGCCTCCTTGTGTTACGGGAAATGAGTTAACATTCAATTTCGAAATCGAAGTTGTTCCGCTTGGAGTTGCTAATTTTGAATACCCGGATATTTGTGCAGGTACGCCCATCCAATTTCTCGACAAGAGCAATATAACAGGTAACATTATTGCAGAATGGAAATGGGAATTTGATGGGGTCATAAAAACAGCGCAAAATCCAACTCACACTTTTACCAAAGGGATGCATACGGTTAAACTATCAGTGGCCAACGCTTCGGGATGTTGGTCTGATGTATTTGTAAAAAATATTGAAGTAACCAAAGATTTCCCTCAATTGGAATTTTTGAAACCCAATCCAGTTTGTATTAACGATAGTCCATCACAGCTTGTAGTGAATGAAAAAATGGGGTTAACTGCATCAACAAAGATTTTTAAGGGTAAAGGTACGAGTGTGACTGGTCTCTTCAATCCAACTATCGCCGGCGTCGGGATACATGAAATTACTTATGTCTTTTCTTCAAATGCCGGCTGTACCGATTCAATAACTCAAAGCATTGAGGTGTATGCTAAAACTTTAATTGACGCACCTAGAACGGTTTATATTCTTGCTGGAGGGGAACGGGTGATCCCAGCAAGAATTAAAAATGTAAATTCTGCCTATCATTACAAGTATAAATGGACGCCAGCGACAGGCTTAAGTAATCCTGCAATCTTAAATCCCATAGCTTTTCCAGATCAAGACACCGAATACACTTTAACAGTGTCTATTGACGGTTTCTGCGACGTTTCTGAAAAAGTATTAGTCAAAGTCCTCGAGCAGGTAAAACCTCCCAATACTTTTAGTCCGAATGGCGATGGCACCAACGATGTGTGGAATATTTTATCACTAGATTCATATCCGAATGCTGAAATATCAGTTTTTAATAGAAATGGTCAAAAAGTTTTTTCAAGCATAGGATATGCAAAACCATTTGATGGGAATTTTAGGGGTAGTCCGCTACCGGTTGGTGTGTATTACTATATCATTAACCCAAAGAACGGTCGAAAAACAATTACTGGACCTTTAACGATAATTAGATAAATTGAGAAGATACATCCTCCTATTCATAACGTTAGCATGCACGCAAGGTTTTGCGCAGCAGAGACCGCAGTACACCCAGTATATATTTAATAATTACTTATTAAACCCTGCCTTGAGCGGGATTGAGAATTACACTGATTTTAAGGCTGGCTTCAGAAAGCAATGGGCTGGTATTAATGGGGCACCTCAAACTACTTTTGCTGCGGCACATTGGAGCCTGGGAAGTGATTATTTGTGGCGTAATCCATTGTCTCTACCCGAAAAAGGGAATGATCCGATGAGTGATAACTACATGCAAAATTATACGGCTTCACCAGCCCATCATGGTGTGGGTGCCATGGTTATTTTAGATAAGGCTGGACCCTTAACAAGGTTAGATGCTCACTTAACTTATGCCTATCATTTACAGCTGGGCGGAACCTTAAACCTAGCAGTCGGCGTGGCTGCAGGGATCACACGGTTTGGTTTAGATGCTTCCCAACTTAAACTAGAAGAGGAAGGTGATCCAGCACTTAACAACACCATTATTACCCAGTTTAAGCCCGACTTGGCGATGGGACTGTGGTTATACGGAGCTCGTTTTTTTGCGGGAGCTTCTGTTCAGCAAATCTTACCGCAAACATTGGCTTTTACCGATGCTCCTGGCTTTACTTCGGGAAAAGCAATACCACATGGATTTGCAACAGTTGGCTATAAATTGTTTATCGATGATGAAATCTCATTTATCCCCTCGGTAATGGTGAAGTATGTAAGGCCAACTCCACTTTCCTTCGATGCAAATGTTAAGTTTTCGTTTAAAGATCGGTTTTGGCTCGGTGGTAGCTATAGGTTAAATGATTCGTATGCGGGCTTGGCTGGTTTTAATTTTAGTAAACTAATTAACCTAACTTATTCCTATGATTTTACCACCTCAACAATTAACAGAGTGAGCTACGGTAGTCACGAAATTGTGTTGGGTATTCAGCTTAACAATGTTTATCAAGCAGTAAGCAAGATGAGTATGTGGTAACTATTACTAATTTATAGTTCCTTACGTAATCTGGCAACTGGAATATTCATTTGTTCTCGGTATTTCGCTACTGTTCTTCTCGCGATATTATAGCCTCTTTCCTTTAAAATATCAGTTAATTTTTCATCGGCCAAAGGCTTGCGTTTATCTTCATTACCGATACAATCTTCTAAAATCTTTTTAACCTCTTTATTCGATACTTCTTCTCCATTTTCGGTTTGAATAGCTTCAGAGAAGAATGATTTTAATAAAAATGTACCAAATTCTGTTTGTACATATTTAGAATTAGCCACCCTGGAAACCGTAGAAATATCCATGCCTATCTTGTCGGCAATATCCTTTAAGATCATCGGGCGCATTTTACGCTCATCAGCTGTCAAGAAATACTCATATTGGTAATGCATGATAGCATTCATCGTTTTTAGCAAGGTTTGTTGCCTTTGCTTAATAGCATCAATAAACCACTTGGCAGAATCCAATTTTTGCTTTACAAATTGAACGGCTTCTTTTAACTTTTTATCTTTTTGTGAAGCTTTGTCATAATGATCAAACATATCCATATAGGATCTGCTAACTCTTAATTCTGGAGCATTTTTTGAATTAAGGGTTAATATTAATATGCCGTCATTGTTACTGATATGAAAATCGGGAATGATTTGCAGCTGTTTAGTAGTTACCTGGTTTGAATCACCCGGTTTTGGGTTTAAACGTAAAATCTCGGCAACTACTTCTTTTAATTCTTCACTATTTAAGCCGACAGATTTTTCTAATTTATCGTAGTGTTTTCTTGTAAACTCATCAAGATGATGTTCAACAATCGTAATGGCTTTCATAACGATTGGATTATGTAGATCTTTTCGCCTTAACTGCAACGAAAGGCATTCTTGTAAATCGCGGGCGGCAATTCCTGGAGGATCAAAGCCCTGAATGACCTTTAACATATCTAGTACATCCTCTTCTTCAACCATCACATTTTGAGAGAAAGCTAAATCATCAATCATCGAGGTAATTGGACGGCGTAAATACCCATCATCGTCTAAACTGCCGATAATTTGCTTGCCAACAATGAAATCGCTGTCAGATAAGGGTACTAAATCTAATTGCTGTTGAAGACTTTCGAAAAATGTACTCTCGATAGCAATAGGGGTTTCCTTTTTATCCTCATCATCATCGCTATTGTTGTAGGAGTTGCCATAATCATTGGTATTATCATCCTGAAGATAATCTTCTACATTAAATTCATCTGTATTTGAGTCATCTTTTGCCTCTTGGTTAAAATCATCCTGATTATCATTTAAATCATCATATTCGTTAACCGGTTCATCAGCAGTCATTAAACTAGGGTCTTCCAAAGCTGGATTATCTTCTAATTCTTCTTTGATACGGGTATCTAAAGCAACAGTAGGCACTTGCAACAATTTGATGAATTGTATTTGTTGGGGCGATAGTTTTTGAAGTAGCTTTTGCTGTAAATGTTGCTTTAGCATATTGTAGATTGTAGTTTAATGATCAAAATTAAGCAATTGCTTTATATTAAAATAATTATGTTGGGACTATTCTTCATTTAAATTTTTAATTCAACTTTTTATTTGTTGAATGTATTATTTTTAATACTTTTAATTGTATAACTTAACTAAAACTAAAATTTATGGGATTTGTAAAGGAATTTAAAGAATTTGCTGTAAAAGGCAATGTGATGGATCTTGCTGTGGGGGTAATTATTGGTGCTGCATTTGGTAAGATAATAGATAGCGTTGTAAACGATCTGGTGATGCCAGTAGTTGCCGCTATTATCGGTAAGCCGGATTTTAGCAATATGTATGTTGTATTGAGAGGGACGGTAGCGGATGGTACTGCTTTGGTTGATGCAAGGAAAGTAGACGGTGCGGCGATTTTTGCCTACGGGAGTTTTATTACCGTAGCAATTAATTTTATTCTATTAGCCCTTGTTATTTTTATGATGGTTAAAGCAATTAACTCATTAAAACGCAAGGAAGAAGCAAAAGCAGTAATCGCACCTCCAGCGCCGACAAAAGAAGAAATTTTGTTAACTGAAATCAGAGATTTGTTAAAGAAATAATAGATGAAGTTCGTCATTGCGAGGTACCCGTCATTGCGAGGAGCGTAGCGACGAAGCAATCTAACGCGAGATTGCTTCGTCGCTACGCTCCTCGCAATGACGCTTTACACAACGACACCTACACAAATCGCGTAGTTAAAAACTCCTTTTAACCTTTGGATCTGTTACAATAACATAATCTCCAAGATGCTTGTATTTGCTCCAATCTGGATTGTCAAAATCTTCAGCAGAGAAGCAAGAAATATTTAGGATTTTTACTTTTGGGGCATAACGCTGGAGTTTTGCTAAAGTGCCTAATTTTTCATCGCTATGGAAGCGGCCGTTGACTTGAAAAATCTTTTTGCTTTTGTTCTTTTTAAGGTATCTCGCAATAGACCATGCCATGGTTGCATCCCAAAAGTTTTGGGTTTGATAAACCTTCATGCCTCCCATGCTATGGCCGCCAAGAGTCTCTATAAACTTGTCGTAATAGCGACCCGTTGCCGTGTCGATCGGTAAGGGAGCTAAAAATTGCTTAGAACTTTCAGGCAGCTGATGGAGTATTTCCAAACCGCTTCTTGTAACTGCATTGCTATATCTTGCGGCAGCATTTGCTCCGATAACATCAAGCTGATTTGCTTTAGCCAATTCAACCATTGCCTTATAATCCTTGTAATTATTCCACGCACGAGCCTCTTTGATAAAATTCTTCTCAGAAATAATACCTTTTAAATATTCGTTAATCACCAGCTGAATATCACTATGGAACATTTCCATTGTTAAAGCAGCTTTATTTGGATAGGCAAAAGCAATTTTCTTAAAAAGCTCGGTCTCCAAATAGTGACCAATGGAATCATTATGCTCTTCGCCAAAAAAGAGCACATCAGCGTTTTTTAAGTCGCTAACAATGGCATCAATAGCAATAGTCTTATCGTTTTTAACATCATAAACTTTGTAATGCCTGGCAATATCTTGCGCTAAAGTTATGATTGGACAAAGTAAGGCGACAAAAATTATAGTTTTTCTTAAGTTCATATTGGTTCCTTTTAAAGCGAAAGTATCAATAATTTTGGGACAAATTAAGACTTTATGGTTTAGGAACCGTAATATTCGTTTTCCAGTCCCACTCAGGCGGGTCAACATTGAGAAGATGTTTAACGAAAAAGTCTCTTCTTTTATGCTCTCCATAATCACCCCCTAAAGAGTGCTTCATGCCTGGAACCATTAAAAAGTCAAAGTTCTTATTGGCCTTAATTAATTGGTTGATTACTTGCATAGTAGATGAAGGATCTACATTATCATCAAGCTCACCTAAAATTAATAACAATTTCCCTTGAAGTTTGTAAGCATTATCTACATTAGAGGATTCCGCATATTCAACACCAATCGGATAGCCCATCCATTGCTCATTCCACCACATTTTGTCCATTCTATTATCATGGCAACCTGATGATGAAACTGCTACTTTATAAAAATCAGGATGAAAAAGTAGGGCGCCTAAAGAACTTTGGCCACCCGCTGAATTCCCAAAAATGCCAACCCTACTTAAATCCATATAACTATATTTTTTTGCGGCAGCCTTAATCCAGGCTATCCGATCTGGAAATCCTCCGTCCTTTAGGTTTTTCCATGCTACATCGTGAAAAGCCTTCGAGCGATTGGAAGTTCCCATGCCATCGCATTGAACAACAATAAAGCCTAGCTCTGCCAATTCATGTAAAGATCCTCTTGAATCGTTTACAAAGCTTTTCGGTACAAACGAGTCGTGCGGACCCGCATAAATATATTCAATAACCGGATATTTCTTAGCGGGATCAAAATTGCTTGGCCTAATAATCATTCCCCAAATGTCTGTTTCGCCATCCCTTCCTTTTGCGGTGAAAATTTCTGGCAACTTCCAGCCTGTAGCTAATAAAGGCTCAATAGTAGCTTCTTCTAGTTTTTTTAACACTTTGCCAGTCCTGGCATCCCTTAACAGGGTAGTCTGTGGCTTTTCAAGTGTAGAATAGGCATCGATAAAAGTGGTGAAATCGCTTGAGAAAGTGGCTTTATGGTTGCCATTTTCAGTGGTTAGTTTCACTATGCCCGTTCCATCAAAGTTTATTTTATAGTAGTGGATAAAATAGGGATCTTGATTTTTCTCCATCCCACTTCCTTCAAAGATTAAAAATCTTTCACTTTCGTTTACGCGTACAACATTTCGAACTACCCAATTTCCTTTGGTAATTTGGTTTTTCAACGTTCCGTTTCCGTCATAAAGATATAAGTGGTTCCATCCGTCTCTTTCTGATGCCCATATAATCTCTTGCCCATCGCGCACATCGTATCTATACTTTTTTCCACTATAACTGATGAAAGTTTTGCTCTTTTCGGAAATAAGTTCCTTAATTGTGCCTTTTGAAGTTACTTCAAGTACGGCATATTTTTGATGCCCGCGCTGATTATATTCGAACGTAAATGCCCTGCTATCTTTTCGCCAGGTTAAATTTGTTAAGTTATATTGTGACGGGATAAGGCTATGGTCGACTTGGATTTGCTTTTTACCATCTATTAGAAATAAGGAAGGCTGCATTTGAGGTAAGGCATCGCCCGGTTTTAAATAGTTGCGCGATTGAAGTATCGGTTGCAGTTGTGTAGTAGGGGACGATTCGACAAAATAAATGAGATGCGGTTTGTTTGGACGGACTTTATTGGTAGCAAGTTTTTTAGAATCGGGAGACCAAGCCATGTTACTTTGATAATATTCGCCTTCTGAGCCATCAAAACTAAGTTGGAATTCTTCATTCGAGTCAATAGCCTGGATATAAACGTTGAAATTTTTAATATAGGCAAGCCATTTACCATCAGGAGATTTAGTTTTTCGGTTTAGAAACTCATTTCCTTGATCACCCCAATAACCTTGCGGTCTAAAGTTGTCTACATTGTTATGCGCTTTAATCACCGAGGTGGCGAGGTCATAATTCCATGTTTTTTGATCATAACTAAATTCAAGCACAGTACCGCTATTATCCATCGTTAGCCTGGTAACAGGAAGCTCGTAAGGTTTGAAAGGTTTTTTAAAGAAGTCAGTTAAACTTTGCGCAAGTTTTTGTTGGTCAAATGCTTCATTTTTTTGATAGTCTTTGGCATTTACAGTAAAAAATTCTGTTCCCCTTGCTGTTAGCACACTGTAGAAGTATTGTTGTTTAGCATTTAACCAATTAAAGGCATTTGGCGAATGGTAAATTTTGTTTTGGATTGTGCCATTTAAAAGTTCCGCACGTTGGTAGTCTTCCTTTTTCCCTTGTGCAGCAGTTGTTAGCGCATAGGATAAAAGGAGGAATAGAAAAAGGGGCTTTAGTTTCATCAGTTAATTTTTTAATGGTCAAGAATACTACTAATTATTAAGCTGAAGCTGATTAAATTTAACCAATACTAGGCTTAAATTGAGCATTATTGTGTTTATTATCGCATCAATTTCTCGTAAGAAAAAAAAATATCATATTTTACCGACTAATTAATGGCTTTTACCGAGAAATAGCCCCTAAAGAGCAAAGGGTTATTTTGGAAGGGCTTATTTAGTGATACATTTGGATAACAAATAAAAATACACAAGATGAAAGAATATCATAACAATGGAAATATAGCCAATCAATCTGGCAAAGTTATCGCAGGATTAATCATCATAGCGATAGGTGCCCTTTTATTAATAGATAATATTTGGCTTGGTTTGCCAAACTGGATATTTAGATGGCATACCTTTTTAATAGTACTCGGTTTATTTATTGGAGTTAAGCACAATTTTAGAAATAGTGGATGGTTTGTAATCACGTTGGTTGGATTAATCTTTACGATAAATAGAGCAATTCCAGAACTCGAAATGAAGCAAGTGCTTTTTCCAGTTGGATTAGTTGTGCTTGGGGCTTATTTAATTCTAAAACCAAAGGGCAGCTATAGCCATAAAGCAAAGTGGAAAAACTTTAATGAGTCAGCTACATTTACGGACTATACGACAGCTGATGCCCCGCCAGCAGAAGAGAAAAAAAAAACGAATAGCAATGATTACATAGATTCAGTGAATGTTTTCGGTGGAAGTCACCAAACCATTTATTCTAAGAATTTTAAAGGAGGGGAGATTACGGCTGTATTTGGAGGATGTGATCTTAATTTAACTCAGGCAGATTTTGAAGGAGAGGTGGTCATAGATGTTACAGCGATATTTGGAGGAGCAAAAATTATCATTCCACCAGGATGGGAAGTGAAATCGGAAGTTACGGCAATATTTGGAGGTCTCGATGATAAAAGAAGTATTCAGCCGGTTACCGAAGGAATTCATAAGCTGGTAATTATCAAGGGTATTGCATTATTTGGAGGCATAGACATTAGAAACTATTAGGCTTTGACGACAACCCCATTATCAGTAAGGCAAATTCAACTCGTATCCAGTAGCATTCTGATGTGCTGGATGCTTGTTTATGCCTACTTAATTTATGATGTTGCGAGTTTTAGCTGGCAGGTTGCGCTGGCCGATAGTCTCCTTACAAATGGGATATTAGCTATTGGATGTATTATACTTAGCAATATGCTAGGCTATTACCAACCTAAAAATGAACGTTTGTTTTCGCTCTTACTGCTAACAGCTGTATTAACCGTGATAGTAGTTTTTGCCACGAAATATAGTTTAAATTATCTTTTCAATAGTCACACAGCCTATCAGTCCTTTTTAGATTCTTCTCTGCCATTCAGATCGATCGTGATGTTTTTGTGTTTAGGTTGGTGCGGTCTTGCAAATGTTTTATGGTATAGGCTAGAAGAACAATCAGAAACACAAGGACGTTTTTTAGCTGCGCAAAACTTAGCTAAGGAAGCTGAGTTGAATAAACTGAGACATCAATTGCAACCTCATTTTTTATTCAATAGCTTAAACTCAGTATATGCGCTTACGATTGTGAACCCTACCGAGGCGGGAACGATGATTACGAAGCTAGCTGCTTTTTTAAGAGGTACTTTAAAACGAGATGATGAGGTGTGGGTAAGCGTGGCTGACGAGATGGAATATATTCAGTTATACCTCGATATTGAAAAAGTAAGGTTTAGTCACCGCTTATCGCTCGATGTTAAAATCGAGGAAGAAACCCTAGGATTGTGTTTGCCAGGAACTTTATTACAACCGATTGTAGAAAACGCGATTAAATTTGGTCTATATAATACCTCAGCAGCAATTACCATAACCATTAGCGTTAAATTAGAAAAAAATATACTGGTTATTTGTGTAGCCAATCCATACGACCCTGAAATGAATGCTACTAAGGGAACTGGTTTTGGTTTGTCCGCCATTCGCCGAAGGTTATATCTGTTATTTGCTGATAGCAATCTCTTACAAACAGAAACTCAAAACAATAATTTGTATATTACTACGCTTAAAATTCCACAGAAAGATGATAAGAACAATACTAATTGATGACGAAGCGTTAGCAAGGGATGTAGTTAAACATTATCTTAAAGATTATCCGAATATAGAAATTGTTGCAGAATGTTGTGATGGTTTTGAAGGATTAAAAGCGATTGCCCAACACAAACCAGACTTTATTTTTTTGGATATTCAAATGCCTAAGATCAGTGGATTTGAGATGCTGGAATTGGTAGAAAAGCATCCCGCCGTTATTTTTACCACTGCATTTGATGAGTATGCAATCAAAGCTTTTGAAGTTAATGCAGTAGATTACTTGCTCAAGCCTATTGAAAAATCCCGCTTTGATCAAGCGATGCAAAAACTACCGGCAAAGTTAGCGAATGAAGAAGGTAGCAGCGAGCTCCTGGAGACAGCCTCGTTATCTCCAGCGCAAAATAATCGCATCGTAGTGAAGAATGCTGGGGTAATTAAAATTATTCCGGTTAGTGAGCTAAATTATCTGGAAGCGGATGATGACTACGTAAAATTGAGCACCACTGAGGGGATTTTTCATAAAAATAAAACAATGAGTTTCTTTGAGCAAACTTTAGATCCTTCACAATTTATTAGAATTCATCGCTCATATATTATTAACCTGGCTCAGGTTACTAAAATAGAACTTAAAGAAAAAGATAGTTATGTGGTGCTGTTAAAATCGGGCATATGGCTACCCGTAAGTAAAACAGGATATGTGAAGTTGAAAACTTCCTTAGGACTTTAAAATAATTCTATATCTTCCTTGCATTTATAAAAAAATCACGTTATATTTGCACCTCTTATTTAAAAAACTCTAGTTAAGATATTATACAGTTATGAAAAGAACATTCCAACCTTCGCAAAGAAAGAGAAGAAACAAACATGGCTTCCGCGAAAGAATGGCTACAGCAAACGGTAGAAGAGTATTAGCTTCTCGCCGTGCAAAAGGAAGAAAAAGATTATCAGTTTCTGACGAGCGTCGTCATAAAGCATAATTTTTGGTTGTTGGCAGCCTAACAACCGCTGCTTAATTACAATCAAAATCATGAACACATTTAATAAAGAAGAACGGTTATGTAGTAAAAAGTCGCTAGACTTACTATTTAAGAACGGTTCTTCTTTTTTATTATATCCCTTCCGTGTTACTTACCTGTTCATTGATGAAGTACACCAATTTCCAGCTCAGGTGGTTATTAATGTTGCCAAAAAACGTTATAAGCGTGCAGTAGATCGCAACCTTATTAAACGTCGAACCCGCGAAGCTTATCGTTTGCAAAAGGAATCGTTGTTGTATTCACATTTGAATAACCAAAAAGATTTACTGTTACTTTCCTTACAATTTGTGGGAAAAGAAAAGTATGCATACGCTTTCTTTGAAAAGAAACTTGGCTTAGCGTTTAAGAAGTTAATTACTCAACTTAACAACGATGAAGTACATTAAACTCCCTTTTACTTTATTGTTTTTAGGTATTATTCGTTTATATCAGCTATTGCTTTCTCCCTTATTAGGTGCAAGTTGCAGATTTACCCCAACCTGTTCTCAGTATGGTATAGAAGCCATTAAAAAACACGGTCCCTTTAAAGGGGGCTGGCTTACGCTAAAGCGCATCGGGAGCTGCCACCCCTGGGGTAGGCACGGTCACGATCCGGTTCCATAATTTAAAGAATTAGCTAATTAGCTAATTGGCTAATTTGTAATTATATTTGCCCATATGCCTACCATACTTCAAATTGAAACTGCTACCGAGGTTTGTGCCGTAGCGTTATCTATTAATGGAAAAACAGTTGTACAAAAAGAAGAAAGTGCTCAGAATATACATGCGGCCAAGCTAACTTTATTTATCAAAGAGGTAATGGAGGAAGCAAAATTAACATTCGAAAATTTAGATGCGATTGCAGTGAGTAAAGGTCCGGGCTCTTACACCGGATTAAGGATAGGCGTGTCGACGGCAAAAGGTTTATGTTTTGCGCTTGACAAACCCCTAATTGCAATCAATACCTTACTGATGATGGCCGATGGTTATTTGAAGCAAAATCCAGGTTACACAGGCCTGGTTTGTCCGATGATAGATGCAAGAAGAATGGAGGTATTTACTGCGGTATTTGATGCTGAACTGAACGAGGTAGAGGCAACGAATGCAAAAATCGTAGATGAAACTAGTTTTTCAGCACTGCTAGCCAACTATAAGATCGCATTTATCGGTAATGGGGCAGCGAAATGTAGTGCTGTAATCAACCATCCAAACGCCATATTTCTACCAGCCAATTTTAACTCCGCCAGTCACATGAGTACTTTGGCGCACCTAAGTTTTGCGGATAAAAAGTTTGAAAACGTTGCTTACTTTGAGCCGTTTTATTTAAAAGATTTTGTTTTTACTACCCCTAAGAAAAAGAATTAATTTCCTATTTGCACTGTGTCTGTCACTTCCTCTTGCTTGTTTAAGAGTAACACATTACTTAAAAACTTGCCTTTATCTCCCGAAAGCTGGTATGAAAAGGCTTCGAATGTGTTAAAACCGTCGCTAGCTTGATATTGCTTGTAATAAGAAGGTTTTAAATTCCTTCTAAAGATCGTATTGGAGTTTTTATTGTTAATGTAGAAGGAAATAGTAGCTGAGGATAATTGATCATTAAAATGCTGATACCCTTGGTCATTGATTAACAAATCATTATTCCGATAGTTATTCAAGAAAACCTGAATGCTACTGGGATAGTTCGCCATCACTAAATAATTATCTATGATCGTATAAAAAGGTTTTTCAAATTTTTTGAACGGTTCGCCGAAATAGGTATAGGGGATGTTGGCTTCCCGGAAAACTTTAATGTCTGGCGCGTATTCGGTGCTTAAATCTAATAATAACTGACCTACTTTGTCGCCATTGCTCAAGGCGATACCGCCAAATTTTTCACCTGTTGATAACTGAAAAGTTATAAATTGATTTTTAAAGTAGATCGGAAATATCTTTTCCAGGTCTAAGCCATATTTATTCGAAATATTTTCTTTGATTTTTAAAATGCGTTCACTCCCTTTTTGCGCTTCCAGCCATTTTAGCAGGTCAATATGCCAATTTTTATAATCGGTAACAGCGTAAGTGGTATAGTTAGCGGTTTTTTGAGGCAAGATATTATCAATTGTTATTTTTTGGCTTGGTAGATGGGTGAATAAGCTAAAATAACTATTGGTATTTCCTAGCTCGGTATTCCCATTAAACAATAATTTCTCCTTACTAAAGTTATAGCTTAATGTTGCATAACTACGCTGTTGATGTAGCACAGCTAGTTCACCACCACCATTGTTATTTAATATATTTTTTAAAAACTTAGGAAGTACATCAAAGTTGAGGTAGAGGTTGGCCAAACTATTTTTGTTGTAACCACTATTGGCTTTCATGTAAGTCGCAAAACCGGAGTTCTTATTTGTTTTGGTGCCTATCGCTTTTTGAACCTGTTCGGCCGCATTGGAAATTGCCACCAGTTTATCTTTCACGCCAATATAAACGCTGTTAGTGTCGGCAAAAGTAAGTTTGTATAACCCCATCATTGGCACTGGGTTTAATGCTTTTAAGGTAGGATTTGTTAAGAATTGCTGTAAATCAAGTTCCTGTTTAACTTGCGTACATATTAGGAAATCAATTTGGTTCGTCGAATTAGGGATGAAGCCAATGTAGATTTTTTGGCCATCTAGTAAATCAGCTAGTTTGGGTTTGTTAAATAGGTTATCTTTTAATGACTTCAGCTGACTGGACTTTGTGGTACCTAAAATGCGTTGCAACAAATCCTGTCCGCTTAAAATTTCATAAAAGCTTTTATCATGATCGAAACTATAAACTATTCCGGCATTAGCCGAAATGGCGTTTAATGAAAAATCATTCGCATTTGTACTTTGTTTGAGTTCGGAAAAATAGAGATAGCTCATCCCGATCATCCCAACTAATAAAATCCCAATTGTAGTTGTAATTTTGTTCATCCGCATCTTTCCTTACAAATTTAATTTAATAGTTGAGATTAGCTCAGTTTATACGTGTATTTTCTTAAATTAGCATCTTTTATAGCCGAAACGTATGAATAAACGAATTATTTTGACAGCTGCTTTTTTTGGGGCGATGGCGGTAGTTTTAGGAGCTTTTGGAGCACATAGCCTTAAGAAAATACTAGCAGCTGATTCTTTGGCGATTTGGCAAAAGGGAGTGGAATATCAGTTTTATCACACCTTCGCACTGTTATATCTTTCAACCTTTGCCCGGTATAAACATAAATTAATTGGGTTATCCTTTGTGTTTTTTTCAGTTGGAATTATTTTGTTCTCAGGTTCGCTCTATTATTTGTCGCTGAAAATCGCTTATAATTTACCTTTTACAACTATTTTAGGCCTCGTTACGCCAATTGGTGGCTTGTGTTTGATATTCGGCTGGATTTCTTTGTTTCTAGCAGCTTTACGGGATAAATAATGTTATTCGCGAACACATCGAACTATACTGAAAGAGAAACACTTTTTGTAGAAGTGATACTACCTTTATCATTAACGATAAATTATACTTACAGAGTTCCTTTTGAGCTCAATGAAAAAGTAGCTGTTGGCAAACGAGTAGTCATCCAATTCGGAAAGCATAAAATTTATACGGCTTTAGTAAAAGCAATCGGACAAACACCGCCAGAATTTTATGAAGCGAAATATATTATAGACGTTGTTGATGAAATTCCGGTAATTACCCCTAAGCAGTTTAAGTTTTGGGATTGGATTACGTCGTATTACCTCTGTAATGAAGGCGACGTAATGGCGGCGGCATTGCCTACTGGTTTGAAACTAGCAAGTGAAACTATTTTAGTCTTAAGAGAAGAGTTGCCTGAAGAGTTAGAATTAACTGCGAAAGAAACGCTGATTTTGGAAGTGCTTTTAAAGCAACAGAGAATGAGCATTGATGAAGTTGTAACACTTTTAGGGCAGAAAACAGTTTACCCTACAATTAACTCTATGATAAGTAAAGAGTTAATTTATATTGAGGAAGAGGTTGTCGAAAAATATAAGCCGCTGCTAAAGTCTTTTATTCGCCTCAATCCTTTTTATAAAGAAGAGGTGCATTTAAAAGAACTTTTCACCCTATTGGAAAAGGCTCCTAAACAACTTGATGCATTGTTGGCCTATCTACAAATAGCCAAAACCGAAACTGCAATCGCCAAACAGCGATTATTGGAATTAAGTGGGAGTGGACAAGCGGCATTAAAGGCTTTAGTTGAGAAAGAGGTTTTTATAGTTGAAAAGAAGCAGGTAAGCAGACTATCTGACTCAAAGGACGAATTTGAAGTTAATTTTACCCTTAGTATAGCCCAACAAAATGCATTAAACGAAATTAAAGCCCAATTTTTGCAAAAAGATGTGGTGCTACTACACGGAATAACGGCTTCAGGAAAAACACAGCTTTATATAAAGATAATTGAACAAGTGATTTCTGAGGGTGGACAAGTACTGTTTTTGCTGCCGGAAATTGCGCTTACTACGCAAATTGTTGAAAGAATAAAATTGTATTTTGGGGATAAAATAGGTGTATACCACTCCAAATTTAACGATAACGAAAGAGTAGAAATTTGGAATAAAGTATTAAACGGCTCCTATCAGGTAGTGCTAGGAGCCAGGTCAGCTATTTTCTTGCCGTTTGGCGAGTTGAAGCTAGTTGTTGTTGATGAAGAACATGAATCATCCTATAAACAACATGACCCTGCTCCAAGGTACCAGGCAAGAGATGCAGCAATTTATTTGGCACATCTGCATGATGCCAAAGTAGTTTTAGGCTCTGCGACACCCTCAATCGAAAGTTACTATAATGCAAGTTCCAACAAATACGGTTTGGTAAAACTGGAAGAAAGGTTCGGGGGTGTCCAATTACCCATCCAAGAAGTAGTAAGTATAGCTGAGGCAACCAAGCAGAAAAAGATGACTGCTTATTTTACAAGTGTTTTGTTAGCGCAAATGCAACTAGCACTTGAAAATAAGGAACAAATTATTCTGTTTCAAAATCGAAGAGGATATGCAACGATCCTCATTTGTGCCACGTGTGGCTATGCTCCCAAATGCGTCAATTGTGATGTGAGCTTAACTTTTCATAAAACCAGCGGGAAGCTCCACTGTCACTATTGTGGCTTTCATCAGAACAGCATAAATAGTTGTCCGGCTTGCGGCTCGGTACATATCGAGCAGAAAGGGTTTGGTACGGAAAGGATAGAGGAAGAACTGGCGCTCATTTTCCCGGATATTAAAATCGCCAGGCTAGATTTAGATAGCACTCGCTCTAAGAACGGGATGCAGCAGCTCATTGCCGATTTTCAGGACAAAAAAACACAGGTTTTAATTGGTACGCAAATGGTGGCCAAAGGGCTTGATTTCGATAATGTGAGTTTAATAGGAGTAATTAACGCAGATACCTTGTTAAACTATCCTGATTTCAGGGCATTCGAAAGAAGTTATCAATTATTGGCACAGGTAGCCGGCAGGGCTGGCAGGCGAGAGAAGCAGGGAATGGCCATTATTCAAGCTTATAGTGATTCGCATCGTATTCTTAATCAGGTTCTTACCAATGATTATTTAGCCATGTATACTGATGAGCTCGAGGAGCGAAAAAAATACCTCTATCCACCCTTTGCACGCTTAATTTTTATCAACGTAAAACATAAGGATGCCAATGTACTAAATGTTGCCTCACAAGCTTTGGCCCAGGCCTTAAGGACACAGCTAGGTCATCGAATTTTAGGTCCGGAGCAACCGCTGGTGGCTAGAATAAGGAACTATTATTTAAAGCAAATTAGCGTAAAAGTTGAAAAAAACGCCCCTATACAAAAGGTAAAAAATGTTTTGAAAGAAACCATTGCTGAATTCAATACCCAAAAAGAATTTAAAAGTGTATGGGTGCAAATAGATGTGGACCCGTATTAATTCTTGTCAATTAAATGGATTAGAATACCAAATGACATAGGATTTAACAAAAATTGCCATTTATTGTAATTTGTTTGCGTTCTCGTATTTGCAGCGTCTTGGAGTATAATTTCCTGCCTTTCATAAGAATAATAAAAATCTACATTTGTTTCTGCAAAAATAGAAACTTGTTTTACAGGCGTAAATTTAATGCCCATAATCGGACTAATCATAAAGCCGGTTTTATCCGCGTCTACATTGTAGGGAGTTGCCTTTGCTATGCCATTGGTTGATTTCACCTCTCCGGTAAAATTATTAGTTCTAAAACCTATATCAGAGCCAAAATAGGGTTGGATTTTGGCATAATTGATGTTCTTTTCAAAGCCGATTTTAAAAGAATAATCTGTATTATAGCCTTTAGCCAGCTCGCAATTCGCACATGAGTTGTAAAAAGAGATAGGTTTTCTATAGTAGTTCGCATTAATTCTATAGTTAATCTGATTGTCGTTGAATTTAATGATCAATCCATTAAGGTAAACATGTTCGTAAGCCTGCGCATTAGTTTGATTCAAGATCTTAGGCATCTGAACAATACTGTACCCCCTTAAGCCGACACTGTAACTGTAATCTCCCTCAACCTGTGAAAATGCAGGATGAAAACAGCTAACTAATAAAAAGCAATAAATTATTCTCCTCATAACCGCAATTAAAACCTTATCTAAAATAGAAATTTATTTCCATTAGTATTGAAACTTAATTATTTAAACATTCAAGGGAGAATTGTTAGGAATAAATAGGCTTAGATATGCAGTTAAAAAGCTATTTTTGGACGTAATGGCTTATAAGTTTATAGATAATTATCGGGAGCGAGGCGCAAGGAAAAAGTTAGTCGTTTTGCTTAGAGAAAGGGGCATCGCAGATGAAAGAGTATTAAAGGCAATTGGCAAAGTGCCGCGTCATTTTTTCTTCGACGAAACTTTTTGGAACCAGGCATATAAAGACATTGCCTTTCCGATTGGGGATGGACAAACAATTTCACAACCTTATACCGTTGCTTACCAAACTGAACTGTTGCATATTCAGAAAGGAGATGTAGTATTGGAGATTGGTACAGGCTCCGGATATCAAACATGCATTCTAATGGAGCTGGGAGCAACAGTATATACTATCGAGCGTCAGCCAAGTATTTATAGCCATACGCTTAAAGTATTGCCTGGTATGGGCTATAAAGCAAATTTCTTTCTCGGCGACGGGTCCAAAGGAATCGAAAAGCATGCGCCTTATGATAAAATTATCGTCACTGCCGGTGCCCCATTTGTGCCAGAAATACTTTTAAAACAATTAAAAATCGGCGGTATTTTAGTTATTCCAGTGGGCGATGAGAAATCTCAAAAAATGATCACGGTTATCCGGGTTAGTGAAAACGATTATGATAAAATAGAATTAGATACGTTTAGATTTGTTCCCCTGGTAGGAGATCAGGCCTGGTAATGAACTAAATTTTCATCGCACGATCCATCTCCCGTTTACTTTCACGATCTTTAATGCTATCTCTTTTATCGAATTCTTTTTTACCTTGAGCTAAGGCAATTTCAATTTTGGCAAATCCTCTTTCGTTGGTGAAAATTCTCAAAGGAACAATTGTGTATCCCTTTTCTTCGCCTTTTACCTTTAACTTTTTAAGTTCTTTCTTTTTTAGAAGTAAAACCCGATCCCTTTTAATGTCGTGGTGATGAAATGAACTGTGGCTATACTCGGAAATATGCAAATTCCGAACGTATAAAGTATTGCCAATAAACATACAAAAGGCATCTGTCATATTTGCTTTGCCTTGTCTAATCGCTTTAATTTCAGTGCCTAATAAAGCTATCCCTGCAACAAAACTTTCTAGTACATGGTAGTCAAAATATGCTCTCTTGTTCTTTATCTGGATATCGTTAGCCATAAAACAAATATCGGTAATTCTTTTTAATCATGCATCAGTTAAAGAATAATTAGAAATAAATATCTCTAAATATTTTTTTAGATTAATCTAAATTTATATTTTTGTTTAACTAATTCATATACCATGCATCGACTAATTCTATTTGTAGCTGTACTACTCATGTGTCATGCCGCTAAGGCACAGCAACTTGTAATAAACGGTTCTGTTAAAAGAATGGCTGGAGATCCACTGGCAACCATATCTATGACTGAACAGAAAAGAACGATTTCAACAGATAGCTTGGGTAATTTCAGTTTCGTCGGATTAATGCCAGGAGTCTATCAGTTAAAGATTAGTTTGTTGGGATATAGATCTTTAAATGTAAAAGTGAACCTTGAAAAGGATACTACTTTATTGCAGATAATGCTCGAGCCTTTAGATGAGAGACTAAATGAAGTGGTAATAACGGGCACTCAAAAAGAGGTAAATAGACTGGAAAGCCCTGTTCCAGTGGAAATTTATACGGCTAAATTTTTCAAGAAAAATCCAACGCCTAGTATTTTTGAAGCCTTGCAAAATGTAAATGGTGTGAGGCCACAGCTTAACTGTAATATTTGCAACACTGGCGATATTCACATTAATGGTTTGGAAGGCCCTTATACAATGGTGCTGATCGACGGAATGCCAATTGTTAGTAGCTTGTCTACGGTATACGGACTATCTGGTATTCCAAATGCATTGGTAGAGCGGATCGAAGTAGTAAAAGGACCTGCATCATCATTATATGGAAGTGAAGCAGTTGGTGGATTGATCAATATTATCACTAAAAAGGTGGAACATGCGGGAAGTTTATCTGCCGATGTGATGAGCACAGGCTACGGGGAACACAATACAGATATTGGATTTAAGGTAAATTTAAATCAAAAAATTGCCATTTTAACGGGATTGAACTATTTTAAATATGGGAACAAAGTAGATCATAATCATGATGGCTTTACCGATGTTACCCTGCAAGACCGGATTTCTGTGTTTCAAAAATGGAGCATTAGCAGGAAACAAGGTCGGGTCTTTTCTTTGGCAGGACGCTATTTGTATGAAGATAGATGGGGAGGGGAGATGAATTGGACCAAAACATTTCGGGGTGGTGATATTAGGTATGGAGAAAGTATTTATACCAAAAGAATGGAATTGATCGGTAATTATCAACTTCCGGTTAACGAGAAAATGTTTTTATCCTTTTCGCTAACCGATCATCAGCAAGATAGTAGATATGGAACTACCGCTTATATTGCAAAGCAGCAAATCGCATTTTCACAGTTAACCTGGGATAAAAAAATGGGCAATAACGATCTTCTTTTCGGAGCCGCATTTCGCTATACTTACTACGACGATAATACTCCAGCAACTGCAGGTGCTGATTTAAGCAATCCATCGAATAATCCGGAGCGAACGTTATTGCCGGGTTTGTTTATCCAAGATGAAATCAAATTAAGTGAGAGACATTCGGTTTTAGCAGGATTAAGATTTGATTATAATTCAACTCACGGAAACATTTTTACACCCAGATTCGCATACAAATGGGCGTTAGATCAAAATAATATCATCCGCTTAAATGCGGGAACAGGATTTAGGGTGGTAAATATCTTTACAGAGGATCATGCCGCCTTAACCGGGGCACGCCAAATAATAATTGAAAATGAATTAAAGCCCGAACGTACCTACAACGTAAATTTGAATTATTTAAAAAAGGTTCATTTAAATAACGGGTCCTTTTTAGGACTAGATTTTTCTGGATTTTATACCTATTTCAACAACCGAATTATTGGCGACTTTGATTCGAACCCAAATCAGCTTATTTATAATAACCTGGATGGTTATGCTGTGAGCAAAGGTTTAACGGCTAACGTAGATATGGCATTTAGCTCAGGGTTAAAAATAACTACCGGATTAACTTATCAAGATGTAGGTTTCGTTTCAGAAGGCGTTAAACAGCAACAAATCTTAACCGAGAAATTGTCAGGAACCTGGGCGGTATCCTATAAAATTAACAAGCTGAATTTGGGGATTGATTATACGGGGAATATTTACGGCCCAATGCGTTTACCATTGTTGGGAAAGATGGATCCTCGACGAGCTTATTCGCCGGTTTGGAGCATACAGAATATCCAATTGGTTTATGATGGCTTCAGAAGGATGGAACTTTATGGGGGTGTTAAAAACCTACTAAATTTTACACCAAATAAAGGAACTCCTTTTCTCATCGCGGGCGCAAACGATCCTTTTGATAAAAATGTACAGTATGATACCAATGGACAGGTCATGGCAACCTCGAATAATCCCTATGGACTCACTTTTGATCCTAATTACATCTATGCTCCAAATCAAGGAATTAGAGTATTTTTTGGAGTTAGGTTATTGATTAAATAAGGAGGCTAGTATTCCAGAGGTACGATGGGCTCTTTCTTGGTAGTAGACATGATCATCATAGTTTGAAATGTTTTAACAACCGATATCTTGCTGATCTTATCCATAATTAACCTTTCATATGCTTTAATGTCATTTACATAAACCTTCAACAGGAAATCTGCCTGGCCCGTAACATGATGACATTCTGTGATCTCATTAATTTGATTTACCTCATCTAAGAAGATCTGAATAGTATTATTCTTATGAAAGTCTAGTTGAACCTGTATAAAAGTCTTAATCCCTAAACCTAGTTTCTCTTCATCAACCAGGGCATGGTAACTTTTGATGTATCCCGACATCTCTAACTTACGTACACGCTCCAGGGTGGGCGCAGGAGATAAACCAATTTCTTGCGATAAAAGTAAATTGGTAATTCTACCATTCTCCTGTAAAAGCTTAAGAATTTTAAAATCTGTTTTATCTAGTTCTGATGCCATAATTTAGGGATTATTGTCAAAGGTAGCATACTAACGGTTATTTGCCAAATTTTATTTTATAAACGAAGAAAAAAAATACTTTTTATTTTACCGATTATTTTTTAGATTTGTCTAAATTAAAAATTAGACATACAAAAATGCAGTCCTTTACAGAAGAGAATTACTTGAAGATTATTTATCATTTATCGGTAATTAGTAATCCTGTTCAAACCAACGCCATTGCAGAACGTATCCAGACAAAAGCGGCTTCTGTAACCGATATGATTAAGAAGCTTTCGGAGAAAGAATTAGTTAATTACGTCAAGTATCAAGGTGTAACCCTAACCGAAAAGGGAAAGTTAACTGCGATCAATATTGTAAGACGACACCGCCTTTGGGAAGTATTTTTAGTTGAAAAGTTAAATTTTAAGTGGGATCAAGTCCATGAAGTTGCTGAAGAACTTGAACATATCAAATCTATATTATTGGTAGAACGGTTAGACGAATTTTTAGAATTTCCCAAAGTGGATCCGCATGGAGATCCGATACCCGATCAATATGGCAACTTTGCGGATTTATCTTTTTTAAAGTTGAGTAAGCTTAAAACAAATGAGAAAGGCACTATAACGGGCGTTAGTGAACATTCCTCACCTTTTTTAAAACATTTGGAGAAATTGGGATTAACCTTAGGTAAAAGAATCGAAGTCTCTGAAATCATTGATTTTGATGGCTCGGTTGAACTTCTGATTGAGGATAGAAAAATAAACATAAGCAAGGAAGTGGCTAAACATATTTTAATTAGCAAATGAGCGTAAATCAAAAGCAATCTTTAAGCGAAGTACATAAAAGCGTAGCAACCGATAAGCGCACAGGATGGAGAAGGATACTCGCTTTTATTGGCCCGGCTTATTTGGTAAGCGTGGGTTACATGGATCCTGGAAATTGGGCCACAGATATTGCAGGGGGTAGCAAATTTGGGTATCAATTAATTTGGGTGCTATTGATGTCCAATTTAATTGCCTTGCTTTTGCAGTCATTAAGTGCCCGCTTAGGAATTGTTAGGGGATTAGATTTAGCGCAGGCCTCACGGAATGCTTACCCGAAATGGGTGAATTTTCCGCTGTTTCTTTTGGCCCAAACTGCGATTATAGCTTGTGATCTAGCTGAGATTATTGGAATGGCTATCGGTTTAAACCTGCTTTTTGGGCTACCCTTAATTTGGGGTGTCTCCATCACGATTTTTGACACGGTACTGTTGCTGTTTCTTTTAAATAAGGGAATGCGCAAAATGGAGGCTTTTATCGTTTCTATGGTATTTATTGTGGGGATTTCCTTTCTGGTGGAAATGTTTATCGTAGAGCCTTCGCTTAAAGAAATCGTAAAGGGTTTCGAGCCTTCTATGCTTACAGGAGAGGCTTTATATATTGCTATTGGTATTATAGGCGCAACAGTAATGCCGCACAACCTTTATCTACATTCCTCTTTAGTGCAAACTCGGAAGTTTGAGCGGGATCACAAAGGAATTAAGGAAGCGATTAAGTTTAACTTTATTGACACAGCAGTGGCCCTGAATTTGGCTTTTTTTGTAAATGCTGCTATTCTAATCTTGGCGGCAGCAGCATTTTTTAAAAATGGCTTCCATGAAGTAGCTGAAATCCAGGATGCTCATCGTTTATTAAGCAATATTTTCGGGAATATAGCCCCAGCTTTATTTGCCATCGCTTTAATTGCAGCCGGACAAAGCTCAACGGTTACTGGTACTTTAGCTGGCCAGATTATTATGGAAGGCCATCTTAACTTGAGGATACAGCCTTGGCTAAGACGACTAATTACACGTTTATTAGCGATTATTCCCGCATTTTGTACGATTTTATTTTTTGGAGAAAACGCCCTTGGTGGACTATTAATTTTAAGTCAGGTGGTGCTAAGTTTACAACTTGGCTTTGCTATAATTCCTTTAATACACCTTACTTCTGATAAAAAGGAGATGAAAGATTTTACAATCAAAACTTGGGTAAAGGTATTGGCTTGGATGAGTGCGGTAGCCATTGTGAGCTTAAATATTAAACTTGTTGTGGAAGAAATTAGTGGTTGGATGGCTGAAGCTAATGGCTGGTATATCTATGTAATCGTGATTCCATTGGCGATTTTAGTCGGATTATTGTTGTTATATATTTTTATTTATCCGTTAATACATAAAAAACAAGGAATTGGGAATGTACCGCATGGTAATGCCTTGGCTATAGAGAACATCGAGAAAATTAACTATAAAAAAATCGGGATTACGGTCGACTTCTCCGCGAACGATAGAAATACTATTCGGCATGCCCTCATTCAAGGCGGTAAGGAAGCTAATTATTATTTAATTCATATTGTAGAAACAGCAGCAGCGCGCTATCATGGCAAAACTGCAATGGATCATGAAACGCAGACGGATACGGAAAATTTAGAGAAGTACCAATTAAACTTATCCGATTTGGGCTATCAAGCTAGTGTACATATTGGATTTGGAAGTACTGCAAAGGCCATCGCCGAAATTAGTAAGCAAAACAGCATCGAACTATTAGTGATGGGTGCCCATGGACATCAAGGTCTTAAAGATTTAATATTTGGTACTACGGTAAATTCAGTGAGGCATAGGGTGACGATTCCGGTGCTGATAGTGAGGTAATCAATCTTCTAACTGCCAGTTAATAGGTTTCAATCCCTCTTTAACCAAAAGTTCATTCGCCTTCGCAAAATGACCTGATCCAAAAAATCCATTATAAGCCGAGAAGGGAGAAGGGTGTGCCGCTTTAAGAATGTGATGTTTTTGTTGATCTATTAAGCTCTCTTTTTGTTGGGCATATCTACCCCAGAGTAAAAAAATCAATCCGCTGCGCTGCTCAGAAAGTGCTGAAATCACCCTGTCGGTAAAAATTTCCCAGCCTTTTTTTTGATGTGAACCTGCTTCCTGCGCGCGAACGGTTAAGGTGGCATTTAACAATAAAACACCTTGATCTGCCCAGCTGGTCAGATTGCCATGGCTCGGAATTTTAAAATCAGGGAATTCATTGGCCAATTCCTTATACATGTTTTTAAGCGATGGAGGAACAACCATTCCTTTCTGAACACTGAACGATAACCCGTGCGCTTGTCCGGCCCCATGGTAGGGATCTTGCCCCAAAATAACAACCTTAACCTTCTCAAAAGGGGTGTGATTAAAGGCGTTAAAAATATCGCCAGATTTGGGGTAAATGGTAAATCCTTGCTGCTTTTCTTCGAGCAAAAAGGATTTCAATGTTTTCATGTAAGGCTTTTCGAATTCCTGGCCAAGATGGTGTAACCAGTCGGGTGGTAAAGCGGCAGGCATATTGTTAGAATTTTTTCTCCGGTTTTCCAGGTAAAGCAGGTTTCGTTGATAAGGCTATTAACATATCTTTTTCAAGCGTTTCGTGAGGCCTTTCAGTAATGCGACCTATTTCGGTACCACTTTTGTCGGTAAAAATAAAGGTTGGAACACGCTCGATCTTTAATTTATCGATCAGGCCATTTTCAGTTTTTTTCGCTCCGTCAACTGCTAAGAAAGTAATGTCATTTTCGCTTAACTTAAGCGCATCAGCTACTTTTAAGAAATTTGGTACTTGATATTTACTGTCGCCGCACCAGGTGCCAAGAACGATGGTCATCTTTTTTCCTTTAACTAATTTGGTTAACTCACTCAAAACTACCGAATCAGGTTTATAGGCTGCGTAGTAAGAATCATAACCAGCTTTAAACTCTGGGAAAGTAGTTAAACCCTCTCTCGTACAAGAGTTTAGTAATACTTCCTGATTTCTATATTGATCCTGTACTTTTTTATTGAATTCTTGTGCGCTTGTGTTCATTGCAAATAGTAATAAGATAGCCGAAATTATACTTTTCATGCATTTATTTTTTTAATTGTGAATTGGTAGAACGTGGTAGATTTTTTGTGTAAAATATAAATTTTAAATATATTTTTTGGTATATAAACACGATATTTGCAAATATATTATAAAATCATGCCGAACTTTTTACGTTTAATTATAGGATTTGCTTTTCTTGGTGCAGCTGTTGCGCTAATGGTTTTTAGCTTTTGGGGTTGGGGAATATTATTGGTCTTTTTAAGCATCCTAATTTTTGTCACTTTCTTTTATAATGAGCATATGCTTCTTGCCCAGTGGTACTTGCGTAAAGACAATATGGAGAAAGCCGCTCAGGCTTTAGCGAGAATAAAAAATTTCGAGAAAGAACTTTATAAACCACAATACGGATACTATAGTTTGTTAATTGGATTAATTGAGTCGAGAAAAGCACCAATGAAGTCTGAAAAACACTTTAAACAGGCACTTTCATTTGGTTTACAGATGAGTCATAATATAGCTTTGGCTAAACTAAGCTTAGCAGGTATTGCAATCGGCAAAAGAAACAAGCGCGAAGCGCAGATGTATTTAACCGAAGCGAAAAAAGCTGACAAAAATAAATTGTTGGCTGATCAGATCAAACAGATCAAAGATCAGATGGGAATGATGGATAAGCAGCAACAGGTAAGATATACACGCTAAAATTTTAATTATTTCTCGTCCAAGTGATCATAATTCTCATGATACACTGAGGAAGATTGCCTACTGATAATATCTTCATCCAGCTCTGCCTGTGTACGAATGAAAAACAATTCTTCTGCCTGTATACGCTTGATAAGCTGGCGAACGAGCGATAGGTCAAAAGTATCTTTACTTAATTTGATGCAATATTGATTGTCGGTAATTTCTAAGCTCGAGTTAGTCATAATATAAAGATTTTTTTTACGGCTTAAAATTAAAAAAGGCTTATCGCAATTTCTGCAATAAGCCTTTAAGTTTTTGTTATGTTTATGTTAAATGAGATTGCTTTGTACCTCGCAATGACGATATTATTTATGCGATACAAAGAGGCCCTCGTCAGTTTTCGAAACTTTTAAAATTCCCTTGCCTGTTAAAGACTTTAAGGTAGTATCCCATTTTTTGTTGCTCCAATCTGCCAATTTTTCTTTCACATCAGTTAGCAGATGTTGTTGACCTTCTGCAACCAATGAGAATAACGCTGTTTCTTCTGCGTTCATTTCTATTTTCTTTTTCTCCGCACGCATTTGTGGGAAGAATAATACTTCCTGAATGGTCGATTGATTAGTCATTAGCATTACTATACGGTCGATACCAAAGCCTAAACCAGAAGTAGGGGGCATGCCATATTCTAAAGCGCGAACGAAATCATCGTCCATTGCCATCGCCTCTGCATCACCTCGGTCGGCCAGTTTCAATTGGTCTTCGAAACGTTCTTTTTGATCAATAGGATCATTCAATTCCGAATAAGCATTGCCTATTTCTTTACCATTTACAAATATTTCAAAGCGTTCAACCAAGCCCGCTACCGAACGGTGTTTTTTGGCTAAAGGTGTCATTTCAATTGGATAGTCGGTAATGAAAGTAGGTTGGATTAAATTAGCTTCCACCTTATCGCTAAAAATCTCATCAACTAATTTGCCGCGACCCATGGTCGAATCCGTTTCAATATTTAAATCTTTACAGGTTTGCAATAGTTCATCCTCGGTCATTGCCGAAACATCTATGCCTGTATATTTTTGAATAGACTCATACATGGTTAATTTTTCATAAGGTCCAGCGAAATTGATTTCATTTTCGCCAACCGTAACCACTGCACTACCATTGGTTGCAATAGCAACTTTTTCTAAACATTCTTCAACCATAGCCATCATCCAGATATAATCTTTATAGGCTACATAAATTTCCATGGAAGTATACTCCGGATTATGCGTGCGGTCCATCCCCTCATTCCTAAACATTTTACCAAACTCATAAACTCCATCAAAACCAGCAACAATTAACCTTTTTAAATATAATTCATTTGCTATACGCAAATAAAGAGGCATATCCAAGGTGTTATGGTGGGTAGTAAAAGGACGAGCAGCTGCACCGCCGTGGATAGGTTGTAAAATAGGAGTTTCAACCTCCATCCAACCATGATCGTCGAAATAGCTTCGCATGCTATTAATTACTTTGCTGCGCTTAATGAAAATCTGCTTATAATCAGGGTTAACTGTTAAATCTACATAGCGCATTCTATAGCGCAACTCAGGATTGGTAAATCCATCATATACATTGCCTTCATCATCCCGTTTTACGATAGGTAATGGGCGTAAAGATTTAGAAAGTACAGTGAATTTAATTACATGGATTGAGATTTCACCAGTTTGGGTAGTAAAAACATAGCCTTCTACGCCAATAAAATCACCAATATCCAATAATTTCTTAAATACGGTATTGTATAAGGTTTTATCATCACCAGGACAAAGTTCATCACGTTTCAAATAAATTTGTATCCGGCCGGTTGAATCCTGCAATTCTGCAAAAGAGGCAGCCCCCATAATATTCCTGCTCATAATACGGCCAGCTATGCTGATGGTTTTATAAGCTGTTTTATCTTTTTCGTAGTTGGCTAATATATCGGCCGCATTAGCATTAATCCTATATGCTTCTGCAGGGTAAGGGTTAATTCCTAATGCTCGCAGTTGCTTTAATGAATCGCGACGTAATATTTCCTGTTCTGATAATCCTGTACTCATTCGTGGTATTTTTTTGCAAAAGTAATGAATTTTGCCGTGTTTTTAATGTGCAAATCAATACTTGTCGCCCACCCGAATTTTTTTGCTTTTTTAATCCTTTGTTACTCTGCTTCTACTGCTTCATGGTACATCGCATTAATGGCCTCTACATACTTCTTCTCTACTACACGGCGCTTCACCTTCATGGTAGGAGTAATCTCACCTTCATCTATATCAAACGGATTTCTTTTAATGAGGAAGTTTTTAATGCGCTCGAACTTTGCCAGTTCACCAGAAATCTTTTTGATATCCTTATCCATCCATTCTTTGATTTCTGGATTGTCGATGAAAGGAGCCTCTTCTTGAAAAAAAGAGTCTGTAAGCTGGAATGTTTCTTGAAGGGTTTCTCTATTGGGGATAATAATGGCCGTAATGTATTCTCGCTTATCGCCGATTAAAAAGAGTTGATCTATTTTAGGACTTTTTAAATAGATATTTTCAACAGGTGTCGGATACACATTTTTACCGTAAGCGTTTACGATCATATTTTTGAGGCGATCGGTTATTTGCAGGTTGCCTTTATAATAGCGGCCTATATCTCCGGTATGAAACCATTTATCTTTATCAATCGCCTCGGCAGTTTCGGCAGGTTTGTTAAAATAGCCTTTCATTACGCAATGTCCCCGTACAATAATTTCCCCTTCAGCGCACTCAAAATCCTCTCTAAATGTATGATGGGTTTGGATGGTAATCATTTCTTTGGTTTCTACATCCTGAATGGCGACTTCGATTCCCGGAATAATGCGGCCCACTGTGCCATAAACCTGACGATGGTATTCCGTTACCGCCATAACTGGCGATGTTTCCGTGAGGCCAAATCCCTCCAATACTTTAATTCCCAAGTCACCAAAAAACTCCCCAACATTTCGGGGAAGTGCCGCTCCACCTGATAGCATAAATTTTAACCGGCCACCAGTTTTCTCCTTAATTTTACTAAAAACTAATTTCTCTGCAATCGCTTTTTTTGCGCCTAAAATTAATCCAGCACCTTTTCCAGCTTCTTTAGCTTCGCGGTAATTCTTTCCTGTTTCTAACGCCCAGTTAAATATATTAGCTTTCATTCCACCTGCCGCCGTTCCCGATTTAATAGCTTTGTCATGGATGCGTTCCAATAATCTTGGTACGCATGACATCACAGTGGGCCTTACTTCCCCCATATTTTTCGCCAGCAGTTCTAGACTTTGGGCAAAGGCCATTTTACAACCCTGGGCGCAGCATACATGATAAGTTGCTGTACGTTCAAATACGTGTGATAACGGCAAAAATGACAAGAAGGTTTCGGTTTCATCAATTACCGGAATCTGTTGTAGACAAACATTTACGTTCTCTACAAAATTATTGTGGGTGAGCATCACACCCTTTGGAGTTCCGGTAGTACCCGATGTATAGATTAAAGAAGAAATATCGGCAGGTAGCACTTCGCGTCTACGTTGATTAATCTGTTTCTGTTCACGCTCACTAACCGTCTTTGCCAATAAAGTTTTAAAAGGAATAACGTTAGCCTTTACATCGGCAGGAACTGGAATTTTTTCAAAATCGTTAAACGTTGGAATGATATATTGCAGCTCACAGCAATTTGCAGCAATTTTTAAGATTTTTTTAAACAGAAAAGGATTGCCTATCAATAAGGCTTTAATTCCCGAATCGTTGATGATATAAGCTACCTCATGTTCTGACAGCGTAGGGTAGATAGAAACATTGATTGCCCCGATCTGTTGAATCCCCTGGTCATAATAAACATATTCTGGCGAGTTTTCTATCATCAAGCCTAGCCGGTCGCCTTTGGCAATTCCTTTTTCCAGAAAAAAAGCGGCAATTGAATCTGCTCTTTCCAGGGTTTCTTTAAAAGATATTTCCTCCCATGCAGCGCCTTTTTTATGGATTAAGAAAGTTTCTTCAGGTTTATGAATGTTTTCGACAACATTTCTTAACAAGCTAGGGACAGTAGAAAATTCGTTGAATGCTACCATGGTGGGTTACAAATTTATATTTAGCTAACAATGATAACGGTTTAGTGTTAAAAATGCAACCTATATATTTTCTCCGTTCCTAGAATAAACAAGATCACCCAAATCGATTTTAACAATTTGATAACCCAACGACACCCTTTGTTTAGAATTCGTTAACCTAAACTTAGTTTCCACTTCATGTTAGCCGTGTAACATTGCAACGAAATTTAAGAACAGAAAAATGCTTCTCAAAAGAAAACTAAAACTAAAAATTATTATGAAGTTCAGAAATGAATTCAGTGGCGTACTGTTGCTGTTTATGCTATTAATGGGTGTTGGCAATGCTTCGGCAACTAATTATGTAAAAAATTTGACAGTAAGATCAAGGATGGAAACCGGAATTGAAGGCTCCATCAAGGATGCCAAGGGACAGGCGCTTCCTGGTGTTAGTGTCACTGTTAAAGGCTCCAAAAGGGGAGTAACATCCAATGGTGATGGAAAGTTCAATATCATCGCAGAACCCACCGATATATTGATTTTTTCAATGATAGGCTACCTAACGCAAGAGATAACAGTTGGTACGAGAACCCGGTTTGAGGTGATATTAGTAGCTGAAACAGTTAGCTTAAATGAAGTAGTGGTAACCGCAATTGGTATCAAACAACAGAAAAGAAAGCTTGGATACGCTACACAGGAGGTAAATACTGAGGTTCTGGAGAAGTCGAAAACCATGAACCTTGGAAATGCATTAAGCGGACAGGTAGCGGGATTGACGGTGAATAATCCAACAGGTATATTTCAAAGTCCACAAATCAGCCTTAGAGGAAAAACCCCACTATTGGTTATAGATGGTATTCCGGTAGAAAGCAATCTTTACGACGTGTCATCCGCTGATATTGAGAATATCAACGTGTTAAAAGGGGTAACAGCATCGGCACTATATGGTTCGAGAGGAAAAAATGGTGCGATCATTATCACCACCAAAAGAGCTAAAGTTGATGGGCTGGAAATTAATGTAGGTACCAATAATATGGTTACCGCTGGTTTCACGGTCTTTCCTGAAACACAAACGGAGTATGGCAATGGATCTGAAGGGAAATATGAATTCTGGGATGGTGCCGATGGGGGTATCTCTGATGGAGATATGATTTGGGGACCTAAATTTGGTACAGGTATAAAGGTAAGACAATGGAATAGCCCGATCCGAGACAAACAAACGGGAACAGAAATCCCATGGTGGGGTGATGTAAATGGGACAATTTACAATGATAAAGCGCGGTATGAACGGGTTCCTACCGATTGGGTGTACCATAATAACCTAAAAGATTTTTTAAGTACGGGTATAGTCACAGATAACCATTTATCAATGGCTTATAAAAGCGAGAAAGCACAACTATATTTCTCTGGTAAGCATGCCCATCAGAAAGGGCAAGTGCCTAATACCTCATTATCTACTGGAGGATTAAATTTTAGCGGCAATTATAATTTGACCAAAAATTTAGTCGCCGAAGCGAGCCTATCTTATAATAAAGTGTACTCACCTAATTTTCCGCGGTATGGATATGGGCCTAAAAACCATATGTACACGATCTTGATCTGGATGGGTGACGATGTAAATGGTAAAGAGTTAAAAGAGCATATGTATGTGCTAGGTGCAGAAGGATATCGCCAGGCAAATTACAACTATGCCTGGTATAATAACCCATACTTTGCCGCTTATGAATTAAACCAGCTGCACAATAAAAATACAATTGATGGATTAATGCGTTTAGCCTGGACGGTTACACCGGGACTAACTTTGCAAGCCAGAGCCAATTTAAGAAATACAAGTCTTTTTGAAGATATGCAAAGTCCAAAGTCTTATATGAACTATGGTGATTCAAGAAATGGCGATTATAAAAATTGGAATTCCAACCAAACCAATTTTGATGCGGATTTCTTAGCGACATATACCAAAGAGCTTAGTAATAGCATTGCCTTAACCGTTAATGGTGGTACCTCTAAATTCGCCAGAAATTATAGGCAACAATATCAAAGTACCGATGGGATTATTGTACCTTTTGTTTACAGTTTAAATAATACCCAAGGGCCTGTACAAGCCAGTAATTATTTAGAACAAAAGGAAATTCAAAGTGTTTACGGAGCTGCTAATCTTGATTTATTCAACTCGGTGTATTTAAACTTTACGGCGCGTAACGACTGGTCGTCTACCTTGCCCTCGGTTTCTAATTCATATTTCTATCCTTCGGCGTCTATCAGCACCATTTTATCTCAATATATTAAAATGCCGAAAGAAGTAGATTACGTAAAAATAAATGCCTCCTGGGCGCAGGTGTCTAATGATTTAGCACCTTATAGCATTCAATCTGTTTACACAAAAGATGTTACTTACGGTAGTACACCGTCTGTTGGTTATGGAAGTGGATTAGTTAACCCACTGATCAATCCCGAAAAATCCACCTCCTATGAGTTAGGTCTTTCTTCTGGCTTATTTAAAAATAAACTAAGTGTCGATTTAACTTATTACAATATCATTGATGAAAATCAAATCATCGACTTAAATGTTTCTCAAGCATCCGGCTTTGCTACCCGTAAAGTTAACGGTAATAAATATCAAACTAACGGCTATGAGGTGGTATTAGGTGTGAAACCTATTGCAAACAGAAATTTTGCATGGGATATGAACATTAACTGGTCGTCTTCTATCCGTAAATTAAAAGAAATCTACAATAACAATGCTAAGTTCGGCAATTTGGTAGCAGGAGATAGAGCGGACAGCTATTTTAGTACGGTATGGGAAAAAAGTGCAGACGGACAACTGATACTTGATGCAAATAGCGGTCTTCCGATCAGAGATCCATTTCAAAGAAAAGTCGGCAATATCGACCCAACCTGGAGATTTGGTTTCCAAAATAGGTTTAAGATCAAAGATTTTGTCGTAAATATAGACCTCGATGGTGCTTTTGGTGGATTGATGAACTCTACCACGATAGAGAAAATGTGGTGGGGCGGTAAACATCCCTCTTCAACCACCCATCGTGATGCAGAGTATGCTGCCGGGAAACCAATTTATGTGCCAACTGGTGTGGTAGTAACCGGTGGTAGTTTAACCCGTGATATCAATGGAGCGGTAGTATCTGATACACGTACCTATGCGCCAAATACCAAAGCGGTGAGCTGGCAAACTTGGAGCCAGCAATATCCCTATAGAGCAAGGGTTACAGAAGCTGAGAGTGAAGAATTTGCGAATACATTTGACCGCTCTTTCGTGAAATTGCGCCGCGTTTCAATTGGTTATGATATTACTAAAATAGTGAAGATAAACAAAATCAAGGCACTTGATGTAAGTGTGTATGGTTATAATCTGGCCATGTGGAAGAAAATGCCATACCTAGATCCTGACTTTGGAACCGACACCGATTTGCAAGATCCGTCTTCCAGGTATCTCGGCTGTGCTATAAACCTTAAGTTTTAATTATTTATAAAGATAAAAAAATGAGAAAATTAATCAATATATGTTTAATGGTAAGCTGCCTCATTGCGGTTTCGTGCAAGAAAGAACTTGAGACATTAAATACAGATCCGAATAGACCGCAGGAAACTCATCCGCAGTTATTGTTGACCAAAGTGGAATGGACAGCTTTTCAAGAATTTGGTGGAACTGGCCCATTGTATGCTAATAAAATGTTGGTGCAGAGTGATGGAGAAAATTTAGAACAATATTACAAATGGAACCGCGCCAGTTTTGATTCGTTCAATAATCTCCGTGTGGTTACCAAAATGGATGAAGAAGCTGCCAAATTAAATCTTAAAGCCTACCGTGCATTGGCAAAATTCTTTAGAGCCTACTATTTCTATAATCTTACGTTAACTTTTGGCGACATCCCTTATAGCGAGGCTTTAAAAGCAGAAAGTAGTACACCTATATTTACTCCGGTATATGATACCCAAAAGGAAGTTTTCAAAGGTATTTTGACCGAATTAAGTGAAGCAAATACGATTTTAAAATCAGAGAACACGATTATTCAAGGAGATATTATTTTTGCAGGGTCGGTATCAAACTGGCGTAAGGCAGTAAATGCACTCCGCTTAAAGGTATTGCTTACACTTTCAAAAAAAACCGCGGAAGCAGATCTTAACATCTCCAGTCAATTTGCCGATATTTATGCTTCAGAGCTATTGTTTGCGAAAGATGAAAGTGCTAAGCTGGTTTTCCTCAATCAACAAAATAATAGATACCCTGAATTTAACTCAAGTAGCTTTGGGTCTGGTATGTATATGGATATGACTTTTGTGGAGCGATTAAAAGAACGAGAAGATCCCCGCCTTTTCCTTTTCTGTACACAAACTAGATTAGGTAAAGAAGCAGGTAAATCCATTTCCGACTTTAGCTCTTACGAAGGTGGAGATCCTGCTGCACCCTATGCCGAAACTAACGTTAAAGCGGTGGCAGGGAGAGTATCAAAAGTACACGAACGGTATTATTCGGATCCCGTAAATGAGCCCAGGGTATTGATTGGTTATGCGGAACAACAATTAATTTTAGCAGAGGCTGCGGTAAGAGGCTGGATTGCTGCAGATGCAAAAACTTTATATGAAAGCGGCGTAAAAGCAAACTTCAAATTTTACGAACTCAATGTTGCCAGCCTTTCTTCCCATGTAAATGAAATAGCAGCAACGAATTACCTTAACAAACCACTCAATAATTTTGCTAATGCCTTAAATAGCGATCAGAAAATTGAATTGATCATTACGCAAAAATATTTTCAAACTTATTTTCAAAACGGATGGACGGCCTTTTTTAGTAATTTGCGTACAGGATATCCAAGCTTCCGCAGAGCTCCAGGTGTGAACCTTCCTTTCAGATGGATTTATCCACAAGCAGAATATAACAACAATACGGTAAATGTTAATAAGGCGATTTCAAACCAGTTTGGCGCAAATAATGATCAAATTAATCAGCCAACTTGGTGGATTAAATAATTAAAAACTAAATTCACCCCATGGATTCGAGAAGAGACTTTTTAAAAAAAACCAGTTTGTTTGCCGGCATGACAACTATGGCAAATATGGTTCCTGAATCGCTACTTAAAGCAATGTCTATTGACCCAACTCCGGGTAGTACTTACAAAGATGCAGCGCATGTCGTTTTTTTAATGCAAGAAAACCGGTCTTTTGATCATGCCTTTGGAGCTTTAAAAGGGGTAAGAGGGTTTAATGATCCCAGGGTGTTAAAACAGACTGATGGAACTCCTGTTTGGCTTCAAAAAAATAGGGCAGGAGAAACGTATGCTCCATTTAGGCTGGATATCAAAAATTCTAAAATTACCTGGATGGGTTCTTTACCACATTCTTGGGCAGATATGGTAGCGGCGAGAAACAATGGAAAGATGGATACCTGGCTGGAAGCAAAAAAAGCAGCTAGAGCGTATGAGAAAATGCCACTGACGATGGGTTATTTTGATAGAGAAGATATTCCATTCTATTATGCGTTTGCGGATGCTTTTACCATATGTGATCAACATTTTTGTTCAACTTTAACCGGTACGAGTGCTAACAGAACTTCATTCTGGTCTGGAGCGGTGAGAGAAAATCCACACGACGACAAATCATTGCCCCATGTTTTAAATGGGCAGATCGACTATAAAGATATAAGCTGGAAAACCTATCCCGAACGCTTGGAAGAAGCACAAATTCCTTGGAAAGTTTATCAAAATGAATTAAGCCTGCCTGTCGGTTTTAAAGGTGAAGAGGATGATTGGCTGGCGAACTTCACCGATAATAGTTTAGAGTTTTTTAAACAATATAACGTGAGGTTCCATCCAGCTCATGTGGCTTTTATACAAAAGCAAATTGCTGAGCTACCTTCAGAAATCAACCACCTCCAAGCTAAGTTACCCAAAACACCAGAAGAGGAGAAAAAATTACTTGAAAAAAAGCAAACGCTTGAAAAAGCAAATGAAGCCATCAAAACTTGGAATGAAGAGGGGTTTGCAGCCCTTACTTCTTTTGAAAAAAGCATTCATCAAAAGGCATTTGTGACCAATGTAGCTGATCCTGATTATCATAAAACAGCAAACATTAGCTATGATGACGAAGGTACTGAAAGGCAAATGGTGGTTCCGAAAGGTGATGTACTCTATCAGTTTAGACAAGACGTAGCCACTGGAAACCTGCCGATGGTTTCCTGGTTGGTTGCACCTTGCCGTTTTTCTGATCACCCAGGTTCGCCATGGCATGGTGCATGGTATATTTCTGAGGTACTGGATATTTTAACCAAAAATGAAGAAGTTTGGAAAAAGACCATTTTTGTACTTACCTACGATGAAAGCGACGGTTATTTTGATCATCAATCGCCATTTGTACCTCCGCATACTGAAAGGCCCCATACCGGTAAGGCATCGGCAGGGATCCACACCGCTACCGAATTTTCGGGTATGGATCCAAAAGAACCTCAGCAAGAAGGAACTGATAGTCCGATAGGTTTAGGGTTTAGAGTGCCAATGGTTATCGCTTCACCGTGGACAAAAGGAGGGTATGTAAATTCCCAGATATTTGATCATACTTCTTGCCTGCAATTTTTAGAACATTTTATATTGGCTAAAACAGGTAAGGTGGTAAAAGAAACAAATATCAGTCATTGGAGAAGACAGATATGCGGAGATTTAACATCTGTATTCAGACCCGCCAACGAACTGCCTCATGATCTTAAGCCCTTAGAACGGAACAAGGTTATTGAAAGCATCTATGCTGCCCGCTTTAAGCCACTACCAGGAAACTTCAATGCCCTTACACAACAACAGCTCGAGGAAGCAAAAAAAGAGGGGAGTTTTAAGAAATTGCACCCCTTGCAAGAACCAGGTACAAAACCTGCTAATGCGCTTCCTTATCAACATGACGTAAATTTAAAGCAGCTTTCGAATGGCAATGTGGAAATGATTTTTGCCGCAGGTAAGTCATTATTTGGAAGTAAGAGTGCTGCCGGCGCATTTCAGGTATATGCACCAGGTAAATTTAAGCTAGAGAAGGGTGGAGAGCCTGAAGTAGTGCAGATGAACCAGTGGAACTTCTGTGTGGTTCCCGGTGACGAATTAACCTATAATTGGCCTATCAATAATTTTCTTGACGAAGGCTACTGGCTGGAGTGCTATGGAGCAAATGGCTTTTATCGATCTTTTAAGGGAAGAAAGGACGCTATGGGCTTAAATGTGAAGGTTTCTGCGGAAATGTTGAACAGTAAAATAGCTACGGGCAACTTGCAGGTGAAATTGTTTGTGAATAAACCGGTAAAGGTTATAATCACCGACAATTCTTATGGAAGTGCGGTAAAAAGTGTCGTGGTAAATAAAGATAAATATCATCAAATTGTTATCGAGACCCAGCAAAGCGGATACTGGTATGATTTCTCGATAACAATTGATGGGGATCATTCGTTTAGCCAACACTATGCCGGAAAGGTTGAGACCGGTAAGCCTGGCACTACCGATCCGTTAATGGGTATTAACGCCAGTAGCATTTAACATCAGGTTATGCAATTCAGTATTGCGTACAAAAGGCTTCATGAGGGTGCTGCCAGGTCCGTAGGCTGCTAATTCTACATAGTCTGCAGAATGCTCCATAGATCCCCAACCAATTGATGTATAATCTGCCTGTATTTTACCTAAAAGCTCAAAAGGTAGTTTGGTATCTGATGTTGTGTAATGTGTTAATAAGCCCTTAGCTTGCTCATTTGAAATAGTATAACCTTGCGCGTTATTTATCAACTCGATCACTGAAGCATGACTGAAATTGGGCTTGATGGCATTTAAAACCCAATCATTGCTATGTTTAAACTTCTGGAGAAGATCAAATTTTTGATTGCTATTGTGGTCTCCAAAAAGACCTGGATTTCCATTTCCGTGATCTGTGGTTATAATTACCAGCGTATTTTGGTCTTTTTCAGCAAATTCAATGGCTTTTTCTACGGCAAGGTCAAATGCAAGCTGATCAAATAATAAACCAGGCGTATCATTGGAATGGGCCGCCCAGTCAACTTTACCACCCTCTACCTGTAACACAAAACCATCTGTATGATCTTTCATCAAGTCGATTGCTTTTACGGTCATCTCTGCTAAAGTGGGGACCTGATTTCTTAAGTTTTTATCATGTGCATAATCAACGCTAAATGGTAATGCATCTTCATCAAAAACTCCTAGGATAGGTTTTTTGTGATCAAGTTCCAGCATTTGGGCCTTTGTTTTAGCGAGCTGATAGCCAGCTTTTTCGAACTCCTCGTATACATCCTGTTTATCGCTTCGTTTGGATGGGTTAAAATATTTATCTCCTCCACCCATCATTACATCAAATCTCAATGGAAGGTACTGTAAGGCAATTTCGCTTTGCTCACCTCTTGAATTATTGGTAATGCAAAAGCCAGCAGGAGTAGCATGGGTAATTGGTACAGTGGTAACGCAGCCTACTTTCTTGCCGGCATTTTTAAATTTTTGCAATATAGGGGTGTTATAGGAACCATCTGCGTTAACATTTAGTTTTCCATTGTTTACCCTAACTCCGCCTCCCCAGGCAGAACTCGATGCGGCAGAATCGGTAACCATTGCATTAGCTGAAGCCGTGTCCATAAAAGCTCTTACCACTTTGTTTTCTTGGTATAGAGAAATCCACTTGCTTTCACGGCCATACATACGTTCAGACAAAAGGTTCGCCATTGTAAGTGTTCCATTGCTCATGCCATCGCTTACTAAAAAGATAACGTTTTTAGCTGTCCCAGCAACTTTTTCCTCAGCTCCTGAAAGTAAATTACGGGTAGGTTCTATGGCGCTTGTTAATGACGCTCCCAATAGGGCAAGTCCGCCAGTTCTTAAAAAATCTCTTCTAATCATGTTAGCAAAACTAACGGCTATACATTAACTAGATGTTAATTACTGTGAGGGGGTATATTAACTTTTACCGAAAAACAAAAGAGGCACCTAAACTTTAGGCGCCTCTTTCAACTTATGAGAAATTGGTATTTAAACAGAAAAACTTTCGCCACAGCCACAAGAGCGACTTGCGTTAGGATTATTAAAGGCAAAGCCTTTACCATTTAATCCATCAGTAAAATCTAATTCCGTTCCTGCCAAATAGAGGAACGATTTCATATCCAGTGCGATTTTAATCCCACGGTCTTCAAAAAATTGATCTCCTTTTTGAACTTCATTGTCGAAATCCAAATTGTACGACAAACCAGAACAACCACCGCCTTTTACAGAAACGCGTAAAAAGTAATCAGAACCCATTTGCGAATCCTGCATGAGATGATCAATTTTGCTTTTTGCTTTATCGGTTATGGTAATCATTTTTTTAGTACTTAGGAGTGAGTATAAAGTAGTTAGCTAGTGGTGCGATTTAGCTAATTCAAATGCTTCTAAACCATTTTTAACGCGGTAATCGTTAATAGCCGATTTAATGGCATCTTCTGCTAAAACCGAACAGTGAATTTTAACAGGTGGCAAAGCCAATTCTTCCACAATGTCCATATTGTCGATTGTTAAAGCTTCATCAATTGTTTTTCCTTTTAACCACTCTGTAGCTAATGAAGAAGAAGCAATTGCCGAACCGCAACCAAATGTCTTGAATTTAGCATCGGTGATTACATTATTGTCATCCACTTCAATTTGAAGGCGCATCACGTCTCCGCATTCCGGAGCGCCAACTAAACCGGTTCCAACAGATTTACTGTCTTTATTTAAAGTACCAACGTTGCGAGGGTTGGTATAATGTTCCATTACTTTTTCTGAATATGCCATCTTTTCAATTTTTTAAATTATTAATGTTCTGCCCACTCAATTTTACTCAAGTCGATACCCTCTTTAAACATCTCCCATAGTGGAGAAAGGTCTCTTAAGTGGTTCACAGCTTTTTTTGTATTTTCTATTGCGTAATCAACTTCTTCTTCCGTGGTAAAACGACCTAAACCAAAACGTATCGAAGAGTGTGCCAAATCATCAGAAAGGCCTAAACTTTTTAATACGTAACTAGGTTCTAAAGAGGCAGATGTACAAGCAGAACCAGAAGATACAGCCAAGTCTTTCATTGCCATCATTAAGCCTTCCCCTTCAACATATTTGAATGAAATGTTGGCTACATGTGGTAAACGATGCTCTGTGTTGCCATTTACGTAGCTTTCTTCCATAGTAGTTAAAGCAGCTTCCAATTTATCACGCAAAGCGGATAAACGTTTAGCTTCTTCATCCATTTCTAAGCGACACAACTCGCAAGCTTTACCTAAACCTACAATTCCCGGTACATTTAAGGTTCCAGAACGCATTCCACGCTCGTGGCCACCACCATCAATTTGCGAAGTTACTTTTACCCTCGGATTTTTACGACGTACATATAAGGCACCAACCCCTTTCGGTCCGTACATTTTATGTGCACTAAATGCCATCAAATCAATGCCATCTGCATTTACATCAACTGGGATTTTTCCCACAGCTTGTGTAGCATCTGTCATGAATAAAGCACCGTGTTTATGGGCAATAGCAGAAATTTCTTTAATAGGTTGAATTACACCAATTTCATTGTTACCATACATGATGGTTACCAAAATGGTTTCCGGAGTCATTGCAGCTTCTAATTCAGCTAAATCAATTAACCCATCTTCTTTAACTTTTAGATAAGTAACCCTTGCACCTTGTTTTTCCAAATGCTTACAAGTATCTAAAATTGCTTTGTGTTCGGTAGTAGCAGTAATAATGTGATTGCCTTTGTCGGCATACATTTCATACACACCTTTAATCCCTAAGTTGTCAGCTTCTGTAGCACCAGAAGTGAAAATAATTTCTTTTTCAGTACAACCAATTAATTTAGCAACTTGCTCGCGTGCGTAATCAACTCCTTCTTCGGCAACCCAGCCAAAAGCGTGGTTACGACTAGCGGCATTGCCAAATTTGTTGGTAAAGTATGGCAACATCGCCTCCAGAACTCTAGGATCTAGCGGGGTAGTAGCATTATTATCTAAGTAAATTGGAAGTTCCATTGTTTTGTTTAATTTTTATTTAACTCTCCTTGCGGAGATGATTTTCTACTTTTAGCAGTTGCTTTAATCTTAATACAAAGATACAAAATATTTTTGCGAACAAATGTAAAATGTATCTATGAAACTAGCTTTAAAACATGCATTTTTACATTCACTTAACCATTTTAACTATGAATAAGATCGAACATATCGGTATTGCCGTAAAAAACCTGACAAAATCAATAGACATTTATCAGCGTTTACTGGATGCAGACTGTTATAAAACGGAGCTGGTTGCCTCTGAGCACGTAAATACGGCTTTTTTTAAAACTGGGGAAAATAAGGTAGAATTGCTCGAAGCCACATCGCCCGAAAGTGCAATTGCTAAATTTATAGAGAAAAAAGGAGAAGGTATTCACCATATTGCTTTTGCTGTAGATGATATTATAGAAGAAATGGAAAGACTTAGGAAGGAAGGATTTGTATTGTTAAACGAACAGCCCAAAAAAGGTGCAGACAATAAAATGGTTTGCTTCGTGCACCCAAAAGATACAAGTGGGGTGTTGATTGAGCTTTGCCAGGAAATAAAATGGGTTTAAATTCAAACAAAATCCGGGTTTTAGGTATTTAATAAGAAACTTAAATGCCATGGAAGCTCAAGATCAACAACAAGGAAATAAATCGATGCCCCAAAACCCCCAACCAAACGATGAGGTTCAATTAAACATTGAAACAGTAACACCTGATACTGAGAAGGAGGTAAAGTCTACCAATGAATCAACGCAGAAACAATCAAAAAACCAGGACTCTGATCGGGAAGAAAACAAAGATCATAAAAGTGCTGGTAACGGAAATGACGCTAGAGATCAGATAGAAACGATCAATCCATGATAAACAAACAAGCAAACACATGACGTCTTTAATTAAAATTGTTTCAAAGGATTTCGACCTCCCTGAAAGCATCAGCGATTCGCAACTTCGGGACGCACTGGTTAAGACCTTCGAATATCTGGTGGATGATGATTTTCAGAAATTGCTACAAATTCTTTACAAAGCGGACGTGGATCAATACAAACTTAAAGAACTACTCGAACATGCCGAAGGTAAAAGCACTGCAGAGATCATCGCAGATGCCTATATTGAACGACAACAAGCAAAAGTTGAAACCTGGAAAAAGTATAGCCAAGCTTGAAGAAGCGCCCGTCATTGCGAGGAGTTACGAAACAAACGCCCGTCATTGCGAGGCACGAAGCAATCTCAAAAGCGGTGTAACCCTTCTAGTTAAGATTGCTTCACTACGTTCGCAATGACGAAAAATAAACGTCCGTCATTGCGAGGAGTTACAAAACAAACGCCCGTCATTGCGAGGCACGAAGCAATCTCAAAAGCGGTGTAACCCTTCTAAGTTAGGATTGCTTCACTGCGTTCGCAATGATGAGGGTCTAATTAAAATATTGCCTCCCGACTCCTACATACTTGATACTTCCTTATATTAGTGTCATGAAATCTTTTTCCTTTCTAATTGCGCTTATCACATTATCCTTAACGGCTACTGCGCAAACCCAAAAACCAATGCTGTACGGCAGTAATTGGATGGCTATAACAGGGAAGCCGATGGCAGCTACTGCGGGTGCAATGACATTTCAAAGCGGAGGAAATGCAGTAGATGCAGCCTGCGCGATGCTTGCCGCTACCTGTACCATGTGGGATACATTAAGTTGGGGCGGTGAAACGCAGGTTTTGATTTACAACCCCAAAACAAAGAAAGTTATTGCAATAAATGCGCTGGGTGTGGCACCAACCGGAGCAACTACCGAATTTTTTAAAAGCAAAGGTTATGATTTTCCGCCAGAATATGGCCCACTCGCAGCTACTACACCCGGAACACCTGGTGGCCTCATTTATATGCTGATCCACTATGGAACTTTAAGTTTAGAAAAAGTATTGGCTCCGGCTATGCAAATGGCGGCAGGTTATGCCATCGAAGCGCAAGCCGCCAATAGCATGGAGCGTGGCAAAGCACTGATTAAACAATGGCCATATAGTAAAAAAGTTTTCCTTCCACACTTGGGCGAAAAACGTGAAGCACCCGAAGGAGGCGAGATCTTCGTACAAAAAGATCTCTTACAAACCCTTGCCAAAATGGTGAATGCTGAACGGGAAGCATTAAAAAAAGGAAAAAGTAGAAAAGAAGCCCTAATGGCAGCTTACGATCGTTTTTACAAAGGAGATATTGCTCAGGAATTTGTACGTGGCAGTAAAGAGCAGGGAGGTTTAATTACCATGCAAGATTTGGCCAATTGGAAGCCGATTGAAGAAGAGCCGCTGATGGTAAATTATAAAGGAATTGAAGCCTATAAATTGAAGCAGTGGACCCAGGGCCCCGTATTGCTACAAGCGCTAAATATTTTGGAGAATTTTGATCTAAAAGCTATGGGTTATAACAGCTCTAAATATATCCATACCGTTTACCAAGCAATGAACATGGCTTTTGCGGATCGTGATTTCTATTATGGCGATCCATATGCTTTACCTGCCGAACCAATGAAAGGCTTGTTGAGTAAAGATTATGCGAAACAACGGGCTGCATTAATCCGTGTCGACAAAAACGATGCACATGTTGGTCCCGGAAACCCTTATCCTTTTGAAAATAAAAACAACCCTTATATCAACCTGCTTAAAACTAGAGGTTTTGAAATGGATAGCACCAAAAGGAATTTTGCACCGGTGCACGATTTGGGCAATAATTCCTTAAAGGCTGATTATGAAGATCGCTTATGGAGAGGAACAACTTCCATAGAAGCAGCAGATAAAGAGGGTTGGGTAGTGTCGGTTACGCCTAGCGGCGGCTGGTTGCCTGCCTGCATTGCCGGTAATACTGGTATTGGAATGAGTCAGCGGATGCAGAGCTTTGTACTCGACTCTGCTTTAAATCCATTTAACGTGGTGGCCCCGGGTAAGCGACCTCGGGTAACCTTATCGCCTTCTTTATTTTTAAAAGATGGGAAGCCATTTTTATCAGCTGCAGTACAAGGTGGAGATACACAAGATCAAAATTTGTTACAGTTCTTTTTAAATGTTGCTGAATTTGGTATGCCGGTGCAAAAAGCTACTGAGGCAGCTAACTTCAATACCAACCAGCTCTGGTTATCGCTTGGTGGAACTAAATCAAGCGATCGTGCCCCTAAGCCTGGGCAGATTTTATTGAACCGTAATACTTCAGAAACAGTTCGCGCAGAACTTAAGAAAATGGGCTATGATCTTAGTTTTGCTGAACGGACTAGTGGACCAATTAATGCTATTTACTTTGATTGGAAGCATGGCAGCTTATGGGGTGGATCAAGTAATCATGGCGAAGACTATGGAATAGGCTGGTAGTTTTTTAACTTAGCGAATTATGAAACAAATTATCCCTTATCAGAATATAACCGAAGCACTAGGTCAGCTGGACAACGGCGGGCGATTTTATAACTTATTTGCCAGAGCAGAAAATGGCCAAATTACCGCTGGCGAATTGGCAAAAGTAGCTGGGATGTTTAATGAAAGGCAAAAATTGGTGTTATTCTTAGAGCTTTCGATGTCTCAATTACCGAAGCATGATCAGATTAATATCATTTCTAAGCTGGAAGATAAATTGAGAAAAGACTTTCTCAAATATAAGGCGCAAGAACTGATGGCATCGGAAGCCGAAGCAAACGGTGTGCTTTCTGCAAATGCGATTATTACGGGAGTGCCTAGACTTAAAGATGCTAAATCAGAGTTCAAAGGACTTATCTTGGTTCCAATTTCAACTGGTAAAGCAATGACATTTGTTCCTGTGCCGATTATCGATCAATACGATATTTATGAAATCAGGGATGATCATTCATCGGAAACTTTCCTAATTGCCCACTATCGTGGAAAAGAAAAACTGCCAGCAACAATGATCAAAGTCGCCGGTGTAATTAAGAACATGGAAGTTAAGACTGAAGGAGAAAAAAAACATCAGAAATTCCTGGAGATCAATTATTATCAGCAGATCCAATGAGAGAGTTCAGCCTTATTGCGAGTTACCTGTCATTCCGAGGTGCCCATCATTGCGAGATATCCCGTCATTGCGAGGTACGAAGCAATCTCAAAGCGGTATAATCCATCCTAAGTTAAGATTGCTTCGTACCTCGCAATGACGCTATGCTTCATGCCTCACAACTCCTCGCAATGACGCTGTGCGCCCCCTTTAACTTTCGATTTCTTTCAAGCTATTCATCTTCTTATAGGCTAAGAAACCTTTAATATCTTCGAAGTGTTCCCGAACGCGCTTATTACCAAATTCAAACACTTTTTCAGCTAGTCCATCTAAAAAGTCCCGATCATGTGATACTAGAATCAAAGTACCATCAAAATCTTGCAGGGCATCTTTAATAATGTCTTTTGTTTTCATGTCGAGGTGATTGGTAGGTTCATCCAGAATCAACAAATTTACTGGCTCTAGCAAAAGTTTAATCATCGCTAAGCGGGTTTTTTCACCTCCCGAAAGTACTCTTACCTTTTTATTGATATCATCCCCGCTAAACATAAAAGCACCTAAAAGGTCTTTAATTTTAATACTTCCATCACTTAATGGGATTTGATCGATGGTTTCAAAAACGGTTAAATGCTCATCGAGCAACGCTGCTTGATTTTGAGCAAAGTAGCCGATCTTGGCGTTGTGGCCAACTTTTAAACCGCCTTCAAAATCAATTTCACTCATAATGGCTTTAATCATGGTCGACTTCCCTTCTCCATTCTTGCCTACGAAAGCCACTTTCTGACCCTGTTCGATAACCATTGCTGCTTTTTCGAATACTACGTGATCGCCATACTTTTTCGTTAAATCCTCTACAATTACCGGATATTTACCTGAGCGTGGAGACGGAGGGAACTTCAGTCGCAAGGCCGAAGTATCGACTTCATCAATCTCAATAACTTCGAGTTTCTCTAACATTTTTACGCGTGATTGAACTTGTAGGGTTTTAGAGTAAGTGCCTCTAAATCGATCTATAAATTCTTGGTTATCGGCAATAAAGCGTTGCTGTTCTTCGTAAGCTTTTAATTGGTGCACACGGCGGTCGGCACGAAGCTGTAAGTAGTGCGTATATTTCGCCTTATAATCGTATATCCTGCCCATCGTTACCTCAATGGTACGATTGGTAATATTGTCTACAAAGGCCCGGTCGTGCGAAATGACCATCACCGCCTTGGCCGAATTGATGAGGAAATCTTCCAGCCATTGAATACTTTCAATATCCATGTGGTTAGTAGGCTCGTCCAGTAAAATAAGATCGGGCTTTTTTAATAAAATTTTTGCAAGCTCAATCCGCATGCGCCATCCGCCCGAAAATTCTGAAGTCTGGCGGTTAAAATCTTTACGTTCAAAACCCAATCCTTTTAATACCTTTTCTACTTCTGCGTCGTAATTGGTTTCCTCAATCGAATAAAATTTCTCGCTCAACTCAGATACACGTTCAATCAGCTTCATATAATCGTCGCTGTCGTAATCAGTCCGGATGGTTAACTGCTCGTTTAGCTCATCCAGTTCTTGCTGCATTTGATTAACTTCTTGGAAAGCTTTTGATGTTTCCTCGAATACCGTTACATTATCCTGCGTAAGCAAGTGTTGCGGCAAGTACGCAATTACCGCCTCTTTGGGGCCTGTTACGTTACCCGAAGTGGGCTTGGTTGCACCAGCGATGATTTTTAAAATTGTAGATTTGCCAGCACCATTTTTGCCCATCAGGGCTATTTTATCATTTTCGTTAATCGAAAAGGTTACGTCACTAAACAGCGTTGTTCCGCCAAATGAAACGGAGATATTATTTACATTAATCACAAAGGAAGGGTATTAAATTTTGGGGCAAAGATAGGAGAATGAAATGGATTAATAAACACAGGAAAAGCCCATCAGACAAATAACTATGTAGCGACCATTTTTCAACAACTGCGTTATCGCTTGTCCCTGGCGGAATAAATGCATGTATAATAGCCGCTGGGTTAAATAATTTATTGTTTACGATTATGTCTCCTGCAAAGGACGATTTGGTATATTGGAGCGAAATAGCTGTAATACATAAACATCCAGGAGTAACCTCGAATTCGAAAGTTTTGCCCGGTAATACCTTGGGCTTATACGAATAGGGGATATCCATAATTTGTGGTATAGTCTTTTTGGTTCGTCCATGAACTAGATCGAGTATCGTAGTTAACACCAAAAGCTTACATCCCTCAAGACGATCTTCGGGGAATTTAAGGTCTACAGGAACGTTTATTTCAGGTATGGTTACCTTAAGCATGGTGCCATCTAAGCTAAGGGTAGGCGCTACTAAGAAATTGTTTTTTAAGGGAGACTTTATGTTAAATTCAAAACCTACTAACGAACGAAAACTATCTTCTTTGAAGTTAAAGCCCTGCGTCTCTGTGATTTTTGCTGCGTTTAAAGAATAAAGCACTTCCTTGCTTAGTCTGGCAATCATTTGTCCGTCGTAAAACCGATTGGAGATATGGTGTAAGCCAACTCGTATTTCGGCTGCTAATTTGCTTGCTTTTCCAAACAAAGTCGCTGCTTTTTTTGTACCTTCGGTACGCTTCTTTTCATTGGTAATTGGTAAGCTTTGAACAATTTGCTTACCATTGAGCTCGCGATAAACGGCTTCACTCAATTTACCATGAATAAACTTCCCTTTAATATGTGCCATATTGTGGTTTATAAGTATTTAGACCTTGTTCCTATCAGGATAATATCTGCTATGGGACTGGTTAACCATGTTTCACAGTTGAATATAAGTAAAATCCCTGATGATTCCCAGTTTTTAATGAGAAAGTGGGACTGAACTGGGACTCAAGTGGGACTCAACTGGGACTCACTGTTCTTAAAATGCTTTTAAGAGTAGGCGTTGTTACCTAGCTTTTTCGAATGAAAGCCGAACAAATGAAGTTTAAGAAGTTTAGGAATTATTGGGACCGAACGTCCGTGTAGAAACTCGATTAAATATACACAAATTTAAGGATATAAAAAACTAAATCCCGCTTGAAAAATTACTGGTTTTTAAAAATTTAGGTGCTGCTCTGTGTTTAGTAGCTTGCTCAAATGCATAGGCAAAAGCTAATACTACGGGTTCTTGGTAAGCGCCAGCCATAATAGACAGACCAATCGGCAGTTCAAAAACCCTTCCCATTGGCACTGTAATGTGAGGAAAGCCAGCCATTGCAGCCGGTGAAGCAAAATAAAAGCCACCGCTATAATCACCATTAAAAAGATCGATTAAAGATGGAATGCCGAAGCTTGTCCCTACTATGGCATCTAATTGATTTTTCTCCATTAGCTCATTGATGATTTTCCGGGATGACAATACCTTTGCCAATGATTCTTTGTAAGTGTCGCTGTTTAAATCCACTGCTTTATCACTTGCTTCTAAAGTTTCTTGCTTGAAATAGGGCATAGCAGTGCTTTCGTTCGCTTTGTTAAAGGCAATTACCTCAGTTAAGGTTTTTACCTGAGCATTGGCTGTGGCCAGATAAGCGTTTACACCAGCTTTAAATTCGGGTTGTAGCACGCTGGCATTTATAGCGCGCATCTCTTTTAATAATTCTATTTCAATTACTTGAGCACCCAATTCCTTCAGCTTTTCAATAGCTGCTTTATATAATCCAACTATACCCTCATGGCCATTTAAAAAAGATTTTTCGATTCCAATCTTCTTTCCTTTTAAAGCATCTACGTTTAAAAACTGGGTATAATCTGCATAGGTTTTGCCAGTGCTCGTTTTAGTGATTTCATCCTGTTCATCAACGCCGGTTAATGCGCCTAAGAGGATGGCGGCATCGGTAACATTTCGGCACATTGGGCCTGCGGTATCTTGTGTTTTAGAAATTGGAATAATACCGCTGCGGCTCCATAAGCCAACGGTGGGTTTGAAACCTACAATACCACTGTAAGAAGAAGGGGCAATGATAGAACCATTGGTTTCGGTGCCAATAGCAATGGCGCATAAATTTGCCGATACGGCTGCGCCGGAACCAGAACTGGAACCACTCGGACTACGTTCTAAAAGGTAAGGGTTTTTGGTTTGTCCGCCACGGCTACTCCAGCCACTACAGGAGCGTGTTGACCGGAAATTTGCCCATTCGCTTAAATTCGTTTTGCCTAGGATAACTGCGCCAGCTTCACGTAGTTTTTTAATTATAAAGGCATCAGCCGATGCGATGTTGCCTACTAGCGCTAACGAACCAGCGGTAGTTTGCATTTTATCGCCTGTGTTGATGTTGTCTTTTATTAAGACCGGAATTCCGTGAAGGGGACCGCTGATTTTTCCCTGTTTACGTTCTTCATCCATTTGTGCGGCGATTGCCAGGGCATCGGGATTTAGCTCTATGATGGAGTTTAGCTTTGGTCCGTTCTTATCGATTTTTTCAATTCTTTTTAAGTATAGTTTAATCAGTGTTTTTGAAGATAATTTGCCCCTTTGCATCCTTGCTTGTAATTCGCTAACCGTGATTTCGTTTAATTCAAAATCGTCTGCAAAACCTGCTTCAGTTGTAGCCAACGATAGGGGCATTGCTGCCGCCGAAAAACTTAAGGTTGATAAAACGCTAGCGGCTGCGCCGTTTTTGAGGAAATTTCTTCTGTTCATAGTAAAGATGGAATGATTAATTAAATATAAATAATTAATTTGCCCTTGCAATTAAAAAATAAAATCTCGATATTTGCATCCTCTAAAATAAGATGAATAAATAAAAACCATGAAACTGCCGTTGGTTCACACCTGCAAAAAGCAATAAAATGCTTACGATGGCTTCATAAACATAAAAAAATATAGAAATGAAAAAAGATTTGCATCCATCAAACTACAGATTTGTAGTATTTAAAGATATGTCTAACGAGTATCAGTTTTTAACTAAATCTTGTGTTGAGACTAAAGAAACTATTAAATGGGAAGATGGTAATGAGTATCCATTATATAAATTGGAGATTTCTCACACTTCACATCCTTTTTATACAGGTAAAATGAAGTTAGTTGATACTGCAGGTCGTATCGATAAATTTAAAACTCGTTACGCTAAGAAGTAATTCTAACCGTAAACAAAATATTTTGGAAGTCCCGATGCATTGCTCGGGACTTTTTTTATTTTTGTTGCTTATGAAGATCAATTTATTTGATGACAAAGCCTGGTTATCGCTTAGACCGTTAACCTTAACCCGACCGGTAGCCGATTTAAGATTGGGTATATTAACGATTGCCGAGAAATGGGCGAAATACCTGGAAGCAGATTTTGGGTTTATTACACAAGGGTACCTGCAAACAAAATATCCATCAATTAATGCGAGCCTTTACATTAATGGGGCTGTTTGTCCGGATGAAAAACTCATTGCCGCAGTGCACAAGCTAAATGCAGAAGAGGTATTGATTAAGGAGGATATGGTCATTGCCTATCGCACTGAGAAAATTGACTTAGATAAGCTTCATGCCCTTACTCAATTTAAAAATATAAACTATCTGGCTGCTTTTACCCATATCCAGTATCCTGAAGATATTTTTAAGAATAATCATGCGGAGTTGGTCAAAGATTTTGCGATTATTACCAAGGGACGAAAATCAGCTACTTTAAGTAGTACGAATACATTTTTGGGCGACCAATTTTTTGCAGAAGAAGGGGCAAAGGCGGAATGTTCTACCTTTAATAGCTTACATGGACCAATTTATCTGGGTAAAAATGCGGAGGTTTGGGAAGGTTGCCATATTAGAGGTTCTTTTGCGCTTTGCGATAATTCGCAGGTAAAAATGGGTGCCAAAATATACGGGCAAACTACTATTGGTCCGCACAGCAGGGTTGGAGGCGAAATTAACAATGCCGTAATTTGGGGTTATTCATCAAAAGGCCACGAAGGATATTTGGGGAATGCCGTATTGGGGCAGTGGTGTAATATTGGTGCTGATAGCAATAATTCGAACCTTAAAAATAACTATGCTGAAGTAAGGCTGTGGGATTACGAAAAGGAGAGTTTCCGTAAAACGGGATTACAGTTCTGTGGTTTAATTATGGCCGATCATGCTAAATGCGCCATTAATATGATGTTTAATACCGGCACAGTGGCGGGGGTAAGTGCGAATATTTTTGGAGCAGGTTTTCCACGTAATTTTATACCAGACTTTGCTTGGGGAGGTGCGCATGGCTTTGAAGTTTACGCACTCACTAAAATGCTTGAAACTGCAGAAAAGGTTTTCGAACGAAGGGCGATGGTGTTGGATGAGGTGGAGAAAGCGATCTTGGCACATGTTTTTGAGGAAACCAAGAGGTACAGAAGGTTTTAAGTGGGCGTCATTGCGAGGCACGATACGTCAATGAGGTACATACATCAGCGAGGCACAATACGTCATTGCGAGGTACGAAGCAATCTCTTTTAAGATTGCTTCGTACCTCGCAATGACGATAAAATAATAAAATTTAATAATCCTAAACAATACTTAATAATCCTATTATATGAGAAAAAAAATAGTTGCAGGGAACTGGAAAATGAACATGGACTACAGTGAAGGAATTTCTACCTTTTCTGAGATTGTAAACATGGTTAGAGATGAGAAAAAGGGCGATCAGATTGCTGTAATTTGTGCTCCATATATCCATTTGAATAGCCTGGCACAATTGTCGTCTGGTATAGTGAAAATTGGTGCGCAGAATTGCCACCAAAACGAGAGCGGTGCTTATACCGGTGAGATATCTGCTAAAATGATTAAATCAACGGGTTGCGAATATGTAATTGTAGGGCACTCAGAGCGCAGACAATATTTTGCAGAAAGCGATGTGCTATTAGCTGAAAAGACTGCTATTGCTTTAAAAAACAATTTAACGCCAATCTTCTGTATCGGTGAAACGTTAGATGAGCGCAATAATGGAAGTTATTATCAAGTATTGAAGTCGCAGTTAGAAAACGGTATATTTTTATTGAATGCCGAAGATTTTGCCAAGGTTGTGTTAGCATATGAGCCAGTATGGGCAATTGGCACTGGTTTAACTGCAACTCCCGAGCAAGCACAGGATATTCATGCCTTTATACGCTCGGAAATTGAAGCAAAATACGGTTGGCAATTGGCTGACGATACCACTATTTTATATGGTGGTAGTTGTAATCCTAAAAATGCTTCGGAGTTATTCGCACAAAATGATATTGATGGCGGATTAATTGGTGGCGCATCGCTTAAATCGCGCGACTTTACAGAAATTATAAAGGCATTAAATTCATAATGGAATATAAGAAAGTAGCATTTAGCTTTAGTGGGATTGAAGAATACCAGAAGGATTTACTCATTGCCGAATTGGCAACTGTTGGATTCGATACCTTTGAAGATACGGATACAGGGTTTGATGCCTTTGTGGTAGCTACTCAATTTAACGAGACTTCGTTGAATGAAGTTTTAATGAGTTTTGGTGATGAGCTACAATATAGGTATAGTGTACAGGATATTGAACCGGAGAATTGGAATGAAGAGTGGGAAAAGAATTTTACGCCCCTTATTATCGCAGATAAATGTTATGTAAGGGCAACTTTTCATGAAGCACAACCGGAATATCCTTATGAGATTGTGATCGATCCAAAAATGGCTTTTGGCACTGGCCACCATCAAACCACTACCATGATGATGGAATATATCCTGGAAACAGATATGACAGACAAAGTGGTTTTGGATATGGGCGCAGGGACAGGAATCTTAGCTATTTTAGCATCAAAAAGAGGTGCAATGGAGTTATTCGCGATCGATAATGATGACGTTTGTTATGAAAGTGCGATGGAGAATGCTGCGCTGAACAATATCACTAATTTGACTTCCCTCTGTGGGGGTAAAGAAGCAATTCCTGCGTTAGATTTCGACCTGATTTTAGCTAATATCAATCGGAATATTTTGCTGGATCAGATAGCACATTATGCAAACGTCTTAAAAGATGGGGGAAATATATTTTTTAGTGGTTTCTATGAAACTCCTGATTTAGGAATAATTACTGCACACTGCGAACAATTTAAGCTTGCCTATGTTGATCATAAAAGGATCGGCGATTGGGTAGCGGCTAAATTTGTTAAGGGCTAACTGAATATGAAAGTACATTTTATTGCAATAGGTGGGAGTGCAATGCATAACCTGGCGATAGCCTTACACCAAAAAGGTTATGAAGTTTCGGGATCTGACGATGTGATTTTTGAGCCTTCGAGTAGCCGTTTGGCTAAATATGGGCTATTGCCTGCACAAGAAGGCTGGAACATTGGAAATATAAAGCCAGATTTGGATGCGGTAATTTTAGGCATGCATGCGCGTATAGATAACCCAGAATTATTGAAAGCCCAGGAAATGGGTTTGCGGATTTACTCTTATCCTGAATATATTTACGAGCAATCCAAAGAAAAGTTAAGGGTAGTGATTGGCGGTAGTCATGGTAAAACTACGATTACCTCTATGATTTTGCACGTACTTAATTATCATCATAAAGATTTCGATTATTTAGTGGGTGCGCAGTTAGCGGGTTTCGAAACCATGGTTAAGGTTACCGAAAGTGCGCCAATAATTATCATTGAAGGAGATGAATATTTGGCATCACCGATAGATAGGAGACCAAAATTTCATTTGTACAGGGCAAATATTGCAGTAATTAGTGGAATTGCCTGGGATCATATCAACGTATTTCCCACTTTTGGGGAATATATTTCACAGTTCGATAAGTTTATTTACACAATTTTCCCCAATGGAAAATTGATTTATTGTGAGAGCGACGAAAATTTGAAGCAAATTGTTTTAAATACGAAGGCAAATATTGAAAAAATACCCTACCTTATTCCTCCAAATAAAATAGTGGATGGAGAGACCATTTTGTTGCCGAACACTCCCTTAGAAATTTTTGGAAACCATAACTTATTGAACCTAAATGCGGCACGTTTAGTCTGTTCGGAGTTAGGAATAAGTGAGGAAGAATTTAGGGATGCGATCGCTAGTTTTACTGGAGCTTCAAAGCGTTTAGAACTGTTAAATAGTGTGAACGATACGAATATATACAAGGATTTTGCGCACTCTCCCTCAAAGTTGAAGGCCAGCGTTGATGCTGTAAAGGCGCAATTTAAAGATAGAAAGCTAGTGGCCTGCATTGAACTTCATACTTTTAGTAGTTTGAATTCGAAATTTTTGGATCAGTATAAAAACACCATGGATAAGGCTGATGTACGCATTATTTATATTGATGAAAAAACGTTTCGGCATAAGAAAATGGAGCCCTTAACAAAGGATGATATTGTAGAGGCTTTTAACGATCCGGATCTGGTATTTTTTGATGACTCTAATGCACTGGAAACTTATCTCAGAAACTTAGATTTCAGAGGGACGAATTTACTACTGATGAGTTCCGGGAATTTTGACGGAATGGATTTGATAAAGTTGGCATATGAGTTGAATAGCTAAAAACAAATAAACTATAACCGAAACTGTATGAGCTTAATTGGAAAAAACATTAGAACACTCCGTCAAAAAAATGGATGGAGCCAAGGTGAAGTGGCTAAGAGATTGGCAATATCAATACCCGCGTTTTCAAAAATTGAAACAGGTATTACAGATGTTAATATCTCCAGGTTGGATCAGATAGCTACTTTGTTCGAAGTTTCTACCATTGATCTGATTTCTAAAGAAGGCGAGCATCATCAATCTGAAAATGCCGCAGAAATTAGCATGCTACGGGAGAAAATCGCATTTAAGGAGGAAGAAATTATTAGCTTACAAAAGAAAGTAATTGAACTTTACGAAGAACTGAGAAACAAAGACAAAGCTGCAGGCTAAATAGTTTTTCTCATCGTTAAATGGCGTTTCCCGAATGTGGCTCCTGTGGCTTCATGAAAAGACAACATTTTATCGTTAAAATCGCCTACCCAAGATAATTCTAATTCTGTGTATTGATTTTTTGGAAGTACATATTCACCGAGTTTGATGATGAGGGCTGACTCGAGGCCATGCTTTTGATATTTGCTTTTTGTACCCATCACAATAGCACGCATCCGGGTAACACCAATCCATCGTTTATAGGCAAACTTTAGCTTCTCCATAAGCCCAAGTTTGCCATTAAGTCCCTTTATCATTTGGTTGGCATCTGGTATAATGACAACGAACGACACAGGTTCTCCATTCGCGTAAGCAAACCAAATCAGGTTTTCATCCATGATCACTTCCATTTGCTTAAAGCTTTCCCGAAGTGTTTCCTTCTTAATTGGAACAAAGTTTTCAAAATCCTTCCAACCGTCATTATAGATCTCCATCAGATCGTTGATGTACTTCTCTGCATTTTTTTTAGAAAAATGTTCAAAAGAATAATCTGGTTTTGCCGCCACCCAGTTGGCAATTTTTGTAAAGCGCGCAGGGAATGGGATGGTCAGGTTGATGTGGTTAGTTAATTGTTCATAAGCCGTTTCAAAGCCGTAGGCTGTAAAAAAATGATGATAATATGGTTGATGGTAGTTCATCCCGTAAGAGGGTGCGGTAAAGCCCTCAACCAATAGTCCCCAAAAGGAATCGTTCTCACCAAAATTAATCGGACCCTCCATTACCTCCATTCCATTCGAGGCTAACCAATTTTTAGCGGTATCAAATAGGAGGAAAGCTGCATCTTGATCATTAATGCATTCAAAGAAACCGATCCCTCCGGTCGGCCGCTCATAGATATGCGCTTTTTTGTCGTTAATAAAAGCTGCAATTCTGCCAATAACTTTTCCTGCACTATCTTTCAATATCCACCGAATGCATTTTCCATGGTTAAAGAAAGGGTTTTTAGCTGGATCGAATACTTTTTCGATATCTTGATCTAAAGGACGGATAAAATGAGGGTCTGCTGCATAAATTTCTTGAACAACATTTAAAAAAGCTTTCTTTGTTGTTTTATCTTCAACGACTTCAATTTGCATTTTTCGGAGATATTAAAATAAAAAGCACCCTAGAAGGATGCTTTTATGATATAAAATTTTTGGGAATATTTAGTACCTATCGTCGTCGTCATCCTCGTCATCAAAACTTTCAAAAGTATCAAGGTCATCTAGCGGTATATCGAAATCATCTTCTTCTTCCGCCAAGACTTCATTATCTTGAATGTCATCATCATCTTCTTCATCTGACTCCTTTTTGGACAGGGGTTTGTTAATTGGCGTTTTCTGGCTTGGTTTTTTTGGCGTTTTCATAACACAAAAAATATTAATTGTACGAAAGTTCTACTGCTTATCTAAATTACGCAAAATCTTTTTAAATAGAAAGAAACGTCTTTTTTAGATTTTATTTATCTAGTTCAAAATTAAGAGAAAAAGCTTTTTCTTAAAACTTTTTTTAAATTTTTCTTGGACTGAAACGCAAGGGTTTAGCATTTTCGATATGCTTTCCATTCATAAAGACTTATATAAAAGGGCGTAGAAAGGACATTGCGCGGTCCGGGGCAAAAAAAAAGCGTCCTAATTGTTATTGGGACGCTTTTAACACACAAATGAAACCTGAATTGAGATATAGTTTTAGGTTAGGTTAAAAAATATCTTAGTCAATCCTATAAGAACGCGTTAAAACAAAACATTTAACGTTTGTTTAATATCTTAATACAAGTTTAGTGCTATTATCACTACCTATCTAGTAAAATGAGTGAGTGGTAATGATAATTGAGTAAACGGTAATATTTAGGTTAATGGGACAGTAATGGTGATGATTGTACCGCTTTGACCGTTCTGTTTTATAGATAACTGTATAGGTTTTGCTTCAATTTTGTTTAGTAAATTGATTCTTTCCTGGGTTAAATCCATTCCTTTACTCTGATGTCCCGATTTTTTTTGGAACATGGAGTTGTCGATGCCTATCCCATCGTCAATAATGCTGATCTGTAAATAACCTTCCTCTTTTAAGTCGATATGAATGTCTACTTCTCCTCCCTCTTCTTTTGGCATAATGCCATGCCAGATAGCATTTTCGATGTAAGGCTGTAATAGCATTGAGGGTATGAACGATTCTTCTTTGTCAATCTGTGGGTCAATAGCTATTTTATATTTGAATTTATCTCCAAATCTATTTTTCTCGAGGCTCAAGTAGAGATTGAGATATTCTATCTCTTCTTCTAAATTGATATAGCTTTTTGTACAAATCTCCAGATTTTTTCGAATAAGCTTGGCAAATCCAGTTAGCACACGGTTTGCCGATGAAGTGTTGCTGGTATTGATAAAATGCTGGATGGAGTTCATTACATTGAATACGAAATGAGGGTTCATCATTGCCTGCAATGCCCTTTGCTCGAGCATAAGGGTTTTATTCTTTAACAAAAGTTGTTCTTGTTCTTTATTCTTTTGCCGCTTAGTCATATTTACGGTAATGATATACAGTAAAGATGCACCTATAGCAAGCAAAATAGCGATAAACCACCAAGTTTGCCAAAAATGTTTTTCGAGTTTAAAAGTAATGATCGCGGGCTCGCTCCATTGATTGTCCTGGCTTTTTGCACTTACTTCAAAAACATAGGTATCGGGTTCTAATGAGGAAAGTTCCAATCTCCTGTTTTTGGTTTCCGTCCACTTGGCATCGCTTTTTAACCGGTAGCGGTAAGTTAGTTGTTGGGTTTTAAAGTCTACCGCACTATAATTGAAAACGATGTTATGGTCATCTGGTTCGAAAACAAAATTAGTTGAGCTTAAATCCAGGGGTACTTTGTTGTGAGTGATCGAGGAGATGTATATTTCGGGTACACTTTTTAATTGCGAAGTTAAGTTGTGGTTAAAATAAACTAATCCGTTATTGGTTGCAAAATAGGCCGTATAATCATCAATGTAGAGGTCGTTCAGGTCATCTGATAAGAGGTCATTTGCATAATCGAATGAGTTCATGCTAATTTTATTGTGCTTAAATAATATTCGGTTTACGCCATTATTGCTTATGGCCCACAAATAATCGCCTTTTACAAATAGCCTATTGATGATGTTGTTATTAAGCCCATCCTTTTGGGTTATGTGTTTAATAATTTTTTGATTTGCCATCAATAAAATTCCATAGCCATCAGTAGCCATGGCAAATACTTTATTAGGTAACTCCTTTATGTCATTAATTCGTTTAGATAACATCGAATTTTGGACATAATGTTTCTTGATAATGCCGTTTCCGAATTGCGAGACTCCATTTAAATTTGCGAACCATAGGTTTTGTTGTTGATCAAAATAGACGCTATAGGCTCGCTCCTTGAAGTAATCTTGGTTTTCTTTATAATTTAACGCATTAAATTCAAATTTATCTAAGCGGTTGTTAATGATCACTACGCCGGATGACAATGCCAAGGCAAGTTTTTTATGCTGATCTAAAGTGAAATTCTTGACTACAAATACAGAGTTGTTCGTTTCTTTCAGATAGCTGATGCTGGGTTTAAAGTTGTAGATATTTTCAATTTTCCCCAAGCCATAATCTGAGGCGAAATACATCGTGTTTCGGGAAGTGTCTAGCTTAAATTGTTTGATATTATTATACCGCTTCTTATCGGGAATACTAAGATGTTTAACGTCTTTTGTGTTTACATCTACTAAGTCTATTTTGGCATTATTTAAACCTAGCCAGAGCCTGTTTTTGCGATCTTTCGTAACGCTTTTAACAATATTATTTGATAAGCCGTCTTGTGTATTTAGAATGTACAATCGTTCTTTACGGTCGGGAAGCCGGTAAATACCATTTTTGGTGGTAAACCACATATTTCCATTTCGATCTTTAATGACCTGATTAACATCAATTTCTTTTAAAATATGATTGCTTGAGCCATCAAAGCCAAGTATATAAACTCCACTATTATTACTGAGCCATAATTCCTTTTCGTTCGTATAAATATAACCAGGGCTATTGGTTAACAGATCGCTACTGATGTTCAGGATTTTTTTAACCGTGAAGCCGGTTTTTAAGTTTAAGCCTCCCTTATCCAAAAAGTACATGCTTTTATTTTTAAGATTAAGGCTGGTTTTATAAGATAATGGTAAAACTGTATCGTTGATTAGCACGAAATCTCTTTCAATAAATACATGCAATCCTTGCGTACTGTAGGCCCAGATGTTGCTTTTGCTATCTTCATGAATAAAAGCATTGATAAACTGTTTTTGAGGATTAGGAGAAACATATTTCAACACGGACTTTTCATTCCAACAGGCAATAATGTTTTTGTTGGTGCCAAACCAAATTCTTCCCCTGCTATCTTCAAAAAAAGAGACGACAACAGCATTTAGGTTTAGGAATTTAAGTTTAGGTTCGTTTTCTGTATTATAAATTTTTCCGTTGTAGAAATAGCTAAGCTGACCATTTAATGCTAAGAACCAAATTCTACCCCTGCTGTCTTCTTTCAACTGAAGAATTTGATTGTCGGGTAGCCCATCATCTACCGAAAAGTTTTCAAAATTTGAACCATCAAAGCGACTTACTCCTGCGTCCGTCGCAATCCATATGTAACCCTTTTGATCTTGGAGTGTAAAATAGCAGTTGTTACTAGGTAAACCTTCCTTTGTTGTATAATGGGGTAAATAGAGAGTTTGTGCGTAATTTGTTCTTGCCTGAAAACATAGGGCAATTAGCGTGAAAATCACATATCTTAAAACATTAACCTTCATTTTGCAAATTGGTAAATGCTTTGATCTTTTCAAAAAAATCGCTCGCTCGCCGCCTTGAAACGGTAATGCTTTCTCCATTTTTGAGTATGACTTGTAAGCCGTTTTTGGAGTTATATTCTTTGATATAAGCTAAATTAACGATGGTAGATTTATGGATGCGGACAAATCTATTTTCCGGCAATATTTCTTCATAATCCTTTAATACCTTGGAAACAGCTATTTTTTCGGATGTGACTAAGTTAAATACTGAATAATTGCTATCTGCCTCAATATGTATGATATCGTCGATATCTACCAAACGATATCCTTGTCCGTTTGGTATGGTAATCTTTTTAATAGACGATTTGTTCGTCAAGTCATTTGCTAAGTTTTTGAGGCTTTCATTCCGATTGTGCTCATTTTTTACATATTTGGCAGCTTTTTCTACGGCAGCCGTTAATTCATCTATATCAATAGGTTTTAATAGATAATCAAGCGCATTCGCCTTTATAGCCTTTAATGCATATTGATCATAGGCAGTTGTGAAAATTACGGTAGCATTGGCAATTTCAGCCTGCGGTATAAGTTCGAAGCCGTTTTCGCCAGGCATGGCAATATCTAGAAAGATCAGGTCTATTGGGTGCTGATTGAGAAGCGCTCTGGCTTCATTTACCGATTTAGCAATACCCGCGACGTGAACTTCCTCACAATTTTCTTGAAGCAGAAAATAGAGAGAAGACCTAGCGAATTCTTCATCATCAACAATAATTGCGTTTAGCACAGTTTTGAGTTTATAAAGTTGAATTTATCTAAAAAAATGGCGATTAGAAAATATTTCTTGATTTAAAAAGAGGGGTATATAAAAAAATATTTACCAATATAAAAACCGAATGCAATTTCTTCTCGTAATTAAAAGCAAACCTAATTATATAATCTTAATAAAACTTTTATAAAAAATTGACTATGGAAAATTTAAATGAGAGAAACCAAAACATGCTGTCTGTAGAAGGTAGTATTTTGGAGGCCAAATTAGAACGCCGATCATTCTTGCAATATGCAGGTGCTGGTGCGGCAATTGTTGCATTAACTGCCGCGGGTTGTAAAAAGGATAGAGTTGTTGTACCTACAGGGGTAACACTAGACTTCAAAGATGATTTCGGTGTACTAAATTATGCCTATGCGTTGGAACAGTTGGAAGCTGCATTTTACATCAAAGTGGCATCGGCACCTCCTTCAGGTTTCAGTACTGCTGAACGTAATTATTTTAATGATATACAGTATCATGAGGTTGCTCACCGAGAATTCTTTAAGAATGCTTTGGGAACGGCAGCAATCGGTGGGTTGGAAGTAGATTTTTCGAGCATTAATTTTTCGGACCGTGCAAGTGTGTTGGCGGCGGCAAAAGCTTTTGAAGATTTGGGGGTTGCAGCTTATAATGGTGCAGGAGTGCGCTTAAAAACCGATGCATATATTGTTATCGCAGGGCAAATAGTTTCTGTTGAGGCTCGACATGCTGCCTATGTGCGTGATCTGATTTCCAACGGAAGTTTTGCCAATGCCGAAGTGGTGGATGCGAACGGCTTAGACAAAGCTTTTACGCCAGATGTAGTACTTGGTGCAGCCTCGAAGTACATCAAAACCAAAATCAATGTTATTAATCTTTAATCTTAAAATTAGCAATCATGAATATCGTAAATATATTAGAAGAAATAGAAAAAGTTGACGGTGAGATCTATGAGAGATTAAATCCGAGAAGAGCGGCAATGAAGGACTTTTTTAACATGGGTAAAAAAATCACGCTTGCCGCAATGCCTTTAGCGTTAGGTTCTGTATTTAAAAAGGCATATGGTCAAACTACGCCCTCTCAAATTAGTGATGTACTAAATTTTGCCCTAACCTTAGAGTATTTAGAGTATCATTTCTATAACCACGCTGTAGTTGCGGCCCCGGGTTTAATTCCAGCCGGAGCTCCACTGGGCGCCATTACTACCATTCGCGACCATGAATTGGCGCATGTTAATTTATTGAAAGGTGCTTTGGGTGCAGCGGCAAGAGCTCCTTTAGCTTATAGCGATTTTGATTTTACGGGTAAGGGGACTTTTCCAGATGTATATAGCAATTACTTAACGTTTTTAAAGGTTGCAACTGCTTTTGAAGATACTGGTGTTAGAGCTTATAAAGGACAGGCTACTGTGTTAAAAGGTAACGCTGTTTTAACAACGGCCTTGCAAATTCATTCAGTAGAGGCCCGACATGCTTCCCATTTACGCCAGATGTTGGCGGCAAATGGTGCTACTGGTTTAAAACCGTGGATTAGTTTAGGTGCGGGAGGTGCATCAAATGATACAGGAATTGCTGCCGTGGACCCAATTTATGTACGTGAGAATACGAGTATGCAAGCAGGTATAAATATTGTCGGGATAAATGGAAACTCGGCGATAACCGCTGCGATCGCTGCCGAATCTTTTGATGAAGCATTAACAAAAGCAGAAGTACTGGCTATTGCCAGCCTTTTTATAAAATAAAAGTTTAGATTACCTATTGATTTGTTTTTTTTAGAAAAGTGGAGGTTATGCCTCCCTTTTTTTTAATTTTGGGCTTTATCGCTTTGCGGCATCTTTTCCGAATTTTCGAGGATAATACGAGAGGGTAACCATGAAGTATTGTTGCAGTACGTTTCTGGTAGATGTTGTAAAAGTGTTGGTGCCGGCAAAATTATTTATCGACCTGTTTTGTTTTAGTAAATCTAAGGCCGACAGTTTGATTTCTGCATTATTGCCTTTTGTGAATCGATAGTTCGCTTCAGCATTCCAAATTGTAAAGTTTATGGTTTCCCCGATTGAGGGGTTATTACTGTTTAAACTTATGTTGCTGTTTACAGAGAATCTCTTAGTGAAATTATAATTGGCGCTTAACCCAGATGTTAGCGTGACGTTTTTATAAACTGTGTTTAATGTTTGCTGCTTGGATGAACTTGTTGCAACACTTTGCGTGCCCTCTAAAGCGAATTTATCTTTAAAGGTAAAATTTGTAGAGATCTTATTATCTGTTGAGAAATTATTGGAGAAGTTAAAAATTCCATTCAGATAATTAGGTGTTCGATTAAAGTTAATATTAATGGTGTAACCAAATTTTAGTTCTGCAGCTTTAAGTTTAAGAGATTTTCGTACATCTCCGTACATGCGGGCATATTTGCTGCCATTTGCATTTGCCAGGTAATTGTTTCTTCTATTATTAGCATCTATAAATGAACTGTCAATAATTGCGTCTTCAATTAGGCCAATTGCGCCATTGAAATTGAAGTTGAGGGTATTCTTGTTTCGCATATCATAGCGGTAAAGATTGACGCTTATAGATTTGTTTTTTGATTCGATAAGGTTGATGTTTCCTCTTTGCAGGTTGTATAAATTGGTACTATCTGTTAAAGGGGCTAACTGGTTAATAGTTGGAATACCGATTGTTGTATTATAGACTAAGGAAACACTTGTTTGTTGAGTGCCGTATTGATAGTTACTATAGTTTATACTTGCAGTGGGTACAAAGTTGTTATAGTTTTTCTTGATATTCTGGAAATTCTTGATCGACTTATTATCCTGATAGCTTATTTGTTGAGCAGCGGTTAATTCAAAGCTTAAATTTTTACTGTACCGATTGCTTAATTGCTTGTGGAAATTTTTGGAGATCGAAAAACCGGGTGTAAATATTGCCTGGTTGGTCTGTAAATTGTTAGAAAGATAATTATTTATCTGGTAATTGTTGCCACTTAAGTCTTCAACAATATTTTTATTCTTATTGTTTGCTAGGTCGAGCTTGGCAGAAATTTTTCCATCAAAGTTAGCAAGGTTTTTATTGCCAAAAAGTAAATATTTTAGATTGCTAATTGTTGCGTGGATGTTTTGATTCAAATTTTTGAAATCTGTTTGATAATTCCTGTTAAAATCTCTGTTTAAGGAAGGATTTAGCAAATCTTTAAAAGCCGTAATTTCATTCCTGTCGGTATTTCCATTGCTCATAGAGAGATTATAGCTCATGTTGAAACTCTTGAATCTTTGTTTCCAGTTGCTATAATTATTATACCCGTAACTGGCCCTCAAATTTAAATTTTGGCTGTTTGAATTATCGGTACTGCTTCCGTTATTTGTACTTGTTAGTTGATTATTGTTGTTGGAAGCATTTCGAATGTTGGTTTGGCTACTGTTGCTGTATCCGTCGGTAAAAGATTCGCTGATATCCAGTTGATGGCTTTTTTTTGCATAGGTAAATTGTGAGTTTTGACGGTGATTTACCCTATTTCCCACACTTGCATTTTCCGAAAAAGAGAAAATCTGGTTGTTGGTTGATAAAGTGGTGATACTGTTACTCTGATTATTATTGATTGATTCTGTGCTAGAAAAGTAGTAGTCTGAACTCAACGAGCTTCTATTATTCCAGTCTTTACTCTCGGGATTGAAGTTGTAATTTAGCTTGGCACCCGCAACCGTTCCTTTATTAATCCCTGTTTGCCTAAAATCTGGTTGATATTCTATGTTAGTCCCTACACCCTTGAAAGTGCTGTTCCGCACTAACGTATTAATGTCGTTTGGTGTTTTATTGATATCGTTTGTAGCACCAATAAGCGAAAGTTGTAATTTTGGGGTACTAAAATTAATGTTTCCATCAATTTGGTAATGGTTATTAGTTCCATAACCGAGGCCAATTTTGCCGAAATAGGATCTGTCTTTGCCTTTCTTTAATTTTAAGTTGGCCACGAGGCTACTGTCTAGTGGATTGTTGCGGTCGGCATTATTAAATATCTGGATCTTTTCGAGGGCATTTTTCGGTATGTTCTGTAGTATCACTTTGTTGTCGCCACCAAAAAATTGTTTACCATTTACCAATAAACTTTTTACTTCCTTGCCGTTCACGGTAATAATTCCATCGCCCCAAACCGTGATATTTGGAACTTTTTTCAGTAAATCTTCTACCGTTGCATTGGTGTCTAGCTTAAATGCAGCTGCATTGATCTCTAAGGTGTCATTATTATAGGTTATGGGTGGGATGGTTATTACCACTTCTTTCAAAGTCTCATTTCTAGGGTTTATCACTAGGGTCTTTAAATCAAGCGTACTTTGACCTTTTGGAATTGTTACGTTTTGACGGAATGTCTCGTATCCTATATTACTAATGTCTATTCGCAGCATTTGTCCGATGGGAAGATTCGTAAATTTGAATTCCCCATAATTGTTACTTAACTGATAGTTTAGAACCGAACTATCGGCGCGATAAATAGAAACTGTCGCAGCTTTTAATACGTAGTTGTGAACGGTGTCCCGCACTATCCCCTTGATGGTTCCTGTGGTGGGTTCGGTAGTTTGCTGAGCATGCGATAAAGAGGTGAATAGGCATACGATACCTATTGTTAAAAAGAAAGGGAGGCGCATAAATTATTTAGTTTTTGGTTGGAAAACTACTAATACTGGATTGCTTTTTCTGTCGCCAGTTTTAAGATAGTTTTCTAAAAGTGGAGGATATTTTGCTTTCTTATCGGCACTTCGTTCTTTAAAAGCAAACATTGCCAATGATGAATAGCTCGTATAAAATTTTCCCCCTTCGTAGGCTAAAAATCCGCGGTTTTCAAAATCATAACCAAAACCAGAGTCGGTGATTGGTAAAAAATGTGAGAGACTATCGGGTTCCAAATCTTGAAAAGAAATTAATTCGCTTGTTTTGATATTATAGATTAAGTTTTTCTTTTGGTCTTTGTCCCAAAAAATGTTCGAAAATCTTAAGTAGAGATGATCTCCTAATAAGTAACTTTTTCCTAAACCATGGATAACCTTTTTATTTTTCTCAAAAAATTCGAAACGCTTTTTAACGTAAAGAGGGTTAGTTACAAAATCTTTTGGTAGGGTATTAATCGCAGGAAGGATAAGCTTATAGGCTAATGAAACGGCATCGGGTGTTATTTTATACAAGTTATAATCATAAAAAGTAGAAAAAAAAGCTGCGTTGGGAGCGTATTGGCTAATACCACCATCACCGTACCAATCATCTTTTTCCCACATTTTATTGTCGAACGTAAAATAACCTATGGTGTCTTTTTTTATCTTATTGATTAAGTTTACTTTGTAAAAAGTACTATCTTTTCCTTTTTTAATAGACAGGTTTTGTTTAACAGCAATATTGCCGTCAGACATCGTAACTTCATCAAAATAGCTAAAGTTTTTTACTTTTTTAACAAATTTACCTTCCATGGTAAAATATTGAATGTTATTGTTCGTGAACATAACAATATAATCGTTTCCATCTTCCTGAATGGCTCTAAAGCCGTAAGATTGTGCTTTTTCTTTGTCCTCTTTATCTGAGTGAAGTTTGGTTGCGTCAATTTTGGTAACGAATTTTCCTTCGTCATTAAATACCAGGACAGCTCTGGTATCATAGTCATAAATAATAAACTTTTTGCCGGCCACCTTTAATTCAGCGATGTTGCCGAACAGACTTTCTTTGGTGGTTTCTAAGGGAATGAATTTTACTTCGTCAAAAAGCTGGGATACTGTTGCGCCCCGTGCGCTTTGTGGGTCAATACGTAGGGTAAGCATCTCTGTACTGTCAATTTTACCTTGTGCATATACTTGAAAGGAGGAGATTAGGGCTAGAACGAGCGCGTTAATTAATTTTCTGAACATGAATAAAAGTTATCTAATTCAATGTTAAAAAATAAAAACGAATTTTTTAGTTATTTTAACATTAATTAATACTTAATAACTTGTTCTTCCAATTCGGCAGGTAATTCCCGATAGTTATATTGTTGTCCGCGTAGCTGTGGTTCAAACCCAGCTTCTTTAATCGCATCTTGAATACCCTTTGCTGTGAAACGGTGGGGGGCACCCGCTGCCGACACGACGTTTTCTTCAATCATAATAGATCCAAAGTCGTTCGCTCCAGCATGCAAACACATTTGTGCTACCGCTTTACCTACTGTAAGCCAGCTGGCCTGTATATTTTTAACGTTTGGCAACATTATTCGGCTTAAGGCAAGCATTCTCACATATTCATCACCTGTTACGGTATTGCTGATACCACGTAAACGTTTTAACAAGGTACCATCATCCTGAAAAGGCCATGGAATAAACGCTAAGAATCCTTTAGCGTTTGCTGGTTTTTCACTTTGTACTTCTCTTATCCATACCAAATGCTCAAAACGTTCTTCGATTGTTTCTACATGGCCAAACATCATGGTCGCCGACGTAGTGATGTCTAGCTGATGGGCGGCTCGCATTACATCCAGCCATTCTTGTCCGCCACATTTACCTTTTGAAATTAAACGCCTCACCCTATCATTTAGAATTTCTGCCCCTGCACCCGGTAACGAGTCCATTCCATTTGCTTTTAGTTCCTTTAATACTTCCGTATGCGAAATCCCTTCTAACTTTGCTACATGGGCAATTTCTGGTGGACCCAAGGCATGTAATTTTAAAGTTGGATAAAGTTGTTTTAATTCCTTGAACAGGTTGGCATAAAAACTTAGGCCCAGATCTGGGTGATGACCGCCCTGCAAAAGCAATTGATCTCCCCCTAGGCGAAAAGTTTCTTCAATTTTAACCTTGTAAGTTTCTATATCGGTAATATAGCTTTCATCGTGCCCTGGGCGACGGAAAAAATTGCAGAACTTACAATTGGCGATACAAACATTTGTTGTATTTACATTGCGGTCTATCTGCCAGGTTACTTTACCACTGGGTACCTGGATTTTTCGCAGTTCATTGGCAACATAGGCTAAGTCTGCCGTATCTGCTTGATGATATAAGAATACTCCTTCTTCTTTGGTTAAGAAGTCGAAGTTTAGTGCCTTTTGTAATAGTTCAGCGGTATTCATGTACAAAGATATGTAAAAGTCTTGAGGCAAAAGTCTGAAGTGGTCAGTCTTTGGTAAAAGTTCTTAAATCTGTGAAATCATTTACCGCCGTGCGCTCATTTTTGATATCTTTATGGCTCAAAAAAAATAGATGGTAGAATTTAACCGATTTACACTTTCAAACGGCCTAAAAGTGATTGTTCATGAGGACGTTACGACCCCTATGGCCGTTCTAAATATACTGTACGACGTAGGAGCTAGAGATGAAGAGCCGAACAAAACTGGCTTTGCCCATCTATTTGAACATTTGATGTTCGGTGGATCGGTCAATATTCCGAGTTATGACGAGCCTTTGCAAAGGGTTGGTGGTGAAAACAATGCTTTTACCAGTAATGATATTACCAATTACTATATTACCTTACCTTCGGCAAATTTAGAAACTGCTTTTTGGTTGGAAAGTGATAGAATGTTGAGCCTTGCTTTTTCTGAAAAGAGTTTAGAAACACAGCGTAACGTGGTGATGGAAGAATTTAAGCAGCGCTATTTAAATCAGCCGTATGGCGACGTATGGTTGAAATTAAGACCCTTGGCCTATGAAACACATCCCTATCAATGGGCTACTATCGGCCAAGACTTAGCGCAGATAGAGCATGCTAAAATGGAAGATGTAAAAGCGTTTTTCAAAAAACACTATAATCCCCAAAATGCAATTTTGGTAGTTGGAGGAAATGTTACGACTGAGGAAGTTAAAAGACTTGCTGAAAAATGGTTTGAGCCTATTCCTGCGGGCAATAAATATGAACGGAATTTGCCTAAGGAACTACCGCAAACGGCAGCTCGTTCGTTAACAGTACAAGCTAATGTGCCGCTAAATGCCATTTACATTGCTTTTAAGATGCCTGCCAGAAAAGATCCTACTTATCAAGTGTTCGATTTATTAAGCGATATTTTATCTCAAGGACAATCATCTCGTTTATATACCAGTTTGTTAAAAGAACAACAGTTATTTAGTGATATCAATGCTTATATGACTGGAAGCTTGGACGAGGGTTTATTTATCGTAGAAGGCAAATTAATTTCTGGTGTTGATCAAGCTCATGCCGAGCAAGCTATATGGAAAGAGTTGGAGAAAATAAGTACGGAATTGGTAAGCGATGCAGAATTAACCAAGGTTAAAAATAAATCGGAATCTATTATGGCGTTTTCTGAAATGAATTTACTTGATAAGGCAATGAATTTAGCCTATTATGAATTATTGGGGGATGCTGATCTGTTAAATTTAGAAATGGAAAAATATTCAATTGTTACCGCACAACAGATTATGGAGGCTGCTAAGTCAACTTTTATGAAAGAAAAATCATCAACCTTATACTATTTAGCCAATGCTTAACCGTACAATTACTCCGCCATATCAACAGGTTAACGATATTAATTTTATTGCTCCAGAACATAAAATATTAAGCAATGGCATTAAGGTATATAATTTCAATGCAGGCCAAAAAGAATTGGTACGGATTGAATTTATTTTCAATAATGTAAACTGGGATCAAAATAAACCTTTACAAGCTGTTACAGTTAACAGTTTGATTAATAATGGGACCAAAAATTTATCTGCTAAAGAAATAGCGGAAAAGGTAGATTATTTTGGGGCATTTTTACAAAGCGATTATGGGGCAGACCACATTACCATCACACTTTATAGCTTAAGTAAATACCTTTCTGCGGTGTTGCCTATTGTAAAAGCCATCTTAACGGAGAGTATATTCCCACAACAGGAGCTGGAGATTTTTGTTCAAAACCAAAAGCAAAAATTGCAAGTGAATTTGCAAAAGAATGATTTCTTAGCCAGAAAGACCTTTGCACATGGTGTATTTGGTGATACTGCTTACGGATCTGATATTACGTTAGCCGATTATGATGCATTGAGAAGAGAAGACTTGATAAGTTATTTTAAAGCGGCATTTAAACCAGAAAATTGTGTGATTATCTGTGCAGGAAAATTCGATGAGCGGGAATTTGCTTTGTTAGATGAATTTTTTGGAAAAGGTTGGGAAAATCATTCACCAACAGAATTAAATAAATTTCATTATGAGCCAGGCCAGGGCACGCAGATTTTTATAGCTAAACCAGATTCGGTTCAAAGCGCTATTAGAATGGGGAAATTGGCGATCAACCGTGCCCATAGGGATTTTCCGGCATTTCAGGTTTTGAACACGCTATTAGGTGGTTATTTCGGATCTAGGTTGATGGCAAATATTAGGGAAGATAAAGGGTATACCTACGGAATTGGTTCTGGGATTGCTTCTTTGAAACATGCTGGTTACTTTTTCATTGCAACCGAAGTGGGGGGTGATGTGTACGAAGATGCGCTGAAGGAAATATACAAAGAAATTGAACTGTTAAGGTCAGATCGGGCAAGCGATGAAGAATTAGATTTAGTTAGGAACTACATGTTAGGGTCATTATTGGGAAGTTTGGAGAACATTTTTTCTCATGCTGATAAGTTTAAAAACCTATATTTTTCTGGTTTGAATTATGATTACTATACTAATTATATTCATACAGTTAAAAATATAAGCACGGAAGATATACAACAAATTGCGCAGCAATATTTAGATCCGAGCACCTTTATTGAGGTGGTAGTAGGTAAACAAAATGTTTAAAAAATCATAAGACTGATGCATATTTTACAAGAAAATCCAGCTTATGTATATAAGCTTAATCCAGATTTAGCAAAGATTGATTGGGATCACATTATTTCTCTGTTTTATAAAATAGAATGGAAACATCGCAAAGCTCATGAGATTGAAGCAGCATTTAAGCTTAGTACTACTACAATTTTTATCTATAAGGAAGGGCAGGTGATTGCTTTTGGCAGGGTAGTGGGCGACGGTAGATATTATGCGATGCTCGCAGACATTGTGGTAGATCCCGATTACCAAGGGCAGGGGTTAGGAAAGTATGTGGTTACGGCTTTAAACAACCAATTAATTGATTATCACTTTGTAAATTTAAGTGCTGCGCCTGGTGCCGACCCATTTTATAAAAGTATGGGTTGGAAAAAGCAAACAACTGCCTTTATCTGGCCTCAGGGGCCTAAGCAATTAAGACAGCATTGCGAAGTTGAGGAATAAGGCTTACGAAGGTTATTCTTCGTAAGCCTTTATGAGCGTTACTTTGCCATCCATTGTACTCACAATAATATTTTTTTGATCGATAGGGTTTATCGTATTGACCATTGAGTTATCAATTTTATGTAACCATAAATTTTGATGTGTTTTGGCATCAAAAGTATAAACAACCCCATTTTTTGTTCCATAAAAAACAACTCCATTCTTTTCGACAAGATCTGATGGGGTGTGTTCATATCCAAAACCTGCGTTTAATTTCCAGGCCAATTCCGGAGAATTTGCTGTTGTTTTGAATGCTACTACGGTGTCTTGCATGGTTTTCCCATAAATGGTGGTGCTATCGGCTGAAAGCCCAATAGACTCTCTCACCTTCGCTTCTTTAGTCCGCCATAGTGTTTGCCCATCATTGACATTAATTGCGGTTAAAAAACGATCTGGTGCAGCAATATAAACTACGCCCTTTGTTGCAACAGGGGTACACATTGCCGGAGAGAACATTCTATTTCCATTCCCATTGTTCCACTTCCACGCTAACTTTCCGGATTTTACATCCAAAGCATACAAATGCCTGCCCCAGGAGCCAAACATAACTTTGCCTTGATAAATTAAAGGTTTACCCACAATGGTGCCTTCAACGTCTTCAAATTTCCAGACTACTTTACCGGTTTTAATATTGATTGCCCTAAATGTATGGTCGCTGCCTCCGATCAGCACATTGTCTCCATCAACTACAGGTGACCCTAATACCGCATTTGCCGTTTCAACTTTCCATACCACTTTTCCATTGGTGTTGTTCAAGGCGTAAATCGTACCGTCGCCCGAGCCTAAAATTACCAGTTGCTTATCAATGACTGGTGAAGAGTAAATAGCGCCCTTTGTTTTAAAAGCCCATAATTTCTTGCCATTTGTTCTGCTTAATGCTTCTACTAATCCTAAGCTGTTACCAAATATGACCGCTTTATCATTGTATGCGGGCGTGTTAACGACGTTGGCACTTGAATGGTAAGTCCATACTTCTCTAACATTCCCATACTTTTTATTGATCTCAAAACTTGGTCTATCGTAAGCTTTTAGGGTTTGATGAACAAATTTTTTTAAGGGAATTTTTCGCCATGCGGGCAATAAAGTTTGGTTAGGTTTTTTAACGGCGAAATATACCGTGTCCTTCAACATATTTACAATGTTATATCCGCCAATGGTATCTTTGGCCCGTAGATTAGACCTTCCCATTGTAGCGGGAATCCCTTCGAAATCCATAGCTTTGTTGTTATGGCCGTGTCCATTGATAATATATTGGACGTTACGGGTTTTTAAGCGGTCTGTTACTTCATACCAATTATCTAGGCTATTGTCAATTGGATAATGATTTAGGAAGACAATGGGCATGTCTTTTGAGGTTTTTTTTAATATTTGGTCTAGCCAAACGGTAGCATCCCGCGGAATATGGCCATCGCTCATGCGTACGTAAGGACCAGATGCGCAAGCTATAAATCTATAACCTTTATGATCGAAAGTGAACTTGTCGTAGCCAAACTCTCTGATAAAGCTTACCCCTCCAGATTCTGACCATCCGGTATCATGGTTGCCTGGCATGATATAATAAGGAATATTCAGCAGTGAAAAAATGCTTTTGGCAAGTTTTAACTCGTCATTTGTTCCCATTTCGGTTATGTCGCCGGTAATGACAACAAAATCAAGGTCTTTCTGATTATTTATGTCTGCCACAGTGCGTCTTAAATCTTCTTCACCTGTTGAGGCACCCACATGGGTATCGGTAACAAATGCGTATTTGAAATTTTGTGCAAAAGCCGAAAAACTAAACGTAAGTACAATTAGGAAGCTGAGTAATTTCTTCATGTTTTTTTTTTGAGCTAAGATGAAGAGTTTTTGTTAGTATGACAAATAAGAAACAGTTTGTATCAATTAATTCACAAACTTAAAAAGGGAGGGAGGAGGGGAAACACCGCTGGCTACTGTTTGTAGAATTGCAAACAGTAGCCATATTTTAGGTGTAATCTTAAACAGAGGTATTAATTTATTATATAACTTATAAAAATTTAAGTGAAGGTTCTCACCAACCTTTCTTAAATTAAACTTAAGGTTCTCACCAACCTTACCAGTATTTAGGTTTAAGTTCTCACCAACTTTAGACCTTTCTGAGCTAGTTTATATTGGGTAAACGAGAGAAGGATTAAAAACGCTACAATGATTTCATAAATATTTTTATTTTTTTTATTCCCAAAAGATATTTTTTAATTGACTGATTAAATCGTATCTTTGCCCTGCAAATAATAACTCCTAATTTATTTGCTATGCAACTCGATCCCCAAAAATTTATTGCGACTGGTTTAACATACGATGATGTATTGTTAGTGCCTGCATATTCTGAGATTTTGCCCCGTGATGTTAATACAGCTACGTTTTTAACCAAGAAAATAAAGCTCAATGTTCCCTTGATTTCTGCTGCGATGGACACCGTTACTGAAGCGGAATTAGCGATTGCCATTGCTCAAAATGGTGGTATTGGGATGCTTCATAAAAATATGACGATTGACAGACAGGCGGAAGAAGTTCGCAAAGTGAAGCGGTCTGAAAGCGGAATGATTCAGGATCCGGTTACTTTATTGGAGAATTCAATTGTTGCAGATGCCTTTAAAATTATGAAGGAACATAAAATTGGGGGCATTCCGGTGGTGAGCAGCGACAATAAGCTTGTTGGTATTATCACCAATCGCGACCTGCGTTTTCAAAAAAACATGAATAAGCCCATTGTTGATGTTATGACTAAAGATAATTTAATCGTAGCTCCAGAGGGAACTAATTTAATTCAGGCGGAAGAAATTTTACAAAATTATAAGATCGAAAAATTACCAGTTGTAAATGCGGAAGGGTATTTATGCGGGTTAATTACTTTCAAGGATATACAGAAAGTAAAAAATTATCCGGTGGCCTGTAAGGACGAAAAAGGAAGATTGCGGGTTGGTGCTGCGGTTGGAGTTACTGCTGACACTTTACAGCGTGTGGATGCATTGGTTAAGGCTGGGGTTGATGTTATTACCATTGATACTGCACATGGCCATTCAAAAGGTGTTGTTGATAAATTAAAAGAAGTAAAAGCTAAATATCCTGATTTACAGGTTATTGTAGGTAATATAGCTACCGGAGCCGCTGCTAAGTTTTTAGCTGATGCTGGCGCCGATGCGGTTAAAGTGGGTATTGGTCCTGGTTCAATTTGCACCACGAGAATTATTGCTGGTGTAGGGGTTCCACAACTTTATGCTGTTTTTGAATGTGCGAAAGCACTTAGAGGAACGGGTGTACCGGTTATTGCTGACGGGGGAATTAAGCATACGGGGGATATTGCAAAAGCAATTGCTTCTGGTGCCAGTACTGTTATGGCGGGTTCATTGTTTGCTGGAGTAGAGGAATCGCCAGGTGAAACGATTATCTATGAGGGTCGTAAGTTTAAGTCGTATCGTGGAATGGGTTCTATTGAAGCGATGGAGCAAGGTTCGAAAGACCGTTATTTTCAAGACGTGGAAGATGATATCAAGAAATTAGTTCCTGAAGGAATTGTGGGTCGCGTGCCATTTAAAGGAACGTTGGCCGAAGTGATGTATCAATATATTGGGGGGTTACGTGCTAGTATGGGATATTGTGGTGCTGCAACTATTGAAAAATTACAGGAAGCACAATTCGTTCAAATTACAGCGGCAGGCATGAGAGAAAGTCACCCCCACGATATTACCATTACCAAAGAAGCACCTAATTATACCCGTTAGAATAATGAAATCTATTTGTGTGTATTGTGGCTCGAATTTCAATGGCGATCCGATCTTAAAAAATGCAATTGAAGACTTAGCGGAAACAATGGCATCACGAGATATTACCTTGGTTTTTGGAGGTGGAAGCGTTGGAGTGATGGGGGTTATTGCTGATGAAGTTTTGAAAAGAGGCGGTGAAGTGACCGGTGTAATTCCACAATTTTTGATGGATAAGGAAGTTGGTCACGCGGGGCTTACTGAAATGATTGTGACTGAGAATATGCATCAGCGCAAGCAGAAAATGGCCGACTTATCTGATGGATTTATTATTCTGCCAGGGGGATTTGGTACGATGGAGGAGTTTTTTGAAGTGTTAACCTGGCTGCAGTTAGGTTTGCATTTTAAACCTATTGGTGTGCTGAATGTAGGGGGTTTTTATGATCCCTTATTTTTGCAGTTGGATGTAATGGTAAAAAATCGCTTCTTAAAACAAAATAATAGGGATCTGGTATTTAATGAAACTGATGCTAAGGTTTTATTGGATAAGATGCAAAGTTTTACCGCTACGCCAGACGATGTTTGGTTTAGGGATCGAAATTTGACTTAAATACGCTACAGCAGCGGTGTAAATACGAATTTTCTAATAATTATTTCTACTTCTTTTTTATTGGAGGGTGCTTTATTTTGGAATTGCCATAGATTCATATAGATTGGCATTTCTTTTTTACTGATATATGGTGAGCTATAGGTTTGTACATTCGTTTTTGTACCTTGGAAATCGTATTGGCTCTCAAATTTCACCGTGGCATCCGACCTCATGATCCGATGTACTGAATAAGGTCCATCTAAAGAAAAGTTGAAAGATGAACTCCATATCTTAGCGGTAGAAAATTCTTCCGGATACACCGTATAATGGAGGTTTGGATTTTTAGCAGTGCCCCATTTAGAGAATTCAATATCCATTTCGTCGAAATAGTCAACCCCTGCATAATTGAATAAGCCAAATACCACGTTCTTGTCTAGTTGGTCTACGCGTCCTTCTATCCAAAATTCATAAATCCCCTTTCCAAATTTAAGTTCGGAAACTAGTTGAGTGCAATACCACTTATTTGATTTAGGATCTTTTGTTAAAGTTAAGTGGAGATATCCATTTTGATCTACCCATACGCCTTTACTGCTCCAATAGTTATTTCCTGGCGCTTTTCTGTCGTTTGGTGAATCGGTAGTTTTCCATTGATAACAACTGAAACTAATACTGTTGCTTATTGCTACATTTTCATTTACCGGATTTCTCTTTGCCTCAGTATTTGATGGTAAAGTGTTTTTATCCTTTATTGGTTCCATTATAAGTTCTTTTTTACAAGAGGCGCACAATATTAACATTAAAAATGATAATGTGATGTAGGAGTAATTAATTTTCCGGTTTTTCTGATTGTAGCGGTTTATCATCACGAACGATTATTAGCTGTACGCAAATATGCGTATATATTTCTATTAATTTGAAGCTTAAGTTTAATTAATCAGCGGTTAATTCTTATCTTAGTGAGGTAAAAGTATAATTTTTAGGTAGCTAATATAAAACTTTTTGCATTTCCATTTGTAAGTATCTAGTTATGAAAATTTTGATTGCTGAAGACGATGATTTAACCTTAAGAACCTTAGAAATGCGTCTTAAAAAAGATGGACACGAGGTTATTATTGCGAGAGATGGGAGAGATGCTCTAGTAAGAATTGAAGATTCTAGTCCAGATCTAGTCATATCAGACATTATGATGCCTTATACTTCTGGTTTGGAAATTGTAGCAGCATTAAGAGAAAGAGTTAAATATACTCCCATTATAATATTGTCTGGTATGGGACAGGAGGATGTAGTGTTAGAAGCTTTTCAGCTGGGTGCTGATGATTTTATTACAAAACCGTTTAGTCCTAGTGAACTTTCTATTAGAGTAAGGCGGTTTGCTATGGCATCTCAAAAATGATTTATTTTGAAGTAGTTGCATTAAGTTTCTTTGTTCTTGCTGTTTTAATAATCGCCTTTATATTAGTTTATCTAAAAATTATAAATGTTCAAGGCAGTAAGCACAGGAAATGGAAGAATATAGCAGAAATCCTGGTAAGAGATGCGATTTTTAATGAGGAGGCTGATCCTGGGCTAGTTCATTTTCCCATTCACCATAGAACAACCGTTTTGCTTAAGAATAAGAGATTCCGTAATCTATTAACGCAGGAAATATTGTCGGCAAAGAAGAATATGTCGGGCACTGCGGCATTATTTCTACAGCGGCTTTATTTACAGTTAAAACTGGATGAATTTGCATTGGAAGATCTTTCGAGTAAAAAATGGTACATAAAGGCAAAAGCGCTTCAAGACTTGGGCATTATGAACTTGAAAAACTACTTGAGCAAAATATATAGGCAAACTAATCATCGGAATGAGTTAGTCAGGATGGAAGCTCAAATTGCGGTCATAAAATTAACTGGTTTTGAGGGATTAAGATTTTTGGATGTAGTGAGTTATCAGATTAACGATTGGCAACAAATTAAACTGTTGAATGAGTTGAGTTATTTGCCGGCAAGTAATTTTAACGGGATAGAAAATTGGCTGTTGTCAAATAATGAGAGTGTTGTTATTTTCGCTTTGAAACTGGTTAAGAATTTTCATCGGTTTGAATTACACGAGCAAGTGGTAGATTGTTTAGCTTGTTCATCGGATAGAGTTCGTTATCAAGCAATTACGGCGCTCGAAAAAATATATAACGAATCTACTTCTGCTATACTATTGGAGCGTTATGATCAAGAAGTACTTAAAAACCGGATTGCTATAGCGAAGGCGCTTCAGCAAATTGGTTCGGAAGAGGATCTACCAGTATTGGTTTCGTTTATAGCTCAGGAAGAGCCAGAACAAAAGCGTACACTAGTGAGAACCATAGCAAATATTTCACCGAATGGACTTGTTCAATTGCGTTTATTGCCAGAATCGAACGTTGCGCCCTTGAGCTTAATTATTAAACAAATTGAGGGAGAACTTCTAACATGAGTTGGCAGAGTATTATAGTTGACATATTTACTTATGGGCTCCTGGCTTATTCTGTTTTGCTATTTAGCTGTTATATTTTTATTGGGATTTATTCTATTGGAGAAGTTAAAACCCATCTTTTTAAAAACAGCTTTACAGACTTCCGGCAATTAGCAAGTGCTAGTCAGGCACCCGGTATGAGTATATTAGCCCCGGCATATAATGAGGGTGCGAATGTGATTGAGAATGTGCGCTCCTTGCTATCTATTCATTATGCAAACCTCGAGGTTATTATTATAAATGATGGGAGTAAGGATGATTCACTTTCGAAGTTAATTGAGGCTTACAATCTTTACAAAACTGAATATTTTGTAAATGAGCAGATAAAAACAAAGGTTGTTAGAGGTGTTTATAAAAGCAGGAATAAGGTTTACAAGAAGCTTATTGTGGTGGATAAGGAAAATGGAGGTAAAGCTGATGCCTTAAATGTAGGTGTTAATATTGCCCAAAAGGATTATATAGTTTGTATTGATGTAGACTGTATTTTAGAGCAGGACGCTTTACTTAAGTTAGCCAAACCATTTTTAGAGAATACCAAGCAGCGAGTTATTGCAACTGGTGGTGTAATTAGAATAGCGAATGATTGCGTAGTTGAAGGAGGAAGATTGGTAGCGGTTAATTTGCCTAAAAAGATGCTTCCGAGGGTACAAACGCTCGAATATATCAGAGCTTTTTTGCTTGGCAGAATGGCTTGGAGCAGACTAAATGGCTTGTTGTTGATTTCTGGTGCGTTTGGCGCATTTGATAAGGAGATCGTGATTAAATGTGGAGGTTATGACCACCATACGGTTGGTGAAGATATGGAGCTCGTGGTGAGGATGAGAAGGTATATGGAAGAATTAGACCTTCCTTATAAAGTTGCGTTTATACCCGATCCGTTATGTTGGACAGAAGCACCTGCTGATTTTAAGATATTGGGCAGGCAACGTAATCGTTGGACAAGGGGTACAATAGAGACTTTAAAGATGCATAAAGTGATGTTTTTTAATCCTAAGTATGGATTTTTAGGGATGGTGAGTTATCCCTATTGGTTTTTATTCGAGTTTTTAGCGCCTATTATCGAATTTGTGGGGATGTTCTTTTTTATATTGTTTAGTGTGTTAGGCTTGACGAATTGGCGCTTCTTTTTCGGATTGTTAGCCGTGGTATTTACATTTGGATTTTTGTATTCCGTGTTTGCAATTTTGATGGAAGTGCTAACTTATAATCAGTACAAACGTAGAAAGGATATCCTCAAGCTAATCCTCACTGCTTTTATTGAACCATTTGTTTTTCATCCATATGTGGTATGGTCGGCTGTAATGGGGAATATAGACTTAATTCAAAAGAAGAACGCCTGGGGCGAGATGACGAGACAGGGTTTTAACACTCCAAAAAAGGAAAATTGAGATAACTGATGATGAATATTAAGCTATTTAGAGAGAAGTTTTTTAAGGCCATTACCTCTATCATGCAGTTAATGTTGGCCTGGTTGGTCATCTTATTGATCTTAAGGATTTTTGAAGTATTATACAACGGTATCACAAGAACCTTTCCCGAATCTATGTTAAAGCTTATTGCGTTATCAGTATGGTTTGACATTATGTTTTGGCTAAAAGTAGTTGTGTGTATCACTGTTGTTTATATCGTTCTTTACTTTATCAAACCGACGCTAGCGAGGGTTACAGGACTTATTGCCCTTTTTCTGTTGTCAATTTCCCAGCTGCTGCTGATTACCTATTTTAATACTTCCCTCGTTCCTCTGGGGGCAGATTTATTCGGTTATTCCCTAGCCGACATTCAACAAACGCTAGGAGCATCTTCTGCGCTAAATATTGTTACGATCATCAGTCTGATTTTGATGCTGGTTGTATTTGGCTTTGTCCTTATTTTTTTATCTAGAAGAATCAAAGTAAAGCTATCTTTTGTACTGATCATCTCGATTATCGCATTTTTGGCATTGCTAACGAATGTTCAGCAGTACAGTAGTATGATTGACCTGCGAAATGAATATGATCAAAACCTCTCCCTCAATAAGGCTGATTATTTTTTAACTTCCAGTGTAAATTATTTTTTGCCGGCTAGTCGGGAAACAGATATTTATGCGGATGCATATATTGAACAATATGAAGGGAACGAAAGTTTGGGGGATGCATTTGTTTATCCGAGTGAAGCAGCTTTTCCCTTTTATCATACCAACGAGGCTCCTGATGTTCTATCTCCCTTCTTTAAGCCAATTCAATCGCCACCAAATATTGTCATTTTAATGGTTGAAGGTTTGGGTCGCGCTTTTACCAACGAAGGAGCCTATTTAGGTAATTTCACTCCCTATTTGGATTCGCTTGCGGGCGAAAGTTTATACTGGAAGAATTTTTTAAGCATTGGTGGAAGAACTTTTGGGGTTTTGCCTGCTATGATGGGTTCGATGCCTTTTTCGAAAAATGGCATTTTAGAAATGGGAGCCCAAATGCCTGATCATCTTTCGTTGTATAGCTTGTTAAGTTATAATGGATATCGGACTTCCTTTTATTATGGTGGCGATTCCAAGTTTGACAATATGGCTATTTTTTTAAAGAAAAATGGGGTTAATGCAGTTGAAGATCTTAAAACCATTCCATCAAATTATCGTAAATTACCAGCAAAGGCTAATGGTTTTACCTGGGGATATGCTGATGACCAAGTTTACAAACATTACTTAGGTAATCATCCAATGGGAAGCCCAACCCTGAGTGTTATCTTAACAGTGGCAACCCATGATCCTTTTCTAGTTCCGAATCAGGATAGGTATAAGAAGCAGTTTGAGCAGCGAATGAGCTTGTTAGGATTTGATGATTCTAAAAAAATGAATTATAGGAATTTCGCTAATCAGTACTCGAGTGTACTATATGCTGACGAATCAATTAGGGATTTTATCAATGCGTATAAGAAAAGACCAGATTATGCCAATACGATTTTTCTCATTACCGGAGATCATCGCATGGCAGAGATACCCTTGAGAAATAAAATTGATCGTTTTCATGTTCCTTTAATTATCTTTTCTCCATTGTTAAAACGTACAGCGCAATTCGAGTCTATTTCTACACATTTCGATATTACACCGAGCCTGTTGAGGCTCTTGAAAAAAAGCAGTAAATTGAATCTTCCAACTGGAGCTGGTTGGATGGGTGGCGGACTAGATACAGCACGATCATTTAGAAATATACATAGCTATCCCCTTATGCAAACCAAAACAGCAATGGTAGATTTTATTCAAGGGGATTATCATCTTAACGGGAATCAGTTATTTAAACTTAATGTAGATCTTGAAGAAACGCCGATTCAAGACGAAAAGAAATTAAAGCAACTGAACAATGCCTTTGATAATTTTAAACGTAAAAATGATAAGATAAGCAATGGCGGCAAGTTGCTTCCTGACAGTATTATTAAACGCTATCAATTGCGTTGATTCATTTGTTCTGTTTTTAAGATATTAGTGATAAGGGGTTTGTAGAAGTTCCAGAAAAAGCTGTTTCGTTCCATGGGATCTTCCGTGTCATAAAACAAAAATTTAAAGAAAGAGATACCCTTAAAATAAGATGTCGTTAAGCTGATGGGATTATCGCAAAAATCGCCAGAGAAGTAATAGAACTTCGGGCTAGCAGCATTTTGTCTGAGTACAGCAGGAAACGAAGGGGGAATACCAAATTTCTTTAAGGCTGCAATTCCACTTGCATTAAGACTTAAATTAAACTTGGCGTCAATGATATTGATTTTTTCATTAGGGATGATTACATCAAACCAAAAGGGATATTTTATTTTTTCGGGTAGGCCAAATTGATGTTGCGCACTAGGGGTACTAAGGATATAAGGCATGGAATGAGCAAGGTGGGTGGAGTCTTCCAGAATGACTATTTGATCTAATTCACTTACAAATACGATACCTGATTTTTTAAACGGCCATCTATTTTTGTTGATGGCTTTATAATTTTTAACCATCCATACCGGTAATTCCTTATTAATATTGGTATCGAGGCTATTAAAATACCTAGCGGTCCAACCGCTCCATTTCATCCCAAACAAAGATTCGAATTGGGTGCGGATTTCCGGTGATGTGGGTGAGCCAATTGTATTAAACTCCGTGATGATCAACTTTTTCTTGTCTTTCATCAATTTTATGAATGCTAAATCGCGATTGCTTAATCCGCCATATAGGATACCTGAACTTCTTTGATCGTTTTTTTGTTGGTACCACTCCTTATTGTAAATGCCATAAGTGTCAGTAAAATAGGCCAGGTCTGCATCTTCACTTAATTTTGCTAACTGCGATGGCGAGAATCTTTCTAAACCCCGGATGCTAAATTGTTCGTCATCCTTTGGGAAAAAGCCATAATAGTCTCGTTCTATTTTATAGCCTTCGGTCTTATTTTTCGCATATTTATGATGGTTTAAAATCCAGTTTAAAGAAATATGTTCCTGTCCCTTTTGATCGAGTACGGTTTTATCTACGATAGCTATAACTAATTTTTGCTTTGGACTAACAAACCAACAGAGCAACATTAAGAAGGGCAGGGATATTATTAACCCGAGAGCAATTTTTATTTTTTTATAATTCATCTGTGGCTAATGCTAAAATCTTCTAATATATCCTACTCCGAGGATCAGCTGGTTTCCTTTTGTGTCTTTAAAATATTCTTGGTTTTCGATACCAGCTTTAAAATTGACGATGTTGAAAGCTTTGAATGATTTTCGGTAGCCCAACATTATCCCATTTGATTTTAACTTATAATTGGTTGCGTTTATGAGGATGTTATTGCGTTGCTCATCTGGGGACAATCCGGTGCTTAAACTTAAATTTAAATAATCATCAGCACCTCTCAGGTAGTAGCGTGTTTGCAATATAAAAGATTGAGATAAGCTAGTGGTAGAGGGGGTAAGGAAGGTTCTTAAATTGAACCAAAAGTTTTTATAGTATTTACCTACCGATGCAGTATAGATCCAGGTGTTGTCTTGAGAGCGTAAAAAACGTAAACCAGCTTCTAATTCCAGACTTAGCGGTAAGCTTGCGTATAAGGAGAAGCCTGCTCTATATTTAGGAAAAATTCCCATATCGGGAGAATAGCCAACATTTACATAAGCTTGGAGGTTACGAGCGATTTTTGGATAGGAATCCATTTCAAACTGTAGGCCGCTGCTATTAAATCTATTAGCGTAATTAATCCTTCCGATAACGGCGCCTATGCTCGTTTGTCGACCATAATCTATACTTAAAAGATGCCAGGGATCATTAAACTGTTTGTCGAAATGAATGTAATCATAATTTATTCCGAATTTGTTTAAGGCGCTGTTTTCTCTAATTTTAGCCGATAGCGCTCTTGCTTCCGTTTGCTGAGGATTGTTTTTGATAACCTGATTAACAATGCTCTCTGCGCTCTGCCATTCATTTAAATCGGCTAAAAGCTTTGCTTTAAGCAATAAAAGGGTTTCTGAACCAGGAATATTTTTTAGACCTTGGTCTACGATCTCAATTCCTTTTTTTGTATCGTAATTCCAGAACTCTAAGTTGCCCCAGGCTACATAGGCATCTTCATAGTCGGGTTGTTTGGTAATAATGGTATTGAATGTGGCCCTGGCACTATCAAGTTTTTTTGTCCAAGTATATAATCTCCCTAAAAACACCCTTATATCTGCATAATCTGGAGATTTTGTCAATGCTGTTTTGGCTAATTCAATAGCCTCCGGATAATTTTTCTCGTCAAATGCTTTTTTTCTAGCAGTTATAAAAAGTTCATCTGCGGTTTGGGCTTTGGCTAGTTGAAAAATAAAAAAAATAAAAAATGTAGACAATAAAGTCTTTTTGGCTAAATGCATAGGTATGGATTAATTGCTCAGACTTTAAAGTTATGAAAACTAATTTATTTGTGTTTAAGAATACACAAATTATAGAAAATTATCCTTGGTTATTTCCCAAGTCCACGGTTTTTTAAAGGTGTCGAAAGTTCTTAAATCGCTGAAATAAAGAACCTCTTCAGTACGCTGATTGCCGCTATTTCTATTAAAAATATTTCCTGTTACAAGATAAGTTCTTCGATCCAGAAAATTATACTTTTTTTCAGTCATTTCTCCCGATCCGATATGGTAATAAATATTATTAGCTAAGATTAAGCTCCAATCTTTATTCCGGTAGTTGAAATCATAATCAAGTTTCCACCTCCAATTGTTACCTCCTTCAAATGATAGCTGAAGATTTTGATTGGCAATATTGATGTTTTTGAATGGATCTCCCATTCCTCCGCCTTCGTGTGCTCTTAAAATGAAATTGTTATTCTGTAATGCGAATGCAAAATTGCCAGATTGTGGGTTTTTAAAGTAAATTGCCAAGACCCTTGGTTTTTGAAATTCTTTAATCAGTTCAGTTTCATTATCCCCATAGGCCCTGTTCTCGGCAATTGGCAAATGATATTCTACGACAAATGCTAGATCATCAGTTTGATCATTATTTAGATCCCCATAGGCGGTGTCTATAATTTTCCAGTTTTGTGGGACTAACTTTTCTAATGTTCTGCCTTGTTTAACAAACTTCGGATAGCTAAATGTTTGGGCAGCGCAGACTTTTAAACCGATGAAAAAACATAGAAAAAAGTATTTCATGTGTGAATAACGTATTAATTTAAATATTGTTGTTAGTTTTTGTTTCCGCACTGGGTTAAACTAAATACCATAACAGGTTTGAGTTTTAAAGATATAAGATTTAACTTGCTAGCATGAATATAGAATTCAATAAAAATGAGGATGCAAATAAGCAACTGGTTTACGAATTAAAAACTAGGTTGCAGAAAATATATGCAGGCGGGGGAGAGAAAAATGCCGCTAAGCAAAAGGAAAAAGGCAAACTTTTAGCCAGGGAAAGAATTGCTTATTTAACGGATGAGGGCAGCGAATGGTTAGAAGTGGGTGCTTTTGCCGCAGACGGCATGTATGCTGAGCAGGGCGGTTGTCCGAGTGCAGGTGTGGTTTGTGGCATTGGTTATGTAAGCGGAAGACAATGTATGATTGTAGCGAATGACGCTACAGTAAAGGCGGGCGCATGGTTTCCTATGACCGCCAAAAAGAATTTACGTGCGCAGGAAATTGCTATGGAAAACCGATTGCCTGTGATTTATCTGGTCGATAGTGCGGGGGTTTTTCTTCCCATGCAAGATGAAATTTTTCCTGATAAGGAGCATTTTGGGAGGATGTTCAGAAATAATGCATTAATGTCTGCAGATGGCATTGTGCAAATATCCGCCATTATGGGGTCTTGTGTTGCAGGTGGTGCATATTTACCCATTATGAGCGATGAAGCGATGATTGTGGAAGGGACGGGATCTGTTTTTTTAGCGGGGTCTTACCTGGTTAAATCGGCTATAGGTGAAGATATTGACAATGAAACTTTGGGAGGGGCGACCACCCATTGTGAAATATCAGGGGTCACAGATTACAAGCATCCTAACGACCAGGCTTGTTTAGATAGCATCAAAAAGATTATGAGTATGCTTGGCGCACCATTGAACGCCGGATTTGATCGGGTTAAAGCGGTCCCTCCTAAGAAATCAATAGATGATTTATATGGCATTTTACCAGATAATAGAGAGAAGCCTTATGAGATGAGGGAGGTTATAGAAAGACTAGTTGATGATAGTGAGTTTGAAGAATATAAAAAACTTTACGGACAGAGTATTATTTGTGGTTTAGCAAGAGTTGAAGGATGGGCAGTAGGGATTGTGGCTAACCAACGTAAGGTTGTGAAATCAAAAAATGGTGAGATGCAATTTGGTGGGGTTATCTATTCGGATAGTGCAGATAAGGCAAGCCGATTTATTATGAACTGCAACCAAAAGAAAATTCCACTTATTTTTTTACAAGATGTAACTGGTTTTATGGTGGGGAGTCGTTCAGAGCAGGGTGGAATTATTAAAGACGGAGCAAAGATGGTCAATGCAATGGCTAATTCAGTTGTTCCGAAATTTACCATTGTGATAGGCAATTCCTATGGAGCAGGTAACTATGCTATGTGTGGGAAGGCCTATGACCCTCGCTTAATTTATGCTTGGCCAAGTGCAAAAATCGCTGTAATGGGAGGCGCACAAGCGGCAAAAGTGCTTTTGCAAATTCAGGAGGCCACCTTAAAAGCCAAAGGTGAAATAATTACCCCCGAAAAGGAAGCTGAATTGTTAAAAGAAATAACCGATCGGTATAACCGTCAAACCACACCCTATTATGCCGCATCCAGACTATGGGTTGATGGCATCATAAATCCCATCGAAACACGTAAAGTAATCTCGATGGGCATTGAAGCAGCTAATCAATCACCTATAAAAAAAGCATTTAATGTTGGGGTTATTCAAACTTAACTCTTATTTTTATTGATATGAAGCGGCTTTTTTTTTTCGTGTTGTTCGGTTTTAATCTTTGTGCATTTGCCCAGTTAAAGCCAATTTATTTTCTTGGCGACAACGTAATAAGTGATTCTACAAAAGCAACTTCCTACGGTATTTACGGGAAGTTGAGTGGTGAGGAATTTTTTATTTTAAAAACCTATGATCTAGCGGACAATTTAATCTATACTGGCTCATTTAAGGATGCAGACTTGAAAATACCACATGGGAATTTCGTATATTATAATAGTATTGAGGGATTTAATTTGGTACACGACACATTTTTCTTTATAGAAGGTAAAGAAAGATTTATCGCTGGAAAAGGTTCCTATGTTGATGGTTATCAAAATGGACGGTGGATTAATTTTTATCCAGATGGAAAAATTTTTAGTGTGATCACTTATGTAATGGGCATAAGACATGGCTTTACGGGAACTTATAGCAAGCGAGGAAAACTTATGACTTCTGGAACTTATAAACTTGATAAGAAGGATGGGGAATGGTTGAACGGCAAAGTAAAAGATACCTACATTGACGGAGTTATTCAGTTACCGTTGGGAAGGAAGTCGAAAAATAAATTAAACTAATGAAATTCCTAAAGAAAATTCTACTTTTCATCATGCTCTTTTGTGTAAGCTATGCTGGTTATGCACAATCTGCAACCGCCATTCACAACAATGCGATATTGGTAGATACGCATGGAGATATCTTATTTAACCAAATTAAGTCCGGAATCGATATTGGTAAATTACAGACTACTGGGAATTTTGATTTACCAAGGGCACGGATGGGGGGGCTTGATGTTCAAGTTTTCTCCATCTGGTGCGATGAAACCGGGGGGTATGCCTTAGCTAATCGGGAAATAGATTCCTTGTACAGTTTAATCAACCGGTATCCCAGTCAGATAGCTTTAGTTCGTAATTATGCGGAATTGATGCAGGCAGTTAAAGAAAAAAAGTTGGCGGCGATGATTGGTGTTGAAGGAGGGCACATGATTGAAAATAGCTTAAGAAACCTTGATCAGTTAGCAAAGCGTGGAATGATTTATTTAACTTTAACATGGAACAATAGCACGTCTTGGGCCAGTTCGGCTGCTGAAGAAACTTCGGGAAAGGTTAAACCTGAGGATGCAGGATTGAGTGATTTTGGAAGGAAAGTGGTGAAAAGACTGAATAGGTTGGGTGTTATGGTTGATTTATCTCATGTGGGAGAGCGTGCCTTTTATGATGCGATGAAGGTTACCAGCAAGCCGGTATTGGTATCGCATAGTTGTGTATATGCGCTGAACCCAGTGGCGCGAAATTTAAAGGATGAACAAATTATTGCGGTAGGAAAAAATGGAGGCGTTATCTCATTAAATTTTTATAACGGATTTTTAGATTCTACTTATTATAGAAAACAAAGAATGTTTTTAGAAAAGCATGATGTAGCGTTGAAAAATTTAACTCAAAAATATGGTAGGAGCAATGCCATTGACACCCTGATTTCCCAGCACCACGCTGAGGCGAATGCTATAAGAACACCTATATCTGTAATTATAGATCACATAGATTACATCGTTAAGTTAATTGGAGTGGACCATGTGGGTTTTGGTGCGGATTTTGACGGCGCGGAGTCTTTTCCAGCGGGAATAGATGGGGTGGCAGATTATCCAAAAATTACCAAAGCTTTGTTAGAGAGAGGGTATAAACAAGAGGCGATCGAGAAAATACTGGGCGGTAATTTTTTGAGGGTACTCAGGGCCAACAAAAGTCGCTAATTTAATTATCTTGGAATTCTCATCTTTTCCTAAAAGCCCTTTGCTCTTTAGGACTTAAAGCTTAAATTTGCATCATTATTTATACAACATGCAACAAGAACAAGAAATAGAACACGTTGAGTGCTTAATTATAGGGTCGGGTCCGGCAGGCTATACTGCTGCAATTTATGCGGCACGTGCTGATTTGAAGCCCGTAATGTATACCGGGATGGAAATGGGCGGTCAGTTAACCCAGACAACGGATGTAGACAATTTTCCTGGTTATCCTGATGGAATTATGGGCCCGGAATTAATGGAAGATTTTAGGAAACAAGCAGAGCGATTTGGCACCCAAATTCGATTTGGTTATGTAAGCTCTGTTGATTTTTCTTCACTTCCTCATAAAGTTGTAGTTGATGAAATTAAAACAATCACAGCTGATACTGTTATTATTGCGACTGGCGCAACTGCCAAATGGTTAGGATTGCCGAGTGAACAACAATACAACGGGTTTGGTGTTTCTGCATGTGCGGTGTGTGATGGGTTCTTTTTTAAAGGACAAGATGTTGCTATTGTAGGTGCTGGAGATACGGCTGCCGAAGAAGCAACTTATCTCGCCAAGCTTTGTAAAAAAGTTTATATGTTAGTGCGTAGGGATGAATTCAGAGCAAGTAAAGCTATGGTTCACCGTGTCCTTAACACACCAAATATTGAAGTTATCTACAATTCTGAAGCGGTCGAGGTTTTAGGAAACGGGAAAAATGTAACTGGTCTTAAAGTGATAAACAATAAGACTAACAACGAGACTACGCTGGATATTGAAGGTTTCTTTGTTGCTATTGGACATAAACCAAATACTGATATTTTCAAAGGCTGGTTAACGATGGATGATACTGGTTATTTAAAAACAATCCCTGGTACAGCTAAAACAAATATTGAAGGTGTGTTTGCCTGTGGGGATGTTCAGGATCATTATTATCGTCAGGCGGTTACGGCTGCGGGTTCGGGATGTATGGCAGCACTTGATGCAGAACGCTACTTGGCAGCAAAGACTGATGAGGTGAAAGTTTTGTTCTAGTAATAGCTATAGTAATTGAAAAAGCTCTTTGAAATCATTCAAAGAGCTTTTTTTGTTTCCTTTTTTGGTCTTTTTTCCTTATCTTACCCTATCAAAATCCAATTTAAGAATGAAGAAACCAGTATTGTTTTTGGCCGCTTTGGCTTTCACTGTTAACGTATTTGCTCAGCATGATGTGAATATGGGAATCATCCCAGCACCTTCGAGTATTGTAAAAGCGAACGGTAGTTTTATACTTGATAAAACTGTTGTGCTAGTCAGTAACGAAGTAAATAATGCTAAAACTGCCGATTTATTGAACGCATTTATTGTGACGAAGGGTGGGTTTGCCCTGAGAGAAGCTAAGTCAGTACCAGGAGGCCAACGAGCTATAATTCTCACATCAAAGGGGGCAGAATCTCTTCCCAAAGAAGGTTATACTATTCAGATATCTACTAATCAGATCAAAGTTACTGGTTCTGGACCTGGATTGTTTTATGCAGTACAATCGATTATGCAATTAATGCCTGAAAAGAACGCTGATAAAATTACCATTCAAGCTGCTACTATTAATGATTTTCCTCGTTTCAAATATAGGGGAACCCATCTTGATGTTGCAAGACATTTTTTTCCGGTTTCTTTTGTTAAAAAATATATTGATCTTCTTGCGTCCTATAAGATGAATAATTTTCATTGGCATTTAACTGATGATCAGGGCTGGAGAATAGAGATTAAGAAATATCCTAAATTAACCAGCATTGGAGCTAGTAGAAATGGAACAGTGATAGGCAATTATCCAGGAACTGGAGGTACAGACGACGAGGTTTACAAAGGATATTATACACAAGAAGATGTGAAGGAGATAGTTGCTTATGCGGACACTAAGTTTATCAATGTAGTGCCGGAAATCGAGATGCCAGGTCATGCTTCTGCTGCGATTGCGGCATATCCAGAATTGAGCTGTTTTCCAGATAGAGATACTTTTGTAAGTGATAAAACTCCTTGGTCTGGGAGTAGAAAAGGTAAGCATGTACAGCAAACATGGGGCGTTTTTGATGATGTTTTTGTCCCATCAGAAAATACCTTTAAATTTTTAGAAAATGTAATTGATGAAGTAATTACTTTATTTCCATCTAAGTATATTCATATTGGTGGTGATGAATGCCCGAAGGAATATTGGAAGCAATCCCCGTTCTGCCAGCAATTTATTAAAGATAATAACCTTAAGGATGAGCATGGTTTGCAAAGTTATTTTATTCAAAGAATGGAAAAATATATTAATGGCAAAGGCAGATCTATTATTGGATGGGATGAGATTTTAGAAGGAGGTTTGGCTCCAAATGCTACAGTTATGAGCTGGCGAGGAGAAAGTGGAGGTATTGCTGCCGCACAACAAAATCACGATGTAATTATGACACCTGGTTCTGCAGGACTTTATTTTGACCACAAACAGTCTGCCTCTCCAGATGAACCACTTACTATCGGTGGTTTGGCCTCTTATGCCAAAGTTTATGCATATGATCCAATTCCGAAAGAATTAACTGCAGATCAACAGAAATATATTTTAGGCGTGCAAGCAAATATTTGGTCGGAATATATTGAAACTCCTGCTAAGGTTGAATTTATGCTTTTACCTCGTTTATATTCTCTGGCGGAAATTGCATGGACTAAACCTAGCAATAAGGACTTTAAGAATTTCTCAGAGGAACGAGTGCCTTTGCATTTAGCGCGGTTGGACCAAACCAATACAAACTACTGGGTGCCTACTGCAATCGGACAGCCTGATAAAATGCAGCAAGGCGATAATTTTACCATTGAATTGAAAACACCTATTCTAGGAGGGAAGATTTTCTATACTTTAGATAATTATCGCCCGTCGGAAAATGCTACAGCATATGTTACAGCTATCAAGATAAACGTTCCGAAAGGTCAAAGGAAAGTATTAAAGACGATAGTTATTGCACCTAGTGGCAAAAGGAGTGTTGTTGCAGAAACTGTGTTTGATAATGGCGCACCGGAAGTAAAAACGAAATAAAATTTTTAATAAATTAACATTAGGGAATTATAATAGAAAATGAAACTTTTAAGCGCTGTCAAAATTGTATTTTTGGGAATGTATGTTTTAGTTTTCGCCGCTTGTGGGAGCGATGATGCTGTTAAAACCAATAAAACAGCAGTAGTAGTGGCTAAATCTGAAAATCCATTTCCTTTTTATAGAAGCATTGAAATTAAACCTGGTTATTATTTTGAAATTGTAAGCTGGGGCAGGGGAATTGATAGTGTCGGGGGCTATTTATTATTGATGTCTGATTCCGTTAAAAACAACTATAGATCTCTATCCATTGAACGTAAGGGGATAATTACTGATGCATGGAATATGGATTTAGATAACGACGGTAACCCTGAGTTATATATTCAATATGTAGTTAGAAAAAACGTGAATGATCTTAATGTATACGAGTTTAATTCCAACAGTTTTGAGAAAATAAGTTTTCCAGGACTAAACGCTGATCTTAAAAAGGGTTATGATGGGAATGATAAATTCTTTGTTAGAAATGGGGGGCTTTTTAGATCGGTACCCGTTACTTTGAGTAACAATGATAAAATAGTTAAAAAGATTGAGTACAAACTTAATGATAATCGCTTTTCAACAAAAGAAGTTAAGCCTGAATAAGGTCAAAGCTATTCTAAATACTTCATTAATTCTTTTTCAATAAGGCGATCCCATCTTTTTTGATTTATATCATCAGACCCATGCTTAGTTTCTTCATCGTATTGCTTTTGCATGGCTGTGTAATAGGCACTAACTTTATTGGCGTTTTCTTTAATTGATTTTTTATAGTTACGAATTGTATATCGTTGAAAACGAACTTTTTGTTCTCCGTCTTTTAAAAGCAGGAAATTGATATTTACATGGCCTTGCTCATGATTAAGCAATTTCCTTTTACTTTCTGCTCCTCTGAGTTTGTTTAGTTTAACCCATGATTTATCAGGGTCTACACCTGCAAAAAAATTAAAATCGATATGGAGGTTATTTCCTCTTATGTGAGCATTATAACTGTATTGCCAACGGGTAGCAGTTAGTGCAAAATAAGGTGAATGCTCATCAGGCGATGCCAAAAAGTGCGAGTGCCAATTGATTTTTTCTGGGAGAACCTCTTGTTCTTGGGTATTAAAACCGGAAAATAAGATCGTACCTAATAGGCTTAAAGTGACCAACACTTTTTTACAACTCCTCTTCATAGATTTTACTCTAACGAAAGCTGTGCCAATAAATTATTGTTGTTCTTTAAATTGTCCGCTAATCCGCTCAAATTTTTCTATTAATAAGGCAATTCGTTCTTTATCCTTTTTTATTACGGCTTTGCGGACTAACGTCGAACAAAATATCATCCAGCCAAAGCTCAACCCTACAAAAAGAATTTGCGCCCACAACTGTAAGTGCGTGAGTAATTCGAAAAAATAAAGAGTGGTGCCTAGTGACAACGCAACTGCATAAAACCAGTAGAGTTGATTATAAAGGCGATGGCGATTTAATTGATAAAGTTTTAATTGTGAGATAAATTCGGAGGGATTAATGGTGAAATCACTTTTGGCAATAATGCGATAATCATTGTAGAGGATAACGGTATATACCGCAATGGCGACAACAAGAATAGTAATTCCGATATGAGTCGTTGACGATTCGAAATTGAAGAGCCATAAGCTGGCTACAATCAACAGAGAGAGTACCATACCGCCTATATTTAAGAGCGATTTCGTACGCATATTGCTTACCTCCTTTTTTGCTTGTCTAAGCATCTCATCGGAAGATATCTTAACGTCAACCGTATGCGATGCCCAAAGTGCTTCTATTTGATCAAATTCTTGCATGCTGATTGTATAATTCGGTTAATTTTTGTTTAATACGATGAATTTTAACCCTTAAATTTCCTTCGCTGATACCAGAGATATCTGCAATTTCATTATAAGGAAGTTCATCCAGTACCATTGTAATGATTAAGCGATCATTTTCTTCCAATTTAGAGATGGATTTGTACAAAAGTGCAACCTGCTCATTTTTTTCAGAGAATTCTTCGATTTTATTTTCAATAATGTTCTCGGTCAGCTCATCCTTTGCCTGTCTCTTCTCTGATCGTAAATAAGTTAGGCAAGTGTTAACGGCAATGCGATAGATCCAAGTGGAAATAAGCGATTTATTTCTAAACTTATCCAGGTTTTGCCAAACTTTTAAAAATGTTTCTTGCAAAAGATCGTTTGCAGAGTCTTTATCACCAGTATACCCATAACATAAGTGAAAAATCTTCTTAGAGTTTTTATCGAATATTTCTTTAAATAAAACGTCTTTTTGGGTCATTAAGTTGTTGTCCTGTTCGTTTAGATAATATTTCACCCAGGATGTTACACCTGTATTATGCTCAAAAATAAGATTTGTTTGCTTACTTTGCACAAATAATTACTTTTGTATTTAACCAAATCATTTTATGACAAGAAACAAACCTATGTTTATCGCAGTTTGCTGCGTTTTTTTATTAGCTGTGTTGATTAACTTACTTGGGGTTTCTCAAGTGCTTAATGGAGGGAAGGACTCGGCTGATGCATTGATGATTTCGGATTATCTGCCACTTTATTGTTTAGGTATTGGTGGTTTGTTATTGTATTTTTTACCTAAGAAATTAATGGTTGGCGTTTTTTCGCTGTTGTTAATTTCCTTTTTATCTTATAACGCCCTTCTTTTTTTAAATGCACAGTTTGATTTTGGTCTTAATATGACTGTTGCGATAGAGCAGTTTTTCTACGTATTAAGATGGGTATTACTAGGAATAATTGTCTTTTATGGCTTTGTTAAAAAGACGCTTACTTTTTGGATTTTGGTTTCCTTGCTGGTAGGTATTTCAATTGGGCACGATTTTCCATTCTTCGGTCAAAGTTTGCAAATATTTAGTCAGATTTTCTTAAAGTTGATTAAGGTGATTATAGCTCCGCTACTGTTTGCTACGTTAGTTTATGGCATTGCTGGTCACTCAGATATTAAGCAAGTGGGTAGAATGGGATGGAAATCATTGTTGTATTTTGAAATTGTAACTACCATCGCGCTTTTCATTGGTCTTGCCGCCATTAACATTAGCAAGGCAGGAGTGGGTATTAAACAAGCTGATGCAGTTATTCAAGAAATACCAAAGGTTGAAGCTCAAACAGCTAAGGAGGTTATTCTACATATTTTTCCAGATAGTATTGTCAAGTCGATGGCAGGTGGGGATGTGTTACAAATTGTCATTTTCAGTGTATTATTCGGTATTGCATTGATTATGGTTCCTATGGCGCAGCGTAAGCCTTTATTAGGCCTTACGGAGAGTTTATCGGAAACTATGTTTAAGTTTACGAACATCGTAATGTTTTTTGCGCCGATAGGTGTTGGAGCGGCCATGGCTTATACGGTAGGTCATATGGGACTCGGGGTCCTTGTTAACTTATTTCAGCTTTTGCTTACGCTATATGTGGCGTTAACTGTTTTTATTTTGCTGGTATTTGTTCCGGTTGCGTTAATTATCAAGCTTCCTATTCGGAAGTTTATTAAAGCAATTGCCGAACCTGTATCGATTGCATTTGCCACTACAAGTTCGGAAGCTGCGTTGCCGCGTGCGATGGAAGCGATGGTCAGTATTGGGGTTCCGCGTAAAATCGTAGCTTTTGTAATGCCTACTGGATATAGTTTCAATCTAGACGGTACCACACTTTATTTGGCCTTAGCTTCAATTTTTGTTGCCCAGGCGGCAAATATTGATCTTTCTATAGGACATCAACTGATCATTGTGTTTACGTTAATGTTAACCAGCAAGGGAGTTGCTGGAGTGCCTAGAGCGTCCCTTGTAATATTACTAGGTACAGCGGCGTCATTTGGACTACCAACGTGGCCAATTTTTATCATTTTAGGAATTGATGAACTGATGGATATGGCAAGAACCTCAGTGAACGTTATCGGTAACTGCTTGGCTTCTGTGGTGATTGCCAAATGGGAAGGTGAATTTGATCCAAATAGTGAAGAAACAGCGGAAATTAATATATGAGTTCAAGAGGTAAAGAGATATTTTTAATTTTAACAGTAGTAATTCCATTTTTAATTTATTGCATCGTTTACTATCAGGAAAAGTTTAGGTATGCCAATTTTAAGGCTAAAGATTTCGTGTCTTTTGAATATAAATGGGGAGTCGAACCTGATTTAGAGAATAGTTATAATTCATTAACAGGGGAATTCAAATATCATAATGACAGAGATTCATTAATTATAACAAATGTAAAGCTATCGAATGCTGACTTCAAAAATCTTGATAGTATTGCCGATGTCCAAGGGTTTTGGAATTTACCTTCTGTACTAGCAAATGTTGAGGCTGATCTGAACAATCGGAAGATTTTACGTTATGATATGAAGTTTGTTTATAAAGATGCCACAAAATCTGTTCTTTTTTTAAGCAATTATGATCGAAACGACAGAATGAGAAGTGCTGCGGCGCAAATGCAAAAGGTGATTGAACAACTTATTATCGATACTGAACAAAAACGTCAATTGGCCAATTAAATAACGGTTATGACTTTCAAAATTAAACAGAATTTATCGCTGGTTGCAACATTTGCTATAATTGTAAGTGCCGTTATTGTAAGTTATTATTTCATCAGTCTCAAAAAAGCGCCTTATACCGTCGCTAGCTTCAAATCTTTCACTTTTAAATGGGGGACTAGTAGCAATTTAGAAAATGCATACCTTTCAAGTGATGGGAGCTATCATTATCTGAACAATAGAGACTCCCTTATTGAAACCCGCGTTAAATTGCGTACAAACGATATTATTTTTATTCATAACAAGATCAATGAGCTCGGTTTATGGGAGCTTCCCAATATTGTTGGAAAACCCAATTCAAAGGGTAATTCGCCAGTTTATGAACTACAATTTAACTACGAACAAAAGTCTAAAAAAATTACCATATATAGTGATTTTGATCAAGATCCTCAGTTGCTTGATTCTGCTATGAGAATTGTTGAATTAATACAACAAACTATAAATGAGGCTGAAACAAGGTATCATTAAGTATAAAATATTTGCTAAATCAACGTTTAAGTCGTAACTTTACGATTGAATCGTAAATATGGAAAAATTAACAATACAGGAGGAAGAAGCAATGCTTGCTGTTTGGCAGGTAGGTAAGGGTTTTATTAAGGATTTTATGGATGTTATGCCAGATCCTGCACCTCCATATACTACTTTAGCCTCTACCATTAAAAATTTAGAGCGTAAGGGCTTTCTTAAAAGTGAGAAATTTGCTAATGCCTATCGATATAGTGCTAAGGTAAAAGAAAGTGACTACAAAAAGCGTTTCATGACTGGTTTTGTGGATAATTATTTTCAAAGTTCCTACAAAGAACTCGTTGCTTTTTTTGCGAAGGATAAAAAAATAAGCGCAGAGGAATTGAAGGAAATTATCGATTTGATCGAAAGTCCAGATAAATAGTATAGTTATGCCCGAGCTAATATTGGTGCTTTTTAAAATAAACTTGGTTTTGCTGCTTTTTGCTGCGGCTTATTATCTAGTTTTACGTAGGTTAACATTTTATACAGTAAATCGTGCATTTTTAGTAATAGGAATAATTTTTTCAACCGTTTATCCATTTATCGATCTAACTAATTTTTTGAATCGGCAAGAACAAATTGCTATGATGCCAACAATTGATGTTAATCAGTTTGTTCGCGATGCTGGGATAGTCGATTATTGGCAAATCGTAGTTGTGATTTTTTATGTCGGCGTCTTGTTTATGGCCATGCGCTTAATTGCTCAATTTTTTTCTTTGTATCGTGTCCATAGGCGTTCAAAGCCAGGAGCAGTTCGAAACCTAAATGTTCGAATTTTGGAGGGTCAGGTTAGTCCATTTTCTTTCTGGCAAACTGTATATATTAATCCCAATATCCATTCTGCGAACGAATTGGATACCATTTTGGCCCACGAACAGGTTCATGTTAAGGAGTGGCATACTTTAGATATTATTCTAGCCGAAATTAGTGTCGTTTTTTATTGGTTTAATCCAGGTATTTGGTTAATGAAAAAGGCAATTAAAGAGAATATAGAGTTCATTACCGATGCAAGAATCGTTAAAAAAGGGGTGGACAAAAAGGCTTATCAGTACAGTTTATTAGGCGTTGGTAGTTTGCAAGCTAGTGTGGGATTAGTTAATAATTTTAATCTATCAGATTTAAAAAAGCGGATCAAAATGATGAACACAAAACGTTCCTCACCAAAGAAGTTAATAATTTACGCATTTGTACTACCCATTTTATTGATCACTACTTTAGCCTTTACGGTAAATAAAAGAGAATTAAAAGAGCATCTAAACCCGCTAACTAAGGCATTGGTAAAAGTAGATCTGCTTAAAGAAGAAGTTTCGAAAATCGAACGTAAGGAACCAAAGGCCAAAATTTTTCCAAAGGAATTAAGTGTAACACCAAAGGATACGGTGAAAATCTTTCACTATGTGATAACCACAATCACTTTGGACAATGATTCGGTAAAGATATTACAAGATTTACCGGAAGGGATCCGATTAGAAAGAAGTGTGCCAAGTTCGGTGGCGTTGAAGGGCATTGTAAGAGGAATGAGGGTTAACCCTGACTCTGTGTACGCGAATGGCACGACCAAAATAGAAAATATTAAAATTGCCCTAAGAAAGCCGGGTATGCCATTTCCGAATACTGATGATCATAATTTAAATGAGGTAATTGTTCAGGGATATGCAACGAAAGGTAAATCCATGAAGCTGGCCGATAGTGCGAATGTTGGCGGAGGTAAATCGGTAATTCAATTTAATGGTAGGCAAATTACTGAAGAGGAGCTTCGTAAAATCAGTCCCGAAGATATAAAATCGGTTCTTATAGAAAGGGCTCCGAGCAAAACAACTAAGTTAATTTTAGTGGGTAAAAAAATCAAGGAGTAATTACCAAAAAACCCTTAAGCCTTTTACAGCCTAAGGGTCATCATTTAACTATTATTTGGTTTATTAATATTAGTAATTAAAGGTAGCTTTTAACATTGCCACTCGTCCTGGAATATAATAAGTTCCGTTAGTTAAAGCATTGGCCGATATGTTAATCGCTTCAAATTTCTTAATATTTGCTAAATTGGTTACGCCAAATTCTAAATCTGTTTTAAGTTTAGTGAATTTGTACCGCATGTTAAAATCTGCAAATAGATAGCTTAAATCGCTCTGGCTCGATTGTTTAGTGTACATGTGTTCGGCCGAAATTTTCATAAACACACTTTTAAATGCCGTAAATGTTAAGTTTGATTGCTGTCTAATTTGCTGATAATTCGTTTTTACAGCATTTGCATTAACCAATCTATTCGCTGTAACCGAATAATTAGCTGTATAAGACCAGGTCATAAAATTAGTGATTTTAGAATCGATACCAGCTTTATAAGCCATCGTTTTAGAATCGAAAGGGAGTAACCTATTGTTCTGAAGTTGATCGAATTGACTGTTTGTATAACTAAATCCAGCGTTAATTGTACTTCTTAAGCTAAAAAGATACTTGCTGGCATTGGCCTGACCGGAAAGTGATTTCACATGATTTTCTAAAGGTAACACCACACGTTGTTGAATATTATTACTTAACGTAAAAGAAGAAATAGTGTTTAGGGTCGTGTTTGAATAATTAATGCCAGCATTAAAAAAGAACATCTGCATGGCTCTTCGGAAGTTGAAAGCTGCTCCCATACCATGGGTTTTGCGTTCAGAGATAGGCGCATTATTGGCAAAGAGCGATCGATAATTTTTTAAGATCGTTCCTGTATAAACATCATCCAAGCCACCTAATTCATTTCTGAAAGAATAATTAGCGGATACGTAATTTTCAGGGCTCGTTTGATATTTCGCGCTAAATGAAGGATTTAAAAATACTTTGTTCAGCTTTTTATCGACACCTTTTGATGGGTCGTTATACGAAATGCTTTGATAGCTTAAAGGTAAGCTTAAACTTGTCTTTAATTTTTCGCCACTATATTCATAAGATCCATCTATATAGACTTTGCCTTTTAGCCATTCTAAATTATTGGTCATTTCAGATGAGATTAATTCAGTGGTTTGATTATTCTGTATACGATATAATTCTGAGTTTAATTGTTGATGCTGCAAATTGAAACCAGTTCGATAAGATTGTGTGAATTTTCCGTTCACCAAGCCGAATGACATATAGTTATTGGTATACCATGAAGGTAATTTAACATATTGGTCCAATCCTGCGAAAGGAGTTCCATTGTTTAAAATATCCTCATTTAAGCCAGGTCTGATATTTAGAACTTCGGGCTGAGTTGAACGATTTAAGTAAGAATATAAATTTATCGTATTTTCTGATTTTAGTCTCTTTCTATAGTTAAACTCATTAGATATGTCGAAGGTTTTTTGAGAGAGCGACTGTCCTGCCCCAGTACCATTGATGACTACGTTAGAATTAATTTTATTTGGAGCATAATCCACAATAAAATTGTTATTCAAATAATACATTTCGGCGTTTGAATTGATATTAATCTTTGACTGAAATTTCTGGGGATTAATGATGTTTTCCTGTAATTCGGTGTAACGAATAGTTTGCTCCGGTAAGTACGTTTCGGAAAATTTATTGTATTCCTGGTTCCTTTTATCGTATAAATAAGAAACATTAGCTCTAATCTGTAAATCTTTATTTAATTTAAAGAGATTATTTAAGTTAGTTAAACCTGCTTTATTGAACAATGATCTATTTTGTGGAAGCGTGGGCACACCGGCGGCACCGGCCGAAAGAAAGCTTCCAGGTTTATCATTATCAATTCTCCTCATATAGTCAGACATATTAAAAGAAGTAAGGTCATTTCCGGGATCTATTCCAATATTGTTCCCCTTAATATTATTGATAAATTTTATCTTCTTCTTAAACAGCATGGCATTAGCTTCGCTATCGAACCGACTCGGAGTTCCAAGTCCTGCTTTTATATCTCCCATGACCTTAAGTTTTGCTTCATCTTTAATCACCAGGTTTATTGCTACGTCGTCGCTCATGTTATTTTTTCGGAGCATTTTAATGGGTTGATCATTTTCTATCACCTGTACTTTGTCAACTGCAGCGTGGGGGATGGCTTTCGTACCGATACTGTATTTGTCGTCCAATAAATTATCACCGTCTTGGTATAATGCAGAAATCCCTTTTCCATTATAGGTTATCTTTCCATTTTCTGCAACTTCAATACCTGGCATTTTCTTTAATACATCGCCTATACTCCTGTCTTGCTTGTCGGCGAAATCTGATGTTTTATAGCTTAAAGTATCCCCGTTTACCGCTAGTGAAGGTCTATTTTTAACCACAACGGTTTTTAGATTAATCTGCTCCTCTTCTAAGGTTAAATCGTAAGTTTTGTTTAATTCGGTTACGCTAACTATTTTTTTTGCAAAACCGATGATGGTTGCCTCAAGTGTGATATCCTTTGTATCTTCTGTAAATGAAAGTGTAAATTCTCCTTTAGCATTGGTTCTGGTAAAACTTAAGATACTTCCTTCTTTGTCCTTTAAATTAATATTTGCAGATACGATTGGGGCGCCCTTCGCATCTTTTACTTTTCCTTTTATTTGTTTTTGGGCGAATAGAGATGGGACACCTATCAAAAAGAAAAGTAAAGTAACTATATATTGTTTTTTCATTTGTGTGTTTGGTTTTGCAGTTAAAAATTTAACTTATTTCGTTTCAGGAAGTTCAATCGGATTATTTATCACGATTTTTTTTACATCACTGTTTGTGACCACTTTTGCTGTTCTGCTTACACCCATTTGAATACCCTGAGAGGCCATTTGTGCATTCATAAAGCCCTGAGGGTTCTTATCTCTTGCGGCTTTAAGTTTGTCTAATTCTTTTTTATTGGTTTTAATAGCATCGGTTGGGAGTTTAATTTCAGCTCCGAGATATGAGTTCCCGTCCATACCCATAATACTAGCCATCGGCATTGCCCCACCTCCCGGTGTTAAGATTTTTGGCCCTTCTTTCTCCGGCGTTTTTGTTTCCTCGGTTTTCACATCATCGATGCCAGCAAACTGAAATTTCACAGTTCCAGTTTGGTCAACTGCTTCAATAATTAACCCTGGAAGACCATTTAATTTCCAAGGACCGCTTTGGAAAGGCATATCAGGGGCAAACCATGCCGTCCAGGTTCTGCCTTTAAAGTTAGCAATTGCCTTTTGGCACTTTACGCCAGAGAAATTAGCAGTATCTTTTGTAATTTTCCAATTTATCTTAGGGGCCTCTTCTTCCACTAAATAGTTATTAAATATGCGTTCTTTAGTAAAGAATTTGTTTTCACTTGCAAAGAAAAAATAATCTAATGGATTAGTTTGCTTATTTGGTGCTAAAGGGGAGCCTATTGTAATCTTCATTGACCCGCTTCCAGCTTGATTTTTAAGCTGTTCTTGAATTTGTCTCTCCATTTCAAGGTTACGATTTATTTTATCATAGCTAGTATATACGGAAGCATTTTTCCCAATCACTAATAACATGTTTTCAGTATATGGTTTGTCTTTTTGAGTAGTGTCTTGGATATGACTAAAGGAATACCTTACTCTAGCTAATGCTTTGTCGGGGTTTTGTGCAAAAGAACTTGTGGTAATTACAATGGCAATAATTGAGGTAAAAAATGTTTTCATGTTGTGTTATGGTTGATTATAAACAATTAATTAATCGTAAATCTACGAATAATTCGTAATTCAAGAACCAATTTAACATTTTTTAACGTATAGAATTTCACTATCTCAAAGACAGTTAGTGACGTCTCATATTTTTCAATTTAGTAGTGGTATTGTTTCTTGGACTAAAACCCGTTTTTTTTCTCTTTGATAGTGTCTTTCGTATTAATATATGTATATCTTGTTTTCATATTGGCAACTGTAGGAAGTCCGGTGAGTTGGTTGTGGTTCTTAACGTTTGTGAATGATTTCCTTATCTCTGCTAAGAATGGAGTACTAATTTCCCGATAACGCTTTGTTAAAACCTTTGGGGTCTTTTTTGAAAGCCTCCTTGAATTTTTCCATTTGGCTTTTCGAAATTTTAACTGCTCCGATGGGTAAGCGAATAATGTTTTCGAAATACGCATTGCCAACATCGCGGCCAATTGCTTGGTCGATTGAGTTGTAGGTGCTTGGACTTGCGCCCGGTTGTTTTGTGACATCGCGATCACGAACATGATCACCAATTTTTGCATTTTCCATCCCTGCAAACTTAAAATAGATGTCTTTATTTGTATCGTAGGCTTCAATGATTAATCCGGGTAAACCATTCAATTTCCATGGCCCTCCAGGAAAAGGAACGCTTTGTGCATACCATACAGTCCAGTTCTTGCCCTCGAAATTTGCGGTTGCTTTTTGACAAGTTAACCCCGAGAAGCTAAGTGTGTCTTTGCTTAATTTCCAGTCTATTATTGGAGGTGTTTCTTCAACAAGGTAGCTGCGATAAAAAAACATCTCTTTGGTAAATAGCTTGTTCTCTTTAACAAAGAAGGAGTAGGAGGTGGTGGTCATCCATTTACTGTTACTATCATCTACTACAAATACACCATTGCCTTTGCCTGCGCCACTTTCAATCATCGCCCAAAATTTTTGTTCTTCAGAGATTTCGTGCCTTATTTTATCATAGCTTGTGTATAAGGATGTATTTTTTCCGAAAAACAATAACATGTTTTCGATACGGGGTTTTTCATTCGTGAGCGTATCGCTTTTATTTGTATACGTATATCGTACTCTTGCCAAAACGGGATCACCTTTTTGTGAATACGTATTTACTGATATAAAAATTGCTGCACTGGTAATTAATATAGTTTTCATTTAATTTTAAGGTTGTTAAGTATAAATTAAAATCCGAACTGAGTTTTGCTGAAACCTTTTGGGTCTTTTTCATAAGCAGCTTTTAGTTTGTCGAACTCTTTTCTAGTGGTAGTTGACATGCGATAAGTGGGTAATTTAGCGTGTTAATGGCTCCAGGACTTACGCCAGGTTTTGTCCGAATGTCTGTTGTTCTTTTAAAATCGCCATCTCTCGCTGTTTCGAAACCAGCAAATTGAAAATACGTATCTTTATTTTCATCATAAGCTTCTAGTATTAACCCAGGTAGTCCTTGTAATTTCCAAGGCCCACTTTGAAAAGGCAAGTTAGGCGCAAACCATGCTGTCCAATTTTTTTCATCAAGTTTAGTCATTGCTTTTTGACAGACAACGCCAGAAAGTGTAATCGTATCTTTTGTAATCTTCCATTTAAGCTCAGGTAGAGTTTCATTAATCAAATAACCCATACCAAGGATATCTTCTTTTATGATTGACTTTTTTTCTTTCGCAAATGATAAATGATTTGTTTTGGTGAGCCAATCGCCCGCCGATCTGTCGATTCTAATCACGGTTGGAGCATTACTACCCGTTGCCCTAGACAATGCCCGAGCTTGGCTTTTTTGATCTTCGGAAATTTCGAATCTTATTTTGTCATAACTGGTATATAATGAGGCATTTTTGCCTATAAAGAGCATCATATTCTCAGTGTGGGTTTTTTTTATTTGAGCGTATCTGAATTGTTCGAATACGTGTAACGGACTCTCGCTAAAACTTTGTCTGCATCTTGTGCAAAAGAATTTAAAGTAATTACTGATAAGAAGAATAGAAGTTTAATGATTGTTTTCATTTCTCATTTGTGGTTTGATTGTTAAGATTAATTTCTACATATCCGTAAATCTACGAAATATTCGTAAAAAAAAGATAATATTTCACTTATTTAGTAATAGGCTATGATTCTGACTTTAGCTGGGAGAGGTGATGCAAATAAATTCAATATTTAAGTTATTAAAAGTTCTAAATAACTTTTTTCCTTATCCGCTTGTGTTTGAATAGTATTTGTTCTATATTTGCACCTCGATAAAAAATATACAATTTAAAAAATAATTATTTAACAATGTACGCAATAGTAAATATAGCAGGACAGCAATTCAAAGTTGCAAAAGACCAGCATCTTTTTGTACACCGTTTACAGGGAGATGAAGGCGCTAGTATTGAATTTGACAATGTATTGTTGGTTGATAATGGTGGTAAAATTACAGTGGGAGTTCCTGCGGTAAAAGGTGCATCGGTTACAGCTAAAATCGTGTCTCATTTAAAAGGTGATAAAGTAATCGTTTTCAAAAAGAAACGTAGAAAAGGTTACAAAAAGAAAAATGGTCACCGCCAGTATTTCACCAAAATCCAGATTGAGAGTATCACTCTGTAGTTTAATTAATTAGTAAATTCACTAATTAGCTAATTAGCTAATTGTACAAATTATAAAAAAATGGCACATAAAAAAGGAGCCGGTAGTTCTAGGAACGGACGCGAATCACATAGCAAGCGTCTAGGTATCAAGATCTTTGGTGGTCAAGAGGCTATCGCTGGAAACATTATCGTTCGTCAACGTGGTACTAAACACCATCCAGATAAGGGTGTGGGTATTGGTAAGGATCATACTTTATTTGCATTAGTACCAGGTATCGTAACTTTCAAAAAGAAACAAGACAATAAATCTTATGTATCAGTATTGCCTGTTACAGTGGAAGATGCGCCTGTTAAGACTGTAGCTGCTAAAAAAGCAGCAGCCCCGAAAGCAAAAGTAGAAGATGCGTCTGTTGCTGAAGCAGCAGCACCTAAAAAAGCTAAAGCAGCACCTGTTAAAAAAGCAGCGAAAGCTGATGATGCTACCGCTGAGTAGGATTTATTTGACTAAAAAAAAGGCCTCAGCAGTTTTGTTGAGGCCTTTTTTTTAAAAGGTTAATGCTCCCTTTCCAATATTTGCTTTACAAGTGCCCTAAAGTTTGTTTTTTTATAATCTTCGACTTCTAGTGCTGCTAGCGCTTCATTTGCTAAAGCCAGGTGTTTCTCCATTTCGGCAGTTGCAAGTTCTTTAATTTCGTATTTATTATACAAATTAGTAACCATTCCAACTTTGATTTCTGGTTTAAAATTTTCGGATAACAATAAGCTAGCTTCTTCCTTTTGAGCTAATTTTAAAGCTTTTAAATGTAGGAAGGTTTTTTTGTTAGCAATAATATCACCACCAACCTGTTTCCCAAATTTTTCAGGGTTTCCATAAACATCCAAGATGTCATCCTGAAGTTGAAAGGCTACCCCTAAATTCTCTCCGAAATTATATAAGAGGTTTGCATTATGCTCACTAGCACCTCCAACAATTGCGCCTAATTTCATGGCTCCTCCTAACAGAACAGCAGTTTTTAACCTGATCATTTCTAGGTACTCGCTGATACTTACATCACTTCGCTGTTCGAATTCCATGTCTAACTGTTGCCCTTCACAAACACCTTGTGCTGTTGCATTGAATGTGTCCAAAACTGCTTTTAGTACATTTACGGCTACTTTTGATAAGTGCTTGTTTGATTCAACCATCATGACATCACCACTTAAAATAGCGTTGTTATTTCCCCATCTTTCATGTACTGTTTGAGCGCCCCGTCGTAATGGAGCATTGTCCATAATGTCATCATGAACTAAAGTGAAATTATGAAAGGTTTCAATTGCCAAAGCTACATCGAGTGCTATAGTTACATTGTCGTTAAATAATTCTGAGGCCATTAAAACCATCACTGGCCTAATTCTTTTGCCTCCTAAATTCATGATGTAACGTATTGGCTCATATAAGTTGGCAGGATGTTTTGGGTATTTAATTAGCGGAATAGCTTTTTCTATAATTTCTTGTAATTGTACTGGGTTGTGCATTATTTATGGGTTAGTCATGGTACCGAAAGCATTCTTGCTTTCCATCAATTTAATAAAATTATCTTCTAAAGCTGTTTGCTTAACTATGGGGTTGTTTCTCCAAAAATCATCATCATATTTCAGGGATTCTATAATTTTTTTGTCTTTTATACTACTATTTACATTTTGAAAGCGCTGTTCTTTTAATTGGGGGTCAATTGCAAATACTGTTAACAATGAACTAATAGAAGAATTTAATTCGCGGTCATTTGCATATAAACTTACATATACCTTTGTTGAAATACTTTCCAACATGGGGATAGGAGAATTATTTCCATTGAAAGTAGCGATAGTGGACGCAATTGGAGGAAATTTGAAACTCAGGTTCGGGGAGAGGCTGAGCGGCAAATTATAAATTTTGTTCTCTAGACGATAAATTTTCAAGTCTTTTACGCCAACGTAATAGGTGGAATTTGCATAGAAGAGATTCTTTCTGGTTTTTTTTAATTTGCAGCTAATAACTGCAATATTTTGATCTTTCTGTTCAATATATCGATCTATTTCAATATCATAATCATCTAAATACTTAACGCTAACATATCTTCTTCTCTTATCTGGAAATAGGTAGCCGGCATACGAAAAAGTCAAAAAAGATTGGTTGCTTAATGAAAATTTAAAGGGATCATTTAACTCAGCAAATCTACTCTGTGTTGCTGCCCAGCCCTGTATATGTTTTATATTCCAGGCTATATCATAAAATAGTTCATGGATTTCAGTCGCTTTATTATTTGTAGCAGTAAGTTGTCTATAAAAAGCCTTCGCATAAAATGAGGAGTCTATATATTCTCTAGCATATAGGAGAGCCGATTTTAATAAATTTTTACCCTCATTGGGCTTAATTACTATTTCGCGGAGGCTAATAGCGGCCGGAACAAGTTTAATATGTATAACCTTTTCGTTGTGAATAGTGGTTTCAAATTGTTGGTAGCTCACATGACTAAACCTAAACTTAGCAGGAAATTTTGCGGTCTGAATCACAAATTCTCCATTTTCATTTGTAACCGTTGCTGTATTTGTGCCGATAATCCCTATCGAAACAAACGGGATTGGCAGGCTTGTCTTCGCATCTGTAATCCTGCCTTGCATAGTTTGTGCATTACAAACGCTAATAGACGAGGCAAATATTAACAGAAGGGGCAACAGTGATCTCATTTTATTCTTGTATTAACGAGAAATCGATCTGACGTTTGGAAAGATCTACTTTTTTAACGCGCACTTGCACTTCGTCTCCCAATTGATACTTCTTGTGTTTTCGTTGTCCGATGATACAATAATTTTTTTCATCAAGTACGTAGAAATCATCAGTAATATCTCTAAGCCTGATCATTCCCTCGCATTTATTCTCAATAATTTCTACATACATACCCCATTCGGTTACACCAGATATGATTCCTGTAAATACATTGCCAACATTATCCTCCAAGTATTCTGCTTGTTTGTATTTGATAGACGCTCGTTCGGCATCGGAAGCTCGTTTTTCCATCGCAGATGAATGTGAGCTTGCGGTTTCATATTCTTCCTCATTAGTAGACTTACCCCCATCTAGATATAGCGCTAATAAACGGTGGACCATCACATCTGGATATCTTCTGATGGGGGACGTGAAATGGGTATAATAATCGAATGCTAAACCGTAATGACTAGTTTTTTTAGTGGTGTAAATTGCCTTTGCCATGGAACGAATAGCTAGTTGCGTAAGAATGTTCTGTTCCTTTTTTCCCTCCACATCGTCCATCAAGTGATTTAGCGACTTAGCAATTTCTTTGTCGGTTTTCATATTAATTTTATAACCAAAACGCGAAGCAAAGGCTGCAAAGTTATTAAGGTTTTCTAAATTTGGTGTATCATGCGACCGGTAAACAAAAGTATATTTTTGCTTTCCTTTTCCTTTTTTAGCAATGAATTCGGCAACTTTTCGATTTGCTAACAACATATAATCTTCGATCAATTTATGAGCATCTTTCCTTTCCTTAACATACACACCCGTAGGTTTGCCATGTTCGTCAAGTTTAAATTTCACTTCCGTGCTTTCAAAGCTAATGGCGCCTTCCTTAAATTTTTTATCTCTCAGTATGTAAGCCAGCTCATTTAACTTGAGTATTTCTTGTGCAAAGTCTCCCTGTTTAGTTTCTATCACCTCTTGTGCCTCTTCGTAACTAAACCTACGATTTGAGTGGATGACAGTTCTTCCAAACCATTGAGATAAAACGTTTGCCTGCTCATCTAACTCAAATACAGCAGCGAAACAAAGTTTGTCTTCATTAGGACGTAATGAACATACACCATTACTTAAGCGTTCTGGAAGCATAGGAATTACTCTGTCCACCAGATATACAGAAGTGGCGCGCTCATAGGCTTCTTTATCTAATTTGGTATTAGGTTTTACATAATGCGAAACGTCAGCAATGTGGACCCCGATCTCATAATTACCATTCGTTAATTTTTTAAAGGAGATCGCGTCATCAAAATCTTTAGCATCTGCGGGATCAATTGTAAAAGTAATCGTATCCCTAAAGTCTCTTCTGCCTTTAATCTCTATTTCAGTTACATTTTCTGGAATTTCATTAGCTTCTTGTTCAACATCAGCCGGAAAACTTAAAGGAAAGCCGTACTGGGCCAATATGGCATTCATTTCAGTATTGTTTTCTCCCTGTGTACCTAAAACATTAATAATTTTACCAATTGGATTTTTGGCTCCTTCCGGCCAGTCCGTTATAGATACTTGAACTTTCTGGCCATTTTTGGCCCCATTTAAATCGCTAAGCGGTACAAAAATGTCATGTAACATTTTACGGTCGTCTGGAATAATAAAGGCAAAGCGCTCAGAAATTTTCGCAACTCCGATAAACTCTGTTTTTGCCCGGCTAATAATTTCGACAACTTCACCTTCTTTTTTGCGACCGCTGGTTTTTTTAGCAAATACATAAACTTTTACTTTATCACCATCTAAGGCATTTCTCAGTTTACGTGGGGCCACAAAAATATCTTTTTCAAACTCATCATCGGGAATGATAAAAGCAGAACCATCTGCGGTCATATCCACTGTGCCGGTTACAAACGTTTTAAGGTCTTTTAAACGAAACTTTCCTCTTTCTGGTCTAATAAATAAACCTTTATTTGTTTGCTCTACGAGGATCTCTAATATGGTATTAGCAGAATCCGCGTCTTTCAAGTTCAACTTAGATGCAATCTGCTTGTGATTAAGCGCAACATTTTTATTTTTCTCGAAAATATCACTAATCATTTGTGTTAAAACGAGTTTTACCTGCGAATTTTTATTTTTGGCCATAACTATTCCTCTATGGTATCGAAGATAGCAAATGTATGGGTAGGATAGGGAATTTTTTAAAAGAAAGCGGTTTAAATAGTGTAAATTTTAAGGAATAGTGTCAAGACAGAGGTAGGAGAATTTTTATAAAACCCTAGGGTTTGAATTAACGTATATCATAATCAAATGAAGCTACCTATACTTTTCACTATTTTTGTATTGCATGCAATACTTGTTTTTTCACAAACAAAAGAAATAGATTCTGTAATTCTAAAAAGACATAACGCAAATTTAACCTATTCTTTAATTTACAAGGAAAACAGTGAACTTTCTTATACTTCGCCCGTTGGCGAAATAGGAGCGCCTTCTAAATATATCATTAATGGAAGGTTAACAACAAATTATTTGGTTGTAGCTTCACAAAGTTTGCCTCTTGCGTTTTCGATCATTCCTGACTTTACGGTTCGTGTTAGAAACGAGCGATCTGCTGGAGTTAGGACACCTAGTTTTAAGTTGGGCGGAAGTTTATTTTTACGTTTATCGCTACACGCCCATCGTTATCGATACGCCGAGCTAAGTTTTATTCATCATTCAAATGGGCAAGACGGAGAAGCGCTATTAAAAGATGGAAGCATTAATACTACAGATGGAAATTTTAATACCAATTATTTAATAGCTGCCTACCGATTTGGTTATTTTACCAATAGGTCAATCAATGGCGATTATGCTGGTTTTCATCACAAAGTTGGTTTTCAATGGCATAAATGGTTTGACTACGAAACCGCTTTAACAGGAGTATATGGATTTACAAGAATAAACTATGACCTTTCATTTCGTATATATCATATTTCGAAAAATAAGGTAGAAAAGGAGAAGTGGAGATTTAACGGTTCAGTTTCATATGCGATAAATTCTTTGACAAACTATGCCATCTTTGCTCCAAAAAGACGGTTAAATTCGGAATTATCTGCTAATTATAGCTTTCCTTTTATGCAAAATGTATTTTTAATGGCTACAATTGGATATTATGGGGAAGATCCGTATAATATTTACTTTAAGGATAAATATGCCTATGCTAGATTTGGGATTTCGAGCACCTTTATGAGATGGAAGAGGTAGTGGGAAGTTATTTTCCAGGGATAGCAGCAATGAGTTTTTTAGTATATTCTGCTGTAGGTGTATGGTAAATAACCTCTGGAAAGCCCTCTTCTTCAATTTTTCCTTTATTCATTACGATCATTCTATCCGAAATATGTTTTACAACTGCTAAATCATGTGAAATGAAAATGTATGTAAGCCCGAACTCTTCTTGTAGTTCTCTCAATAGATTTAATACTTGTGCCTGAACCGAAACATCCAGTGCCGAAACCGACTCGTCACAAATAATAAATTTGGGTTGTAATGCCAGTGCTCTGGCGATTACAATTCGTTGTCGTTGACCACCAGAAAATTCATGTGGATAACGATTAAAATGTTCTGCTTTGAGATTTACTTTTTCTAGCAGGTTGATTACATGAGCCTTTCGTTCATTATCATTGGTAAATACCTTATGCACTTCTAATGGCTCCATTATTGCATTTCCCACCGTCACTCTTGGATTTAGAGAAGAATAGGGGTCTTGAAATATAATTTGCACATGCCGCCTCATTTTGGTGAGTGCTGTTTTGTTTAAAGTTGTTAGTTCGGTGTCATTGAAAATGATGTTTCCAGACGTGGGTTCTACTAATCTCAAGATACTTCTCCCTAACGTAGTTTTACCACAACCAGATTCTCCAACTAAGCCTAAAGTTTCGCCTGGAAAAACCTCAAAGCTGATATCATTTACAGCTTTAATGAATTCAGTTGGTTTCCCAAATAACCCATTTTTTATAGGATACCAAGTATTTAGATGCTTAACTTGGAGCAATGGTTTTTGTGCATACAGTTTGTCCCGTCTCTGTTGAATTTCCTGGTCAGAATAACTATTTATTTCGAGTAGATGTTTTAGTCCTACATTTTGATCTTTCTCTAAGAAATCTGCAACAACAGGTAATTTTTTTAAAAGTCTTTGTGGACTTGGTCGGCAAGCCAATAAACCCTTGGTATATGGATGTTGCGGGTTCTCGAAAAGCTGTTTTGCAGCCCCTTGTTCAACGATCTGACCTTTATGCATCACCAACAAATCATCAGCTATTTCGCTCATTACAGCTAAATCATGAGAGATGAAAATCATGCCCATGTTACGTTCTTCTTTTAACCGCAAGAGCAGCTCTAAAATCGTTTTCTGAACAGTTACATCTAAAGCTGTAGTGGGCTCGTCAGCGATAAGCAATTCGGGATTACAGCTGAGCGCCATAGCGATCATTACCCGCTGCTTTTGCCCGCCAGAAAGTTGATGTGGATAACTATCGAAGATGCTTTCGGGTCGTGGCAGCTGAACCTCTTTAAATAAATTAATAGTTTGCTGCTTAGCGGTTTGTTTATCTGTGTTTTGATGAAGTATAATAGCTTCTTGAACCTGGTATCCACAGGTAAATACAGGGTTTAAAGAGGTCATTGGTTCCTGAAAAATCATCGAAATCTTATTCCCTCTATAGTTTCTTATTGCTGCGGGTGATAAATTTAAAAGATTGATTTTCTCGAAATCAACTTCACCATTAATAGCGGTGTTTTTTGTATCATGCAGGCGCATAATAGAAAAGGACGTAACAGATTTTCCAGAACCGGATTCGCCTACTATGCCTAAAATTTTTCCTTTTGCCAGAGAAAAATTTACATTATGAACGGCTTCAAACCAAGTTTTGTCTTCTTGGTTATAAAAACTTATGGATAGATCTTTAACGGTTAGCATGAGACGCTAAGGTAATATTTTTAAGGAGTTGGAACAAAGATAAAGGAACAAAGAAAAAAAATGTAATTTTGGATTCATTATGAGCATACTAAAACGGCTACATTATTTCTATTTTATCTTTTGGATCTTATTGTTTTTCTTGCTTTTTTCGCCGTTATATTTCATTTTTACTAAGCACCCAAAGTATTATACGACACTTAATAAGTTAAGAGCCCTAAATGCTTTTTTATGCACAGCAATTGCTGGCGTGTTTTTTAAGTTCGATTTTCAAAAGGAGCTTGATTCCAGTCAAACCTACATCTATTGCGCCAATCATACATCAAATTTGGATATAGTGCTATTTTGTCTTTTGGCAAAGGGTCGATTTCATTTTATGGGGAAGGAAGAGTTAATAAAGAATCCTGTGTTAGGAATGTTTTTTAGAACAATAGACATTGCAGTCTCAAGGGAAAGCAAGATTTCTGCCTTTAGAGCTTTTAAAAGGGCGGGAGAGAATTTAGAAAAGGGGATGAGTCTCATTATATTTCCTGAAGGGAAAATCGATGATCAATATCCGCCCGTTCTACATGAATTTAAGAACGGTCCGTTTCGGTTGGCCATCGAGAAAAGTATTCCGATTGTTCCTGTTAGCAGCATAAATGTTTGGAAATTAATGTGGGACGACGGTTTTAAACATGGCACCAGACCGGGCATTGGAAATATTTATATTCACGAACCCATTTCAACCCGTACATTAGGTGTTGAGAGTGCTGAGGATTTAAGAAAAGAGGTGTTTAATAAAATTAACAGTAAATTGCAAAGATGAAAATAAATAGCGCTATTGTACACAAAGTTGCTGACTTAGCAAGAATAGATATTAAAGATAACGAAGTTGATGCATTGACGGTAGAAATGAATAAGATTCTTACTTTTATGGAGAAGCTTAATGAATTGGATACAAGTGCTGTAAGACCTCTTGTATATATGAATGAAAAACCGAATGTTTGGCGCGAAGATTTTGTGATAAATGAAATTTCCACGACTGAAGGTCTTAAGAATGCGGCTATTCATGATGAGCATTTCTTTCACGTTCCTAAAATTATTGAAACTTCGAAATAGTTTAGAAAGAATAACATTTCGGTAATTCGGATTCGGTTACTAAAAAAGTAGCGTTAACTGTAACATTGACTAGGCCACATTGGTCTAAAAAACAAAAAAACAAATTCAACTGATGAAAAAAGCACTCATTACCATTAAAGATATAGGCCGTAAATACGTCATAGGTTCAGAAGTTATACATGCTTTGAAATCAGTTAGCTTGGAGATCAGTAAGGGCGAATTTGTAGCGCTAATGGGACCGTCGGGTTCTGGAAAGTCTACATTAATGAATATTTTAGGCTGTTTGGATACACCTAGTAAGGGCGATTATATTTTAAATGGAGTCAATGTAAGTCAGATGACTGACAATGAGTTAGCCGAAGTTAGGAATAAGGAAATTGGGTTTGTATTTCAAACTTTTAATCTATTGCCTCGTTCTACTTCATTGGACAATGTGGCTTTGCCATTAATTTATGCCGGTGCAAGCAAAAAAGAAAGAGATCAACGGGCTACACAAGCTTTAGAGAATGTTGGTTTGGGCAACCGTGTTACACATAAACCAAATGAATTATCAGGTGGGCAGCGCCAACGTGTGGCAGTTGCAAGAGCGTTGATTAATAATCCATCTATTATATTGGCTGATGAGCCAACTGGTAACTTAGATACTAAGACATCAATAGAGATTATGGGTCTGCTGGAAGAAATTCATCGTAAAGGGAATACGATTATTCTGGTTACCCATGAGGAAGATATCGCACAGCATGCTCATCGAATTGTACGTATGCGCGATGGGCTAATTGAAAAGGATTATCTAAATGATGATGTAAAAACTGTTTCGCCAAGATTGAATAATCTGGAGGCAAAGGGTGATGATTTTGAGAAGATAAATTAATAAATTGAAAATATATACTAAGACTGGCGATAAGGGGCAAACCTCACTCATTGGGGGTACTCGAGTTCCTAAGCATCATATCCGTATCGAAACCTATGGAACGGTTGATGAATTAAATTCTTATATCGGTTTAATTATGTGCCAGCAGATTGCCGTTCACTATCAGCAGATATTAAAAGAAATTCAAGATAGGTTATTCACAATTGGTGCTTCTTTGGCATCAGATCCCGAACGTTCTAAAATGAAAATACCCGACTTAGGGGACAATGATATTGCATTGTTAGAGAAAGAAATGGATGAGATGAATGAAGCCCTACCTGAACTGAAACATTTTATCTTACCTGGTGGCAGTACTGTGGTATCTTATTGTCATTTAGCTCGTTGTGTTTGTAGAAGGGCAGAAAGATCAGCTGTTCACCTAGCTGAACAGAGTTTTGTTGACAGCAATATTACAATTTATTTAAACAGATTAAGTGATTATTTATTTGTTTTGGGAAGGAAACTTAATGCTGATGGTGGGACGCCTGAAAATGTGTGGAAACCTAGGATGTAAATAGTGGAAAAAAATATTTGTTTTGCTCATTTTTTTTACCATACTTTTGCGCAAACAGAAATAGCAATAATTTAATAATAAGAATATGTATTGGACATTAGAACTTGCATCGCACTTGGAAGACGCTCCTTGGCCTGCAACAAAAGACGAATTAATTGATTACGGTATACGTTCTGGTGCACCTGTTGAGGTGATTGAAAATTTACAAGCACTAGAAGATGATGGTGAGCCTTACGAAACAATAGAAGAAATATGGCCAGATTATCCCACAAAAGATGATTTTTTCTTCAATGAAGACGAATATTAATCATATCATTTAATCCCGATTTTAATCGGGATTTTTTTTTGAGAACAATTTTAGCTTAGTCTTTGTTAATGAGTTATAAATAAAAGCAACATTAACTAATCTAGAAAATTATGGGAAATCTACTTTATGTAATCGCAGTTATATTAGTCATTATTTGGGCTATTAGCTTCTTGGGTGGTTATTACACCGGAGGTATCATTCACACGTTATTAGTGATTGCAATTATTGCTATCATATTAAGGGTGATTAGAGGCGCAGCCTAATATAGCAATCATACTTTGACAATCTATAAAGGTTGTCAAAGTTTTGAAATCAGGCTTTTAATAAAAAATGAGCTAATTCTAAATCTTCTGGATAAGTTATTTTTAAATTACTTCTTTCTCCTTCTATTAAATTTATCTTAAAACCAGCCTTCTCCACAATGCTTGCATCATCGGTGAATTTAGGTTTATAATGCTGTTGATAAGCTTTCCTCAATTGAGTGATCTCGAAGGTTTGAGGAGTTTGTATCAATACGATATCTTCGCGGTTTAATACCTTGCTTTCTCCATTTTTAACTTTCCTAATAGAGTCACTTGGTTTAACGCATGCGATAGCGTTCCCCTCTCTTTCCGCTATTTCATAAGTCTGAGTAATTAATTTAGCACTTACAAGGGGCCTAACACCATCATGCACAGCAACTATGCCTTCTCCTTTGATAGCCATTAATCCATTTCTTACAGAATGGAAGCGCTGCTCGCCCCCTCTAATTACTAAATGAGGTATATCGAAATTGTAAGTAAGGCAGAGTTCTTGCCACTGGGCGTGCGAGTCTGGATGCAATACTAAAATCAGTTCTGGTTTGAAGGGGGAATTGTAAAAAGCCGTTAAAGTATGCATTAATATTGGCTTGTTATTAAGCAATAGAAACTGCTTAGCAATTACATTCTGCATCCTTTTTCCAGATCCTCCACCTACTATAATTGCATAATACTCCATGTTAATAGCATTAAGGTATACCAAGTATCAGGATGTAGTGTCGAGGTACTTGGTAGAAATACTTTGTCTATTATATAATCAACATCGCGTCACCAAAGCTGTAGAAGCGATATTTTTCTTTAACTGCCACTTGATAAGCATTCATTACATTCTCATAACCACCAAATGCACTTACCATCATCAATAAAGTTGATTCTGGAGTGTGGAAATTGGTAATCATACAATTTGCTATACTAAAGTCATAAGGAGGGAAAATAAATTTACTAGTCCAATCGTTTGCTGCTTTTAGTTTTCTTCCAGAGGAAACTGCAGACTCGATTGCTCGCATGGAAGTAGTACCAACCGCGCAAATTTTCTTTTTATTATCTAAAGCTTTGTTTACTACATCAACCGCTGTTTGATCAATGATAAACTGCTCTGAATCCATTTTATGTTTAGTTAAATCCTCTACTTCTACCGGTCTAAAGGTTCCCAAGCCCACATGCAGTGTAACTTCCGCAAAATCAACTCCCTTTAATTCTAATCGTTTCATTAACTCCCTGCTAAAATGCAATCCCGCTGTTGGCGCAGCTACCGCACCTTCATGCTTAGCGAAAATAGTTTGATAACGTTCTTTATCTTCAGCTGTTGCCTTACGTTTAATGTATTTCGGAAGCGGCGTTTCTCCTAAAATTTCTACATTCTTACGGAACTCTTCATCGGTTCCATCAAATAAGAAACGAATGGTACGTCCACGCGAAGTTGTATTGTCTACTACCTCAGCAACTAGAAGATCATCATCGCCAAAATATAACTTATTACCTACTCGTATTTTACGTGCTGGATCAACTAGGACGTCCCATAAGCGTAATTCCTTATTCAGTTCCCGCAATAAAAAAACTTCAATGGTTGCGCCAGTTTTTTCTTTATTTCCGTATAACCGAGCAGGAAATACTTTAGTATTGTTCAAGATCATTACGTCCTGATCATCAAAATAACCTAAAACATCTTTAAAAATCTTATGCTCAATCTTGCCGCTGTCTTTATGTAAAACCATTAAACGGGCTTCGTCTCTATGTTCTGCAGGATTATTCGCTAATAGCGACTCTGGTAAATTAAACTTAAATTGAGATAATTTCATCTATTTTTCTTTATGTCTTTATTTGTAAGAAAGAGTTTTTAATGCTTAAAATAATTTATTTTAAGCCATCGTATCACTATTTCTTGATGTAGTAAATTAGGGCGCAAATTTACGAATTATAATTTTGTTTTTCTAATAAATAAACAGTAAGAGTAGAAAGGAGTTTTTGTAATCTTTGTATTTTTTATATTATACTACTTAATCTGTAACCTTTTCTGCTATTTTTGGTCTAAATATTAATTATGATAATTTTCAGGCTAATAGGCGAAAGTTTTAGATTTGCATTTGATGCACTTCGCCAAAACAAACTCAGGACAATGCTCTCTTTATTGGGCATTACTATTGGTATTTTTACCATTATAACTGTTTTTACGGCGGTTGATACTTTGCGAGACAAACTTCAGGCTAGCGTTGACAAACTGGGATCAAATACTTTGTTTGTTCAGAAATGGCCCTGGATTTTCAGTGACAATTTTCCTTGGTGGAAATATGTAAACCGTCCTGAGCCCTCATTAAGAGATTATAACGGTTTAAAGGATCGGTTGGAACTCGCCCGTGGGATTTGTTTTGAGGTTTCGACTAATAATCGTACCATTAAATATAGAAGTAATTCTGTAGAGGGTATTGGTTTAAATGCTGCTTCACAGGAATATAATCTGACGTGGAATTTAGAGTTTCAAGACGGTAGATATTTTACAGAAACTGAAGGTAGATCTGGTAGCCCAGTCTGTATCGTTGGGGCTGAGGTTGCTGACGGATTATTTGATGGTACGGATCCTGTTGGTAAACAGGTTAAGATAATGGGTAGGAGGGTAACAGTTGTTGGTGTTTTTAAACGCGAGGGGGAGGACATGATGGGAATGTCGCAGGATAAGAATGTATTGATACCGTTGAATTTTGCCAAGGGAATTTTTGATATAAACAATCAACGTTATAATCCGCAAGTAACGGTTAGGGGAAAAGAAAATGTAAGTTTGGAGGACGTTGAAAGTGAGCTTAAAGGTATGATGAGGTCTATTCATCGCTTGCAACCCGGGGAAGAAGATGACTTCTCACTTAATAAAACCACCATGATATCTAACCAGCTGGATTTAATGTTTGGAATGGTGAATGTGGCCGGTTGGGTAATCGGGGGATTTTCGATTTTGGTAGGTGGATTTGGAATAGCAAATATCATGTTTGTTTCCGTTAAGGAAAGAACCAACATCATTGGTATTCAAAAATCGCTAGGCGCAAAAAACTATTTTATTTTGCTACAATTTATGTTCGAGGCGATAGCGCTTTGTATTATGGGTGGCGCATTGGGTTTAGGACTTGTATATGGAATTACCCTTTTGTTTACCTATGGCGCTGATATTGAAATTATTCTTTACTTCAAAAATATCGTGCTCGGTATTGGGATCTCGGTAATCATCGGTATGATCTCTGGATTTTGGCCAGCATTTTCTGCTTCCAGGTTAGATCCTGTAGAAGCGATACGAAGTTAATTAGTTAATTAGCTAATTAGTATATTTACTAATTAGCTAATTGATATTAATTTAGCTTTCCTAATGCTTCTCTAATTCTTCGTAATGCTTCAATCAGACTTTCGTCTGATGCGGCATAAGAAAGACGGATATAGTTATTGTTGCCAAATGAATCGCCGCCAACAGTTGCTACGTGACCAACATTTAGTAAATATAAGGCTAGATCAGCAGAGTCTTTAATTATGTTTCCTTCCGCATCTCTTTTACCGAAGAAAGAACTTATTTCTGGAAAAAAATAAAATGCTCCGTCTGGCAGGTTGGTTTTAACTCCAGGTATATCATTTAATAAATCATACACCAGTTGCCTGCGTCTTTTGAAAGCTTTTTTCATTTCTAAAACAGTTTCTAAACCCTGTTCGTAAGCGGCTATTCCAGCACGTTGTGCTATTGAGCATGTTCCAGAAGTGGTTTGTCCTTGCATTTTATCATTAGCAGCTGCTATTTCCTTACTTGCCGCAATATAGCCAAGTCGCCAGCCAGTCATTGCGAATGCTTTTGAGAAGCCATTCACAATAATTACCCGATCTTTAATACTTTCAAACTGCGCGATAGACTCATGTTTGTCAATAAAGTTAATATGCTCATAGATCTCATCCGATAGGATGAAAATATTGGGATATTTCTCGAACACTTTAACTAAGCCAGCTAATTCTTCTTTACTGTAAACAGATCCAGTTGGGTTACAAGGAGAAGAAAACATGAACAGCTTGGTTTTTGGTGTTATTGCAGCTTCAAGTTGCGCAGGAGTAATTTTAAAATCACTTTCAATATCGGTATCGATAAAAACAGATTTTCCCTCTGCCAATACTACCATTTCTGAATAGGAAACCCAATAAGGAGTTGGGATAATAACTTCTTCTCCAGGATTGATGAGTGTTAAAATCACGTTAGAAAGTGATTGCTTTGCACCTGTCGAAACAACAATTTGAGAAATATCATAAGTTAAATTGTTTTCATTCTTTAGCTTCTCGCAAATTGCTTTACGTAATTCTGGATAGCCAGGAACTGGTGAATAACGAGTGTAATTTTCGTCAAGCGCTTTTTTTGCAGCGTCTTTTACGTGTTCAGGAGTGTTGAAATCTGGCTCGCCAATACTCAAACTTATAACGTTTATGCCCTTAGCCGTTAATTCGCGGCCAAGCTTCGTCATTTTAAGTGTTGCAGATTCTGATAAGTTATTGATTCTTTCGGATAAAAATGTCATAATGTTGCTGTGAAATAGCAAATATAAACATCGATTACAATTAGCGGGTAAAAAAAATACTTTTTGAGATAATTTAACGCCTAAACTGTACTTTTGAATCAAAATTCTCCAAATTGCATCCAAAAAAGAAAGCCATTCTGATTTCTCTTTGTGTGAGTATTATTTTAATGCTGGCAAAATTCGTGGCTTATTTTCTAACCCACTCAAATGCTATTTTAACAGATGCTGCTGAGAGTATTGTAAATGTGCTAGCTAGTGCATTTGCGTTCTATAGCATTTATCTAACTACATTGCCGAAGGACGAAAATCATCCATATGGGCATGGTAAAGTAGAGTTTTTTTCAGCTTTTGTAGAGGGTGTGCTCATTAGTGTGGCTGGAATTATCATTATTTTAAAATCGTCATACGATTTACTTTATACAAATGAAATCGGGAAGTTGTATGATGGTGCAATTATTATTGGTGCAACAGGGTTGATTAATTTGATTGTCGGGTTTTATTTGATCTCTACTGGAAAAAAACATCATTCAATTACGTTAGAAGCAGATGGCAAACACTTACTATCAGATGCGATCACCAGTGGTGGTTTAGTTTTAGGAATTATTTTAATTCAACTTACACAAATTTATTGGCTTGATGGGGTGATATCTATTGCCATGGGCATATACATCATTTTTAACGGATATAAATTAACTCGGAGATCGGTTGGAGGCTTAATGGACGAAAGCAATATCGAATTAGTAAAAGATATTGTGAAGGTTCTACAAGACAATAGGCAGGATAGTTGGATTGACGTACATAATTTAAGGGCGCAACAATATGGCGCTGATTTGCATATAGATTGTCACGTAACGTTACCATATTACTTTGATCTAAATGTCGTTCATCAGCAGATTTCAAATATCGATCAATTAATTAATCTATCTGGAGTTTACGAAACAGAGCTATTTATACATGCTGATCCATGCCTCCCCGCTTGTTGTAATTATTGTAAAATGCCAAATTGCCCTGTCAGACAGGAAGCTTTTAAGGGAGAAATTGTCTGGACAATGGAAAATGTAACTAAAAATCAAAAACATTTTAGTCAATGAGCTATTTTAATCTAAGAGTTTATGGATTGCTGATCAACGATTACGAAGAAGTTCTACTAAGCGATGAGCGAGAGTTTGGAATGGACTTTACAAAGTTTCCTGGAGGAGGAGTTGAATTGGGTGAAGGACTTATTGAAGCTTTAAAACGCGAGTTTTTAGAAGAATGTAATGCTGAAATTGAGGTACTACAACATTTTTATACGACTGACTTTTATGAGAAATCTGCATTCAATGAAAGCCAGGTAATTAGTATTTATTATTTGGTAAAATCTATTTCGCCATTGCAACTGAATTTTAAAACCAATGTCTTTGATTTTGACGCAGATTCAGCCCAATCCTTCAGATGGGAAAAAATAGCTCAACTAGATGAACATAAGCTCACTTTTAAAACCGATCAAGCTGTAGTTCGATTGCTTAAGAGTTTAAACAATGCATAAACATTTATTACATGCGGTCTTGCCAATAGCAAAATTAGTTTTATTCCTATTTTGTGTTTTACTCTTTGCGTTACCGGTCGGACTTATTCAACAAATACCCTTTGTTAAAGGATTACCTACAGAGCACTCCATTGTTTTTTTAGAGTTTTTCCTCATATTTTCAGTTTTCGGAGCATTGTTTCTTCTTACCAAAATTTTTTATCCTATAACGTTTCACGATTTTTTTATTACAAAAAAAGGCGCGTTTAGTGGTCTTTTAAAGGGAACTGTTATTGGGGTTATTATAATGACAATTTGTGTTATGTTGATGGCATTAACTGGAAATGCTTCTTTTATGATGGGAAGTATAAATATCGGTTTGTTTTTCTTTTACATCTTATACTTTTTAATTGTTGCCTTGTTTGAGGAACTATTTTTTAGAACATATGCTTTGTTTGTTCTTGCAGAAACATATCCCTTAACTGTTTCTGTGTTGATTAATGGTGTACTTTTTGGACTTCTTCATACAGGGAATGCGGGTTTTACCTGGCTGGCAATGCTCAATATTAGTTTGGCTGGTATATTATTCTCCATGGTTACTTTATACCATCGCAATATAAGTTGGGCCATCGGTATTCATTTGGGCTGGAACTTTGCTCAAGGTGTTTTGTTTGGCTTTAACGTTAGTGGAAATAAAACGACTGGCTTACTTAACACAAAGCCAATTGGGCCCCGCCATCTTTCAGGTGGCGAGTTCGGAATAGAGGGGTCTGTGATTTGTACAATGGTAATGATGCTGATCATAAGTTATTTCTTTATGAAACATAAAATAGAACCAATTGGAATATGAACTTACAAGAAAGAGATAAAAAAGTAATCTGGCATCCTTATACACAAATGAAAGGTGCACTACCTCAACTTCCCATTGTAGAAGGAAGAGGTGTTTATTTAATAGATGAAGAGGGAAAGCGCTATATTGATGCTGTTTCTTCCTGGTGGGTAAATATTCATGGGCACGCTAATGCCCGAATTGCGGCAAAAGTATCAGAACAGTTACTGAAATTAGAACACGTGATATTTGCTGGCTTCACTCATGAGCCGGCCGTTTTATTGGCCGAGCAATTATTGCCATTGCTGCCAGGCAGGCAAGAGAAGGTGTTTTATAGTGATAACGGATCGACAGCTGTTGAAGTGGCTTTAAAAATGACTTTTCAATATTGGCGTAATCTAGGAAATACTAGCCGTAAAAAAGTATTAGCTTTTAGAGATGCTTACCACGGAGATACTTTTGGCGCTATGTCGGTAAGTGGGAGGAGCATTTTTACTGATCCATTTAACGAACTACTGTTTGACGTTGAATTTATTGATTTGCCCTGTGCTGAAAACATTGAAGATCTGAAATCTCGGATCCTAAGTTTAAAATCTCAGTTAGCCTGTTTCATTTTTGAGCCTTTAATTTTAGGAGCTGGAGGAATGCAGATGTACGAGGCAAAGTATTTGGATAAATTAATTAAAATTTGCCAGGAGAGTGAGATTTTGTGTATTGCGGATGAGGTGATGACAGGATTTGGTCGTACAGGAACCTATTTTGCCAGCGAGCAATTAAATGAAAAGCCCGATCTGTTTTGTCTGAGCAAGGGTTTAACCGGGGGTACTATGCCTTTAGGTGTAACTACCTGCAATAGCAAAATTTTTGAGGCTTTTTTAAGTGATGATAAATTAAAGACTTTATATCACGGACATTCGTTTACAGCTAATCCTGTAGCTTGTGCGGCTTCATTAGCAAGTCTGGCTATCTTATTAGAGCCTCAAACATTAGCAAATATTAAACGGATAGAAGCCCAACATTCGCTTTTTATGAATAAAATTGCAGGTCATGCAAAAGTAAAAACGATAAGGCACACCGGAACAATTATCGCAATAGAATGGCAAACTGAGGATTCTACTTCGTATTTGAGCTCGTTAAGAGATAATTTGTATACTTATTTCTTAAATAAAGGTATTGTACTCAGGCCATTAGGGAATATTGTTTATATTTTGCCGCCATATATTATCACTAATGAAGAACTGGCGTATATTTACAGCACAATTAGTCAAGCCCTAGATGACCTATAATATGCACTTAAACACCCTTCTATCAAGCATCGTTAAAGATAATACTTTACACTCAAAGTGGTTAAACACGCTCTCCTTCATGGAAAATGCTGGCGCGAGAAAAATTTCTGCAGCCGAACACAAAGAAGAGGTAACCTTATTGATTTTAAAACATGCTGCGGAAGAGCATCGTCACGCTTATTATTTAAAGAAGCAATTAGCTAAGTTGGACGATAATATATGTAAAACTTACCATAATACTGAACTGCTCGCACCAAACCACACCCGTTTTTACCTTAATACCCTCGATGTCAAAGTTTGTAGGTATTTGAAAGAGCATTTTAATTTGTCAGGTGCTGATTTAAAGTTCGCTGCCTATTTATTTGTGACTTATGCAATTGAGGTTCGGGCCGATGAACTTTATCCCATCTATCAAAGCGTACTCACTGCAAATGAAAGTAAAGTTACCGTAAAGTCAATTATTTTAGAAGAAGAGGGGCACCTGGAAGAGATGCTTAACCAATTGAAAGAATTCTCTCCTGATTGGGAGGATCATGCAAAAGAGATCATCAAAATAGAGCAAAGGATGTTTGGCGATTGGACGGCAGGTTTACGAGAAGAAATTCATTAGCTAATTAATCAATTGGCCAATTAGCTAATGAATAATTGCTATTTTTCTCTTAAATAAACGTTCTTGTTGGTCGATTTGAAAATGAGATCAACTCCACCTCCATTGAGTTTGCCCTTAATTCTATCACCACCTAAAGCGTAACTTCTAGTAAAGAGGTTATTGCCGTCTGTGAAAACAGCGCCATTTAATATTTGAACTCCTGTGCCTTTAGTAGTGCCAGACAATCTAGCAGTTGGAAAGCCTTTGACTACGATAACTTCGGTTTTATTTTTTCCACCACTACTAGAAGTTTTTGCTTTAGTAGCTGAACTAGTGGCGGTATCTACTTTCGCAGCTGTATAAATTTGTCTGCCTGCAACACGACTTCCTATTGTTGCTACATTTGAAAAGCTTTCTGTCTCTGTTTTGTCAAGATCGAATTTGAACTCTTTACCAGCAAAAAGTTTTCCGTAACTACTTCCCATTTCTATATTTGCTTTGGTGGTCGCTGGCATGGTCACATCTACATAATTTGTAGCTGAAACAATTGAAACTGGCCCCTTAATATCGCCATTAAATATGGCATCAACAGAACCCGATACCGTTTTAATATTCATTGGGCCAGTATTATTCTCTAGTTTAATCTTACTATTGTAAACCGATACTTCAATTTCATTTTTCAGGTTTTTCAGAACAATTTCATCAGAAACTTTCTCCACCGTTTTGTTATCGTTAGTTGTGTTACTCATATTTACAGAGGAATTGTAGCTAAAAACAAAATTTCCGGTATTGAAATTGTTCATAATTGACACTTTCATGTTTTGTGGGACTTTGATAGTGACTACGCCGACTGGTTTTTTTGAAACTAAATTAACCGTAACATTTTGGCCGTTTTCACTTACGTTAATACCAATTCCGGTGTTATCTATGTATCTTGATGAGCTTATGGGTACGAGACCTTTTGCGCGCTCATCAGTCGGCTCGTCTATTACGATTTTTTGACCAGAAAAGATTATCTCTTTGCCATCATAGCCTTCTACGTTGACACTAGACATATTGATTTTTAGGTTCCCACTTGATTTTGCTAATCGATACTCTTGTTGAGCTTTAACAATGAAGTTTGCACTTAAGAGCACTAAGAGGATAATAAATTGCTTTTTCATATTGTTGTATGTTTTTAAAGTTTGTTTTGATTAAGTAATACTAAATAAGCTTGATCTTTAACTTGTGCAAACGTTGTAGGGTCGTTTGCAAGGGCGTATAATTTATCATCTAGCTTAGGGTTGTCGGTTTGACTAAGTAATTGGATTAAGTTCAATTGCAATAAGGGGTCGCTCTGATTTGAAAGTGATGTCATAAATGCATTGTTAACATAATTATCTTGTGCATATTTGCTCATCAGATTAAGTGCAGCTAAACGAACATTACTGTTGGAATCGTGATTTAATGTCTGTGTTAACTTATCAATGATGTCATAACTCATCATTGTTGATTCTTGAATTTCAAGTATTGCTGCTAATCTAGTGCTTGCTGAACTACTGTCTGTTAAATTACGATAGGCTGCTAGTAAGGGGTTATGTTGAAATAGTTTTTTACGCTTTTTCTTTAGGTAATTAATAGTAGGTTTTGAAACCTTTTGCACAATCTTGACTCCAATATCTTTTTTGTTTTTAGCTAATAGTCTGCTGTTATCTTTAGTAACTTCTTTTTTTACGAGCTGCTCGTTCCGCACCTTATGATTAGAAACAAGCAAGTAAGTTGCCGACACCAATAATAAGATAGCAGCTGCGACCAACCATTTATGCTGCACAATTAATCGTGTTACTCCTTTCCTTTCTTTTGGGGAGCTTTTTAGTTGTGCTTTTATCTTAAAAAGAATATCCACGGAGGGCTCGAGATGATCAAAATCCTCACGGTTTTCTTGGATATATTTTTTTAAAGGGTCATTCATAAATTTTATCTTTTAGTGATAATAAAACTTTCTTTTTTGCGCGATGGTACTGGGTTCTTACCGTGTTATGTGATATTCCTAACATAGCACCTATATCTTCTTGAGAAATATTTTCAAATAGGTATAAGCAAACTATCGTTTTATAACCTTGCGGCAAATTTTCTATACTGTTTCTAACATCTTCTATTCGGGTTTCAAATAATTCATTTTCCTGTATGTCATATTCGTCTTCTGCTACTATGTCCGTGGTATCTATATTAGAAAATTCAATTTTCTTTTTTCTTAAATGAGATATAGCTCTATTGATAGCAATTCGTTTTACCCAAGCCTCAAAATTCACCACATTACTTAACTTGTTAATTTCCTTAAAAACAGTTAGAAATGTTTCCTGAAGAATGTCTTCAGCTTCGGCAGTATGAGAAACGATTCTATGGATCGAATTATAGATACGTCTAGCATATTTTCCATATAATTCGCTATACCCCAAGTCATTGTTGGCTTGGCACAGTGCAATTAATTCAAGATCCGTTTTTTTCTCTGTGGATGCCAATGATTTAGTATTGTGGATATAAATAAAATTGTTTCTATAAGGTAGTCGCAATTTCTCTATTATTGTTGCACGGATTATAAAAAAAAGTCGTTTGATGCTTTTTTAAATAACAGTTATACCTTTAATACCTTTGTGGGGGTAATCGCATAAACATCCTCTCCTTTATTGGGCTTGATGTTGAAAAGCCCCGTAAAAGCACTAAATGCAGGTAAAATGGCATATTCTTTTCCAAAATAGAAGCAAGGAAATCGTAGTCTTTGTTTAGCCTTACCTATAATGGTTACTCCAGGATGGATGTGACCACTAATAGGATATAAGGTTTCTTCTTTGCAAGCTGTAGAATCATGAATAAAGCAAAGTTTATCCGTGCAGTAACTGGGTTCGTACACATGGATGCCTAAATCTTGGTAATGTTTATCTGCCAATCGATCATGATTACCCTTGACTAATATAAATTCAAGGTTCCGATAATAGCTCTTCCATCTGCTAAAATCATCAACATCGCTATTTAGTTGATGATGAAACATATCGCCATTAATAAGTAATGTTTGCGGCGCATAACGCTCAATGATTAAAGACAACCGTTGTAAATCACTTTGTGCTACTGTAGAAGGTACTTGTAGGCCAGCTCTCCTAAAATGAGCTGATTTGCCAAGATGCAAATCGCTGATGACCAAAAGCTGCTTTTCAGGTAAAAATAGTGCCCTTTCCTTAATTAAAATAAACTCTTCGTCGCAAACTGTAATCGTCATTATTTAAAATTTTGCTGCTTCTGCCTTCATTCTTTCAATTCTATTATCTAATTCTTCTGAACTCATATTAGCTCTTAAACTGTCTACTTTAATAGGGAATGAGAGCGGAGTAAAGCTTTTGGGATGTGTAATTACAATATTGCTTTGCTGTATCCGGTGTAGTGCTGCCAACAGACGTGGTTCTTCCAATTGTTGGTAAAACACCTCATCGTATGCCTGACGCAAAAGTAAATTATGTTTATCGAAATCGCTAAACACATTAAAAAATAATCCAGCCGAAGATTGGAGGTGTTTATTTGCCACATATTTCCCGGGATATCCCTGGAAAACAAGACCTGCAATACAGGCAATATCCCTAAATTTTCTTCTGGCCATTTCAGTTGAATTAATGCTCAATTTAATATCTTGGGCCAGATTAACTGGTGAAAAAATATCATAGGCAATAGCATCATCCATTGGTATTTCGGTGTCACTCAATAATTCAAAACCATAATCATTCATGGCAATTGAGAAGGTGATAGGCACCAAGCGACTCAATCTATAAGCAACCAGAGCAGCAAGTATTTCATGCACTAATCTTCCCTCAAAAGGATATGAAAACAGATGAAAGCCTTCTCTATTATTTATTAATTCAATTAAAAGTTCATTTTCTTTTGGAACATGAGATTTTTCCTGTTGCTTTAAGAATAATGGATAAACGGTATCCAGTTCCTCGTCTTCATGGTGTTGATCCAAAACTTCGTTATATTTTTTTCTCAGTACCGCCCCCAGATTGGAAGATAAGGGTAAGCGCCCGCCTAACCAACTCGGTGACATCGCCCTTTTTTTCTTACTTCGGCGTACAATTACCGTCATATCTTTGAGCTGTACAAAATCTAAAATTCTTCCTGCAAGCGTAAAGCTATCATTCGGTTTAAGCTTAGAGATGAAATATTCTTCTACCATCCCTATGTAGCCTCCTGAGAGGAACTTGACCTTTAGCATGGCATCACTTATTATCGTTCCGATATGCAGCCGATGGCGCATGGCTATCTGTCTGCTTTTTACTTTCCAAAGGCCATCTTGTTCGTCTTTAACTACTTTATTAAATTCTTGATAGGCTGTTAAGCTGTCGCCACCAGTTGTTATAAATTGCATTATCCACGACCATTCTTCAGGAAGTAATAATTTGAAGGCATGTGTATTTTTTACCTCTTGATAGATTTGTTGATCATCAAATCCATCACCTACGGCTAAACTCACCAGATATTGGATTAAAGTATCAAATACCATAACCATAGGTTCTCTGCTTTCTATGTTATTGTTTTTAGCTGCTTCTTTAATTGCTGCAGCTTCAACTAATTCCAGTGCGTGGGTGGGCAAAAAATAGATCTTAGAAGTAGCGCCAGGAGAATGGCCTGACCGACCAGCCCGTTGCAGAAAGCGCGCAACGCCTTTCGGAGATCCGACTTGAACCACCGTGTCTACGGGCTTAAAATCCACCCCCAGATCCAAAGATGAAGTCGCAATCACAGCCTTTAGTAAACCTGTATGTAATGACTCTTCTATCCAGTTGCGTAGCTCGAAGTCTATCGATCCATGATGGATCGCAAGTCGCCCTGCTAAATCAGGTTCTATATTTAGCAGGTGCTGATACCACATTTCTGATTGGCCCCTGGTATTGATAAAAATAAGCGTGGTTTTGCTTTTTTTTATAATGGGCAGCAGTTTGTAAGCTAACTTTAAGCCTAGGTGACCGGCCCATGGTAAAGTTTCTATGTCATCAGGTAAAATAGACTTAATCGTAATCTTCTTAGATAGTTTTGCTCTAATAATGACTCGTTTTGCCGTTAAATCTGGTTCTATTACATCCAGGGCTTCATCTAAGTTTCCTATTGTCGCTGAAATCCCCCATATTCTTAATAAATTGTTCTTATTTAATGCTTTGATCCGCGAAATTGCCAATTCAACCATTACACCTCGCTTGCTGCCGAGTAGTTCATGCCACTCATCCGCAACGATACATTTAAGATTATTAAATAAAATGGAAGAACCTTTTTGGGCGAGTAAGAGATGGAGGCTTTCAGGAGTAATGAGCAAGATTTCAGGCATGGATTTTTTTTGCTTTAATTTCTCATTTTGGCTAGTATCTCCATTTCTAACACCGACATGCCAATCTAGGTTTAATGCTTGCAACGTTTCATTCATTGCTCTGGCGATATCTTTTGCAAGTGATCTAAGAGGGGTGATCCAAATTAATTGTAATCTCTCTTTTGCATTTTTCTTTGACTTTTCTTGACTCAACCCTTCCATCACAACCGCTAAAAACAAGGAAAAAGTTTTGCCAAACCCGGTCGGTGCGTTTACCAATCCACTGTAACCATCGGCATAATATTGCCAGGCTTCCTCTTGAAAATCAAATGGCTTTTTTTTATCGGCTTTTAGCCAGTCTTGTACTTTTTTATAGCCGATGGTTTGTTGCATAATGAATTATTATTTTTCTTCAGGTGCTAAACTCACCGAGGAAATTAGCTGTTTTAAATCATCTAACGTATTTATTTCGCTTACTTTTTTATCTTTTCGCCATCTCGCGATACGGGGGAAACGTAAGGCAAGACCCGCTTTGTGGCGTTTGCTTTCTGCGATTCCTTCAAAGGCTATTTCAAACACAAGTTCAGGTTTTACGGTTCTTACCGGACCAAATTTTTCTATAGCATTTTTATTTACAAACGCGTTTACTTCTTTTATTTCTTTATCGGTTAACCCTGAATAGGCCTTTGCTATGGTAATTAATTTTTCACCGTCACTCACTGCAAAAGTATAATCAGTATAAAAATTCGCACGCCTGCCACTTCCTTTCTGTGCATAAATCATTACAGCGTCGATGGTATAAGGGTTTATTTTCCATTTCCACCAGTCTCCACGCTTTCGCCCACTATGAAACGTAGAGTTTATATTTTTTAGCATGATGCCTTCGCTATTTATTTGCCTTGCAGTTAGTCGAAGTGCCCCTAGATTTTCCCAGGTTTCGAAGGGTATTACGGGAGAGATTTTTACAATATCAGTAGTAATTAAATCAGCTATAACCTTTTCTAAAATCTTTCTTCGCTCTTGTAATTTTTTTAACCGAATGTCTTCTGTTTTATATTCTAATATATCATAGACGTAAAATCCAATGGGTGCATTAATTAGCTGATCTTTGGTAATTGTTTTTCTATTTAAGCGTTGTTGAAGCGTACTAAAGGATTGTACCTGCCCATTTTTAATGGAGAGTATCTCACCGTCTAAAACGGTTCCATCTGGTAGTTCGTTTTTTAAAAAGTGAAGCTCCGGAAACTGATCTGTTACGAGCTCTTCTCCTCTCGACCAGATAAAAAGTTCCCCGTTTCGCTTGATGATTTGTCCACGAATGCCGTCCCATTTCCATTCTGCTTGCCATTGGGAGGGTTTTCCTATGTTTTCTGGTTCAGTATCGAGTGCATAAGCCAAACAAAAAGGATATGGCCACGAATTGTCGGTATTTACGTGTGCACCATCAATGAGTTGTTGGTAGGTAATTTTGCTGGGGTCCCATTTTCCCATAATCGCATGCATAATCTTACTGCTTTCGATGCCGCTTTGTTTTGCAATCGCATTCACTAACATTTTATTGGAAACGCCAATCCGGAAGTTGCCAGAAATTAACTTATTGAAAATAAATCTTTCTGATGTATTTAATCCATTCCATGTACTTAAGATATATTCTTTTTTTTGTTCCTCATTTTGTGACGATATAGCTGCAAGGTCGCTCATCCATTCTTGCAGCGGCTTATCTATTTCAGTTTTTGCGGGTGGCAAAACCAATGCAATGGTTTCACTTAAATCTCCTACATTATGGTAACTTTCGGTAAATAGCCAGGATGGAATGTTACTTTCTGCGATTGCCCATTCTTTAATTAGTGCAGTACTAACCGGACGTTTTGGCTTTTTACCAGTAAACATTGCGATAACATACGGTTTATCTTTTTCGTTGGCACTACTAAAATAGTCCACGAGCGCGGCAATTTTGTCGTTCGTTTTGTTGCTAAGTTCAAGTTGCTGTATTAATGCTGCAAAGTGTTTCAAGAGATTTCGTTTTGTTTAATTTGGTTATCGTCATCATTTTCTTCCGAACCATATTTTGTATTAACTTCTTCTGCTGTTATCCCAATTTCATTCAGGTATTTCGAAAAGATGGCTGTATAACCGTGCGTTACAAAAACTTTTTCGGCTTGAGTTGCTTTAATTGCTTCGAGTAAGCTTGGCCAATCAGCGTGATCGCTTAGGGTAAATCCAGCATCTGCGCTTCTCCATCTTCTTCCAGCTCTAACCATCATCCACCCAGAGCATATTGCCGTAGCAGGCTGGATTAAGCTTTTAACCCATTTACCATCTGCGAGTGCAGGGGGAATGATGATTAGTCCTTTTTGGAGTTCTTCTTTTTTAATCAGAGGGGTTATGGTTATCGTTTCAGGTAAGTTAATTCCTGCTTTTACAAAACCTTCATTTAATTTGGCTACAGATTGATGTACATAAATTGGATAGCTTCCAGCTAGATTTTTAATTAACCGTTGTGCTTTTCCTAAACTATAGGCGATCAGTATACTGGTTTTTTGCTTAGCATTATTGGCTGATAACCAGTTTTTAATTTGTTCGAAAATTTGATATTGCGGCTCCCAATGATATATTGGGAGTCCAAAAGTACTTTCAGATACAAAAGTATGGCATTTAACGGGCTCAAATGCTGTGCTAATCCCATCATATTCTAATTTGTAATCTCCTGAAACCACACAAACTTCGCCTTTATACTCTAATCTTATTTGGGAAGATCCTATGACATGACCCGCTGGATGCAGGCTTAGTTTTACGCCATTTATATTGATTGTTTGATGATAGGGGAGCGTTTGGACGTTTTCTTCAAGGCCATATCGTTGCCTTAAAATGGGCTTTGTTAACTCGTGACAAAGGTAATGTTTGTTGCCCCATTTTACGTGATCTGCATGTCCGTGGGTTGTAACAGCGTAATCTACTGGTTGCCAGGGGTCGATGTAAAAGTTACCTTGTTTGCAATATATTCCTTTGTTTGTGAAATTAATTAGGCTCATGTTCAATATAACAGTTATTTGATTAAATTAGTTTTCTCCATGAGATCGGTCATATACCCGATATTGTTATTTATCGGTTAATTGACCGATATTTTGATTTATCGGTTATATACCCGATATTAGCAGTATGATAGCAGTAATAACAGGTGATATTATTAATTCGAGAAAGTTACCAGAAGGTTGGATTAACGTCTTGAAAAGTTCTTTAACAAACCTAAAGGGCAGACATAATAAATGGGAAATTTTTAGAGGAGATAGTTTTCAAATCGAACTGGATCCTGACGATGCTCTGTTAAATGCTATCTACATCAAAGCTTGTATCAAAACTTTCAAAAAGGGAGATGTTAGAATAGGGATTGGCCTAGGGAAAAAAAGCGGGAACGCTCCAAAACTAACCGAGGCTAATGGTGAAGCATTCATTAATTCGGGGAGAGCATTCGATAATTTAAAGACTGCAAAGGTAAACATGGCTTTTGTAACACCATGGCAAGATTTTGATGAGGAAATTAATCTTTATTTACGACTGGCGTTAATTGCAATGGACAACTGGGGTCAAATAGCGGCAGAAATGGTAAAATATGCGATTGAAAACAAAAACATGAAGCAAGATAAAATCGCAGAGATATCGGGTAGGAGCCAATCTTCTGTAAGTGAAGCTCTAAAAAGAGCCTACTATACAGAAATTTTAGCAGTGGAAGGTAAATACAGGAGTAAAATTACTAACTTGATAGAAAAATAGAGATGGAAATTACTTTGCTCAAGCTCTTATTAGCTCATATACTTGGTGATTTTTTCTTTCAGCCAAATTCATGGGTGCTGGAAAAAGAAAGGAAGAAATTAAAATCACTTAAGCTCTATTGGCACGTAATCATTCATACGGTACTGGTTTTTTTAATTTTTCTTTCGTTTGGAGTTTGGAAAATAGCCCTAGCAATAGGAATTACTCATTTGGTAATCGATAGCATTAAGTTAATTTATCAACGGGCAAAAACTAAAAGACGTTGGTTCTTCATCGATCAGGGTTTACATCTACTGGTAATTCTGGCATGCTGGATAAATTATATTCAACCAGATTTAAGCAGTTTGTTTATATATGAACAGAAGATATGGGTTTTTGTTGTTGGAGCATTGGTTCTTACCTCACCAACCGCCATGGTCATTAAAATGATTATAGCGAAATGGCTGCCTACTGGCGATAGTAAAAAAGCAAGTTCTTTACAAGAAGCAGGGAGATATATTGGCATGTTGGAGAGATTGCTCATTTTCCTATTTGTTTGTACCCATCATTTTGAGGCAGTGGGTTTTTTATTAGCAGCAAAGTCGATTTTTAGATTTGGAGATTTAAAAGAAGCACACGATATTAAATTGACCGAATATGTGTTAATAGGCACTTTACTAAGCTTTGGTTTGGCCTTATTAGTGTCCCTGGCTGTGGTAGGTTTATCATAAAAACAAAAATGCCACTAATTTTTAGTGGCATTTTTTGCATCAAATAAATAAATAAAAAATATTACTTATTATCCGGTTACTCTTACGTTTTCAGCTTCTGGACCTTTTTTGCCTTCTTTCACTTCATATTCCACTGTTTGTCCTTCTTGCAACGATCTTTGTCCTGTAGCCTTAATTGCAGAATGGTGGCAAAATATATCTTTACCGCCTTCTTCTGGGGTTATAAAACCAAAGCCTTTAGCATCGTTAAACCATTTTACTGTACCTGTCATAACTTCTTATTATTAAATTAAACAGTGAAGATAACAATTTCAATATAAAAGGATAAATTATTTTAATACAATTGACAAATAAATAGTTGACGCAACCTAAAACCTCAATCCAAAAGTTAGGAATACATTATTTTTTGTATTTATGGTGGTAGCAAGAGGCTCATTTCCGTTATTTAAGGTATAGGGACTCAGTATATTGGTGTTCTCTAATCTTTGATAGGCTAAATCTAACGAGTATTTATTAGTTCGATAACCTATACCACCACTATAAATTTTAGTATCAAACATTCCGGTTTCGTCCGTTTTATAAGGACTTCCATTTACAGCGTAACCACCTCTTAAACTTATTAAATCAATCTTATACTCTAGTCCAAATCTGTAATTTATAGCACTTTGGAAATTTTTTCTAACGGATGCATTATTATCATTAATCACATCGCTATAACCGCCGCCATTTGAAGAAAAACGAGTACTGCTATAATCAATAAAATCTACATCGGCAGAAATTAAGGCTTGGCCGCCAATAATATAACTGCCCCCTAATGAACCTTTTAACGGAGTTCTTAAATTATAGGTGAAATCATAAGTTTTGCTATCGCTACTGCCTCTAATCGTTCCTCTATTATCTAGCTGCTCAGTTGTACTATCATCTATTACAAACCAAGACGGTGTTTGTAAAGTTGCACCAAGTCTTAATCCTTCAGCTGCTCTAAAAATTAAACCCAATCTGCCATTTATACCCGAGCCTTTGGTAATTTGGTTTTGATTAAATAATAATTTATAATTAATGTTGTTACCTGTTAAATTATCATTCAAATATTCTCTAGCCTTTCCTGTTTCCATGTACTGGGCATCGCTATTATACCTGATATTTAATAGACCTATGCTAGCTCCAATGTAGATTTGGTTACTGATATTTGCAGCTGCAGCAAAATTAAATTCTGACACTGAGCCAGTTCTCATTTCATTTTTGCTTTGTGTATTGTAATCAGAACCGTTGGCAAAGGTTTCAGAGAAGTAATTATTCGCTACATTATCGTAACTTATCAAATAGTCATCATACGCAATTCGTTCAGGTGTACCTGCAATCAGAGAATTTGGATTAGAGGAGCCTGCAATTTCAGCGAAATAATCTGTAATTGAAGAAACATTATTTGAACCCCCATAGTTACTTTCCATGCTAAAATCATTATTTCTATGATATCCTAAGCCGAACACCATACTTACCAATCCGTTTTTCGTATCCTGTCCCTTTCTTTTATAAGCCGGGCTAAAAAATACTGCACCCAGTTGGTTTACATTTAACTGATTCTTATCGGTATTTTGATTTTGACTAAGATAAGTTGCATTAACGCCTGTTTGATTAAACTCGGGTGTTAAACTAAACTCAGATTTAGTAAAAAGACCCAAACCAGCAGGGTTCCCTCCTAGAGAACTCATATCACCTCCGACACCTATTTGAGCGTTACCCATTGCTTTAAAACGGGCAGAACTTCCATAATTAGTTTGGGAGAAACGTAATGCATCACTTGCATATTGGGCATAAGTAGAGCTAGTGGTGGCTACTATAGCTACCAGTACTATTGTTATAATTTTTTTCATCAGTCTTACGGTCTGTTTTTGAAAAGATAGGATTGTTCCTATAAGATTAATTAAATCTTATAGGAATTTTCCAATTAAGTTAATTAGATTATCTGCCACCACCTCTGGTTGGACGGCCGCCACCGCTGCTTGATGATGAACTACCGCTTCCACTTCTAGAACTAGAGCCACTACTACTGCTGGAAGGAGGAGGAGTACTTTGACGAGGTGGAGAGTATGTTCTTGCCGGTGGAGGAGCGTCGTTTTGTCGTGTTGGTCGAGAATCAGAACCGTTTGATGCTCTACTTGGCGTAGAACTTGTCGTTCCGGTAGGACGGCGTGCACTGCCCGTTGAACCATTATTATTTGGATTATAGCGCTCTGCTCTACTAGCTGAGGTTCTGTCGCTTATGCCGTTGGGATTTCCATTATATCTTGTGCCATTTGCCCTATTTACCCCATTTTCACTACCTCGTGCTGGGCGCGGACCATAGTTGCCATTGGTCGTTCCCCTACCTCCAATAGAACCATAATATCCACCACCGCCGATAAAGCCTCCCCCATAATATGGGTTATGATAAGAATATGGCCCCCAGTAGTTATTGTAGTAAGGCGATCCATATAAACCCCAATACGAATAGGGGCTGAACCAACTATTTAAACCTCCAAATACCCCCATTCCGAATCCATAGGCATACGAATCGAAGTATGGGTTAAATAGAACGGAGTTATAGCCGTAATAACCATCATAATATGTTCTCCATGGATTGGCGTAATAAAATCGATTAATTCTTGTAGCATAATCCATGTCATAATAAGGATCACTGGTTCCGTAATAATCGTCTGCCTGGGTATTATCCTGCGCTAAAATCTGTGGTTGTGCCACCTCCTTATACTCTTTTGCCTGAGCAGTTGTATTATAAACATCATCTTGAATGGCATCATTTTGTGCCAATTTTGATGTTGAGCACGAAGCAACGAACAAGGCCGTTACTACGAGCATACTGGTGAATAAATGGTTAGGTTTCATATTATGTGTGTTTTGTTTGTGTGTGCAACCAAATTGTAGGTATAAATTTATAGATTTGTAATCTATTATACAAGTAATTTAACACAAAAAACGTTCCAAATAGTTATGAGCAAAGGCCTTACAAGTAAAAATGATGATTATTCACAGTGGTATAACGAAATTGTTATAAAAGCCGACCTAGCTGAGCACTCTTCCGTGAAGGGCTGTATGGTGATCAAGCCATATGGGTACTCCATTTGGGAAAAAATGCAGGCCGTTTTAGATCAAAAGTTTAAAGATACCGGACACAGTAATGCCTATTTTCCCTTATTTATTCCTAAATCTTATTTTTCAAAGGAAGCTGCTCATGTTGAAGGGTTTGCAACTGAATGTGCGGTTGTAACGCACTATCGTTTAAAAAATGATGGAAATGGAAATATTGTGGTCGACGAAACTGCAAAATTGGAAGAAGAGCTCATTGTTCGTCCGACCTCAGAAACCATCATATGGAACACTTATAAAGGCTGGATTGAATCATATCGTGATTTGCCTTTGCTAATTAATCAATGGGCAAATGTTGTTCGCTGGGAAATGAGAACACGCTTATTTCTGCGTACTACAGAGTTTTTATGGCAAGAAGGACATACTGCCCACGCAACTTCTCAAGAAGCGATTGAAGAAACGGAAAGAATGTTAGATGTTTATGCAGATTTTTCTGAAAATTGGATGGCTGTTCCAGTAGTAAAAGGTAAGAAAACCGCAAATGAGCGTTTTGCCGGCGCCTTAGAAACCTATTGTATCGAAGCTTTAATGCAGGATGGAAAGGCATTACAAGCAGGTACATCTCATTTTTTAGGGCAGAATTTCGCCAAAGCTTTTGATGTTAAGTTTACCAGTAAAGAAGGGAAGTTAGAACATGTTTGGGCCACTTCATGGGGAGTGTCAACCAGACTAATGGGCGCTTTAATAATGGCCCATAGTGACGATGCAGGTCTGGTTTTACCTCCGAAATTAGCACCAATACAGGTTGTTATTGTGCCAATTTATAAAGGCGACGAAGATCTTCAGAAAATCTCATTGTTTGTTGATGAATTAATTGTTAAACTAAAGGGCATAGGCATTTCAGTTAAATATGATGACAGAGATAGCCAACGTCCGGGCTTTAAATTTGCTGAATATGAACTAAAAGGAGTGCCTATTCGTTTAGCTATAGGCGGTAGAGATATGGAAAATGGCACTGTTGAGCTAGCAAGAAGAGATACGAAGGAAAAATCTACTGTACCTCAGGAAGGATTAGATTTATATATTGCCAATCTGCTTGATGAGATCCAGGCTAATATTTTTAATAAGGCGCTTCAGTTTAGAAATGAGCACATTACAGAAGCTAACTCTTACGAAGAATTTAAATCGTTACTCGATGACAAGACAGGCTTCATAGCTGCGCACTGGGATGGGACACCTGAAACAGAAAAAAGGATTAAGGATGAAACAAAAGCAACAATTAGGTGCATTCCTTTAAATAATAAACAGGAAGACGGCGTTTGTATGGTAACAGGAAAACCTTCTACACAGCGGGTACTTTTTGCTAGAGCCTATTAAGAATTTTAGAAAATGCTAGAAGAAAACTATAAAGAAATACTGACTAAGTTAGAGCGCAAAGCTTCCTTAAAACAAGCAATATATAGGAGCTCCTCAGAGGTGTTTGGGCAAATGAAGACAGCGCTCTCCAAGATTGCAGCCAAGTTGTATCAAGATTATACGATTAAAGATCCTTCAGTAGAAGTGAGTTACAAAGAAATTAATCAATTCGAATCGCATTTAAAGTTTTCTGGCGATGTATTGATGATTTCTATGCACAGTAACATTTTCAACTTTAGCGATGGACATTCCATCTTACAAAGTCAGTACGTAAAAGCAAATGAAGATTTAAGTTATTGTAGCGTTATTTATGTCCATAATTTTTTAGCAGATTCTATCAAATATAATCGCCTTTCAGACGAAGGGACATTGATAGCGAGAATACTAATTAATAAAGAAAAACATTTTATTGTAGAAGGAGAAGGTGCATTAGGTTTTTTATATGATGATCTTGCTACGAATATCGTTACAGAGGAAATTCTAAACGATATTCTGGAACGAGCAATCCTTATCTGTATCAATACGGATTTATTACTGCCTACTTTTGCTCAGGTAAAAGATGTTACGCTTCATCAGAAGCAATCAATCGTGGCTGCAAGTGGTTATCCGACGGGGAAACGTCTAGGATATTTGTTTAATTCGGAGATACAAAATAATACGTTATAGTTATATGAATAATATAAAAGAGATGAAATTTGCAACCAAAGCGATTCATGCCGGTCAAGAGCCAGATCCTACCACAGGTGCGATCATGACGCCAATTTATCAAACTTCAACATATTGGCAAAAATCGCCAGGTGCACATAAAGGTTATGAGTATTCCAGAGGTACGAACCCAACGCGAAAGGCATTGGAAGATTGCTTAGCTGCCCTTGAAAATTGTAAATATGGATTGGCATTCAGCAGTGGGATGGGAGCTACAGATGCCGTTTTAAGGTTGTTGAGGCCAGGTGATGAAGTAATAACTGGAAACGATTTGTACGGCGGCTCCTACCGAATTTTTACCAAGGTATATGAAAATTATGGCATCAAGTTTCATTTTATAGATCTGTCGGATCCAGAGCATCTTAAACCCTATATTAATGCAAATACGAAGCTTGTTTGGATAGAAACGCCAACGAATCCTACCATGCGGATTATTGATATTGAGGGTGTTGCTAAAATCACCAAAGCAAATAATGTACTGTTAACGGTCGACAATACCTTTGCTTCCCCTTATCTTCAAAATCCAATTGACTTGGGGGCAGATATCGTGATGCATTCGGTAACTAAGTATATTGGAGGTCACTCTGATGTAGTTATGGGAGCACTTTTAACAAATAATGAACAGCTATATAAAAATTTATTCTTTGTATATAACGCCTGTGGGGCTACCCCTGGTCCGCAAGATGCTTTTTTGGTTTTGAGAGGAATTAAAACGCTTCATCTGAGAATGAAAGCACATTGTGAGAATGGAGAAAAAGTTGCACATTATTTGAAAAATCATCCGAAAATTGATAAAATTTACTGGCCAGGTTTTGAAGATCATCCTAATCACGCTATTGCGAAAAAGCAAATGCGGGGCTTTGGTGGTATGGTCTCTATAACTTTGAAAGGAGCCGATTTAACAGAGACATTTAGAGTTGCTTCTCGTTTTAGAGTTTTCTCTTTGGCTGAATCATTAGGAGGAGTTGAGTCGTTGATAAATCACCCAACTACGATGACGCATGGTTCTATTCCAAAAGCAGAACGTGAAAAAGTGGGTGTAACAGATAATCTATTACGTTTAAGCGTTGGCGTGGAAGATATTGATGATTTGTTGGCAGATTTGGAGCAGGCACTTTCTTAACCAGTTTATATAATTTCACAGTTAACCCGTTAAAAAACAGCTGGTAACCAAAAAATGGATTTTTCAGAACTAAAAGACTTTCTGGATTTTAAAGTTGATCAATACAACCAACCCGATTTTATTGTTAATGATCCAATTTGTATTCCACATCAATACACCGGCAAACAAAACATCGAAATTGCTGCATTTTTTGCAGCAATTTTAGCTTGGGGGCAACGTAAAACCATCATCAACAAGTGCAATGAATTGTTGGCTAGGATGGATAACGATCCTCATCAGTTTATGCTCAATCATAGCGATACTGATCTGAAAAATTTGCTCGGCTTTAAGCACCGCACATTTAATGATACTGATTTGCTATACTTTGTTGCTTTCTTTAAGCAGCATTACCTACACTCAACAAGTTTAGAAACAGCATTTCTTCCACAACAAGAATTTAATCCTGCATATCTTTCAGGAGAGCTGGAATCAGAAGTAAAACTTTCTTCTTCAGCATGTATGTTAGGTGAACTGGAATATTTTACGGCCGAGAAGGCTTTGAATCATTTCAGAGCTTATTTTTTCAGCTTAGAAGATTTTCCAAGAAGAACGATTAAGCATATTTCCTCTCCCAAACAAAAATCGACCTGTAAACGCCTAAACATGTTTTTGCGATGGATGGTTAGAAAGGACAATTGTGGCGTTGATTTTGGTTTATGGAATGCTATTCCTACCTCAGCTTTAGTTTGTCCCTGCGATGTCCATGTAGATCGTGTTTCCAGAAGACTTGGACTCATTACACGTAAACAAACCGATTGGCTAACTGCTGTTGAATTAACAGAGAAATTAAAGGAATTTGATGCCGATGATCCGGTAAAATACGATTTTGCGTTGTTTGGGCTGGGGGTAGAGGAGAAATTTTGAAAAGTAAGATTAAGGAAATCTTTTTAGGTGCGTCATTGCGAGGAACCTAGCAATCTTAACCTCTGTCTTTATATATATTCTATTTTCTTCTTAATTTAGCTACATGATAACCCTAGAAGCCGAAATAGAACGATTTGAAGCCAATGGCGAGAAAACCGGTTGGACTTATATTTTTATACCCCATGAGATAGCCGAACAAATTAGGCCGGGCGAACGCAGGAGTATTAGGGTAAAAGGTAAAATTGATGATGTTGAGATTAGCGGCATCGGTTTAATGCCAATGGGACACGGAGATTTTATCATGGCCCTCAATAAGCCTTTACGTAGGCTTTTAAGAAAAGAGGCTGGTGCAAAGGCGGTATTACAGTTGGCGTTTGATGCTGATTTTAAAATCGATATGCCAGATGACCTTGAAATCTGTTTGGCAGATGAAGAAGTACTTTTAAAGAACTTTTTAGCCATGCCAAAATCACATCAAAACTATTTTATCAACTGGCTAAATACTGCGAAAACAGAAGCAACCCGTACAAAGAGGTTAGTGATGATCGTGAATGCAATGGCCAATAAATTGGATTTTGGAGGTATGTTAAGAGCTAATAGGAACGGAACCAGCTATTAATCTTCATCTGTATTACGCCGAGAAAGGCTTCCCTAAAAATCTTGGTACTCATTTTAGATTCCCCTTCCGTACGATCAGTAAATATAATGGGTACTTCTACCACATTAAAACCATATTTAATTGCGGTGAATTTCATTTCAATTTGAAAAGCATAACCCACAAATTTGATTTTCTCCATTGGGATAGTTTCTAATACAACCCTACGGTAGCATTTAAATCCCGCTGTTGCATCTTGAATATTGATGCGTGTAACCCATCTTACATACATAGAGGCGAAATAAGACATTAAAACACGTCCCATAGGCCAATTTACTACATTTACGCCTCTTACATACCGTGAACCAATGGCTAAATCGGCGCCATTTACACAAGCTTCTCTTAGTCGGATGAGGTCTTCTGGGTTATGAGAAAAATCAGCATCCATTTCAAAGATATAGTCGTATTTTCTCGCCAAGGCCCATTTAAATCCATGAATATAAGCTGTACCTAAGCCCAGTTTGCCGCTTCGTTGCTCGAGATGCAATCGTTCTGGGAATTCTATTTGAAGAGCTTTTACAATGCTTGCAGTGCCATCCGGCGAGCCATCGTCGATAATTAAAACTTCGAAGGCAAAGGAAAGGGAAAAAACTTTTCGAATAATTTTCTCAATGTTTTCTTTTTCGTTATAGGTCGGAATAATGACTAGGCTATCTGGCACGGGTTGGTTTATTTGTTTGGTAAAAATACCTATTAAAAACCAAAAGCCCGAAATTTCTTCACGGGCTTTTGGTTAAATGATGTTAAATATTTTAATGAACTCCGTTCATCCATTTTTTTAACAATGGGTTTAGCGCAAATAACAATAAACCTGCTATAATTGGGATGATGGTAAAAATCAAGAAGAAATAGGAAATCGAATATTCAGTACTTATTTTGTCAATTAAACCTCCGGTTGCTCCCGCCAGCCAGTTTCCGATAGCCGTACAAGTAAACCATACGCCGAACATTAAGCCCACTAATTTTGCTGGGGCTAGTTTACTAACATATGATAATCCTACCGGAGAAACACATAATTCGCCAATAGTATGGAAGAAATATGCGAAGACTAGCCAGAACATACTCACTTGTGCTACTGTTGCACCTTGAGGTATGTCAGATCCGCCATAGGCTAATCCGGCGAAGCCTAAGCCTACAAATATTAAACCTAATCCAAACTTAATCGGTCCGCTTGGATTGAACTTAGCTTCCCAAAGTTTAGAGAAAAATGGTGCCAATGAAACGATGAAGAATGAATTTAAAATCCCGAACCAAGATGCTGGAACTTCGGTGCTCACCGCAGTGAACTCTTTCTCTACTTTCCAGATAGCTAAACCCCACATAATTACAAAACTGAGACCAGTAAACAATATCGTTGCAGGATATTTTTTTGCAATTTTCTTTGCTAACCCGAATAAAACAACGCTTACTGCAATTAGCGGGAAAATAGTCAGCGCTGCATCCGCCCATTTAAAAAGGGTTCCGGAACTTCCAGTTAAACTTCGTAAGGTATAATCTTTTGCAAAAATCGTCATTGAACCACCAGCCTGCTCAAATACCATCCAAAAGAAAATGGTAAAGATAGAAAGTACAAAGATGACCATCAATCGCTCAGTTACAACTTTTTTAGGCAATTCTGCTTCACCGGCAACAACTTTTGCTTTATTATCATTTTTCTGACCAATAACGCCAAATATTTTCTGTCCGAAATAAAATTGCAACATTCCGAAGAACATAAATATACCAGCTAATCCAAATCCCCAATGCCAGCCAATTTTTTCACCAACATAACCGCACATTAAAATTCCTAAAAAGGCACCAGAGTTAATTCCCATATAGAAAATTGTATAAGCTGCGTCTTTCTTATCGCTTATTGCAGGATATAATTTCCCTACCATTGAGGAGATATTTGGTTTAAACAACCCATTACCCACCATCATCAGAACCAGACCAGCATAAAAGAAGCTCATGCTTATTCCTTCCATTGCCATTGAGGCATGTCCCATTGTCATAATTAAAGCTCCTAAAATAACGGCTTTACGATATCCAGTTAGTTTATCTGCTATTAATCCACCAATAATTGGGGTTAAATAAACCAAGCCCGTATACCATCCGTATAAGCTCAAAGCTTCAGGTCTAGTCCATTCCCAACCGCCTTTGCTTGCTTCACTTACTAAGAAAAGAACCAAAAGTGCCCTCATGCCGTAATAGCTGAACCTTTCCCACATCTCGGTAAAGAATAAGACAAATAATCCAACTGGGTGGTTAATTAATCTATCTGTTTCGACACCACTTTTTTGGAGGTGTAAATCTAGTGCCTGATCTTGACTTAGGCTAGTAGTTTCATTTGCCATTTTTTTAATTTAGTGTGTATGAGTGTTTAGTTGTATGCAAATTAAGTAAGTTTATTCGTATTTCATCGTAACTATTTTATACCCATTTCCTTCATAATTCCATTTAACCATTTTAAAAGGATAAATCCTATGATAGCGGAAGATAGGAGTAAAATAAAATTAACCCAGAAGAAATTCGCTTTATCGCTATAAGTATCCCAGAGTGTTGCCAATACGCCAGAGAGTTTATTGCCAATGGATGTTGATAGGAACCAACCTCCCATCATGAGCGAAGTAATTCTTACGGGGCTTAGTTTTGACACTAAAGATAAACCCATCGGACTTAACAAAAGTTCACCTATGGTAATTACCCCATAACCCGCCATAAGCCATAGTACAGAAACTTTTTCTGAACCATTGTTGCCTGCGTAAACAGCGGCTACCATCACCAGTACGGAAATTGCAGATACGAACACTCCAAAGATAATTTTTGTAGCTGTACTAGGTTCTTTGTCTCGGCGTCTAAGCCAGGTAAAAAATGCTACGATGAGCGGAGTAAGGATAATTACCCAAGCTGGATTTATAGATTGGGTTAGGTTTGTAGCCCAGAGTTCAATTTCTGCACCTTCTGCAGGTAGTTTTTCGGAAGGTACATTTTTAAAGTAAGGAGGGTAATTGTACTCTTTCATAACTACTCCATTATTTTTTTGTAATCGAAAGGCATCATCATAAAGCGCAATACTGTCTTTTTGATAAGTTACATTTTGCGACAAGCTTAGACCTGAAAATATTTGCTTTGCAGTTGGATTACTTACCTCCCTATCTGTATAACGATCGGCCCAGGTGTTAAGAGCTGAACCATTTTGCTTAAATACCGCCCAAAATAAAATTACTACCATAAAAATGGTTAATAACGCAGCTATCGGACGTTTTTCTATTTTGTTTGCCTTAAAGTAAAGGGTGCTATAGAAATATATTACTGGAATACAGGCAAATATAAAAGCGTCTGTAGAATTCGACCCAACTAAAGCATGGCCAAGCAGTTTTTGCGGTAATATCCATCCAACAATACCAGCTAAAATGGCAGGTGCGAGGATGAGCATTGTAATTCTGGTGAATGACATGTCGCCTTCTTGCACGCCTTTTTTAATATCAAAGGCACGATAATGTTTCAACCCACTTATAAACACCACTACGCCAATAAACATTCCAATACCAGCAGCCAGGAAGGCATACTCCCAACCTAATAAAATATACAAAGCAGCGCCAAAAAAGTTGCAGATGAAGGCACCCACATTTATGCCCATGTAAAATATATTGTAGCCATCGTCTTTTTTATCCTGATACTCCGGTGTGGAGTAAATATTTCCCAATAAAGTGGAGATATTGGGTTTAAAAAAACCGTTTCCCAGTATCACGAGCGTCATTGCAACATACAGTGCTGCTAAATTGTGTACACCCATTAAGCAATAGCCAACGCCCATCATTAAGCCACCCATAATAATAGATTTCGCGTAACCCAGATATCGATCTGCAATTAACCCTCCCAGAAACGGTGTCAAAAAAACTAACGCTATAAATGTTCCATAAAGATCTGCAGATTCGGCTTCCGTCATCGCAAAACCAGCTTTTACATCCTTTAAGTAGAGTGTAAAAATTCCGATCATTAAATAGTAACCAAATCTTTCCCACATTTCTGAGAGAAATAGAAATTTCAGACCTTTAGGGTGTTTTAACGAAGTTGCTTGAGCCATAATTTGTGTGAGGGATGTCGTTATTGTCTAGGGTTTACAATTACTTCAGAAGCTTTTTTTGGTGCTTTGTATAAATCTTCATTTGCAGTAGCCTCATTTTTTAAAGCTACATTTTCAGAGAGTGACAATTTGCCCCATACAATTGGATAGGCATCGAAAGTTAAATCACTGCCATAAAATTCGAAGTTACCTGTCATTTTTGGCTCGTAAGGAACTAAATGGTCAAAAACAATCATGTTTACCTTTTTGTCCCAGATTAATGTCATCGCATTTTGCTTGCTGTATTCAAAGATTACCCTATTTTTTAGCGGTTTGTTTTTCTCGGTTTCAAAAATATTCTTGCCAAACACCGGTTCATTTTTCTCGAACGATAATACTTCAATTACTTTTTTAGAAGTTTTTAAGGTGTTCCCTTTCCAACCTAATAAAACATAGTAAGGTTGTTTGCCCTTTGCTGATACGGGTATTATTTCATAATAGCGGGCGCCAAACCATTCTTTATGGGTGGTTAGGGCATTTGGATTGTTGATGGTGTTTGTGGCGTCATTAAGAGGAAAGAGTTTTAATGCGCCATCACTAGTAGGTATTTGAATGGTTCCATAATAACGATAGGTGCCATCATTTAATGGAACAAACCAAGTAATAATTCTGAATGAATTGTCGGAAGGCTTTAATATGGATATTCTTTTTAATGAATCGAATCCATAATCGAATGATCCAGTAATTTTTAGTGCAGTTATAAATTTCTTAATGAATGCCGCATTCTTTTCTAAACGTGAAAAATCTTCCTGCGGCGCAAAAGTCTCTTCGCTTAAAATAAGGAGAGAATCCTGGTATTTATTTAACTGAGAACTGTTAACGTTATTGTAAGTATGCTGTGCATCCGATTTGAATGCACAGCATACAATTACAACTAGCAACATAAATTGTTTAACCATATATACTAACGCAGATTTTCAATAACTATTGCACTTGCGCCACCGCCACCATTGCAAATTCCAGCCACACCAATTTTACCATTGTTTTGTGCCAATACTGAAAGGAGGGTGACTACTATTCGAGCGCCAGAAGCACCTAGTGGATGCCCAATAGCCACTGCTCCGCCGTTTAGGTTAACTTGTTCGTTTTTAAGATTTAACTCTTGGTTATTAGCTAATGATACAACCGAAAATGCTTCATTAATCTCGAAATAATCCACATCCGCTATAGTTAAATTAGCCTTATTTAAAGCGAGGGGAATAGCTTTTGAGGGGGCTGTTGTGAACCACTCTGCCGCCTGTTGCGCATCAGCGTAAGCTAAAATTTTCGCTAAAGGTTTTAGACCCAGTTGACTGGCTCTTTCTGCACTCATAAGTACCAGCGCTGCTGCACCATCATTTAAGCTCGATGCATTCGCGGCTGTTACGGTTCCATCTTTTTTGAAAACAGGTTTTAAACCTGGTATTTTATCAAATTTCACCAAATTGGGCTCTTCGTCATTGCTGATTAAGGTTATTTCCCCCTTTCGGTCTTTTACTTCAATCGGTGCAATTTCATCAGTGAATTTACCTGAAGTCTGTGCAGCTTGCGCTCTTTTATATGATTCTATGGCGAAATTATCTTGGGCTTCCCGGCTAATATTACAGGTTTCGGCGCAAAGTTCTGCTGCCGACCCCATATGATAATCATTATACACGTCCCACAGGCCATCTTTTACCAGTCCATCCGTAATTTGTCCGTGGCCGAGGCGATAACCATTCCGTGCTTTATCTAAATAATAAGGAACATTGCTCATGCTTTCCATGCCGCCCGCTACCACAATTTCATTTTGCCCTAAAGCAATACTTTGCGCGGCAAGCATGATTGCTTTGGTGCCAGATGCACAAACCTTGTTAATCGTAGTGGTAGGTAAGTCGTGTAATCCGGCAAATTTTGCAGCCTGGGTTGCTGGGGCCTGGCCAAGGTTGGCCGATAATACATTACCCATATATACTTCCTGAACGCTTTCCGATTTTATTCCTGCTTTTTCAATTGCTGCCTTAATAGCAAAACCCCCTAGCTGGGTAGCTGAAAATGAGGCAAGTGACCCGCCAAAACTGCCAATAGGTGTTCTAACCGCAGCTATAATTACTACTTCTTTCATGTCTTTCTCTAATATTTGGTGGGGCAAATATAGTATTAATCACGCAATCCTAGTAATGCTACAATTCTTCAGTTTTATTGATCTTCGAAATTTTAGTCTTTTTTTGCCTCTTTATCGCTTCATTCAAAAGGAATTCTATTTGCCCGTTCGTGCTTCTAAACTCACTGCTTGCCCATCGCTCAATCTCTTTAAGAAGTGCTGGATTGATGCGTAGCACAAAGGCTTTTTTATCTTTCTCTGACATCGGTTTCAATGGCTCCTATGTTGTTGGTTCGTTTTAAATTAATTAAAAAGAGGTTAAGTTCATTTGCTTTTGCGGTGCTGAAGAGAATTTTTTTACGATTGGATAGTTCTAGTTGTAAACCTATATTTTCGTCATTAAAGATATAGGCCTTGTCATTAAATTTAAACCACAGGCGATGTTTTACACCCCAGCCGCCATACTCCCCCAGCGCATCGTATCTTCTGAGGTAGATCTTGTCGATGTCTGTCCAAGTGATCATCCTTTTTTTGGAGAATGGCCAATAGTGATAAATAACGCCAGCCGGGTTTATTATGAGTGTTAGAGAATTTTTGGTCACAAAATAAATTATAACAAACGGGAGTAGTAAAGCCCAGATAGGCGCAAAATAACTCTCTTTTAAGGTTTCTAAAGTTATTCCTCCCTTATCTAAAAATACAATACTTCCTATCACTATCGATTCAATAGCGAGGAGGATATATAGCCACCATAATTTAAGCTGTTGTTTTTCTTCGAATTCCATTTAGTTGTATAATGTGCCCGTGTTTACAACAGGCTGTACATTCCTGTCTCCGCATAATACAACCAGTAAATTACTTACCATTGCAGCTTTACGTTCTTCGTCTAAATCAACGATATTTTTTTCCGATAGACGTTCTAAAGCCATTTCTACCATGCCAACCGCTCCTTCAACAATTAGTTTACGTGCGGCAATAACTGCAGTTGCTTGTTGACGCTGTAGCATGGCGCTAGCAATTTCCTGTGCGTAAGCTAAGTGAGATATTCTGGCCTCAATTACGTCAATACCAGCTCTAGACAAACGTTCATTTAGTTCTTGTTCTAAAAGTACACTCACTTTATCGGCGCCGTCTTTTAAGGTAATTTCTGCGCTTTCATCTTCCATATGGTCGTATGCAAAACTGTTAGCTAAATGCCTTACCGCTGCCTCGCTTTGTATATTAACATACTGCAAATAATTCTCCACCGCAAACGTTGCCTTAGCGGTTTCGTTTACCTGCCAAACAATTACCGCAGCAATTTCAATAGGATTACCCATTTTGTCATTTACCTTTAATTGCTGCCCGTTTAAATTTCTAGCTCTTAATGATAGCTTTGTTTTGCTAGTAAAAGGGTTCACCCAATAAAAACCATCTGTTTTCACGGTGCCAACATATTGTCCAAATAAAGTCAGCACTTTCGATTCGTTTGGGTTTACAATGATTAACCCTGGCATAACGAGAACAAAATTCACCGTTAGCAAGACTCCTCCCAAAGCAAAGTTCTCGGAGGTGAAGCAAATAACGGCTATGCATAAAAGCACAAAGAACATGGCAGCTGCCAAATAACCAGATACTGGCTTTATAATTTTTTCCTGATACATAATTGATATTAATTTGATATCATAAATTAAGGAATAATAATTGAGATTTCCTAATTGATTCAGTAGCTAATTAGTTATTTAGCTAATTTTGATGAAATAATCTTATTTTTGAATTAAATCAATTTATAATCTTTTGGCTAAAATCAGAAAAAATCCTAAAGTACTTTATCGCAAGTATTCATCAAATATTAAGTATTTAATGATGATTGTTTGTGTGCTTGCTGTTACCCTTTTTTTACCCAAACAACCGCGATTTAGGTATGAATTTGAAAAGGGAAAGACTTGGTTAAACAAGGATTTAATTTCGCCTTTCAGCTTTGCTATTTTAAAAACTGATCCCCAGTTAACGACCGATAAAACTGAGGCTTTAGATAACATTTTACCTATTTATAAGTATAACAGCGAGGTTTTTGAGAGCCAAAATGAGGCTTTTTTGAATGAGTTTGATGTTAAATGGAAGTCGAATGACCTAGCAGAGACTGAAAAAGAGGGCACCAAGAAGCAGGCCCTTAACATGTTGCGGTCGGTTTATGAGAAGGGAATTATTGGCATAGTTGCCAAACATCAGAAAGGGCAGAAATATTATGACTTTTCGCTACTTAAGCAAAATGTTTCCAAAAAAAGCAGTTCTCAGGATGTTTATACTACTGAAAGTGCACTGAATTATTTTAAAAATAACTTTAAATCTACAAACCTTAAAGTCAAAGATGCCGTCATAGATTTAATAGAAAGTCATTTAAAGCCAAATCTTCTTTTTGATGAAAATCTTACGGCTATTGTGCAGCGGAATACACTCAATAGCTTATCTACTACAAAAGGCATGGTCCAGAAAGATGAACTGATTGTAGCTAAAGGAATGGTTATTAATGACGAAGTCTATCAAAAACTGCTTTCCTTTAAAGAAACCTATGAAGCTCAGACAAAAACTATCGGAGATAATAGGTTAGTTTACGTTGGGCAGGTGTTTCTTGTCGGTTTTATTATTACCTTGTTAATGGTATTTCTCTTTCTATTTAGGAAGGATATTTTTGGCGATAATAGGCAATTGTCGTTGCTTTTATTAGTGATCACATCGATGTTATTTGCCTTAACATGGGCTATCAAGGTTAATTTACCAAGTCTTTATTACATCCCTTTTTGTATTGTACCAATTATCATCCGGATCTTATTTGATACCCGTTTAGCGCTAAACCTCCATTTATTGGTAATCTTGATTGCTGGTTTTTTTGTACCTAATAGCTTCGAGTTTGTGTTTTACCAAACTACCGCTGGTATGGTAGCTATATACAGCATTAAGAATTTAATTAAGCGAGAACAACTACTCATTTCCGCATCTTTTATATTGGCTGCTTATTTTGTTTCGTTTGTTGGGATCGCATTGCTCAGGGAAGGATCTTTAAATCAGATTGAATGGGAGAGATTTTTGCCTTTTGTTTTTAGTGTTTTACTTTCTTTGTTGGCTTACCCATTAATTTACGGTTTTGAAAGGGTTTTTGGTATCACATCTGATGTTGCTTTAATTGAGCTCACCAACACTAATAATAAATTACTCCGTGAGTTAGCATTTAAGGCGCCAGGTACATTCCAGCATTCATTACAGGTGGCTAATTTGGCAGAGGCAGCAATTTTTAAAATTGGGGGTAATTCGTTATTGGTAAGGGCAGGGGCTTTATACCATGATATTGGTAAAATGGAAAACCCGCAATATTTCATAGAAAACCAGAATACTGCTGTAAGTCCGCACGACAAGCTGCCTTATGAACAAAGCGCTCAAATTATCATTAAGCATGTACATAAGGGCATTGAAATTACACGGCGCCATAAATTGCCAGAAAATGTTATTGATTTTATTAGAACACACCATGGCAATACAAGGGTTGATTATTTTTATCAGTCTTTTTTAAAGAATTCTCCAGAAAAGTTTGTTGATGAAAATATTTTCCGTTATCCAGGACCCATTCCATTTTCTAAGGAAACGGGTGTATTGATGTTGGCGGACTCGGTGGAAGCTGCGTCGAGAAGTTTGAAAAATCCCGATGCCCAGAGTATAAATGACCTTGTTGAAAGGATCATAAATTATAAATTGGATCAAGATCAATTAGATAATTGCGATTTAACGTTAAAAGATCTAGAAACTATAAAGCTGATTTTCAAGACGATGCTGATGAGTATTTATCATGTTCGAATAGATTATCAACAAACAACGTAATTTTTTTTTGCAAACTTAGATGAATTGCTATATTTGCATCCTCAAAAGGGACATTTTGAGAATTGGAGGGATGCCTGAGTGGCCGAAAGGAACAGTTTGCTAAACTGTCGTACTGGCAACGGTACCGAGGGTTCGAATCCCTCTTCCTCCGCTGCTTATAAAATCGAAAGGTTTTATAACATTTAAAAGATCGATACCAGTTCGGGGTGTAGCGTAGCCCGGTATCGCGCCTGCTTTGGGAGCAGGAGGTCGTAGGTTCGAATCCTGCCACCCCGACAAACGAAAGCCCCGATTTATCGGGGCTTTATTGTTTTCAGGAAGTGCCAAGCTCGCTTGAAGCACGAACTGTAAGCAACAAAGCAAGCTTCGACGAAGGAGAAGCGGGGGCTTGATTTTGCGCTAAATTCCCTCCCCAGGATCACCGAGCGTAGCGAAGGTAATCCTGCCACCCCGACCACATAGCGTGCAAACTCTATTAAAAACCCTCTAATTACATCAGTTAGAGGGTTTTTTCGTTTAAGTCATATCACGATAGAGTAACCAAAACCAAAGAAAATTACCCCTATTTAACACCCTGTTCTTTCTTCCTATACTTGTCTTAATATTTGAATTAAATCATCCATTTGATACACTTTGACTTGCACACCAGTTAAAACGGTAGAAAAGGGTAAGAAAAAAGAAAGGGATTTTATGAAAACGCAGCACACCTTCACAACATTATTTTTTCTGAAGAAGGACAAACAAACAAACGGCAACGCTCCCCTGTACGCCAAGATCACCGTCAATGGACAGTTCACCCATCTATCCGCAAAACGTCGGCTAGCCATTAGCGACTGGAACCAAAAGCAACAAAAAATCAGCGGAGACTCAGACCACCAAAATGACGTCCGTGAAAAAATGCGCACACTTTCCGGCGAGATCAATCAAGCCTACGACGAAATCCGCTACGCCAAACAGCCCCTTACCGCCGAAGCCATTAAAGCCAAGGTCGAAGGCACCGACGAGCAGCAGCACAGCTTAAAAGACCTGCTCGACTATCACAACCAAGAACTTGGCAAGCTCCTCTCGGAGGGCACCATGAAAAATTATTACACCTCCGAACGTTTCCTCTATGAATTCCTTCAAGCCAAGCGTAAAAAGAAAAACCTCATCCTGGCCCAGCTGGATTATAAGTTCATCACCGACTTCGGTCTGTTCCTCCGTCTGCGTACCCCTGACAAGGGGCAGCGTCCCTGTACCAACAATACGGTGATGAAGCATATGGAACGCTTGAAGAAACTCATCGGAATCGCAATCAAGAATAACTGGATGAGCCATGACCCTTTCGAGAATTTTAAAAGGCACATGGTCAAAAGGGACAGGGAGTCGCTAGACGAACAGGAACTGCAACGTTTTGCTAACGCCATTGTTTTTGCCCCTGGGCATCTTATCGTACAGGATATGTTTCTTTTTAGTTGTTATACGGGCTTAGGTTATGCGGAGGTCTGCCGTTTTAACTTGTCGCATTTGTCAAGGGATAAAGACGGGAATATGTGGCTGGAAATGACCAGGAAAAAAACGTTCAGTACCACCGAGCAGAAGTTTCAGGTGCTGCTTTTGCCAGAGGCGTTGGAGTTGATTGAAAAGTATCAGAACCATCCAGTGTCTCTTCAAGGGGGCGTGGTATTTCCGTTTTATTCCAATCAGGTGACTAATCGCTATATTAAGTTAATTGTGCAAGCCGCTAAGATTGAGAAGAAAGTAAGTTTTCATACGGCTAGGCATACGTTTGCGACGACCATTACTTTGGAGAATGGGATTTCTATAGAGAGCGTAGCGCATATGCTGGGGCATGCGAGTATTCGTACGACGCAGATTTATGCGAAGGTGAGAATGAAAAAGGTGGCGAACGAAATGTTGGCGTTGCAGAGTAAAATGCATCCAAGAGTTAAAATGGTGGGGTAACAGTGGATATCCGCTTTAAATATCTCATTTTTTAATCCAACAGGATACCATACTTTTCAGCTTGGTTAAGGCGTGAGGGATTGGCCTAGAGCTGGATTGCAGGCTAAGCTTGAAAAGTGGATTGGCGCTTATTGCGATTTGACATTCCAAAACCTATCCGCTCGCACTATAATTGGTAATCGCTTTTTTTGGTGATTACCGCAGAAGCGTTATGATTTTTCGGAATCAGAGATGATGGATTCCATCTGTACCATTGATGCGCAAAGTTCAGGATAAGAGTCTACAACAACAAGGGTGATGCGGCCATCGTCATTCGGTCCGATGCGTCGATCAAGGACGGCTACGTTTTGCGATCTAAGGTAAGAAAAGTGGGGAACCAGATCTCTCTGACGAACCTATATCCAATTAGGATAGCATGGAGGTTTTCACCGATTTTATATTTTTGTTTGATGAAGAAGGTTAGGCGATTATTTTAAACAATAGCGTTCGTGTTGGTTCGTCGATTACGATAAAGGCCTAGTTTTTTCAACCTAATCCACTGGGCTATGTTTTATAAACATTTATTATAGCCAGCGAGCCTTTCCTGGAATTTTAATTGGATTCCCTTCGGCCTGTTCCTAAAGAACAAAAATACATATCCCGAATGTAGAAAATGCCATCAAAAATGTCTGACCAAGGGGCAGGGTCTGCGACATGGCCCCTTCCTTTCATAAGAAAAGGAGTTTTCATATCAGGATTCTCTTTCCGGTACCTTTTGAAATCTACAAAGGCATAAGGAACTGTCACAGGGATCCAAGACTCAAAACTATTAACTTCTGGCGCCGGTACTGTATACTTTTTTTCAATGAGTACTCTACCTGCAGTGCCTGATCTAGAAGTAAAACCAAGGATATAAGACTGTTTGTCGAACTGTTTATCAGCTGTGAAAAAGTCGCCCATATTTTTCCAACTCCTTTGCAATCCTCTAATCTTAACAAGTCCCGGTTGTTTAAGGATGTGGGAATTGTGCGCCCAGACAATAACCTTCTCATTTGGAAATTTAAATTTTACTAGCCATTTTAAATTTTCAGCCATCTGCCTGTCTCTAATCTCCAGTTGATCAGGGCCATTACTTAAAAATGAAATTTCCTTTTCGGTAAGAGTCATTAAGCTTTTTAGTAAAATACTTTCGAACGCTGTAGAATCCCCGGGGGGCAATTCCACGTGAATTTGTGCTAGTGCTTTTTTGAAATTTCGTTGTTTTTCAATGTTTCTATTAAAGCTAATGGAATCGAGGAAGGAAAGGAAATCTATTATATATTTCTCAGTTTTTGTGAAGTTTATTTCTTTTCTTTTTAGATAATCATCCAGAAAAGGCCTCAAGTTCTTGGAACTATAACTTCCATGGACCTGATTGTCAAACCCTGAAAGGACAAGAGGCTTTTTGCTTGAAAAAGTACTGGGAATATAATTGAAAAGAAGATGTTCGCATTCTATGCATTTTGTCCAAATATTAAAAATATTTTCTGAGACGAATGGATCCATTTTATTCTTGTTTTTTTCCAGTTGATCCCAGCCTTGGTTTAAAGCAAAGAAATCACTTTCAAATGCCAAGACATTGAACCCCATTTTTTCATGTAGGTATTTGATCAATCTCGTTTTTGCCATAAAAGTTGGGGCATCTCCATGGTCCTGTTCACCTAACATGACAATTCTAGAATCTCCAATAGCTTTACCGATTTCTTCAAGCTCCGAAAAATCAGTGGAATCTGGCGAGATGGTTTGGATAGGTACAAGATTTTCTGTGACATATGATTTGATGTCTTTTTGTTTGCAAGAGCAAACCGCAATCAAGAGGGATAGGATCAACCATGAGTTTTTAAACATATTCGCGGATTTTAGTGATAAATCTATAAAATCATTTTGGTAGAGAATAATCTGGTAGCAAAATTGCTAAGTTCTGTGTACAGGGATTTGAAACTAGGTATTGTCCAACATTGCCAAAGAGTATATCTAAGTTTACTGCAGTAATTTTCATTATCTGGTTTTCGAATTTAACCAGCCAGGAAGTTTGAAATTATAAAAAGCAGTTTCCTTAGCTGAACTAGAGTTAGCTAAGCCCACCGTAAAGACCCGAAAAGAGATCTATTTTTTTAATACTGATGGATTTTATTACTCGTGCGTATTGTCTATAAGAGAATGAAGGCCTTCAACCATACAGGTAGATTTTTCGTTGGGAGAAACAACCATTTGTTGACTTCCTTATTGAATGTCAATAATTGTATATTAGTTTTGATTAAAATAGATTATGACTTTCATGAGTAAATACATTTTAACAATCGCTATTTTTCTATTTCAAAATGCTCATGCCCAAATCAACATAAACGGGGACTTTGAACAAATTAATACTTTAACTAAAGCTCCAACTGGCTGGGCTCTTTCCTCAAGTCAACCTCTAGGAAAAGCCTATAGTGTAAAAGTAGACAGCGTTGATGAATTACAAGGTAAATATAGTGTTTAGATAGAAAAGATCCACCTTGTAACTTCTAAGCTGTCTATCGTTAAGTTTAATATGAGAGAAGGATGAGTCGATTGAAATGGAAACATCTTTAACTTTGGCTTGTAACTCAACATAATTATTGTTCGAGCCACAACTGGAAAAATAGGACTAAAAATATTTTAACAAAACTTATTTTTAACATAACTTAATTAAAAAGCGTTTCATAAATTAAAACTCATGAAACGCTTGGGTAATATATACATAAACTACTCAATTTGGCACACGGCATAAATCTATGCCAAGCCTGTTAGGTATAACTAACATCGTCCTCCTTTATTACAAGGGTCCGATGGGTCAGGTTCTCCACAAATTACGCCCTAATATGTTGTGCCATTTATTACGAGGCTACACACGGGCTGTCGAAGTAATAAAATTGTTGTATTCATTTGTTTACAATCATTTTAGCCTATTTTAACTCCGTTTCAACTACACATTAAAAGGCCTCAAAAGGATTCGCAAAAAAGAGAAAATCATGAAAAACGCAGCTTTAACGCTTCGTTTTTTTTCCAAAGTGCCTTGGGTAATAGGAAACCGTAGTCATAAAATATTGTGTCAGCACATTTCTTGTGCCAACGGTAAAATTGGTCGAGCTTCCATCATTGATGATGCTGCTATTCTGACGCAGAAGATCCAAAGCAGAAAACTTTAGCTCAAGGTTATTTCCTTTTAAAAACCTAAAGTTCGCACTTGCATTCCATAATGTAAAATTAATGGCATCTGTATTTGTAGACGTATTGCGGTTAAAAGTAATATCACTATTCAGGGTTATTTTCTTAGTAACCCTATAACTAGAACTGAGGGTCGTTGCTGAAAGGACACCGTTAAACTTTGTGTTAAATGCCGCCTGTTTCAGGCTGTACATCGAATACGATTGAGCACCTTCAAGAGCAATCTTATCTTTATACGTAAAATTTGCATTTAGCTTGATGGTGGCATTCAGGTTATCTGAAAAAGTGTATGCTCCGTTCAGGTAGGCACCGTTTTTAGATTTACCAAACATTGTGGTTAAACCAATCTGGAATTCGGACGTTTTTAACTTCAATGCCTTGCGAATATTCGCATTAAAACTAAGATAATTATTGGCATGCGAATCATTTACCGGATAAATGTTCCTCCTATTGTCGTCACTTATTAAAACACTATCAATAATATTGTTATGTAGATAATTAAGATTGAAAGCAAAATTATAGTTAAGGGTGTTTTTTCCAGTCTGATCTTCGTGCCTGTAGCTAATTTGAATATTTCTATTTATAGAAGCGAGCAGCGCCAAATTTCCTTGTTGAATATTAGTTATTGATGTACTGTCTATCAATGGCGCAAGCTGCTGCAAAGTTGGGGTCTTTATGCTGGTGTTAAAACTCAGTTGATAATATTTAAAATATTTGCCCCACTGCCTGTTTGTATAATTAATTGATGCTTCAGGAGCAAACTGGCTGTACGATCTATTGATATTTTGAAAGGCTTTATCCGATCTGTTCTCCTGATAAATAAATAAATGCTTAGCCCCTAGCCTGAATGTCCAATCTTTGTTGAACCGATCTGACAAACTAGACTTAATCGATTTGCTTACTATTAATGCCGGTGCATCTTCCGTAGTGTTGGTCCTTACGTTATTCGTCAAGTATTGATTATGCTCATACATGGAAGTAGCAGGATTAAAGTCTTCAATTACATTTCCCTCCCTTTTATGGTTTAATTTTAAATCATTACTTAATGAAAAATCGAAGCCATAAAATTTGGTCCAGTCAAAAAATACCGTTTTCAAATCGTTAAGCGCAAAATTCAATACCTGATCTACATCTTTTAAGTCGGTATTATACTTTCTGTTAAAACGTTGAGTGGATAGGGGGTTGATGAACGACAAGAAGTCTGTTTGGTTTAATCGCTTTTCCTCCTTATTGTCGACACCCAAGGTGTAAGTGGTCGATAATCCTTTAAATTTCTTCCCCTGCTTTTGGCCCATCAGGTAGTTGATCGAAAGATTATAGCTGTTCCTATTTTCATCTATAGCATTGATGCCTGAGTATTCGCTTATTGCCAGGTCTTGCTCGTTACGTGAGCGGCTTAGTGTCTGGATATTATTTTGGCTTTTATCGTTAATAAAAGACTGGTTTACAGTTAATGCATGATTATTTTCAGTCCATTCATATTTCGAATCGACCTTATGCCCCAAGGTATTGGAGAAATTGTTGTTTATATTGTCGTCAATAATCTTGTCCAAATTTCCCCTAGCCGTAATGGTTTTGGCAGTAGAAGCATTTTCTGTATCCCTATCGCGAAAAAAGTAATTAACATTTAGCGTATTCCGCTCATAATATGTGGGCTTTTCAACAAAATTATAGGTAAAGGTGGTGCCTATCGCCTTTGACCGGGTAATTCCGCCCATGCTAAAATCAGGCCGATATTCGATAGCAGTACCAACCCCCTTAAAGGTACTATTGGTAAGTATGGTATTTACATTATTTGCCAATTTATTGATGTTATTTATAGCGGCTACAATCCCTAATTGCATTTTGGGGCTAAAAGCGTTTATGCTCATATCTGTTTCGTACCGGCCATCCGTACCTCTTCCCGCCCCTATTTTGCCGAAGTACCCAAATTCCTGTCCCTTTTTTAACTTAATATTCATATTAAGAGTCGAATCAAGCGTATTCGAAATAGCGGTCCTAAAAACCTGCACCTTATCAACCACATTCTTAGAAAGGTTCTGCGTGGCTACCTTAAAGTTGCCACCAAAAAAATCTTTTCCATTAACCGTTAACTTTTTTATTTCTCGTCCGTTTACGGTAATGGTGTTATCGCCCCATACTACAATATTGGGTATTTTCCTCAAAAGGTCCTCCACTACCGCATTACTATCCAATTTAAATGCCGCCGCATTAAATTCCAATGTATCTCCATTCATGCTAATGGGCGGAATAGAAATTACAACTTCTTTTAAGGAAGTGGTTCTTTCTATCATCACTAATGTTTTTAAATTTATTGCCTTTGTGTCTGCTGGAATTGAAAATTCTTTAATTAGCACATGGTAGCCCACATTGTTAACGATCAGTTTTAACGGACTATTTAAAGGTAGATTGGTAAAATTGAATTCACCGTAAGTATTAGTGATCTGATAGCTTAACAGCACACTATCTTGTGGACTAACCTTGTAAACAGATGCCGTGGCCGACTTAAGTACATAATTATTGGCTGTATCGCGCACTATTCCCTTTACCGAGCCCAATGCTTCCGTTTTTTGCTGTGAAAGAGCAACCTGCGTAGCAAATAATGTTAAAAATAGAAGGCATGCGCAAGCCCTCATCGATCAATCCTTTTTAGGTTTAAGCACCACAAGTACTCGATTATTTGTACTTTTATAGTTTTCGAAATACTTGGCCAGTGCGCTGTCGTATTTCACATTTTTATTAGGGTTTTGGTCTTTTAGCGCTTTCATGTCTAGGGTAGATATGCTTGTATACAGATAGTTATTCTTGAATAAATGGAAACCGCCAGACATGCTGAACTCAGGATTTAGCGCAATCGATGTTACTGGTAGGTAATAGGAAAGCGCATCAGGCTCTATATCTACCAATGCAACTAAACTGTTCGTCTTAAGATTGTATGCAAAATCCCTCTTTTCACCCCTTGTTGAAACCAAGCCTTTTGCACCAAAAAATAAATAATTCCCCGATTTGAAAGGGCTGCTTAGCCCTTGAAAAATCTTCCTGTTCTTATTCGTAAAATCTGACCGTTTAATATAATTATCATAATTGGTCGTAAAACCTTCCGGTAAAGAAAATTCGCTGGGGAAGATAAGCTTGTAATCCAATTTAACTCCCTTTGGGGAAATTGTGTAGATATTGTATTCATAAGGTCTCGTATAAAGCAGTTCATTTGGCGTGTTGGCATACTTTAAGATTGTTCGCAAATCAAATTGCTTAGAAATAAAATCCTTTTCGTGCGGAAATACCTTATAGAGTACCTTATCATCTTTTAACGCTGCAATTTCGTAGATTCTGTCATCAGAAATATATTCGTATTTCACTTCTATCTCCTCTGGTTTGAAGTAATATAAAATTTTTTCAAACTCATTCTGCTTTATGTCTTCTTTTTTTAACAATTTTCCAGTTAGATCATAGGTTAGCTCCGTAAGGCCGTTCTGTACAAAAAGTTTAGTCTCAAAAGGTTCGTCTATCAATCTATATTCAAAGTTATAGGGCTTCTTTTCCAGCTTGATTTTTGTTTTAAAACTTCCATCCAGGTTGAACAGTAATATGCAATGGGTATCCTGATCGGATATAATATAGTAGTTATTTGCAACTTCCAATCGAGATATTCTACCAAAAAGACTTTCGGGGGTAGTTTGGAGGGGAACAAATTTTACCTCATCAAAAAGTTGTGAAACTGTTAGCCCCCTGGTCTGTCTTGGATCTAACCTTAATGTTTGCGTTTTTGAAACATCAATATAATCTTCCTGGGCATTGGCTACAAAAAAGATTGTTGATAGTGTTAACAGTGTATAAAGTGCTTTTTTCATCTGTATATATTTTGCTTTTTATTATGATGAAGCTAATTAAATATTACTAAGATAATACATAATGCATCCAATTCCCTTCGACAGCGATAAATTAATTATATTCCTGATTCCACAACTTTTGAACTTGATCCGAATCAAACCTTTTTTAGTGATTATTAACTTTAAAGAAATATTTAAAGCTTTTTTTTGGTGGGTGTTTTGCGTCGATCCATTTTTTGGACGAAATAAAGACCTTGCCGAACGCATAAAAGCTAGCGAAGAGTTTACGGATCTTAATCTAATCGCATTTATTAAATCTTACAACGCCAGTAAACCTTAAATTTTTAAATCAACTTTCAAAGAACAATCGATGGGTACCTGTTAACAAATCTATCGAGATCAAGAGAATTATTAGCATTTTGGCACCGAATGTCATCGATTGTCACTAAATGTCAGCTGGAGCATGACACCGCTACTGACTCTCTTCGAAATTGCGAAATACCCGGCATAGTGTTTCTATACTTTTTGCATAGCTTTTCTATACCTACAGCTATACAATCACTATAGAAAAGGTATAGCGGAACTATAGGATAGGTATAGGATGGGTATAGAAATGATATGGCAATCCAGTAGTAATCCCGAAGCAATCCCATAGCAAAATGAACAAGCTAAATATAACTAATAGTTAAAAGAATAAAATATCATTTCGAGTCCTTCTCCGGCCTACTCATATCGAAACAATTCTGGCCGAAATGTTATTCCAGATAAATAAAAATGTAGTTTTGTTAAACTTGTCTTTAAGTGGGTTAAAATAGTTAATGAGTTATATGGCAACTTTATTTATAAAGAACATGGTCTGCAATCGCTGTATTATGGTGGTACAGCATGAAATGGATAAAAACGGAATCCAAATAAAAGATATAAAGCTGGGGGAGGTCACTTTAGAAAACGAATTGTCTGTTGAAAAGAAAAAGGCAATTGATAAGTCATTAACGCTATTGGGCTTCGAAATAATAGACGATAAAAAGAGCAGGATTATAGAGCAAATTAAAAATGTAATAATCGAGCAGGTTCATTATCACGACGATGATGCAAAAGTCAACTTATCTGAGGTATTAATTAGCAACCTTCATCATGATTACAATTATTTGTCTAATTTATTTTCGGAAGTCGAAGGTACTACGATTGAAAAATATTTTATAGCGCAAAAAATAGAAAAAGTAAAAGAACTATTAGTCTATGATGAACTCTCTTTGAGTGAAATTGCTTTTCAACTTAACTACTCAAGCGTTGCTTATTTAAGTAACCAGTTTAAAAAAGTCACCGGACTTACACCAAGTCACTTCAAGCAAATTAAGGATGATAAAAGGAAACCATTGGATGAAGTGTAAAAATTACAAATCAATTCCATAAAATTACAATAAGCGAGTTCTATTTAGTTGCCACCTTTGATTAATAAAATTAACTAGTATGGCAACAGAAAATAAAGAAGTCATTTATCTTCCTTTGGAAGATGTTGAAAGCGAACACTGTGCAATGATTGTAGATAAAGGATTAGCACAGGTTAATGGGGTTGAAACCCACAAAGTTGAGCTGAACAACCAAAGAGCAGCTATAACAGTATATGATAAAAAAGCACTGATTGAAGCTATTCGGAAAATTAAGGAATTAGGTTATGGCGTTACAACGGTAAATCAGTCATTCCCTGTTTTGAATATGACATGCGCCTCCTGTGCCGTAAGTGTCGAAAGCACTGCGCAATCTGTTCAAGGTGTTATAAGTGCGAACGTGAATTTTGCCACGGCTACGCTTTCAGTAGAATACCTGCCCAATATAACGAGCGCTTCTGTTTTACAAAAAGCGATACAAGGTGTGGGTTACGATTTGTTGATCGAAAATGAAGCTTCACAACAAGAAACGCTTGAAGCTCTCCACGAAAAGAAATGGAGCGCATTAAAGAACAAAACTATTTGGGCAATTGTATTGTCACTTCCCGTGGTTGTAATCGGAATGTTCTTTATGGATATACCCTATGCAAACGAAATCATGTGGCTGTTTACAACTCCTGTAGTGCTATGGATTGGTAAAGACTTTTTCGTGAATGCGTTCAAGCAGGCAAAGCATCGTTCCGCCAATATGGATACATTGGTAGCTTTAAGCACGGGGATTGCTTATATATTTAGCGTTTTTAATATGGTTTTCTCCGATTTCTGGCATGAAAGGGGATTACATGCACATGTATATTTCGAGGCCGCTGCAGTAGTAATAGCCTTCATTTTATTAGGTAAGTTATTAGAAGAAAAAGCCAAAGGAAATACCTCCTCAGCTATTAAAAAACTGATGGGATTACAGCCAAAAACAGTTTTGGTACTACAACCAGATGGAACCGAAAAGCAAACAGCCATTGAAGAAGTAAAGATTGATGACATAATCATCGTAAAGCCAGGAGAAAAAATTGCGGTAGACGGACTAGTACTTTCGGGCAATTCTTATGTGGATGAAAGTATGTTAAGTGGTGAACCGGTTCCTGTACTGAAAAAAGAAGATGATAAGGTTTTTTCCGGTACCATCAATCAAAAAGGAAGCTTTCACTTTAAAGCCGTTAAAGTAGGAAAAGATACCATGCTTGCCCAAATCATTAAAATGGTTCAGGATGCTCAAGGTAGTAAGGCCCCGGTTCAAAAATTGGTAGATAAGATTGCAGGGATTTTTGTGCCCGTTGTAATGGGTATTGCCTTGCTCGCCTTTATTTTATGGGTTATTCTTGGAGGGGAAAATGGAACGGTTCAAGGACTGTTGGCCGCTGTTACCGTACTGGTGATCGCTTGTCCCTGTGCATTAGGCTTAGCAACCCCTACGGCAATTATGGTCGGTGTAGGCAAAGGTGCAGAAAATGGTATTCTCATTAAGGATGCTGAGAGCCTGGAATTGGCAAAAAAAGTTGATGCCGTTGTATTAGACAAAACAGGAACAATTACACAGGGTAGGCCGGAAGTTCTAACCGTAAAGTGGCTCTTTGAAAATAATGAATTTAAACAAATTCTCTTTAGTATAGAAAAGCAATCCGAACATCCTTTAGCGGAAGCGGTAGTAAAATACTTAGATCAAGTAGAAAGCATAGCTATTACTTCTTTTGAAAGTATTACGGGTCAGGGAGCAAAAGCTACTTATCATAATGAAAACTATTTTGTGGGCAACAAAAAGCTATTAGTTGAAAACCAAATTGCGATCGAAGATGAATTAGTAAAACAAGCCGATGAGTGGACTCAACAGGCAAAAACCGTTATCTGGTTTGCAGATGGAAAAAAAGCCTTGGCAGTATTAGCTATTGCCGATAAAATAAAAGAAACATCGGTAGAAGCCATTAAGCAATTACACGAAATGGGAATTGAGCTATATATGCTTACCGGAGATAATGAAGCCTCAGCCAAATCCATCGCTCAACTAACAGGAATAGCGCACTATAAAGCTGAAGTATTGCCACAGCATAAAGCTGATTTTATAAAAGAGCTGCAGCGCAAAGGTAAGGTAGTGGCTATGGTTGGAGATGGAATTAACGACAGTACAGCGCTCGCCACTGCTGATGTTAGCATTGCCATGGGTAAAGGTAGCGATATTGCCATGGATGTAGCGAAGATGACCATTATTTCATCTGGCCTTACTAAAATTCCCCAGGCGATAAAACTCTCAAAGCAAACTGTAGCTACCATTAAACAGAATCTCTTCTGGGCGTTTATCTACAATCTTATCGGTATTCCTATTGCAGCTGGGATTCTTTACCCTGTAAACGGCTTCTTATTAAACCCAATGATCGCCGGAGCGGCAATGGCATTAAGTAGTGTAAGCGTTGTGAGTAATAGCCTGCTTTTGAAATGGAAGAAGTAAAACAGTAAATAATAAAAATTAATAAAAAGCAATCAAAATGAAAAATAACAATCAAAGTTTACAGTTCAAAACAAATATTAACTGTGGAGGTTGCATAGCCTCAGTGAAACCCCATTTAGATGATGCTGAAGGCATCTGCCATTGGGAAGTGGATACTGCCAATAAGGACAAAATACTTACAGTTAAATCTGATGGCATTACGCAACTGGAAGTTATGGACAAAGTAAGGAAAGCGGGTTTTAAAATTGAGCCGATAAACAGCTAGTAAGAAAAGGAGCCAGTCGGTTAAAAGAGTATCAATATTTTCATAAAACAATAAAAATGATTATACCCAAAAATATTTCGATAAGATTGCTACAAACAGTATTCGTGCTATTTTGTTCGCAAACCATTTTCGCACAAAAGATAGTGCGTTACGAATTATATGTAAAAGATACACTTGTGCACTATGGAGGTAAAGAAAAAAGAGCCATTGCTGTTAATGGGCAAATACCAATGCCTACGCTTACTTTTACAGAAGGTGATACTGCTGAGATTGTGGTACATAATCAATTAAAAGAGAGCACATCATTGCATTGGCACGGAGTGTTTTTACCAAATAAGGAAGACGGGGTGCCCTGGCTTACCCAAAAGCCTATTGCAGCAGGTACTACGTTTACTTATCGCTTTCCTATTATCCAACATGGAACGCACTGGTATCATTCCCATTCGGGCTTGCAGGAGCAGATTGGTATGTATGGCAATTTTGTGATGAACAAAAGAAATAGCGATAAAACCTTTCGGAAAGGGATAGATGATTTACCTACTGTACCAATTATTTTAAGCGAATGGACCAACCTTAATCCAAATAACATACACAGGATGTTGCATAATGCAAATGATTGGGCAGCAATCAAAAAAAATGCAACGCAGTCTTACGTAGAGGCTATTAAAGAGGGACATTTTAAAACCAAATTAACCAATGAGTGGAAACGGATGTTGGCAATGGACGTAAGCGATGTATATTATGACAAGATTTTAATTAATGGAAGTAACAGTACAGATTTAAAGGAGGTTGATGGGCGCAAACTAAAGGCCGGCGATAAAGTGAGACTTCGTATTTCAAATGGTGGTGCCTCTTCCTATTTTTGGTTGCGGTATGCAGGTGGAAAGATTACTGTGGTAGCGAATGATGGCAATGATGTGGAGCCTGTAGAGGTAGATCGATTAATTATCGCAGTTTCGGAAACATATGATATTGTTGTAACCATTCCCGATGAGGGGGTAGCCTATGAGTTTTTAGCGACAACAGAAGATAGGACACAATCTGCCAGTTATTTCGTTGGGAATGGCATCAAACAACTCATTTCTCCACTTCCACGCCTCAAATATTTTGAAGGAATGAAGATGATGAATGATATGATGAAGATGAATGGGGACCTGGACGATATGGGTATGAAAATGAGCTTAAATAAAATGGATATGAACGCAGTGATGTATCCTGAAATAACCGGAGAAGATAAGCCACAGTCAAACCATGCTGATCATAGCATGAATATGGACAATACAAAAGCTTTGGGCAATATTATTACGTTAAACTATGCGATGCTGAAGTCGCCATATAACACCTCACTTCCCAAAGATGCTCCGGTAAAAGAATTAAAATTTACCCTTACCGGAAATATGAACCGCTACGTTTGGAGCATGGATAATAAGGTGCTTGCTGAAACGGATAAAATCCCTGTTAAGAAGGGCGAAATCTTACGTATAACCATCTATAATAACTCTATGATGCGTCACCCGATGCACTTACATGGCTTCGATTTCAGGGTAATTAACGGTAAAGGTGAAAAATCTCCATTAAAAAATGTTTTGGATATCATGCCAATGGAAACGGATACCATCGAGTTTTTAGCAAACGAAGAAGGAGATTGGTTTTTCCACTGCCATATACTTTATCATATGATGTCGGGTATGAATAGGGTTTTTGCTGTTGGTGACTACCATAATCCCAACTTGCCCAACAAAAAACAAGCTTATAAAGCACTGCAAAGGGAAAGCAATATGCCTCACTTTATGGCCCAAAATGACTTTGCGACCAATGGTAACGATGGAGAAGCTATGTTTCAAAATGCAAGATGGTCATTAGGTACAGAGTGGCGTTTAGGCTATAGTGATATGCATGGTTATGAAGTGGAAACACATTTCGGAAGATACCTTGGTAAGATGCAATGGTTTATGCCCTTTGTTGGCTTTGATTGGCGTTACCGTAAAATGGGAATAGATGAGCATGGAACAAATTTGTTTGGGCAAAAAAATGAAAAGGATACCCGAAATGCCTTCAGTTTAGGTTTTATGTACACCTTGCCAATGTTGGTTAATTTTCAGGCTGAAGTATATCATGATGGTATAGTGCGCCTTTCTTTAATGCGTGAAGATATTCCAATTTCAAAAAGATTACGAGCAGGTTTTATGATCAATACGGACAAGGAATATATGACAGAACTAAAGTATGTTGTCAATAAAAATTTGGGTATTCGTACACACTATGACAGTGATATGGGCTTGGGTTTAGGGTTATCTCTCAATTATTAAATTATTCATTCGCTAAAAACATTTTTATTGGCAATTTGTTAGCAAATAAACTAATAAGAAATATTATGGGATTTATAAGAGGAGTGGTGTTTGGCATAGCGGCATATGCAGTGGTTCAACACCTTACAAAAAAAGATGTGTTAACAGGGAGATCTCTCCTGGATGAGTTAATGGACAGAACACCAGCATATATCGACAACGTAAAAGATTATGTGGTACAGATTAAGGAAGAGTTTTCAGAGCCTATGAATACGGTTTAATAAAAAGCCCTGCCAACCTTTTAAATAAGTGATTTTTGCATATTTTATAAAGGGGGGGCAAGCTAAATTTGATTAATTAATAAAATGAATTTGGATAAATTCTAATTTAATTAGTTATTAGTTATTACGAATATTGGTAGCCGGAGTAGTTAACCGGCTACTTTTTTAATTTTCGATGTGCTTTAAAATGTATAAAATATAAAAAAGGGGGCCTGCTTTTAATAGCAGGCCCCCTTTTTTTGGTATGAATTTTTACTTAAGGCCTAGTGCCGGTAAAAGTCCATTTTTCGTGGAAGGATGTTCTAACGGTAGAACCTGGCTGAAGCATATGATAACTAACTTCTAGAGTCTTACTACCATCGCTATTTACAGTAAACTTGTTAACACCGGCAGGATTTAATTGTCCCGATCGACCGTTGCCAGAAGGCTGCCCAAAATAATTAACCACACTTAAAACCACTCCGGTGGTTGGATCCATTGTAAAAACGGGACTGAATTGACCGTAGCTCGAAAGAGAAGTTCCGCTGAGTATGGGATGAGCATAGTTGTTTGCGGCATATTGTCCATCATACATAGCGACTGAATTAGCCCCGGTAGTAATCAACGACATTTGTTTCATTGGATAAAACCCAGTCAAAGTACCTGCCGTTACGTCAACCATCGGTGCCGTTGCAGTAACTGTATATAAGCCATCATATTTATTTTTAACGCCTACCTGAAATAGGGCAGTGCCAAAGTTCGTGCTTACCGTTGCATTTGGCGATGATAATTTCAATGGCAAAACGTAAGATTTGGTAAGATCTATCGCAGTGGTATTAAAATTCGCAGTAAATGAGGCAGTTTTTTTACCTTTCGGTATTATCACAGAGGTGGTAGACAAGGTATAATAAGAACTGGGCATCATTACGAGTGATTTGGACTGTTCTGTATTGTATTGGTCTATTACCGCCTGAGAAGCTAGCGCAATATTAACAGTGATATCATTAGGCGCTTCCATCTCTGCACCAGAATAGCTTACCGTAAGTGTAATCGGTGTTGGTGTAGTAACAATGGGGAAACTGTAGTTATAGAGAGGAGTTGTACTGCCGTGAACTACGATATCTGTTGGATCTTTGAATTCTATGATGTTAGGGCCAGCCTTATTAGGATCTAACACAGTTGTGTCGTCTTTTAAACACGAAGTAAGTACAACCGTAGCAAGAAGCAAGAGTAGAACTTTATTTATATTTCTTTTCATTTTCTTAAATTTAAGATGGTTTAGATTAGTTTAAGTCCCAAAAAATTCGTGAAGTAAACTTATTGATACCCGATGGCGCGTTATTTGGATTCAAGTTGTACTCTTGTTGAGGGTAAAGTATTCTTGAGGGTAATTTGTCGCTTCGAGTTGAAATGGATTGCCTAGAAGCGAAGGTTGCAGTCGGATTTAACGATCCATTTTCAATTTTTGGGAAGCTGGTACGTCGAAATTCATTAAAGCCCTCATCATTATTTATCATGTTAAAAGCAATATATTTTTGTGTAATAATAGCTTCTATTTTCTGATCTAATGATACTGCCAAATTGAAATTAACTAATGGACTTGCAGCATTTTCCGTCATATAAGTAGCAACATCAGCTGCTGGATTTTTACTAGGATCAACCACATTGGAGGCATTTTTATACAAATAGGTAAAAGATTGTAACACACCATTTTGAAAGGCGGCTGCCGCATCACCTGTTAGATAGTTACGTGCAAAAGCTTCAGCCTGTAAAAAATAACTCTCTGCAGCTAGCATGACAGGTACACCTTGGCCCGGACCTTTAACCACCCCAATGGTACTTGTGGTAGTATTAGTGCCTGTAAACCATGCAGAACCTGCAGCTAGCGCTGCTGGAACGCCTGCCGACTCGTCGCCTAATTGATTGGTAGGTGTACTTGGAAAGTTTCTGTAAATTGCTGCTCCTCTTGCAGGGTCAGATATTTTAATTCCATTATAAAAGCTAAAAATCCATTTAGTAGGAATTCTGCTTGTATTAACATTTGTACCTGTCGCTGTAAATCCTAATGAGCTGTAAACAGGGCTCGGCCTTGTTGTTTTTTCATAGGTTGGTTGATTAATGGCGTCAGTAGTTAAGAACCCTAAAGTTCTATCAATTGCGGAAAAGCCTGCTGTTGCATAAGCCTGCTGAGCTGGAACACCGGCCATTTTAATTAGCATACGCAGCTTGATGGTGTTTGCATATTTTTTCCATAGGTCCATATCTCCACTAAATAAAGGATCTGAACTGGCTGTTATCTTTTCAGTAGCAATATTTCCCTGCGCAGTAGTAATATCTGCAATTGCCTTGTTTAATTCCGCAATACAGGCCTTGTAAATGTCTTCCGCCTTATCGTATTTTGGTTGTAAACTAGCGGAGCCTTTTAACGCATCAGAATAAGGAGCATCATTGTATTGGTTAACCAGACGTTCAAAATCCATAGATTTCATGATACGTGCAATTGCCGTAGAATAGGCTAAAACCGGGTTACTTGACGTATTGGTTAAAATGTACTCAAAATCGTTCGCATTGTCATAGGTTCCTACCCAGAGACCGTTGAAGTTACCCGTACCAAAATCATAGGTAACAACAGAGCCGAAGCCCCCGAAACCACCTGCATTGGCTTGGTATCCACCAAAATCTGACATGCTCTGACTGGAGTTATTGCCAATTAAAGCGGAATTAGTAATTGCCTGAGGTAAAATTAAAGCGGGAGTAGCGGATGTTAAGCTATTTGGGTTTTTATTAATATCTAAAAACTTTTCACAAGAACTAAGTGAAACAACTGCCAAGCTAATCATGATATATTTAAAATATTTTTTCATTTTATTTATTTCTTATAAGGTTAATGATAAACTCAGACCATAAAGTCTACCAGGAGGAGTTTGATTTAACGAGGCAAAACCAATAGCGTTGCTATTTGCTCCTAATGCGCTATATTCCGGATCGGTATAGATGTTGGTTTTTGGTGTCCATAAAAACAAATTCCGTCCTTGTGCGCTTATCTCTGCACCTTTAATAAACCTCAGATTTGCAAGCAAAGATTTAGGTAGTGAATAGGAGATAGAGAGCTCACGCATTTTCCAAAATGCAGCTGAATGAGTATAATTTGCATTAACCCCGGTATTGGTTGGTCCATTTGTCCAAAAGTCTACACCACCAGTTCTTGTAGTAATACTTGTATTTGCTACATATTGATTGGTAACAGGATCTAAGTAGGAAGAGTTAGGTACAACAAAGCGTTCTCTATTGAAATAGGTCGTCCGAATACCTGCTCCAGAAAAGTCGAAACCGGTATTAGCACCGTTATATATTACATTTCCAGCGCGATATTCAAATACCGTGGCAAGACGAATTCCTTTAAAAGAAACTGTCATATCTAATCCTAAGCGATGTTTTGGTTCCGTGCTGCCTAAATTGGAGGTGAGTGTAGTGGCACTAGGAAAACCCGTAATCCGGTCGACAATAATACGCCCTTGGTCATCTTTGTTATAAGTTGTTCCCTTCAGCAACGGAAAAGCCTTACCTTTTTCAGCTACGATGTTCGCAAAGCCAAAAGTACCTAAGTTGATAAAATCTTGGTCGGCGCTGATAGATAATACTTTATTCTGGTTAAACGAAAAATTACCTCCCAAAGTTATTTCTAAGCCAGATTCCGTACGAACAGGAACTAAGCGCATAGAAGTTTCAATGCCTGTGTTCTCAACTTCGCCGGTATTGGTTAAAAATTGAGTATAACCTGTTGAACTAGGAATCCCCACAGGAACGGTTTGATCAATGGTGTTTGACTTATAAACTGTCAATGACATATTGAGCCTTGATTTGAGCATTTCCAAGTCAAAGCCGCCCTCCATAGAAGTAGTTACCTCCGGATTAATTTTTTGGGATACTTGAGTGTTACCCACGGTAAAACCAGGTACCGATGCGTATGGGTATCCAGAAGCTTGACTAAACGTTGGATCCAACGCATACGCACCAATAGAAACTTGCCCTACCTTAGACACACCAGCTCTGATTTTTAAGCTAGAAATGGTTTTAGATTCTTTCAAGAAAGATAAAGCATCTGAAGCTATGAATGAAATATCTGCGGCCGGGTAGAATAATGATCTATTATTAACTGCCAAAATAGAACGCCAGTCATTTCTTCCGGTAACATGAAAATATAAAAACCCTTTAAAACCAATACGGCCATCTAAATAAACGCCAAGTTGGCGCTCGCGAGAGTTAGATTCGCTACCGGATGTATTACCTGTGGTGTTTGATACATTGTATAAACCCGGTGTTACCATAGCGGACGAAGATGCATTTACATTTTTTGCAATGTTATCGCGCAAACTTGAACCTGCGATTATGTTTAACGAAAAATCGTTGCCTAGTTTTTTAATGTATTGCGCTTGAAATTCTGGGTTTAACTGAGTAGTATAATTGGATCCATCAGATACACTGCCCGCTCGGTTAGAAAAGTTTGACGTAATACCTAATCTATAAGCAGAGAAAGTATATTTATCTGACCAAGATTTTGTAGAAACGTTTCTAGTGGCTATGCTGGTGCGGAATAATAAGGTTAATTCTTTAATGGGATTAAATTTTAACTGAACATTACCTGTTAAATAATCATTTCTGGTTAAAGTTCTGCCGTTCCCAAGCGTGAAATAAGGGTTATCAAAATACTCATTGTAATACCCATCAGGTGTTGAGTACTTATCATTTCTCCAATCTTTGTACCGTGTTAATGGAATTTGTCCCGGAGACATTAAGACGTTAACATACGCCGTACCGGCATCACCAGTGTCAAATCTATTTTGAACATAATTGGCGTTAAAGTTAAATTCAAATTTGTCACCCAATTTTTTCGCGCCATTTAAACGGATTGTAAAGCGATTATATTTATCACCCGGTACAGTGCCTTTTTGATCTAAATATTGGGATGACAAATAGTAGGAGCCATTATCATCTCCAGAAGACAGGCTAAAATCCGTTTGGTTATTTATTCCTGTGTCCCAAAACTGTTGTTTACCTTCTTTAGCGTTATAAGCATAGGGAACCATTTGAATGGATCCATCGATGAGAGGTTTGCCGATCACTCTCATTGAACCGTCAAACTCAGGACCATATTGTTGATTTTCATAAGGAGTATAGGTAGGTACATCATCAGGGCTGGTACCAGAACCATATCGCTTTTGTAATTGCGGTAAAAAGGAGATGGTCTCCATAGTTGAAGTCTGACCCACCTTTAATGTGGTTACACCTTTTTTCCCGGTCTTAGTAGTAATGATCAAAGCTCCATTTGATGCGTCAGAACCATATAATGCCGCTGCACCTGCACCGTTTAGTACCTGAATATCTTCAATGTCCTCAGGATTTAGATTTCCCAGAATGTTGCTGGGTACAATTACATTGTCTACCACTACCAGGGCCTGATTATTACCCAATAAAGAGCGATTGCCACGTAAAACCAAACGTACGCTTGGATTAACGCCAGAACTCACGGCATTAACCTGTAATCCTGCCACTTTACCAGAAAGGGCAGCGGCGACGTTAATGGCCTTACCTTGCGTTAGATCCCGGGCCTTTACGGTAGTAGATTGGTTTCCTTGCTCGCGACGTTGAATGCTCACACCCCCAGCCGTTACCACTACTTCATTTAAGCTTTGAGGATCAATTCCTAATTTTATAACCCCAACGTTTCCATTTGCAGGAATGGCAATTTCTTGCGTTTTAAAACCCAGGTATGAAATTGATAATGTTTTGCCTTCGGCAGCCACTCTGAATGAGAATTTGCCGTCGGCACTTGTTCCCACAGTAGCGCTGGGAACTTCTTTTACTGTTACGTTTGCCCCTGGAATGGGCAACCCATCTTCACTTGATATTACGGTTCCTGTTACCGTACGTTCTTGTGCATTTGAAACCAAGCATGTGGCAGTAATCAAAAACAGGAGTATAGTTAGTATTTTTATTTTCATGAAATTTAGATTAAATGGATAAATGGATATTGATTCAAAAACTAAAATTGCGAGGCGGGGCTCTTTCCATAATGATTACAGTTTTTAATAAAAAAATAAATTTAGGCTGTACCCTTTTACAGAAATGTGCGAAAATCACTTTTAAATAAAGGTGTATTTATAAGCTCACTTTTTGTAAATTGCAGAACTGAAATGCTACCGGATGAATATAATTTTCTATGAACCACCGATATATTTGAAAAAATATATCCGTTATTTTTGGAGTTGTGACCTGGCAGATTACCGATCTGAAGAAATTATCTATTTTGATAATTACGCAGATAAATATCCACGTTTGGTTTTTCAGGTAGACGACAGGCCTCAATTAAAAAGTGATGAAAATAAGGATATCCCTAAAACTTATATATGTGGGATTGAGACTTATCCATCTTTCACCTCTGTTCAGGCAAATTTTTCTCATTTTGGAGTAAGTTTTAATCCTTTTGCGCTAACAGAAATATTTAAAGTAGCTCCAAATCTGGTGGTTAATCAAAATGTAGATTTAAATGATCTTGGTTATACAAATCTTCTCTCAAAACTGGCTGATGCGAAGTGTCACGCTCGCAGGATTGAGATAATGTGTAGGTTTGTAGAAGATCAAACTACTTATAAAAGAATTGTAAATCCTGATGTTATTCAAATTGTATTAAATAACGAACTCGTTGAGCAACGCGATCTTTTTAACCTACAGAAAAAATATAAGGTAACGGAACGAACGATGGAGCGATTGTTCAAAAGCGCGATAGGCGTATCTCCAAAAACGTTCCAACGCTTAGCTCGGTTCGAAAAAACATTAGCGTTGCTTAAAAGTCACGACTATAACAATTCTGCGAATGTAGGATATCTTCTCGATTATACAGACCAATCTCATTTTATTAAAGATTTTAAGCAGTTTACAAATATTACTCCTGCTCAATTCCGAAGGAATAATTTTCTTTTATCAGAAAGTTCTGCATTCATTTCAAAAAAATCTTCATCCTAACTTTCTTATTGCATTAAGAACAAGTTAAGTAGACCTGTCGGTTTTTTACTATTTCGCTAAAGTACCTGTTGCTAACTTTGTTAAAATGAGCAATGTGATTAGGTATGCGTCTGTTTATATTCAGAATGAAACGGAATCGATTTCATTTTACACTCAATATTTAAAATTTACTTTTTGCGAAAATGTTAAGTTGGGTGTTGATGAAGAATGGTGGATATTAAGAAAAGATGAAAGAGCAGAAACAGGAATAATTTTAATCAAATTGAGTACGAAGGCTCTTTCTAAAAGTACTTTAATCCTACACACGCACGATTGCATTTTAGCATATTGTAGGCTTAGGGAGGCAGGAGCTACTGAACTTTCTACGCCATTATATTCTTCGTTAGGGTTAAGTTTCAGTTTCTACGACCCTAATGGCAATAAAATCATGCTATTAGAAGAGCGAAAATACAACGACTTAGAAATTTAAACTTAAATGGAAACTTATTTCAAACGCCTTAAAAATAATAACAGTCTATATCAAGAAACTAAAAGGTATAGTCATGGAGATTATCAAAATAATGATTTAACCCTAAAATTTGTCTTTTCAGGTACGAGAACCTATAAATTTAGTAGAAAGGAGCTGGTGGTTCATCCAGATTGTTTCCTCATTATCAATAAGAATACTGATTTTGAAAGTAAGATTGAGTCTAATGATTATGTACAGTCTTTGTCCATTTCTTTCGATTCAAAATTTTTACAGGATATGGAGAGAACTTTGAAAAGACCTGCTGCTTATCTTTTAGAAAATCTTAAGGAGGAAGATCCATCTAGTTTTCATTTCCCAGAAACCTTGTTGCCATTAAAAAGTAATTTGCTTTTCAATCTTCATCATATTAAAAACTTTGTTAAAAATAACATGAACGATGATCATTTACTGGAGGAATACTTACATCATACCTTTATAAACTATTTAGAGATTTTTAACCAGGATATCTTGCAAGCTGAAGAGCGTTTAAACTGCATAAAACAGCATACTAAAGCAGAAGTTGTTAAAAGACTGAACTTAGCCAGAGATTTTATCTATTGCAATTACAATAAACAGATTGAATTAAAATCAATTGCAGAAAACAGTTGCTTATCAGTTAATCATTTGCTAAGAACCTTCAAACAAGCATTTGGTGAAACGCCTCATCAATTTCTAACTAAGATTAGATTAAAAAGAGCGCATCACCTGATCAAAAAATCAACTTATTCTATTAATGAAATTGTAAATACAGTGGGTTTTGAATGCCCGAGTTCCTTTATCAGGTTGTACAGATCTTACTATAATTGCACCCCCGCTAAAAATAGAAAACAACTTATTGATTAGTTACGTCGGCTATTGCCTTGTTTCTAATTTTTGGATAAAGGATCGTGAGTATACAAATGATGAGTAAAAAATTGAATTCTACACCATTTCTACCGCCACCTACAACAAACCACCCTTCTTTTAAGTGAACCATCATAATACCTGCAACTAACACCAATATTGTAACGATGGAAGTAAATTTCAGATACCTATCTGTCACAAGTGAAAATACAAACCCAACATGCGAAAGCTTTATTAGCCATGCTAATATGACACCAAATGGAGCAAAACCTATTTGATTTAGGTATAGATTTCCAAAATCGTTAACGCCATTGTTGAACATTCCTGAGAGACTATGCGCCAAAAAAATGACGATTAGGCCAGTGCGTAATATGGGTAAGTTTTTTATCATCTTGTTAATTTGAATAAAGTTTTAGTTTTAGAGAACAACAGCAAATGCAAACATAAAGTCTTTAGCGCCAAAAAAGTATTCTCCTTGATCAAGATTCTTAACAATTAAATAATAGTAGCCATCTTTGATTTTTTTAACCTCATAGACTATTTTTTCAAATGAGGTCGTGGTACTCGTGGTTTTTGCTTGTGTAGTTATAAAAACCCGTTGATCTTTCCGAACTTCAAATTGCACTAAATCGAAAACAGACGTTGGATCCATTCCAGGTGTTAACTTTACAACGAATTTTAGTTCATCCTGTTTAGTTAGTTTGATGGGGGATGAAATACCATTTAACATAAAACCGCCTTCGGCTTTAAATAAGCCTTTAGCTTTTGCTATAGTGTTGTATTGCGATTTTTCCAGCTCTCTTAACTGCTTTGTTTTAGAATCAAAATACGCAGGCTTTTCGTTAAACTCTGGTAAAATTTGGGCCACTGCAGTTAATGAACTACAGAAAATGAGCAGTATGCTTGCGATAGTCTTCATATGAATTAAAATACGATGGGCGGCGCACCTTCCGAAAATGCACCAGAACTATTCGCAGTTACCACCAATGGTGGTCCAACTTGATTACCCCCTCTTTTTATTAAAACGGTAACTTTTTGCCCCGGTACCCCGCCATTTCCAACGATGACGAAATTACTCGCAGTAAGTGTGTTGGAATAGGTGACTTCCTTAGTCCAAGGAAGTGAAGTAACTTCGTCATTACTTGTACCCCCATTTGCGGTGGTGTAGGCCACGAAAAGCGTTCCCGTAAAATTCCCAGTAAGTTCATAACGAACTACTCGTGACGATGTATTTGGCTTTTTGTCTGAATCTTTTTTACAAGATGTACAGATAAGAAGTCCGGTAAGAATGGTAAGAATTAACTTTTTCATAAGGATGTTTATTGATAAGGATGTATATTAAAATTTAAATGCTACGCCAATTCTAGCATTGGTACTACCGATAGCACCTAGCTCAGTGAAAAGACTTATCTTTTGGCTTAGGTAGTACTTGCCACCCACGTATGCACCCAAAAATAGTCCGCTTCCGTAGTCGTCACCTAAGTTTTGCTTAGTGTCTTTCCACGAAAAATTTCGGTAGCCTAATGTTGGACCACCATATAAATCAATCTTGTTATTTTCTATTTTTAATAAATCATTAAAATGATAAGAAGCCCTTACACCTAAATAGATTGCGGTAAATTTAAAAGACAAGTAGTCGTTTGAAAGATAGTCTGCATTTACTCCAACACTAATGGTAGAGGTAATACCTTGCTCGTAAGAGGCTCCAAAAGGTATGCCACCGTCATAGAAGGAATTTACACCTATACCTATATTTAATAATTTGTCATTTTTGGTATAGCTTCCATTTTGTTGTGCGAATAAGAAAGTAGTTGTTAAAAGTAAAAGGCTAAAAGTGCTTATGGTTTTCATGAATAGATTATTTGATAAGGTAATTTCCTAAGGGCGAATTTAATTTGATCCCTATATTTAAAATATGCAAGAATCACTTTTTTCAATTTAGGGATATCGACATTTATTATGGATTCAGCTCGCCACGAATAAATGGGACGATTTTGTGCTTATTTGCTTCAGATAAGCCGCTATAAAAGGTTAACATGGTATGCAGGATGTGAGACATTTTCACTACCCTGATGATTTTTGGAGCTTCTTTTTTATCGCTTGCCCTCACCATAATTCCTAATAACTGTCCATCAGCATTAAAAACTCCACCTCCACTCATCCCGGGTATTGCTTGCGCATCTACAAAAAATTCGACGTTAGCGTTATAAGGAATATCTCCTTCGGTATCGCCAACGGCTTTCAATGCAAGCACCCTATTAACTGATTCTGTATCAGATAATATTTTGCCATAGGCCACTGCACCATTGGGATAGTTAGCCCTATCTTGAGGATATCCAATCGCTATAGCATACTCGCCTACCATCGGAATGTTCCAGGTTCGGGCAGATTTTGTGCGGTAATTGGGATCGTACATTTGTAAGGGATCTGAGATCTGAACATGATTAGGATGCTTAACCAAGGGTCCTTGCTCAGTTCTTTGATTATCAAGGACACCTAAATAAAAATCTTCTGCTGGTAGTAAAGATGTATTTGTTGCATTTGCTGAAATATCAAAATGCATAAGGGGGAAATCGGCCGTAAGTGTATTTCCTAAGCTTATGCTTCCGGTGGAAGGTGGTATCTGGGAGGTTTCAAAAATACCTAAATTTTCAACACTCGGGTCAAAAAACTGAGCAGTTCTAGAAATCCAACCGGATAGCCCGTAAACATGATTAGCACTAACATATAGCCCTAATTCATAATCGTTTTTCCTACTCCAGATTGTTTTAGATCCAGCACCTCTTCGCCCAACGCTACCTCTCACATTCTTTAACAACTGAATTAAATTTGGGTCGTTACTATTTAATACCTCTTCAATTTTTGGGATTTTAATTCCGGTATCTGGCTTAATGCGACTGTTTCTTTTACACGTTAGCACAGAAGCGCCAAGTGCTATCAGTACAACTATCGGCAGTATTTTCTCAAACAAAAAATGGTTGACTTTTAGCATATCTTAAATTATAACTTAGTAAAATTATAAATTACCCTTAACTAATTTCTTAACTTTAGTTAAGAAATGATGCCGCCACGGGGTTGTTTGCTTTAGGAAGAAATATTTCTTAAAGAGATTTACTTCGTTATTTTCGCATCTTTAATAGATAAGATGGCCATAACTAAAGCAGTACAGCAAGATATAAAGGAATTAAATAGCTTAATCAACGCGGCCTATCGTGGTGATGAATCAAAAAAAGGATGGACAACCGAAGCGGAAATTCTTGACGGGATCAGGATTAATGAGGTAACACTGGCGGATTTGCTTAGTAATGCAGCTGTTAGCATATTGAAGTATACCAATGAAGACGGAAAAATCGTGGGTACGGTATATTTAGAACTAAAGCCTGAACAACTATATCTCGGCATGTTTGCGGTTTCACCAATTTCGCAAGGAAAGGGCATTGGTAAGGCCTTTCTAGCGGCAGCCGAAGTCTATGCCTTAGCTAATAATTGCAATCGGATTATCTTAACGGTGATCAGTAGCCGTACAGAACTGATCGATTGGTACAAAAGACATGGATACATGGCTACAGGCGGTTCTATTGCCTTCGAAGAAATTGAAGGACGCTTTGGCGAACCGAAAGTTCCGACGATCAAGCTTATCGAGATGGAGAAGTTATTGTGATTTCTAAATTCCACCAATTAAGAATTAAGTTTGGCTGAAAGTTTAAAATTACTTACTATTATGGTTCAAACACACACATAAATGAGAATTAATAAAACGTTGCCACTGCTGGTATTATTGTTATTAAGTCAACTTTCTTGGGCCCAAAAAAAGAATCCGAGTACTATTCCCAGACCTAAATTAGTTGTAGGAATTATGGTAGATCAAATGCGTTGGGACTATCTATATCGGTTTTACGACCGTTACAGTGATAAAGGTTTTAAAAGGATGTTAAATGAGGGGTTCAACTGTGAGAACACTTATATCAACCATCTCCCTACCGTGACCGGTATTGGCCATAGCACTGTTTATACTGGATCAGTTCCAGCCATACATGGAATTACGGGCAATAGTATCACTTTTAATGCCACCGGCAAATCAGTTAATTGCGTAGCAGATGACAATGTTGAGAGTGTAGGTATTGCCACCTCAAGTGGAAAAAAATCTCCCGTGAATTTGTTAGTCACTACCATTGGTGATGAGCTAAAACTAGCTACAAACTTTAGGTCAAAAGTGATTGGGCTTGCTGTCAAAGATCGAGGGGCAATTTTACCTGCCGGCCATGCTGCAGATGCCGCCTATTGGTTCGACACTAAAAGTGGAAAATGGATTACAAGCACGTACTATATGGATAAATTACCACAATGGGTAGACGGCTTCAACAATCAAAACCTTGCAGAAAAATACCTCCTTGGCAATTGGAACACTTTATATCCAATAGATACCTATATTCAAAGTTCGCCAGATAAGGCTGTTCATGAGGGATTGATGAAAGGACAGCAGGAAGCGGTTTTCCCGATAGAGACATCGAAGCTTTTTACGAAAGATAGTTATGAGGTAATTTATACCACTCCCTTTGGAAATTCTATTACGCTGGATTTTGCTAAAACAGTTATTGCCAATGAAAAAATGGGAAAAGGGAAGGAAACCGATCTTTTAGCCGTAAGTCTTTCCTCACCTGATGCGATCGGTCATTTAATTGGGATGAACTCGGTTGAAATTGAAGATACTTATTTACGTCTTGACCGTGATTTAGCCGAATTCTTTAAATATCTTGATGCTGAGGTCGGAAAAGGAGAATATACTGTATTCCTTACTGCTGATCATGGTGCTACACATAATCCCAAGTTTTTGGAAGAGCATAAGATTCCTGTTTTTGCTAGTCAGCCAGGTTTACAAAATAGACTGAATACGCTTTTAGAAAAAAAATTTACTGTGAAGAATTTAGTTTCTGGTACTAGTTATTCTCAGATACGATTTAATTACAAAGCTCTAAATGAGCATCAATTAAATGAGGAGGCAATTAGGGATGTATGTGTTAATTTTTTAAGAAAAGAACCAAATGTCCTTTTTGTGGTCGATCTTAACAAGGTTGGTGAGGCTGCCGTGCCACAAGAAATTAAAGAAAGAATTGTAAACGGACATCATCCAGATAGATCTGGGGGCATTTTTTACATTCTAACTGGGAATACTGGCTCTTTAAACGCAAAAGGATCTTCACATAGTGAATGGCTCCCGGATGATGCGAAAATACCCCTCCTTTGGATGGGGTGGGGTATCAAAAAGGGCCGGTCACTTGAACAGCGGCATATGGTCGATATAGCCCCGACAGTATCGTCTTTATTAAGAATTCAACCTCCTAATGGAAACATTGGAAAAGCGATTAGTGAGGTGCTCATCGTCAACCCCGCTAAAAAATAGTATGAAAAGCCGACTAGGAGGAATAATTGATATCACAGCTAATTAGAGAATGAAGAATTTAAGCGAAAGGGAACAGGCAGCTGTTATTTTTTCTCGTTCTATGGTGTTAATAGCTATATTTTTTGTAGTAATAGCCGCTATGATAATTAGTGTGTTGATGGGCTCCGAACGCCCAGCTCTTACCACAGTTTTAGTAAAACAAAACGTTTCCGAATCATTACCTGTTACGGATGATTATACTTGGAAAGCTCCAGATGAAAGTACGATTCCAATGGGAGAAGTAGGCGAGGAAATTCGTTATGGGAAAGAGCTGATTTCGAACACGGCTAAATATTTGGGTCCAAAAGGCAGCGTTGCCCAAATTGCTAATGTAATGAATTGTCAGAACTGCCATCATGAAGCTGGCACTAAAGATTTTGCATTGAATTACGCGGCTGTAAAATCTACTTATCCACAGTTTAAAGCCAGATCTGGTACCTTAGTTTCTATTGCCGATCGCATCAATGGTTGTTTAGAAAGAAGTTTAAATGGAAGCGGATTAGACACTAATTCTAAAGAAATGCTTGCCATGATAGCCTACATGAAATGGCTTGGAAAAGATGTGCCAGATAGAATAAGACCAAAAAACGCGGGAATTATGAAATTGGCTTTTTTAGACAGAGCTGCTGATCCTTTAAAAGGTAAAGTGGTGTATTTGGGTAAATGTAAAACTTGTCACGGTAACACAAAAAATTATCCTCCTTTGTGGGGGGAAAACAGCTATAATGATGGGGCAGGTTTATACAGGATTAGCAATTTTGCAGGTTTCGTGAAAAACAATATGCCTTTTGGGGCAAGCTATCAGCACATTGTATTAAGTGACGAAGAAGCTTGGGATGTAGCTGCGTTTGTAAACTCACAACCTCGCCCTCATAAAGATCAAGCTGAGGATTGGAAAGATTTATCTACAAAACCTATCGACTTTCCATTTGGTCCCTACGCAGATAATTTTTCAGAAGAACAACATAAATACGGTCCTTTTGAGGGAATTGCAAGGGCTCACAAAAATTAACCCACAATGAAGCGGTGAAAAGAATGAATTTTTATGCTGAGATAAATTAATCGGCTATATTGCAAAGGCTATTAAAACATATATTAATGAAAAGATTACTTATTCCTATTTTATGCTTATTCTTGGCATTCGGCGTTCATCCCTTATTTGCGCAACAACAGAAAGATGTGTTTACTGGTGCAAAAGCTAACTTAAAAAGCTATAAAGCCCTTTATGTGTTAAATAACGGCGATGAAAAGCACATGAATAGTACGCTAAGGAACATGCGCAATGTACTTACTGATCCTCGGTTAAAAGGAAAACTTACTTTAGAATTGGTTGTTTTTGGTGATGGCTTTAAAGTGTTTGATAAAACCGGACTCTTTGAAGCACAACTACTTGACCTGCAAAAGCAGGGGGTTATCCTGGCACAATGCGAAAATACCTTAAGGGAAAGGAAAATCGATAAGAATACATTATTTCCTTTCATCAATTTTGTACCAAGTGGAAACGGGGAAATTGTTATCCGAAGTGCTGATGGATGGGTAGTAGTGCATCCGTAGCGACCAGCTGTTTAGTGTAAAATTATATTAATTTGTTTTATAAATTAATATTTTGGTATATATTTACACAAATTAAATAGCAAATGAAGTATAGCCTCATCAAAGACGTCATTGATTTAACCGATGATTTTGAAAGCTTCAATAACCTTTCTAAGAGTTATACCAATGATATAGTGGGCTTTAAGGAATGGATTGGAACTGCTTTTGATCATAATTCATCTTTAAGCGAACTTAACTGGGAAGGGAAGGAAAATGGCAGAACAGCAGAGAGTGTAATCAATACGCTGATCGTTCAAATGAACCGGTACGCAAAATCCTATTCAAAATCGGCTATCCACGGTTCTGAGTTCTCCGGACAGGAAGATTTTATCTATTTGATTACATTAAAGTCTTTTGGCGAAATGACCAAAACAGCTTTAATAAAAAAAAATGTACACGATAAACCTTCTGGTATAAAAATAATTGACCGTTTACTAGAAAAGGACTGGGTAGCCCAGCATGTCTCCGAATCGGACAAAAGAAGTAAGATTTTGTCCATCACCGAAAAGGGACTCCAAAAACTTGAAGAACAAATGGGGAAAATTCGACAAGCCAGTACAATTGTGACCGGAAATCTAAACCATTTTGAAAAAATGCAGCTGATAAAATTATTGCAGAAGCTGGATGATTTTCACAAGCCTATTTATCATGAAAGTATGGATTCCGCCAATTTATTAGATTTGGCATTTGCAAAATTAACCTAATGATGATGTCTTATAAAAAGAAGGTTGCTATAATAGGTTCAGGGTTTTCAGGGTTATCGGCCGCTGCTTATGCTGCTAAGCAAGGCTATGAGGTACAGGTTTTCGAGAGGCATCATCAGCCAGGTGGAAGAGCTAGGCAATTTACAACCCAAGCGGGCTATGTATTCGATATGGGACCAAGTTGGTATTGGATGCCCGATATCATAGAGAATTTTTTTGCAGATTTTGATTGTAAAACCTCGCATTTCTTCAACTTGGTTTCTCTTGATCCTCAATTTGAAATGATATTTGAAGATGGTAATATTAGTGTGCCGCAGTCGTATAAGGACTTAGTAGCACTTTTTGAATCTTTAGAAGCTGGAGCAGGAGCAAAATTAGAGGAGTTTATGAAAGCTGCTCAATTTAAGTATGAAGTGGGTATGCAAGATTTTGTGAACAAGCCTTGCCACAGTTGGGTAGAGTTTTTGTCGCCGAAAATAGGAATTAGTGCGTTAAGACTTGATTTATTGACCGATTTTAGGAGTTACGTTGCCAAGTATTTTACACATCCCAAATTGAGAACATTAATGGAGTTTCCTGTTATCTTTCTGGGCGCTTCCCCTAAAAATATTCCCGCATTGTATAGTCTGATGAACTATGGAGGATATGCCCTGGGCACTCATTATCCTATGGGCGGGTTTTACCAACTGGTTTTAGCTATGCAAAAAGTAGCTGAATCGCAGGGAGCTACTTTTCATTTCAACAAAACAGTGGAGAAAATAAATACAGAGGATGGCAGAATCACTTCGCTAACCGTTAATGGGGCGCAACATCATTTCGATGCCGTTATCGCTTCGTCCGACTATCACCATACTGAGACTTTGCTGGATGAAAATTTAAGAAATTACCAAGAAAAATATTGGCAGGACAAAACTTTTGCCCCTTCTTGCCTGATTTATTACCTGGGACTAAATGAAAAAATTCCAGGCCTTAAACACCATACATTATTTTTTGAGAATGATTTAGATATCCATATTGAGGCAATTTATGGAAATAAAAAATGGCCTGAAAATCCCTTGTTTTATGTGTGTTGTCCATCTAAAACGGATGAAAGCGTAGCCCCTCCCAATTGTGAGAATATGTTTCTTTTAATGCCTTTAGCAATAGGAATTAATGATGAGGAGGAATTACGCGAGCGCTATTTAAAGGAAATGATTGGCCGAATTGAAAAATTGACAAAGACCGCTAATCTGCTCTCAAAAATCGAGTACAAACGAAGTTACTGTGTGTCGGATTTTAGGCAAGATTATAATGCCTATGGGGGAAATGCTTACGGACTCGCAAATACCCTTTCCCAAACTGCGGTATTAAAGCCGAAGATCAGTAATAAGAAAATCAGTAATTTATTATATACAGGACAACTAACTGTACCGGGTCCGGGGGTTCCACCATCTATCATCTCCGGAAAAATTGCCGCAAATGAATTGAGCAAAATTAAACATAATACCTATGAAAAAACTGTTTGATGAATTGTCTTATGAAGTAAGTAAAAGCACGACGAAGAAATACAGTACTAGTTTTTCTTTAGGGATATTGGCTTTAAGTCCTCATATTCGGAATGCGATTTATGCAATCTATGGCTACGTAAGATTAGCTGATGAGATTGTTGACAGTTTCCACGATTATGACAAGAAAACACTATTGAATCGCTTTAAAGAGGAAACCCACGCTGCATTAACTGAAAGAATATCACTTAATCCAATCTTACAATCTTTTCAGGAAACTGTTCATCAATATGACATTGATGGTTCGTTGATAGCGCAATTTATCCATAGTATGGAAATGGACTTGAATAAGATAGATTATAATTCCGATCTCTATAATGAGTATATCAATGGCTCGGCAGAAGTAGTAGGCTTAATGTGTTTACAGGTTTTTACTGCAGGTGATAAAAAAGAATACGAGATATTGAAACCTTATGCTATGATCTTAGGTTCAGCGTTTCAAAAGGTAAATTTTTTACGGGATTTAAAAGATGATTATCAGCTTTTAGGACGAACTTATTTTCCCAATATTCAGATGCATTTGTTTGATAGTGTTACTAAAAGAGAGATTGAAGACGAAATTGAAGACGAATTTAAAGAAGCGCTGAAAGGAATAAAGCTGCTTCCTAGTTCATCTAAATTCGGTGTATATTTGGCTTATAAATATTACTTATCCTTATTTAAAAAAATTAAATCAACCTCTGCGGAGAAAATATTGAACAACCGCATCCGAATACCTAATACGCAAAAATTTTCGGTGATGGTTCGTAGCTATATCCGTTATAAAGTTGCTATGTTATGATAAAATTTACACTTTTAGTGTGGTTACTTATGTTTTATCATCCGAGTCTCGACCTCGCTTATATCCGAAGCAATTACAAGGTGGCTGTATCAGATAAGGATGCCTGCGAAGGAATGATTACGGAGCTGAAAAAAGATAATTTAAACAATGTCGGATTAGCCTATTTAGGAGGCTTTCAAGCTATTTGGGCACATCATACTTTCAATCCAATAACTAAATTAAGCACATTCAACCGCGGAAAAGCAAATATTAATAAAGCCATTTTGACCGATAAAAATAACATTGAAACCCGCTTTATAAGGTTATCGATTCAAAAAAACTGCCCAAGATTTTTGGGTTACTATAAAAATATACGCGAAGACGAGGCGTATTTAAGGAAACATGTAGACGGCGTAAGTGATAGGGATTTGAAAAATATGATTAAAAGCATTTTAAAAAAGTAATAAGTTAACCAAAATGAAAGTACTGATTGTGATCACTGTTTTTGTATTGATGGAATTAGCAACCTGGTTAATTCATAAATATGTAATGCACGGTTTTTTGTGGATACTACATAAAGATCATCACGATCACAATAATGACAGTTTTTTTGAACGGAATGATTACTTCTTCGTGATATTTGCTTTGCCAACTATTGTGTTGATGTACTTTGGTTCTCTCCGTGACTTTAATTATTTGTTTTATATAGGGTTGGGGATCATGCTATATGGGATGGCCTATTTTTTCGTCCATGATATTTTTATTCATCAGAGAGTGAAGTTCTTTAGCAAAACTAAAAACCCTTACTTTCTTGCGTTGCGTCGAGCTCATAAACAGCATCATAAACACATTGGAAAAGAGGAAGGAGAATGTTTTGGCTTTCTTTATGTGCCTCTTAAGTATTTTAAAATGTATTTTAATAGCCAAAGGCTATGAAAGAATTCACCTATTGCTTAATTCTTTTTTTTACGGTTGTTATCTGTTTTATTGCATCATTTGATAAAAGATTACAATTTAATAAGCATTTTGGGGCTTTTTTAAAAGCGGCTATTCTTGTGGCCATTCCATTTATTGCCTGGGATATGTGGTTTACTGCTAAAGGAGTTTGGTGGTTTGATTTAACTTATACTGTTGGAATTACCATTGTGGGGCTGCCACTCGAGGAATGCCTGTTTTTTATCTGCATTCCTTTTTCTTGTGTATTTACCTATTACTGTTTTGATAGGTTTTTTAAATTGGAGTGGGCCGATGCCTTCAGTAACATGATTGTATTTGCAATGGTAATTGTCAGCATTCTTATTGCTCTTTTACATTATGACAAAATGTATACCCTTGTTACCGCCGTTGCTACAACCATCACATTAATTTACCTGCATTTTATTGCCCGTGTAAATTGGATTGGAAGGGCCACCTTGATATTTATTGTATTAATGTTGGGATTTCTTCCGGTTAACGGCATACTCACCGGAACTGGGCTTGCATCACCCATCGTAAATTATAACCCAAAAGAGTTTTTGGGAATTCGGGTTCTTACTATTCCCATTGAGGACGCTGTTTATGGATATACGCAATTCTTATTGGTGATGTACTTTTTTAAACTATTTAAGCGATGAAATATGGTTATTGATAGGAGTAAGGTTGTTTTAGTTGATGAAAATGACCAAGCTATTGGAGTAATGAATAAATTGGAAGCCCATGAAAAGGGAATGCTGCATAGGGCTTTTTCAGTTTTTATATTTAATGAAAAAGGTGAGATGTTAATTCATCAGCGGGCAAGAGATAAATACCATGGTTCTGGACTTTGGACGAATGCCTGCTGCTCTCATCCGCAGTGGGATGAAGATGTTAAGGGAGGAGCCCAAGAAAGGTTATTCTATGAGATGGGGATCGCCTGTGATTTATCCTATAAATTTTCATTCTCCTATAAAATTCCTGTTGAGAATGAACTGATTGAACACGAATTTGATCATGTATTTTTAGGTACCACAAACAAAAATCCAACCATCAATCTTAATGAAGTAATGGATTATCAGTGGATTAATCCTACGGAACTACAGCGAGATATTATCCTTAGCCCAAATAAATACACATTTTGGTTCAAAGAGATTTTGCCCATTCTGATGCAGAAGCTAGCTAATTAAAAATTTTGTAACCAACATAAATAAGCCTTATCTTGGGAGCTGTTGATTTTAGAAAAACATACTTATGCGTAAAAGATTCCTTTTAGTTGGTATGAGCTGCTTATTAATTGCTGGCTCTGCGGAAAATATATTCGCGGCAACAAATAGCTCACCTGTGGTTACAAGACAGCTTGCTGACCCTAAAGAACTGATTGGTCGTTGGGACATTACTGTTGACATAAACGGCAAAGCGGCGCCATCTTGGTTGGAGGTTAAACTATCTGGTTATAGAACACTGGTAGGGCATTTCGTAGCAACTTCAGGCAGTGCACGCCCAATCGCAGAGGTAAAATTTGATAATGGAAAATTCAGGTTTGAAATTCCACCACAATGGGAGAGCGGTACGCAAAATATGGTTATTGAGGGGGAGTTAACGGCTGCCGGTATGCAAGGTGTAATGACCGATTGTGAGGGCAAAAAGTATAAATGGACAGGTGTAAAAGCACCTTATTTAACCAGAACAACGCCACCGGTGTGGGGTAAGCCAGTCAATCTATTTAATGGGAAAGATTTGACGGGATGGAAGGCAAGCGGCGAAAATCAATGGGTGGTTAAAAATGGAATTTTGACAAGTCCAAAAGCAGGTTCGAACTTAATTACCACTCAGAAATTCAATGATTTTAAGTTACACGTAGAATTTAAGTATCCAAAGGGCGGTAATAGTGGCGTATATTTAAGGGGTCGTTATGAAACGCAGATTGAGGACAGCCAGCAGGATGCGCATCCAAATAGCGTAATATTTGGCGGTATTTATGGTTTTATAGCGGCCAATAAAATGGTAACACTTGGACCAGATACATGGCAAACATACGACATTACACTTGTTGGCCGGTTAGTGACGGTGGTGGCAAATGGTATAACTATTATCAGCAATCAGGAAATTCCTGGTATTACTGGCGGAGCTTTAGATAGTAACGAAGGTGAATCCGGCCCAATTTACCTACAGGGTGATCATATGCCGATTGAATTTAGAAAAATTGTTATTACCCCGGCAAAGTAAGCGTCATTGCGAGCGGAGCGAAGCAGCACCTTCCCGTCATTGCGAGGTACGAAGCAATCTATTCGTGAGATTGCTTCGTACCTCGCAATGACGGAATGTACCTCGCAATGACGGAACTTACCTCGCAATGACGGGAACCCCTCCATGAAGGATCATTAAGTTAAACTAAGAATACCAACAACGATCTTGCGCCGTGTGCGCCTAGTACCAAGCTCTGTTCTATATCGGCAGTTTTTGACGGACCGGCAATGAATGTCCCATAGCCGTATGTTTCATCGCTTATCTTTTGATAAGCCTCGTGCATAGTCGGTAAAATATCATTTTTGTTAACGACTAAAATTAAATGCTGGGTAATAAAAGGTAGCACTCGTTCTGCCAACAAAGTTTCACTTAACCAGCATGCGCCATTTTCAGCAACTGCAAAATGTGCTGGTAAGATAGCAAGCTCCACATTTTCAAGCTTATGAGGGTTATTTTCAGCTTCGTAACGGTCTGCAATCCCTTGCATATTTGCAAGGGGAGAAATAGCTCTTATATTGGCCAAAGGATAGTGTTCTCTAATGAATGCGCCGATCTCCGTTTCGTCCTCCACCTCGATCACGCTACCACCTATGGATGATAAAACCTGCGTAAATTTTATAATCAACTCGTTTTTTGGCGACTCAAAAAAGGAATCTAATGCTGGCAAAGTCATTAATGGAGGCTGGTTTGCTTTTACCGCTGTTAAAATCTGATCTCTACTGCTCATTTTGTTTTCTGTTAGTTTGATACCACTCACTGAAGGAACTTTTCGGTACTTTGGGCATATCCCTTTGTAAGTACCATGCATTAAATTTATTGTTTACCATAAATGGCGCATATTTTAATGTCACCCTTGCTGTCTTCCCAGCAATTTTAAATAGGGTGGGCGACGAGAGGGTTGTTGCCATGGTTTGCATAGCAAGTTGCTTTGCGGTAGTTGTATGTCCTTCTTTTACCAGTACTTGCCGCCATTTATAAAGCTGATCGTGAATATCAATTTTAACCGGACAAACATTTGAACATGAGCCACATAAAGTGGATGCAAAAGGCAAGTCCGCATATTCTTTCATCGCTAGGTTTGGCGCTAAAATAGCGCCAATCGGTCCGGCAATAGCATTATGGTAACTGTGACCGCCACTGCGACGATAAACCGGACAGGTGTTCATACAGGCGCCACAGCGGATACATTTAAGTGAATTCCTAAATTCCGCTCTTCCTAACTGACGAGTGCGGCCATTGTCAACTAAAACGATGTGCAACTCTTTCCCCGCTCTGGGTTTGGCAAAATGACTTGAATAAGTAGTAATTGGTTGTCCGGTTGCACTTCTGGCCAATAAACGAAGAAATACCGCCAAGTGCGCCCTGCTAGGAACTAGTTTTTCGATTCCCATACAGGCAATATGGAGGTCGGCCAAATGCGCTCCCATGTCTGCATTGCCCTCATTTGTACAGATTACTATTTCTCCGGTTTCGGCAACTGCGAAATTAACCCCTGTAAGTGCAGCCTTTCGGGTTAAAAAAGTCTCTCTTAAGTGAATACGAGCAGCTTCAGTTAACACCTGAGGATCGGCGTTTCCTGCTGGAGTGCCCAAATGTTCGTGAAATAACTCTCCAATTTCCTCCTTTTTCTTGTGAATACAAGGTAAAACAATATGACTAGGTGGCTCTTTTGCCAGTTGAACAATTCGTTCACCTAGGTCTGAGTCGATGACTTCAATTCCCTTTCTTTCCAAATACTCATTTAAATGGCATTCCTCGGTTAACATCGATTTGCTTTTAACCATTTTGTCGATCCCTTTTTCTTTGAGCAAGCCATAAACAATGTCATTGTGTTCTTTTGCGTCTCTGGCCCAATGGATCTTAACGCCGTTTGCAAGAGCGTTTTTTTCAAATTCTATTAAATATTGATGTAAATTAGAAAGAGTATTTGCTTTAATTGCCGATGCAGCATCTCTTAAACTTTCCCATTCGGGAATTTGAAAAGCAGATTTATCTCTTTTTTGCCTTATCCACCACAGTGTTTCATCGTGCCAGTCTACGCGTTTTTCATCTTTGTTAAAATTTGCGGCGTTCTGCGCATGGTTTAATGTCTTCATGCTTTTACACCATTTAAAATTTCTGCAATGTGTTTAACGCTAATTGAGCTATTTTGTCGGTTTAAAATACCTTCTAAATGCATTAAACATGACATATCAACACCCGTAATATACTCCACATCTTGTTTAGTATGATCATTGATCCTATCTTTTCCCATCTTAACTGAAACAGCTTCCTCAGCTACACAAAAAGTGCCTCCGAATCCACAACATTCATCTTTTCTATCTAATTCTACTAATTCTATGTCTTTCACTAAACTTAAAAGCTTGCCAGGTTTAGAAAATTCGGGAGCATTTAACTCGCTCATTTGCGAAAGTTTTAATCCTCTTTGTCCGTGGCAACTCTGATGCATACCCACCCGATAAGGGAAACTACTAGTTAAATGCTCTACTTTTAAAATATCCACTAGAAAGGAAGTTAGCTCATAAGTGGTGGCTTTAATATGTTTAACCAAATCTAACTGACTGTCGTTTTTAAGATGTTCCTTAATATGTAATACGCAGCTTCCGGAAGGTGCCACGATATAGTCGAAGCCGATAAAGTTTTTAACGAATAGTGTATTACAACCATCAGCCAAATGTTCAAATCCAGAATTTGCCATAGGCTGTCCACAACAAGTTTGGCCGAGGGGGTAACTAACGTCAATGCCTAAGCGTTCTAGCAGTTCTAAGCATGCAATCGCTACTTGGGGATAAAACTGATCTATGTAACATGGTATAAAGAGGGCTACCTTCATAAAAGTAAAATTAACTAGCGGGGAAATTATAAATAATTAAATGAATATGCATACTGTACTGTTTGCTAGTTATCGAGATGGGATATGTATTCCTTTTGATAATTTAGCGGGCTTTTTCCGGTGGTGATCTTGAAATATTTGTGAAAACTCGCTAAGTTGTTAAACCCACTCTCATAACATAATTGCTTGATGTTTAATTTATTTTCTATTAATAGTTTACAAGCGTGTCCGACTTTAATTTCCATTAAAAATTTAGAATAGGTTTTGCGGGTTTTCGATTTAAAATACCGGCAAAACGAGTTGGGACTAATTACTGCTACACTCGCAATTTCTTCTAAATGTATTTTTCTTCTGAAATTATTTAAGGTATAATCATAAATGGCATTGATGCGGATGTTTTCGGATTCTGCATAATCTTGTTTAAAGCCAATTGACGATAGCTTCACGGTTTTGTTGCAGTTTGCAATCAGCGTAAGTGCCTCTAGCAGTAGCATAATTCTAAGTGTACCTTCTGCTGTAATCATTTGTGCTAATAAATCAGCTACTTTTATTTTTACTTTACCGTTAATCTGCAAACCTCTTTTACTATTTTCAAGCAAGGTTTTAATGGCCTTGTTTTCAGGAAGATTTAGAAATTGATCGCCCCAGAAGTTTTCATTAAAATGGGCAACGCTAAGGTCGGCCGAAACTTTAGCACCCTCCTCAAAATAACTATCGTCAAATCGCCAGTAGTGTGGCAAATGAGCTCCGATTAAAATAACATCGCCAGATCGAAAGCCTTTAATGCTATCCCCAATAAATTGTGTGCCATAGCCCTTTTTGAAATGTATCAGTTCCACCTCGGGATGGTAATGCCACTTATTATTCATATAAGGGACGAGATCTCTCCTCACATTAAAAGACTGTGTGGGGCCTGTAGAGACTTTTAATAATTGGGGTTTCATACAAATTTTAATTTGGTGTACTAGTCAAATAAAGATACTGTAAAAATCATTTATCTTTAATATTAATGCCAAAATTGTTGATTATTTGGACAATTCGAGCATAGCATTTGTAATGCTATTGATATTTACCGCGGAATGATTAAGGTGGGGTGAAGACTCCCAAAGCGGTATTATTAGAAGCAATTACCGTAATCGTTGGAAAAGCACTGCAGACAATGACTTGGTCGTAGAACAGTTAAAAGATTTTGGGTGCTAATAGCTAGGCTGTAACGGCTGAATTAAATATTCCTAAGGCTTCAGAAAAGGTAGTCAAAGAAGTGGTAGCCAAATTTGGTCTTATAAATGGGATTGTAAATAATGCAGGTGCATTACTATTTATCAGTTCATCATGCTTTACCGGAGTTGATTAAAAGTAAAGGGTCAATTGTGAATATTATTTCTAAAACTACTAATACAGGACAGGGAAATACATCGGCTTATGCGAAGAATACCAGTTAATGCAGTAGTAGTGGAGTGTTTTACACCACAATGTGAAAAATAAATTACGACTTTAGCCCACCTGGTGATCGAACCATACAACCGGTCAGTTAATTTATATGGATTATGTTCATTTGGACAGAGTATTTAGTAAATGCGTGAAAATTGGAGAGAAATTGCTAAATTACGAGTTCTATGAAAAATATACTATCGCTTATAATTGGCTGTTTGATTTTCAGTACCGGTTTTGCACAGAAATCTGTTCTTTTGGATTCGTACTTTAACAACGAATTTAAAAAGGGCGCGAATGGTGAGAAAATTTCATTTCATTACAAATGGGATGAAACCGCGGCTACAGGATTTTCTATTTTAGGAGATGCTTTTAAAAAAGAAGGATTTGCGCTGGCAACTTTAAGGGAAGCTCCAACTACAGCGAATCTTAAGAATCATACTGTTTATATTATTGTTGACCCGGATCACATCAAAGATAATCCGACCCCAAACTATGTTGATGCTCAATCTATTTCGGCTATTACTAAATGGGTAAAAGCTGGTGGAGCATTGGTATTGTTTGCAAATGATAGTTCAAACACCGAGCTTAAACATTTTAATAAACTGGCTAATGTATTCGGCATTAACTTTAACGATCAGATGATTAATCATGTAACCAACGATGTTACACGAGAGGGCGGAGGTGTTGACACAAGAAATAATAAAATGTTTCCTACTGCTAAAATGGTTTATATGAAAGATGCTTGTTCAATTTCCGTAAAGGGTAAGGCTTATCCTCTGTTAAAACAGCGGAACGATATCATTATTGCAGGTAACGATTACGGCAAGGGTTTCGTAATAGCAATCGGAGATCCCTGGTTATATAATGAATATGTGAATGGAAATTTGCAAGTAGAATTTGAGAACGATAAGGGTGCCAGGGACTTAGTAAATTGGTTGAAAAATAAGTTAAATAATATTGCGAAATAAGTTCTGTTTTTATATCTTTGCAATCCCCAATAACACGGATAGTTAGAAGGGATAAATAATTGATTTATATTATTTATAAAGATCGATACCAGTTCGGGGTGTAGCGTAGCCCGGTATCGCGCCTGCTTTGGGAGCAGGAGGTCGTAGGTTCGAATCCTGCCACCCCGACAAACGAAAGCCCCGATTTATCGGGGCTTTATTGTTTTCAGGAAGTGCCAAGCTCGCTTGAAGCACGAACTGTAAGCAACAAAGCAAGCTTCGACGAAGGAGAAGCGGGGGCTTGATTTTGCGCCAAATTCCCTCCCCAGGATCACCGAGCGTGGCGAAGGTAATCCTTCCACCCCGACGAAATAGCGTGCAAATTCTATTTTTTCAAATAATGAAAAAGTCTATATTTTATGAAATTATAATTTGATTAAAAAGATATTAAACCATTTTTTTATTCGAACCGGATGATATATTCATTTCTTCCGTCCTTTTTCCATGCATTTGGCTGAGAGGTGGGCGAAATGCCAAATAATGGTGAAAATGTACGTACTTTAACTGTTTTGTTATCTGGAAAAAATTCCAAAATTCTCAACCAGCCATCTCCACCATTTCCAGTACGTCCGCCGCCGCCCATTGATTGTGCATCAAACATGATCTGGTGGACAGATTTACCTTTGTCGTTCTTGTTTTTTAAATATCCTTCTCCAGAATAGTGTCCGCTGAGCACTAATTCAATATTAGAAGAAGGTTTTACAAATTTTTCCCAGATTTGTTTACCATTATTGGCAAATGGGAGTGTTATTCGTTTTGATTTCTGAATCATGTTGTTCACACGATAGGGCTCCCAGTAGAGCCAACTTATATCTCCTCCTCCAAGGCTATCTTTAGTTGTAACATAGCTGTGTGTAGACATTACGATACGATGGTTTTTGTACTCTTGCATAGCAGCCACTTTTTTTGCCCAGTTTAAAACGGTATCTCTTGGAGCATATTCTACGGTCATGAAAAGATAATCTTTGCCGTTCAAGTTTTTAAGTTCATAGGCCGAATTTGCTAGCGTTTGCTGTCCCTGCTCATCTCTTGAGTTTTGTACCAGGTATTTTTGGTTCAGGTAATTTTTTTCAATATTAAAAAATTGATTGTAAAGTGATGTTCTGTTGCCCTCTCTATCTATGCTGTAATCATGATTTCCTGTGGCGGCAATGTAAGGTATTTTTCCATTGAAACGGTCGAATGCATGGGCGGCTGCTTTCCATTGTTGTAAGGTAGTCTGATCTCCATCATAATCGTTGGTAATTTTCTCGTTATTATTTACCAAGTCGCCCATACAAAGCACCATTTTGATATTCAGCGAATCGATATTGCTATCAATCCATGCCGACATTAGCTCGAGGATTGGCTGGTTAGCGCCCCATTTTACATAGTTCTGTATGTCAGGTAGCATAATTACCGTAAAAGATTTTTTGTTTTCAAGAGTGGGCTTCTGGTAGGTAGATTGTGCATGTGCCATAGAAGTATGGAATAAAACACTTCCAGCCAAAAGCAATACATAAAGAAAGTTCTTTTTCATTTTGTAAATTTATTTCCAGATGATATATACTGGGTAATGGTCAGACAATTGATTGGTTTGTTCATCTTGGATCACATCAGCAGCTTTAACCTTAGCAGCGATCGGTTTATTTACCCAAATATAATCTATACGGATCTTTTTGCCATGTTCAGCCGCATGCGCCTTGGTAGGTGCACTATATTTAAATTGAGTATTGGTTAAATAATAGGAATCTTTAAAACCAGCTTGTATCATTCGATTGGTAACTGTATAATCTAAACGCCCTTGGTTAAGGTTATTGTAGTAAATGGTTTTAAATTTAACAATTGCGGTACCGCTCTTGGGCTGTAATTTGCCGTCTGTTTTCAGGAATGCATCAAGCAACGGCTGTCCGTATTGAGCCGAATCTGCAGCTGCTAGTGCATTAAAATCCCCAGCAATTATTATTTTTTCATTTGAAGGGATCAATTTTGCATGGGCTAAAATGCGATCAATATCATTCCGTCTAATTTGCACTTCAAAAGGCGAAAGGTGTATGATAAAGAAATGGATGCCCTTGATGTTGCCGTAAAGATAGGAGTGCCACATGTTTGTGGTAACCTGTTGTGCCATAACAATGGGGTATCGAGAGGTAATACCAATCGGATGAGTTACACCAGTATTTAGCAGAGCATATGGATGACCATACTTTTTTCCTAGATTTTCAAGGCTGTCTTGTGTAAATCCGTTGAGTTCCTGATAGGCAATCACATCCGGATTTTCCTTGGTTATCCAATCGATATAGCGTTTTTGTAACAAAACATCGTTGTTAAATCCATGAAGAACATTGTAGCTGATGAACTTCATTTCGTTCTTGTTATTTTGGGCGTTTAGATTAGCAGACGCTACTATCAACAAAAGCCCTAAGAGAATATTTCTTGCCATTAAATTGAGTTTAAAATAAAAATTCTATAAGGATGGATAACATAACTACTCTAATTAAACCTATCGTTAAGAAATTATTGCATTTAGCTTTGTTAGTGTTAGTATGTTATCTTCATCAATTTCAAATGTTGTTATTGATGAATTTTCCTGAGCCAATTGTCGATAGTTTTTTAATGGCATACCAAGTTTATGAGCTAAATACAGTCTGTTGATGCCATTATGGGCTACAACCAAGATTGTTCCGTTGAGGTGTTTGTGTAGCATTTCACTGAAAAATTCATCAACACGTTTAACAACCTGCTCGCCGCTCTCCCCATTGCCTCCAGCTTTCGTCAATAGCGGATCATTACTCCAGTTTTTCCATAGTATTTCATTCTCAGCAATAAATTCCACCCGAGTTTTCCCTTCCCAGATCCCAAAGTCTACTTCAGTTAATCTGTTGTCGGTATTAATAGCGGTTCCGGAAGCAATTTCTGCAGTAATTTTTGCACGCTGTAGGGGCGAGGAATAAACAGCGTCAAATTTAATCTCTTTTAATAGCTGATGAACAAGGTTTGCTTGAGCTATCCCTTTATCTGTTAACTCGATATCAGTTCTGCCACAATACCTATTTCCGCTAGCGTTATAAGCTGTTTCTCCATGACGCAATAAATAAACTTTAAGCATGAATTTTATTTTTGATATAGCCTTTGCTGGTTAACAAAGCGATGAATTTATGATAGTTATTGTTGTAATTATTTGAAAGTATAGCTTCCGGGTAAACTTCTTTTTCTATGCAAGTCATTTGCGCAACAGCTTCAATTAGTGATTTAAAATAGGTGTTAGAGGCGGCTAAAATTGCAGCACCAACAGCTCCGCTTATATGTTTCATTTTAAAGATGGGAAGATTTAGCACATTACTTCTAATTTTTAACCACGTCTCGTTATTGCTGCCACCCCCAGCAGTGTAAACCGCGTTAATATCTTCTTGTGTAAACTGTTTAATAAGCTCAAAAGCATATCGTTCTAAATAAGCCACACCTTCCATGTTGGCTGTAAATTTTTCTTCCATACTTAATCCGGCAGGCTCAAAACCAACAGCATGAGGTGCCAGCATTGGAAATCTTTCACCTTTTTGTCTTAATGGATAAGAGAAATTGTTTGAAGGAATTAGTTTTGCTGCTGCTTCGCTAAGGTATTCAATGTTATTGCCAAATTCATTTGTTACCCAATCTGCTCCGGTGTTACTTGCGCCACCTGGCATCCAATAACCTGCTGGGTGTCTGTGACTGTAAATTCTTCCTTCATCATCAAGTAATTGCTTGGTAGTTACACCCTTAATTACCATTGTTGTGCCTATTGTTGTATTCCAATCTCCAAGTCTGATAGCACCTGATGCAATTTGCGAAGCGCATCCATCAGTAATGCCATTAATGATTTTAATATTTTTTGGGAGACTGATTTTTTTTGCTAACTGTGGTTCAATTGTTCCAATTACACTTCCAGAGGGCAATACATTTGGTAGCCAATTTTTCTTAATCAATAAATCAGTTGTGAGATAAGCTGGCCATTCTAGTTTGTTCACGTCGTAACCAGATTTAAAGGCATTGGTATAATCTGTCACTCCCCAAACTCCGCTTAACAATCCGGTAATGTAATCTGCAGCGTGTACCCATTTGGCTATTTGATTTACTTTTTCGGGATATGTTTCTTGAAACCAAATCATCTTTGCTAAACCACTTGAAGAGTTGAAACCAGTAAATCCTTGTACATTGTTTTTAGTGGCTATTGAGATGCATTTTTCGCCTTGGGGTGTAGAACGCTTGTCGCTGTACATAATCGCATTATGAAGTGGATTATGGAATTGATCTAAGGGGATAACTGTTCCGGAGGTAGAAGTAACTGCAATGGCGATGATTTTGGAGATTATTTTTTGATTTGATTTTGCAGCACTTAATTTCAATAAACATTCTTCACACGCTTTCCACCACATTACTGGCGATTGTTCTTCTCTTGATTGATCGTCTAAGCCGAAGTTTTTTTCAGTGCTTGCGGCAACTTCTCCATTAGAATCTAATATAACCATACGTGCACCTTGTGTTCCAATATCAATTCCTAAAAAATATGCTTCCATTAACAAAAAGTTTGTTTAAATACAGCTCTAGTCTGCTTCCATTCGGCATAGCGTTGCTGGTATTGTTCGATATTTTTGGGGACGGTTTCTGCTAAGATTGATGAATTTAATGCTGCAAAACCTAATGCTTTATTGCAAATATAAACTCCACCAATTACCGATGCTTGACGATAATCGGTATTGATTTTGATTTTTTTACCTATTAGATTAGCTAAAAACTGTCGTAACAGTGGGCTTTGCACCCCCCCTCCGCAAGCCCAAATATAATCAGCTTCATGCGTGGTCACTTCACATAAACTTTTGTAGTTTTCATTAATACTACAGGCTATGTCCCAAAGAGTAGCCCAAACAAAACTTGCTCTAGTTAATTGATGCGATACAGGTACATTGAATATAAAGCCCCCTTTAGTTAGCGGAGTTTCTTCGTCTGCAAGTAGCGAACCTAAAGAAGCTACACACTGAAAATCTTTAAGTTCGGCCAGTTCCTTCTCAATTATATCATAATCTTCAGTTGGATAAAAAATTTCTTTTAACCGTTGATAGTTTAATCCGGTTACACCAGCATTTGTTTCTAAAATAAAACTGTTTTCATCTGTATGTCTGTTTGTCCAGGTGCGCTGTAGATGATCTGTAATATAACTATCGGTTAATTTTATAATAGGAGTTGTCGTGCCAGAAACTATTACAATATCATTTGCACAGGGTTGTGTGCTAATTACTGCTAATTGTGTATCTGCTCCACCTACTACTACTTTAGCATCAGCTGAAATCTGAATTGCTTCAGCCTCGCTTTTGAGTACCTTTCCAAGTATAGTTCCAGATGGTGTTAATTTTGGGAGAAGTTTGGGGTTAATATTAAATAAATTGCAAAGCCGATCTGACCAGTTTTTTTGAGCTACATCGTAAAGCAAAGTTTCTGATGCTTGGGAATGTTCATAATGTATTACACCACTCATTTTATATTCAACCCAATCACTAATGCTCAAAAAAGTAGCAACCTTATTCCATATTTCTGTTTTTTTTTTCTCAATCCCGATTAATTTATAGGCAGAAAATAATGAATTAGGAAAACGTCCGGTCAATTGATAGACCTCTTTTTTATCCGCTAGTAAATTTTCCCATTGTCTTCCGCGATGGTCAATATTAGGTAGGCCTATGAGCGATTTTCCTTCTTTGTCGATCAGCACTATGCCTTCTCTTTGACTAGTAGCTGTTATTCCTTCAATATGAATTTCTGGAGCCTGAGCTAGACTTAGTCTGGCTAATTGTTGAATCTGAATCCATAAATCACCAGGGTCAAAATACAAACTATCAGGATAATCACTATCCTTTACATTTTGTAAATCTGCTCTTGCTATTCCTAAAATTTCGCCATCAATTGTTGCTACGGCTACACGTACATTGCCTGTACCTACATCTATAATTAAATATCCTTGCTGGTTATTCATACCATCTATATTTTGCTCATTTGCTTTGCAAACCATTTGATAATTCTATCATTCATAATTGCCACATGATGATCTTCAACCTCATGTGTGGCGCCTGCAATATGTGGAGTTGCCAATACATTTGGGTGATGAATTAATCTATAATCTTTCTCATCTGGTGGTTCGTGATCAAATACATCCAATACAGCACCTCTAATTAAATTGTTTTCTATGGCATATAAAAGATCATCACGTTTTACTACTGCAGCCCTTGCGGTGTTAACAAATATGGCACCAGTTTGCATCGTAGATATTAGATCATTGTTAATCATTTCAATTGTGGTTTCATTAACTGGTAAATGAATAGATACAATATCTGAAGTTTTAAACACTTCTGCTAAACTTGTTTTCTTATATTTAGAACTGGCTTGTTCCACAAAAGGATCATAAAATTGAATGGTGCATGGAAAATTTTCTACCATGTTAGCAATGCGTTGCGGTACTGCCCCAAAACCAACCATGCCTATTGTTTTATTTGCCAATTCATTTCCCTTAAATTGAAGATAGGAGGTGTGGGCACCATTATCCCAATTTTTTTCTTTTAACCATTTGGTACTGGCTGCAGTGTTGCGTAATATATCTATAACAGTAGCTAAAAATAACTCAGCAACCGCTTGAGAATTTCTGGCAGGGGTATGGAAAACAGGGATATTTTTCTCTTTTGCAGTTTTTAAGCAAACATTAGAAGGTGTGCCTCTGCAAACGCCAATAAATTCTAAATGTGGAAAAGAATTAATCACTTTAGCAGTTACATGGTCATGTTCGGTTATTAATGCATCTGCTTTCGATGTATCCAGTAGGTTAATAAGCTCATCCTCGCTAAATGCCCTACCATTAGTTTTCCATGGCTTATATATAACTTCTCCGAGCACAGCTGAAAGTTCTGCTTGTCCTTTTGCATGATAAGGTGCTGTAACTAATATCCTCATTTTTGTTGTTTGTATTGGTTAATTATTTAATAATGTGATTCACGTCAATTTAACTGTGAACGGAGTTGTGATTAATTGGTGGTATGGCTAGCTGATGAACAAATTAACATAATTAAACTTAAAAAAACAAAATTAAAATTAATTTAAACAAAATTTTAGTTTTTTATTACAATTTTGCGTTTAAAAGTAAATTATAGCTTTAATTAATCACATTTTAATTAAGTTTGTATTTTAGAAATCAAAAATTAAATCCTCTTAGCCAAGCAACGCTTATGAAAAACATTACCGATAGACACGAGCTTATTCTGCAAAGACTTAAAGAAAATGGAAAAGTTAGTATTGCAGAACTTGCTGAGCTAATGAATGTAACTGGGGTGACAATTAGAAAGGATTTGAAAATCCTGGAAGACAAAAATCTCCTATTCCGTACCAAGGGTGGAGCTTCTGTAAGTAATCCCTATGCTTCTGAAAGAACGATTAACGAAAAGGAATTTATCAATTCTGATCAGAAAAAGAGGATCGCGAAGGCGGCTATGGCGTTAATAGGTAGTAGCGATTCGATTAGCATTGGTTCTGGTACTACGGTTTTCGAACTTGCAAGGTGCTTATTTCCTGCTAATCATTTAACGGTAATTACTCCTGCTTTAAAGGTTGGGTTAGAATTAAGTAACCGTCCAAATGTTGAAGTCTTGCAACTTGGTGGCCTGATAAGATCCAATTCATCTTCGGTGGCGGGTACCTACGCAGAAAGAACACTTCAAGAATTATCCTGTGAAATTATATTCCTCGGGGTGGATGGTATTGATTTTGATTTTGGTTTTTCTATCACAAACATCGCCGAAGCAACACTTAACCAAAAAATGATTGAAACTGCCCAAACTGTAGTGATTATGGCGGATAGCACTAAATTTAACAAAAGAGGTTTAGGTAAAATCTGTAGCTTCGATCAGGTTCAGTATGTGATTACTGATGATAAAGTTTCTGAAAAGAATATTAGACAATTGGAAGATAGAAGTGTAAAAGTTATTGTAGTTTGAGGTTTCTTAAGCTTATGTTCATCTTTCCATTTAAGCTGATTAACTCTGATTAGCTGAATCGTCAATTTTTAAACGAAATAATCAAATTTTTGTCTTAAAAAAATTAAGGTCGTCATGCCGATGTTTTTAATTTAATCTTCTTTTACTTAAAATATATTTTTTTCAGTTGATTTATCAGGAATGCTTTTGAAATTAAAAATATTGGGTATTACATTTTAATTTTAAGGTAAATCGGCGTTGCCTTATGGGTTTTCCATAGAGAAATCTAACTAGCTGTAACAGTGAAGATGGTTAAAAAGTTTGGTAAAGTCTGCCTGAATGTAAGTATAGTCTAATTCTAGTGGTATTGTCAACTCTTAAATATTTACAATCATTTGTAGCTTACGTTTGATTAAAACTCGTGTGAGCTCTTCCATTTTCCACTTTTTTAACAATTTTTTTACTACGCGATAGGTTAATTAATTGTTAATATATCTTTACTATTTACTTATATTTTGTTTTATTTAATTTTATTTTATTTATTTACATAAAATTATGTTAATAACTTGAAATGAAATTAAACTTAACTTCTGCTAATTTGAGTGTTTAGATTTTTCAATCAATTTCTTAACTAGTTACTTTTACCAATTTTTTATCGAACAGAAGATAACCCTTATGACAAAAAAAAACTTTTACGTATTGCTTTTATTGCTAATGTCGTTTGTAACGGCGTTAGCACAACAAATACAGGTAACTGGAAAGGTTACTGATGATCTTGGAGGAGTTCTTCCGGGAGTTACCATAATGATTAAAGGCACAACTAATGCTGTTGTTACTAATGAAAGAGGGGTATATGTATTGCCAAAAGTTTCAGGTAACGCAATCTTGGTGTTTTCTATGCTAGGAATGAAACCACAAGAAGTTACAGTGGACAACCGCAACACAATTGATGTCTCTTTACATGGCGAAGCTTTTAGCTTAAACGAAGTTGTAGCTATTGGTTATGGTGTGTCTAAGAAAAAAGACCTTACGGGCTCTGTGGCTACAGTTAGTGGTGAAACTTTAGCTAAAAGAGCCACTACACAAGTTTCTCAAGCATTGCAAGGTGCCATGCCAGGTGTAACCGTAACCCGATCAAACACCGAGCCGGGTGCTACTGCCACGGTTAGGGTAAGGGGCGTAACTACTATTGGTGATAGTAGCCCTTTGGTAATTGTTGATGGTGTGCCGGTTAGTAGTATGGATGATGTTAATCCGGATGATATTGAAGATATTTCGGTTCTAAAAGACGCTGCTTCTGCTTCTATTTATGGGGCAAGGGCGGCAGCTGGAGTTGTGATCATTACCACTAAAAGAGCCAAATCTAATCAGGTGCATATCGATTTTACCTCCAATTTTGGTTTCGATTCTCCTACAGCTTTTCCAGAAACTGTGGGTGTGCAAAGATACATGCAAATGATTAATGAGTTTTCATGGAATGATGCAGGTAATGTAGCCGGAGGGGAATACAGTTTGTATCCTAAAAATGATGTCGAAAATTGGTTAACATTAAACCAAACTAACCCAAACCGTTATCCCAATACAAATTGGTTAGATTTAATTGTAAGAGATAGAGCACCACGTTTCAGTCAGAACATCTCATTTTCCGGAAGCTCTGGTAAGATCAAAACTTTTGCATCCTTAAATTATGAAAATGTAGATGCATTGTATGCACATAGAAATTACGAAAGAACAATGGCCAGGGTTAACAACAGCATTGATATTTCGGATAAGTTTACGGCAAATATAGATTTCTCTTACAATTACGTAGTAAGGAAAAATCCTTCTGTGAACCCTATCTGGGATGCACAACGATACCCTGCGGTATTTGCAGCCACCTGGGCCGATGGAAGAATTGCAAGTGGACAAAACGGGAGCAATGGTTATGCCGCATTAGAACATGGTGGTTTTAATAATAGTACTGTTAGTAGGTTAAATGGCAGAATTTCATTACAATATAAACCTATTAAGGACCTTAGTTTTACAGCGGTAGTTTCACCTTATCTATCAAACACCAAAGGAAAACAGTTCACCAAGCAAATCCCCTATTATTCTGATGAAGACCCTGCTGTGCGTTTGGGCTATATTGCTGGTTATGCTACAACTTTCTTAGCAGAAACTCGTGATGACAGTAAAACGTTTACCAAGCAGTTATTAGCTAACTACGACAAGCAAATTGGAGGTCATAGCTTTAGTGTATTGGCAGGTTATGAAGATTATACCTTTTTTGCCGAATCGCTAGGTGCCCGTGCAGATAACTATACTTTAATTAATTTCCCTTATCTGGATTTAGGTCCGTTAGACTATACCTCTAATACAGGTAATGCAGTAGAAACTGCTTACCGTTCTTATTTCGGCCGGGTGAATTACGATTATAAAAAGCGTTATTTGCTTCAGGCTAATATCAGGTATGATGGCTCATCTCGTTTTCATCCAGATTACCGTTGGGGAGCATTTAGCTCAGCATCTGTTGGTTGGGTGTTAACGGAAGAAGCATTTATGCCCAAAATTAAAGGCTTATCTTATTTAAAGTTTAGGGGGTCTTGGGGCCAATTGGGTAACGAAAGAATCGGTAATTATCCATACCAATCATCAATCGGTTATTCTAATGCTTTGTTTTACCAAGGGAATACAGTAGTTTCAGCTACTACAGCAGCTCAGTTTGCTTATGCTATCAAAGATATTTCTTGGGAAACCACCGAAACTGCTAACATTGGTTTCGATGCTACTTTTTTAAATAACCGTTTATCGCTTACAACAGATTATTTTCAAAAGAAAACCAAAGATATGCTGCTAGAATTAGAAATTCCTGATTACATGGGTTTCGAAAATCCTAATCAAAATACCGGTGTAATGACTACCAAAGGCTGGGATGCTCAGTTATCATGGAAAGATAAAATCGGAAAATTTGGCTATTCTGCAACTGTCAACCTATCAGATTCTAAATCAAAAATGGGTAATTTAGGCGGTACTGTATTTACAGGATCTCAAATTACCAGAGAAGGAAGTGAGTTTAAGGAATGGTACGGTTATCGATCAAATGGTATTTACCAAACGACAGCAGAAATTACAGGGTCTCCAAAATTATACAATAGTGTAAAACCTGGCGATATCAGGTATGTAGATATTAGTGGTCCTAACGGAGTACCTGATGGTATTATTAGTCCAGATTACGACCGCGTTCAGTTGGGTGGCTCTTTACCGCGTTACGTTTTTGGTGGTGTTATCAACATGGATTATAGTGGTTTGGATCTGTCATTGGCTTTTCAAGGTGTGGGTAAGCAAAATGCAAGGTTAGCAGAGCAAGTGGTTAAGCCATTTAATTCTTCATGGACTAATCCGCCAGCAATTATAGATGGTAAATATTGGAGTGTTTACAACACACCGGAGCAAAATTTAAATGCTCAATATCCACGATTATCCTACACCTCAGGAGAAAATAATAATTATGTGATGTCTGATTATTGGATGATCAATGGTGCATATTTTCGTCTTAAAAACGTAGTGTTAGGATATACTTTTCCAACGGCATGGACATCGAAAATAAAAATAGATCGTGTTAGGCTTTTTGCTTCGGCTACCGATTTATTTTCAATAGATAATTACCCAAAAGGATGGGATCCAGAAGTTGCCTACAACACTTATATCAGCAAAACATTCAATTTCGGACTATCAGTTAAATTTTAAACAGGATGAAAAAAATATTAATAATATTAGTGTGTATCAATCTATTTGTGGGATGCGCAAAATTAGATCTCAATCCATTATCTGAGGGATCTTCTGAAAATTGGTATTCAGATGAAACAGAAATCGGATTATCTTTAAACGACTTGTATAGAACCTATTTATGGGAATTAGAGAGTGATTTTAACGCAGAGCGAATGAGTGATAACTGGACACAGCGACAGGCTATTGACGCTTTTCCGGCCGGATCGGTTACCAGTACATGGGGCAGAGGTACGGATCTATGGTTAAATACCTATAAAGGAATTACCAGAGCAAATACCATTTTAAGTAGTTTAGGTAATGCTGTGGGTAAAGTGTCTGAGGCAAAAATTAAGCAATTTGCAGGTGAGGCTTATTTTATGCGTGCCGCTTTTTATTCGCGCCTAATTTTTTACTATGGGGATGTTCCTTTTTATAAAGAAACCATTAGTATTGAAGATGCATTTAAGCTTGGGCGTACCAATAAGGCTACTATTTTAGCAAGTGTTTACGAAGATTATGATAAAGCAATAGCAAGCTTACCTGTTACATACTCATCTTCTGAACTTAAACGTGCTACCAAAGGGGCGGCTTTGGCCTTTAAGGCAAGAACTGCCTTGTATATGGGCGATTTTGCTCTTGCCAGAGATGCTGCAAAGGCTTGTATGGATTTAAAAACCTACACGCTTCATGCAAACTATGGCGACTATTTTTTGTCTAAAACCAGAAATTCGACAGAAACCATTTTTGCAATCCCACGGTCTTTTACTTTGGGTGTTTCGTGGACAGCTACAAATTTTTATACCCGAACAGCGGGAGGTAGTGCCGTTGCTCAACCATCATGGGAAGTTTTTTGTGCTTATACCTGTACTGATGGATTACCTATTGATGAATCGCCATTGTTTAACCCAAGGTTACCTTTTAATAACCGTGACCCAAGGTTAAAAGCGACCATTGCAGAGTTTGGTAAAGAGCATTTAGGCTTTATTTACGATCCAAATCCAACTGCGTTAACGGTGCTAAATGTAGCTACAGGTAATAAAGTGGCTAATAAAGACAATAGGGCAATAGATACTTTTGCTGCCTATAACGGTTTAGCTTTAAAAAAAGGGGTTGATGCAGATTGGTCGGATGATAAACAGACAGATTTTGATATTAGGATAATGAGATATGCAGATGTGCTGTTGATGTATGCCGAGGCCAAAATAGAATTGAATGAGATTGATGCTGCTACCTTAACGGCAATCAATATGGTAAGGGCAAGGGCTTATGACGTTCCAGTTACTTCAACTACCTTGTATCCTGCAGTTACCATAACCGATCAAACGCAGTTAAGAAAAATATTAAGAAATGAGCGCCGCGTAGAGTTTGTATGGGAAAATAGAAGATTTGATGATTTATTGAGATGGCGCTTAGCGGAAAAAGCATTGAAAAAGCCAATATTTGGTGTGCTTGATCCTGCTGTTTTTAAAACCAAGGTGGTAGATAAGGGTTTATATTTCTTCTCTCAGACCCCACAAATAGACGATGATGGAATTGCCGACTTTAGCGCTTTGCAAGCGGAAGGAACGGTTAAGTTATTAGTGAACAGAGCTTTTGATAAATCGAAACAATATTTGTTTCCTATCCCTTCTAAAGAAATCTTGATCAATAAAAACCTAGTTCAAAATCCAGGTTACTAAATTAACTAAAGCATAAAAAACCATCTGTATGATGCAGGTGGTTTTTTAAATCTTTAAATTATACCTAGACAAAAGCAATCTCGGCGCTTACAAAATAATGATCGCTTGGATAAATCCCATCTGCCATTTCATCAATAATTTTAGCATTGGTAGTTTTGATGTTTCCTTTGGAAAAGATAAAATCGATTTTTCCGGTATTCTTTTGGGTAGATTTTGAATATGCTTTGCCTAGAAAATTATGGAAGGTTGCTCCCGGTTCCGAATCCCCATGTATAGTGCGGTAAGTATCTCTCCAGCCGCCGTTGGTTATAATGCTATAAACTGGGTTTGCAGAATCAACATTAAAATCACCTATTAATAATTGCGGAAAATCTGGTGCATATTGGTTGCTTTCCTTCACAATCAGTTGCCCCTGTTTATTTCTAGCTTCCTGATCTTTATGGTCTAAATGAACAGCCATTATTCTAAACTGCTTCCCTGTGTTTTTATCTGCTAATCTGAGCCAATTCACATGTCTTGCTCTGGCAGTATTCCATGATTTGCTACCTCCAATTTCTGGTGTTTCCGATAGCCAATAGCAGCCAGCAGAAATCATTTCATACCTGTTTTTAGCATACATAATTAAGTTTTTCGCAATGCCATTATAGGTTTCTGGATTAAGATCCATTTCTGGGCCTTCAAAACCAAAACATCCATATGCTGGCATTTCTTTTTTAAGGTCTTCTGCCTGTACCTTCAATACCTCTTGAAAGCCTATTAGATCTGCTTTTTGAACTTTAATGAGTTTAATGCAAGCTGTTTTTCTTGCTGCCCATCCTTTTCCAATAGCATCATCTTCTGGTAATGCTACCCTAATATTGCAACTAAGCACTTTATGGATGTTTAGATTAACAGGGGTTGGAGTTTTCGGAACCACAGCGGTAAATCCCGAATTAGGGAGGTAAGAAGCCGATATTGCTAAACTTGATCCCTTAATAAAATTTCTTCTAGATAAAGACATTTTAATTGACTTAAGATTCTACTAATGCAACCGGATTTAAAAAGGCTCCTTTTTCTATCAGCTCTTCCCGAAGTTTAGATATATCTAACTGAGAAGGAGCTACACCAGTACGAATAGCTAATTTTGCTGCTCTACCGGCGGCTTCCCCCATGGCCATACAAGGCGCCATTACACGTATTGCCGACATGGCCTCGTGTGTGGTAGAAATACATCTTCCAGCAACAATTAAATTTTCTATGTTTTCAGGGATTAATGAGCGATACGGGATGTCGTAGCAATCTCCACACCACTCTAAAGTACAACCGCCACCCTGAGGATGGTGAAGATCTAAAGGGTAACTAGCAACTGCAATTGCATCGTCAAATCTTTGGCAACCTAAAATATCGGCGGCAGTCATTATATATTTACCTACAATTCTACGAGTTTCTCTGATGCCAATAAAAGGTGCCATCTTGGTAAAATAAGCATTTTCAAAACCAGGCACATAATCAATTAAATATTTTTGTATATCATGTATCTGTCTTCTGCCTTCGGCCTCGCCCCAAGTTAAACCTGCAGGGTCTGTTCCGTCTAATCCATTTACCCTAGTCATATTTACCCAAACTTCTCCCTCTCTTAATCCTGTAATTACAATGGTTCGCTCTGTAGGTAGTTTTAATCCATCTTCAGTAGCTTTTTGAATCAATGAACGTAGGCCAACTACAATAAATTGATTGTTTTGTCCAAAATATTCGTTAGGGATAAAATCTGTCAAATAGGTACGTGGTTCTTCAGCAATGCTTAAGCGTAATTTTTCGGTATCAACTCCACCCAATGCAAACATCAAAGTTGGGGGCTGTACACCGCCAATATCATTGCCTTGTTCGCAAGTTACTCCTGCACGATAAGCTACATCTGCATCACCTGTACAATCTATAACTGTTTTGGCTAATATAACTTCTCTGCCAGATTTACTTTCTATAATTACCCCCTTAACGGCATTGCCTTCTTTGATTACACCGGCAAAAAATACATATAGCATTACTTCAACACCGCTTTCAATCAGCATCTCTAATCCTACATTTTTTACGGCCTCAGGTTCTACCAAAGTTAGGCTCATATGTAAAGGGCAGGGGCGATGCTCACTTGCTGCGTTTTTTGCTTTAAGTCTATCAATAAATTTCTGCGGAATACCTTTAATAATCTGATTTCCTTTTTGCCCTAAAAAGCCTAAAATAGGCAAGCCGATAGTCATGTTGCCGCCCACAAAACTACGGCTGTCAATTAACATCACTCTTAATCCATCTTCCACTGCCGCTTGTGCTGCAATTAAGCCTGCAGGGCCTCCGCCTACCACCAGTACATCTACATTGGCGCGTACTGGTAATTCTTTAGCTGCTTCTGTTATTTTTTGCATTTCAATTTTCATCTGTATTGATTTGTTTTTAATTGTGATGAAGCTTTCATGATTTATTTAGCAAAATCATGATGGTTTCATAACTATAATGATATAACGTCTTTTTTATTTTTAATTACTTGTTGTTTTAGGTTTTTCCGGTTTAATCATCGTCCATAAAATGATAACTCCTATTGGGTGTAAAAATGCCATGGCGGTAAAAATTTGTTCGGCACCAACCTTACCCATAAATTGACCTACAAAATAATTGAAGCATACAGCTCCAACAGCTCCAAAACCACCTGCTATGCCTAATACACTGGCAACGTTTCTGCTCGGAAATGCTTCAGCAACTACCACGCTAATTGTAAATAGCCAGCTTAAACATGCGATAGCAACTACACTAAAAATCAATAAAGTAGAAAATGCTGAAGGCAGATATGGGGTTAAAATGCATAGAGGAGAAAGTACAGCAACGGCACTAAGCATTATTTTTCTGGCATTCAAGGGTTGTCTTCCTTTTCTTACCATATAATCAGACCATGCCGAAGTGCCTATTGCGCCTAAATCTGCCACTAAAAACGGTATCCATCCATATAGCCCCATTTCTTTTAATGATAAACCAGATTGTTCTTGCAAATACCCTGGAAGCCAAAATAGGCAGAAGTACCAAACTGGATCTGTTACAAATCGGATCAATAGGATACCCCATAAACTTTTGGTTTTCCATAACTGGCCCCAGCTAAAACCTTCTCTTTCCACAGCTGCAGATCTGCCGGTTGCTTCTTCTAAAATATTTGCTGGCGGATCGATATAAATTAAAATCCACATTAAGGCTATAATTAAGCCAACAACACCAGCAACAATAAATACCGTATGCCAATCATATTTGATGGCAAGCCAAGCCACCAATGGCGGTGCAATAATGGCACCAATAGAACTTCCTGCTACACAAAGACTGTTTGCGGTTGCTCTTAATTTTCCAGGAAACCAGATAGTAACAACTCTTAATTGAGCTGGAAAATTAGTAGGCTCGGCTGCGCCTAACATGCCTCTGAAGAATGAAAATTGACCTACTGTTTTCGAAATTCCTCCGCCTATAGAGGCTAATGACCAGCCGATGATACCAAAAAACATGGTCAATCTTGATCCAAATCTATCAACTAGCCATCCGGTTACCGGATACATAAGGGCATAACAAATGGTAAAAATGTTTAGAATGAATGCGTATCCGTCATCACCAAGGTTGTATTCTTTTTTAATGATTGGTTTTAGAATGGATACAATTTGCCTGTCGAAATAATTAAAAACGATTGCCAGAAAAATAACTGCAATAATGAGCCATCTTCTTTTTTCTGGAGCTAGTGTTTTTGTCATTGAGTTTTATATTTGGTTAAACTAGGGATATCATATTAACTTAATGTATTATATGTATTATCAAATCAACAAAATAAATGTTTTAAAACAAAATTAAATCAAATAAAAAATAAATAAAATATTTTTAAATGTATTTGGGTTAGTTTTAATTTAAAATTTCATGATTTGAATTATCTATTCTAACTACGTTAGAGGTTTCTCCTAAAACAGGTGGGGTTATAAATTCGAACCTATGAAGCCAAGATGTTGAGCTCTTAAGAGATTACTGATATTGAGTTTTATTCCGTTGTTTTTTTAAAGCTTTAATTTCGTTACATAAGTTTAACATTGTGTTAATATGAAAATATGGTTGCAAAAGTCTTTTGTAAGCTGTTTTTGTTCATTTTGGCTTCTTTTTGTGATGTTTCTCCACTTAAAAAATGTTTATTTTAATTTTATTTGCTTTTAAAAATATTTTATTTAGTTTTGATATGAAGTAAAAAAGTTATTATTTATTTATTTTACTTTATTAAAAATTAATCTATAGAGATTCTATAAGATTAAAAATAAAATATGAAAGCGACCTTAAGGATGCAATAGTTTGGGTAAAAAGGTTGGTTTCGTGTAATACTAAAGGATAGAGGTTAAATCCATAATCAATATAAATATTAAACTAAACCAATTAAAATGAAAATTTTTGAACGAATTGACCAAAACATGTTTTGGTACGGATCCCATACACATCTTTCGAGAAAGGGGTTATTTGTAATGTTGCTGCTAATCGCATTCAGCTGTAAAAAAAATAGTCAAGGCCTCATTAAAACTGATTCTGAAAGCAATCTATTAGCTGCAACAGCTGCAAACGAAACAACAGCGGTAGATGAAACATTTTATATCGCTGTTATTCCCGATACGCAGTATTATACTGATCCTGGGGGTTCACACAACGGTACCATGAACATGTTTACAAATCAAATAGATTGGATATTAGCTAATAGAGCAAGTTTGAATATCCAGTATGTTGCTCATGTAGGAGATATTACCGATAATGGCGACAAGCCTGGTCATTTTTATGAATGGCAAAATGCAGATAGCCAAATTAAGAGATTGCATAATGCAGACTTGCCTTACGGCCTTGCTGTTGGCAACCATGATCAATGGTGTAATGGTGATCCTGGGTCTGGGGCTACAAATAATGGTTATGGTTACTATTATAGTAAAACCCGTTTTACCGGAAAAACATGGTACGGTGGTAACTTTACTACTGTAGGGTCAGACAATAACGATAACCATTGGGATAAATTTACTGTGTTTGGACAAAAATATGTAGTCATTTACATAGAGTTTAATGAACCAAACAATGGTTTTATGCCCAATGGTAGTGGTGGATGTATAGAGATCGCCGGTCAATCGCCATACAGTTCAACCATAGAAAGTAATGTTTTTGCTTGGGCAGACAATGTAATTCAAGCTAATCTAGATGCAAAAGTGATTATTGTTAGTCACAGCATAGTAGCTCCTTCGGGTGGGATAAATGGAACGCATGGCGCAAAGGCTGGCTTGGCAACAGACAACCCTCAGGCACCATATACTGCTCAGGGAAATATTATTTCAGCATTTGCCCAAGCACATCCTACAGTATTTATGATGCTTTCTGGTCACAGAACGGGAGAAGGCTATCGCAGAGATGTATATTCTGGTCATGTTGTGAAAACTTTCTTAGCTGATTACCAAGGTAGAGAGGTAGCTGATGTCAATGGTGTTGATGTGCCTAATAATACTGCCACAAAAGGCGGTGATGGTTTTATGCGCATCATGAAATTTAACAAAACAGCAGGTACAATAGAGGTTCGTACCATCCAGCCTTTACCAGGTCCTAATGTGGAAGAAACTGACAAAGACAGTAAGTTTACTGTTAGCATGTATAACTAATATTACTTAATGGCTGGTTCACTAGTTTCTGAATCAGCCATCAAACTTATTTGTATGAAAAATATACCTACTTGTTTTTTGGTATTGATTGTTTTGAGCTTAACCGGGTGTTCAAAGCCTGGTTTTAAAAAAGGCAATGGGGCATTGGAATACCAAATTGTGGAAGACATTAGTGGTCCGGTAATTGGGAAATTGGCAACAGTGTATATTACCTACAGTGAGGCTACAGGGAATGGTAAATTACTTGCAGGTACTGGGAAATTCGATCCGCAACTTACAACAGTTTACGCAACAAATATCAAATTTCAAGGCGATCTTCAGGATGCTTTTAAGTATCTAAGCGAAGGTGATAGTGCTCTAGTTAAAGTTAGCCTCGATTCTATTAAAAAATTTAACAACTCTCCACTACTTGCAAAAGATACCTCAAAATACATGCTGTATACATTGCGTATCCATAAAGTAATCAATCAAAATGGAAAAACTGATAGCGGTTATCTCCAGAGGGTACAAGCCTATGAAAATGAAGCAAAACTAAAACGGAAAAAAGATGAGCCTGAGAAAATCAAAAGGTATTTAGCTTTTAACAAGATGAATTATAAAGCTACATCGACAGGGTTGTTGTACCCAGCTGATTTAAAAACTGTAAATAATACAGGAAAAGAATTGTACATAAGTTATACAGTAACCTCATTAGATGGTTTAGCGTACCTTACACGATATGAGAAGATTAGGCCAGACCAGTCTCGCTTCATCGGACTTAAAGAAGCGCTCACTCTTGCTCCCAAAGGGATTAAGACGAAAGTCATCATTCCATCTCATTTAGCTTATAACGCCACTGGAGACAAGTTTAAAATGCCTCCATACACACCCCTCATTTGTGAATTTACCATCCTGAATAAATAAGATTAAAATCAAACCACTTATTATGAACCTATTTTTACCAAAATTCTTAAAAGGCAAATGGCATTATTTGTGCTTCCTCCTGCTTTTTACCAGTAGCTTTAGCTATGCCCAAACGGTTGTTACGGGAACTGTAAAAGATGAAAAAGGCGAAATTTTACCCCGTGTTGGCGTAAAGCTAAAAGCTAGTACTATCACAACTGTGTCGGATATCGACGGAAAATATAAAATACAGGTTAGTAAACCAACCGACACCCTAATTTTCAGCTACATTGGCTATAAACAATTGGAAGTGCCATTGGAAGGCAGAACTAACCTAAATGTATCTTTGGTTGCCGATAATCAGGTGTTAGGTGAAGTTGTTGTTGTAGGTTATGGCACACAAAAGAAAGTTAATTTAACTGGTGCAGTATCAGTTGTTTCATCAAAGGATTTAACCATGCGACCTGTGGGACAAACGTCTGCAGCATTACAGGGCTTAGCACCTGGAGTTACGGTTACACAAAACTCAGGCCGTCCTGGTGGTGATGCTGGAACAATTAGAATACGTGGAATAGGCACGCTAAATGATGCAAATCCACTTGTACTTATCGACAATGTTGAAGGCTCATTAAATAATATCGATCCAAATATTATTGAATCAGTATCAATTTTGAAAGATGCTGCCTCAGCGTCTATTTATGGCTCTAGAGCTGCTAATGGGGTGATTTTAGTGACAACAAAAAGAGCAAAATCTAAACAGCTAACAGTAAGTTACAATTCATATGCAGGTGTTCAGAAGCTAACCAATTTGCCTGATCTTGTTAATGCAGTTGATCATATGAATTTGACCAACCTTGCTTATACCAATACAGATCGAGCACCACTGTTTAGTAACGCTGTAATAGAAAATACCCGAAACAGAACTAATCCTGATTTGTATCCTGATACGGATTGGCAAAAGGAAGTGCTTACGGGTTCTGGCTTTATGCAAAACCACTTTGTAACAATTAATGGGGGCGGTGAAAAAGTAAGATTTTTAACTTCATTTGGATATTTCGATCAAGCGGGGTTATTAGAAACTTCTAATTTTAGAAGATTTACAATCCGCAATAATGCAGATATGAAATTCTCTGATAAACTGAACATGAGCATTGATGTGCAGATTAATAATAGAATTACCAAAGAGCCTGGTCGTGGAAGCAATTCGGTTTTTAACCAGATGAACAGAATTGCGCCTATTTTTGCTGGCGTATTTTCAAATGGAAATTACGGCGAGGGCTCAAATGGAAATAATCCAATAGCCTATAGCGGACCAAATGGTGGATTATCTAAAATAAGTAATCCTGGTCTGTTGCTGAATGCTACATTAAGTTACAAGCCGTTTAACTGGTTGCAAGCAGACATAACAGTTGCTCCACGCTATGACCAAGCAGATGAGGATGTCTTTGTAACAGCCATCAAAACTTACAAGGCAGACGGCACAGTTGCCTTCACTTCTCCTGCACTAGCATCTCTAGATGTGACAAACAGCAGGAGCCTTTATAATAATTTTCGCGGAACTTTAACTGCAACAAAAGCGCTTAGTAAACATAATTTTAAACTATTAGCTGGAGCTTCTAGAGAAGATTATACCAATAATAATCTTACAGCATCTAGAACAACCTTTATCTTTCCAGATTACCCGGTATTAGGAACAGGTTCTTCTGCAACACAATTAAATAATGGATCTAAATCTGAATGGGCGCTTCAGTCTGTTTTTGGAAGGTTTAATTATAATTTTGATGAACGCTATCTTCTTGAAGTTAACGGTAGATATGATGGTTCTTCAAGATTTGCTCAAGGAAAACGTTACGGATTCTTTCCGTCTGTTTCTGCAGGTTGGCGAGTGTCTCAAGAGAAATTTTTTCAATCCTTATCATCTGGAATTCCAGAATTTAAGATTAGAGCATCGTGGGGTAAATTAGGTAATCAAAACATTGGGACTTATCCAGCTATTTCACTGATACAGCTGGGAGCTTATTCTATTGGAAACCAAACTTATACCGTAGGGGCGCTTAATGATGCATCTAACAGTAATATAACTTGGGAAAGTACAGAAATGAAAGATATTGGTTTTGATGCGGTAATTTTTAAGAAGTTGAATATAACATTTGATTACTATGAGCGTATCACAACAGACATTCTTTTGAAACTAGATGTGCCAATTATTACTGGCCAGGCACCGCCTTTCCAAAACGCAGGAACTGTAAAAAACAAAGGATGGGAACTAGGTTTAAATTATGCGGGAAATGTTAAGGAGTTTAAATACTCTATCGGTATTAACTTTTCTGATGTGAAGAATAAAGTTACTGACTTAAAAGGAGTTAACCGTACCGGTATTACGGTAAGCAATGAGGGGTATGCCATTAATTCTTTATACGGTTTTGAAGCGATAGGCTATTTTGCCTCTGATGCGGAAGTTGCTGCAAGCCCGGTTCAGTTTGGTGCAGTAAAGGCTGGCGATATCAAATATAAAGACCAAAACGGCGATAATAAAATTACCGACTTAGATAATGTTATTATTGGCAATACCATACCAAGATATACCTACAGTGCAAACATTAATTTAGCTTACAAAAATCTAGATCTTGGTATATTTTTGCAAGGTGTGGGCAAAGCCAATGGTTATTTATACGCGCAGTCTGTTATGCCGTTCTTTAATGGTGGTACTGTTCAAGAGATGCATAAAGACAATTGGAATCCTCAAAATACAAATGCAGCATTTCCACGTTTAGCTTTTGGCGAATCTAATAATGAAAAGACATCAAGCTTTTGGATTAAGGATGCTTCTTATCTGCGTTTAAAAAATATTCAGCTTGGCTATAAATTTTCTCCCGAAGTTATTAAAAAGATGGGACTGAAAAGTGTTAGGATTTATGCAAACGCAAGCAATCTTTTTACGTTCGACAAATTTTGGGATGGATATGATGTAGAGGCACCTGTAGGAACAGGAAATATATATCCGCAAGTTAAAGTATATAATTTTGGTTTAGATGTTAATTTTTAAGATCATGATAAATAAAAATTTAATTTCAGCTGTTGCTGGATGTTTATTTTTGGCCCTATTTGGAGGCTGTAAAGACGAATACCTAGAAAAAATACCATTTAATCCATCGTCTGTATCATTTTATTCCAATCAAGAAGAATTACAGATTGGTTTGTTGGGATGTTACTCCCAATTAAATTATCAGGAGCAGAACTATGGCCTCGGGAATTTACGTGTGCCATGGCATATTTTTATAGACGCTACCACAGATATTTGTTGGGACCGAACCAATGGCGCTCTTCAAGACATTGGGAAAGGGACTATAGATGCAAATAATGGAGTTGTTTTGGTAAAATTTAGAGAAGCTTACAAAGGAATAGCTCGATGTAATTTTCTTTTGGATAATGTTGTTAAGTTAAAGGATAAAATTCCATCAACCGTTTACAACCAGTCTATTGCCGAAGCTCGCTTTATTAGAGCACTGAATTATAGTTATTTGCTCACTTTGTATGGCGGAGTTCCTTTAGTAACTACAACACTAACAATCAATGATTCGCAGATTGCTAAAAGTACCAAAGCAGAAATTGCGGATTTTGTAATCAATGAAATGGATGCAGCAGCAAAGGATTTACCACTTAATCAGGCCATAATAAATGATGGGCGTGCAACAAAAGGGGCAGCGCTCGCCATTAAAGCAAGGACAGCTTTGTATAACGAAAAATGGGATGTTGCTGCTCAAGCTGCTAAGCAAGTAATGGATTTAAACAAATATGCGCTTCATGCCAATTATGGCGAATTATTTAAGTATTCAGGTGAAACGTCGAAAGAAATTATCTTTTCACTTCAATATGCCAAAAATGTAAATACGCATACCACGCCAAGGTACTTCCTTCCAAGGCTTCCGGGCGGGGTTTGTGATAAAGTACCTTTTCAGAGTTTTATAGATTCTTACGAGTGTACAGACGGATTGTCAATCGATTCTTCTCCTTTGTACAATCCGCAAAAGCCGTTTGCAAACCGAGATCCCAGATTATCATATACTTGTGGTGTACCAGGCGATCGATTATTTGGATATCAGTTTGAAACTCATAAAGATAGTTTACAGATTTGGAATTACAATGTTACTCCAGCTGTAAGAATAGCCAATACGGAGGCAACACATGCATTTGCCACATTTACCGGATATGTATTCAGGAAATATTGTGATGAAACTGATAGAACTGATTTACAGAACTCTGAAATAAACATTATTCTTATGCGTTATGCGGAAGTGCTTTTAACTTACGCCGAGGCTAAAATAGAACTTGATCAGATCGATCAATCTGTATATGATGCTATAAATTTAGTACGCAGAAGAGCCACGGTTAATATGCCAGCTATTACCGCAAATAAAACACAGGCACAATTAAGATCAATTGTTCGCAAAGAGCGTAAATATGAATTTGCCATGGAAGGCTTACGTTTGGCAGATATTCGCCGTTGGAAAATTGCAGAACAGGTTTTAGTAGGACCAGCTTATGGTAGAATACCGAAAGGTCTATTGGCAAATGCGCCAATAATTGATGCAAACGGATCACCGAATTACAGTAATGTTACCAACCGTGCCGATATGCGTATCATTGAGACAAAGGTATTTAATAAAAATCGAGATTATTTATGGCCTTTCCCAGCTATAGAAGTGCAAACAAATAAAAAACTTGTTCAAAATCCTAATTATTAAAAGCGTTTAGGATAAGGAATTTGGTTAGTAAACCATAGCAATAATTAATTGCTATGGTTTTTTATAAAATAAACTTGTATTGAGGTGGTAATCTTAAATTCTATAATCGAGCCCTCCTTAATATTTGGAAGCGTGAATTTCTTGAAATTTTGTCATTGGCAAATTCATACCCGTACTTGTTTACACTAAGATATTGCACTATCAAATTATGCAATTAATTCAACTATTTTGACACTCAAGAGATTAGTCGATTACTTGCTCCAGGGAAATTTTCTGATAGACCCTCCAAAAGTTTAATTATTTATTTCTCTTAAAATTGGTAAAACATGCTTGATAAGTGTGTTTTTTGCCTATATCCGCTATGGCACCCTTTAATGTTTTCTATCGTCGTATAAACTTCCTTTGGTATTGCTAGCAGAACTTTAAAAACGCTGATGCCAAAATCGTTGAATAATTCGCCAATTCTAATACGTATTAATTTTAGGTTTATCATTTACTTGCATCTACCAAATATAAAACTACAGCGTATGAAATCAGAAATTCATCCATGGCCAAATGGTCATCGACGGTTAACAGGTAACTTGTTATTTGTGTGGCGTCCTACAACTCAGCTTGTCTATCCAGATTTAGTTTCCATTAATTTAAGCTAACCCAATATGAAAAGAAAAATTACCAAGATTTTCCCTATGAAGGTGATGGCGTTCAGATTTGCATTAATCACTATCCTATGCGCGGTGCTCAACCTTCATGTGTCTGCACAGGGCCAAACACAAACTAAGGTTACGGGAACTGTAAAAGATGCCAACGACGTTGCTATACCCGGCGTTGCAATCCGAATAAAAAACCAAACTGGAGGTGTAGTGACTGATGGAGAAGGGAAATATACCATTTCTGCGCCGAAAGGTGCCATTTTGGTGTTTAGTTTGATAGGTTTTACCACCATAGAAAAGCCAGTAAGTACTGCAATAATTAATGTGGTAATGACTGAATCTTTAAGCAGTTTAAATGAAGTTGTTGTAACAGGGTTCGGCGGAAGAGTGAAAAGAAGCGACCTCGCATCAGCCGTATCTTCAATTTCGGCAAAAGACATTGAAGATAGGCAACCAGTGGATTTACTTACTGCGTTGCAAGGAAAAGCTTCGGGAGTATTAGTTACTACTGACGGTGCTCCGGGGGCCGAAGGTACCATTCAAATTAGGGGTGTTACTACACTAAATGGGGGGGCAGGACCGCTTTACGTTGTGGATGGGGTAATTACCGACAATGGAAGAAACATTAACCCCTTAGATATGGCAAGCATCGAGGTTTTAAAGGATGCAGCATCGGCTTCAATTTACGGAGCACAGGCAGCCAATGGTGTTATTTTAATTACCACCAAAAAGGGTACTGAGGGTAAGGCAAAGTTAGATGTACAATATACGAGCCTTTTCGGTAGGCTGGCTCATAAATTGCCACAAAGTAATTCTGCAGAAGTAAGGGCTTTCCGTAGAATGCAGACCCCTGCCAATGCGAATGCCGGAGGTAATACAGATTCGCTAAATGTAGCCTTTAACGCCGATAATGATTTGCAAGATATATTGATGGGTAATACAGGACAAAGGCAGCAGGTAAATACCAGTTTATCAGGCGCTTCTAAAACGTTCAATTTTTATGCTAGCGTAAATTATATCGACGATAAATCTATTATTGTGAATAGTTATGCAAAATCATTGCAGTCTAGATTAAATATCTCTTATCAGGCAATGCCTAAATTAAAGTATACTGCGAATCTTTCGTTGTATTATCAAATGAAAAATGAAGTTCCGGTTGCTAGAACGATTAACGTTATTTTCGACAGACCTGCATTTTCATTAATTTATTATCCTGATGGTACCTTAACGAGCTATATCGGCTCTAAAAGAAATCCTTTAGCTAATGCGCTTTATGAGATTAATAAAACAGAAACCCATTCGGCTCAGGTTAATAATCAAGTGGACTATGATATTACTAAACATATCAAATGGACTACGCTTTTTAATTTAGCTTTTGAAAATCCACAAATTACTGTCTTTTCACCAAGATATTTAGGGGGCCCTGCTCGCAATGTCAATAATGGTAGAAATGAGATGCGTAAAAGTTTTAGGTATGAGGCACAAACTTATTTCAACTATAATCAAATCTTTAAAGATCATACGGTGAGTGCAACATTAGGAGCAAATGCTATTCGTAGAACATTAAACACATTTAGGTCAGAGTATCAGAATACGGTAAGCGAAGAGCTTTTAGTAACCCTACCAGCTTACATTATTGCAGCTAATACGTTTACTAATGGTACGGCCAATACAAATCAAGCAATTTTTGCTAGGGTAAATTACGATTACAAGAGCAGATATATTGCAAGTGCTGTGTATCGCAATGATGGGTCATCAAGATTTGGTGTTGATAATAAACGGGGGTCTTTTTATTCGGGATCATTAGCTTGGCGTTTTTCAGCTGAAAGTTTCATGACCTGGTCTAACAAGTTTTTGGATGACGCAAAACTTCGGGCAAGCTATGGTAGAGTAGGTAATGACCAGATTGACGATTATGGCTCAATTACAAAGGTACTTTTTGGGGAGAGTTATAATGGTGTTGGAGGAGCTGCTTATAGTACTACATTAGGTAATAATCTGATTAAATGGGAAACCGGAGTTCAAAAGAATTTGGGAATAGACCTTACTTTCCTTAAAGGAAGATTATCATTTACTGCTGAGGTTTATGAAAAAGAATCGAAAGATTTGTTGTATCCACAACAATTGGTTAGAGAAACTGGTTTTACTAACGTTATTGTAAACGTTGGTACCATCGCAAACAAAGGACTTGAACTTTCTGTTTCAGGAACTCCAATTGCTAAAAAGAATTTCTCATGGGGTATAGATGCAAACATTTATTTCGAAAGGGGGAAAATAAAAGACCTTGCAGGTGGTGCACCATTTATTGCCGGCAATAAATGGTATGTACAACAAGGCGGTAGAATTGGAGATTTTTACGGGTGGAAGAACTTAGGTGTTTACCAATGGAACGAATCAAATGCCTATAATGATAATTGGGATAAACTAACTGTTGTTTTGGGTGCAGATAACAAACCATTGTATGTTGGCGGAAAACCTCAGTACACTTTTAATGGACAGCCATATAGTGGCAATGTTCACAACATGTATGATCCAGGAGGTAAATTAATTGGGGGCGATACAGAATGGGCAAATATACAACGTGATAGTTTAATTGATGATGGTGATCGCCATGTGATTGGTAATGCACAACCCAAATTTAATGTAGGCTTTGGTAATAATTTTACGTATAAAAGATTTGCATTCAATATTTTATTTAATGCTTCTGTAGGTGGGCAAATCTACAATACCTTACAGTACAATGCCAACTACCCATCAGCAACAGGTCCTGGTCACCCAGATGTGTTGTACAACTCTTGGCAAAATCAAGGTGACATTGCTAAATATCCATATTATGCAACTCGTAACAGTCGAGGTAGCTTAAAACAACACGGTAATAGTGCGTACCTAGAAGATGCTACTTTTATAAGACTTGCAAGCACGAGACTAGCCTATGGTTTGGATCGAGAGATTGCTAAAAAGCTTCACCTAAGGGGTGTTAGTGCATTTATTTATGGCACTAATTTGTTAACATGGACAAACTATAGGGGCTATGATCCGGAATTTAGCACTTCGAATCCGCTGACACCTGGAGATGATACCGGAAAGTATCCCAGGAGAAGAGAGTTAGGTTTAGGTTTAAACATTAGTTTATAGATTGAGTTATGATAAAATTATTAAAATATACTTGCATGATGATGTTGCTCTTAACCATGGGCAGCTGTAAAAAATTTCTTACCGAAACTCCAGTTGCACAGTTGGCTGCAGAGAAATTTTACAAATCGAAATATGATATAGACGCAGCAATGGCAGGGATGTATTCTGCATTTCAGCAAACAATGGTTGGCGAGGGACAATACTTAGATCGCTATCATTATTGGGGAGACTATAGGTCTGATAATTTCGATAGATTTTTAAACTACACGACAACACATGTTTCAGAAATTGCCTTGAATGCCATCACACCAGATAATATCTATACCGATTGGAGTATGCTTTATACGGTTATTGCAAGGGCAAATAACAATATTAAATATATACCACCGGTAATGGCTTTAGATCTAAGTGTAACGCCAGTGGTTGTAGATGCGAATTTGGCACAATCTTATGCCATGCGTGCTATGTGTTATTTTTACATTGTAAGGGTTTGGGGCGATGCGCCTATTTGGTTAGAACCCTATGACGATGTTAACATGGATGCGCAACGTCCTCGAGAATCGGCGGCTAAAATTTTAGATGAAGTAGTCATTAAAGATTTAACCAAGGCTTATGGGATGATTGTAAAAAACCAAACTGCCGCAGTATATAATATCAATGAGGGTGCAATATGTGCTGCATTGGCGGATGCTTATATGTGGAAAAAGGATTATCCTAATGCCATTATCTGGATCAAAAATCTTTTTAAAGCCAGATCTCCGAAAGGCGCTGCTTATGCTGGTGTATCTGATGTAAATTTAGAACCTACTGCAACTTGGAAAAACATCTTTACTTCACCTAGTACTAGCCCAGAAACAATTTGGTCGCTTCACTGGGACTTTGTAGCGAATGGATGTGCGTGCAACGTAACTTCGTGGACATCTAACAATAAAACGTTTCAGGTTGATCCAATTTTGTACACTAATTATTTCTTCCCGCATAGTCAAACGGTTCGTCCCAATACTGATATTAGACCAAAGCAAACGCTTGATTTATATACGGTTGCCAATCCTGCAAATAACAACAGAGATCGCTTCTTGAAATATTATGCAAGTCCTACCAATCCAACGGCGACGACTTCAACCGCAGCACTTGCGCTATTTTACAACCAACAGGTACCGGTTTACCTTACCATGTATCGGTTGTCTGATATGTATCTGCTTTATGCAGAAGCTTTGAACGGAAGTGGTGATTTGTCAAATGCCCTGAGATATTTAAACTATATCAGAAAAAGAGCAACACTGCAAGAATATTTAGTGACTGATCCTAAAGTAAGTACGCAAGCAGCCATGGAAAATGCAATTCTCGAAGAGCGCCAGTATGAGCTGATTGGTGAAGGTAAACGCTGGTTCGATTTGGTAAGAACCAATAAAGTGAAAGAAGTAATGGATCCTGTACTTAAAGACCGCCAAACTAGAGCAGGAAACAATGATATAAATGGTTTTGTAGATGTGCGTCGTGCATATTGGCCAATAAGTAGAGCTGTATTAAATGCCAATAAAAAATTGGTGCAAAATCCAGGTTATGGTGAGTAATAATTTAAAGAAAAGAAAAATGAAGATTTTTAAAAATAATATGTTGCCAGCAATTATCCTCTTGCTGGTTGCAATAACCCAAAGTGGTTGCGAAAAGATGTTTGGCTTAAACCGTCAAAAAGATTACGATTATGAAAAGAAAACGCTTGATCCGAACATTGGTGTTTCTGCAAGAAAATTTCTGGAAGATAGAGCAACAGGTACCGGAATGGCCAATGGCGTAAACGACACCGTTTTTAAGTACATGAAATTAGGCCTTGAGTACGCAGGTATTGATTTATCGGAGTATGAAAAAGGAGATCGTACCTTTCTTTTTTTACACAACGACGCAATTAGAGTATTACCTAATAAAAACCCTAATATCCCAACAGCAGGACTATGGTTCGATTTTCCGATTGTTACAGGTATTAACCCTACAACCGGGCTGCCAATAACCAAACCTGCAACCCAATGGAGCGATTACCCTAAGGAAGATGTAAGAAACTATTTTTTATACTTGATTGGGCAGGGTAAACATAATTTTGATAATTTAAATGCAACTAATAAAACAGTGAAATCATTTTTACCTACCGGTGCAATCTTGTCAAAATCATCAATGCTGGGCTATGCTAATGAAGGTAAAGGATTTGATGAGGGTGGCAATTTCTATTTAAGACTATTGAATAATAGCGATTTGGCGCCAATTGTGCACAACAATAGAACTAATGATAGAAGTGCCGGGTATGTAGCTACCAATGGTATTATCCATGTTTTTGGCGCATCTTTAGCGCCGGCATTATCCGTAACACCATAATGTAGACAATGTTTCTTAATAGTTAAAAAATGGTCTCTCAGCTCATTAGCCAGGAGGCCATTTTTTTTGCGCTAAGTTCGTTTAATTTCCATTTAACTAAAGCGGAATACTGCTCAGTGATGAAAGAGTTAAGACTAATTGGTATGTCCTGAAATGAACTCCTTCTGGTAGTTCAGCGGACTTTTTCCAGTAGTAATCTTAAAATATTTGTGAAAACTTGCCAGATTATTAAAGCCGCTCTCGTAACAGAGCTGTTTCATATTAAGTTTATTTTCCATTAATAACTTACAGGCATGGCCGACTTTAATCTCGGTAAGAAACCTTGAATATGTTTTCCGGGTTTTAGATTTAAAATATCTGCAGAATGAATTTGGACTGATTACAGCCACACCTGCAATTTCCTCTAAGTGTATTTTCCTCCTGAAATTTTTCAATGTATAATCATAGATGGCGTTAATTCTGATATTTTCTGATTCGTCATAATCTTGTTTAAAGCCGATGGAAGATAGTTTTACGATTTGGTTGCAATTAGCAATTAGTGTTAGTGCTTCCAACAATAAGATAATTCGATTTGTGCCATCAGCAGGTACCATTTGTTCTAATAGCTCAGCAACTTTAGGTTTAATTTTTCCGTTAACCTGTAGCCCTCTTCTACTATTTTCGAGTAGTGTTTTAATGGCTTTATTTTCTGGAAGACCAAGGAATTGCTCACCCCAGAAATTTTCGCTGAAGTGGGCTACACGTACATCAGCCGTAGCTTTAGATTGCTCATTGAAATATACGTCGTCGAATCTCCAATAATGTGCCAGATGCGCACCTACCAATATAATATCTCCCGATCTAAAACTTCTGATGCTGTCGCCGATAAACTGTGTGCCCACTCCTTTTTTTAGATGTATAAGCTCAACTTCAGGATGGTAATGCCACTTGTTGTTCATGTAAGGAACCAAATCTCGCCTTACACTGAAAGAGTGGGCGGGTCCAGTTGAAACTTTTAATAGTTGCGGTTTCATGTCAATATAGTTTTATAAATGGTCAAATAAATATACTGGAAAATATTATAATGTTTCATTACAATGCCAATATTGTTTATTATTTGGGTAATCTTGGTAAATATTTAAATTGGAATACTTCTTTCTTTGTATTAACCAAATGATATCATCTGTACGGAACAAATCGCCTTTTGCTAAATAAGCATAGACAATTCCTATAACATAAAATTTGGGCAAACCTAGAACCAAATTTATATGTCGAAAAACAAATACTTGTTTGCATTTATCCTTGTTACCTCTTTATTTTTCCTTTGGGCATTGCTGCATAATATTAATCCAATTTTAATTCCGCATTTAAAAAAAGCCTGTAGGTTAACAGACACAGAATCTTCCTTAATTGACCTTTTTGTATATTTAGCTTATTTCCTAGTGGCTTTACCAGCTGGGTTGTTCATGCATAAGTATGGTTACAAAAAGGGTATCATATTTGGACTTTGCCTTTATGCAATGGGGGCATTGCTCGTAATTGCGGCGGCTACCGAAAGAAGTTACCTATTTTTCTTGTGTGCATTTTTTGTCATTGCCAGTGGAGCTACCTTTTTAGAAACCGTAGCTAATCCGTACATCGCGGTATTGGGGCCAAAAGAAAACTCAGAACAGCGTTTAAATTTTGCACAGTCATTTAATGGGGTGGGATCATTTTTAGCTCCGATTTTAGGTGGTCAGTTTATTCTTTCAGGAATTGAATACAGCAAAGATACCCTAGACAATATGAGTGCAAGTCAGTTAAATGCCTACTTGCAAACCGAGGCAGACTCAATTAAAGTACCATATCTAATTATAGCAGTAGTTGTAATTCTTTTGATTATTCTTTTTGCGTTTATCAAAATTCCAGAAATTAAAGGTGAGGATGACCATATTCATGGTCCAACAAAGTTTTCGGCTAAAGTTTTAAGACATTCCCATACTCGTTGGGCAATTATTGCACAATTTTTTTACGTTGGTGCGCAAGTAGGTATTGGTAGTTTCTTCATCAGGTATGCTAAATTTGTAAATGATGTTAATGAGAAAGATGCAGCATTAATTTGGGGATCTGTTGCCATGGTTGGTTTTATGGCTGGCAGATTTATGGGTACCTTCATGATGCGTTATATCAAAGCTCCAAAGTTATTGGCACTTTATGCTGTAATTAATATATTATTATTGGTTTTGGCAATGTTCACCAGTGGAGAACTTTCCTTATATTGCGTAGTAGCTGTACCATTTTTCATGTCGATTATGTTTCCTACTATTTTTGCACTAGGTATTAAAGATCTTGGAGAGGAAACCAAGATAGCTGCATCGTTTATTGTAATGTCTATTATTGGCGGGGCATTGGCGCCTGTAGTAATGGGCTTAATCTCTGATGCGACAGAAAGTATTCAAAAGGCATATGTTGTTCCATTATGTTGCTTTGTGGTTATTTTATATTATTCGGTAAAAACCTATAAAGTGAAACCATTTTAAAGATGAAAAAATTTGCATTAACGCTAGCGCTTAAAGACGACCCTGAATTAATTGGGGAATATGAGAGATTTCACAAGAATGTTTGGCCTGAGGTTTTAAAAAGTATCTTGGATTCAGGGATTCGGGAAATGGAGATTTATAGACTTGGTACAAGACTTTTTATGACTATCACAGCAGATGCTGATTTTTCTTTCGATAAAAAATCAGCAATGGACAAGAACAATGACAGGGTTCAGGAATGGGAAGAGCTGATGTGGAATTATCAGCAAAAAATACCAGGCTCGGCACCTGATGAAAAATGGGTTTTAATGAAAAAAATATTTGAGTTATAATATGTTTACGATCGAAACGGAAGTAAGTTATCTGCAAATTCATCCAAAAGATAACATATTAGTGGCACTGAAAGATCTTGAAAAAGGTTTTGCAGTAGATTTTCAGAATGAAATTACATACTTAAAAGACCACGTTCAGTGTAAGCACAAATTTAGTACTACTGATTTAAAGGAAGGAGATGAGCTTTATATGTACGGAGTGTTAGTAGGGGAAGCTACTAAAGCTATTCCAGCTGGATCGGCTCTTACTACAGCAAACATTCATCATGCAACTGCTCCTTTTAGTATGGGCGAAAGAAAACTCACCTGGCAAAAACCCGATATTTCTAAGTTTGAAGCTTTATCTTTTAATGGATTTGCGCGTGCTGATGGTAGTGTAGGTACTGCTAACTATTGGTTAGTTATTCCTATGGTTTTTTGTGAGAATAGAAATGTAGGAGTATTAAAGGATGCATTAGTTGAAAAATTAGGTTATAAAAAAGCAAAGGGTTGGGCACCCGAAGTAGATCAATTAATTGGCTTGTACAAAACTGGTCTATCTGTGAGTGATATTTTGGAAACAGAGTTTGAACAAAACAGTTCGACGAAAGTCACGGATAGAGTATTCGCTAATGTAGATGGAATTAAATTTTTAACCCATGATTTAGGCTGTGGCGGAATTCGACTAGATTCTGAGGCATTATGCGGTTTGTTAGCGGGCTATATAACACATCCAAATGTGGCGGGTGCAACAGTCCTTTCCTTGGGCTGCCAACATGCTCAAACTAGCATTCTTATGAATGAGATTTTTAAAAGGGATGCAAAATTCGATAAACCATTAGTGGTGCTGGAGCAACAAGTTTCTGGTACCGAGCAGCAAATGCTCAAAGATGCGTTAAAGCAGACCTTTGCGGGACTGATTAAGGCTAATGAACAACATCGTACACCCGCGCCACTTCATAAACTCTGTATAGGAATGGAGTGTGGGGGCTCTGATGGTTTTTCTGGGATTTCTGCAAATCCAGCGCTTGGCTACGTTTCTGATCTTTTAGTATCACTTGGCGGCTCTGTAATTTTAGCTGAATTTCCGGAACTGTGTGGTGTTGAGCAAGAACTGAGCGATAGATGTATCGATGAAGATGTTGCGCAACGGTTTATGGATCTAATGACCACTTATAATGCGAAGGCTCTACAAGATGGTTCTGGTTTTCATGCTAACCCATCACCAGGTAATATTAGAGATGGCTTAATTACTGACGCAATAAAATCTGCTGGTGCTGCCAAGAAAGGGGGCAATTCACCAATTGTTGCAGTACTAGATTACCCAGAAAAAGTAACCAGTTCCGGTCTAAACTTACTTTGTACACCTGGAAGTGACGTAGAAAGTACCACGGCAGAAGTTGCTGCAGGTGCCAGTATTGTGTTATTTACCACTGGTTTAGGAACCCCAACAGGTAATCCAATTACACCGGTGATTAAAATAGCAACAAATTCAGCCTTAGCACAAAGAATGCCAGATATCATTGATATTGATTGTGGCACCATTATTATAGGAAAAGAGACCATCGAGGAGGCTGGTGAAAGGATTTTAAACTACATTATTGCGGTAGCTAGTGGAGAAGAAATTCCTAAGGCGGTACAATTAGAACAAGATGATTTTATTCCTTGGAAAAGAGGAGTAAGCTTGTAGTAAGGTTTTTGATTTAAAACAACGAACATGAATTTAGTATTAAAAGATAAAGTAATTATAATAACAGGTGGGGCAAAAGGTATTGGACTAGGAATTGCCAAAGTATTGGCGGGGGAAGGTGCTATTCCAGTTGTCATTGGTAGGAATAAACAAGATAACGAAATTGCAATAACGCAACTCTGCGCTTATGGGGTTGATGCATTCGCTATTCAAGCAGAACTAAGTGAACCTGCAGCTGTTGAGATAGCTGTAAAAAGTGTCATTTCCAAATATGGAAGAATAGATGGTATTGTAAATAATGCAGGTTTAAATGATGGCGTTGGACTGGAACATGGGAATTATGAACGGTTTATGCAAAGCCTTCATAGCAATTTGGTGCACTACTATTTAATGGTTCATTATGCACTCCCGGAACTGAAAAAAAGTAAGGGTGCTATTGTTAATATTACCTCAAAAACTGCCGATACTGGTCAAGGTAATACCTCAGCTTACGCAGCAGCAAACGGTGGTAGGAATGCGTTGACAAGAGAGTGGGCGGTAGAACTTTTAAAATATGGCATTCGGGTAAATGCCGTTGTGGTAGCAGAGTGTTGGACGCCGCAATATGCTAAGTGGATTACCACCTTGAATAACCCTGATGCGATGTTAAAAGAAATTACGCGTAAAATTCCATTCGAAAATAGAATGACTACCGCAGAAGAGATCGGAAATATGACCGCTTTTTTACTGAGCGAAAAGTCAAGCCACACCACAGGTCAGTTAATTTATGTAGACGGTGGTTATGTACATTTAGATCGGGCATTAGCCAATCAATAGGATTTTTGAATTCTGCTTGTCTTCACGAGTTTTTCGCAAGGCAATCTCATATTAATTACATTTTATCTCTACCATGAACCGTTTACTCCTGCTATTTTTATTTTTAACCGCACTTCAAGCGAGTGCACAAGAAAACGATGATTTAAAACTTTGGTATAACCGTCCCGCTAGCGTTTGGGAAGAGGCTTTGCCATTGGGGAATGGCAAAACAGGGGCGATGGTGTTCGGTGGAATTAAAACAGAAAGATATCAGCTCAATGATAATACCTTATGGTCTGGCTACCCAATTTCAGGGAATAACCCAGACGGTCCGGCTATACTTCCGCAGGTGCGGAAAGCAATATTTGAAGGTGATTATACCAAGGCGACAACACTTTGGCGCAAAATGCAAGGACCGTACTCTGCTAGATATTTACCACTGGGAGATTTGCTGATTAATTATGATCTTAAAGATTCGATAGCAGCAACTTACTATCGTGATTTAAATCTTCATAATGCTGTTTCAACAGTACGCTATAAAATTGGAGCGATTATTTATACACGCGAAACATTGATTAGTTTTCCTGAAAAGATGATGGTTGTGCATTTAACGGCCGATCAAAAAGGTGCGCTTAATTTCAATGTAGGTCTCTCTAGTCAGCTACGTTACAAAAGTACAGCAACCGCAGATGATTATCTGCTATTAAAAGGGAAAGCACCTAAACACGTTGCAAATCGTGACTATGAACCTTTTCAGATCGTATATGATGAAGACCCAAAAGGAGAGGGAATGAATTTTGAAATTCATGTAAAGGTGAAACTAGATGGTGGAAGCGTAAAAGCCAGTGGAGAGCAATTAAAGGTGGAAAATGCAAATTCGGTTACGTTATATCTTTCAGAAGCCACGAGTTTCAATGGTTTTGATAAATCTCCAGGATTTGAAGGGAAAGATCCGGCTGTTGAGGCCAAAAGCAAGTTGCAAAATGCGCTTGTAAAGTCATATACTGAAATTAAAGCGGCACACATTGGCGATTATCAAAAACTATTTAATCGTGTCGCTTTTAATTTAAAAGGCAATAATGAGTTTTTGAGACAGCCAACAAACGAACGCCTATTTAAGTTTAAAGAAAATAAGAATGATCGTCAGCTACAAGTCCTTTATTATCAATTTGGTCGCTATCTGATGATTGCCAGTTCGCGACCAGGATCTAGACCTACCAATTTGCAAGGAATTTGGAATGATAAGGTTATTCCGCCATGGGGTAGCAACTACACTACCAATATTAATACGGAAATGAATTATTGGCTGGCAGAAAACACTAACCTTTCTGAGTGCCACCAGCCTTTGTTTGATTTTATGAAAGAGCTGGCAGTGAATGGTGCAAAAACTGCGAAGGTAAACTACAATATTAAAGAGGGTTGGACCGCCCATCACAATTCCGACTTATGGGCTAAAACCTCTCCTCCCGGGGGATACGATTGGGATCCTAAAGGTTTACCTAGATGGTCGGCATGGCCGATGGCCGGTGGATGGCTTAGTACACACCTATGGGAACATTATTTATTTACTGGCGACAAAGGATTTTTGGTAAGAGATGGCTATCCCTTAATGAAAGGAGCTGCACAATTTTTATTGAAATGGCTTATCATAGATTCTAAAACAGGATACTTAGTCACCAATCCATCTACCTCTCCAGAAAATACTGTCAAAATTAAAGGGAGGGAATATCAGTTGAGCATGGCTAGTACGATGGACATGGCCATTATTAGAGAGCTATTTACCGATTGTATTAGTGCATCAAAGGTGCTAAATATTGATGCAGATTTCCGTGTAAAATTGCAAGTTGCTAAAAGTAAACTCTATCCTTACCACATAGGTCAATATGGACAATTGCAAGAATGGTATAATGATTGGGATGATCCCAAAGACATCCATCGACATATTTCACATTTGTTTGGTCTTTTTCCTGGGAATCAGATTTCGGTGCACAAGACACCTGAATTAGCTGCCGCAGCCAAACAAACGCTTATTCACCGAGGTGATATTAGCACAGGATGGTCTATGGCCTGGAAAATAAACTGGTGGGCAAGAATGAAGGATGGTAATCATGCTTATGAAATATTGAATACAGCCTTCAACTATATTGACCCTACTCAGAGCCGTGCGCAAATGAGTGGAGGGGGTACTTATCCGAATCTATTTGATGCACACCCTCCATTTCAAATTGATGGCAATTTTGGGGGGACTGCTGGCATGACAGAAATGCTATTGCAAAGCCATGAAGGTGAAATTAGCCTGTTACCAGCTTTACCCGATGCTTGGCCAAACGGCTCAATCAAAGGAATTAAAGCAAGGGGCAATTTTGAAGTAGCCATTGACTGGGGAAATGGGAAATTAACCAAAGCAACTATTACGGCCGTGATTGGGGGTAATTGCCGATTGAGAACACCTATTCCGGTAAGGGTGATAGAGGTGCCGTACATTACCAACCCACCTATGCCAAGCTTTGATGTGGTGACTTATCAAAATAAAACGAAAGCGAAGCTTCTAGAAGTTAAAGCAAGTAGCGGTTATACCATTAATTTCAAAACACAGAAAGGGAAATCTTATACCATTGTTCCCATAAAATAGGGGTAGCTTAAATTCAATAAATAAATGCCAATTCAGTTGACATGGTTGATGCAAATATTGCTGAATGATGAGGTAAAAAGACAGAATAAAACCCCGGTATTTATCCCTTATTTGCATAGATTAGGATTAACTCCTACTACTAACCAAATATAGTAAATCATGAAGGTTGTTCGAATACTAGTGTGTATTATGCTATTGCTTTTCCCATTTTTGAGCGCTCACTCTCAAAACATCAGCTGGTATGAAGTTGCTCCTGGTGTATGGAAGGGTTTAGTGGGAACACCTGAAACCTACGACCTTTTAAAAGCTGCTGGAGCTATCCCAAATTTGGATGGCTTAGCTAAACTCGGAAAAGCTGAATTTCCTTTACCACAACAACTGATTGCCGCAAGTTTAAATGATGGTAAAACTCAGCTACGTATCCCGCTGTTGAAAGGCGAACAACTTTATGGTTTTGGTTTAAATTTTCAAACGGTTCATCAGCGCGGTAAAATACTTGAACTCCATGTAGACCATTATGGCGGAAAAGATAATGGACGGACACATGCGCCAACTCCATTCTATATTTCTTCGAACGGTTATGGGGTGTTTATTAACAGTGCCAGGTACATTAAAGTATGGGCGGGAACGGGTGTGAGAAAAGATAGCGAAAATTTTCCTGTGCCCAAAGATAGAAATACGGATAAAACTTGGTCTTCAAGACCGTATGCTGATGCTGTAGAAATTCTTGTGCCAGCCGCTGGTGTAGAAATCTATGTATTTGCTGGTCCGAAGCCATTAGATGCTATTAAGAGGTATAACCTATTTAATGGGGGTGGTTATTTGCCTCCCAGATGGGGACTTGGGTTTACGCAGCGTGTAATGACCCGTTCTACAGTGGCCGATGTGGAGAAGGAAGTAGCTACATTTGCCGAAAAGGGTTACCCACTTGATTTTGTCGGCTTAGAACCTGGATGGCAGAGCAAAGCCTACCCTGGAACTTTTACCTGGGACAATAACCGTTTTCCAAACCCTCAAAGGTTTGTAAGCGACATGTTAAATAAAGGAATTAGACTTAATTTGTGGCTCAATCCATATGTGTCTCCTGATGCTCCGTTTTACAAAGAAATTCTCCCGCTTACGAGCTCCCATACTGTTTGGTTAGGTGCAATACCCGATTTAACATTGGCAAAGGCAAGGGGAATATTTTTTTCTCAGCTTCAACAAGATCAGGTTGCAATAGGCATAAGTGGTTATAAAATAGATGAGGTAGATGGCTATGACCATTACCTTTGGCCTGATGTAGCCACCTTTCCATCTGGATTGAGCGCTGAGCAAATGCGGCAAACTTATGGGCTGTTGATGCAAAGGTATAGCGCAGATTTATTCAAAAAACGTAATCAAAGAACTTTTGGTTTAGTAAGGGCGTCCAATGGGGGTGGTACCTCTTTCCCATATGTATTATATAATGATTACTATAATCACGAAGACTTTATTACGGCTTTAATTAATAGTGGCTTTGCAGGTGTATTGTGGACACCCGAAGTGCGTGCTTCAAAAACTGGCGAAGAATGGTTAAGACGATTTCAGTCGAACGTTTTCTCGCCTATGGCTATGATTAACGCATGGTCTAGTGGTACCAAGCCTTGGAGTTATCCAGAAGTAGAAAAGCAAGTAAAAACATTTGCGCTGTTACGGATGCAGATGATGCCATACTGGTATACCGAATTTGCAAAATACCATTTTGAAGGTACGCCTCCATTTAGAGCCATGAATTTAGAGGCTGGATTTAATCAGGAACCGAAAAAAGAAATGAGTGGCACCATTAACCTCGAAGAAAACCCTTATGCGGAAGCAATTTCAAAAGAAATAAAGGATCAATATATGGCAGGAGAATATCTTTTAGTAGCACCTATGTTTGCTGGACAGTTGACAAGAAAAGTGGTGCTGCCTAAAGGCCGATGGTATGATTTTTATAATGGTGCATTTGTAGGTGATGGGGAGGTCTTAATTGTCAACCCGGGTTTGGACAAAATTCCAGTGTACGTGAAAGATGGAGGTATTATACCAATGATGCCACCTATGCTTCATGCCCCAAAAGTTGGTGAAAAGGCTGACCTTGAGTTTCGCTATTACGGCGAAAAGATGGGTACCTATCGGTTATATGATGATGATGGGGAGACATTTAATTATGAGAAGGGTCAGTATAGTTGGCGTGAAATTAAGGTTCAACGCACGGCAACTGGAATAAAAGGAACAATTTCAGCGCCGGAGAAAAATAAGCCAAATACAATTGGTAAAATTACATGGACTTTAATGACTAAATAATGATGAGACGCTGGTTTACTTTTATTTTATTTTTCCTTGTAATTAATGCTTCCAATAAAGCTCTGGGGCAATCGTATCGAGATGATGTTGCAAGAACATTACGTCGCCAAATTCTTAGTGAAGCTGCATGGGCTATTAAGCAGCAACCTATTACGGTTACTGCGCAAAGTTCGAGCAGAAGTGCAGGAGATAAGCATGATTTTTTTTCTGAGGGCGATTATTGGTGGCCTGATCCGCAGAACCCCTCTGGGCCATATATCCAAAAGGACGGTCTTACCAATCCCGAGATTTTTGTAGCGCACCGCTTGGCGATGATTAGATTTAGCCGAATTGTTGGCGCACTTGCTTCAGCATACAAGCTAACCGGTGAGGCAAAATACGTGTCTGCGGCCTTGCTTCATTTAAAAGCTTGGTTCAGTGATCCCGCCACCCTGATGAATCCTAACCTCTTATTTGCTCAAGCTATACAAGGGAGATTTACAGGACGCGGTATAGGTATTATTGACACCATCCAATTGATGGAAGTGGCGCAAGGTATATTGGTTATGGAAAAAGCTATTGAGCCTGCTGATTTAAAGCTTATTAAGCAGTGGTTCACTGACTATCTGACCTGGCTTACTACCCATCAATATGGTAAGGATGAACTAAATGCTAAAAATAACCATGGTACTTGTTGGGTGATGCAAGTGGCCTCATTTGCTACTTTGACAGGAGATCAAAAAATGCTTGATTTTTGCCGAGAGCGCTTTAAAAATGTGCTTTTGCCAGATCAAATGGCAAAGGACGGAAGTTTTCCATTGGAATTAGCTCGTACTAAGCCTTACGGTTACTCAATTTTTAACCTTGATGCAATGACCATGATTTGCCAAATATTATCTGTAGATGGGAACAATTTATGGACTTACCAAACGGAAGACGGCAGATCGATTAAAAAAGGGATTGAATTCCTCTATCCTTTTGTGGCTGACAAAGATAAATGGCCTTTTAAAAAGGATGTAATGCACTGGGAGAATTGGCCGGTCGCACAACCTTTTTTAGTAATGGGTGCTCATGCTTACCAAAATAATGAGTGGCTTGTCACTTGGAAAAAACTAGAACACCAACCAGCTGTAGAAGAGGTGATTAGGAACTTACCTATTCGCCATCCGTTTATCTGGCTAAATTAATATTACATGCACACTATCCTTCAATTTTTAGCATACAGAAAGAAATAATGAAACTCAAAACACCGATATATATTGCCACACTGTTAACCATTTTACATACGAGTTGTGTTGCTCAACAAGTAAGGGTGAATCAGGCTTTTGATCATGCTATTAAGCAAACAAAGATTCTTTTGGAAGAAATTGAGAAGAATAAAACCACTGCCAAGCCAGAACTCGTTTCACCAAGAACAATAGAGAATGGTAAGCTGAAGCTAGTTGCCTCTAAAGATTGGACCAGTGGCTTTTTTCCTGGAGTGTTGTGGTACCTATATGAATTTAGCCAAGATAAAGGATGGCTGCCAGAAGCAAGGGAGTATTCGGCAGCTATTGAGGCTGAAAAAAACAATGGAGTAACCCATGATATGGGCTTCAAAGTTTATTGTAGCATTGGAAACGGTTATCGTTTGACCAATGATTCGCATTACCGTGATATATTAATTACAGCGGCAAAAACATTAGCTACACGTTTCAACCCAAAAACAGGGGTGATTTTATCTTGGGATCATAGTAGAGACAAGTGGGTAAATCCGGTTATTATTGATAACATGATGAACCTTGAGCTTTTATTTGAAACCACTAAGCTTACTGGTGATTCTTCTTTATATAAAATTGCCGTAAGTCATGCCAATACCACCATCAAAAATCACTTCCGTGCAGATTATAGTTCTTACCATGTAATAGACTATGATCCAAATACTGGGGTAGTTTTAAAAAAGAATACACATCAAGGCTATAGTCATGAATCTGCCTGGGCACGTGGACAAGCTTGGGCGCTGTATGGTTATACAATGGCTTATCGTTACACAAAAGATCCGGTTTATCTCAAGCAAGCAGAAAACGTGGCTAAGTTTATCCTTAACCATCCAAATTTACCGAAAGATATGGTACCCTATTATGATTTTAATGCACCTGGAATTCCTAATGAGCCGAGAGATGCATCAGCGGCTGCAGTGATATCTTCTGCACTTTATGAATTGGCACAGTACAGTAATGAAGGAAAAACCTACCATAAAAAAGCAGGACAAATTCTCCAATCATTAGCTACGAAATATATTGCTCCAGTTGGATCTGCCTTTGGTTTTATCTTATTGCATAGCACTGGATCGAAACCAGGTAATTCAGAAATTGATGTTCCCTTGAGTTATGCCGATTATTATTATTTAGAAGCTTTATTAAGATATAAAAATAGCTTCGTACCTGGCAATGACGCCCATAACAAATAAAAAGAGATAAAGAATTTAAAAACGCAATACAATGAACCTAAAAATCTACTTCACAAGCTTGCTATTAGCTTGTACCCTTTCTGGATTTACAAAAGAATATAAAATAGGCTCAGCTTCCGAACTGATTGCGTTAAAACTGCTACCTGGTGATCAAGTAATTCTAAGAAACGGCGATTGGGAAGATCAAAATTTGCTTTTTAAAGGAAATGGTACCAGTCAGAAACCCATTATACTGAAAGCTGAAAACGCACTACTGGTAAATTTTAAAGGTAACTCATCCCTTAAAATAGCGGGAACCTGGTTAGTTGTAGATGGTTTGAATTTTAAGGAAGGTGCGACGAGCGGGGAAGACGTTATATTGTTTGCAGAAAACTCCTCCAATTGTCGTTTGACCAATTCTAGCGTGGTAAATTTTAATCCTAACGATAAAGCCAAAGAGTATACCTATGTTTCACTTTATGGTAATCGCCATCGCGTTGACCACTGCTATTTTGAAGGGAAAACTAATATCGGACCGACACTTGTAGTATGGCTATCAGCTATTGCCAATTACCACCAAATAGATCACAACTATTTTGGGCCAAGACCCGATATTAATGGAAATGGCGGTGAAAGTATTCGTATCGGAACCAGTACCTGGTCGATGTATGATTCTTTTACAACAGTAAATGCAAATATTTTCGCCCAATGTAACGGAGAAACGGAAATCATTTCTGTAAAGTCTTGCCGCAATACTGTCTCCAACAACTTATTTTATGAAAGTGTAGGCACTTTAACCTTAAGACATGGGAATTACAATGCTGTTTTTGGAAATATCTTTATTGGAAATGGTATCAAAGATACCGGTGGTATTAGGATTATAGGTGAACACCACAATGTTTACAATAACTATTTACAGGGGCTAGCAGGAACAGGATTGAGGGCTGCGGTTTCGGTAATGGATGGCCTGCCAAATCCCATTTTAGTAAGTCATTGGCAAGTTAAAAATGCAACGGTTGTTGCGAATACAATTGTTGATTGCAAAGAAGCTTTTTCTGTAGGTGCAGGAAAAAATACCGAAAGGATTTTACCACCACAAAGAGTACTGATTGCGAATAATTTGATTGGGAATACTTCGACAGCCGTTACCATGGTTGATCAGGCCGCTGATGTTACTTTCAATGGAAACATGGTGGATGATAAAGGTACTATCACCACACTTCCTGCAGGATTTAAACTTGTTGATGCTAAACTTAAAAAGCATGAAGGAATTTGGCAACCGGAGCCCACAAGTGTTGTAAAAGGCGCATTTACTGGAAACTTTGATTTTATCCACCAAAAAGATGTCGGGGCAAGCTTAAGCGAAGGACAATTGTCGATCTTACAGTCTAAAAATGTTGGTCCTAACTGGATGAACACCAATAAAATAACAATATCAAATAAGTAGGCAATGAAGAGCATCAAATATTTCTTGATTGTACTTGCAAGCGTGAGTTTATTATCCGGTTGTGAGAAGAGTGTTAAGGTAATAGATCCACCTATCGTGGTAAAACCTAAACCTAGCTGTACTTCCTGTAAGATGATTTCTTCCGCCGCTGAACTCGCGGCTCTTACTCTAAATGCTGGCGATACGGTGATGATGAAATCAGGAGATTGGAACAACCAGCGTTTAATTTTTAAAGGCAATGGTACTGCCCAAGCTGCTATTGTTTTGATCGCTGAAAAAGCTGGAGAAGTTAACCTTAAAGGAGCATCTTCTTTAGCAATTGATGGACAGTGGCTCGTGGTAGACGGCCTTAATTTTAATAATGGAAATTTGGGTGTTTCAAAGTTAAATGTGGTCGATTTTAGTTCAGCTTCCCGAAATTGCAGACTTACAAATACCTCCATTGTTGATTACAGTCCAGCTAATCAAACTATCGATTATAGATGGGTGTCTATGAATGGAAAGAACAATAGAATGGATCACTGCTATCTGAAGGGGAAAGCCCATCAAGGTCCAACGGTGGTGTTATGGGGTGCAAGCACAGCTATAAGCCACCGGATAGATCATAACTATTTTGGCGCTAGGCCTGATTTGGGTAATAATGGCGGCGAAACAATCCGTGTTGGTACTTCAGAATACTATCTCAGCGAGGCTTTGGTACTGATAGAACAAAATATCTTTGAGCATTGCAATGGTGAAACGGAGATTATCTCTAATAAGATGAGCAAGAATGTAATTCGCAATAACTTCTTTTTTGAAAGCAGAGGCACTTTGTCGCTCCGTCATGGTAATGGTACTGAAGTTTATGGAAATTATTTTGTGGGGAATGATGTAAAAGATGCTGGAGGTATTCGCATTATCGGAGAGAACCATTTGGTCTATAACAATTATCTTCAAGGTATTGCTACAACGGGGCAAACCTGTGCAATTGCTATTTTAGATGGTGTGCCCCACTCTGAGCCAAGTGGTTATTTCCAAGTAAAAAATGTGAAAATTGTAGGTAATACTATCGTGAATTGTGCCCAAGCGTTTGACATTGGGGCCGGGAAAGGTGGAAACGGTAGGACTGTTCCTCCAGCCGATTGTACCATTGCGAACAACCTGATTCAGGCAAAAGGAGGAATAGCAATTGCCTACACAGATCAGCCACAAAACTTTTTTTATGAAGGGAATCTAGCATTTGGTATGGGGGGTGGACAAACACTTGCGCTACCAACGGGGTTTCTGCAAGAGGACGCTAAGTTGGAAGTAGTAGATTTGAATACCTATTTCCCTGTTGCTGGCAGTGTTGCTTTAGGTGGCTTTAAGGGATCCTATAACTTTTTCCAATCCGTTAATGTGGGTTCAAATGCTTTAGATGAACTGCATAAGGCTTTGTTGAAATGTGTAGATATTGGCCCTGCGCGGTTAAGCTTAGGTGGCTTGTTAACCATAAAAAAATAATTGTAAGAAATTAAAATTCAATAAATCATGGGAAAAAAATTAGGTAGCTTATTGCTTTTATGGGTATTTGCAGCAACTTGCGTAAGTGCACAACAAGCAATTCCAAAAGAAGAACGAATGAAATGGTGGAGTGAAGCACGATTTGGAATGTTTATCCATTTTGGTATATATGCGCAAATGGCTGGTCAATACAAAGGACATGAACAAGCAAGAGGAGGTGCTGAATGGATTATGAACCGGATGAAGGTGCCAGTTGCAGAGTATAAAGACATTGCGAGACAATTTAATCCTGTTAAGTATGATGCTGATGCTTGGGTGAAAACTGCGAAGGATGCTGGTATGAAATACATAGTGATTACTGCAAAACACCACGATGGGTTTGCCTTGTTTAATTCAAAAGCAAGCGATTGGGATATTACAGATGCAACGCCCTATGGCAAGGATTTATTAAAACCTTTAGCGGAAGCCTGTAAGAAATATGGTATCAAATTGGGGTTTTATTACTCACAAGCACAAGATTGGGGTAATGCTGGGGGTGCGGTGGCGCGTAAAGTAATGCGTGAAGGGTGGCCTAACCCTGATAGTACAGGCGTAGATGCTTATACTGCTGCGCGCAAAGGTAAATGGGATCCCGTCCAAGAGACAAAAACATTTGATCAATATATTAATGATGTAGCCGTACCACAACTGAAAGAACTGATGACTAATTATGGTGAGATTGCTGTGTTATGGTGGGATACGCCAACTAATATGACAGATGAGGCTGCTTTAAAGCTTCAGGAAGTATTGAAACTGCAACCGAAAATTATTACCAATGATAGATTAAAACGTCCAAATTTTTTAGGAGATACCAAAACTCCGGAACAGAAAATACCTGATCTGAGCGAATTGGATGGACAGTTTTGGGAAACATGTATGACGATGAACGGCACTTGGGGGTATCGGAAATCTGATCAAAAATGGAAATCTTCAGCTATATTAATACAAAATTTGATAGATATTGCTTCAAAAGGGGGTAATTACTTGCTTAATGTAGGGCCCAAACCAGACGGGTCTTTTCCGAAAGAGAGCATTGACAGATTAAAAGATGTTGGGGCTTGGATGAAAGTAAACCATGAGGCTATATACGCAACTTCAGCTAATCCTTTGCCAGCCGTGCCTTGGGGGCGAATTACTAAGAAAAATGTCAAAACAAATACTGTTTTATACCTTTCTGTGTTCGAGTGGCCAAAAGATGGAAAATTAAAAGTAAGTGGCCTTCCAAACAAAATATTAGGAGCAACATTATTATCTACGAGTGCAAAATTGAAAGCAAGTTCAGATAATGATGTAGTAACCGTTCAGGTTCCATTAAGAGCTGTAGACCAAGTTGCTACCGTTATTAAATTAGAAGTTGAAGGTGCGGTAATTGGAAAGAACCTTAAGCCAGCCGCCAAAATGAAAACAGGAGCAATAGATTAAAGTACACCACAAGTATATAGTTAATTCTTATGAAAAAAATTATCGTAATCTTACTATTGCTAGCATTTGTAACTACTTTGTCTGCACAAAAGGTAGCTCAATCTTGGATAGATTTTGTGAGTGCTAAGCAAGCTGGGACCCCCCCCTTGCTACCAGATTTTTCTTATGCAGGCTATCATTTTTCTGAAAAGAAAATCCCTGCATCGTCAGGTAAAAAGATATTTAACGTAGTTGATTATGGAGCGAAGCCAAATGATGAGGGTTATGATGACGATGCTATTCAAAAGACCATAAGTGCTGCTGAGAAAGGCGATGATGGTGGAATAGTATTTTTCCCGCCTGGAAAATATTTGATTGCTGCTGATGGTGACAGTACTAAGCAAATTCTTATTTCTAAAAGTAATATTATACTAAAAGGAAGTGGGAGCGGTGCAGGAGGAACTGAAATTTACCAAGATAAAATGCGTGTTAATGGTCGGCAAATTTTATTTAAGCCTGCCAATACCAACGTTAAAAAATTAACGACTATTACCAAGGATGCAGATCGTGAGAGCTTTTGGGTTGAAGTGGCTGATGTTGCAGCATTAAAAGTTGGACAAGATGTGGTGATTCGCCATCGCAGTGAAGAATTTACAAAGATTTATTTTGCACCCTTATCCTTAAAACAGGAATGGTCGAGATTATTTGGTGCAAATGGTGGTATGCTGATTAACGAAATTCATACCATTGAAAAAATTGACGGAAACAACGTGAAATTTAAAAATCCCTTACATTTTGATTTAAGGATTGTAAAAAACGCTGCATTTGAATTGACGTCGTATAGTTTTATAGAAGAATGTGGCATAGAGGATATTTTATTTACGAGCAATTGGAAAAATTACGATGAGGATTTTATACATCATAAAAATGCAATTCACGATTATGCATGGGAGGCAGTTGGGATGGAATATGTTAAAAATAGCTGGGTAAGAAACTGCGAATTTCGTGATTGGAATGAAGGCTTATTTGTCCGCGCAGGGTATCAAGTAAGTATCTTGAACGTAAACTTTAAGGGAAAAAAGGGGCATGCCTCGGTTCATGCGCGTACTGGTTATGGTGTACTGATTAAGCATTGTAATTTTAACAATGCACAACATCATGGCGCGGGTACAGGTTACAGTGCTGTTGGTACAGTAATTACACAATGTACCTTAGGGACAGATCAAAATATAGATATTCATTCTGGACAGCCTTTTGCAACTTTATATGACGATATTCAAGGTGGTGTTTTCTATAATCTCGGTGGGCCAGAACCTGGACATCCGCATCATGGAAAACATTTGGTATTATGGAATTTTCAGCATCAATCTGCAAAAGAACAGTATTACAATTTTTGGGATCTTAGTAAGCGCCGGAATTACACAATTGCCCAACCCATTATCGTTGGTTTTCAATCCGACCGTAAAGTGACTTTTGAGCATGTTGGCCTAAACCAAGCTCAGGGCAAGGCAATTTTGCCAAAATCATTATTTGAAGCGCAATTGACTTTACGTTTAACCGGAAAAAATATAGTCAAATGAAAGAGCTAAGATGTTTTTTTGTATCACTATTGTTTTGTTGGTTAAGCTTTCAGGTAATGGCACAGCCTTCCATCAGCAATGAGAAAACAGTGAAATGGCATCGTTTTGAAAAAAAGGAATTTAAGTTCAATGGTCACGTAGCGTGGATGATAGCACCTGAGAAACCTTTACCTGGGAAACCTTGGGTTTGGAAAGCATATTTTCCTGACTGGCATACACAGCCAGATAGCATCTTGTTGGAAAGAGGTTTTCATGTGGCTTATATCAATGCTAATGATTTGTTTGGACACGCAAAAGCATTAATGATTTGGGATCAATTTTACGAATACCTTGTAGCGAAAAACGGCCTTGCTACAAAAGTAGCCTTGGAAGGTGTAAGTCGTGGTGGTTTATATGTTTATGGTTGGGCAAAGCGACATCCGGCTAAAGTGAGTTGTATTTATGCAGAAGCTCCTGTTTGCGATTTTAATAGCTGGCCGGGTGGAAAAGGATTGAGCAAAGGATCAGATGCAGATTGGAAGAAGCTATTGGACCTGTATGGGTTAACGGAAGAGGAAGCGCTTCGATATACCGACCAACCGAAAGATAATCTGGATAACCTCGCAGCTTTAAAAGTACCAATTTTACACATAATTGGGCTCGATGACAAGATTGTTCCCATTGCAGAAAATACGCTCTTATTGGTTCAAAATTATGTGCTAAAAGGCGGTCCGGCCACCATTATCCCAATGACCAAAGGGAAACAGAGTTTGGAGGGCCACCACTTTCCGATTGAACAACCAACTTTAATTGCCGATTTCATTTATCGAAATAGTGTTCCCGTCGTCAGTAAGAAACTTTAAAGTGTACTAAATAGCTATTAGCAGTCTGTTTCAACCTATAATCTAAATCAGCTAACCCCCAGAAATGAAAACAAATATATGTTTACTGATTGTGCTACTTAGTAGCGCAACAGTCATCGCTCAGCCCAAACAATCGGTTAAAGAATTTAAAAATTGGCCTTCAGGTACATCACCTGCAGAAATTGGAAAACGAGTTGCAGATCGTTTTGTGGCTACACCACACACTAATTTTGGTCGCCCTACACCACCAAAGGTGATTACCTATCCAGAATCTTGCGCATGGTATGGTGCCTTAAAATTTGCCAAGGAAAGCAAGGATACTAGACTGTTAACACAGTTGGTTAAGCGCTTTGAGCCATTTTTTGGAGAAGAAGCATCGCTTATTCCAATCCCTGACCATGTAGATTACGGGGTTTTTGGTGCTGTACCCTTAGAGCTTTACAGGCAAACTAAAGTGCAAAAGTACTTGGTAATGGGACAAAATATTGCAGACAAGCAATGGGGGCCACCTGAAGGGAAGAGGGTAGTACCAGAATCACATATTTTTTATAGTAAAGGCCTTACTTGGCAAACTAGAATGTGGATTGACGATATGTTTATGATCAATGCTTTGCAAGCGCAAGCTTTTCGTGCAACAGGTAATCGGGTTTATCTTGATCGTGCCGCCAGGGAAATGGTTGTTTACCTTGATTCACTACAAAAACCAAATGGACTTTTTTACCATGCACCAGATGTGCCTTTCTTTTGGGGGAGGGGCAACGGTTGGATGGCAGCGGGGATGGCCGAAATTCTAACTTCTCTTCCGGTAACTCATCCAAATAGACCAAGGATTATGGATGGATATCAAATCATGATGCGCTCTTTGCTGAAATACCAAGCCGAATCTGGGATGTGGCGTCAATTGGTAGATGTACCGGCATCTTGGGAAGAGAGTTCGGGTACAGCTATGTTTACGTATGCCCTGGTAACTGGTGTAAAAAAAGGTTGGCTAGCGCAAAAAGAGTATGCTCCAGCCGTTAGGAAAGCATGGCTGGCTTTGGTATCCAAAATTGATAGCAATGCTGATGTGAGTGACGTTTGTGAAGGGACAAATAAGAAAAATGATTTCCAATATTATTTGGATCGTAAACGCTTAACTGGTGATTTGCATGGTCAGGCACCCTTATTATGGACAGCTGCAGCATTTTTACAATAATTAACTAATGCTATGATAAACTTTAAAATTTTTGTAAAAGAGATGGTCTTAACTGTCTTTTTACTTGCTTTAGTTAACCTTTCATGGGCTCAAATTAAGCTCCCCGCTATTATCGCTGATGAGATGGTGTTGCAGCAAAAAACGAAGGTTAATTTATGGGGTTGGGCAATTGCGGGTGAAAGTGTATCTATTTTGGCAAGTTGGGATCACCAAATATTGCGAACTATTGCCGATATAAATGGAAACTGGACTATTCCTCTTCATACACCAAAAGCTGGAGGACCCTACACCTTGACCATTACTGGGAAAAATAAAATCGTAATCAACAACGTATTGTTAGGCGAGGTTTGGTTGTGCTCCGGTCAATCTAATATGACCTTTCCGCTGGGAAAGCAAGCCACCAGCTGGCAGACAGGCGTTTTTAATTATGAACAAGAAATTGCAGCTGCTGATTACCCTAGACTTAGAATGTTTACTGTGAAGCAAACTATTGCTTCCACACCTAAACATGATGTGGAAGGAAAATGGGAAACTTGTACACCGCAAACGGCGGGTAAATTTTCTGCAGTGGCCTATTATTTTGGAAGGGAGATTTTAAAGGGAACTGGATTTCCGGTAGGGCTTATCCATTCATCTTGGGGTGGAACTCCGGCAGAATCATGGACAAAAAAAGAGGTTTTAGAAAATGATGCGGAGTTGATCAAGATTTTGGAGGAATATCAAAAGAGGGTGAAGGATTACCCTTTGATAAAACAGGCTTATGAAATGGACTTGGCCAAATTAAAGAACGAAGGATCAACTAAACCCATACCGAAAGCGCCAGTAAATCCAGGTACAGATTATAAGGCTCCAACTGTACTCTTCAACGCGATGATTAGTCCGCTATTACCTTACACTTTAAAAGGCGTAATCTGGTATCAAGGTGAATCGAATTCTGATCGTGCTAGCCAATATCAAAAACTCTTCCCTACACTGATTAATCATTGGCGAAAAGATTTTGGGCAGGATCTGCCTTTTTACTTTGTGCAGATTGCAATGCATTATCAGAAGAAACCAGAAATAAGAGAAGCGCAGTTGATAACCTACCGGCAACTACGAAATACTGGTATGGTGGTGATTACAGATGTTGGGGATTCGTTAGATATCCATCCAAGAAATAAAGAGACGGTTGGGAAGCGATTAGCCTTATGGCCAATGGCTAAATTGTATCATCGGCAAAAAGCGTTTTCTGGCCCATTGTACAAATCAAAAAAAGTTGAAGGGAATAAAATCAGGATCTGGTTTGACTTTGGAGAAGGCCTTTTGGCAAAAGATGGTGATTTAAGGGAATTCGAAATTGCAGGTGCAGATAAGCAGTTCGTACCGGCAAAGGCTATCATCGAAGGTAATACAGTTGTTATTCAATGTAACTCGATTACCAAACCAGTTGCCGTACGTTTTGCTTGGAAAAATTTTTCGAGGCCCAATCTTTTTAACTTTGCCAATTTGCCTGCTTCACCTTTTAGGACAGATAATTGGGAATAAACTTGCATGTTTCATTGCTTCTCAGAACCACAATAATAGAGAAGTGGCAGACTACATATCAATTAATTATTAACCAAATATTAAAACCAAGTATCATGAAAAAAATCAACATCCTAATGTTAGGCATCGCACTGGCTTTGTTCCAAAGCAGTTGCAAGAAAGGCAACACCAATGCAGAAAACGTAGAATCGGAATTCACCAACAATAATCCTTCGTGGAAAAAGGGTTCAGGCGGTTCTACTATCCAATCTATTTACCATAATGGTGACGCTTCACTTGGAATTGCGGCAGTTTGGAAGGCGATTAACGTAGAGCAAAGTGGAACGGTTACCGTTGTAAATGATGAAACAGGTACACCTGTATGGAAGTTTCTTAAGCCCGCTGGGAGTCACCGTGCTGAAGGGCACGGCTCTGTTGGCTTTGCTGCGCCCGAAGGGACTAACTTTTATGTAGGTTGGCGGAGTAAAATCTACATGCCTATATCGCTACAGACCGATGCAATTTGGCAATGGAAATCTTATCCGACAGCTGGCTCATTAGCAAACCACCCTTTGATGCTGAGAACCAAAAATGGTAATATAGAATTGCAATATTTCGATGCTAATCACACCGCTTTTGTATTATGGTCGACACCACTGGTTACCAACGCTTGGACTGATTTTACCATGCGTATCAATGCGTCTTATAGTGCAACAACTGGCTATGTTGAATTGTGGTATAATGGTGTTAAACAGACACTTATTGGGGGTGGCCAACGTTATTATTGCCGAACTTTAGATAGCGATTATTGCGATCCAAAATGGGGAGTGTATGGTGGAGATGAGTCTCAGGCAACACATTTTGTGAAGCGCATTAGGATAGCAAGTACTTATGCAGAAGCTGCAGCAACTCCACCCCCGGCTCCGAAAGTAACGCTTTATCAGAATTGTAGTTATGGGGGTTGGAATAGTAGCCTTGGGGTTGGTTCTTATACCATGTCCCAATTGCAGGCTTTAGGGGTAATTAACGATGAGGCATCAGCAGTGAAAGTGCCAGCTGGCTTGAAAGTAACGTTATATAAGAGCAATAATTTTACAGGGAGTGTCATAACACTTACTGCAGATGAAGACTGCTTAACTGATATTGGTTTTAATGACAGTGTTTCGTCGCTAGTTGTGAGTGTGAATTAGCTATCCCTAAAAGCCAGATCTACACAGGTCTGGCTTTGCTAGGTTACAAATTTTGGCTACAATCTTTACAAGCTCCGGGCCCGTATTTATACAATTTAAATACCGTATAAACACGCGCTTTTTTGCAAAATATAACTTGGTATGTTTGTGCATATTCCATCTTATGTTAAAACCAATTCCTGCTAAATCACAAAGAATCTTAATTATAGATGACGACCATAGTATTTGTGATATTTTGCAGGAGCTCTTGGTTTCTCTAGGTTATGTGGTTGCTGTTTCTCATGGTGTTTCGGATATAGACGAACTTATTAAAAAAGAAAGCCCAGATTTAATCGTATTAGATTACCTTCTTCCATCAATAAATGGAGGTGCCCTTTGTAAACACATAAAGGAGAATAGGCTATATTCAAAAATTCCTGTTATTATTTATTCAGCTTATCCGCTCACAATGACATCATTGTCGGATTATGGATGTGATGCTTTTATTACTAAACCTTTTGATCTTAATGAGATGATTGATAAAATAGAAAAGTTAACTGAAGGATAAGTGACTATTTTTTATTTTTAAAGCGGTAATTGAGGTAAATCATCAGCAAATCCAGTATGCAGGAAAACGCATTGGTAATTAGAATTGGTAAATCTTTGATTAATATTCCATAGTACAACCAAGCGCCATTACCCGCTAATAAGATCATAAACATGATGGGCGACACATCCTGGGCTTTTTTATCTTTTACGACTTTAATGATCTGTGGAAGAGAGGAAATTGCCGTTAATATACCAGCTGCAAGTCCGATATATGATTTAAATTCCACGATCATTGTTTAAACTCACTATACCCTCTGTCAATAATTTCCATTGAAGAACAGAAATACCTAAAATGGCTCCAAGCCCGATGATCGCATTGCGAGCTTTGTCTGCAATTCCGTCAATCTTTAAATTGGGTACCTCATTTCTGCCATGTACTTCAGCCTGAATGAGCCGACCCTGTCTGGCTACAATAAAAGTCGAAGTCGCTGCATCGTTTAAAAAATGAGCAGTATCAACGCTTTCCGCATGTGGATTGGCACAAGGCTTAACCTTCATGACGAGTACTTCCTTATCAATACCTGTCGCCGTAATTTCTTCAATGTTTTGAATCATTACCCAGTCAAAACCATCTCCCACGTTGCTACCGGGACCAGGAATATCTATTCGAATGAGGTTCCCTATTTTAGCCTGGCCCTCTTTGGGATTGCCTTGGCTATCAGTTTGCCGAAACACACTAGCCTTTATCGGACAGATTTGATGCCAATTATTAATGTCGAGTAAACGTGTTGTGGCTATTTTGAAATGGTATTGAGCTGCTGGTAAGTCGTCAAGCAGTTGCGATGCTATCGCATCGGTAAAGTGTCCCTCTTTTTGAATTGGGATATAAGGAGTATTATCCATAATTTATCATTTATAACGTGCTAACTTTCTTAAAGGAGGACCACTAATTACATTTCCCTCAATATCATAACGGCCGCCGTGGCAGGGACAGTCCCAGGTTTTCTCTTCAGGATTAAAATTGACAATGCATCCTGCATGTGTACAAACTGGGCTGAGTGCGGTAACCTTTCCTCGAGGTCCTTTATAAACAGCTAGTTTTTCGCCTTCAAACTCCACAACTTGTCCAGTATCATTGGGAATATCTTTCAATTTCGCTATTTCTTCGGTTTTAAAACGGTCGGAAATAAAATGCCATGCTACATTTGCGTTTTCTTGAATAAACTCACCCAGCCCCGCAAGAGGCTTTATCCTGCTCGGAGAAAAAAGTGCAGCATAATCATTTTTCTTATTTAAGATGTCATCACTGATAATCATGGCAGATAAAGTACCAAACATCATCCCATTCCCATTGAAGCCGGTAGCAACATAGGCATCGGCCAAGGCTGGTGATGGACCAATATAGGGCAGGCCGTCTGTCGGTATATAATATTGAGATGACCATTTAAAGGCTACCTCTTTGACGTTGAAATATTGCTTTATATATGTTTCTAAGGATTCAAATGCCTGTGTGGGATCGCCCTGACCTGTTTTGTGGTCTTCTCCCCCTACAATTAAATAGGACTGCCCATCAATTTCGTGGCTCCTGAAATAGTGATAGGGTTCCATCATATCATAGGCCAAATCTTCAGGGTAATGATCATCTTTTAAGGTTACACCCAAGACATAGCTTCGATACGGCGCACACTTAAAGCTAAATGCATTAACTCCCGGTACGGCATGGGTGGCATAAACTAATTTACTCCCCGTAAACACCTGATTAGGCGTAGTAGCATGATAAAGATCTCCTTTTTTCTCAACCTCATTTACAAATGTATTTTCGCTAATAACGCCGCCTAAGTCAATAAATGCAACGGCTAATTTTTGAATGTACTCAATAGGATGAAATTGGCCTTGTCCTGTAAAGATAATGGCCGATTGAAAGGGAATTGGCACACAAATCTCAGCTGTTTCCGTAACCTCAATCCCTGCTCTTTTTGAGGCTGCTAAAATTTTTGAAAGCTCCTCAACCTGTTTTTCGTCTTGCGCAAAAAGATAGCCATCTTTAACTGCTAAATCGCAATCGATGGCCAGGTCTGTTGCCAGCTTTTTTATCATCGCCATGGCCTCTTTACCCGCTTTCGCCACGAGTTTAGACTCCTCTTTACCGAAATCAGATTCAATATCAGCATAGGTGGCATCAAAGAAAGTGTTCAAATGTGCGCTTGTTCCTCCGGTTGTACCAAACCCTATTGTTTTTGTTTCTACTACAATACATTTTTTTCCACATTGTTGAAGTAATAATGCGGTGGTTAAACCTGTTATACCTCCGCCAATGATTATTGTATCAAATGTTTCATGTTTTTTCTGATCTGTTGAGTGGCTAACTAGGTCTTTTCCTGCTAACTGCCAAGGACTAATGCATGCGCCATCTCTTAACTTTTTTTCTTGATTAACCATGTTGCTTTTTTCTAAAGTAACAACCCAATTTAAAATTGGTTTAAGCAAATACTCATTGTTTTTTGAAATTTTCTGAAACCTTATCTGGAAAAACGGGTTCACTTTTTATAACTATCCGCTACGTTATTATGGGGATCGTAGAAGAGGTAGGGTCATCCATTACAAACCTTAATCATTATTAACCTAAATACAAATATCATGGAAAATCAAAATGAACAAAACAGCGACTTCAACCAACCACAAAGTAAAAATGAGTGGAGTCAAAAAGATGAGCCGGCAAACAATAGTGAGATGCCACTGGGTTCAGATTCGAATCCTAGTAACGGCCCCTTGAGTCAAGGAAGTGATGCCGATCATGCTAATGCAGCAGTGGGGACACAAAATTCAAGTCCAGAAAATAAGGACAATCCGTCGGCTAACGCAGACGAACCTAATTATAATTCAGATAGGGAAAATCTCGATAAGGATCCTGATAAAGAGAGTGATTTTGATCGAGATGAGAGAAGCGGTGGTGCCATGCTTTAAAAACGGATAATTTAACCAAGTTTAAGAGGTAGCTTAATCAGGCAATAGATTCGGCAGCGGTATTGTTAGATAAAGATAAAAAGGTTTTAGTGGTAAATGACTCCTTTTTAGCTTTATTTAAGCTGACCGAAGCAGAAGTGAGAGAACAATTCTTTATGGAGATTGTTGTCAACAGGTGGAAGAATACGAAACTGGACCACGTATTTAATAGTTTAAAGAATGCGGAAACCTATATAGAACATGAGTTTCAGGATGCTGGGCTGCTTAAACTAACAGTTAATTTTCGTTATGCGACAGATAAATTGTCAGAAAAGCATGCGGCATGATTGTCACTTTTAAAGACCAAAAAGGTGAAGGAAAAACAGAATTCAAACAAAACATCGTTAATCGAGACAATTCGAAACAGAATTGATCATAGATTATTGGATGAGCACAGTAATCTGGAAAATATAACAGATGAGAAAATCGCTGTTTTAGTAGGTGAACTTCAAATTGCACAGCTAGAGCTCGAAATGCAAAGTGATGAGCTACTAGCTTCTTCACAACTTTTGGAGTCAGAACGCGCAAAATTTGAAGGCTTTTTTGAACTTGCTCCAGTGGGATATTTTATTTTAGATCGCTTAGGGATAATTGAAGAATCGAATAGAGTAGGCGCGAATTTACTGGCCATCAACCAATTTGATTCTATTGGTAAAAGATTTCAAAGTTTTGTGAGCCCAGAAGATTGGGAAAATTTCTATTCCTTCTTGCACAAAATGCAACTGAATGATGGTAAACAAACTAAAGAAATCAGAATTGCGCTTAGCAATGGAGGGGGCTTTTACACCCGTATGGAAGGTATTGCGGTTACGAATGCTTTTACAAATACGCCGCAGTACTATATTACCGTCATCGATATTTCTGAAAGTAGACAGGCACAACAAAAGTTATTAGAGACTACTCAGCGTCTGAAATTGACTTTAAGTTCGTCCGGAACGGGTACATGGACAATCGACCTAAGTACTAACAAAGTTTTTATAGATGAATATTGTTATTCGCTGTTCGAAATCAATCTTTGGGAATATGATGGTACAGTTAAGGGTTTAATTGCATTGATTCACCCAGAAGATAGGCAAAAGGTAAAGCAGGAATTGATTACAGCAGCCAGTAATTTTAAAAATTTAATCTTAGAATTCAGGGTTATTACCAAGGATGGCCGCGTAAAAGTGATGGCCGCCCAAGGTCATCAGGTTGCAAATTCTGCAAACGATAAATATTATGCAGGTATATTAAGAGATATAACCGAAAGAGAAAGAATAGCTAAGAAAAAACAAACCCAATTTGAAGAGCGGCAAAAGCTCATTTTATCCACCGCATTTAATGCGCAAGAAAAAGAGCGTCATAAAATTAGTGCATCTTTACATGATAGTGTTTGCCAACTCTTATATGGGGTGCGCTTAAATCTACAACGGATACAAATTGCAGCTGACTTTAAAGAGGAACTTAAAAATGTAAACCAACTATTAGATCAGGCTATTGCGGAAACCCGTTCGCTGTCATATGATTTAACTCCATCAGTTTTACGAGATTTTGGATTTACTGCAGGTGTTAAGGAGATAGCTCAGAAATTTTCATCAGTAAATTTTAAAATTAGGACTAAATTAAAAAATTCAGTAGATGATATTGAACCAAACTTGCAATTATTTGTTTTTAGAATAATGCAGGAATTAATAAACAATTGCATCAAACATGCTTGTGCTACTGAAGTAGTAATTGAGGTAACTACAGCAGGAGATTTCATCACACTAGTTGTTGCTGATAATGGCAAGGGGTTTAATCAATCGTTTGAGCAGTCGCTAAAAAAAGGGTCTGGACTAAGAGGCATAAAAAACAGGGTATTTTTATTAAATGGCACCATGGAGGTAAATACAGATCGGGGAGGGACAGAGATTAGGGTTCAATTTAATAAAGAGATGATCATTGCTGATAGCTAGCATAATGGGAAAAGAAGTGGTAAAAAATATCATCACAATAGGTGCATCTGCAGGGGGCATTGCTGCGGTATCAAAGCTGTTAGAAGGTTTTAAAAGAGGATTTGATGCAGCTATTTTCATTGTACTGCACCTGGCGCGTAATTCAACCAGTGAAATCATCTTAAAACAACTTCAGAGAAAGACTTCACTTCCCTGCTGTATTCCAGTAGATGGAGAGGGAATTGTGAATGGAAATGTGTATTTAGCGCCCGCAGATCATCATACTTTGCTAGAAAAGGGTATAGTGATGGTTAGAAAAGGTGCCCTTGAAAATCACTGGCGACCATCAATAGATGTACTTTTTAGATCGGCCGCTGCTATCTATACTTCCTGCGTAACTGGAATTATTTTAACTGGCCTTTTAGATGATGGTACCTCGGGAATGTCAGCTATTAAAAGAAGTGGCGGACTCTGTATGGTTCAAGATCCTAAGGAAGCTGAGTTTCCGGATATGCCTAGAAATGTTTTACAAAATATGAAAGTAGATTATACCGTTTCTGTCAACGAAATGGGTTATATATTGTCAGACTTATTTTCTAGAACATTGTGCGAACCGATAGAGGCGCCCGCCGATATTAAGCTGGAAGCAAGTATCTCCAAGCGAATGAGTAGTAATGTAAACGAATTGTTGGAGCTTGGTCCCTTAACACCGTTTACGTGTCCAGATTGTGGTGGAACGCTTGTGCAAGTAACCAATGATGATGTGTCCCGGTACCGATGTTATACAGGACATACCTTTACAGAAAAAATTTTAGAGAATGAACAAGTAAAGGCTGTAGAAGAATCTATATGGGTAGCCATCAGGCTGATGGAAGAACGAAAAAATCTACTGTCGACCATGAAAACACATGACCTGCTCATTAAATATGAAAAGGTAGATAGGATGACCCTTCACATCGAGCGACTGAAGCAAGAATTAATAGATTTAAATAAGGGCGACGAATAATTTTATCATTAATCCAAATTGAGATGCTACAAGTTTTATTAGCGGAGGACCATAATATTGTTAGAAACGGAATTAAATTACTGCTGGAACAAGATGCGGAGATTAAGATTGCCGGCGAATTAGAAAACGGCAAGGAAGTTTTGGATTTTATAGCAAATGAAAACGCAGTGGATATCGTATTAGCGGATATTAATATGCCAGAGATGGACGGTATTACGCTTATAAAAGAACTGAAGCAGGCTCATCCCCAGATTGATGTGGTGATCTTATCGATGCATGATAACGAAAAGTATATTGCACAAGCTTTTCTTGCAGGAGCGAAAGGCTATTTACTAAAAAATGTAAATGCTGACGAATTGCTGTTCGCCTTAAAACATATCAGTATGGGGGCTAAATACATATGCTCAGAACTTTCCTTAATGATGCTTGATAAAGTAATCATCAGTAACCAATCTATTAACATTTCACAAAATAATATCGATTTTTCTTTAAGAGAGATCGAAATTCTTAATTTACTAGGAGAGGGCTTAACAAATAGTGAAATGGCCGAGAAGTTGTTTATTAGTAAAAGAACAATTGAGGGGCATAGGCAAAGTTTAATTGAAAAAACAGGAGTAAAAAATAGTGCTGCACTCATACGCTTCGCCGTATTAAATGGAATAATTCAATAATTGTTTAGCTTTACAGAAGAATTAACCATTAACTAATCACACATTTCAAAATGAAACGATTTTTACTAACAATGGTCTTAGTGGGTGCCGTATTAACCGCTATAGCCCAATCTACCGATAGCTTGCAGGTGCAACTGGCTCGTAAATGGGCAAATAGCAAAACATATAGCTTAAAACTTGCAGCTCTAATGCCAGAAGAATTTTATGACTTTAAAGCCTCTCCAGACGAAATGAGTTTCCGTGAGCAATTGCTTCATATAACAGATAACATGACATGGTTGTCCTCGTCTTATCTTCTTGTCGATGCTCCCGTAAAGAGAGACGAAAAAAAGAAATTATCAAAGAGCGAAGTATTGAATATAGTAGAAAATGCTTACGATCTTGCACTTAAAGCACATACCAAGATGAATGCCGAGCAGTTAGATGAAAAGGTTAAATTCTTCGCAGGCCCGATGACGCGTAGGCAGATTTTGTTACTAATGCATGACCACAAAACACATCACTTGGGCCAGCTTATTGTTTATCTACGGTTAAAAGGGATTAAGCCACCAACCTATGTAGGCTGGTAGCTTAACTTATTATACTTTATAATATTGTTCCCAACCTTTACGCGGTGGTGGGCCAATTAACAAATCATTTGCAAGTTTACTGCTAGTAATGACTTTCTTCTTTCTATCGAATACAATTTTCTCGCCAGTCCATTGTGCCATTACACCTAAACAAAATACCTGACTTAAAGGACCTGCTAGGTGAAATGGTGAACGTGTCTTTTCCTCACCTTTACAGGCTTTTAAGAAATTGGCAAAGTGATTTGAAGGGCTTTGCTCAAATGTTGGCAAGGAAACGTTTGTCTTTCCATCAGGAATAACCGATAAAATACTACCGTGAGAGCCGCCTTTAAATGTATGCTCTTTACTATAGATAATTTTACCTGGGTTTAAGGCAGCAGGCTTAATCGCCCCGGTACTTGGTGGTGGGATATTTGGATCTAACGCTTGTACACCATAATTTGCTGGCAGGGGTGGAAGATTATCAACCCCATCAAACCATTTTATCTCTACTGGGGGCCTACTACCACGTTTTGGAAACTTAAAGGATAATGTAGTAGACATTGGGTAGAAAAAGTTATTATGTCCAGCTAATTTCAAGGGATCTACTTCGTAGGGAAGCCCTAGGTCTAGAAATTCATGGGCTGTATCTAAAATGTGTGCACCCCAATCGCCTAATGCGCCCATTCCGAAATCAAACCAGCAACGCCACTGTCCATTTACAAAATCTTTGTTAAAAGAATGACCTTGTGTATGCATTTGCCACAGATCCCAATCAAGTGTGGCGGGAACTGGCTCGGCAGGTGGAAAAGAAGTTATTTTGGGATCCCATGTATGCCATCGTCTTGGAGCATTCATGTGGGCTGTAATGGCTGTTACGTCTTTCATAACACCGGTTTCAACTAATTTTTTGAACTGAAAATAGTTAGCTTCCGAATGCCCCTGGTTACCCATTTGCGTAACTACTTTTTTGTGCTTCGCAGCCGCTTTCATCATAAGTTCAACTTCATTGAATGTGCGTGCCATTGGTTTTTCTACGTATACATGCTTACCCAACCCTATGGCCATCATGGTAATAGGGAAGTGCGAAAAATCAGGTGTACCTATTGAAACGGCTTCAATCTGGTTTCCCATTTTATCGAACATCTGCCTGAAATCTTTAAAGCGGGGCACATCTGGGAAGAGTTTTAAAATAGGAAGTGTATGTGGTGCTTCCATGTCAACATCGCATAACGCAACTATATTCGCTAAACCTGTGGCATGTAATGCACGAATAATTTCACCACCGCGATTTCCAATGCCTACGCAGGCAAGATTTACTTTTTCATTCGCACCAAAACTAGCAAAATGTTTGCCACTAGCCATCAGCAAGTTGGGCGTAGCAACAGCTGCAGAAGCTAAAATAGCTTGTGTTAAAAATTTTCTTCTTGAATTGTTATAATCAGACATATTAAACTAAATAATGCCTTAAGATAGCAATTATTATGGATAATATAATATGATTGTTGGCTAAAATTAGCAGATTAGCGTTTATAGATTATTGATAATTTTATAACATGAAATTGTATACTTGTCTCTCATGTGCAATACTAAGTTTCTTGGTTATGGGCACAAATACGCTGAAGGCGCAAAGCGGAAATCAGATTTTAGATGGAATTGGTGAAACTGGGTTGATTGCCCGGTATGTTTTTAATGGTAATCTTAAGGATTGGTCCCGTAATAATTTAGAAGCAACCATACAAAATGCTAAAGCTACCTTCGTAACCGACGATAAATTTGGGGCTGTACTCTCTTTAGATGCAGCCAACAAGGCCTATCTTTCTATCACAGGCGAGGCGGTAGCGGGAGAGGAGTCGTTAACGATTATGGGATGGATTTACTTGCGTTCCTCAGCAGTCGGTCAACGATTCTTTGATTTTGGAAAAAGTGATAAATCACATTTTTTTGTAGCTCCAGTAGGTACAAAGGATTTTACAGGATATCGGGCCGAGCTCATCAATGGAACAAATGCCTACAATTTGGGATCACCAGCTGTGGAAACAAATAAGTGGTATCATTTAGCTGTGGTAATTAATGTGCCAGCTAAATCCATGCGTACATATGTGAATGGAAAACTCGCTGGGGAAGCAAAAAACATTACACTCGAACTCAAACAATTGTTCGACAATGAATCAAACAAAGAAAATAAACTCTATATAGGCAAATCATTCTTATCAGAAAATCCTTATTTGGATGCCAAATTACACGATTTCAGATTGTATAGAATTCCCCTTACTGAAGGCCAGCTTGCCACAGTTTATACTAATTCAGGGAAAGGTAATACAGCTGTTGTGCGTGAGTCTCCAAAGAAAGAAGATAATTTACCAGTGTTCTCCAAGACAACCCCCCAGCTTTACAATGAATATCTAAGTAGTGTTTCAGATGTGGAAGTGCAAACGGTGATTGGCTATCTTCCGCGGTTACCAGTATACGTAAACGGAGTTTATCGCAATGGAATTAAAGGGCCGCAGGTACGGGTGATTTGGCCAGCACCAATCAATAATAGTGAAGTACTTAAAGCAGGTAAATATACTATAACAGGAACAGTTCCTGGCACAGATTTGCAGCCAAAAGCGATCGTAATGGTAAAAGACGCTAAGGAAGCAGGTACTCCAGATCGCAAGTTGGAAGCTTTCGATTTAGATCAGGTGTCATTAAACGCTGACCTTCACGGTCATCAAACAAAGTTCATTGAGAATAGGGATAAGTTTATCAATGGGCTTGCTAAAACCAATCCCGATGCATTCCTCTATATGTTCCGCAATGCCTTTGGTCTGGCTCAACCAGAAGGAGCCAAGGCTTTAGGTGTATGGGACACGCAAGAAACCAAATTGCGAGGGCACGCCACAGGGCACTATTTAACCGCAATTGCCCAGGCATACACAAGTACTGGCTATGACAAAGCACTGCAGGCTACCTTTAAAGAAAAAATGGAATATATGGTTAATACATTATACCAATTGTCTCAACTGTCTGGTCAGCCTAAAACTGCGGGTACCGCATTTGTATCAGATCCTGCTGCAGTACCACCGGGGCCCGGCAAATCAACTTTTGATTCCGATCTTAGCCCAGAAGGGATTCGCACAGATTATTGGAATTGGGGCAAAGGGTTCATTAGTGCCTATCCGCCCGATCAGTTTATTATGTTAGAAAAGGGTGCAAATTACGGGGGACAGAAAACCCAAATTTGGGCACCTTATTATACCTTACATAAAATACTTGCCGGATTGTTAGATGTTTATGAAGTTACAGGTAACAAAAAGGCACTTGAAGTTGCCAAAGGCATGGGAAGCTGGGTGCATGCCCGGGTAAGTCTTTTACCAACCGAAACATTAATCAGCATGTGGAACAGGTACATTGCAGGTGAATTTGGGGGTATGAATGAAGTAATGGCTCGCCTATACAGACTTACCAAAGAACCTCGTTATTTGAAAGTTGCGCAGTTGTTCGATAACATTAAAGTGTTTTATGGTGATGCAGAACATTCACACGGCTTAGCTAGAAATGTAGATACTTTCCGTGGATTGCATGCCAATCAACATATTCCTCAGATTTTGGGAGCGCTCGAAATGTATCGTGACTCTGATACTCCAGATTATTATCGAATAGCTGATAATTTTTGGCATAAAACCAGAAATGATTACATGTATAGTATAGGAGGGGTAGCCGGAGCGCGTACGCCAAACAATGCCGAGTGTTTTATCGGACAGCCTGCAACAATCTATGAAAACGGCCTATCTTCAGGCGGACAGAATGAAACCTGTGCAACCTATAACATGCTTAAATTAACAGGTAATCTGTTTTTATATGATCAGCGCGCGGAGTTAATGGATTATTATGAGCAAGCACTTTATAATCATATCTTGGCCTCTGTTGCCGAGAATAGTCCTGCTAACACGTACCATGTGCCATTAAGACCAGGATCTACTAAGCAGTTTGGAAACCCTAACATGACAGGTTTTACTTGCTGTAATGGTACTGCAATAGAAAGTAGCACGAAATTGCAGAGTTCAATTTATTTTAAAAGTGCAGAAAATGATGCGTTATATGTTAATCTTTATGTGCCTTCTACATTGAATTGGACCGAAAAGAAAATAACTGTAGTACAAACAACTGCCTTCCCAACAGAAGACCATACTAAATTAACCATTAAGGGCAATGGTAAATTCGATCTTAAAGTACGCGTGCCGCACTGGGCAACCAAAGGATTCTTCGTCACCATAAACGGTAAAGATGAAAAAACAAAAGCAGAACCCGGAAGTTACCTTACTTTGAGCCGCAAATGGAAAGATGGAGATGTGATTGACTTACGCATGCCTTTTCAGTTTCATTTAGATCCTGTAATGGATCAACAGAACATTGCTAGCCTATTTTATGGTCCCGTGCTACTAGCCGCCCAAGAACCAGCGCCACGGAACGACTGGCGTAAAGTAACATTGAACCTAGAAGATATCGGTAAATCGATACAAGGCGATCCGAAAAGCCTGCAATTTACGATTGATGGAGTAACTTACAAGCCCTTTTATGAAACTTACGGACGCCATTCTGTTTACTTGGATGTAACCCTAAAGTAACCCATGTAGCTTTGCTAAAGGTTGGTTTCGCTATCAACCTTTAGCTTTCTTCCTTTCATAGCAATAAATAAAAATTGAATAAAAATTTTTGTTTAATTAAAAAGTTTATATATTCGTGTACGTTAACGTTAAGAAAGTTTAACTCCTTTATACGGAATTTGCCAGTTGGTTTGCTAATTGCATACATAAGGCGATTTTTTTTAATTGATTTACGGGTACGTAAACGGTATTGTAAAAACACTGTTTATTAAGGACTTAAAATATGCCAAATATAAAACAAAATGCAGTGACTGGAGCAGTTCAGGTAAATTCCCTTAATTCAAGAGAAACATTAATCTCTATGTTTATTTTGGGAGGTTTGTTTTTCGTGTTCGGCTTTATTACGTGGATTAATGCCATCTTAATTCCTTATTTCAAAATAGCTTGCGAACTAAGTAATTTTCAATCCTATCTCGTAGCTTTCGCTTTTTATATTTCCTATTTTATCATGTCACTCCCTTCGTCATACCTTTTAAAAAGGGTAGGATTTAAAAAAGGTATTATGTATGGGTTATGGGTAATGGCGATAGGGGTTTTTATTTTTATACCTGCCGCGTTGAGCAGAACTTACGAAATATTTCTACTTGGTTTATTTACTATAGGTTGTGGTTTGGCGGTACTACAAACTGCAGCAAATCCCTATATTACCATTTTAGGTCCCCGCGAAAAAGCTGCGAAGCGGATTAGCTTTATGGGGATATGTAATAAGGCAGCTGGAATTCTGGCTCCCTTAATATTTGCTTCCGTTATATTCAAGGTTGCGGACAACGAAATGCTTAAGCAACTCCCTTTGATGAGCGTTTTCGAAAGAAACGAGGCATTAGACGAGTTAATTCGGCGCGTTATTCTTCCTTATAGTGTTTTAGGGACAGTACTTGCCGCCCTTGGTATATTGATACGTTTCTCGCCACTTCCAGAAATTGATACGGAGCAAGAAGATGAAACATTGTCAACCTTAAATGCGGATAAAAAAAATCTTTTCGATTTCCCTTATTTAATATTAGGCGTGTTGGCCATATTCTTTCACGTAGGTACACAAGTGATAGCGATCGACACTATCATTCCCTACGCAAATTCAATGGGAATGCCAATTATGGAAGCTAAAGTATTTCCTTCCTACACCTTGTTTACAACGATTATTGGCTACGGACTAGGAATCATTCTCATTCCAAAATACCTCTCACAAGTAAACATATTGCGAATTTGCACGCTTTTGGGAACTGTATTAACACTGTTGATTATTTATGTTAGTGGAAACGCCACCATCTTGGGCCATACCACCGATGTATCCATTTGGTTTATCGTTTTGCTTGGTTTGGCTAATTCATTGGTTTGGGCAGGTATCTGGCCACTAGCCTTAACAAACCTTGGACGCTTCACAAAGGTAGGCGCCTCTACACTCATTATGGCACTTTGTGGAAGTGCAATATTTCCGCTCATCTACGGGTACGTAGCAGATCATTCAGACGTAAGAACTGCTTACTGGATTTTATTTCCCTGCTACATCTACCTAGTTTTTTATGCTTTTTACGGACACTTAATCAAAAGCTGGTTGCCAAACTTTAAAAAGAAAACTATCTCAAATTAAACAAAACATACTAACCAAATCCAATATAAACCAACTATAATCAAAACATGAAATGAATGCAGAAACAAATTAAAATTAGTCGTAGATGATTTCGCCCAGGGCAAATCTATTTAATCACTAAATGTTACATCAGGAATTCGAATTCCTGCAATCATCAAAAAAATTAACTCAAAAGAATGAAAAAACAACTATTATTAAGCAATTCTTCTTTTCTTAACTTTTACCGGGTTTTCAAGGCAAAGCAAACAATTTTATTTGCTGCTGTTCTAATGCTTTCTACGAGCTTGCATGCAGCTGTAGAGAATCTTGTTAAGGAAACAAAAGTTAGTAAAACAACAGAAACTCTTTATATTAAAGATGTAGTCGTAAAAGGTACGGTAAAAAACGATGCTGGAGAAGCGTTAGCCGGTGCTACTGTAACTGTGAAGGGTACCAATATCCGGGTAGCAACTAATGCAGAAGGCGAGTTTCAGATTAACAGTCCCGAAGGTGGCACCTTGGTTATTACCTATTTAGGCTATGTTTCGCAAGAAATCAATGTCGGCAATAAATCACTGATCAATGTGACGTTGCTGGTTGATTCTCAACAATTTCAAATGAACCAAGTGGTAATTGTGGGGTACGGTACGCAAAAACGTTCAGATATTACAGGATCGGTAACTTCTGTACCTAAAGAAAGATTATCGCAATTGCCAGTAACTAACGTACTTCATGCAATGGAAGGAGCTGTTGCAGGTATTAGAATTAGTCAATCTTCTTCCGTACCCGGTAGTTCTGCTGGTGTCCAAGTTAGAGGAGTTAACTCTATTAACGCAGGTACTGCGCCATTAACTGTAATTGACGGTGTTCCGTTCAGTAACTTGGGCGGGTCTATGAACGATCTCAATCCAAATGATATCGAGTCGATAGAAATTTTAAAGGATGCATCGGCAGTTGCCGTATATGGTACTAGAGGATCTAGTGGTGTTATCTTAATTACTACTAAAAGAGGTAAAACAGGTAAGCCAACTATTAGATATAGTACTTTTGCTGGTCCAGAGTATCAGAATAAGACTTTAACGCCTTTAACTCCAGAACAATATGTGCAGCAGTATACTGATTTTTTAGCGCAAAAGAACCAAAAACCTGGTGCTATTCCAGTTCCTAATGCCTATGAGCAAGAAAATTATACTGCTGGTAAAACTACAAATTGGTTAGATGAAATTTCTCAACAAGGATTTATTCAAGATCATAACTTGAGTATTTCAGGTGGTGGTGATAAAATCAAATATTTTGTTTCAGGTGCTTATCAAAAGCAAAAAGGTGTATTAAAAGGTTACCAGTTTGGCAGAGCATCTTTTAGATCAAACCTAGATGCCACCATAACGGATTGGTTAACTGCAGGAACATCTTTGTTTTTTGCAGATAATAATACAGATGGAGGAACAGTGAGTTATTCATCTGCTATGCAAATGAGTCCTTATGGCCGTTTACGTGATCCAAATGGCAATTATACAATTTTTCCAATGCTTTCTGAAACATATACCAGAAACCCACTTCTTGGTTTAAATGCGGATGTTTTAAATAGACAAAAAAATCTTAACGGTATATTTTATGCAGAAGTTAAACCAACATTTATACCAGGTTTAAAATATAGAGTAAATGCCAATTACGCATTCTTGCCTTCTCGTGCTGCATCTTATAGAGGTGCTAATACAGGTGATACTGATCAAGGTACTGCTGCAATCAGTAATACTGAGACCAATAGTTGGATTATTGAAAACATATTGACCTATGATAAAAACTGGGGAAAACACCATTTAGATGTTACTGCATTATATAGTGGTCAAGAAAAAAAGTATTTCATCAGCAGCACAACTGGAAAAACCTTCATTAATGACGAAGTATCATATAATAATATAGGTGCAGCAGCTGTTGTAACGGCAAGTTCTTTTTACAGCAGAGAAGCTTTAGTTTCTCAAATGGCTCGTTTTAACTACTCTTATGATAGTAAATACTTATTTACTGTAACAGCAAGACGTGATGGTTATTCTGCATTTGGTTCTGCTACTAATAAATACGGAACTTTTCCATCTGTAGCTTTGGGTTGGAATATTTCTAAGGAGAACTTTTTAAAGGATGTACAACAAATTGATAACATCAAGTTAAGAGCTTCTTATGGCACTTCTGGTAACCAAGCAGTAGGTGTATATCAAACAATTAGTACCCAAGGTGTTACAAAATATATTTTTAATGGAATTACTGCAACTGGTTTAGTTTCAAGTTCTTTACTAACAAGTGGTGTATTAGGTAATGCAGAGCTAAATTGGGAAAGTACAACTGGAAGTAATTTTGCTGTCGACTTCTCTATTTTAAACAATAGAATAAGTGGTACAGTTGAAGCTTACTTTACAAAAACCAATGATGTGTTGTTGAGACGTCAATTACCCACAATTACAGGTTTCGGAAGCATTTTTGATAATTTAGGTAGTGTTAAAAATAGAGGTATTGAATTTACTTTAAATACAGTTAACATAAAGAAAAAAGACTTTACTTGGTCATCTAATATCAACTTCTCAACTAACCGTAATGAGATCGTTTCGCTTTACGGAGATGGCAAAGATGATATTGGTAACAAATGGTTTATTGGTAAACCACTCTATGCTATTTACGATTATCAGCTAGCTGGAGTTTGGCAAGTTGGCGAAGACGCATCACAAGTAGATCCAAGTGCTACACCAGGAAGTTTAAAGTTTGTGGATATAAATGGTGATAAAAAAATCACCGAAGCTGATAGAGTTTTTCAAGGTACTAGCTTGCCAAAATGGACCGGTGGTATCATCAATAACTTCAAGTACAAAGAATTTGGGTTAAGTATTTTCATACAAACCGCGCAGGGAGCAAAAATAAACAACCCGCTATTGAACTTGCAAAATTACGGAGGTCGTGTTAGTTTTCCGCAAGAAGTAGGTTATTGGACCGCAGCTAATAAGAACAATACGCAGCCATCTTTAACTTATACTAATCCTAAGCAATATGCTTATCCTGTTGATCAGAATTATACTAGAATAAAGGATATTACGCTGAGCTATACTTTAACTCAAAAAGCATTAGATAAATTAAAATTAGGTAGTGTAACTGCTTTTGTAAGTGGTAGAAACATCGCAACTTTTACTGATTGGGTTGGTCTTGATCCTGAATTAAGTGTAAATAACAATCAATCAGGTTTGGCAAATGCACCGCTTAGCTATGGTATATATCCTTTGGTTTCAACTTTTGTATTTGGTTTAAATGTTACACTACGTTAAAATCTAAAATAAAATATTATGAAAAAATTAATTTTATTATTATTAATTTCTCCAGTTTTACTTGGTTTTCTTTCATGTAAGAAAGCTTTCTTGGACGAAAATTCTGATTCTGCTTTTTCGCCTCTTAATACTTATAAAAATAAAGCGGGTTTAGAGGCAGGAATTGCTGGACTAATGTTATCTGTTCGTGAGCAGTATACAACGCAGAACCCCGGTCAATCGTTATTGAATGTTATGCAAGTAGGTACAGATGTAGCCATAAATGGACAAAATGGACCAGAATCAGTTCCTTTTGAAAATTACTCTTTACTTAATCCTGAAGCTCTGGCAGTTTCTTACTATTGGACATGGGCTTATAAAGTAATCGCAAATGCTAATGCAATTATAGTAGGAGCAGCTGATGAAAGTGCTGTATTAACTACTGCTGAAAGAAACTTGTATACAGCCGAGGCTAAATTTTATAGAGCGTATGCTTATAATTTCTTAGTTACTTTGTATGGTGCAGTTCCCTTGGTAGAGAAACCTGTAAATTCAGCAAAAACAGACTACACAAGGGCTACATTGGAAAGTTTAAATACTTTAATCAATGATGACCTAATTTTTGCTGCAGCTAACCTTCCTAACATTGATGCAGTATCACAGTCAAGTAGAATAAATAAACAAGCAGCAAACCAATTATTAGCAGAAGCTTATTTAAGACAAGGTAAGAATGACCTTGCTGAGGCACAATGTATGGCTGTAATTAATAGTCAGAAATTAACTTTGGTTAAAACAAGGTTTGGTGTGAACAAAAATTTACCTGGTGATCCATTTTCGGATATGTTTATAACAGGTAATCAACGTCGCTCATCAGGTAATACAGAATCTATTTGGGTTGAAGAAATGGAATATCTTACACCTGGGGGAGGAACTCCTAATTTTGATCAACATAGAAGAGTTTGGGTACCTCATTATTCTGCTAGTGTAGGTTCACCTAGAGTTGGAAACCTATTGATTACTGATTCTTTAGGAGGGCGTGGAATTGGACGTCTTCGCTTAAGCTATTGGGTAATCAATAATTTATACTCAACTAACGATATGCGTAACTCTAAGTATAATATACGTCGCGATTTTTTCTATAATGACCCTGCTTTTCCTGCTTCTGTAGGAAAAAGAGTAGTTCCAGCACCAGCAGATACCTTATTTAAAATAGTTCCTTACACTACTAAATGGAACCATTTTGTTGCTGCAGACCCAGTTGGAAATAGCTCTTACAAAGATCTTACCATGATGCGTTTTGGAGAAACTTACCTTTTATTAGCAGAAGCACAGTTTAAACAATCTAAACTAGCTGAGGCAGCTATTTCTATTAATGTTTTAAGAACAAGAGCCAATGCAGCTCAAGTTTCGGCATCAGATATAACCTTAGATTTTATTTTGGATGAGCGTGTTAGAGAGTTAATTGGCGAAGAAAACCGAAGAATGACTTTAGTACGTACTGGAACACTTGTAGCCAGAGCTAAGAGGTTGAATCCCATCCAAACTTCATCGGTTCAGCTTTTCCACCAACTTTGGCCTTTACCACAAAGTGAAATTGATTTGAATAAAGATGCTGTTCTAACTCAGAACCCAGGTTATATCAGATAATCATGCTAAAAGATGCAAGAAATATGTAACCGAAAAGTACATGTTTCTTGCATTCCTAAAAGACTTTAATCACTGTTTACCATAAAAATGCGAATACCCTTAATAGAGTCTATTAGTTATAATACGGAGATCGAAAAAGTCTCTCAATTGCTAGACGCACTTCCCCAATTTCCAATCAAACACCAATCATGGGAAGGCTATCCAAGTAATTGTGAAGCAAACTTTGTGATTGCACACGCGGGTGATGCAATATGCTTGAAATTTTACGTAAAAGAAGACGTCATCAAAGTAAGTACCTACCAAACAAATGGACGTGTTCATAAAGATAATTGTGTCGAGTTTTTTGTTGCCTTTGGTACACAAAAAAAATACTACAATATCGAGTTCAATTGTACGGGCATCTGTTTAGTTGGTTTTGGTGAGAAAAGATTAAACAGAATCTTACTTGATGAAAAACTCATCGCTCAGGTTCAAACGCAAATTAAGATCATTTCTACGCCAGTAAATAGCAGCACTAAGTACACATGGGAAATTACGGCCCTACTGCCGATCGAAATTTTTGAAGAGGCAAACTTGCTTAGCTTTCATCAATTAACTGCACAAGGCAATTTCTTCAAATGTGGTGATGATCTACCGCAGCCGCATTTCTATAGTTGGAATAAAATTGAAGCAAAAGACCCCGATTTCCATTTACCAGAGTTTTTTGGAGCATTAATGTTTGATTAAATTGTTCAATAAAAAAGAGATGAAGAAGATTAAAATAGTGAACGGTCAAGTCATAACGCCCTATCGGATTGTTAAAAATGCTACCGTATTAATTAAGGACAAAAAAATAGAAGCGATAAGTGAAGGCGATATTGAAGTAGCAGGTTATGAAGTGATCGATGTTAAGGGAAACTATGTTTCCCCCGGATTTATTGACATACATATTCATGGAGGTGGTGGCCATGATTTTATGGATGGAACAGGGGAAGCATACCTTAAGATTGCAGAAATCCACGCCAAATATGGTACAACTGCAATGGCACCGACCACACTTACCTGTTCGAAAGAAGATTTGTTAACAGCAATAGCGCTTTATAAAAGCGCAACTGTTAAAAATACCCGCGGTGCCCAATTCATTGGTATGCACTTAGAAGGCCCGTATTTTGCCCTAAATCAAAGTGGCGCACAAGATCCACGATACATCAGAAATCCGGATGTAGAAGAGTATAAAGAAATCATTGCCTATGGTCAGGATGTTATTAAGCGATGGAGTGTGGCTCCAGAACTACCAGGTGCTGTTGAAATGGGAAAATACTTAAAAGCAAATGGAATTATAGCGGCAATTGCCCATACTGATGCCATTTATGAAGAAGTAGCGGAAGCTGTAGAAAATGGATACAACTTAGCTACTCATCTCTACTCGGCCATGTCTGGCGTTACACGCCGAAATACTTACCGTTACGCAGGTGTGATCGAAAGTGCCTATTTAATAGACTCAATGGATGTAGAAATCATTGCCGATGGCATTCACTTACCTCCACCATTACTAAAATTAGTGTATAAAATTAAAGGCCCCGATCGTATTGCATTGATTACCGATGCCATGCGTGCCGCCGGAATGCCAGAAGGGGAGAGTATACTCGGTAATAAGGAAACTGGATTAAAAGTGATCGTAGAAAACGGCGTAGCCATAATGGCTGATAGATCTTCTTTTGCAGGAAGTGTAGCTACCACCGATCGACTGGTTCGTACGATGGTGCAAATGGCCGATATTCCGCTGGTTGAAGCGGTTAGGATGATGAGTAAAACCCCAGCCACCATTATGGGAATAGAAGCTACTAAAGGGAGTTTAACTGTTGGTAAAGATGCCGATGTTTTAATTTTTGATGAAAACATTAACATTAAAACCACTATGATTAACGGAGAGGTTGTGTATACTTCCGCAGAATTTAGTAACTAATATTGAAATGAAAGAATTTTTAAAAGACAAGTTAACGGTGAAGGTTTTTGAGAGTAGGAAATCAATGGGGGAAGCAGTTGCTACTGCCGTAGCCGACTGCATTCATAATCTGTTAAAAAAGCAACCATTTGTAAACATTATTTTTGGCGCTGCACCGTCTCAGAATGAATTTTTTGAAGCTTTGCTTACAAAAGACATCGATTGGGCTGGGATAAATGCTTTCCATATGGACGAGTATGTAGACCTAGCTGCAGATGCACCCCAAGGTTTCGGTAATTTTTTAAAAGAAAGGCTATTCGATTTAGTTCCTTTTAATACAGTAAACTATATTGATGGTAATGTAAAGGATTATCAAGCAGAATGCTTAAGGTATGCAACATTGCTAAAAAAGTTAAAAACAGATATCGTGTGCCTGGGCATTGGAGAAAATACGCATTTGGCATTTAACGATCCACATGTAGCTGATGAAAATGATCCTTATCTTGTAAAGCGCGTTGATTTAGACGAGGCATGCCGTACACAGCAGGTCAACGACGGTTGCTTTAAGCATATTGATGAGGTGCCAACACATGCGCTTACACTTACTTTGCCAGCCTTATTAAAAGCTCCATATGCTTTTTGTACAGTGCCGGGAGAAAAAAAGGCAAAGGCGGTTTACCATACCTTAACAGCAGAAATTAATGATAATCTCCCTTCTACATTGTTAAGAAAACACAAAAATGCAGTACTGTTCTTAGACGAGCAAAGCAGTAAACAAATTAGTATTTAGAATCAAAATCCTGTATCTATGTAAACAATTAGATGCTTTGAACCAAATATACCTTAAGAAATGAAATGTGAATTAACTACAGAACAGATTCAGTTTTTCCAATCGAACGGATTTATTGTAATCGAAGATTTTCTCTCCACTGAAGAATTAACACAATGGCGTGAAGCGGTTACCGAGGCAATAGAAGAGCGAAATGGATTAAAAATGCCTGGAAAGGATGCTAAAGTAGGAATGGATGATGGCATCAACAAAGATTCGGAGTATTTCTCGAAAGTGTTTGACCAGTTGCTTAATCTTTGGCAAACGAATGATAAGGTTAAAGAAATTATGTTGGACGAAAGAATTGGCAAAATGGCAGCCCAGCTTTCTGGTGCCGATGGCATCCGGATTTGGCATGATCAAGCCCTCTTTAAACGCCCATGGGCCAACCCAACTTCATGGCACTTAGATACTCCTTTTTGGTCTTTTTCTGATCGTAAAGCTCTTTCTATTTGGGTAGCTCTAGACGATGCAACTTTAGAAAATGGATGCTTATATTTTATTCCAGCTTCATTTAAAGAAACGACATACGAAAATAAAGGAATAGGCAAAAATATGGACGGCATTTTTCAGGCCTATCCACAATTTGCAAGAGCAGTATCTGTAGCTGCGCCCATGAAAGCTGGAAGCTGCTCTTTTCACAATGGATTAACGATACATGGCGCAGGAGCTAATATGACGAGCGGATATAGAAGGGCAATGACCTGCGCCTATATGCCGGATGGAAACACCTTCAATGGCGAGCCAAATATTTTACCGGATACTTATTTGAAAATATTAAAAGTTGGTGATTTGCTAAATAATGAGGAGCAAAATCCATTGATATATAAAGCTTAGTGAATGGCTGCACCCATGAAATTTTTGTGTCCACGTTGGGGTTTTGAAGATATTCCCTGGAATATCTTCCTAAAACAGGTTAAGGAAGAAGGTTATGCTGGTGTTGAATGGTTTCCTTTCGGCGAACCAGGCGATTATCGTACCGTATTAGCACTGCTCCAATCTTATGAATTAGATTTTGCGATCGTAATGGCAGTCATTGAACCTTACCGTAATTTTGAAAGCTATTTGCAAAAACTCGAAATGGATTTGCATCAATTAATGGAAATTAGAGATCAAAATAAAGCACCCCTATTTTTTAGCGCACAAATAGGGAGAGAGTTTTTTGATGAACAGCAAATTAAAAAGTGCTTAACGCTTTGCCAACAGATAGAAGAAAAATATCAAACCCCTATTTACCAAGAAACCCACCGTAACAAATGGTCGTATGCCGCACATATAGTAGCGCCTGTATTGGCAAATGAGCCGGCTTTAAAATTAACTTTAGATGTTTCTCACTGGTTCTGTGTTTCCGAAAGCTATCTGGAAGATCAACAAGAGGCAGTTAACAAAGCAATTTTACATACTAAGCACATCCATGCCAGAATAGGAAGTACACAAAGCTCACAGGTTTGGGATCCTGCAAATGCAGAATATGCTGAAGCACTCGCCGCACATGTGAAGATCTGGGATCAATGGATTGAGCAAATGAAATTGACGAATGAACTCATAACCATTACTCCAGAATTTGGACCAGCACCCTATTTGGTAAAAGGAAACAGAACAAATTCCCTTGTTGATGAACAATGGCGTTTAAATGCATGGATGAAGAATTTTTTAAATAATCGATATCGCTAAAATGGAAATGATGAAGAGAAGATCCTTCTTGCTAAAAAGTACTGTTTTGTCGGCAGCTAGCATTGTAATGCTCCATAATAATGGTTTTGCCAATTCGATCGCAAACACCTTTATGGAGTTAGTGGAGGATGATTTTAAAAATCCTGTAACACATTATCGTCCCTTTGTAAGATGGTGGTGGAATGGCAATAAAATAGAAAAAGCTGAACTTGCCAGAGAACTTAGCCTATTGAAAGATGCTGGGATTGGAGGTGTAGAGATAAACCCGATTTCTTTTCCGTCCAACACAGACGATATGGGTATCCCTTCAGTTGAGTGGTTGAGTGATGAATGGATAGATTTATTGAAATTTACCTTAGAAGAAGCTAAAAAGCTGGGATTAACCTGCGATCTTTTAGCAGGTACAGGCTTCCCTTATGGTGCCGATTTCTTACAGGGGGAGGAACGTGCACAGGTAGTTGTAGTAGCCGTTAAAAAGCTTGAAGGACCAATCAAAATTGAATTCTCGCTTTTCGACCTTTTTAAAGAAGCGGATCCTGCAACTTTAAGTCCTTATAGCGGGCGTACCATGGAAATGCTCGAGTTAAATATTGTTCCAGATCCGCTGATTAGCATGGAACAGGTAAAGAACATCACCGACCAAGTTACGAACGGGGTAGTAAAGGTTGATTTGCCAGCAGGGAAGTTCGCTATTTATGGTTTAGTGAAAATTGATGGTTTCATGCGCGTTATACAAGGCGCTCCGGGAGGTGTTGGACCTGTATTGAACCATTACAATGAAAAGGCCGTTAAAAAATACCTTAACAAAATTACAGACACCATTCAAAATAGAATAGGTCCGTTAGCTCCGTACATCCGCTCTTTTTTTCTCGATAGTTTAGAAATGGAAGGGGCCAATTGGACGAGCGATATGATGGCCGAATTTAAAAAAAGACGGGGATATGACTTGTACCCATACTTACCGTTCATTCTTTTCAGAACAGGGAGAATGGGGAATACGGTAGATTTAAACTATGCGGTAAAAATGAGCCCCGAACTGGAGAAAATGCTGAATAGGATGCGGTTCGACTTTGAATTAACGAAAGCTGAACTTTTTAGAGAACGATTTTCCATTACTTTTAGTCAATGGTGTGCACAAAATAAAATAAAATCTAGAACACAAGCTTACGGAAGAGGACATTTTCCTTTGGAAGGTAGTTTTGGAATGGATATCCCAGAAGGAGAGACCTGGTTAAAATACGGTATTGGGGAAGAGATTACTGAAGCCGATTTCACTAAGTACCCCTGGCATCTGGGTCGGGGAAATACGATGATCAATAAATATGTTTCTTCAGCCGCACATTTAAAGGATAAGAAATTGATCAGTTCAGAAGAATTGACCAATACAGATATGGTATTTGCCGAAACCTTAGCGATTTTTAAGATTGCGGGAGATCAAAGTACCATTTCAGGTATTACCCATCCAATTTTTCATGGCTTCAATTATTCCCCAAAAAAAGCCGCATTTCCGGGTTGGATTACGTATGGTGGCTATTTTAATGAACAAAATACCATATGGCCACACTTTAAAAAATATACCGATTACAGAGCCAGACAGTCGGCCTTATTGCAACAAGCTACTTTTTTTGCCGATATTGCTATAATGGCACCAATAGGGGATATGTGGGGCGATTTTGGCGCACAAATGGAACCTTTCCCTTCACGGGTTACTCCTCCTTATCAGATGTTGGTGTGGGAATCAATTCATCAAAATGGAAATGCGTGCGATTATGTTTCAGAGCAGGTAATTGCCAGTGCTGAATTTAAAGATGGACTGATGATCTATGGTTCAAGAAAGTACCACACACTATTTTTAATAGAGGTTAAAAGTATTGAACCCCAAACCGCAAAAAAGCTATATGATTTTGTAAAGGCAGGAGGACGTATCTTTTGCATCGAGGCATATCCCGAGAAATCTTTAGGTTGGCTTAATCATCATAAAAGAGACCAAGAAGTAAGTGAATGGATCGATAAGCTGAAAAGCTATCCGAAACAATTTATCCTTTTACCTAAACCAGCGGCCGATTTTAAAACATGGTACCAACGTATTCAAACACAATATGGAGTTAAACCCTACGTGACCTTCGCTAAACCAAATTCAATGCTTACCCAAATAAGGTATCAAGCAAAAGACACCGAAATATTACTTTTCACTAATGCAAATGCACATTACTCTATTATGCTTGATGCCACATTTCTACCCGAAATTACAGCAGATAAACAGGCTTGGATCTGGGATGCGGCAACTGGTGATAAATTTAAAATTGACCTGAAAAATGGGAATTTTAAAACTAAGCTATATCCAGCCGATTCTAAGCTCATTGTCTTTAATAAGGAAGATAGTGGACAGATGTGGCATCCTATTCCTGAAGTACCGCCCAAAGCAATAAAATTAAATTCAATTTGGAAAGTAACTTTTAGGCATATGGATAAAACAGTAAAAACTAAAGAAATGCGTGAACTGCATGATTTAAAAGAACTTAGAGAGTTTACCCATTTTGCCGGAATAGTTTCGTATACATCCACTTTGCATTTATCAAATCCGTCAAGCTTTCGCTATATAGATCTGGGAAAAGTATTCGGTATCGCTGAACTGATCATAAATGGTAAGGATATGGGCACTACCTGGTACGGTCGAAATGCTTTTACCGTTAATAATGCATTCATAAAAGGAGCCAATACCATAGAAATTAAAGTGACTACAGTGATGCTAAATTACATGAAATCGTTAACAGAAAATGCGATTGCTCAATATTGGTCCAATAACAGTAAAAGAAAAGAACAACCACTTCAATCCATGGGTATGGTTGGCCCAGTGAACTTATTTTAATTATACTATGTTTATGAAATTTCAAAAGAGAATGGTCCTGATGCTGCTTGTTTTATTACAAGGTACAGCGGTATTTGCTAAAGATTATAAAGCGTCATTTTTCCATATCAAATCAGATGGCGCAACCATGAATACTCGCTCTATCCAATTTGCAATAGATTATATTAGCAAAAATGGAGGTGGTCGTTTGGTTTTTTATGTGGGGAGATATTTAACAGGCTCTATTCATTTAAAATCTAATGTAACCTTGCAATTAGAAGAAGGAGCAGTTTTATTGGGATCTACCAACCCTTTCGACTACGATCGATTAGGTAACACCGCACTTATCCATGCAAGAGATCTGGAAAATGTAGGCATTACAGGTAAGGGAATGATTGATGGACAGGGCAGGGCGCTAGCAAACAATTCTATTGCTTATGCGAATGATGGACTGATAGAGGACATCTTAAAATACGATCGTACCCGCGAGTCAATCCGTCCGATGGTAATTTATTTCGTTAACTGTGTAAATGTAACCATCAAAGATGTTATTCTTCAAAATTCTGCTTGTTGGTTACAGACTTACGAACGCTGTAAAAATATGTTAATTGATAATATTACTGTTAATAACGTTGCTTTTTGGAATAGCGATGGAATTGATATAGTAGACTGTGATAATGTGGTTATCACGAATAATAAAATTGACGCAGCAGATGATGGAATTTGCTTGAAATCCCACAATGAAAAATTTTACTGTAATAATATTTTAATCGAAAATAATATAGTGCGTACCAGCGCAAATGGTATAAAACTGGGCACAGCAGGAAAGGGTGGCTTCAGAAACATTAAAATTATTAATAATATCGTTTATGATACCTACCGTTCGGCTATAGCTTTGCAGAGTGTAGATGGAGGTTTTTTAGAAGATATTGTGGTAGATGGCTTGAAAAGCACCAATACTGGCAATGTAATCTTTTTAAGGCTGGGGGAAAGGATTGCCGGTAAAAAATCAACCATGAATAGAATTTCCATTAAAAATGTGGTTGCCGATGTGCCTTTTGGTAAACCAGATGCAGGTTATGATTATGAAGGACCTATTGAAGATATGCCACGGAATATTTCTCCGATTATTATTGCAGGTTTACCAGGACAATATATCAACGAGGTAAGTTTCACTAATTTTGAAGTTTCTTATCCCGGAGGTGGAAATAAATTCTTGGCCTATGTGGGTTTAGACCAGCTGGATAGTATTACCGAGAATCCCGATGGCTATCCAGAATTTTCGATGTTCAAAGAGGTGCCAGCTTGGGGTATTTACGTTAGACATGCCAAGAACATTAATTTTGCTAACATCCATTTAAAAGCAGAAAAGAAAGACTATCGATTACCCATCGTGATGGACGATGTACATGATGCACAATTGAAGAAAATTACCTTCGAACAAATTGGTCAGAAAAAATTAATACATACCTATAAATCAACTAACGTTACAGTTAAATAAGGTGATTATAAAATAACGTTAAGCAAGTTTAACAAAGCCCGTTCTTGCGAAAAACAACCTCGTCATTGCGAGGAACGAACTCGTCATTGCGAGCGCAGCGAAGCAATCTAATCGTGAGATTGCTTCGCTGCGCTCGCAATGACGACCTAAACGAATGAATTTAAATGAATAAATTATACCGCCTATTTTTTAAAGTTTTGCTACTGGGTTTTATCAGCAGTCCTTCGTTTGCACAAAAGGAATTTGAACAGATAGAATCTAAAATTACAGCATATTTAAAAAAGGAAGCCGATACAAGCCATCATAACACTATGAAAGCAAATGGAAGCTGGCCGGATATTGATTATCTATCAAAAGCAGAAACAAATTGGTCACCTTTATTGCATTTAAATCGAGTTAAACAATTTGCTTTATTAGGTCAAACCGCTCCTAAAGCCAAGATTAATGCAGCGTTGCGCTATTGGTTACAAACTAACCCAACAAGCAATAATTGGTTCCAAAATGAAATTGCATCACCAACGGCTATTGGCGAGATTTTGATGCTTTTAAAAAGTGGCAATAGTGTGCCAATTTCTCTGCGAGATTCGTTAATTAAGTGTATGACTAAAGGAGATGTTGAAAGAGCAGTTGGAGCCAATAAATTAGATATCGCTATCCACATGATGTACAGAGCCAGTATAATGAACGATAAAAAGGTAATGGATTCAGCGGTTTATCAAGCCTTTTTACCAATTACATTGGGGAATAACGAAGGCTTGCAGCCCGATTTCTCTTACAGACAACATGGCCCACAATTGCAGATTGCAAGTTACGGACAAGTTTTTTTAACTGGCGAGTACAAAGTTGCATCTTGGTTAATTGGTACTTCCTATGCAATACCTGTAGAAAAGTTGAAAATTTTGGACCAGTATTTAATCCATACTTATTTGAAAACTATTAGAGGACGTTATATTGATTTTAATACCGAAGGTAGGGGAATAGCCAGAAATGATGTATTAGCAAAGCATAACATTACAGCGCAAGCTGGAAAACATAGCCTGTTGGAACTGGCAAAACAAGTGAACCCCAAAAATACAGCAGCTTTAGAAGCGGCTGAAAAGCGGATTTTAAAAACAGAAGCGCCCTCTTTTGAGGTTAAACCTAGCCACGCTTATTTTTATAAAAGTGATTATACTTTACACACTCGACCGGCCTATAATTTCAATGTGCGTACCGTTTCTAAACGCACCGTTAGAACTGAAACAGGTAACAGAGAAAATTTAATGGGAAAATTCTTGCCTGATGGTTCCACAAATATTCAGCGAAGCGGGGATGAATATTTCAATATTATGCCAGTTTGGGAATGGGATAAAATTCCGGGGATCACAAGCAGAGACTATGCCGTTGATCAAAGAACAACCCTCGAATGGGGCGAAAGGGGAGTAGGAAGCTTTATTGGCGGTACAACTGATGGATGGTACGGAACGACCGTTTATGACTTGAATTACAATGAAGTTACGGCAAAAAAGGCTTGGTTTTTTTTCGATGAAGAAGTAGTTTGTTTAGGTACAGGAATCAACAGTTTCGCTAGAGAGCCCATCACTACCACCGTTAATCAAGCTTGGCAAAAGGGTAAAGTAATGGCTTTTACAAACCATAAATTGATGGAGGTAAACCAAGGCTTTAAGGATAAAGAAGTTAAATGGTTATGGCATGATAGCATAGCTTATTATTTTCCACAAGGTGGTTTGGTGAGCTTAACAACCGAAGAACAAAAGGGAAATTGGGCCACTATCAATGCAAACCGTTCCAAAAATGAAGTTAAAGGAAAGGTGTTTAAGTTGTGGTTTAACCATGGCATAGATCCTGTTAACCAGTCGTATGCTTATACCGTAAAACCTGGAATAAGTGAGCACGATATGCTGAATGTTAAACCTTCATCAGTTAAGATACTTCAAAATACGCCTCAAATGCAGGCCGTTGAACACGAGGATTTAAAAATGGTTCAAGTGGTGTTTTATCAAGCAGGAAGTTTAGTTCAGCCTGGATATACTATCACAGTTAATCAACCTTGTGTGTTATTAATGAAAGCAATCGACACCCAAAACCCTACAGCCTACCTAGCTGATCCAACCCAAAAATTAACTGACGTTCAAATTAGTTTTAACACTTCCACTGCATCACTTACTTTTCCTCAAGGAGATCATCAAGGTGCAACTGTTAGTTTTCAATTCAATTAATCATAAATTATGAAAAAAATAATCCTACCCTTTATTTTATTACTTTCCATAACTACTAGTGCACTGGCCCAGAAAAAACCAGTGATCAATATTGATCAGGCATTTGATGTGGCTGCAAAACAATATACCAATATGCTGGCAAGCCATCCAGATATCACCAAGTTTCCACAATCAACAAAGAAGGACGGAACGCCTGATAACCGTAACTCAGCTTGGTGGTGTAGTGGGTTTTTTGGCGGTTCATTATGGTATTTGTTTGAATATACGGGCGATACGAAATGGAAAACAGCCGCTGATAAATGGACAAAAGCTGTAGAAAAAGAAAAGTATAACACGAGTACGCACGATTTAGGTTTTATGTTGTATTGCCCGTTTGGCAATGGTTATAGGCTAACCAAAAATGAAGCCTATATAGAACCGATACTTACCGGAGCTAAGTCGTTGGCCACCCGTTTCGACCCCAAATATGGCTTAATTAAATCGTGGGATAAACATGCCGATTGTGAATACCCTGTAATCATTGATAATATGATGAATTTAGAGTTTTTATTTTGGGCAGCTAAACAATCAAAAGATAAAAGGTTATATGATATAGCAGTAACTCATGCTGATAACACTTTAATGCATCATTTTAGACCCGATTTTAGCAGCTATCACGTAGTTTGTTATTTGCCTGGAACTAAAGTTTTTAGAAAGAAAACACATCAAGGTGCCGCAGATTCATCGGCATGGGCCAGGGGGCAGGCTTGGGCACTCTATGGCTATACCATGATGTTTAGGGAAACTAAAAATCAAAAATACCTGCAACAGGCAGAAGGTATTGCCAAGTTTATTATCAATCACCCTAACCTGCCTGAGGATAAAATACCGTATTGGGATTTTAATGCACCCAATCTTCCTAACGAAGAAAGGGATGCCTCCGCAGGAGCAATATTTGCTTCGGCATTATTAGAACTCAGTACCTACAGCAAAAAGAATAAAGCAGTATATTTCAATACAGCCGAAAAGATGTTGTTGAGCCTGGCGTCTCCCGCATATACTGCGAAAATCAGTGAAAACAATAATTTTATTTTAAAACATTCAGTAGGACACAAACCTGGTAACTCAGAAATCAACACCCCTATCGTTTATGCAGATTATTATTACCTGGAAGCCTTGCTACGGTACCAGAAATCATTTGGGAAGTAATAAGCTAACCGTCATTGCGAGGAGTTGCGAAGGATGAAGCAAAGCAATCTGATCGTGAGATTGCTTTTGTACTTCGCAATAACGAGCTTCCCCCTAATTGCGATACGATTTATAATTTTCTCTCGTGATAATATCTATCGGCATATAATAGGTAGGCTCTACTTCGGCGTTTAAAACCACATTTTGGTACAAGGTCATAATCCCTTTATATCCCTGTTCCTGGGGTTTCTGACAAATCAAGAAATCGATGATTCCCTTTTTCAGATGCTGGATACTTTCGGGCAAGAAATCGTATCCCACTAAGAAGATATGTTCTTGCCCGGTTTTCTCTAAAAACTGGGCAACCGAGAAAACCCTCGAATTGGTTACGAAAATGGCCTTTATATCACTGTTCTGTGCGAGTGTTTCCGTTAAGCAGGCAGCAACAGATTTATAATCGGTATTTGGTGTAATATCTGTCTTAATAATTCTAACCTGCTTTTGATGGTCTTTAAAATAAGAGATAAAACCTTCCTCTTTTCGTAACAAATGATGATAGCTATCAATCTCCTTCGAAATGTTTACAATCAGGATTTTATCACCCTTGTTTACTAAGTAATTCACCATATGGGCACTTAAATGTCCGCTTTGAAATAAATCTGGCCCTATATAACTTAGTCTGGCTTCGTTGGGAATATCGGAGTTGATAAAAACCTGAGGAATTTTCTTAAGATTACAAAGTTTAGAAAAGGCTAAAGACTCCTCAATAAAAATAGGCGCAACCAAAATCCCATCGATTTCTGTTTTAAGAATATTCTTGCTTTGCTTTACAAATGATTGCTTATCGTTTTGATCATAAAAATATTTATCGATTACAATGCCGAACTGCTTAATTTCTGCCTCGGCCATCTCAATGCCCTTGATAGGCGCATCCCAAAATTCAGTCTCCGTAGAAATTGCAGGAATTAAACTCGCAAAGCGTAATACTTTTTTGGAAGCCAATCTCCGTGCTAAAATATTTGGCTGATAGTCGAGTTCTTTCATAATGGCCAATATTTTATGCTTGGTCATCTTAGAAACCCCCGTTCTATTATGCAAAACTCTGTCAACTGTACCTATGGAAACATTCGCTCGTCTTGCTATTTCCTTTACCCCAGTCTGCAAATTTGTTTTCATTGTACTTATCGAATTCTATTGTAAAAGTATTATTACTATCCGACAAATAAAAGCTAAATTTTAGCTCATATTTATTTCACCAAAAAGTTTGCATCTTCTTCAATGCCTTCACTATTGGATTCTAATAATGCCTGATCATTTACACAGTTGATAGGCGCAGTGGCGGATGGATAATTTCCCTTATAAGGTTTGTTTGTAAGGAGATTATAGGCCGAGATTAATGACCATCTTGGATGATCACTGAGATTTGCATCAGAACGGTGTAAAGTATTGCTATGAAAGAATAAAGTATCTCCAGCTTCCATTTCTACAAATACCAACGCTAATTGCTTTAGAAGTTCGTCAACACGTTCTTGATTGGCCCCAACCTGTTCGCCACTAAACCCATGCTCAATCCGCCCCGCTAGATGTGAACCCTTTAAAACTTGCAGACAGCCGTTTTCTTTAGTTGCCGGACTTAAAGCAGTTAATACGCTGATCATCTGTGGATATAGAAAGCCGTCACGATACCAATAACCATAATCTTGATGCCATTCCCAAGCTCCTCCAACTTTGGGCTCCTTTTGCATTAGCTTAGAATGAAAATGGGCAGGTTCTCCGCCTAACAAAACACGGGCGCCGTTTACAATTCTCTTAGAACGGGCTAGTAAGCTATATACATCGTCCCCTAGCGAGTACCACAAAGCAAGCTTGGTGCGTAAGCCATTGGCATCACCCCGATCATATGATTTGTGGCTGATTACTTGGTCCTGTACGGCAATGGCATAAAGCTTCTTTACCTCATCAGGTTTTAACATTCCCTTAACCAGTATATATCCATCTTTATCAAAAAGCTCTTTTTCCGCTTTGCTTATTTTTTTATAGTTCATTTTTTTAGTTTTTATTGTTAATTAACCGTGTAAGAATAATATAGCCGATAAGATAAGTACATCCAATCATCATAAATATGCCTCCATATCCACCCGTAAATGTCAAAATTCTGCCAGTTAGCAGAGAAAGCACAATACCGCCACTTACTGCCGAAAGGGTAGCTACGCCCATTACGGTGCCTACTTCTTCTGATGGAAAAATATCGGTAATGGTAGCGAAAATATTTGCTGTCCAACCGCAATGAGCCGCCGCTCCTACGCCAATTAAAAGTACGGCAGTCCATAAGTTTGTGGTAAAGCCCACCCCACATAGTACTAGGGCAATTATCGCACAGGTAAGTAATGCCTGTCTTCTGGAAGCATTGACTCCTTTACCTTTTTTTATTAAGTAGGAAGAATAATAGCCTCCTGCCAAGCTGCCCACATCAGCCAATACATAAACGGTTACCAATGGCCACCCCAGAGAACCTGTACTCACTGCTTTTGTTTCGTTTAAGAACTTAGGAAGCCAATATAATAAAAACCACCAGGTGGGGTCGGAGATGAAGCGGACTAAACAAATTGTCAATACTTCTTTCTTTAGCACTACCTGCTTCCAGTTCTTCGTAACTACCGCTGCTTGCGTTGCTAAAACTGCTTTAGGCGGAGATTTATAAGTGATGAACCAAAAGAAAAGCCATATAAAACCTAAACCGCCTGTTAAGATAAACGCCCATTGCCAACCAAATTTATAGGCAATAAAAGGAATTAGTAAAGGGGCAACAATGGCACCTATATTCGATCCCGCATTAAAAAAACCAGTTGCAAATGCTTTTTGGGCCGGAGGAAATAATTCGGCAACTGTTTTAACACTGGCAGGAAAATTAACTGACTCCCCTAAGCCCAAGCTAAAACGGGCGATGCCAAAGCCGAAAGCTCCTTTTGCAAAAGCATGCGCCATTCCTGCGGCACTCCATAAAGCAACCCCAATTGCAAATATCCACTTGGTGCCAAATTTGTCCAATAACTTTCCTGTTAGCACCACGCCTAGGCCATAGGAAACCTGAAATGACATGACAATATAACTGTAATCTATTTCAGTCCAATTGTATATTCGTTGTAACTCGGGCGCCAATATGCTCAACACATGCCGATCCAGGTAATTAATGGTGGTACTAAAGAAAAGCAGAATGCAAATTTTCCAACCGTAAGAAATTTTCATGAATTAAAGGTTATTGATATTGATTTAAATGTGGTTGATTTTGCAAAAGCCAATAACCTAGGATAGAAATGCCCCGAGGGTACCAATAGCCTATCCAAACATCATCTTTTTTCAGCAGGCCATCATTATAGGCATACGGACTATTCTTATTCCATTCATAAATGTAAGGGGCAGAAGAGTGTTTAATTCCATACCATTGCGAAGCCACCACATCGGCTACAATAGTTTTGCTAAACCAGGTTGTTCCTTCTTGGGTGGTCAGTTTAATCCCATAATCGGTAATGCTTTGGACATAGGTATCGGCATAATCCTTTTTTAAAACCGAAGCTAGCTGATTTAAGAGTGGTAATTTGGCACCAACCAAACCAGGTAAAAACAAACCTTCACCAATCACTACCGAACGCTGGTTCCACTTAGGAAAACTTTCTGTTAAACTAACCGGAATGAACCCATATTTTTTCTGTGCCTTTTTTAATACATTAAGAATAAGTTGAGCTTCTCTTTCCAAATGTAAGGCTTGTTTATTGCGCAAGCCCTCATTGTTTACAGCAATACCCATACTTTTAAAACCTGCGCCTTCTCCATCCACCACACCTGTGTTTGTCGCATCTATGGCGGTTACAGCTTCTTTATTGGCTAAAGTCCTCAGCATTTCTCCTGCAACGGCGTACGCACTCAATTGCTTAGCACCCAAAAATGTATTGTCTGGCGAAAGTTTTAATGCCTCATTGGCGTCATAGGTTGTCCAGCCATAACCTTTATCCGCTATTCCGTTTCCATTGGTATCTCTATTGATCACCGATTGCATTAAAACGTTTACCGTTCCCAGCATCGACCTCACAAAAGCATCATCCTTACTAATTTTCCAATAATAATAGAGCAATAAAACAAATGAGGTGTTTTCTTCAACAGCCATATGTGGCCCATAATTATAATTTGCTGTTTCGCTAACAAAAGGTAAATCACCTACATCGTGATAAAGATAGGGGCCGTATTCTGCCGCTGTCATACCTTGTTGGTAAGCAGGTTTATTTTGAGTGGCATTAGCAGCTACAGTTAGCTCTGCTCTAGCAATATAGTTTGTCCATTGACTTAGTTGAAGTTTTAATCTCCAGGGACAAAAAATAGCGCTAACCTCCGTTTCATGGGCTACATCAACCGTGCTTAGGTGTTTAAATCTACCCTCCGAAACATAAAACCGAGCTTCTTTAAGATTGTCAATTAAAAAGAAGGTGTTTGCCAAATCGGTATGAAACGTTAAGGCTAAAACCCATTTCTCTTGCGCAGTTAACTTGCTATTCATTAAATTGTCCTCAAATTTTTGCGTTAAACGAAGGTTTTCGGCAATGTTTTCTTGGGCGTAACTTAATACTTCGGAAATATTTTTCCAGTATTGGGAATAATAAAAACGAAGTGGTTGATTTACGCGCTTGTCTTCAATCACCGTACTATGATGATGGGTGGCATACACTTGATGATATTCTTTTTTCTCCTGCGGTTCCAAGTTAAATTCATAGTACAAACCGCCAAATCCCTCCTCGTTAAACGTGCCATTAGCAGGAGATTTGATCGTTGCTAAGGCGGTTTTTCCGTTCAAATCTGCATTGTCCCTAAATAGTACCACTTGTGTTCCGTTGTTTGGCTGCATGGGTTCGAGGCTCATAAAATTGAAGCCTTTAACAGGTGTTTTGGCCAAGGCAATTTTAAGCTTGCCATTTACTGGTACGTTATGCTCGTTTGTAATATTAATTTGCATATAAAAGCCCGGAAAGATTTGTGTTTTAATCGCTGTTGTATCATTGAGGTCTTTAGAAGGAGTAAATGCAGAGATTAAGGTAAAATCAACTTTAATGCCTGTTGGCGTTTCTCCTGTAATTTGCATTGAAGTTGGTCCGAATTTAAGCTGCTGATTTTGTAAATAAGTAGCGTTGCGTGGAAGTTTGGTGGTTCTAAAACAGTATAGTTTTTGGTTAACGGTTATACCAATTAACAAACCGGTTTGTTCATCCATGTCAAAACCCAAGCTTCCCGTTTGTATGCTTTGCTTTTCATTGAGTAAGGAAAACGTAAATCTACTTCCTAACCTAGAATTGAGCAACGAAAAATTTGTACTGTCCGTAAGGGGAGTAGCAATTAGGTTTTGATCTACTTTAAAACTTTGCGAAAAGGCAGTTAGGGTGAAACTGAGTAATGAAAAGGTTAAAAGTGCTTTTTTTAAATTCATAATTTAGTTGCTTTTAAAACTGGATGCTGGTAAGCCTTCTTGATTATATAGATTGGCGTCGTCCGGACTATCAGCCCATGCGTAACGTACTGCTACTGGTTTCGAAACTCCCGCATTGGAAACCGCTACCTGTTTTCCAATTATTTTTGCCTGTGCGGGTATAAAATTCTTGCCATCTGCGGAAATAGTAAAGCCCTTTAATGCCTGCCCTTTGGCGATTAAGCCCCCTCCAACATGATCAAAAGTGACATGAATCTCCTTGCCAGCAATACTTATTGATCGATACAATGGACCGGAAGAAACAATATTTTCACCATAAGCAATTTTTTGTGCGGCCAATGACAATCGTTTTCCAACGTCTAATTTGTTTCGGGGATGAAGATCTTCTTTTTCACCAATGTCGTGTGTAACCACCATAGCCGTATGGGGTATTTTCACGGCCTTAGCTTGCGCCTCTCGCAGCAAAGCCCAATGGCTAACGACAGGCTCAATTCCAGTAGCTGAATAGTTCGGTAGTTGTACATATAGGAATGGCAAGCTTACTTGCTGCCAGTCTTTTCTCCATAAGTTTATTAAGGAGGTCAACAGATTATAGTACTCTTCTGGTCGGGGTATATTGCTTTCACCCTGGTACCATACCATCCCTTTTATGCGATAATTAGCTAAAGGTTTAATCATCGCATAATAATAGGCGGTAGGACTATGAAGCGATAAACCATTTCCTTTTGGTAAAAGATCTTTCTCTATGCCAAATTTGAATTTCCATGGATTATTCAAAACAATGGAATCGTTATTAAATTTAACCTGATATGTATTTTTAGGATTAAAACTCATGCCTGTCGTCGGACTCGTAAGCCTGATCGTGATCTCATTTTCACCTGCCTTTAGTGAACCAGCTTTAATCACATAATTGCGATCGGTGTAACCACTATTAATACTTCCAATCTTTTGTCCGTTTAAATAGGTTTCATCTTCGGTATGCATCATGCCCAATGAAAGAATGGCTGCTTCTGCAGCTAAATGCCCGGGAATATTTACCGTGGTTTTAAACCACATGGAGCCATATTTGGGAAGTTTGACCTGCTGATCTAATTTAGCCAAATCAATGATTTGTTGCCAATCGGTTCCCGGAGGTGCAGTCGCTAAATGCCACTTTTGGATAACTCCTAAATCATCCTCTTTAATTGATTTATACCATGCTTCAGTTTTTAATTGATGGGCTTTAAGAATTTGGGCTACCAGGGTAGTATCCTTTAGTTTTTGAGCTACCGTATCATAGGCAGGCAAACCTTTAAGCGACTCGCTGTTTACCCACGATTGGATAGGCGTACCACCCACACTCGAATTAATAATACCAATCGGTATTTTGTATTTTGTATGCAACTCTCTAGCAAAAAAATAGGCAACTGCCGAAAAATCCAATACGGTTTCCGGATTTACTGAAACCCAGCCTTTGTCGCTCCCAACATCTCCGGTAGGGTTAAATTTCATAGCTCTTTTAACCGTAAATTGTCTAATTTGTGGATAATTACTTTGTGCAATTACTTGAGGATAAGTTGCCTTGATATTGGCCCTGCCCATCATCGCCTCCATGTTAGATTGGCCCGAACATAACCACACGTCGCCAATGAGTAAGTCCCTAAGCTCAATTTTGTTAATCTGCATGGTATAAGGTCCACCTGCCAGTTGTGGTGCAATAACGATCATCCACTGTTTATTTTCTCCTGTTTTGGTACGATAGGTTTTATGTTTGAAGGTTAAGGTTATTTCTTCGCCAGGATTAGCCCAACCCCAGATTTTTAATGGCGTGTTCCGTTGCAATACCATGCCATTGCTTACCAATTGTGGAAGTTTTACTGCTGCATTTGCTGTAATAGCCAATAGCAACCAACCAATGATACCGTATGATATTTTCATGAGTGGTTTATAAGTGGTTTGATTTAGCCAAGATAAAAAAAATATATATAAGTTATCGTACACGAAATGATATTATTTGATTTTTTTTGTTTATTGGAGTTTCTTGATAGTAATAAATTTAATCTCGTTAATGGTTCGATTTCTGTAAGTAAGACCTGTACAAAGCGCAAATCAGTCAATGTTGAAGAAAGTTTTTGCTATAATCAGAATGGATCTTATTCGGCTTTTAGTCGGACATATGACAATTCTATCCGAATGATGTCCATAGAAAAACCGAGGATATTTCATTATAAATATGTGTGTATTAACTGCTAGTCTGATGAGGATGTGTGTGAGTGAAAGGATTGGCTAAAAGAGTACTCATATGAGTTAAATTATGGGTTAAGATATTTTTGTGGGCTACCTACCTTTAAAAATTAATTTTAAAGAAACCTTAATGTTATGCTAGTCAACTCATTTTTACTGATGTTTGTTTCGCTTATGGTGAGCAATCATGAAGACCCGATTAAAAGGAAAGCAGAAAAAGAAGTTTACCTTCCAGCAAAGGTTTGGCGTGTGCCCGATAACAATGATTATACAAACAACGACAGCGAATATAGCCATCAGCGTAAAGTAGAATCAGCAAATATTGTTATTTTTTGGGCTAAGGAGTTTGGTAATGATCCAACACAAAATGCGAATGCAAACAAACGCTTTGATCCCAATATCGCTATTAAAGAATGTGAAAGGTTTTATGATTACTATGTGAACAACCTTAAGTTGGTGCAGAAAGGAAAATCGTTAACCGATAAGTATAAAATCTTATTTTACGTGATTGGCGGAACTGAACAAACCGCATTTGGTGGAGGTGCAGAAAATAAATTCGGTATCTTGTGGACTCCGGCGGTGCGGATGAATAAAATGCCTTATGGCGCGTTAGCACATGAATTAGGTCACTCATTCCAATATTTAGCCAGTGCCGATAATGGAACAGGTTTAAGAGGGGCGATTATGGAAATGTCGGCCCAATATATGCTATGGCAGGTGTATCCTGAATGGATGACTTTTGAGAACTATCATCTGGTAAACTTTATGACGAAAACGCATTATGCATTTCTACATCCAATTAACATGTACCATACGCCTTATGTAATTGAATACTGGTCTAATAAACACGGCATAGAATTTTTTGGTAAGCTACTGCGCGATGTAAAAAAAGGAGAAGACCCTGTAATGGTCTACAAAAGGATTACGAATATTAGTCAGGAGCAATTTAACGACGAAATTTTTGATGCAAATCGCAGGTTCATAACTTGGGATATGAAAAGGATAGAAAAGTTTGCCAGCAAATATGCAAATCAACATGTTAGCCAATTGAACGCTATTAAGGACGGATGGTACCAGATCGACCCAGCTATCTGCCCGCAAAATTATGGTTATAACGGTATTAAACTACAAGTACCCGCAGGCGGTACCACTATTACCCTAAATTTTAAGGGGATAGCGGGTGCTGAGGGCTTTAGGGCTGTAAAAATCGACAAAGCTGGCTGGAGATATGGTTTTGTAGCCGTAAAGGAGAATGGTAAACGAACCTATAGTGAAACTTATCACGATCCAAATGGTACGGTTACTTTTAAAGTACCCAATAAAACAGCATTTTTATGGCTTGTGGTAAGTGGCGCTCCAAAAGAACACTGGCAAGTTTCTGGTAAGGATGAGAACAATGAGCAATGGCCTTATCAGGTGAAGCTAACTGGTACAAATTTAGACAGTTCAGTAACAAACTAATTGAACATAAATAATAATGGGAGATAAATATTGCATATTTATAAGAGAAATTGGTTAATATTAGCTTAGTCACGCCTATACTTAACTTTTACTTTTGCTAAACACAAAAAACACAATTAATCACGTATAATTACAAGAAGAGATGAGTATTAAATGGACGGGGGTTTTCCCTGCGGTTACCACAAAATTTACCGCTAATGATGAGCTTGATTTAGTTACTTTCGATATCAACGTTGAAGCGCAGCTAGAAGCTGGAGCTGAAGGCATTATTTTAGGTGGCTCACTTGGTGAAGCCAGCGTATTAAGTGATGAGGAGAAGTTTACCTTGCTATCGCATACCTTAAAAACAGTTAACGGTAGAGTGCCAGTATTATTAAACATCGCTGAGCCAACGACTAAAAAAGCTGTTGAAGCCGCAAAGAAAGCCGAAGAATTAGGGGCAAATGGATTAATGTTATTGCCACCAATGCGTTATTATTCTGACTTCGACGAAACAATCGCTTTTTTTGAAGCAGTTGCTGAGAGTACTCCGTTACCAATTATGATCTACAATAACCCTGTTGATTACAAGATTGAAGTAACATTGGATATGTTTGAAGTTTTGTCAAAACACGCTAATATTCAAGCCATAAAAGAGTCGACAAGAGATATATCGAATGTTACGAGATTATTTAATCGCTTTGGCGAAAGATTCAAGATTTTTACCGGTGTAGATCCGTTAGCCATGGAAAGTTTGGTAATGGGTGCACATGGTTGGGTTGCCGGTCTTGTAGATGCATTTCCTAAAGAAACCGTTGCAATTTATAGATTAGTGAAAGAAAATCGTATTCAAGAAGCATTAGCCATCTATCGTTGGTTTTTACCTGTATTGGAATTAGACATCCATCCAAAATTAGTACAGTATATTAAACTTGCCGAGGTAGCAACAGGAATCGGAACAGAAACTGTTAGAGCTCCGCGCTTGCCACTTAAGGGAGAAGAAAGAGAACGTGTACTAAAAACTATTAACGATGCTTTAGCGAACAGACCACAGTTACCTGCTGGAAGTTGGGGTAAATAATAAAAAGCCCGTCATTGCGAGGTACGAAGCAATCTTAAAGCAGGAGATTGCTTCGTACCTCGCAATGACGATAAGTGCCTCGCAATAACAATATGAACAATAAAATAGAAACTAAGTCGTGCATAATTGTCGATTGTTTCAACTAAGGAACTAGATCAATGAACGAAAATAATATTATTGGTGCTACCTATGCCACAAGTGAGGGTAAATCTTTTTCTGCTATTAATCCTTCAACGGGATTAATGCTGGAAGGTAATTTTAGGGTTGCTAATACTGCACAAGTTGAAGAAGCACTCATGTTAGCAGAAAGCGCTTTTACAGCCTATAAGAACGTTGACAAAGCGTCAAAAGCTAAATTCTTGAGAACAATTGCTGAGGAGATTACGGCATTGGGAGAGACCTTGGTAAATAGAGCAGTGAGCGAAAGCGGTTTGCCTGTTGGCAGACTGCAAGGTGAAGTTGGGCGCACAGTTGGACAACTAAATCTATTCGCCAAACTGGTTGAAGAGGGTTCTTGGGTAAATGCAATAATAGATCATGCTTTACCAGAGAGGCAACCCTTACCACGACCCGACATCAGGCGTATGCTAATTCCCATTGGTCCGGTAGTTGTTTTTGGAGCAAGCAATTTTCCATTGGCATTTTCTGTGGCAGGAGGAGATACCGCTTCGGCCTTGGCTTCCGGCTGTCCGGTGATTGTAAAAGCACACCCGGCGCATCTAGGTACCAGTGCTTTAGTTGCAGGTGCGATTGTACAAGCAGTAGCAAAATGCGGGATGCCAAAAGGAGTTTTCTCGATGCTTTATGACGATGGATATACAATCGGTGAGCAATTGGTAAAACATCCATTTACCCAAGCTGTGGCATTTACAGGGTCGTTTAGAGGAGGGATGGCTTTGATGAAAATGGCTCAAGAACGCGAGAAGCCGATTCCCGTATTTGCAGAAATGGGCAGTATCAATCCCATCATATTTTTACCACAAGCTATCGCAACAAAAGCAGAAGAACTTGCCCATAAATATGCAGCATCAATTACTTTGGGAGCGGGTCAGTTTTGTACCAATCCAGGGTTACTATTAGCGATAGAATCGCCCGAACTCGATAAGTTTAAGGAAACATTAGCGAATGCAATCAGCGCCATTCCATCCGCAACTATGTTAACAAGCGGAATTTACCAGAACTATAACACATTATCTGAAGAAGTGAGCCAGGTGAAAGGGATCAAATGGTTGGCACAAGCAAACGCTATTAACGGAGATTTGCAAAATCAGTCGGTCGCAAAAGTTGCAGTAGTAAGTGGTGCAGATTTTTTAGCTAATCCAAAACTTCATGAAGAGATCTTTGGACCATATTCACTATTAGTTGTTGCCGAAAATAGCTCGCAATTACAAGATATAATTCAAACCATAGGAGGTCAGCTTACCGTAACAGTAATGTCTGAAAATCAAGAAATAGCTAATTATCCGGCATTAGTAAGCAAACTCTCTGAAAAGACTGGCAGATTAATTTTAAACGGAGTACCTACAGGCGTAGAGGTTTGTGCGGCAATGCAACACGGTGGTCCGTTTCCAGCAACTTCCGATAGTAGGTTTACTTCGGTAGGGTCGACCGCTATTTATCGATTTGTGAGACCAATTGCTTTCCAGGACTGGGATGATTCACTATTGCCCGATGAACTTAAACAAGGTAACCCCTTAGGCATATTTAGATTAATTGATCAAACTTATACAAAAGATTAATGGCAAGTAAAACTTTTTTCTGTGTCGATGCACATACCTGTGGAAATCCCGTAAGGTTGGTAGCAGGCGGGGGACCACTATTACATGGAGCTAACATGAGCCAAAAACGTCAACATTTCCTAAAGGAATATGATTGGATTAGAACCGGATTAATGTTCGAACCAAGGGGACATGATATGATGTCTGGAAGTATTTTATATCCCCCTCACGATCCTGCAAATGATGTAGCAGTATTATTTATAGAAACAAGTGGCTGTTTGCCCATGTGTGGACATGGAACGATTGGTACAATAACTATCGCCATAGAAGAGGGTTTGCTAAAGCCTAAGGTACCGGGAGTAGTAAGAATGGAGGCACCTGCCGGACTAGTGTTAATTGAATACAAACAAGAAGGAGAAAAGGTTACTTCGGTAAAACTACGCAATGTGCCCGCTTATTTAGCTGCATCAGACTTAACAGTTGAGTGTCCGGATTTAGGAACCTTAACTTTTGACGTCGCCTATGGTGGAAACTTCTATGCCATCGTAGACCCTCAAGAAAATTTTCCAGGCTTAGAGAAGTATAGCGCTTCTCAATTAATTACCTGGAGTCAGGTTATTCGCAAGAATATAAATGAAAAGTACACTTTTGTACATCCACAAGATGAGACGATTAACGGTTGTAGTCATGTGTTATGGGCAGGAGCTCCCTTAGATTCGACTTCTACTGCGCGAAATGCTGTTTTTTATGGCGATAAGGCCATAGATCGTTCGCCTTGTGGAACAGGTACTTCTGCTCGTATGGCGCAATGGCATGCCAAAGGAAAGCTTAAAGCTGGTGAAACATTTATTCACGAAAGTATTATTGGTAGCAAGTTTATCGGTAAGGTAGAGGACGTGGTGAAAGTAAACGATATTGATGCGATTATTCCTAGTGTGGAAGGCTGGGCAAGAGTGTTCGGTTATAACACGATAAAAATTGACGATGATGATCCTTATGCCCACGGGTTTCAGGTAATATAATTCTTATAATAATGGCAGAAGTAATTATAATAGGAGGTGGTATTGTCGGATTAAGTTCTGCATATTATCTCCATAAAAAAGGATATAGTGTAACCATTTTAGACAAGGGCGATTTGAAAGACAACTGTTCTTATGGTAACGCTGGGATGATTGTGCCTAGCCATTTTGTGCCTCTTGCTTCGCCAGGGATGGTACAGCAGGGTATTCGCTGGATGTTTAATAGTAAAAGTCCTTTTTACGTAAAACCATCTTTAAATGGAAAGTTGATTGGCTGGGGGTTAAAGTTCTTAAAAAATGCGAATGCAAAACATGTAGAACGAGCTGGAATTCCGCTACGCGATTTATCGCTTTTAAGTAAAAGCCTTTATCACAGTCTGGCTGATGAACTTAAAGCAGATTTCGAACTTCAAGATAAAGGCATATTAGCATTCTATAAAACAGAGAAGGCCGCGGAAGAAGAAGGTCATTTAGTGAAAAAGGCTTTAGAACTAGGCTTAGATATGGCAGCGCTGAGTGCTGCGGAATGTGCCGCTTTACAACCAGGATTAAAACTAGATGTATTGGGAGCGGTTCACTATCGTTGCGATTCTCATTTATATCCCAAAAAATTGATGGATGCCTTATTGAATTATCTTCAACTAAATGGAGTGAAAATAATGCCTAACCATGAAGTAACCAGAATTGAGGTTGCAGAAAAAGCAATTAATTCCGTGTTTGCCGGCAATATGGCTTGGAAAGCAGATCATTTTGTATTGGCTTCTGGCTCATGGTCGGCCGAAATTGCAAAAATGGTTGACATGAACATTCCTATTATGCCAGGTAAAGGTTATTCTTTTATGGAGCCGGAGCCGGAGCAAAGAATGCAAATCCCGGCGCTTTTATGTGAGGCACGAGTAGCTATTACCCCAATGAATGGAAGTATTAGATATGGAGGAACCATGGAATTAGGTCAGATCAATCAAAAGATCAATAAACAACGAGTGCTGGGTATTGTTGAATCTGTGCCAAAATATTTTCCTGATTTAAAGCCAGAGGTGCCTAGTATGGATAAAATATGGTATGGTTTCAGGCCTTCATCACCTGATGGACTGCCTTATATAGGCTATAGCCATAAAGTAAAAAACTTGATTGTAGCCACCGGACATGGGATGATGGGCCTTGGCTTAGGTCCTGCAACGGGATCATTAGTAAGTGAACTCATAGCAGGAGAGAAACCAACTGTCGCTCTTGGAATTTTCTCTCCGTCTAGATTCAACTAGACCAAACTTATTATAATTACACTACTTCTTTACGGATTTTGCGCTTTTTAAGCTAGATGAAAAATAGCTAGCTTAAAAAGCATATTTTAGTTTTTGTAAGTAATTTAACACAAACTAATTTTAAGCATGTCCCAGAATACACTACCAGCATTATTAAGTAAAGTATGTCTATTTGTTTTAATGTTCGCATTAATGCAGGTGCCTCAGGTATCGGTTGCGCAATCCCCTTGGAAAGCATTAGCAAAAAGACCAACAACTTTGGGTTTAGATCAAGGATTTTCCACCCTAAATGCAGGTCCATTTAATCTTAAGTTAGTTAACGCGTCTCAAACTGTAGCAGGATTGCTTCCTAAGCTGGTTAAAGATTTTGATTTTACACCAAGCGATAGCTTAAAGGTACGGAGCGCCAATGGACTTTACCATTTGGGCGATATTAATCTTAGCTTAAGAACTGGAGATGAACAGGAATGGAAGAAATACCATACAGCTGCTAATCGCGCACCTGTAAAAGCCTTAAAAGTTAGCGGAAACATAATTGCCGCAGCAGACCTCGCTGCTACCTTGCCAAGTGATATCCCTCTCACTGTTAAGAGATTTTGGGAGTTGCAGCAGGGGCAACTGATATTGCGCTTTGAGTTAAGTAATAAAAGCACGGGACCTGTCGAGATCGGTGCTTTGGGAATTCCCATGATTTTTAATAATATTCTAGAAGGTAAAACGTTAGACAAATCTCATTCGGATAATGTATTTTACGACCCTTATATCGGTAATGATGCAGGTTATTTACAAGTGGCCCGTTTAAGCGGACAACAGCCTACGCTAGTGGTGACACCATATGGAAAAACACCGTTCGAAGCTTACAATCCTTTATTGGATGACCCAACACCTCGTGGAATTGTTTTCGAGGGTTTTTATGAGTGGATGGTGCATAGTAAAGCGTATGCTGAAAATGAATGGAAAAATGCTGAACAATGGAATAAACCAACTTCGGCCATTTTAAAGCCAGGTCAAACACGTAGTTATGGACTTAAATTTTTATTATCGGGCACCGTAAAGGATATAGAAAATACGTTGATTGCCAATAACAAGCCGGTTGTAATGTCGGTTCCTGGCTATGTTTTGCCTCAAGATGTAAATGCAAAATTATTTATCAAATACGGTAAAAAGGTAAAGTCGATGGAAATAGTTCCAACGAATGCTTTGACCGTAATGCCATCAATCGTTACTAAGAACGCTTGGCATACTTACCTCGTAAAAGGTAATACTTGGGGTCGTGCGAGGTTAACAATCACCTACGAAGATGGATTAGTGCAAACTATTAATTATAAAGTAATTAAGCCAGAGAGCGAAGTGATTGCAGCCTATGGTAATTTCTTAACTACCAAACAATGGTTTGATCAGCCAGATCCAATTTTTAAACGTAGTCCATCTTCAATCACCTATGATTATGAAAAACAACAACAGGTTTTGCAAGACAACAGAGCTTGGATTGCAGGTTTAAGTGATGAAGGCGGTGCTGGAAGTTGGCTGGGGGCAATTATGAAACAATTGGTTAACCCAGTTAAATCTGAGGTGACAAAATTGCAGACTTTTGTTGATAGCGTGATGTATGGAAGAATACAGCTTAGTGAAGGCGATAAAAAATATGGGGTGAAGAAAAGTTTGTTCTATTATGCACCAGATTCACTGCCTAAAGATACTTATAATAAGGATATTAATTTTAAGACCTGGTCTGCTTGGCCGCTTAAAGAGGCTAACAATATCGGTAGGTCTTACAATTACCCCCACGTTGCTGCTGCACATTGGACTTTATATAGACTAGCCCGTAATTATAAAGGATTAGTGGAGGAACAGCAGTGGAAAGAACATTTAATAAATGCCGCTGAAACAGGATTGGCGATGGTGAAGTACGCACGATATTATGCGCAGTTCGGACAAATGGAGGGAACTGTTTTTTACTTAATACTAAAGGATTTACAGAATGAAGGCCTTACAGAGATGGCCGCAAAGCTAGAGGCTGCTATGAAAAAACGTGCTGACCATTGGCGCTCTTTAAAATACCCATTCGGGAGCGAGATGCCTTGGGACTCTACCGGTCAGGAGGAGGTGTATGTATGGTCTAAATACTTTGACTTTGATGACAAGGCGAATGTTACCTTGAACGCCATATTAGCTTATATGCCGGTTGTTCCCCACTGGGCGTATAACGGTAATGCGCGTCGTTATTGGGATTTCTTATATGGAGGTAAACTTTCGCGGATTGAAAGGATGATTCATCATTATGGTTCGGCTTTAAATGCTATTCCTGTTCTGATGAACTACCGAGAAAATCCTGCTGATTTTTATTTGTTACGGACTGGTTATGGTGGTTTATTGGGCGGTATTGCTAATATTACGGAAGATGGTTTCGCACCGGCAGCTTTCCATGCATTTCCATCAACCTTAAAAAATGATGGAATAACGGGAGATTATGGGTCTGGCTTTTTTGGTTATGCAGTTAATACTTCGTCCTATTTAATTAACCATAAAGAATTTGGATACTTAGGTTTTGGTGGAAATGTTTCTTCGGGAAAAAATGTAGTTACGCTAAAATTAACAACGGCGGCTAAGTCAGCAGTATATATCGCACCGGTAGGGTTGTGGATTACCCTGGCTGCGGGGCAGATTGACGAGGTTTCTTACAATAGCTTGTCTGGGGAAATTCATTTAAAATTAATGCCCGCTACTGAGCATATTCCCAATGCCTTTATCAGTTTGTCGCAACCAGCCAAAATTGCTGGTATCGCGAATTATACCATTCAAAATGAAGGCGTCAAAACGCATGGTACTCATAAAATAGTCCTAGAAAGTGGTAAGAATACAGAAGTTATTATTAGTAAGTAAGTTGTAAGTTAGTTAGTTAGTTAGTAGTTGATAAGCCTCGGGGAGTTAAAACGCTTCGAGGCTTTTTGTTTTTGATGCATGGTATGTGGCATTTAATTGGAAGTGCAACTATTAACGTACGGTAAACAGCGTTGAATAACAAAGTTGCGTCATTGCGAGGTACGAAGCAATCTCTTCCTCCTATTGCGTTTTTAAGATTGCTTCGTACCTCGCAATGACGCGGCTTGAGCCCATATCTTATCAAACAGACCCCCTTTGTAAATTTGCCTATTTCTTCAGAACATAAAGAAGAATCTCAAGTCAAGAGCCGTAAAAACTATGACCTTTAATTTTACTTTGAAGGTTTATTCAACTGGCGTTAATATCGCACACCAACCACCGCCTTTTTCCATACGAATGTCGACCGTACTTGTAGCAGTTACCGTACTACTCGAAAGCTTATAATCGGCGGCATGTCTGCTGGCATTTACACCATCACTTAGTACCTCCATTTTATACTTTTTAAGGTCCAGAAAAGGGAGGGGAGTTTTAAATGATCTTGCATTCCAATCAGTCATTCCAGAGATATACCATTTATTTCCGTTTTTGCGCGCTATAACGGCATACTCACCAACCTTGCCTTCTAACGCAATTGTTTGATCCCATACGGTAGGGATACGCGAAATAAAAGACGTACATAAACTATCTTTTAAATAATTTGAAGGGTTGTCGGCTAGCATTTGTAACGGGCTCTCATACATTACATACATCGCTACCTGATGAGCCCTAGTTCCCATACTCATAGGTGCTGAATAAACAATACTGAAGTTTTTCTTGGTTGCATTGATCATTGCACCTGGGGTGTAGTCCATCGGTCCAGCAGCCATTCTGATAAAGGGTAAGGTTAAGTTGTGTGTTGGGGTAATTTCAGTGCTCCATTTGTTATTTTCTGCCCCTCTAACGCCCTCGTAAGTTAGTACATTGGGGTATTTTCTGTTTAAGCCAACAGGCTTATAAGCTCCATGTAAGTCGACCATTAACTTATACTTTGCCGCTGTTGCCGCGGTGCGTTCATAGAAATTAACCATATATTGTTCGGCTCTTGCCATAAAATCTACCTTTATGCCTTTTGCACCCCATTTGGCATATAAGGCCATTATTTTGTCCATATCTTTGTCTAAAGGCTCCCATAACGTCCACAACCAAACACCAACGCCTTTTGATTTGCCATAATTAATAAGCCCCTGGATGTCGATATTTTTCGATGGGTTTAACAGATCTGTTGTTGTTCTTGTCCAGCCTTCATCCAACATAATATAGGGCAAGCCATAGGCCGATGCGAAATCTATGTAGTATTTATAAGTTTCTGTGTTAATACCAGCTTTAAAATTCACCCCATAAATATTATTGTCGTTCCACCAATCCCAAGCAACTTTTCCTGGTTTTATCCATTCCGTATCTGTTAAAACAGAAGGTGTGGAGAGCTTGTAAGTGAGATTGTTAACTAAAAGTTCTTTGTCATCTCTGCAAATTGCGATCGTACGCCAAGGATATTTTCTTCGTCCGCTAGTTGTTGCGATATAATTAGCCAGTTTCGTAATTTTTATTCCACGATCTCTAACGGGTAAACTTTCTTCGATCACTTTCGGAAACCCCGCCTTCAAACTGTTACCATTGGTACCAAAAAGAAATAGGTTTGGATAATCATATAAGTCAGCTTCGCTAACGAGTAATTTTGTTCCATTTGTAGCAAATAGAAGCATTGGCAAGGCAGCATGTTGTGTGGGCTTAAAGGCAGTTATCACAGAATCTTTATATAAACTCTCGAAATGGGATAAAAACTCCTTATTTTCTTCTTGAGGCCAAAATACCCTGTTATTGCCGTTAAAGTTAAAATCGGCTGTTTCTCCCAAAACCTCAATATTTAGGTCCTTTAAATGGGTTTCAAAGCGATAGGCAACTCCATCATTATAGGCGCGAAAGTAAATGCTGTAACCTCCTTTAAAATCAAGTTTTAATTCATTAAAGTGGTTAATAATCTCCCTGTTTTTTATAGCAACCGTGGCAACAATTAAGTCATTGTATGATTTTATTTGCTGCTTGATTAAAACAGGATTAACTCCGGGTTGAACTTTATTATTTAAATGCAACGCAATTAAACTAGGTCGTAATAGGGGCTCATTTTCCTGACTAACAGCCCAAGTGATTTTATCGGTAATTGCGACGTCTATTTTTATTTTTTTATCGGGAGATTGAAGTTGATACGTTTTTGGTCTACTCTGTGCGTTTGCTGAGATCGCATAAAAAAATGTGCCGATTAAAAGGATTTTACCAATAATTGTGTCCATGATATGGTTTAATTGAGCTGATTATTAAAGAAATAAAATTAGGAAGTTATTTCTAGCGTATGTCTATCATATTTTGCAGGTTTTTGCCGGATTTTAACTGATTTCTTGCAGGCTCGACTTGCGAAGTCGGGGGATGGGTGGGCGACTTACGAAGTTGAGTTAATAAGCGTCATTTTAACGTATATTGACTAATGGTAACAGGATTTTAACCGTTTGGGGGATTTTTTCTTCGGCAACTGTTAATATTTGTAAATTAAATTAACCAAACGAAATAAAGATGAAAGTACTTCCATTTACAATGCTGGTTCCTGATGATAAGAGTGTTATTTCAGAGCAAATTGAACTTCCTCATTTCTATCAATATCTTCACCGCCATGACGAGTGGCAAATTACTTGGGTTCAAGAAGGAGAAGGAACCTTGCTGGCAGGAAATAACATGCATTCTTTTAGTGCTGGAGATATATTTTTAATCGGTGCCAATCTACCGCATTTATTTAAAAGCAATCCAGAATATTTCATGTCTGATAAAAAGAAAACGATAAGAGCTTGTTCTCTTTATTTTAATCCTACCGGAATTTTGAAGTCTTTATTTAGTCTGCCGGAAATGGGTGCAGTAAATGGTTTTTTAAGTAATCATAAACATGGATTTAAAATCCCATCTAAATATGAGAAGGAAATTGCCGCTAAAATTGTGGCTGTACATAGTTCAAGCGGTACAGATGTATTATTTAGTTTCATTCAGTTCCTCAACTCACTTCAGAATATAGATACAAATTTAGAAGCTTTATGTTCTGAAGTTTACTCCTCTGATATATCTGAAAATGAGGGCAGAAGACTAAGTAATATCCTCAATTTCATCATGCGCAATTATAACAACCAGATTACGCTCGAAGATGTTGCCAATGCAGCTTACATGACTCCACAGGCGTTTTGCCGCTATTTTAAGAAACATACAGGACATACTTTTATCTCTTTTTTAAACGAAGTTCGAATTAATGATGCGTGCAAAAGTTTAATTTCTGGCCAGAAGGCAGATTGTATTTCTGGAGTTGCCTATAAAGCGGGTTTTAATAGTATAACTAACTTTAATAGGGTGTTCAAAAGTATCATTGGTAAATCTCCTAGGGTATATATGGACACTTATAACAATGTGAGTAAGGTCAAAATGGTAGCCTATAGTTAATTCTTGGTAATTAAATAATCAACAAATCTTCCAAATTATGCTTTATCTAAAAATGATCAAACCAATTTCATCATTGATTTCTGCTATTTGCTATTGTTTTCTTCTAATAGCTTTTTCGAATTTAAACGCTTTCGCTCAGAAGGCACTTTATGAGCAAACTAGTGAAATGGGCACAACAATTGTATCTTATCAGCGAGATATTATTGCCATTCAAGATTTTTATAGTCCTGCAAGTTCGGGTGGTTTTTCCGGTCGAGGAAATAATTACGCTTCGCCAGAACAAAGAAATAGATTGATAGAAATAAATAGCGATTATTTATCAAAGCTGAAGAATTTGGAGTTTGATAAGTTTAGTATTTACGGTAAAGTAGATTACGTATTACTTAAGAAGCAACTATCTTCTAATTTGGAAAGATTGAAGGAAGATGCAAGCGTTTATCAAAGCATTCAAAGATATATTCCTTTTGCCAATGAAATTTATGAACTAGAGAAACAACGTAGGCGCGGTAAATATATGCAGGGAGCTACAGTGGCCGCCCAACTAACAAAAATCATGAAAAGAGTCGATTCTGCGTCGACCGCGTTCAAAAAAAATAATGAGCTTCAAGCAACTGAAATAGCAACAGCAAGCCGGGCTATCAATGCATTATCGGCCAGACTCAAGAACTTTACCGATTTTTATGTGAATTACGATCCTGAATTTACTTGGTGGGTACCGAAACCAGCCGAAGATTTAACCGCATCTTTGAGTAAGTACGCTACTAATTTTGCAGTAAAAGTGGAAAAGCCGGAAGGCAACAAAATTGTAGGTTCACCAATTGGAAAAGAAGAGCTACAAAGACAGATTACGGCGGAAATGCTGCCCTATACGCCAGAACAACTGATACAATTAGCCGAAAAGGAGTTTGCTTATTGTGATAAAGAATTGCTTCAAGCCTCCAAAGACTTGGGTTTTGGTAGCGATTGGAAGAAGGCGCAAGAGCAGGTAAAAAATAGCTATGTTCCACTCGGAAAGCAGCCAGAGCTTATTGTTAAGCTACAAAATGATGCGCTTGATTTTATTAAAACTCATAACCTTATGGATCTTCCACCTATAGCTAACGAAACTTGGGGTATGGTGATGATGAGTGCACAAAGGCAATTGGTTAACCCATTTTTTACTGGTGGAAGAGAAATTAGTATTTCTTATCCAACTCAATCTATGTCGCAGGAGGATAAATTGATGAGTATGAGAGGCAATAACCCATACTTTTCCAGAGCTACTGTTCACCACGAACTAGTCCCCGGTCATCACTTACAGTATTATATGAACAGTCGGTACAAGAGCTATAGAAATACATTTTCTACGCCGTTTAGTGGCGAAGGATGGGCACTATACTGGGAGTTATTACTGTATGATAAAGGATTTGCTAAAACTCCTGAAGAGAAAATTGGCATGCTGTTTTGGAGAATGCACAGGTGCGCTAGGATACTTTTTTCTTTAAATTTCCACATGGGTAAATGGAATCCACAACAGTGTGTTGATTTTTTAGTAGATAGAGTGGGGCATGAAAGAGCAAATGCTGAAGGAGAAGTCAGAAGATCTTTTGCAGGCGGATATAGTCCGTTATACCAAGTTGCTTATTTGGTGGGTGGCCTTCAGATTATGTCGCTAAAAAATGAGATGGTCGATAAAGGAAAGATGTCCTATAAAGAGTTTCATGAATCATTTATGAAGGAAAATCAAATTCCAATAGAAATGGTTAGAGCCACGTTTATTAACCAACCTCTCACAAGGGATTTTACCACGCAGTGGAAGTTTTATGACTTTAAATAAGATCGCTTCGTGCCTTGCAATAACGAAAATAGGAACCCATTAACCATCAACCAACACCAACATGAAAGAAACAATACAATTCAAGCCTTCGCTTAAGTTAATGGATGCTACTATGCTCGTTGCTGGGAGCATGATAGGATCAGGCATATTTATTGTAAGTGCTGATATTACTAGAAACGTGGGTAGTTCGGGGTGGCTATTGGTGGTTTGGTTAATTACAGGCTTCATGACCCTTACCGCGGCACTTAGTTATGGCGAATTAAGTTCGATGTTTCCTAAGGCTGGCGGACAATATGTTTATCTTAAAGAAGCTTACAATCCGTTAGTCAGTTTTTTATATGGATGGAGTTTTTTCACCGTGATTCAGACGGCTACCATTGCCGCAGTTGGAGTCGCTTTTGCGAAATTTACAGCTTACTTAATTCCGGTATTTAGTGAAGACTTAGTGTTTGTAGATTTAGGGTTCTTGACAATTTCCCCTGCCCAAATGTTAGCGATCGGTGTGATAGTCATTTTAACTTATATCAATAGCAGAGGGGTAAATAGTGGTAAAGCCATTCAAACTACTTTCACGCTAACCAAATTATTGAGTCTTTTCGGCCTAATTGTTTTTGGCTTGTTCTTTTTAGATAGTGGTATATGGGAAAAAAACTGGCAAAATAGCTGGACATTGGCGCCATTAACCATCGGTGGAAGTTTGGGTTCGTATACCACCTTAGCAGCCTTTGGTGCCATTGCTGCAGCGATGGTTGGTTCAATTTTTAGCAGTGATTCATGGCACAATGTAACATTTATTGCGGGCGAAATTAAAAACCCTGCGAAGAACATCGGCTTGAGTCTGGCCTTGGGAACACTCATTGTGACCGTTTTATATATGTTAACCAATATGATGTATATCGGCGTATTATCTTTGCACGATATTGCCTATGCAGATAAAGACCGCGTAGCTGTATCAGCTGCCAATTTCATCTTTGGTACCTCAGGAACAATTATTATCGCTTTGATGATTATGGTATCAACCTTTGGTTGTAACAACGGTTTGATCATGGCGGGGGCTAGAGTGTATTATTCAATGGCGAAAGACGGACTCTTTTTTAAAAAAGCTGGAACGCTTAACAAAAATGCGGTACCCGGTTTCGGTTTATGGATCCAATGCCTTTTTGCTTGTTTATGGTGTCTTAGTGGAAAATATGGAGATTTATTAGATATGATTTCCTTCGTGGTCGTGCTGTTTTATATGCTGACCATTTTTGGTATTTTTATATTACGTAAAAAGCGCCCTGATGCAGATAGGCCTTATAAGGCATTTGGTTATCCAGTTTTACCTATTGTGTATATACTAATGGGTTTGGCATTTTGCACATTGCTCATCATTTTTAAGCCGAAATTTACTTGGCCGGGCTTAATTATTACACTAATAGGCATTCCAGTATATTACTTGGTTGGGTTTTTAAATAAAAAAGGAGTTAAATAGGGATTGTCTATTAATATGTGATGCATCTGGAAAAGGATTTACACAAGTATGTGCAATTCCTGTGAATTTCCGTCATTGCGAGGCACGAAGCAATCTAACGGCTAGATTGCTTCGTGCCTCGCAATGACGGACGAGAGACCACAATGACGGATGATAAGACCACAATGACGGACGACAGATGAGAATGAAGTAGAATTTTATGCCTAGCAGACTAATGACAACAACAAACGAATAATGATATGAAACGAATTTCTTACTTAAAACCTGCGCTTTTCCTACTAATTTCTGGCATGAGTTTTTGTGCAAATGCGCAGCAGACTGCACTTCAACCGTTTAAACCTTTTACTGCTGAGTTTTTAGAAGTGATGAAGCAAGCGAGTTCCCTTGATACGGCATTAAGAAATGTTGCGGCTAACAATAGTATCGTTCCATTTTGGCAACAAGATAAAACCTCGTTTTATTATAGAAAGAATTTGCCGGGAAGGAATTGGGAGTATGTCTATGTAAACCCACTTGCAGGAACAAAAAAGGTCGCATTCGACCACCACAAATTAGCACAGGTGCTGGGGGCAGCATCTGGGAAGAAACAAGAGGCCGCACGATTGAGGATAAGCGAAATGTTTTTCAATAAGAACGCCACAGTGTTAACTTTAAAAGCCGAGGGGGAGTGGTTTCAGGTCAATTTATCGAGCTATAATGCTACCCCAACTACGGATACAGTATATGCCAATTACAATAGAAGACCATCTTTTCAGGATAGAAGGGGACGTGGAAGGTTTGGCCCGAATTTGAAATCTCCCGATGGAAAAAAGGAAATTGCTTTTCAGGGAGGAAATTTATTTATAAAAGAGCTGTCGACCAATTTGCAAACACAATTAACAACGGATGGTACCGCTGAAAAGCCTTACGGATATGGCGTTTGGTCGCCCGATAGCAAAACCTTAGTAGCTTATAAAAGCAACCCTGTTAAAACCAAGGAAATTAGCTATATCCTTAGTTCAGTTCCAGGTACAACGAGGGGAGAATTAAAAACCAGACCTTATGCGCAACCGGGCGATGAATTTAGTTCTTATGAGCCTTTCGTTTTTCATATTGCCACAAAGAAACAGACGAAAGTTGAAACCGACATATTAGATTTAAATGGTCCTCCGCGAATTCAATGGAGAGAGGGGAACAATAGATACTATACCTATGAGAAAACTGACCGTGGGCATCAGCGCTTTAGAATTATCGAAGTTGATACCCAAACGGGGAAAACGAGAAATGTAGTTGACGAGAAAACTAACACTTTTATTTACCAGAACAGAGTATTTACCAGTTATTTGCCTAAAACAAATGAGATTATATGGACAAGTGAACAAGATGGATGGCAACATGTTTATTTGGTGAATGGTATAACGGGTAAACAGCATCAAATTACTAAGGGAAACTGGGTGGTGCGCAATGTCGATAGTGTCGATCAAGTTAAACGTCAGCTTTGGTTTAGAGCAAGCGGAGTAAATTCCAATGAAGATCCTTATTATATCCATTATTACCGCATTGGTTTTGATGGGAAGGGAATGTTAGATCTAACACCAGAAAAAGGAAATCATACGGTTACTTATACCCCTGATAAAAAATATTATATCGACACCTATTCTCAGGTTAATATTGCACCAGTGATGGAGTTCAGACGAGTTGCCGACGGCAAGAAACTAATGGAAGTGGAGAGGGGCTCCGCAGCAGCGTACCTTGCAACCGGTGTTAAATTACCAGAACCCTTTATGGCAAAGGGAAGAGATGGTATTACGGATATTTGGGGCGTAATTTGTCGGCCGTCCCACCTAGATCCTAATAAAACTTATCCGGTTATAGAAAATATTTATGCGGGTCCGCAGGACAGTTTTGTGCCTAAAAATTTTATGCCTGTTAGTGAAATGCAGAGTATTGCAGAATTGGGATTTATCGTAGTGCAAATTGATGGAATGGGTACAGCTAATCGTTCAAAAGCTTTTCATGATGTGGCTTGGAAAAATCTGGCTGATGCTGGTTTTCCTGATCGGATTGCGTGGATGAAAGCAATGGCTACAAAGTATCCCTACGCTGATATTAGCAGGGTTGGTGTTTACGGAACGTCTGCAGGTGGACAAAATTCGGCGGGTGCTTTGTTGTTCCATCCTGAGTTTTATAAAACCGCAGTCTCAGCCTGCGGTTGCCATGATAACCGGGTAGATAAGCAATGGTGGAATGAACAGTGGATGGGATATCCCGTTGGTCCACATTATGCAGCCCAATCTAATATAACCAACGCACATAAATTGGAAGGAGATCTTTTACTTATTGTTGGTGAAGCGGATGAGAATGTACCGGCAGAATCGACTTATCGAATGGGCGATGCGCTCATTAAGGCAAATAAGGATTTCGAGATTTTAACTATTCCAGGAATGGGACATAGCGATGGCGGTACGTACGGAAGGCGCAGAAAACGTGAGTTCTTTATTAAACATTTGCTCAACATTGAGCTACCTAGCCGAAATAATCAAACTGCAACACGTTAACGTCGTGGGTAAATACAAACGGTTTCATCGTCATTGCGAGGTACGAAGCAATCTTACAGCACACCATTAGAAAGGAGATTGCTTCGTACCTCGCAATGGCGAATAACCACTCAAAGACGAATGCCACCTCCAAAACAACAACTTATGCTACGATACTTAGTTCTATTAATTTTGTGTTGTTTCAGTACAGCTTTGCTTGCTCAAACTCATCAACAGCCGGGTAAAGGAAACCCTATTATTCCAGGTTATTTTGCCGACCCAACTGTGAAAAAGTTTGGCGATACCTATTATATCTATGCAACGACGGATGGGAATGGAGGAGGTTTCGGTCCATCGCAGGTATGGATGTCGAAAGACTTTGTAAACTGGTCGCTGCAAGATATGAACTGGCCAACAACCCATCATTACTGGGCACCAGATGTAACACAAGGAAACGATGGTAAGTATTACATTTACTATTGCCAGCCGGTAGAAATTTTTGGAGCAGTGGGCGATACGCCGGTGGGTCCGTGGACCTCCTTATTGCCAGAAGGAAAGCCAATAGTACCCAATTTTTTAGTTCCTAATGTGATTACGCTCGATGGGCAGACCTTTAGAGACGATGATGGAAAATTCTACATGTATTGGGGTACTTGGGGCATTTACCCTAACCATGGTTGTGGGGTGGGTTTAATGAATGCTGATATGAAGTCTTTTGCGCAGTTAGCACAAATTCCCAATACGGTGGCGAAGGATTTTTTCGAAGCCCCATTTATGTTTAAGAGGAATGGTATTTATTATTTAACCTACTCTTCTGGTCGTTGTGAAGATGGTACCTATAGGGTTCAGTATGTAATGAGTAAAACCGGGCCAATGGGACCATTCGTGTTCGGAAAGAACAATCCGGTGCTTTCTACCAATGCAGATGGCACAGTTCATGGGCCTGGACATCAGTCCGTTTTACAGCAAGGTGCCGACTTTTACATGATATATCATAGGCACAATAATCCGAATAACGAAGGTGGCTATCACCGACAAGTTGTAGCCGATAAGATGGAATTTGATTCGGAAGGAAATATTGTTAAAATTAATCCAACTCATGAAGGAGTAGGTTATTTAGCTAAAAATAGTAACCCATTCCCTAATTTAGCTTTTAATGCAAAAGTTAAAGCTTCTTCGTTTTATGGTGAAGATTTTAAGCCGGGTTTTGCCGTTGATGATCATAATGGAACGCTATGGAAGCCAAAAAATAATACGGTTTCTTCGTGGCTAGAACTAGATTTGGGGACTGTTAAGCGTGTGAAGAGCATTCATACGCAATTTGAATATGCCACATGGTATTACCAATATAGAATTGATTATTCTGTGGACGGTAAAATATGGAAAGTATACGCTGATAAAACGCAAAACACGAAGCATGGAAGTCCAGTTATAGATTTTGGGGATGTAAAGGCCCGTTATCTTAAATTAACCATTACTGATACTGAATATCCGGGGTTAAACAAGGCTGTGTGGAACATAAAAGTCTTCGATAACGATGCGTATCGCCCAAATGCAATTACCACTACCAAAAAGTTGGCCGATCACCGTACATATACTCCCCAAGGTTTAATTGTAGACCTTAACGCTAAATCTTTGAAAGTTGGAAGCAGTGTAAGCGAATGGCTAAATGCAGGTAAGGTGAAAGGTGTTTTTTCTACCGATCAAACAGAGGCGCCAGTTGTGGATATTATCGGAGGGAAAAAAGCACTGGTTTTTCCGGGAAAGTCTTATTTTAAATCCAGCTTCAAAGCACCAGGTTCTTTAAGTGGAAACAGTAGTTTTACTGCAGCAATGTGGGTTTATAATCCAACAATTGGGGATGAAGAGCCAATTCTTTCTTGGACCCAACGCGGAGGAGTAGATTTAACAAATGCCACCGTTGGTTATGGCCGCAATAGAAACTGGGGTGCAGTAGCCCACATGGGTTGGCCTGATATGCCCTATAAAAAATTACCGGAAGCTGGGAAATGGCATCATATAGCATTGGTGTTTGATGGTACTATGGAACGACTGTATGTGGATGGTGTGTTGGATACCGAGGAACGGAAAATGCTTTTTATCAACCGGCTTAGTGAGATTTATATCGGTACTACTCCAGATCGAAATGCTTACTTCTCGGGTGCAATAGCCTCCGTAAAGCTCTATGATACTCCACTTTCGGCAAATGAGGTAAAGAAATTGGCAACTGAAAATAACGATTCGGAGGCGGCTTTATATTTCGAGTCTACTTCATTGGACTATGGTAAGCTAAAGGCTTGGAAAAATGAGGGTTTTGCTGGTGGGAATTTAGTGCCAGCCGAAAACCCTCTCATAGTTGAAGATATGGAAAGTAAAGTTGCACTTAATTTGGGAAATGGCGGTAAAGTTACTTTTGATAAAGCTAGTCCTTCAGCTGAAAAGCCTTTTACCATCGTTGCACAGGTATTTGCTTCATCGGCTAAACAAGACTTAACTTTTAGTATGGGCGCTAAGCGCTTAAAAATTAAGGGGACTGGAAAATGGGAGCATGTAGTAAGCACTTTTGATGGCCGCCTCCATCAAACCTATATAAATGGCATAATCGATAAACAGAACATTGTTAATGTAGAGAAAATTAGTCGTAATGGTTTTAACATCTTTACAAATAATGAGGGAGCTGAAAGTTCCAAAAATGGAATTGCCTCACTTATTCTTTATAATTATGCACTTAGCCACAATGCCGCATTAGCTCAATATGAAAGTTGGCAGCAACACAAACTTGCATCCAGTGTAGTTGCTGAATTTGAACAGCAACCGATTGCTATTTCACCAACAATGATTACCATGTCTGCGAAGATTGCGAAAATGCCAGGCAAGGGCGTGAAATACTATTTTACCACCAACGATGGGCTGTTTAACAGTGGGTGGATAAATGATAAAAAGTTTACGAACTTTGGTTTAATTGAAGAGAAGACCTATCAATATACCGTTAAAGCAAGAGATAACTTTGGCAATGTAACTCTGCCGGCGGTTTATGTTAACGTAAATACCGCTAAAAATCAGTTTAAGATATTTAACAATGGTTTTAGTACTAACATTGATTTTAAGAATGGAGTTTCTTCAACCGGATGGGATGGTCTGATGGGCAATGCAGACCAGGCAGCTGTTGCAGAAGGGGTGTTAACCTTGTCGTCTACCAATACAAAATGGGATAGATCTACTCCACTTGGCCCCTTTTTATACAAAACCATTAGTGGCAATTTTGTTGCTGAAGTTAATTTGACCGATATGAGTGGCTTGAAAGAAAGAAAAGCTAATGGCGCTAGTGACGTAGGCCTCATGGTACGGAATGCAGAAAACGGTGGTTTGTTGCAAAACAGTGTGATGCTGGGGTGGGGGATTGGCAATATGGTTACGAATTTCGGTAGCCGTGGTCGTATTCAAACCAATAATAATACTGCTTTCAATTTTCATAGATATCTGCAGATTGAGCGTGATGGAAATATATTTTATTTGAGATCAAGTGAGGATGGCAAATCTTGGAAAGAGTTACCAGGAAGTCCGGTGCTACGTACTGATATGGACAAGAAGCCTCTTCAAATTGGCCTATATCATGCTACTTATGGTGAACAAAGTGGATACGGTTCGTTTAGTAATTTTAGGATTGATCAACGAAAAACGTCATTGCGAGGCACGAAGCAATCTCACGACTAGATTGCTTCGTGCCTCGCAATGACGGAAGTTAGTTAACAAAAACAGGCTGATCTTGTTTTTTTGTTTACTAGAGCCACAGTGGAGTCGGCCACAGTAATCTGACTACTAAATTGCTTCACTACATATTAGTTTGCACGATTTACGTATTTCTAACGGTTCTATTGCTCGGGTTTTCATAGTCCCAGCTTAACAAGCCTATGGCTGTATTGACGTCTTTAATACATTGGGTAGTTACTTGTGTTTCTTTGGTGGGTGGAAGATCTTCAGCCTCTGTAATAGCGCCTAGCTCAGTTACCAATGGAATATCAAACTTTACAGCTGGTAGATTTTACCAAACATTAGGGTGATCGGTGGGGGATTTAACCTATAAGGTTGCCAGGATTGGGTATAAAGTTAAGGAATGCTTGGAAGTTAGCTTCATATTTATCTTCATCTAGCTTAAAATAAAAGGCACCTTTTTTTGAACTTGATTTATCTTTTTCATCAAGTCTGATGAGTAATTTACTGGAGTTTATTTTACGGATTAAGTTTCGGTTGTCAATTGTAGTGCCATATACCTGCTCGTACAGTTTTTGAAGTTGAGGAATGGTAAACTTTTTGGGTAGCAGCTCAAATAGAATAGGATGGATAGCCGCCTTATATCTTATTTTGCGTTTGGCTTCATCCACCATTTTATCATGGTCAAAAATAAGCCTGGGCAGCTCATTGAGCAAAAACCATTCGGGATGGTATTGGTCATTAATTTGCATCTTATATTTGTTTATATCAATTAATGCACAATAGGCAACCGATAATGTCCGCTCAATAGGATCACGATCTGGTGTGCCATAAGCTTTCAGTTGTTCTAAATAAACCTCCTTTAAACCCGTCAATTGATATAATATTCGTTCGGCGGCCTCATATAAATTTTCGTTTCCGCCAATAAATCCGCCCATTAAGCTCCACTCATCTTTTCTAGGTTCAAAGCCTCTTTTAATAAGTAGTAATTTTAGATTTTCGCCATCGTAACCAAATATGATACAGTCTACTGCAACTAAGATGCGAGTTTGGTCGGTATATAGTCTCATTAACGTATTTTATGAAGTTAAGATAGTAGTTTTTGGATATAAAAAAGCAATCACTTTAACAAATATTTGATTTGTCAAAGTGATTGCCTAAGTTTTAAAAAGAAATCGATTATTTTTTAGTTACATCAGTTAACTTAACTTCAATTACATAGGTTCCTTCTAATTTTAATTGGAATTCAAATCTAGGATTAGCCGAGTAAAGGCCAGGAGCCATCCCATCAATATTCACAAATTGACTTGGTATCCTATAGTACATCAAAAACCCCCAGTCTGTTGCAGGCGTAACATACCTTGCTAAAGGAAATGGTGCAACTTCAAAGTCGCAGATCATCGCCGTATCTGTAATTAATACCGGGTTAAATTTTGCGTAATTTTCGAAAATAGGACGGTCGCCACGTTTAATAATTTCACCCGCTTTCGGATTAAAGGTTACTCCATTTCTATCAACGATCTTTAAAATAGCACGAGCACCATTGTTAGAGATTTTCTTTGCAGTTACTTTCGGCGCTTTCATGTCTAGAAAAGCACCAGTCACATCATGGGCCCCTGCAGCACCTGTAGAGTTCACTACAAATAAATCTTCTCCAATTGGATCAACTACATTGATTGTTGCCAGCGATGGAAATACTTTAGTTCCAGTAGGGTTGGTCATTTCAACATCAAAAACATATTTGCCAATCGGAAGGTTGGCAGATGCCTTATTGAAAGTTAGTTGCCCACTTTGCTCATTAAAGTACATTGGGAATTTCTTTTGCAACTCCCTTTTCTTATCTAGCAACGCAACGGTTGTATCTGTTGCAATGTTAAATGATTCACCAGTTTTAAATACTAATACTTCATATTCAGTCGAGAATTCTTTTGGTGCTGGGCTTCCGTCAACACCTCTAAGATTCAGCATCTTAAAAGTATAGGGAGGCGTAGAACCATCTGCATTTATTCGGTCAGATTGGGTTAGTATTAGGCCCCTTTTTGCGAAGATATCATTGTTCTTATAACGGATTGCTGAACTTTGAAAACCATCATCGATTTTTGTACATGCTGCTATGCTTACTAAAAGCCCAGCTGCCAATATATATTTAAATTTCATCATATAATTTTTTAAAATGTGATTATCCATCTTTAACCTCCTGTTGATTCAGCGTTGAAAAACAATCGATGATTACCATCTAGCACATGAATAATACCCGTTTTGGTGATAATTCCCGATGTTTGACAATCAACTGCTTTATCCTTTTGATTTTGCGGGATTGTAGCTTGATCGGCTTCTTTATCATCTCGGGTTCCAATTACTTTAGTGTAGGTCACGTAGTCGATAAAGCTTACATAGTTGCTATAGCTATATGATCTTCTAAATTTGATCATAAATTTTACATCAGGAATGTTCCCTAATGCACTATCATATAATACTCCGCCTAGGGTTATATCTTCTCTGTTTATTTTACCGGGAAACATGTAAGTTTTTAAAGAATCGCGTAGCTCTTGTACATTCAAATCCTGAATGGTAAACTTGATGTTTTCATCACCAAGTTCTACAGATCTTTTGTATTTTTTGGCAGCTACGTAATCTGCTACACCATAGTTGGTTGTGGCAAAAAAGGTAATATTTCCATTGATGGCATCTTTTAAACCTGCCTTATCAATTACCTTTACCAAAGAGTCGAATTTTTTGTTCGATTTTAGGTAATCATAGGTCGTCATATCAACGTAAGCGATACTTTTGCCGCCGTCATTTTTATAATCATCCTTCTTGCAGGCAAACAATATAGAAAGTGCAAAAAGTACACAGATGGTGATTTTATTTTTCATAATTAATTTCTCTTAGATTAAACTTTACCTAACCAATAAGTGGTTTGTTTTAAATTTGGATTTTCTCTAAATAACGCTGGATCAACTGGCCAGTAGAACCCTTCACGTTTAAACCTGTCTTCGCTCATCCAATCAATAAAATACTCATAAGTCCTAGTTCTAAGTAAATCATAGTATAGATGTCCTTCTAAGAACATTTCCTTTCCACGCTCTAAAATGTATTCATACATTACATCGTCTTTGCTCCATCCCGCTGGGATTTGTGCTTGTGGTGAAGCCCCATTTCTTTTTCTGAACGAATTGATAATATCAGTTGCTGTGGCTGGGTCATTTTTATATAAAGCAATCTCTGCTTTTAACAACATCATATCACTCAATCTAAAGATAATCATGTTATTGCTAAGTACTGCATCAAGGCGTTGTCCAGGATTACGATAAATTACGTTTGAGTATTTGATCAGCATTGGCTTATCAGTTTCAACAAGGTCAAAGTTCTTTTTAAACCTTACATCGCCTTTATCTAAAGGAGCAACCCAGTTCCATTGAGTGCCGTCCCATACCCACTGACCACCTAAACCAAAATGATTATCTAGGTAGCTTTTTAGTACGAAATTGCGTGGATTGTTTCCATAACCATTCACATATGAGCCATTTAAGAAACGTGTTCCAATGCTACTATTTGAACCTTCTAATGTATTATCACTCATATTGATCTCGAAAATGCCTTCCGGTGAGCGTCCAATGAAGGTATTGTAATATTTCGATGTATCTGTCTGAGAATAACCTCCACGACTGATAATTGCATTGATGGTTGTATCTGCACTGTTAACATCAGCCATAATAGGACTATTGTTACTTACATCTGTCATAGTTGCTCTCCAAAGATATAAGTGAGCTAATAAAGCATAAACCGACCCTTTGTTAGCCGTAACTTTAGCGTCTCCAGTATTCTCGTAAGTCCAGCTTAAAAGGCTTGCAGCCTTGTGGCAATCGTCTTCAACTTGTTTCATTACAGCTGCCCTTGGCGAACGACCTAATTGTGGCGCGCTGATCGGATCTTCATACGCTTCTGTGACCAATGGCACATCGCCCCAAACTCTCACCATCATAAAATAACTAAGTGCTCTAATAAATAAAGCTTGTCCCATTAAGCTATTTCTAAATTCAGTTGGGTTCTCTTCATCTTTCAGCTGCGTATCGGTCATTTTAGGGATGTTTGCCAATACAATGTTAGACATGGCAATTGTTTTATAGTATTTGGTCCAATTAGCCAAACTTTCGACATTGTATTGGAACGTGAAATCACCATTTTGGATGCCTTCTAAACCATCACCGGTATATTGCATGGTAAAGTAGCTCTTCGCTATTGCATCACCGTACATATAATATCTGTTTTCTTTATCGGTAACAGCATCTCTTAACAAAGCATAGTTACCGGCTATCGCGCTTCGAGCATCTCTGGCATTTTGCCAGAAAACTTCTTGATAGGTAGAATTTTTAGGCTCTTCTGTTAAAAGTTTTTTACATGAGGTTATACTAGTTGCAATGAGCACTGTACTTAGTATAATTAAATTTTTATATATTGTTTTCATCTTTTAGAAGTTAAAATTGAATTTCTAAACCTAAGGTGTATTTTCTTGGAATTGGATAACCTGCCCCGTTATATTCGCCGTATGGATTTACCGCTTCTGCATCAGGTAGTCTTTTCGATTGTTGGAACATGGCTACATTGTCAGCGATTCCGAATATTTTAAGTTTGGACATACCTAATTTTTTTGTCATTGGCGCAGGCAGTTGATAACCTACGTTTATGCTCTTGATTCTAAACCATCCACCCTTTTCTAAGAAAAAACTTTGTGCACTCGTATAATAATAACGATACGAACCAAGGTCTACTTTGGCATAACGGGCATCATCGCCTTGATTTCTCCAGATATCGATATTACTATAATCTGGTGAAGAAAATTGTGCATAATTAGCCACGGCATTACCATCAGTTGAAGTCGAGAAACGATCTGCTTCAAATAGATTAAGTACATCTCTATCAAAGGTAAATGCAGAGAAGATTTGTAAACTAAAACCTTTGTAACTGAAGTTGTTTGTCCAACCCCCGGTATATTTCGGATTAGGATCCCCCATTGGTAGTTTGTCTGGATTTATCCCTGAATTAAACACGTCGGTAAAGTAATCTCCATCCAAATCGTCGAAATAAAACATACCTCCTAAGAACGTTCCGTTACTGTTTCTATACTTCTCACCGGTGAATGGGTTTTGAGGTACATCGGCATCACTTTTAAATACACCTTTGGTTCTATACAAATAGAATGCATTAATCGGACTGCCTACTGATAGAATGTGAGATTTATCAAACCTATCCCCATCCATAACCAAATCTCTACCGCCATTTGGCAAGCTCATGATACGGTTTTTGTTATAGGAGATGTTAAATTGGGTAGTCCATCTAAATTTACTGGAAGCTTTTAATGGATTGGCTATCACCGTTACCTCGGCTCCTGAGTTTCTTACCCCTATTGAGTTGGTTAATGCAAGATCATAACCTGTTGTTAAAGGTAAATTTACGCTAAATAGTTGTAAAGAACTTTCTTTGTTATAGACTTCAAATTGGAAAGCGAATTTTCCGTTTTTAAGCTCAATGTCAGTACCAATGTTCCATTGCATTGATTTCTGCCAACTTAAGTTTTTCTGAGCTACCCCATCATAAAAATTTGGTGTAATTGCAGTAACCCCATTGTAAGAGGTAGAACCTCCTCCACCAAAATAGCCAGCTGCGTTTACGTTATATAGGTTGTATTGTAGATAATTGCTTGTTGGTAAGCTTCCTGAGTTACCAATACTTGCTCTCAATTTAACCATTGAAAAAAGTTTATTGTCTTTCATGAAATCTTCTTCACTTAACAACCATGCTGCCGAGGCAGAAGGGAAATAACCCCATTTATTATTCTTTCCAAAACGCGATGATCCATCTGCTCTGGCGCTAAATGAGAATAAATATTTACTATCGAAATCATAGGCTATCCTTGCATAATACGATAGTAAACCATATGCTTGGTAGTCAGATCCTGCACCAATTTTTGCTTGCTGAAATCCATTTACCACTTGAATATTGTCAGACGCACCGTTGGATCCAGATGCGGTTATGGTTTGGTATTGGTTATATTGGATGTCTTGACCTACCACTGCGCTAAGGCTATGTTTTTTAAAGGTATTGTTATAGCTTAAAAAGTTCGAGGTTAATAAATCTATTGCATTAGAGGCAAAGCTGTATGAATAATTACCCTGATTATTTTGCAATGCATTTCCTCTATTAAAATCTCTTCTATCATTATCTCCTTTATAAGAGGATTGAGAAGTAAATCTGAAATTAGGAGAAAAATCATAGCTCATATTCAAATTCAAGGTGAGCTGATTGCTTATGTTTTTATCAAGGTTTTCGTCATATTCACCCAATAAAAAAGCCCTTTTTTCATCATCCATATTGAAAAGCGACGAAGGCATATTGCCAGAACCTAAAGCAATTGGACTTCCAGAACTACCATTTCCTCTTGCTCTATCCGAACGAGAAAAGGCTACAAGCGGGTTAATAGTTAATCTTTCTTTAAGTGCTTTTGATGAAAGGTTTAGTCGACCGGTATATCTTTTAAAACCGGTAGCTTTGATAATACCTTCTTCATTATAGGCGCCGCCGCTAAATCTATAGATCATTCCACCGTTTCCACCACCACTTAGGTTAAGATCGACATTGCTGATTCTTCCTTGCTGATAAAACATGTCCTGCCAATCGGTATTACCATTGAATGCAGAATTTAAACTGTCTGTTAAAAGGTAAGGTAATTGTTTTTGATCGGCATAAGTAAGTTGATTTTCTAAAATCGCTAATTTTTGTCTACGTTCAACGGTTCCTAAAGTAACATCACGCAATTCAGGACGTGCTGTAACACCATAATAGGTGTTGATGCCCACTCTAGGGTCACCACTTGTTCCCTTTTTTGTGGTAATTAAAATTACGCCATTCGCTGCTCTTGATCCATAAATCGCAGCGGCTGAAGCATCCTTTAAGATATCGATCGACTCGATATCCATAGGGTTGATTCCGGCAAGATAGTTAGTTCCCGTTCCTGTTCCAGGACCTACATAAGACTCAGTAGGCTGAGGTACTCCATCAACTACATAGAGGGGCGAATTCACTACATTAAATTCGTCATAGCCCCTGCTAAGTAAAGAGTTACCCCTAACTGATACGGTAGGTGCGGTACCAGGCTGTCCAGAAAAATTTTGAACGTTTACACCCGATACACGACCTTGTAAAAGTTGGTCAAAACTTGCGGCCGGTAAATTCTCAAGCTCCTTAGCCGAGATACTGGAAATGGACGCTGTGTTCTTTTTTCTAGTGATACGTTGGTATCCAATTAATACGACTTCACTCAAGCTTCGGGTGTCTTCTTCTAAGATCACACTAAGGGAGCTTTTGCCTTCGGTCGACAGATCTTTGGTTATAAAACCAAGCATCTTAAACTCTAGCACCGCACTCGGCTTAGTTAAGGTTAGCGTAAACTGACCCTCACTATTTGTTAGAGTACCATTTTTGGTGCCTTTTTCTAAAATAGAAACTCCAGGTATTGGTCCGGTTGCATCCTTAACGGTTCCGGTAATTTTGGTCTGCGCAAATACAGCCCATGGAATTATCATAATCGCAATAACGCCAAATAATCTACTTAGGTAATTTTTCAAATTCATAATGGTTTGGTTTAGGGTGAGTTAGCTGTTTTTTAATTATTGATTTAACATTAACTAAAATTATGATTCCACTTATGGTTTAATACTTCATATATTATCTAATCATGATCATTTTTTAACCAAATAAGTAGGGTGGTAAATCGATTTTGACACTTTTATTTACCTTAATTGCCTAATTAAAAATGGATCGTATTATGAAAATGCAACCCAAGTTCAGTAGTTTTTTTCTCTTGTTTATTTTGTTTATTTCCGGTACCACAAACGGCCAGTCTAATAAGGCTTCGAGACTTGAGATGGTTTATACAGTTTCAATGGAGCAACCTGAGTCAAATACTTTTCAGGTTGTATTGAATTGTGGTGGATTAAGTGAAAATTATTACGACTTTAAGATCCCGGTATGGATGCCGGGTTATTATCAAATATTAAATTATGCAAATGATATTAAAAATTTAAAAATTAGTGATTTAAAAGGTAATCCGGTCAAATGGGATAAGGCAAACCACAACACCTGGAGAGTGTATTCAGGAGGGGTAAAGGCAATTGAGCTTAATTATGAGGTAAAGACCAATAGATCTTTTGTGGCTACCAATTATTTGAATTCAGAACGTGCTTTTATTGCGCCAACAGGTTTGTTTATGCATGTTGCTGATCAGATTAATGTACCTGTAACCGTTCATATTAAACCGTATAGGGGTTGGAACAGGATCGCAACAGGCCTGGAAAAGATCAAAGAATTTACATATCATGCAAATGATTTCGACATCTTGTATGATAGCCCGATTTTAATCGGAAAGCTGGAAGAATTGCCCTTCTTTACTGTTAAGGGTGTGCCACATTATTTCATCGGCTATCAATTAGGGGATTTTAATAAGGAAGCTTTTATGGCAGATTTGAAAAAGGTAATTGAAGCTGCTGTAGCCGTAATTGGCGATATACCATTTAAAGATTATACTTTTATCGGTATCGGTCCGGGTGGAGGTGGCATAGAACACCTAAACTCCAGTGCTGTGGCGTTTACAGGATCCAAGAGTTTAGATAAGCCAGGTGGCCGGATGGGGATTCTAAGCTTTTTGGGTCATGAATATTTTCACCATTATAATGCAAAAAGGATTAGGCCCATAGAATTGGGGCCTTTTGACTATGATAATGGTAGTAGAACCAATATGCTTTGGGTAGCGGAAGGCGTTACCACCTATTATGATGAGATGTTATTAAGGTGGGCTAAACTAGAATCCAGTGAACAAATTTTGGTAAACTTTCAACAAGCAATTAAGAAATATGAGACATCGCCCGGAAGTTTGTTTCAAGCTGTTAGTCAGGCAAGTTATGATACTTGGTCTGACGGCCCCTTTGGCAGAATAGGGGATGAGGTTAATAAAACTGTTTCCTATTATGATAAGGGTCCTGTAATGGGGATGTTGCTCGATTTTAAGATCAGACATGAGACAAAGAATAAGAAATCATTAAATGATGTAATGAGGACTTTGTATTATACTTTTTATAAAAAAGAAAACCGAGGTTATACGGAAGATGAATTTCGTAAGGTATGTGAGCAGACAGCTGGGGGATCATTAGCAGAATTTTTTAGCTACATATACACCGTGAAAACCCCGGATTATGTCAAATATCTCAATTATGCAGGTCTAACGATTGATGTTAAACCAAGAGTTATGGAAGGAGCTTGGCATGGAATTCATGCGGCTGTTGTAAACGATAGCTTGCGGGTTAGAGATGTAGACTGGAACTCGCCAGCTTGGATTGAAGGTATTAGAAGAAACCAGGTTATTGCCAGCATCAATGGTCAGCCCGCGAGTAAAACACTATTGGATCAAATAACAAAGCAAAATCATCCAAATGACAGAATAAAGATCGAGACTTTTGATCGTGGTAAGAAAGCAATTATTCCGATGCTCTTGGGTAAGAAAAGTGAGACAAGTTTCGAGATCAAACGACTTTCGAGGCCCAATGAACTTCAGAAAATAATTTTGAAGAGCTGGTTAAAGGAATAAACAAGAAATTAAATTCTATTTATTGGTGCTAATTACTATCTTCGAAAGATAGATTTTTGAAGATGAAAAGATGTTTTTTAATTACCTCTATGGTTCTAGCTGGCAGTCAATTTATTACTGCTAATGCACAAGAAAAGCCAAAGCCTGCTGATACTGAATTTTACACTCCTGTTCCGGCTGTTGTAAGCCCTGGAGCAACAAATAGCAGTGCTCCATCGGATGCGATTATTTTATTTGACGGTAAAAATTTAAACGAGTGGGTGAGTGTAAAGGATAATAGCCCCGCAAAGTGGATTGTTAACAATGGTGCATTTACCGTTGATAAAACTACCGGCAATATAGAGACTAAAAGAAAGTTTACCAATTATCAGCTGCATTTAGAATGGCAAATTCCATCAAATATTACCGGAGAAGGCCAGGCCAGAGGCAACAGCGGCTTGTTTTTAGCTTCTACGGGCGGTGGCGATTTAGGTTACGAACTACAAATATTAGACTCTTATAACAATAAAACATATACCAACGGACAAGCAGGAAGCATTTATAAGCAAACTGCACCAATTGTTAATGCTAACCGTAAACCGGGAGAGTGGCAGAGTTATGATGTGATTTGGACTGCCCCGGTATTTAAGGAAGATGGCAGTTTAAAAAGTGCGGCTAAAGTAACGGTTTTATTTAATGGGGTTTTAATTCAGCACAATTTTGAACTGGCCGGGCCAACACAATACATTGGTAAAGCTGCATATAACAAAGCTCATGGCGCTAGTCCAATCAAACTACAATCTCATGGTGATAAAAGCGAGCCAATCAGCTTTCGCAATATCTGGATAAGGGAGTTATAATATTAATAATTTAGGCACAAGAAATAAGAACGAATGAACGATTTAAACGCATTAAGCCAAGTAGCAGAATTTCATAAAACTTTTAAACATCCGATTGTTGAGCAAGCAGCTATACCCAGTAAAGAACGATGCCAGTTAAGGATAGCTTTGTTGGCAGAGGAATTAAAAGAGTTGCAAGAGGCAGTAGATGATAATAACCTAGTTGAAATTGCCGATGCCTTATGTGATTTACAATATGTACTGGCTGGCGCTGTGCTTGAATTCGGGCTCGGCGATAAATTTAAGGAACTCTTTGATGAAGTTCATCGTTCTAATATGAGCAAAGCCTGTAAAACGATTGAAGAAGCAAATGAAACCCTCGCCCATTACAAAAGTAAAGGTAATGTAGCGGCGCATTATAAAGAGATTGATGGATTGTTTTTAGTATATCGGGACGGAGATTTTAAAACTTTAAAGTCGATTGCCTATTCTCCAGCTGATTTGAAAACAATCGTAGAAAGATAATTATCCAAGAAACCAAAAACTCAACCTATCGTATTATGCTAGTTGTAAATAGTCACGCAGAATTTGAAACTTATTTAGGTAAGGAAATCGGTATTTCTCAATGGCATACCATAGATCAGGAACAGATCAATAAGTTTGCCGACGCTACATTAGATCATCAATGGATCCACTGTGATAAAGAAAGGGCGGCAACTGAAGGACCGTTTAAAGCAACCATTGCACATGGTTATCTCACTTTATCGCTTATCCCATATTTATGGAAGCAGATTGCCGACATTCGTAATATTAAAATGGAAATCAATTATGGAATAGAGAGTTTTAAATTCGGGCAAGCGGTAGTGGTTGATAGCAGGGTATGCTTAAAGGCCAAACTAAAATCTATTACTAATTTAAGAGGAATTACCAAGGTTATTATTGAAGCGATTTTAGAGATAGAGGGCGAGAAAAAGCCCGCCTATACTGGTGATGTAATGTTTTTATATCACTTTAATTGAGCGTAATAGCTTTCGAGGAGCTTCTTGATTTGATAAAAAACTAATGAATTTCTGGATCTTTTGTGCCGTTATATTGAGTACTCTTGGCCTGAGGGCGCAGCGAGTGGTGGTCATTAACGAAAGTATAAAAGAACATATTTTTAGAAGCGACGATGTACTGTTTTTGGAAGATAGTAGCAATCAGTTAACCTTCAATGAAATTACCAGTAACGCTTATAAGGACAAATTTAAAGTTAATAGGAATTACTATCCGAAGAACTTTAACCGCTCATCTGCGTATTGGTACAAAATCAAGGTAAAATATACCAAAGACTTAACGAGGGCTTCTAATTTCGAGTTTTTTGACCAAACTACTGATCATATCGAAGCTTTTATTCCAGATGGTAACGGAGGCTATGTTAGCAGTAAAGCTGGGGCAGATCTACCTTTTAACCAGCGTTTATATCAGCATAAGAATTTTGAGTTTCTGATAAATACTGCAACAAAGGGTGAGCATACCTATTATTTTAAATTAAAATCTAAAGATTTAGTGAATGTTATTATCGTTTTGCGAACTACAGAGCGATTTATTCAATATACTTTAACCGAGTATTTAACCTATGGTTTCTTTTATGGGATGATTGTGATATTTAGCTTTCATAATCTGCTCATGTTCTTGGCAGTTAAACGAAAACAATATCTCTATTACATTCTTTACATCTTAAGTGTAGGCATGTACGAAATGTCCATCGACGGCATCGCATTTCAATATTTATGGCCCAATCATCCTATTTGGAACGAGTATGCTTATGGGGTTTCCTTGTATTTTTTAAGCACATTTGCATTGATTTTTACGAAGGAACTTTTGCATGTTAAGATTAAGGCTCCTAAAATAAATTCAATAATCAATTTGATAATTGGCTTGCGCCTAGTATTTTTTCTATTATGCCTTTTTTACAATAACGATTGGTTTAAATATAAATTCATTGAGTTTATTCCTTTATCAGTCGCTTTTTTCACAGGGATTTATATTTGGTGGAAACTTAAATACCGCCCCGCAAGGTTTTTTGTATTGGGATACTTTTTTCTGTTTGCAGGATTCATAATAAAGGTGATACATATTTTAGGTTATGCCAGACATATTCCTGGCGCCCTGGGTTATTATAGTTTAAGTTTCGGGTTTTTACTGGAAATGGTATTCTTATCCTTTGCCATTGGAGACCAGGTAAGGATATTAAAGAGAAAGAAAGATACTGCCCGCAAACAGATCATTAAACAAATGCAGGTGAATGCCGAACTTAAGGATAGTATCAATAAAGAACTGGAAATAAAAGTCGAACAGCGTACAAAGGAAGTCCAACAGAAGTCGAAAGAGCTGCATCAACAGAACATTAAAATTGAAGACCAAAATGAGGAGTTGCTGGCCATCAATGCTTTATTGGAGGCGCAGGCCGAAGAGATTTCCAGAATGAATATTTTACTGGAAAAGGATAACGTTAACTTGAAAACCAGTATTGAAAAAGTAACAACTGCTCGTGTAAACGCAACTGAACTCGATTTTGATGAATTTAGTCAAAAATATCCAGATCGTGATTCCTGTTATAAGTTTTTAGCTGATATGAAATGGGAACATGGCTACACCTGTATAAAATGTCATAATTCGAGCTATTGCAATGGTAAAGTTCCTTTCAATAGAAGATGTACTAAGTGTTCCTATGAAGAGTCCGTTTTACAGCGCACCATTTTCGAAAACAACCGTATTCCAATAAATAAGGCATTTTACCTTGTGTATCTGATGTACAGCAGCAAGGGCGCAATTTCTTCGCACAAACTGTCTGAAAAGATTGGGATTAGGCAAAGCACTTGTTGGGTTTATGCGTCTAAAATTAAAAAGATAATGGAAGAGCGTAAAAAAGACATTAAGGGCACAGGTAAGGCAGGCTGGAGTAAACTCGTACTGGAAAGCATTCCTAAATAAAATCGTCATTACGGGACTCGCAGCGACGATAAACTCTTCCAAAAAAATCACTTCTGGAGCTCCATTCCAGTAAATGTTGATAAAAATCACATCTTTTTTTCGTTGCGAATAAAGCGTATCAAATCACTTTTGTTTCCTTTTTGTAAAACTCATTATTACAGCGAGTTATCAAATTTATGTTTTGCGAAATAAGTGTATTAAAATTATTGTAACACATTAAATATCAGTTAATTACGTATTTTTTTATTTGTTTTTCTGAATTGTATTGCTCTATATTTACGGCGCCAAATTTTTTGGACGATTAACTAACCAAATTAAAAACCGTATGAGTAAAATTCTATTAAAAAGAATTTTGTGGAAATCCGCTATTGCGCTTCTCGGGTGCTTTTTTCTACAAAACAATGCTACTGCCAGTTATCTGAGCAGTAATGGCATCTCTAATTACCTAAATAAGACAAGCAAGTTTGCCGACATTTCTGGTATCGTGAAGGATGCAAATGGTGCACCGGTACCAGGTGCTGGAGTGAAAGTTAAAAACACTCAAAAAGTGGTTATTACAGACGGGGAGGGTAGATTTACATTAAAAGATGTGAAAGTAGGCGATGTTATTGTATTTAGCAGCGTGGGATTTAAATCCCAAGAAATAACTGTAGGTAGCCAATTAACACTTCAAATTATTTTGGAAGATGATACCCAGGGATTAAATGAAGTAGTTGTAGTTGGTTATGGTACGCAAAAGAAGGTTAACCTAACCGGGGCAGTTTCTCAAATTAGTGGAGAAGAGTTAATGAGCAGGCCAGTACCGAATGTAACTGCGGCTTTGCAGGGAAGAGTTTCTGGGGTGGTCGTTACTCGCAACAACGGGAGGCCGGGAGGTGAGGGATTTGGCTTACGTATCCGCGGTACAAACTCTATCAATGGTTCTAACGCACTAGTTCTCGTAGACGGAATTCAAATGGATCTTAATTTAATTAATCCGGATGACGTAGAAAGCATCTCATTCTTAAAGGACGCAGCCGCGTCGGCAATTTATGGAGCCCGGGCCGCAGGGGGTGTGGTATTGGTAACCACCAAAAGAAGTACAAGTGGTAAGACGAGGATCAGTTTCAATTCTATTTATAGCATGAACGTAACAGCCCGTCAGCCAGAACGCCTTAATGCTTGGGATGAGCAGACATTAATTGACGAATCTCGTTTTAATGCTACGGGGGCTAAAGAATATACACCTGAAATGGAACAATGGATCAGGAACCCGAACTTTAACTATCGTCCAAACCTAACCTCCGATCGTTGGGAATATTTTAGTAAAACAAACTGGATAAAAGAAGGACTTAGTAAAGTGAATGCGTTGCAAAACTATTCACTGTCGGTAGGTGGGGGCAATAAAGAACTCAACTATCTGTTTTCTACTGGTTACAATCAGCGCGACGGTGTTTTGCGCTATGGTCCAGATGATAATGCTCGGTATAACCTTAAGTTAAACGTAAATGCTGAGGTTAATAAATATATCAATTTGGGTTTGGTAGTGGGTTATATCGGTACGATTACCAACGAAAATTCTTTCTCGACTGGTAGCATCATCAATGCTTTATACAGGGTGCGTAACCGTCAGCCAATATTTGTTCCTAGCGAAGACACAACTGGGCAACCATTTAATGGTGATTTGCAAATCAATCCAATTGATATCCAAAAAAATGCGGGTACCGCTAGATCCATCTACGAAAGTTTCACCGGTAAATTTGACGTCACAATTAAAAACCTGGTTAAGGGACTATCCTTTAATGGAATAGCTTCAAGAAATCAAGACAGCTATAACTACGAAGAAAATAGAAGAAGTATTGCATGGTATGGAAGATCTACTTCGACAGTCCGCAACCAGGTTAATGTGCCAAATGGTATAAGCTTGGTCAAAAACAGAGGCTACCTAGATAATCTTCAGGGAACAATAAATTATGAACTGCAAGTGGCACAAAAGCATAATTTCAAACTCTTAGGGGGTGCATCATATGAGCAATATAGAAAAGACGAAATTGAAGCGGGTACAACCGTTCTCTATAGCAATGATTCCTTTAGCTTAAATTATTCTGATCCATTAAATAGAACCAATAGAGACCTAGTAGAAACCTGGGCATTTAGCTCCGTATTTGGAAGGTTCAATTATAATTACGATGAGAAATATTTATTTGAGGCCACCGTTCGTAATGATGGTAGTTCACGTTTATCACCATCAGACAGGTGGCAGTTATTTCCGTCATTTTCCGCAGGATGGAGGATCAGCGAAGAGGGTTTTTTCAAAGCTTCACTTCCCTTTGTATCTAATTTTAAGCTTCGCGGATCATGGGGACAGGTGGGTAATGGCTCTGTATTGGGGCTGTATGACTACATTGGTTTGTTAACGAACGGCAATGCTTTGGTCTTTAACGGCGTAAGAACACCTTACTTTTATCAAAACACACTTCCATCACCCAGTAAAACCTGGGAAACGGTTCAATCTGCTAACTTAGGGCTAGAATTTGGATTTCTAAATGAGAAATTAAGTGGAACTGCAGAGATTTATCAGAATCGAAATAAGAATATGTTGGCAACATTGAACGTGCCAAGCATCATCGGTGTTGGAATTTCAAGCAGCAACGTAGGCGAGTTAAAAAGTTTTGGATGGGAAGCCGATGTGAGGTGGAAAGATAAGTTAGGTGCAGTACGCTATAGTGTTGGGGTTAATTTTTCAGATAATCGAAATGAATTGATTAAATATGAGGGAAGAAATTCTATTGGAGCCGGTGGGGTGGTAAATGCATTGGAAGGTTTTCCGCTGGGTACTGTGTGGGGTTACAAAACTGATGGTTTCTTCCAGTCCGACGCAGAGGCGGCCGAATATAAAACAAAAGTTACTTATCCATTTTTTGCCAATACAAAGGCTGGCGATCTTAAATATTTAGATTTGAATGGCGACGGTGTAATCAGCGCCGGAGGGGGTACACCAGACAACCCAGGGGATTTGGTAAACCTAGGCACAACAAGCGCACGTTATTCTTATGGTTTTGATTTAGGTGCGCAATGGAAAGGCTTTGATTTCTCTATCGCTTTTCAAGGTACGTTAAAAAGATCTTTTTTAATTGCAACAGAAACATTAGCACCATTTTTTGGAACAGCCAATATGCCATGGACGATACATATGGATCGCTGGACCCCCGAAAATACAAATGCATTTTTCCCAAGAATGTATCAAACAAGCGATCATAACTACAAACCTTCAGATCGTTGGACGCAGAATGGAAGTTATATCCGATTGAAAAACCTTCAATTTGGATACACTTTGCCAATCAAGAAAAAATATGCACAAAGCGTGAGGGTTTATTTCTCGGGACAAGATTTATGGGAAAGCACCAAAGTGTTGAGTGTATTCGACCCGGAAGTTGCAAATGGGGTTAATTCACAAACTTATCCATTTTATCGTGCGTATGCATTTGGTTTAAATGTTACTTTATAGACAAAAGATTATGAGATTAAATAAAATAATTATCACAGCAATTTTTGCAGCAACCCTAGGGTTAACGAGTTGTGAAAAGCTGGACAGGTTTCCTGAAACAAATTTTTCTGATGTTGATTTTTGGAACACAGAAACAGATTTAATGAATGCATCCAACAGGCTTTATCAACAGTTGGGAGGTTATGGGCCCGATAATAGAGCGGATGATAACACCAATCAATCTATCAATACTGTAAGTTCTGGTACTAGGGGTATACCAGGTACCGATGGCAATTGGAGCGATCCATACGACATGATTTTCACCGCTAATAACATTCTCGAAAAGGGTGGTAAAGCAAAAGTAAATGAGGCCATCAAAAACCGATACTTCGCAGAAGCACGTTTCTTTAGAGCATTTGCCTATTCGAGGTTAATTGAAAAGTATGGCGATGTGCCATTGGTTTTGAAAACATTAAGCGTAGACGATCCCGATCTTAAAATGGGAAGATCCTCTAGGGAAAGCGTTGCTAAAGCAATTTATGATGATCTTGATTTTGCAGGAGAATGGTTACCTACGCGAGCTGCCTTACCTGCGATACATTATGGTCGGGTAACAAAAAGTAGCGCCTGGGCATTAAAGGCGAGAGTGGCATTATTTGAGGGAACACGCGCAAAGTTTCATGGTGCAGTTGGATGGGAAAACCATTTAAACATTGCAGTAACCGCCGCTACCGCGGTAATGGGCCAAGGTCACAAACTATTTCCTAGTTATTTGGGAGAATTTAACCATTCGGGAGATGGTGCTTCCAATACAGAGAACATCTTCGTAAAATTATATGCCCTTACAATATTAACCCATAACACTTCCCGAGATCTGGAAAACGGTCGTATTGCACCGACCCGTAATTTAATCCGCCAATACCTTTATACGGATGGTTTACCTGCATGGAATGTGGATGGGCACACACCCTCTGCTAAACGCTCAGCCTTGTTTGTTCCAGAGGCAGCCGAAACCAGCTATAACACTATTTTGGACAACAGAGATCCTCGTTTATCAACATTGGTATATCGCGCGGGAGAAGCTTCTTATCAGCGTCCATGGGTTCCGCAAACTTCGCTAGGATCTAGAACGGCCTATGCCGGAAAAAAAGGCTTCGATCCAGCCGATTGGGCCATTAACAACAGTGCGACGGTTCAAAGAATTCATATCCGTTATGCAGAGGTATTATTAATCTTAGCGGAAGCAAAATTTGAGCTTAATGGATCTATAACTGATGCGGATTTGGACTTGACAGTTAATGCTTTAAGAGCCAGAGCGGGTTTCGCTCCAAAATTAACGAATGCTTTCATTACCATGAATGGCTTAAGTATGCGTGAAGAGATAAGAAGAGAGCGAACGGTTGAATTAGCATTGGAGTATTTTAGGTATGGTGACTTAATTCGCTGGAAAATTGCGGAAAATGTGCTACCAAAAGATATATTGGGTGGAAAATACATCGCAAGCGAATGGACAGGTACCAATGCGTCTGCTTTAAAGTTAAACGCAGATGGAGTATTAATTACTGAGGCTGCAGCTACCCGAAACTTTAACCCGGCCAGAGATTACCTATATCCGGTTCCTTTGCAAGAAATTACGCTTAGTGATGGAAATGTGAAGCAAAACCCAGGTTGGCAATAATTAATACCAAACATTATTTTAAAATTTTAAAGATGAAAACATCAAATATATTAATCGTATTCCTCACTTTAATAGCTGCCACTTTTACGGCTTGCAAAGAAGATAGGGAGTATCCTGCTGGATTGCCAGAGTTTGAAAATTATTATTACGCAGGCTTTCTTCCATGGAATAATACAACCACTGTATCAGTACCCAGGGCGCAAACTACGCTGGTAAAATTCCCGGTACAGTTTCATTCTGTTTATACCAGAGCATATGATCCAGAAGCCAAATACACGTTAATATCCACGGGCCAGGCTAATCCAGCTGTTGTGGGCCAAGACTTTAACTTCGTAGACAAGACCGGTAATGTAATTCAGCCGACCAACGGTCAGTACAGCTTGAAATTTTCACAAGCTAAAGCTGCAGTTGACACGATTTATATCAAACTGTTAAATAGCACAGTTCCTGGTACAAGAAAGATCGAAATCAACATCGTAAAAAATGAAACTAGTCAGTATACAGTTGGCAATTTTTCTCAGGCATTTAAACGCTTCCTAGAAGTTAAATAATTTATTTAAAGAATCGAAAGACTTACGAAGTTTAGCACGCTGTGGCTAATTAGACTTCGTAAGTCTTCTCCGCTTAATCCTTTCGTTTGAAAACATATCTTCCCATTATCTTCCTGCTATTAAGTTTTACTGGTTTTGCACAAGATCTCAGAAAATCTATTAGTATAAATCAAAATTGGTCATTCGCTAAAGATGCCGATCACAAAGGGATTAAATCAATTTCTAAATGGCAGCAAGTTAATTTGCCTCATACCTGGAATGCCTTTGATACCATGGACGATGAACCTGGATATTATCGGGGAATTGGCTGGTATAAGAAGAGAATAAATTTAAACCAAGCCTGGAAAACAAAAAGTATGTACCTCTATTTTGAAGGAGCAAATCAGGAAACTGAAGTCTATTTGAATGGCGTAAAAATTGGTGACCACCTAGGTGGATATACGGCTTTTACAATCCCTTTAAGAAGTGCAAAGTTTAATGGCGCCGACGAAATTGAAGTTAAGGTTAACAACCGCCACAATGAAGATATTGCACCTTTAACTGGCGATTTTACTTTCTTTGGTGGCATCTACCGGAATGTTTCGCTCTTGGTGCTTGATCAGGTCCATTTTGTGGACGACCAATACGCATCGAATGGTGTTTTTGTACGTGCAGAGAAAGTGAGCAAACAGCAAGCCTCGGTAGTTGTAAATGGCAATTTTATTAACCGTGCTAATACAGTTCAACAGCTTACCATCGCAACCTTACTTTCTACTAACGACGGAAAGAAAATAGGCGAAGCCAAAATGCAGGTGTCGGCTCGTTTGAACCAAGCAATTGCTTTTGAACTACCCGAAATCGTCATTTCAAAGCCTAATTTATGGTCGCCATCGCAGCCTTATCTTTACAACACCACAACACGTATTATCCACACCAAAACCGGCAAAATATTAGATGAAGTGAAAACCAGTGTAGGTTGTAGGTTTTTTAGCTTCGATGCTGCAAAAGGCTTCTTCTTAAATGGCGAACCTTACAAATTAATTGGCGCTAGTAGGCATCAAGATTTTGCGGGTATGGGTAATGCCGTTCCAAATCATTTACAGGTTAATGATGTCAAACTTTTAAAAGAAATGGGAGGCAATTTCTTACGTGTTGCGCATTATCCACAAGCTCAGGCGGTACTCGACGCTTGCGATAGGCTAGGTGTTTTAACCTCTGTAGAAATACCTATAGTTAATGAAATTACCGAATCGGAGGCTTTTTCAAATAACTGCAAGCAAATGCAGGTGGAAATGATCAAGCAGAACTACAATCATCCGAGCGTAATTATATGGGCTTACATGAATGAGGTTTTGCTTAAAATGCGCCATCAGAAGGATCCGAATCGGAAGCTCATTTATTTGAATAACATTGCATTATTAGCACAAAGATTAGAAGATTTAACGAGAGCCACCGATCCTACCCGCTATACGATGATGAGTAACCATGGCGATGTGAACGGCTATGTTAATGCAGGATTGGTTAAAATTCCACAATTGGTGGGATGGAATCTTTATCAAGGCTGGTATGGCGGTAAATCAGAAGATTTTGGACCAAACTTAGATAAAATTCATGCGCAGATTCCGGATAAGCCACTGTTGGTTACAGAATACGGTGCTGATGTTGATCCAAGACTCCACTCTTCTGCCGCTATTCGTTTTGATAAGAGTTTGGAATATGGGATGTTATATCATCAAATTTATATCAATGATATTTTAAAGCGGCCTTTCGTAGCGGGTGCCTTTGCTTGGAACTTATCCGACTTTAGCTCTGAAACCAGGAGCGAAACCATGCCTCATGTTAATAATAAAGGATTGCTAACGCTTGATAGGAAGCCAAAGAATACGTTTTACCTTTATAAAGCTTATTTCAATCCCAAACCCTATGTTAAAATCGGTGATGGTAGCTGGAACTGGAGAGGAGCAACCACACTGGACCAGCCGCTTCAGGTGTTTAGTAATGCCAGTGAGGTAACCTTATTCGTGAATGGAAAAAGTTTAGGAAAAAAGGATGTCTTAGCGCACATAACCAATTGGAATGTTTCTTTTAAGCATGGCAAAAATGAAATTAAAGCTGTTGCATGGGTCAATGGTGTTAAAATTGAAGATCAAAGTGTCATCGATTTTAAACTCTTCCCCCATCAATTTAAACAGCATCTGCCTTTTCATAGCATACATATTCTAATGGGTAGTAAACGTCAGTTTATTGACCCAAAACAGCATAGCATTTGGTTGCCTAGTCAGCTTTATGAAAATGGTTCATGGGGCAATATTGGGGGTGAGCCTTTTAAAGTAAAAAGTACGAGCAGGCAAAGTTATGGTACCGATAGCAATATCAAGGGCACGGCCAATGATCCGATCTATCAAACCCAACTCGTTGGTTTAGATGGGTATCAATTAGATGTGCCAAAGGGTAAATATGAGGTTACTTTACATTTTGCAGAACTAATGGGAAATGGAATACAGTCTATGCTTCCTTATAATCTGGATAGCTTAATTGCGGTTGATAAAATAATACCTGAACAAAGAATTTTCGATGTATATTTAAATGATAAACTAATAATTAATGATTTAAATTTAGCCGCGACCCATGGTGTGGCCAAGAGTGTAGTAAAGAAGTTTGAGTGTCTCGTGGCTGATGATAAGGGATTGAAACTGCTATTCAAAGGAATTCAGGGAAAGCCAGTTTTAAACGCGCTAGAAGTCAAGAGAATTAATTAAAGGTTTTGGCTATGTTTCATGATAAAAATAAATAGGATATGAGCAAATTAAGGAATGGCATAGCGACGATCTGCTTAATGTCGATTGTTTTTTTTGGGTCGTTAGGCATGAAAAAGCCTGATCAAAAGCCCGTAGTTATTGGCTATGTAGTGGGATTTAATGGTTTGATTAACGCCGAAACCATTGATGCAACTCAGTTAACGCACATCAATTATGCTTTTGTAAATATCAAGAACAACGAGGCTCATCTTGAAGACTATAAAAGAGATGTGGAGAATTTTAAAAGGCTGAACACGCTCAAGCAGAAAAACCCCTCTTTACAGCTTTTAATTTCTATTGGTGGTTGGGCATGGAGTGAGAATTTTTCTGACGCGGTTTTAACAGATTCACTACGAAAGCGATTTGCCGTAAGTGCTGTAAATCTTATTCGTGAACATCAATTAGACGGAGTGGATATAGACTGGGAATATCCTGGAATTCCGGGCGAGGAAGGAAATGTATATCGCAAGGAGGACGAAGAAAACTTTACATTGATGTTCAAAGAGCTTAGGAAAGAACTTGATATTTTGGCGAAGGAAACTGGTAAAAAAAAATTGTTAACCACGGCTACGGGTGGGTTTACTTCTTTTCTAGATCAGACTGATATGGGCAAGGCTCAACAATATCTAGATTTTGTCAACTTGATGACTTATGATTACTATCCGAACAAAGTTGCATGTCACCATACCAATTTATACGCTTCTAAAAGTTATCCATCAGTGCATTCGGCCGATAAAGCCATTAAAGCTTATATCAATGCAGGAGTACCGGCTTCAAAGATCGTAATCGGCCTCGCATTTTACGGTCGCAATTTAACACTCAGTCCGAGTGCCCAGAAGGGATTGGGAGATAGTATTGTTTCTATGGTTAATCACTATGGTAAAGGTTTTACCTTTTTAAAAGACAGTTTGATTAATCAAAAAGGTTTTGTTGCTTATAAAGACGAAGACGCTAAGGCGCCATTCATGTTCAATGCCGGAACCAAACAATTTATTAGCTATGATAATGAATGGTCGGTTGCCCATAAATGCGAGTATGTACTTCAACATAAATTGGGTGGAGTTATGTTTTGGGAATATCATTCCGACAAAAAAGGTTATTTATTAAATCAGATTACGAAAAGTTTTAGATAGATGCAGAAGAAAAAATGGTTGAAGAGAGTTACGAAGTTCTTTTTATTGATGTTGTTGTTTGCAAACAAGTTGCAGGCACAAACTTCGCAGAGATTAAATAATGATTGGGAATTTGTAAAACAAGATTTAGGTGGCGTTTGGGAGGCAGTTAGACCAGTTAAAGTTGGTCAGCCCGAAGAGCTTCCATTTTGGCAGAAGGTAAGCTTGCCTCATTGTTTTAATGCAATAGATGCGGTAGATCCCGATGTAAACTACTATCAGGGTCCCGGATGGTATCGTACTAACTTAACGGTTGAAAACCCCTATGGCAAAGGCAGAACACTTTTGCATTTTGAAGGTGCCGGACAGAAAACAGCAGTGTATATTTATAACACTAAAGTTGCCGAACATGTAGGAGGCTATGACGAATGGACAATTGATTTAACAAAAGCCATAGCAGATTTTAAACTGTTGCCTGTTTTTAAAACGCAATTTAAAGGTAAAATCCCGCTCATAATTCGTTGCGATAATTCGAGAGATCTGGAAATGATACCTTCTAGTTTATCGGATTTTAACGTTTATGGCGGACTTTATCGTTATGTAAACCTTATATATGCACCGCAATTATCTGTCGATAAAGTATTTGCCCATGCAACTGTTGATGCAAAAGGTAATGTAGGTAAGGTAAGCATCAAAGCACGGTTATTCAATCCAGATCAGCTAAAAGCCACTCAAGTTAATATTGCCATTGTTGATCCAAGTGGGAAAAGCATCGCCAACTTTAGAAAGGACATAAGTGCTTTCTCGGGCGACTCACTTCTTTGGGAGACTACGGTAAAGTCACCAAAGTTATGGTCTACCGACGTACCCCAACGGTATACCGTGAAGGTAGATATTGGCGAGTCATCCCTCTCAGAACGGATAGGCTTTAGGAATTTTGAGTTCGTTAAAAAGGGGCCATTTATGCTCAATGGCAAGCGTTTGCTGTTAAGAGGAACACATCGTCACGAAGACCATGCTGGTGTTGCAGCGGCTATGACCGAGGAGATGATTACTACCGAAATGAAGATGATGAAGGAAATGGGGGTAAATTTCATCAGATTAGGTCATTATCAGCAATCACGTATTGTACTTGACCTGTGCGACAGTTTAGGGATTTTGGTTTGGGAAGAAATTCCCTGGTGCCGTGGGGGTTTAGGTGGTCCAATTTATCAGGCGCAAGCCAAAAGGATGCTTACGAATATGATTGAGCAACATTATAATCATCCGGCCATTATTATCTGGGGCTTAGGGAACGAAAATGATTGGCCAGGCGATTTCCCTGAATTTGATCAGCAAAAGATAAGAGCATTTATGACAGAGTTGAACACCCTTTCGCACCAATTAGACCCCTCGAGGAGTACAGCTATTAGAAGATGTGATTTTTGCAGAGATATTGTCGACGTATATTCTCCTTCAATTTGGGCAGGCTGGTATCGAGGTGATTATACTGAATACAAAGATGTGTCGCTCACAGAATTTAATAAATCTGATCGCTTTTTACACGTAGAATGGGGCGGAGATAGTCATGCTCGTCGCCATTCGGAAAACCCCGATAATGCCTTAAGTAAGATTAAAAAAGGTGGCGGTGCCGATGAACGCGCTGGCGACGCTTCCTTATATGGAGGTGCTGCAAGGGTAAGCAAAGATGGCGATTGGAGTGAAAGTTATATAGCCAATTTAATTGATTGGCACTTAAAAGAGCAAGAAACTATGCCTTGGCTTAGTGGTACAGCTTACTGGCCATTCAAAGATTTTTCAACTCCCATCAGGCCCGAAAATCCCGTGCCTTATGTAAATCAGAAAGGGGTTGTTGAACGTGATTTCACTAAAAAGGAGGCCTTTTATATTTTTCAATCGTATTGGACTACCGTGCCCATGGTGCACTTGTATGGACACAGTTGGCCAACTCGCTGGGGCAGCGAAGGCGAGGAGAAAATGATCAAAGTATATTCGAACTGCGACGAAGCCGAATTGTTTGTAAACGACAAAAGCGTCGGCATAAGAAAAAGAAATAGTCAGGATTTTCCAGCTGCCGGTTTGCGCTGGCAAGTGCCTATGACCAATGGTAAGTATACACTTAAAGTTGTGGCTAAAAAAGGGAAGATTACGGTAGCAGATGAAATTACCCAGTTTTACCAGACAGCAAAATGGGACAAACCTGCAAAAATGACTTTAGAAAAAGTGGAGGAAAAAGATGGGGTACTTACGCTTGAAGCTAAGGTGTTTGATGCCAATGGTGTTCAATGCTTAGATGCTGCAAATCAGGTTTCTTTCACTTTGGTAGGAGATGGGGAATTGATTCGTGATCGAGGAACGTCCATAGGATCTGCCAAAGTACAAATGTATAATGGCAGAGCAATGATTAAAGTAAAAACAAATGGAGCAAAAAATGTGATTGCTGTTCAGTCTAAGGGTATTCCAACAGTATTCTTTGAGTAAAGACTTTCGAAGTTTGAACGGGCCAAGAGCTGTGGGAAATTTCCTAAGTCTAAATTAATAATATGAAAAAAATAACAATAACCTTTATATTAAGTTTGTTTGGCCTTGCAACTTTTGCGCAAGAGGCTATTAAAAAGCAAGCCGTAGCCATTCTAAAGAACCAAATTTTAACCGAGGCTGCGTGGGCTATGAAGCAAGCGCCCATTACAGTTACCGCAGAAAGCTCGCCCTTAAGTACGGGCGGAAAGCACGACTTCTTTTCTCAAGGCGATTATTTTTGGCCCAATCCTGCTAATCCAACTGGCCCCTATATTAACCGTGATGGCCAATCTAATCCTAATAATTTTGTGGCCCATCGTAAGGCCATGATCAGGTTTAGTACAATTATCGGTGCTTTGGCTTCAGCATATCAGCTTACAGGTGATGAAAAATATGTTAAGCGTTCACTAGTCCACATTAGGGCTTGGTTTGTAGATGCAGAAACTTTAATGAACCCTGATTTATCCTTTGCACAAGCAGTAATTGGGTCTGCAACAGGCAGAAGCTGGGGTATTATAGATACCATCCATTTGATGGAAGTAGCCCAGGGAATCATCGTTATGCAGAAGGCAAAGTCATTTGATAGCAGTATTTTATTGGCTACCAAGAAATGGTTTTCTGATTATATATTATGGCTTAATACCAGTAAAAATGGAGTAGCCGAAAAATTAGCTAAAAATAACCACAGTACCTGCTGGGTAATGCAGGTTGCTTCCTTCGCTAAACTTTGTGATGATCAGCCTATGCTCGATTCCTTAAGATGGCGTTATAAAAATGTATTGCTGCCAAGGCAAATGGCTGTAGACGGGAGTTTTCCATTGGAGCTGGTACGAACGAAGCCCTATGGATATTCAATTTTTAATTTAGATGCCATGACGATGATCTGTCAGATTCTTTCCGTGAAAAATGATAACCTGTGGGACTTTGAGACTGCCGATGGAAAGTCGATTAAAAAAGGAATTACCTATTTGCATCCGTTTATTGCGGATAAAAGTAAGTGGACGTTAAAACCGGATGTTATGTTTTGGGAAAACTGGCCGGTTGCTCAGCCATTCTTATTATTTGGAGCAAACACTTTTAAGCATCAAAATTGGTTTGATACCTGGAAAGAATTAGAATTGAAACCCACAAATGAAGAAGTAATTAGAAATTTACCCATTAGGCATGGCCTGATTTGGATGTAAGGAGGATAAAAATAAAATATAGAGATATGAGATTGAAAATTAATTTGATAGGAGTACTTTTAATCTTTGCGTTAGCAGTGAACGCACAAAAGGCTATGACTGCCGCCATGAAGCAAACCGATGTTCTTGTTAGGCATGTTGATTCGGCGCGTATCCTTAAGCCTACTTTTGTGTCACCGCGAACAGTAGAGAACGGTCAGTTTAAAATGGTAGTTTCGAGGGATTGGACCAGTGGTTTTTTTCCTTCACAACTCTGGTATTTTTATGCCTATACCAAAGACGAAAAATGGCTTACCTTAGCAAAAAAATATACAGATGACATTAAAAAGGAGCAGTTTAACACCACAACCCACGACTTAGGGTTTATGATTTATGGTCCCTTTGGCAATGGCTATCGTATTACCAAAGATGAGGCCTATAAGCCAATTATTATCCAGGCGGCAAAGTCATTAGCTACCAGGTTTAATGTTAAAGCTGGCGTTATCAAATCTTGGGATCATAACACCGATAAGTGGAAGTATCCGGTAATTATTGATAACATGATGAATTTGGAACTGTTATTCGAAGCAACTAAACTTACTGGCGATTCTTCTTTCTATAAACTGGCTGTTACCCATGCTAATACAACCATGAAAAATCATTTTAGACCGGATTTCAGTTCATGGCATGTAATTGATTATGATATTGAAACGGGAAATGTACGCAATAAATTAACTGCGCAAGGTTATGCCAATGAATCGGCTTGGGCACGCGGACAGGCCTGGGCGTTATACGGTTATACCTTATGTTATCGTTATACTAAAGATCCTATTTACTTAGCACAGGCTGAAGGTATTGCAGGTTTTATCTTAAATAGTAAAGTAACCCCTGATGATGGTATTCCGTTTTGGGACTACAACGACCCCGAAATCCCTAATGCTTCCAGAGATGCCTCAGCTGCTGCGATTACTGCTTCGGCTTTGTATGAACTGACAGGGTATAGTAGAAATGGCAAGCGATATAAAGCTGCAGCCGATAAGATCTTAGCTTCTTTAGGCACTGCAAATTACACTAACAAACTAGGCGACAATTACGGGTTTATTTTAGCGCATAGCACAGGTCATCGCCCAGCAAAATCTGAGGTCGATGTGCCCATTAACTATGCCGACTATTACTATATTGAAGCTTTATTGAGGAAGCAGGGTGTAAAGTTACGCTAACGTTTACGTAAGTATTTTTGCCTTCGTTTTAATTTTCGCTTATCTTAGGCGGTACTTATAAACCAAAATGTAAAGTTGAAAATTCGGAGCTCAAATCCTGATCGATTGAACCCAAACATCTAAACACCCAAAAACGAAAAAACCACAAATGAATAAACTCGAACAAACTTGGCGCTGGTATGGTCCGGTAGACCCTGTAAGCTTACAAGATGTTAAACAGGCAGGTGCAACTGGCATTGTTACTGCGTTACACCATATTCCGCATGGCGATATTTGGCCTTTAGCCGATATACAAGAACGTAAGGCTCTTATCGAAGCGGCCGGCTTAACTTGGTCGGTAGTGGAAAGTGTTCCTGTGCACGAGGCTATTAAAACAAATAGAGCCGATGCGGGTAAATACCTGGAGAACTATAATACTTCATTAAAGAACCTAGCTGCTTGTGGAATTAAAACAGTTTGCTATAATTTTATGCCGGTACTGGACTGGACTCGCACGCAGTTAGATCTAACGATGGATGATGGCTCGAAGGCTTTATATTTTAACTGGACAGATCTGGCAATTTTCGATTTATACCTCTTTAAGCGAGAAAATGCTTCGGCAGACTATAGCGAAGATATTTTAGCCAAAGCCAAGGCCAAATATGCAATCATGAGTGCAAGCGAGCTAGACTTGCTTAGAACCAACGTGCTGATGGGAATTCCGAACGAAAAAGAAATTGAGATGGAAGCCCTACGTGCTTCTATTAATGAATACAATGCAATAGGCAGGGAAGGCCTTAAGGCTAATTTGGCCTTGTTCTTAACGGGTATTGCCGACACTTGTAACCAACATGGTATTAAAATGACTATCCATCCTGATGATCCTCCTTATTCAATTTTAGGCTTACCACGTATTGCTAGTAGTAAAGCAGATTTGGTAGATATTTTAAGGAGTGTAGACCAAGAATTTAACGGTATTTGTTATTGTACAGGCTCATTAGGAGCAGGGATGGATAACGATTTGGTTGAGATTTTTGAAGCTGTAAAAAAACGGGTTTACTTCTTGCATTTGCGTAATGTAACCAAAGATGAAGAAGGGAATTTCTACGAGGCAGACCATTTAGGCGGTGATGTAAATATGTTCGAAGTAATGAAGGCTGTTACAGCCGAAAACGCAAAACGTGATACACCTATACCTTTTAGACCAGATCATGGTCACCAAATGCTTGATGACTTGAACAAGGTTAGCAATCCAGGCTATTCTGCTATTGGCCGTTTACGCGGTTTAGCAGAATTAAGGGGCTTGGAAATGGGAATAACAGGAAATTATTAACAAAAAGGCCAGATTAATCCCGGCCTTTTTTTATGCGATTATTTACATTCCAAACTAAACACCCCTACAATGGAGATGGTACTTGTAGCGGAATTATAAGTAGAAGTTGCGCTAAAATTTTCGGCTGCTGCCGGAATATCAACATTTGATTTCGAAATAGGGAAAGTACCAGTACTATAAGTTACGCCATTGTAAGAGCTGCTTATTTTAAACTTATGGCCAACAATTAGTTTAATGCTTGCTGTTGGGTTATCGATTACACCATTTTTAATGTAGACATAAGAAAAGGTATTGTCGGTAACATCATTCACTGTCATCCACGCATTTAATGGTGCGATGATATTTTTGGAAATACATTTGCTCGTAAAACTGGTGGTGATATTTACATACTCTATTGGAGTAGGGGGCGTTACCGGTCCTGGTGGCACCACAACCACCGGACTATTATCTATATTAATGGTAATACTCGTTGTGGTAGCCGGTGTAAATAAAGCACTTTGTCCAACTAGTTTTCCCGCGCTTGAATAAACTACTACCTTAGCCGAAGGCACATCGGGCGAAGTAGGTAATGAATAGCCATATTTCCCTGTGATAGTACTAAACGTTGTGGTATTGTTCACTAATTTTCCAACTTGGAAAAAATCTCTAGCTGGTTGGTAATTGGTAAAATTTTTTAAGAAAACACTGGTCGACGTATATAAATAAGTGTTATAAGTACCCGTAAATGGAGCTTGCGATGGCGCAAAATTGATAGTCAGTTCTTTGTTAAGGTCGGATTTCACTGGCGACCAGCCCCAAGATAGGTTCCATATATTAGGTGTGGTGATGGTGTACTTGGCTATTAATTTGCCGCCTGTACCTGTGGTAATCGCTACCGGAGTAGTCATTAGTCTTTGCTCACCATTTACAACGGTAGTATACCATAACGGAATTGTTTCGCCAGCTTTAACTGCAGCTTTAGTGTCGTAATTAATCAATCCCGCTGGTAATTCTTGGCTTACCTCAATTGGCTTAGAGAAGTTGGCAACTACCTTATTGTCTGCATACATCACTAATCTTATTGCTCCTGCAGGTACAAAGTTAACGCCGAAAGGCACGTAAGCCCCGCTTTTAATCGCGTTCCGTCCAACAATACCGCTGGGGAACAATGCAGCCATCGAAGTTGCGGAATTGTTATGGGCAATTAAAGTAGATTTTAGCATACTTGCGTCAATCAGTTTATTGCTGGCATCTCTCATTTCGGTACCTACCGGAATAGTAAGGTTAACTTTTTCTGCCATCGTTGCAGTTGTACTGGTGTTTAGGTTAATGATACTTGTAGTAACACCTGCTTTTAAATCATTTTCCATCGTTGTAAAGGCAGTGCCATCAACCCGTTTCACGAAATCAAAGGCTGGTATTATAAAAACAAGCGACGAATCATTGGTTACTGTGATCGTTTTATGGATCGTTTCGAAGCCAGCTATTTCTGCATTTATTACAAATGTTAGCGGATTTGCTTTTGTTGGCTTGGCCTGTCCCCTAAGGGCCAACGGAATCATACCTTGTGATACTTTAAAATCTGTACCTCCCGATCCCATTTGAACCAATGCTGCGTCTTTACCCGAAATGGTTATCGCAAAATCGCCAATTTGCGTTGTGGCATTTGGGTTTGCTTTTTCAAAACGAACCAAGAAAGGTGATTTAAATAGACTTGCAGTATTAAATGTGATGACAATATCCTTGTCAGGTTTGGTACAGCTGCCAATGATCAAAAGCGCCATACCTAAAATTAATCCTCTAACGAATACTGCTCTCATGCCTTCTTAAACTTATGGATGTTGAAATTGAAATTAACCTGAAGTACCGGGAAGAAGCGGTAACTGCTCATGTTTTTATCTAATTGTGGCTCTATCGATTTATTATCTGATAATAAATTTGTGCCTGTTACGGTTGATTTTGGTTGATTTAGGTAGTAGGCTCCTATATCAACATTTACACTAAATAATTTGTTTGGGATGCTGTTAAATAAGCCTATGCCCAGATAGGGGGCAATTCCTTTCCAAGAAAGATTGATATCCAAATTGCCAACTTCTTCTTTCGTTAAAATCAACCCATTAAAATCATATCCCTCGCGGGGGAAAAACTTAATGCCCCCATCGGCTTTAACGAGGTAGGCAACACCACCCACTATTTTGAATGATTTTCCTTTAAAAGGGAGGTATTCTCCTAAGATGTTTAGATTAATTACTTCAGAAGTAAGCTCATTATCGGCATCGAAACCAGAAAACTGAAAGGCATTGTCTACTTTCACGCCAAAAATAGAATTTATACCCATTCTAGCGGTCAGCCGAGGTTTAATCCCATATCTAAAACTTGCTCCTAAGCCAGACGTGCCCAGTTGAAGCTGTACCGACATCGGGTGCTTTTTGCCAGCAGTGTCAATGATAAGGTCTTTTGATTTAGCTGTGTTTTGTGTTGGAGGGCTAACTTGTTGGGTGAATCCCAAATAAGGAAAACTCAAAAGTAAGATGATGAGGATCGGGTTTTTCTGCACGGTATGTTCTTTAGTAGATATGCAAAATTAGGATATTTATTTAAATTCTAGTGTGTTATGTTTTTGTTAATAGGTGCTGGACACTGATTTTTTTATTGTGACGTTAATTATTACGTTTTATTCGTGTTTTTATTGTTGTATGAAAAAAGATACAAAAACAGTACTGCATCAACTTATGCGCACTAACAATAATTATGAAAAAATATTAAAATATTAACGCAGGATTTATATCTTTGCAGCATCAACAAGAAATGGTCATTTTTGAGCTATTTTATTGAGGATGCCTCCATAGCTCAGCTGGATAGAGCACCGGTTTTCTAAACCGTAGGTCATAGGTTCGAATCCTATTGGGGGTACAGGCAAAGGCTTCTTACGATGAGTAGGAGGCCTTTTGTTTTTTCCTCTGATCTCTATTGCTTGGCTCAGATCTGGCGCGTAAATCGGAGCAGTTATTAATTAATCTGAGGTGACAAGTTTCACCTGGTCATTGCAGATTTAGAAATATCAGTCTTATAGCATTGATTTATATCAAGCTCTTTAATCTTCAGGGTGAAACTTATTTTGAGTTTCGGTGGGAGTTTTGGCAAAATTAGACTCTTATAAGTTTAGCAACCTATTAACCCAACTAAAATGAGTAAAATTAAATTTCTATTAGCACTAATTGTTGTGTTCAGTTTTATTGCACTAAAAACCAAAGATGAAGATTTTGTAAAGCGAAGTTTTGATACAGCCGCACCGTTGTATACTTCACTTTTAAACCTAACGGGAGATAATTTTAAAAACTATCCACATTCATTTTTGCCAAATGGAACAGTAAAGTATTACCAAATTGATGAGTGGACAGGTGGCTTTTGGCCAGGAAGTTTGTGGTACATGTATGAATATACCAAAGATGAAAAATGGAAAACTGCCGCCCAAAAATGGACCAATTCCTTAGAAAGCAATCAGTTTAACGCTAACCACCATGATATTGGTTTTATGATGTATTGCAGTTATGGTAATGCTATACGATTTGATAATAGCCCAAAATATCAGCAAATATTGTTGCAATCGGCAAAAACTTTAACTGAACGTTATTCGCCTATTGTAGGTAGCATCAAGTCTTGGAACCAGCGCAAATCTAAAGGAGATATTAATACTTGGGAGTACCCAGTTATTATGGATAACATGATGAATTTGGAGTTGTTGTTCTACGCATCTAAAGTTACCAAAGACAATACTTACAAAAACATTGCGATTAAACATGCTGAACAAACCATGAAGAACCATCTGCGTACTGATTATGGATCTTATCATGTCGTAAATTATGATCCACAAACTGGGAAAGTATTACACAAACAAACATTGCAAGGTTTTTCAGACGAATCTACTTGGGCTAGAGGACAAGCATGGGGGATTTATGGTTTTACTACAACTTACCGAGAAACAAAAGATAAAAGATTTTTAAAAACTGCGGTGAAAATGGCCGATTTCTTTTTAAATCATCCTACTTTACCTGCCGATGGTATACCAAATTGGGATTTTAATGTCGGGCAAGCAGGCTACAAACCAGACTGGAATTTTGATCCAAATAGGTTTAAAGAAACACCGAGAGACGCATCTGCGGCGGCAATTGCGAGTTCGGCGATGTTAGAGTTGAGTACTTATTTAAAAGGTGCTCAAAAAGAGAAATATTATAATGCTGCAGTTAAAATGTTGAAATCATTAAGCACCGATCAGTATTTAAATACAGATCAAGCTAATCCTTATTTTTTGTTGAAACATAACACAGGTAATTTACCAAGTGATTCAGAAATTGATGTGCCTTTAATTTATGCAGATTATTATTTTTTAGAAGGATTGTTAAGGTATCAGAAGATGAAAAAGTAATTTTCTCTTCATACGTTTTGGCTGGTGTCTCACCAGCCGAAACAATGTAAAAATTTTGATTTCCTTAGTAATTTCAATAACATGCAATTTGTATGTTTATATCTTGATTCCACAGCTTCAAATTTAGCTTAGCTAAAGATTTTACAGTACAATTGGTTGTTTAATCCAAAATATTCAATATTTTTGATTTACTCCCAAAATGTTTAAATCGAAAGAAAATAAAGAAGCAGATGATTTGTTGCTACAACAAATCAAAGAAAACAATATGTTGGCTTTTGATGCCCTATACGATAAATATTGGGAGCAGGTTTATAATGCCGCATACAAAAGATTAAAAGACGCAGATTATGCAAAAGATATTACTCAAGATATATTTTTGCAAGTTTGGCACAAGCGCCATGACATTAATATAGATCATTTTGCACCATATTTATTTACAGCAGTTAGAAACAATGTATTTAAATGGATGCAAAAAGAGCAGCGTTTTACACCAATACCCGAGCTGTTGGCCCATCTATCTGTTGCTAAAGACAATGCTGATGCAGAAGTTCTAAGAAAGGAGTTTGTAATTAAATACGAAGCCTTAGTAAACACGCTAACACCTGCACAACAAGAAATTTTTAGAATGCGCTTTCATGATGATTTAACAACCAAAGAAATAGCCGAAAAGTTAAACATCAGTAGAAAAACTGTACAAAATCAATTGGGTAAAAGTGTATCACAGTTGAGAGGGTCTTTAGATTTATTGTACTTTGTTTTAATGCTACACGTTTACAATTAGAAAATATTTCATTTTCTCGTGGGACTATTTCCAGTTTCTGGCTCTGTTTATTAGAGGCTTATTTATGGCCTGGTTAATAATGGATAAAAAAGAGTTTTTAGAACTACTCAATAAATACAATGCTGGCTTGGCAAATGCCGAAGAAGTGGCTTTTTTAGACGCTTACTATAATCTTTTTGATCATGAAGATGAGGCTTTTTTAAATCTAAACCAGGCTGAAAAAGAAAATATCAAAAATGAAATTTCGCAAAGCATTAAGCAACAGTTGCTGCAAGAACAGATCGAAGAAAAACGTATCCCACTTTTAGTTAAGTACAAGTGGTTGGCCGCAGCAGCAGTATTTGTTTTAATAGGCAGTATAACGTTGTTGCTATTAAACAATCAAAACCCAACTGACCAAATTGCAATTGTTAAGCCCAAAGCGAGTAAACATAACGTTGAGCCAGGAAGCAATAAAGCAGTATTAACATTGGCAAACGGCAAGCAAATTACTTTAAATGATAAGGCTAATGGGGTTTTAACTAAACAAGCTGGTGTAGTAATTACTAAGAATAAAGATGGTCAATTGCAATATCAAATTACATCCGAGGCAACAGCGGGTATTAACACCATCAGTACACCTAGAGGTGGCCAATATCAGTTGATTTTAGTAGATGGAACCAAGGTTTGGCTTAATGCAGCTTCTGCAATAACTTTCCCTACTAAATTTAATGGTAACGAGCGCCGGGTAGAAATTGTTGGTGAAGCTTATTTCGAAGTGGCTAAAAATGTAGGTCAACCCTTTAAGGTAAAATCAAAGAACCAAGTTATAGAAGTATTAGGTACGCATTTTAATGTAAATACTTATGATGATGAAGTAGCAGATAAAACCACATTGTTAGAGGGAAGTGTTAAGGTAAGTAAAGTTACCAATGGAGAAGTGCTTCGAGGAAATTCAAAAGTTTTAAAGCCAGGACAACAAGCATCAGTTAGTGCAGATCAATCTCAAATTTCCGTGGAAATTGCTGATGAAGATGAAGCTGTAGCTTGGAAAAATGGATATTTTAAGTTTAATAAGGCTGATATTCAAACTATTATGAGGCAAGTGTCAAGATGGTACAATGTTGATGTTGAATATAAAGGCGAAATGAATAAAGATCTATTTGTAGGTAAAATTAATAGGAGCGAGCATGTAGAAGAGGTGCTTAATATTTTACAACGGAGTAAAATTAATGTAGCCATCAAAGGCAGAACCATTATTATATCTAATTGAACAAAACCAAATATATAAACCTAAACCCCAAAAAAAATATGAAGACATAATTTACAAACCTATCATGTCTAACCCAAATAATAAAACCGGTGTGCTACCAACACAACCGGCTTTATCCCTTTAGGGAAACTTGTTTGGCGTTAGAAAAAAATCGTTAGTCATTTTATCAGTTCAACCAAACTTAACAAAAGTATGCAATTAAATTTTTATGGAAAAATGCAGCATTTTGCTGTACATATCCAACCCAAACTGTTAAGAGCTATGAAACTCACAGTAATTTTTATAATGCTTGGCTGTTTGCAAATAAGCGCTAAAAGCTTTTCGCAAAGTATTAACCTTATCGGTAAAAACATTCCATTAGAAAAAGCCTTAACCCAAATTGGCGAGCAAAGTGGTTATTTCTTTTTTTACAAGTACAATGAAATAAAAGATGCAAAACCAGTAACACTAAATCTAAAAGGTGTAAGCTTGGAAAAAGCACTACAAGAGAGTTTTAAAGATCAATTTTTCACTTATTCCATCGATAAAAAAACCATCGTGGTAACTAAAACTAACTTTCAAAAAGAGGAAGTTTTACCCATTGATGTTAAAGGTAAAGTTGTAGATGAAGCTGGTTTGCCATTAATTGGTGCCAATGTAAAACTAAAAGACAGTAATAAAGGTGTAATGACAGATGCAAATGGTAACTTCAGCATTGCTGATTTACCAGACGACGCTGTATTAGTAGTAAGTTATACTGGTTTTATAAATGCCGAGATTAAAGTTGGTGGGAGAAGTAGCCTAACCATTACTTTGAAAGAGAATAGCCAAACTTTAGATGCTGTTGTTGCCGTTGGTTATGGTACCGTACAGAAAAAAGATGTTACAGGTTCTATCAGTTCTATTGGTGCTAAGCAGATTAAAGATCAGCCTATTGTAAGTTTAGACCAAGCAATGGCTGGGCAAATGGCTGGCGTGCAGGTTACTCAAGCAACGGGTGCGCCAGGTGGTGGGGCAACTGTTAGGGTACGTGGTGCAGGTTCGTTATCGGCAGGTAATGAGCCTCTGTATGTAGTAGATGGTTTTCCGGTTACTAATGATTATAACCAAAGAAATAATCCGCTTGCAACTATAAACCCAGCTGATATTGAAAACATACAAGTGTTAAAAGATGCTTCTGCTACCGCTATTTATGGTTCAAGAGGTTCGAATGGCGTAGTAATTATCACCACTAAATCTGGTAAATCTGGTGCTTCTAAAATAGATCTCAGCTTAAATACTGGAATACAACAAGTAGAACGAACTTTAGATGTTTTAAATGCGAGAGAGTTTGCTGTTTTTATTAACGAAGCTAGAAATAATGCTTGGGTAAATTCTGGTGCCGGTCGCTCTGCTTCAGATCCAAATTCGGCGAGGATAAATAATGTAATGTATTTATTGCCAGCTTCTTTAAGCAATCCAGATGCGCTGGGCAAAGGTACCAATTGGCAGGATGAGATTTTCAGAACTGCACCAATGAGTAATTATCAAATTAATTTTTCTGGCGGCAATGAGAAAACAAAATATTTTGTTTCTGGCGGATATTTAACACAAGAGGGTGTGGTTTTAGGATCTGATTTAAAACGCTACTCGTTTCGTGTAAATGTAGAATCGAAGATAAATGATATAGTAAAAGTAGGCGCAAACATCACTCCATCTTACAATTTCTCTAACCAAAGCTTGGCCGAAGGTAACTGGCAAGGTGGTGGTATCATACAATCGGCATTAACAGCAAACCCACTTTTGTCGCCTTACAATGCAGATGGCAGCTATACTAAAATTACTGGGCAAGGTATTGGTACAAGTGAGGTAGATAATCCTGTGAAAATTGCTCGAGAATATTTTCATCAACAAGGCAATATGAGATTGTTGGGAACTGCCTTTGCCGAGGTTAGTATCATTAATGATTTAAAATTTAAGGCTTTGGTAGGTGCTGATATTAGAAATTTCAGAGAGCAAATCTTTAATCCATCGGTAATTAACCCAAACAGCGTAAATGACACCAAATTGGCTACAGCCAATAACAATACCATAGAAAACAGAAACTGGTTGGCAGAGTTCACTTTAAGTTATAACAAAAAGGTCAAAAAACATGCTTTTGATGCCTTATTGGGTTATACCATACAGCAAGAAAATATGGAGTTCAATTCTATAAGTGCCACTAGCTTTCCAAATGATCAAATTAAAACCATTAGTGCAGCAGGTGCAATTACAAATGCAACTGCAACAAAAGAAGAATGGGCATTATTATCATATCTTGCTCGTTTAAACTATAGTTTTGATAATAGATATCTGGTAACTGCAACGCTTAGAACTGATGGTTCATCTCGTTTTGGTATCGACAATAGATACGGTGTTTTCCCTTCAGTTTCATTAGGGTGGAGAATATCTGAAGAAGGTTTCATGAAAAATGTAAACTGGATCTCTGATTTAAAAATTAGAACAAGTTATGGTATTACTGGAAATAATTTTATAAGTAATTATGGTGCAATAGGTCTTACAAGTCCAGATAATTATGTATTTGGGACAAGTGGCGGTACAGTTAACAATGGCATTAGAGTGGCTAATATTGGTAATACATTGTTAAGTTGGGAGAAAAACAAACAATTAGATATTGGTTTAGAATTTGGCATTTTGCAAAACAGAGTAGCCATGTCTGTTGATTATTACAACAAAAGAACTTCAGATTTATTGTTAAATGTGCCAACACCAACATTAACTGGTTACACAAATGCGTTGCAAAACATTGGAGAAATACAAAATAAAGGTTTTGAGTTTACTGTAACCAGCCGAAATTTGGTAAAAGCATTTAAATGGTCAACTGATGTAAACTTCTCTACCAATAACATCGCAGTTCTAGCCTTAGGGCCAGATGGTTCACGTATTTTAGCCAGACAAACAACTTTTGCGGCCGGAAATACACATGTTACCGAAATTGGCTCAGCACCTGGTTCTTTCTTTGGCTATAAAGTAATTGGTATTTATCAAAATCAAAGCGAAATTGATACACAACCTATTATTAGAAATGCAAATGGAACAGCCTTTTCAAAACCTGGTCAGTTAAAATTTGCTGATGTAAATGGCGACGGTGTAATTACTGCCGACGATAGAACAAATATTGGTAGTCCGTTTCCAGATTTTACTTACGGCATGACCAATACTTTTGCCTATAAAGGTTTCGATTTTGCATTCACTTTACAAGGTGTGCACGGTTTTGAAGTGTTAAATGCCGCTCGTAGGTTTTACGGAAATTATGCAGGTTCTTATAACGTTTTGCAAAGCACTGCTAACGGATGGAAATCTGAAAGCAACCGTGGTGATGGTGTTAGTCCGCAAATAGACCGAAATTTTAATGCAATAGGTATTGCTTCTGTAATTAATAATGCTACTTCTGCTTTTGTAGAGGATGGTTCTTTTTTAAGAATTAGAAACATTACGTTAGGTTATAATCTGCCAACATCAATAGCTAAAAGTTTAAAAGTGGCAAACGCCAGGTTAAGTTTTACCGTACAAAACGCGTACACATTTACCAAGTACGAAGGCTATAACCCAGAAGTAAGCATAGAAGGTGCTAATCCTTTAATGCCTGGTGTAGATTCTGGTGGTTACCCATTGGCTCGTACGTACATGTTTGGTTTAAATTTTGGATTTTAATTACAGCAATTACAAAGAGATGAAAAATATAAAAACAATTTTTGCTGCGGGTATTATAGTTTTACTTTCAGCCAGTAGTTGTAAAAAGGACTTTTTAGATCGTGCTCCTATTTCTCAAATGAATGGGAACAACTTTTATAAAACAGCCGAAGATATGAAGAACGCCCTATCGGCAGCTTATGCCGGATTGCAATATGGAGGATTATACTATTCTTCTATGCATGTTATTGGCGATATGCGTTCAGACAACACAGAAATTACCAACCCAAATGCAGGCTCTGATTTAGTAGCGGTAGATAATTTCCAGAATTTGGCTACTACATCTATTAGTAGCACTACTTGGGCAGGACATTATCAAGCTATCCAATCAGTTAATGCCGTTATCGAAAAAATTGAAACGGTACCTATGGATGCTGGTTTAAAAGCTAGATACACTGCTGAAGCTAAATTTTTAAGAGCGCTGATGTACTTTAATTTGGTGCGTATTTTTGGCGATGTTCCTTTAGTGACAAAAGTGATCAATAATCCACAAGAAGGCTATAACTATGGTAGAAATCCATCAGCAGAGGTTTATGCGCAAATTATCGCTGACTTAACCGATGCAGAGAATACTTTGCCATTTGAATTTACAGGTGGAGATATTGGCAGGGCTACAAAAGGAGCAGCAATGTCTTTACTGGGTAAAGTATATTTAACTCAAAAAAACTGGTCTTTAGCAGCTGCAAAATTAAAACAGGTAATTGATCAAACCGTGAGTAATAAATATCAATTATTACCTACTTATGCAGGTGTATTTGGCATTGCCAACGAAAACAATAGAGAGGCAATATTCGAAGTTCAGTTTAAAAAAGGTTCAGCAGGCGAGGGTAGTCCATATGCTAACCAATTTGCACCAATTGGATCGGGGACTGCGGTAGTTTCGGTGGGTAATCCGTTAGGGCAAAACATACCAACAACAGAGATGAGCAATGCTTACGAAGCTAATGACGTGAGAAAAGCACTGTCGATGAGAAATAGCTATGTACTTGGTGCAAATACAGTACAACACAACTATGTTGTGAAGTATTTAGGTGTGCCTGCAGCTAGTTTAGATAGCGATAACAATTGGATTGTATTGAGATACGCTGATGTATTGTTGATGTATGCAGAAGCTTTAAACGAACAAGGTTACGTTGCCGATGGACCAGCATTTACTTACTTAAACCAGATTAGAACGAGAGCTGGTTTGCCAATTAAAACTAGTAATAATGCAAGTTTAGCATTAAGAGTTGCTGATCAAGCTGCTTTTAGATTAGCAGTTGAACAAGAAAGACGTGTTGAATTGGCTTTCGAAGGTCACCGTTGGTTTGATTTAGTGCGCACAGAAAGAGCCGTAACAGTAATGGCTTCAAAAGGTATGCAACCTCACCATGTGTTGTTCCCAATACCACAAAGTCAAATAGATATAAACCCGGCCTTAATTAAACAAAATCCGGGCTATACCAATTAATTGATAGCTAGTTCATCCCGGTTGTAAATCGGGATGAACTTTATTTATCAAAGTAAAATTCTCTTTTTCTACTAAACCTAAGCTAAATGAAAAGATCCCTTCTCTATTTAATGGTGTTTGTTTTGTGCTTCCAATTTTCCAGGGCTCAAGTGCAAACACTCAATATCAAAGATACGGGCTATCGTTCTATTTGGTATAGCAACGAGCCATCTAAAGACGAATATGTATACAAATACAGTGGCGGTTTAGGTACGTATCCGGCTAATCACTACCCATTTTCTATTTATGTTTCCAAAGTAAACAAAACATTTTTTTGTTATGGCGGTACAGATAAAGATGGAAAAACCTTATTACATAGCGTTTCTTATTTCGATCATCAAACTAAGATGGTGCCAAAGCCAACCGTAGTTTTGGATAAAAAAACGAATAATGCGCACGATAATCCAGTAATGAATATCGATAAAGAGGGTTACATCTGGATATTTTCTACCGCTCATGGTACAAATGGGCCTTCTTATGTGCATAAAAGTATGCAGCCTTATGATATCGGTAAGTTCGAACAAGTTCAGACTACCAAAATAGAAAATGACCAAGTAGTGCCAATGAACAATTTTTCTTACCTACAAAGCTGGTATCAACCAGAAAATGGTTTCATTAATCTCTTTACCCATTATGATCGTAAGGTAATCGAAAATCAACCTTCAAAGCCAAGGCGAACCATTAGCTACATGACCAGTAAAGATGGGGTAAGCTATTCAGAATGGAAGGATCTGGCCATTATAGAAGAAGGACATTACCAAACCAGCGGCCAGTTTAACAATAAATTAGGTAGTGCATTCAATTTTCATCCAATTAAAGTAGGCGAAAATGGGTTAAACTACCGCTCTAATTTATACTACATCCAAACTCAAAATTTCGGTAAAACTTGGCAATCTGCCAAAGGGGATGACTTAAGTTTGCCATTAACAGCTATTTCAAATTCCGCTTTGGTAAAAGATTATCATTCTTTAGGCTTGAATGTTTACATCAACGATTTGGCTTTTGATGCAAAAGGAAATCCTATTATTCTTTATTTAACAAGTAAAGGTTACGAAGCTGGTCCAGAGAATGGGCCTAGAGTTTGGTATACCGCAAGATTTACCGGTGCGGATTGGGAAATTTTACCACTAACTACATCAGACAATAATTATGATATGGGCTCGCTTTATATCGATAAAAAAGGCGTTTGGCGTGTAGTTGGGCCAACTACAACTGGTCCGCAGCCTTTTAATACAGGTGGCGAAATGGTGTTGTGGACAAGCAAAAATCAAGGCAAAACTTGGAAAAGCAAAACCATGACAGCCAATAGCGAATTTAACCATTCTTACGCCCGTAGACCCGTAAATGTTCATCAAGATTTTTATGCTTTCTGGGCTGATGGAAATGGTAGAAAATTTTCTAAAAGCAGCCTTTATTTCTCCGATCAAAAAGGAAATGTTTATCAGCTGCCAACACAAATGGATGCAGATTTTGCAAAACCGAGGTTAATCAAGGTTAAAAAATAAATCATTATCGTTTCATCCCATTGCAAAGAAACCGAGTTTACGAGCTCATTAATACAAATGAATAACATAAACAAGGTATTAATAACAGATATAGATGAGAAAATACTTGATCATTCTTTTAGTGAGCATGGCAATTAACAGTTGCAAACAGGCAAAAGAATTGCCTATTATCGATTATATACAATTAGAAAACACCACGCTTAAAGTTGAAGTGTTGGCTAAAAACCTAGATGTGCCTTGGGATATTGCTTATGCAAATGATAAATCTTTATGGTTTGCCGAGCAAAAAGGAGTGATTTCTAAAATAGATTTAAATACTGGCGAACAAAAGAAATTATTAACCATTACAGATGTTTGGCACAAACGTACGGCGGGCTTATTGGGTTTGGTTGTTCATCCAAATTTTAAGAATAATCCTTACGTATTTGTAAATTATACAGTTAAAAAAGACAGTGTAATTACCAATCATTTGGTGAGGTACGAGTTTAAAAACGATACATTAATCAACAAAAAAATACTATTAGTTATTGATGGTTTTACAGCTCACAACGGATCGAGATTAGCCATTGCTAAAGACGGAAAATTGCTTTGGGCAACTGGTGATGCCTACAAAGGCAAAAATGCACAAAACTTAAAAAGCTTAAATGGTAAGATCTTAAGGCTCAACACAGATGGCTCCGTGCCAAAAGATAATCCTTATCCAAACAGTTATGTTTTTGCCAATGGATTTAGAAATATGCAGGGCATTACCATTGGCGATAATGGCTTAATTTATACTTCAGAGCATGGCGATGCCATTGAAGATGAAGTAAATTTAATTGAAAAAGGAAGAAATTATGGCTGGCCAAACATTGAAGGGAAGCATGATTTGCCAGCCGATCAATTATTTGCAGCACAACATCAAACGGTAGAACCACTACAATCATGGACACCAGTTATTGCACCTGCTGGGATAACTTATTATGGTTATGGAGCCATCGCCGAATGGCGGAACAGTTTATTGCTCACTACCTTAAAAACAAAAAGTTTAAGGGTTTTAAAATTAACTGAAGACGGCCGCAAAATTTTAAGTGAGGAGGTTTTTCTGAAAGAACATTATGGGCGTTTACGTGATGTGGAGGTTGGACCAAAAGGCGAGATTTATATTAGTACTAGTAACCATGATTGGAACCCATCTCCAGGTTTTCCATTGCCAGAAGATGATAAAATTCTTAAAATCAGCATTGCTGAAAAGCCTGGTAAAAAACCCTTACGTGGAGTTAACTCTACCACTGTGGAAGAAATTAAAGATGGTAAATTATTGTACGAGCAGTATTGTGCATCGTGCCATAAAGCAGATGGAAAAGGTGTGTCAAATGTCTTTCCGGCATTAGCTGGTTCCAAAAAAGTGCTATGCAATTCAGCCGATTTAGTTTCGCTGGTATTAAATGGAGCTGGTGAACAAATGCCTGCATTTAAATTTCTAAAAGATGAAGATGTAGCTAAAATCATCAACTATATCAATACAAATTGGAACAATAAGGGAAAAGAAATTTCATCCTCAGATGTGAAAAATAAAAGGAAATAATGGGTTCAAAAACAGATAAAAATAAACTTATACAAGTGCTGGCAGGGCTTGGTCCGGGTATCATTACCGCTGCTTTGGTTTTTGGACCAAGTAAAATGACCATTACCTCAAAACTAGGTGCTGAATATGGCTATAGCATGTTATGGATTGTAGTATTAGCCATTTTCTTTATGCTCATTTTTACCAATATGGGTGCTAGAATTGGCTTGCATACTGATGTAAGTTTGCTTAGCAACATCAGAACTAAATGGGGCAAAGCGGTTAGCGCTTTAATTGGTTTGGGTGTTTTTTTAGTCGCCACCTCTTTTCAAGCAGGTAACGCAATAGGAGTGGGCATCGCGGTAGCAGAAGCAACTGGTACAAAAGCTTGGGTTTGGGTTTTGGTATTTAACGTTTTTGGGATGGCGTTGTTGTTTTTTAGCAGTTTTTATAAAGTGCTCGAAAAGTTAATGATCGCCTTGGTGGGTTTAATGCTCATTTCTTTTTTAACCACACTTTTTTTAAGTAAACCATCATTAAGTGGCATAGCTAATGGGTTTGTGCCAAACATTCCACTAGGATCATCGGCTTTAATTATTGCTTTTATTGCTTCTTGTTTCTCTATTGTAGGTGCATTTTATCAATCTTATTTAATGCAAGAGAACAAAAAAAATGGCGTAGTTATTACAAACAAAAGCTACACCGGTATTATCATTTTAGGCGTGATGAGTGTTGTGGTAATCATCTGTGCTGCTGCTGTGCTACATCCACAAGGTTTAAGCGTTAATTCAGCTTCAGAAATGTCTAAAGCTTTGGTGCCGTTATTTGGCACCTATGCGGCCGATTTATTTTTGGCCGGTTTATTTGGTGCTTCTTTTTCATCCTTGGTTGGCAATGCCACAGTTGGTGGCAGTTTATTAGGCGATGCATTAGGTTATGGCAGCAAATTAAGTTCGAAATCAGTTCGTTTATTAATTGCTTTTGTGATGATCTGTGGTGCAAGCATCGCTTTAATATTTGGTAAGCTGCCTTTGGAACTTATTATTTTCGCTCAAAGCGTGACGATTTTTTTAGTCCCATTTATAGGCATTGCCATGTATACCATTGCAAATGATAAACAAATAATGGGTAAAAATGCCAATAGCTTATTTGTAAAAATTGCTGGTGCTCTAGGTTTATTGTTGCTCATCAGCCTTGCTGTGAAAAACTTTTTCGAATTATTTATCAACTAAAACACAAAATAAAACATAAAATCTATGGTAGATTTAAAACAATTAGAGCAGGATTTGACCAAACCATCAGCGGCTTTAATAACAGATATTCAAAAAATTGAAGGCGATATCATTTTACTGGGGATTGGTGGTAAAATGGGTGTAAGTATGGGTAAGCTAGCTGTTGATGCATTAAAAATGGCAGGCAAGAATAACCGTGTTATTGGTGTTTCAAGATTTTCTGATGCTAAAGCGAAAGCAGAATTAGCAGCTGTTGGCGTAACAACTATTGCCTGCGATTTATTAAACGATGCAGAATTGCAGCAACTGCCAGACGCCAAAAATGTTATTTACCTAGCGGGAAATAAATTTGGTACCACTGGTAAGGAAGGTTTTACTTGGGCAATGAATGCTTACTTACCAGGTAGAGTTGCCGAAAAATATAAAAATTCTAATATTGTAGCATTTTCATCAGGGAATGTACTGCCTTTTGTACCCGTAACTTCTGGTGGTGTTGCCGAAGATGTAACGCCAGAACCACTTGGCGAGTATGCGCAATCTTGTTTGGGCAGAGAACGTATTTTCGAATATTTTGCCAAGCAAAACAAAACACCCATATTAATTTACAGGCTAAATTATGCCGTTGATTTTCGTTATGGGGTGCTAATGGAAATTGCCAAATCGGTACTTAACGAAAAGGAAATTGATTTAACCACGGAAAACGTAAATGTAATTTGGCAAGGTGATGCCAATGAAATAGCCCTGCGTAGTCTATTGCATTGCGAAGCACCAGCAACAATCTTAAACGTAACCGGACCAGAAATTTTATCTATCAGATGGATAGCGCAAGAGTTCGGTAAAATCTTTAATAAAGCACCAAAATTCGTCAATCAACCTGCCGGGAATGCCCTACTTAATAATGCCTCTGAGTGCCATCGCTTATTTGGCTACCCAAAAGTTACCATCAGAGAAATGATTGACATTACTGCCACTTGGATAAACAATGGGGGTGATGAATTTGGTAAGGCAACACATTTTCAAGAAAGAGGAGGAAAATTCTAATGCATATATTAAATCCAATATTAAAAAAACACTTACTAAACGGAACGGTTTTTCCGGCCCATCCGTTAGCACTAAAAGAAGATAGAACGCTTGATGAGAATAAACAACGCCAATTAAGCAGGTATTACATGGCAAGTGGTGCTGGTGGTATTGCCGTTGGCGTACATTCTACACAATTTGAAATTAGAGATCCTGAGGTTAATTTATACGAAACGGTTTTAAAACTAGCGGCAGAAGAAATTGAAAAGGCAAATTTAGAAAGACCTTTTATTAAAATTGCAGGTATTTGTGGGCCAACAGAACAAGCTAAATCGGAAGCTGAATTGGCTTTAAAATACGGTTATGACATGGGCTTGCTAAGCATGGGCGGCTTACAAACCTGGAGCGAAGATGAGATATTAGAACGTGTAAGAGCCGTTGCTGCCATTATTCCGGTTTTTGGTTTTTACTTACAGCCATCGGTTGGTGGTAGAATTTTTAGCTACGATTTTTGGTTACAATTTGCCGAAATTCCTAATGTTGAAGCTATTAAATGCGCTTCTTTTAATCGCTACCAAACTTTAGATGTGATGCGTGCAGTAAGCAATAGCAGCAGATGCGAAGAAATTGCCATGTACACCGGTAATGATGACAACATTGTGGCCGATTTATTAACCACTTACCAATTTAACTTAAATGGAAAAACAGTAAATAAAGAATTTGTAGGTGGTTTATTGGGGCATTGGGCGGTATGGACTAACAAAGCGGTTTCCTTACTGGCCGAAATTAAAGCTTACAAGGCCAATAGAACTGCTGCAGCAGCTGATGATTTATTGACACGTGGTATAGAAATTACCGATGTAAATGCTGCAATGTTCGATCCAGCTAATCATTTTCATGGTTGCATACCTGGCATTCACGAAATTTTACGCCGACAAGGCTTGCTCAATGGCATTTGGTGCTTAAACCCAAATGAAAAACTTTCTGTTGGGCAGAATGAAGAACTAGATCGTATTTATGCAGCTTACTCGCATTTAAATGACGATGAATTTGTAAAAGAATTTTTAGCCCAAGATCAATAAATCATGAAAAAACTTCCTATCAAATTACTTTTGTTGCTGTTAAGTTTAACTCAAATTGCCATTGCACAAAGCGATGCAAAATTCACCAATCATGGGCCGCAGTTGGGTGCCACGATGATACAAGGTAGTATTTTTGTGAGCGACGATAAAGGGACAGAATTGGTCTATACAGTTGTACGTGGCGAGCCCGCTCATTTGCTGGCCTACAATGTTAAAACCAAAAAATTAGTATTAGATGAGCCTTTGCCGAAGGCTGATGGGGTATGGGATATGGCGCAAGCCAGCGATGGATACTTATATATTCCAGGTGCCAACGGGAGTTTATTTAGGCACAAACCTGGTGCAAAAAAGGTAGAAAATTTAGGGACTGTACTACCTGGAGAAACCTATTTATGGAATTTAACTGCAGGTAAAAATGGCGAAGTTTTTGGCGCAACTTATCCCGGCTGCAGGGTTTTTAGGTATCATTCAAAAGATGGATTTACAGATGTTGGCAAAGGCGCCTTAGTTGAGGGCGAAAATTATGTACGTAGTTTAGCTTACCATAAAGACACTGGTTTATTGTACGCCGGTGTAGGTTCACACGCGCATTTAATCGAGCTAAATCCATCAACAGGAGAGAAGAAAGAAATTTTGCCAGCTAAATATCAGGATAAAGAATTTGTGTACAGCCTAGAAATTGTTACTGGTAAAGACGGCAATGATCGACTTTTAGCACTATTAACAGCCGGAAATACCACACTGGTTTATAACTTAAAAACCAAAAAAGTTGAGCAGGAAATCAGCGATATGGATATGAAATCAGTATACAGCTCTGCTGCAAAGGAGGTGTTTTATACAGGTAAAACTAATTTATACAGTTTTGATCCTACAAAGTCAGTTAGCACCGCAAAATTATTAGGCGAAAATGTAGGCAGTGCGAATGCTTTTAAATGGGGCAAAGACCAACACCTGTATTTTTTGACTGCCAGCGCTAACTTGGTGCGGTACAATCCTAAGACTAAAAAACACAACAGTACAAAATTGCAAATTCCGCCACAGCCTATTCCTATCAATGCCATTATGGTTGGGCCAGATCAAAAAATATGGACTGGCGGTTACCTGGCTGGCGGGCATGCAACCTATGATCCTTTAACCAATAAAAAAACCAAGTATTTAGGTTTAGACCAAACAGAAGGTATGGCTGTTTACGGCGATCAAATTTATTTTGGCATTTATCCAAAAGGTAGGTTTTATGTTTACAATACCAAACAAGCTTGGAATGTGGCTCAAAATAATCCACGTAAACTAGGCGAAATAGAGGGCCAAAGCAGGGCATTTGCCGTTTTGAGTTTGCCAGAAAAACAAAAAGTATTTTTCGGAACCATACCCGAATATGGCAAATTAGGAGGGGCATTAATTGTTTATGATGTAGTTAAGGATGAATTAAAAACATATGAAAATATTATACCTAACCAAGCAATTACAAGTTTAATTAATGACAAAGATTTGGTTATTGCTGGTACAACTGTTTCCGGAGGTTTGGGTGTAAAAGCCGCTACAAAAGAAGCTGTTTTATTTGGTTGGGATATAATTAAAAATACCAAAACATTTTCTGTAGTTCCGGTGCCAGGTGCTGCTGCAATTACCAATTTAATCAAAGTTAATGGTCATATTTGGGGCATTGCCGATGGAAATTTGTTTGTTTTTGATACGGTAGATCAGAAAGTAATTTCCGTTAAAAAATTGTATGATTATCCGCCTTTGGGCAGTCATATTTGGCGAAGTGCTTTTTTGGTAAAGCATCCAAACGGCCAGATTTTTGGATCTGATAACAATTTGTTGTTTAAAATCGATCCAAAGACATTAAACTATACTGAAATTGCTAAAGATGCCGCTTTGTTGGTGGTGGATGAAAAAGGAACACTTTATTTTAAACGCAAAACAGAGCTGTGGTCTTATCAACCTTGATAGGCTAACCGTCACCCTGAATTTATTTCACTCGTTGGCGAAGACACCAACACGAGCTATTAAGGGTTAACCAGATATTGAAATGAAAAAAATAATTTTTATAGCCGCTTTATTTTGCTTTCAGATATTAAACACTAAAGCACAACAAAGTTTTAAACCCGCCGATTTATCTGTAATGTGGCAGCTTTTGGGAAACGATCACTTGGGCAAAGCGCAATTTTTAGCTTCATTTACACTCTTCAACAAAGGAAAAACGGAAATAGATTTAAAAGATTTTAAACTCTATTTTTCTTACCCAAGGGTAATCAATTCGGTAATTAGTAGTAATGCCAAATTCGAAAACTTAAGCGGTGAGTTTTGCAGAATTGTTTTTGATGGCAACGCCAAATCTTTAAAATCGGGCGAAAAAGTAATCGTTGAATATATCGCCAATGGCAAATCTAAAAACTACACCGATGCACCATCTGGCTTATATATTGTGTTTAATAAACAGCCAGATCAAGGCTATCCAATCGTCAACTTTGAAAGAGATTATCTGCTAGATAAAGAAGTAGCACAACTTAAATTAGCTCCTGCCAAGGTTTACGAAGAAAATAAGCAGATTGCAGATTTACCGATGGAGAATTTGGTGCCTATTTTACCATCGCCAAACGAGTATAAAGCTAAAACGGGTAATTTCATTCTTTACAAGAATACCACATTAAATTTCGCTTCTGAATTTGAAAGCGAAGCCAATTTGTTTAATGAAGAACTTAGCAAGCTTTTAGGTGTAAAATTAACATCCAGCAAAGCTGAAAACAGTATAATTTTAAAAAAAATTGAGGGTTTGGTAGATGAAGCTTATGAGTTGAGCGTAAAAGAAAATCGGATTGTGATATCCTCAAGCTCAAAAAATGGCGCTTTTTATGCCATTCAGTCCCTAAAAATGATGATGCCACCTAATAGCTGGGCAAAAAAGCAAGTTGAAATTCAAATTCCTTGTGCCGAAGTTAAAGATGCACCACGGTTTGGCTATCGATCTTTTATGTTAGATGTGGCTAGAAATTTCCAAACTAAAGAACAGATTTTAAAAGTATTGGATTTGCTGGCGCTTTATAAAATTAACACGCTCCATTTTCACTTAAATGATGATGAAGGCTGGCGATTGGAAATACCGGGTTTGCCAGAGCTTACTACAGTTGGTGCTACTCGTGCTCACACATTAAATGATCAAAATTATTTGCATCCGTCTTATGGCTCGGGTGCTTTGCCAAATACTTTTCCGGGTAGTGGTTTTTACAGCAAAGCTGATTTTATTGAAATTTTAAAATATGCAAAGGCCAGACACATTAAAGTTATTCCAGAACTAGAAACACCAGGTCATGCCCGTGCTGCTATTAAAGCCATGGATGCGAGGTACGAAAAATACAAAAACACAGACTTAATTAGTGCTAAGCAATATTTATTACGTGATACTTTAGATCAATCGGTGTATAAATCGGTGCAAGGTTTTAAAGATAATGTAATGAATATCGCCATGCCATCTACCTATACTTTTATTGAAAAAGTGGTTGATGAAGTTAGGGAGATGTATATTTTGGCTGATGCGCCCTTGCAGACTATACACATTGGTGGCGATGAAGTACCTGAAGGTGTTTGGCAGAAATCGCCTGCCATTGCAACGTTTATGCAAAAAGAAAACATTAAAAATTACAACGATTTATGGTATGAGCATTTATCAAAAGTTAATGAGATCTTAAAAAAGAAGAACCTCTATTTATCTGGTTGGGAAGAAGTGGCCATGCGAAAAACTAGTTTAGATGGAACAACAAAATATTTGGCTAATCCAGATTTTACTACGCAAAATTTTCATGCGTATGTATGGAATAATGTTTGGGGTTGGGGACAAGAAGATTTAGCTTACCGTTTGGCAAATGCAGGCTATAAAGTAGTGCTTTCGGCCGTTACAAATTTTTATTTCGATTTGGCTTATGAGCAAGATGCTGATGAACCTGGTTTGTATTGGGGATCTTTTGTTGATGTTGATAAACCATTTTACTTTATCCCATTGGATTATTATAAATCTGCCAAAGAAGATGTTCAGGGAAAGCCCGTTGATCAAAAAATATTTGAGCACAAAGAACGATTAACCGATTATGGCGCCAGCAATATTGTGGGCATACAATGCCAAATTTGGTCTGAAAAAATTAGTGGAGCCGAACAGCTAGAATACATGCTTCTGCCAAAATTATTGGGTTTTGCAGAGCGAGCTTGGGCTAAAAATCCAAATTGGGCAATTGAAAAAGATAGTAAAATAGCCAATGTAAACTATTTAAAAGATTGGACTTGGTTCGTAAACGTATTAGGTAAGCGAGAATTTACACGCTTAAACCATTATGCTAGCGGATTTAATTATCGCATACCTACTGTGGGCGTAAATATTGAAGAAGGGAAGGTGCATGCAAATGTTCAATTTCCTGGCTTAATCATAAAATACACCCAAAATGGCAGTGAACCAACTTTGAAAAGTAAAACTTATACTTCACCAATTACACAAGGTGGATCAATTAAATTTAAAGCATTTAATAGTGTAGGCAGAGGCGGAAGAACAATTTCTATTCATTAATTATGGACAATTTTAAGTTAAATAGAAGAGCGTTTGTAAGAGCTGGCAGTTTGGCGAGTTTAAGTTTGCTTGTTAATCCATTCGATGTACTGGCAGATCAAAACAAAGGAAAAAAAATTGGTGTTATCGGTTTAGATACCAGTCATAGTCTGGCATTTACGAAGTTGTTATTCGAAGCCAAAAATGAGGAATACAATGGCTATAAAGTAACGGCTGCTTATCCTTTTGGCAGTAAAGAATTGGCTTTAAGCAAAGAGCGTATTCCTTTGCAAACCATTGAAATTAAAAAATACGCCGTAAAAGTGGTTGATTCTATATCAGCATTGCTGGAAGAAGTAGATGTTGTATTGTTAGAAACAAATGATGGTAGATTGCATTTAGAGCAAGCTTTGGAGGTAATTAAAGCCAAAAAACCTTTATTTATCGATAAACCAATGGCTACCTCATTAAAAGATGCAAAATTAATTTTTGAAGTGGCAGGGCAGTATCAAGTTCCGGTTTTTTCATCATCGTCTTTAAGGTTTATGACAGCAGTTGTTGATGTAAAAAGCAACAAATACGGAAAAGTTTTAGGAGCAGAAACTTTTAGTCCAGCTACTATTGAACCCACACACCCCGATTTGTTTTGGTACGGCATACACGGTGTAGAAACACTTTTTGCCTTAATGGGTACTGGTTGTAAAACCGTAACCAGATATTATACAAAAGATACAGACGTGGTAGTTGGTGTTTGGAGCGATGGTAGAATAGGAACTTTTAGAGGTACTAGAAATGGCAAAGCCGATTTTGGAGGTACTTGTTTTTGCGAAAACGACACGGTGAATGTGGGGCCTTATTTAGGCTATCAGCCTTTGCTCAAAGAAATCATCTCTTTTTTCGAAACCGGAAATTCCCCTGTTGGCACTGCCGAAACGTTAGAGATTTTAGCTTTTATGGAAGCGGGTGATCAAAGTAAAAGGCTGGGAGGGAAACCCGTTAAGATAGATAAAATATATAAAAAAGCAGGATTTTAAAGTGTTTAATTTGAGTACTGGACTTCGAGATAACCATTAGGGTCTGGCAGGATGTCACCGTTTCCAGAAGTTGACAAGGGGAGTGGTTTTTTAGGACTCTTCTTTTTTAGGTCTTTTCGGTCAGCAGCAAGTCCAAGCACCTAGATCCAGAACTCCGGATTACCCAAAGCCTCAATCTGTGCTACTACCGCTTAATCTTCTTATCCATTTCCGCTACCATTTCTTTTACGATTGCGCCACGAATTGAAAAATGATCAGCTCCCTTAATGATTTGAATCTTAATGTCAGCGCCAACTTTCTTAATTTTATCCCCAAAGTCCATTACCGAATGTTGCAATAGGAAATTATCATTTTCGCCGGCATAGATGCTGATCTTCCCTGAGGCATCGGATTTAATCCTTTCCCAATTTTTTTGTACAAATAAAGCCAGATCATAAGGTTTCCAGCTTTCAGCAATTTGGTGATTAATAATTCCCGTTTGGAAATTGAATAAAGGCTTTGGTCTTCCATTACGGTCTGGCAAGCCAAATTCGGCATCGAAGGCCTGCTGCTGTCCTCCATCTCCTTCAAACCATTCTTTTAGTCCCCCTTCTCTGAGGGTTGATGTGGCCTTTCCTTGAACAAAGTAAATTTCCCGTTCTTCGCCTGATAGCGTTTGGTAGTAATTTTTGTCTTTATAGATATTTATGCCCAAGAAGTTGCTAAAGTCAACCGGATCGGGGGCCGTTGCCCAACATCCGCCTATTGCTTTTGGGAAATGGAGTGCAAGCCAAATCACCCCATAGCCTCCAGTACTTTGTCCCGTTAAAAAAGTATGCTCCGACTTACTACTTGCCTTAAACTCTTTAACAATGTGCGGCATCAATTCGTTAATTAGCGCCGATCCCCACGGACCATTTACCCTGGAATCTACAAAAGCATGCAGGCCAAACGGCGATTGCGTTTCCGGATTTAGAAATACATATATTTTTTCTTCGCCGAGGCCCACTCCATAAATTCCCCGCTGACCTTTGTTATATGCGTGATGATGGGTACCTCCCCATCCTGGGATGACATACACTACAGGGTAGGTTCGATTGTCTGTTTCTTTATAAGAGGGTGGGAGGGCAACCCCTGCCTTTATAAATACAGGCTCACCTCTGAACTTGCTGAGTAAATGAGATTTAAAAACCACCTCTTTCACCGTATCGCTTTCCATAAATTTTCGGGACTGAAAAACATTACTGAGCGTGAGTACTGCAGGTTTAGAAAAATTACCATTCAATTGCGCTACTACTTCTTGCCTGGTGTAGAGATTGCCAGGTGCATTATTGCCTCTTTCTTTAGTATTGGTGTCTAATATCGCAACCATTCTGTAATATCCACTTTTAATCGAATCGAGTTTCTGCTTGAGGGCAATCACACCGCCAGAAAAGGTTTGCTCCTGACCGTTATGCCAGTTTTTCACGTCAACTGCGAAAGCAGGTCCCTCAGGTGCTTGTCCGAAGGGCTTACTGGTATCGGCTTGTAGGTATACCATCAGTCTACCACTGTACGGACCTTTAAAAATAGGGGAGAGTTTTACAATAATTCGGTTTTGAGCACATAGACTAAATGAACTCATTAACATGCATAAAATGAGAAAATTTTTCATCGATTAATATCTTTTATTAAAAATAAGTACGAATAGTTTCGTATATGATATTATGATTCTAATCGGGGCGGTTTGTTACAGAAAAAAATTGAAATGGGATTTGATAGGGTGGTAGCTAGTATTATAGATATAGTTAAGCAAAAATAAGTTTAAAATTAACTTTAAAGAAATAATAGCCTTTTTTATAGTGAATTCGGAGATAGAATTAATTGAAGCCAAATCAAGCCATCACAAGAGTTTAAATTATTATAACTAATACATGGCTAGCGCAATGTGATATAAGTTCGTTAGAAAGGTTTAAAAGTAGCTCTATCGCCTTTTAATGTTGTCGGAATAATATCGTCGGAATTTTAATTAAGCACTGTCCGTTGATAGGCCTAAACACCCTCTCTCTGAGATTGAAAGGTGTTTGAGATACCTTTTAAATACCAAAACAATACCTTTAAGATACCCGGGGGGTATCGTGCGGGTATTAAAAAAGGTATTCCAAGGGTATAGTTTAGGTAGTCATCAGGTAGTGAAAAGGTAGTTGAATCTCAGACGAATGTCAGAAAAAGGCTCGAAATTTCTCGCGAAAGTTCAATATGTCTTATCCGTCTATAGCTTTACAGTTTTTTTGGATACACCATTCACTGTCAATGAAAGAAGAAGCAATTGCAAGATTTGATTATCCTGAAGAACTTAAGGAAAAATTGGTAGAGCTGGTTGTTTACCAGAACTATTCAAAAGAAGAAGTAGCTAAAAAGTACGGTGTGGCAAATACCTACATCCTCACCAACTGGATTAATTTGTACAAGAAGAAATTAGAGAAAGGAGCCGTAACTTTAGCTCCTATGGAAAAGCCAAAGACTAAAGATGCCGCTGAGCTGAAGAATCGGATAAAGGATCTGGAGAAGGCATTGGAGAAGGCCAATGTACTTATCTACGGTCTGAACTCTATGATTGACCATGCTGAAAAGGCGCACAAAGTTCCCATTAGAAAAAAGGGTGGTACCAAACAGTAAAGCTGATCAAGGAGAAACGCATTACAAGGATGGGCGTCGGGCCACTTTGTAGACTGTTTGGTAAGAGCCGACAAGCATATTATGATCATCTCAGGCATTACTCCCGGCAGGAGGAGCAGGAAGAAATCGTCATTGAGATGGTCCATCAGGTTCGCAGGGAGCTCCCGGGATTGGGAGGTCATAAGCTCTATAAGTGCCTTTATACGCCCTTTCAGAGCCATGGGATAAAAATTGGAAGAGATAAGCTTTATACCATTTTGGGGAAACACAAGCTTTTGATAGATAGAAAAAGAAGAAGCCCCAGGACAACCCAGTCCAATCATTGGTTTAGACGATATCCCAATTTGATAAAGGAGATGGAGATAGTCCGTAGTAACCAGTTATGGGTCTCTGACATCACTTATATTTGCATAGGTTACGATTTCAATTACCTTTCGCTGATTACCGATGCCTATTCAAGAAAAATCATGGGCTATTGCCTTCATTCTTATCTGAATGCCCAAGGATCGGTGAATGCGCTGAAAATGGCCCTTAAAGATCGAAACTCGGAGGCTCCGCTGATCCATCACTCCGACAGGGGTGTGCAATACTGCAGCTATGATTACACATCATTGCTTCGAAATAATGATATTTCCATTAGTATGACCGAAAACGGAGAAGCATACGAAAACCCCATAGCCGAAAGAATAAATGGGATTCTTAAAACAGAGTTCAAGCTTAATAGGGTATTTCAATCCAGAACCCAGGCAATGTTGGAAGTAACCAAGAGTATTGAATCCTATAATCATCTTCGACCCCACATGAGCTGTAATTACCTCACACCAACTGTAGCGCATACAACTAAGGAACCGTTAATCAAGCGGTGGAAGAACTGTAGGAAAAAGTATAAAAGAACTAATAAAAAACTATTAACTTTATAATTATTAACCCTTCCAAAACTGTAAAGGGAAACCCGTATCAGACCAACTGTAAACCTATATTAGTAGAAGACA
>NZ_FOPP01000005.1 GCF_900113525.1 Pedobacter insulae
AAATAGACCCCGCCCGCAAGAAGGAGATGCTCAACTATAAAAACGGCCCAAAAGTTGAAATCATCAACCTGGCCCAGTTCCAGAAAAAAGCCAACCTCAGTGCGCTCGGCAATTTAAAGCAGGAGTTCATGACCGCTTTGCCCTCGAAGTCAAAAAAAATGTCCATCCATACTGACCAAACCTACCTTGGTTTCAGCATCGCTACCGACAGCATCAAAGTGATTAAGGCAAATGGCCATACGATGTACGTTTTCCCTGTAGAACTTCCCAGTAAAAGAGCCGTTGCCTTTCAAAACCTAACGATAGACGAGGGGCCCGATGGAACCATCGCTTTTGTAAACACCTACACCCCTACAAAAAAATGGATAGCGGAGTGGAGGAAGGGGCATAGCGGTAAGTTTGAGGGGGACATAAGCATTACCTATCTCAACCTCAACAACGGAACAGCACCCAAAACAACCAAAGCCCCGACCAAAAGCGGCATCAAAAACCCAAACACAAGCCTTGTTGCCCAGATATGCACTTCTATAGATTATTTCTATGAAATACCTTACGCTTGCGGATCAGGACAACATGCACCTTGGGACACAGGCTGTTACCTGGAAGGGGATGCCAGAGCGGGCTATGTTTACATAGAGTATCGGGTTACAACTTGTGTTGACGATCCGAATCCAGGAGGTGGCAGTGGAGGTACCACCCCTACACCTCCGGGTGATTATAATCCATGTCCAGATGACCCACCCATGGTCTCTTCTAAAAAAACATTGAGAAATAAGGTCATGGTTCTCCCCCCTACGGATTGCGATGAGGTGGTAGACTGTGCCGGGGTAATGGGAGGAAGTGCCTATGTGAACCCCAACTGTGGAACCTGTATGGGTGGTACCACGGGGATAACAGCGTGTCCGCCAGAGATTATCAATAATGTGGAGGATACCTGTTTAAAGAAAACTGTAGCTGCTGTGCTGAATAATGACGTTAAAGGTAAAATAAGCGAGATAATTGCAAACTTAGATAAAAATCTGAGTGTAAAAGTAAAAATATTTGATGCTGAAACAATTAGTGGTGGAGCAGATGGCAACAATACTAATAGTCAATAGCATATAGACCCGAGTACTGGGAAAGTCACAGGTTTTTCCACCGATATTACATTGAGCAAAGATATATTAATTTCATCATCCAAGGAGTTTACTTGTGCTGTTTTAATACATGAGGTTTTACATGCCTATTTCAGACAAACGACCGCTAAGGAAGAGGCTTTCAACGAATTAGACCATCAAACTATCGCCAGTAGTTACATCGAACCAATGGCCGAATTTATCTCTGGGCTTTATGGAATTAGCCTGCCGGACGCCATGGCGCTTTCGTGGAATGGGGTTCGTGGAACAAAAGCCTTTAGAGACGCTACTTCGTTTACAATAGGAAGTGGAACGGGCGTTGCAACTCTTTCAAAACAAGACGTGCTGGACCAAATTAGAGATTATACACTTAAATTAAATGGAAAGGGTCAGGGATTATGTCAATAAATAAGATATCATTGACCTTGTCTATAATTCTTATAATTTCTGGGTCTTGTGTCTGTGCACAGAAACTAGATTCAAACAAGATTAACAATATAAAAATGGCCGTGAAGAAAATAGTAGGTGAGTCTACTAATGCCTACAAAGTAAAGGACTCAACAGCCATTTATAGTTACACCATCACCATAAATGTTCAAAGGGAAAAAAACATGCAGAAGATTACTACTTCTATTAATAATCCCGAAGTCCAATTATTCTTTGATGGAATGGAAAAACTTAAAGAGATAGACTACTTGCCGTTAATGGGTAAAAGGAAAAAAATGACTTTCTTCTTCTCTACATATTTGCTCGTATATGGATCCGAAAGTAATAGAAACACGGTAAATCTCTCAGAAGTTCCAAAGGCTATACGCTATTTGTTCATTCCAAATAAGAATGAAATGTATGACTTAGGTGAAATGGGTATTAAATTAGATAAGAAAGTCTACTATAATCAATAAAAGGTAAATAATAAATTGAAGGGTAATGGGGTAGTCACGGGAATAACGGCGTGTCCAGAACCTAGAGACATTCGCAATAAAACCACTGATACATGCATTTCTAAAACTGTTGAAACTGCATTAAGCGCCAACAAAGATATAGAAGGAATGCTAGCTGGAATAATACAAAGGTTCGATGCAAGTAAGACAGTGACCATAAATATTTTTAACGGATCTACACAAAATGACGCTCCCGGTCAATATCAAGGCGAAGGTTTTGTTAATAATGTTTTTCAAGCAAATATTACCCTTAATACAACCTTGATGTCCGGATCGTCTAAGGAATATGCGATTTCTGTTCTAATTCATGAATTTGTCCATGCATATATCCACACATCAGGGAACCCTATACTACAATCAGATCACAATACCATCGCCAGCAAATATATAACACCCATGGCTTCCTATCTGACCCAATACTTTGAATGGATAGCTATTAAATATAAAACCCGATGATAAAAAAAGTAATAATTGCGATGACGGTGCTTATTTTTTTTATACTGTCAAATTATCCCCCTCTAGATTTAGTTTTTCACACCTTTACAAATGAAGGCTACTATAAATACACCAATTATGATGGCAGTAATATTATGCAAGAGGGCGTCCATAAAAATTATGGTCTTGATAGAATAAAGAGATTGCATCAATTTTGGCTTAATAAAAACCATGAAGCACCAGATAAAGCCTTATATCGCGTTTTTTGGAAAAACCCATTAGCTTTTTGGCGGTGGAAGAACTATTTTCAAGACGAGCGATATAAATTGCCATATAAAGATTGGGATGAAATTAAAGCATTAGCAGAAAAAAATAAGTCAACTACTAAAAATCCCAATAATTCATACTAATAAAGCCAATTATTTGAGCTAAACGATAAACGGTGGTGAGACATATATTCCTAAAGAATTATTTTGAGATTACTACCTTAGGGATTATGCTTATCTAATTCCACAAGAAAGTGTATCATTTTTTGGCATTGTAGATAGAGTGGTCCATGATATCTCATGAGTCCTCTTTATGAATGCATATAGTTTAATATTGGCTCTTTCGCTATCTACGTTCCTAAAGTTCCTCCAACGGATTCCAGCATATCTTTTTAAAATCTTTTACTTTATCATTCTCTACTTTAACCCCTTCTTGTTCTAACATTTGCTGCATTAATGTTGGTGGTGAAAAATGAAACTTACCCGTTAACAAACCACTGCTATTCACTACCCGGTGGGCTGGCACCTTAGGGTGAGCAATGCCTGCGTTACTCATCGCATAGCCAACCATTCTGGCCGAACCTCCGGCTCCCAAAGCTTTGGCGATAGCACCATATGAACTTACCCTTCCCTTTGGAATTAATCTCACAATTTCGAAAACCTGCTCATAAAATGATGCGTCCATTAGGCAAAAGAAAATTGAATATAATTAATATTTTTATCGTGTTTTAAATAAATGCGCTCGTAGTGGGTTTTGATGGATAAAACTTCGTCGGCAAACTCAGATTGATATAAATGAGCTGTATTTTTATGTGTAATTAGGTTTAGTTCTGCTACTTTTTCACAGGTATAGGCATACAACCCATCATTATCTGTTTTGAGGTTTACTTTACCATCAGGTTTTAACAAGATGCGGTATTTAGCTAAGAACCCAGGGAAAGTTAATCGCTTTTTCTCACGACTTATTTGGGGCTGGGGGTCGGCAAATGTAATCCATATCTCATCAATTTCTCCAGGCTCAAAATATTCTAAAATATCTTCGATCTGGATTCTTAAAAAAGCCAGATTAGCAATCCCTTCATCAACGCCGGTTCTGGCACCTCTCCAAATTCTGTTTCCCTTTAAATCTATTCCAATAAAGTTCTTTTCCGGGAACATTTTAGCCAGGTTTACCGCATATTCTCCTTTCCCACAGGCCAATTCCAATACAATTGGATTATCATTTTTGAAATGCTCTTTTGCCCATTTGCCCTTCATCACTTTGCCTAAATGCAATTGATAAACATTCGGGAATGTGTCTATTTCGAAGAATTTTCTTAATTTATCTTTACCCACTTTATAAATTTTAGCGAATACAAAAGTAGGATTGTCAACGTAATAATCTTTATATAATTTAATTTTTACATCGTTAAGCATTAACTTCAAGCAATTAATTTATAATATGAAAAGATCATTACTTGCTGTTGGACTATTTTTAGCTTCATTTTCTGTCAATGCACAACAAGAAATCAGCTACGAATTAAGTTTTCCAAACGCCATCCATCATGAGGCCGAAATTACGATGTCAGTTCCCAATGTTCCCACAGGTACGTTGAAAGTGAGAATGAGCCGTTCTTCTCCCGGAAGATATGCTACACACGAGTTTGGCAAGAACGTTTACCGTTTTAAAGCTTTTGATGAACAAGGTAAAAAGCTTACCGTTCTGCAGTTGGCGGGCGACGAATACAGCATCCCAAACCATGGTAATACCGTAAAAATAACCTATACCCTATTTGGAAACTGGATAGATGGAACTTATGCAGGATTTGATGAAACTCATGCCCATATGAATATTCCGGCAACATTCGCCTATCCCATAGGAATGGATAAAAGACCCCGTACAGTTAAATTTAATTTAACCAACAAGCAAAACTGGAAAGTGGCTACCCAACTTAAGCCCTTAACCAACGGCGTTTATTATGCTCCTAATTTCCAGTATTTTATGGATAGCCCGATAGAGTTAGCTTCCTATCATACGGCCAGTTGGAACGTTAAAAATCCTGATGGAAAAACGCAAACCATCCACCTGGTATCTCATTCAAAGGACGATCAAAAAACAATTGATAATTATGCCGAGATGCTGAAAAAGATGGTCGACGAACATTTTGCTGTCTGGGGAGAATTTCCTGCCTACGATTACGGCAATTATTACTTTTTACATGATGTGTATCCTGATTACGCCGGCGACGGAATGGAACATCGCAACTCTACTGTAATTGTGCAACGCACTCCGAAAATTGCAGGCTATGAATCTAATCTTTTAGGTACTTTCTCACATGAATATTTCCACAGCTGGAATGTGGAAAGACTAAGACCAAAAACGTTAGAGCCTTTTAATTTTGAGCATTCGAATATGAGCGATGAGCTTTGGCTAGCGGAAGGGTTTACACAATATTATGGCAATTTATTATTAACAAGGGCTGGATTTAAATCGGTGGAAAATGCCTCGCAAACCTTCAATGGAATTATCAATACTGTCTTAAACTCGTCCGGGGCCAAAAACTTCTCCCCAATTGAAGCCAGTAGATACGCGGTATTTGCCGATGCGGGCGTATCGATTGATCAAACCAACAAGAACAATATATTCACCTCTTACTATACCTACGGAGCCTCCGTGGCCTTAGCTTTAGATCTCCGTTTAAGGGCTGAATTTAAGCTTACGCTTGATGATTATATGCGTGCGTTATGGAAAGCTTATGGGAAACCAGAGATTCCTTATACGGTGCCTGATTTAGAGAAAACCTTAGGGCTGCTGACTAAAAACACAGCTTTTGCCAATGATTTCTTCAAAAAATATGTATATGGAACGGAAAAGAACGACTACGCAAAACTGTTACTTCATGCGGGCTTCATCTTACGCAAGGCCGATCCCAATGGAGCTTATACCGGCATGGGCAGGGTAACTTTCGAAAATGGGAAAGCGACCTTAGGGTCTACCATGGCGGGTACTCCGGCATATGAGGCAGGGTTAGATTTTGGCAGTATGCTGTTAACAATGGATGGCATTGCCATTAAAGATCAGGCTTCTTTGAACAGTGTAACAAAAGACCATAAACCTGGCGACACTATTAACGTTACCTATAGCTATTATGGAGAAGAGAAAACAACAAAACTTACTTTTAGCGAAAATCCAGTGCTAGAAATAATTCCAATTGAAAAAACTGGCGGATCACTTACCCCGGCAATGCAAACTTTCAGAGATAGCTGGTTAAACAGTCAAGTAAAAAAATAATCAACCCGACAAATTAAACATACAATCATGATCAAAAAAACCATTTACCTGTTATCCTTATTGCTTACAACCTCGGTTGTATATGCGCAAGACATCAATAAAATTATCAGCAAAGAATATGTAGACCACCTCATCAAAACCCTTAGCAGCGACGAAATGCAGGGCAGAAGAACCTTCACCCCAGGTATAGATAAAGCCGCAACCTTTATTGAAGCTGAGTTTAAAAAGATTGGCCTGAAACCCCTTAGTGGAGCAAATTCCTATCGTCAAACCTTTTTTAAATATCAATTAACGCCCGTTTCGACACAAGTAACTATTGATGGGCAAATTGTCGCTCCAGAAAATATTTTTGTCGCAGGAAACAATAGCGAGCAGCTAACTTTTGATCAAAGTAATAGTGAAAATTTTGTCACATTAGACACCTCTAAAACTTTTCAATCTCAATATAGAGCTTTGGCCCGAGGTGGTAAAAAACAGATTGTTCTTTTAGATGCGAAATTTGCTAATGAATTTAAAAGTCTAAAAAACAGTCCTGCACGCCCTACCATCGTAGATGAAGTAATGCCTGCAAAACCTGCCGCCACCATTTTCGTTTTAGGAAAGCAAACTGCCTCCACCTTTAAGGTAGAATTGAAAAATAAAGTTGAAAAACTGCCATTATTTAATGTAGCGGGAGTGATACCGGGCAAATCTAAAGCTAAAGAACTGGTTGTTTTTTCGGGCCACTATGATCACATGGGAATTGTTAAGGCAAAAGACGGCGACAGTATAATGAACGGCGCAGACGATGATGCATCGGGTACTTCGGCTATGATCGCCTTAGCTAAATACTATAAAGCATTAAACAACAACGAAAGGACTTTAATTTTTGTAGCTTTTACAGGTGAAGAGATGGGGATGTTTGGCTCACGATATTTCTCACAACAATTAAATCCCGACGATGTTGTGGCGATGTTTAACATTGAAATGATTGGAAAGGACAGCAAATTTGGTAAAAACACCGCATTTATTACCGGTTACGAGAAATCTGACCTTGGCAAAATCTTGCAAAAAAATCTTGAAGGAACAGAATTTACTTTTCATCCAGATCCCTATATTGCACAGAGTTTATTTTACCGAAGTGACAATGCCACCTTAGCGGCTTTGGGTGTACCTGCGCACACCATATCAACAGATCAGATTGATACCGATAAGCATTACCATCAGGTTACGGACGAGTATAAAACCTTAGATGTAGAAAATATTTTATCTACTATTAAGGCAATTGCCAAAAGCGCTGTTAGTATTGTAAAAGGGGTAGACACACCTTCGCGCATCCCAAAATTAGAGGCTAACCGATAAGCGACCGTTCCATTACATAATCATTCATAAAGAAACCGTTACCAATATCAAGGTCAACGGTTTCTTTAATTTTAAAGCCAGCCATTATGTAGAAATCTTTCGCTTTATTATTTCTATTTACATTCAATTGCAGTGATTTTCCCCCATTGGCCACCGCTAAATTTACAACCTCGTTCATCAATATCTTTCCAACGCCTTTACCATGCAATTCGGGCAAAACATATAATTTATGGAGTTTATAGGTACTGCTTTGCTCATCAATAAGGGAAAACCCCGCAAAGCCCACATCTTTTCCATTTTCTGAGGCGATGATAAAAGTATGGCCGTCCTGCAATTGGGTTAACAATTCCTCCGCGTTATACATTTTATCGAGCATAAACCTCAATTGTTCTTTACTAATATAAGCGCTATATGTTTGAGGCCAGATTTGTTCGGCTAAATTGTTAATGATTGTAATCTCTGCTGCTTTCGCATTTCTTAAATGGATCATAATAGCTCACTCAAAAATAAATAATCGGTCGTAAAGTTAAAGTCCACAAATCCATCTTCCATCACAACGAAATCACCATTGTCGGCTGGTTTTAAGTTACTGGTTTCAAAATAAGAGATGATATCAATGTGGAAAATTGTTCCCTTCGGCTTCCAAATGCTAAAACCAGATTTTACTGCATAGCTTTTCTCGGTTTCCGTAAACAGTACAATATTGATTTCGGGCAGGAAGTCTGCCAGGTCATCAAATCTATTTTCGTTGCTGATGATGTTAACCGCTGGATAACCTTCGTGAATAAGGTACTTCACCACTGTTGGCAAGTTTTCTACTCCTGCATAAATAAATTTCGTGCTTTCTTGGATTTGTATTTGATCATCTATTCCAATTACGACATCAATTTTAATCCCGAGCGAAAGTGCTTTTTCATATTCACTTGCGGCAACCAATACGGTGGGGCTCCATTCTAACAATTGGCCTAAGTTCTCCTCGCTAAAATTTCCTAAATAGTGAATATATAAGGCCGGCTCCTGTTTTTCTCTTACGATATGGTGTGATGACATATGCGAATATAAAATATCCTTACAGCTTTGACAACTTTAGTAAAAGTTCTCAAAGCTATTTTGTAATTTTAGCTATGAGCAAATTTGAAATCTCTAAAGAAAGTGGTCAACACTTAAGACTTGCCAGCTTAGTTGGTAACTGGGAAGGCAACACACGTACTTGGTTTGAAAAAGACATCTTGGCTGATGAATCCCCGATGGAAGGGCAGATGACCATGCTAATGGATGATCGCTTCCTTAATTACGAATATCAGGGTGTTTTGAATGGAAAACCCTACCAAGGCAAAATGATTTGGGCATATGACTTAGGAAATGAAAAATGCCAATGTAGCTGGATAGATAGCTTTCATATGGGAACAGGCATTTTGCACTCCGAAGGCCAGGCCACAAAAAACGGCTTCGAAGTTACAGGTCAATATGGTTGGATTGGAATTCCAGAGCCTTGGGGCTGGAGAACCGAGATAGAGTTAATCAATCCAGATCAAATAATCATTAGGGCCTTTAACATTTCGCCTGAGGGGGATGAAGCTAAGGCAACCGAGACGATTTATCACCGCGTTATTTAACTTTTCTTGTTTTTTCAGAAACGCTTGTTGATCGGGAAACCGCATAGACAACTCCACTGGCAGACATTTGATAGCCTGTAGAGATAGAATATAGGATTTTCTCTTGAATAATTCCTGTTCCATTATCAATCACATATGTTCCATTTTGATTGGTATTGAGCAGTTTGGAGGTAATTGCACTTGAAAATTTAACGATAGTGGTTTTTTCTGTAATATCTTCTACCCAAAACTTTGTAACTAGCCGCTGTTTATCAATTTCAACTGAATCAGTCCACGTAAAGTTCTTTTTGATATTGGGGTTATAAGTAAAACTAGCAATGAAACTTAACATCGTACCCTTCTCAAAAGCCTCTGGCTGTAGTCCGGCAAAAGAAACCAAGGTGTCTGTAGCCATTTCGGCTTTATAATCCGTAAATGATTGAATAATACCTTCTTTATTGACCTGCACATCGATCGATTTATCTAGCATAAAATCCAGGGCCTTAATGATGGTCGAATTGGTATCCTTTTTGCTATCAACACTGCTATAATGGAGTTTTTGGCCCATTATATTAATGTCATTTTCCATCTTTTTAATTTTAACATTAAAAGTATAGCCCCTATCATTCGCTAAAATAGCCGAAAATGCTTTCGAAGCTGTCGAAATCGTGTTTGCCGTTATGGTCTGTTTACCTCTTTGAATAATCGCGTTAGAAGTAGTTAAAATATCTGTTTGATATTCGTCTCCTGTATTAAACTTAAATACACGGTATTTTTGTTGTGCCTCCGCGGTAAAAGTCAATAACATAGACAGCAAGAGTAGCGCCGCTCTTAGATTATATTTATTGTGATCCATGAATTCTGTGTCGTAAATTATTAATTAGCTCCAATGGGAACCCTTATATCGGGCATCGCTGGCAATGCAGGTAAAGGGGGTAAAACCGGTAACTGAGGTAAATTAATTGTTTTAGCATAAGTGATCGATGCAGGTGAACTTCCTACAGGAGGAGCAGCCGGCGGTGCTGGCGCGGCTGGGACTGCTGGCAAGAGCGCAACACCTGTAATTGTTGGCGTTGGCGCAACTACTGGCGGAGTCATTACTTGCAATGGTGGAGCCGCCGGCACCGTTAAAGGAGCTGTAGACACGGCAACCACAGGTGTTGCCTGAGGGGTTGAGACAGGAACTGGCACTCTATGATCTGAGGCATTTCCCGTGGCGTTTTGTGCTTTAGCGTCATTAACGCTTATCGCTGCTGTAAATACTAGCACAATTAATAATAACTTTTTCATAATTCTATCTATTAATTTCTCATGATTAATCCATTTTCTCCACCCCTAAAATTAGGAGGCGTGCGGTCGTCTCTTATCCTGTTTTTATCTTTTATTAACCTATCCGCTTTTTGCCTTTTGTTTTCAAGCCTCCTACCAAGTACAATGGGTAAACCTAGAGAGGCAATAAATTGTATTCGATCACCAGAATATTTAGTCAAATTATAAACTCCAAAGCCAATTGTTAAAGGAGAACTTCTAAGAGGCCTTACTCCACTCGAAAACCCTAAATTCATTCCAGACCATTCTGCATTGAGGTTAACCTGTCTAAATATCTCATAAGAGATATTCGCAAAAAAACCTGTTCCATATTTGCCTTTGCCAGTTAGCGTATCTTGCGGACTTTTATATAAAAAACGTCCAGTTCCGTAACCAATTGTGTAGCCTAAGCCAGAATAGCCCGCTGTTCGCGATCTAACCGATTGTGCGGCATGGCTGTAAGCAATATAAAAAGTAGGGTCTGGCGCATCTGAAACAGCCGGAGAGGCAAATAATTGTAGTCCGCCTACAGAGATACTACTCCCTTTAAATATTTGTCTGCTTAAAATAATATTTGCCGATAAATCCCTTAATTCACTTACCCGGGTAACATTTAAACTCACAGAAGCGTTGACATATTTTACAGGGTTTCCTCCACTAACGCCTACTACACCAATTAAATCTGCCTTTTGTGGATCAGTGTACATTGCGGGGAAAACACCCCCGAGGACACCAAAAATATAAGTTGAATTTCCTCCGCCCCACCCTGAAGGTGTCATGATACTTTGCACGCTATTATTAGGCAATAAAGCCTGATTGAAAAACTTATAATCCCCGTTCTGAGACACGATAGAGTCCATTTTTGCTTTTAAACTATTTTCGAATACTGTTTGCGCAGGAGTAATCCGGGGAAATAGAAAAATAAAACCTAAAATTAAAAGGAAACTAATTTGCTTTAAACCACCGATTCTACTTTCCTTCATAAAATGAAATAGATAATTGTTTTGATTCACTACTTATGATGTATAAATATATTATTATTTATCCATTCATCAATCAAAACTTATACCAATCATTTTTATTTGTTCCTTAACATATTTTTGAAGCAAAAACTTGAGCCGGTTAATAGCTATAATTGGTACCTTTATAGGGATACATTAATGCAGATTTTATGACCTTAGTACAACTAGAATATATTGTTGCAGTAGATACCTATAGAAGTTTTGTGAGCGCGGCCGACAAATGTTTTGTTACCCAGCCTACGCTGAGCATGCAAATACAAAAACTGGAAGAGTTTTTAAACGTAAAAATCTTCGACAGGAGCAAACAGCCTGTTATACCAACAGAGATCGGTGCCCAAATTATTGCTCAGGCTAGAACTGTGTTACAGGAGAATGAAAAAATAAAAGAATTAATTAATAGCCAACAACGCGACATTATTGGAGAATTAAAAATAGGCATTATTCCCACAATAGCCCCATACTTATTGCCAGAGGTGATTGCCGCCATGCTTCAGAAATACCCGGAGCTCAAATTGTTGATTTGGGAATATACTACTGAAGATATTATTAATCATTTAAAAACCGGGATAATTGATTGCGGGATTTTAGCAACACCTTTGGTAGACATAAACCTTTCTGAAACGCCACTCTACTATGAAAATTTCGTGAGTTACATCAGCAAGAACAGCAAGCTGTATCGAAAAAAAATGATTGATGCAGATGATCTTGCGGATGAAAACATTTGGTTGTTAAATGAAGGTCATTGTATGAGGTCCCAAGTATTAAACATTTGTCGCTCTACCAAGAATAACCGGCTACAATCTTTGACCTATAATACCGGAAGCGTAGAAACACTCATCAGAATGGTTGATATAAATGATGGTGCTACCTTGCTACCCGAACTATCTATTAAATACCTTAGTAACAAGCAATTGAACAAGGTGCGCTATTTCAAATCTCCAGAACCTGTAAGGGAGATTAGTTTAGTAACCCATAAGAATTTTGTGAAGAAAAGAATGCTCAACGCCTTGCGCGAGGAGCTATTGGCCATCATCCCAAAACAGATGAAGCAACGTAAGAAAAAGGAAGTAATCGGGATCTAATTATTCCCCGTTTTTAAACCTTCAATACCCACAACCTTTTCTTCCACTTCGCCTTTTTTACGTTTTTTCTTCTTTTTTGAAGGATCTATTCCACTCAACCGCTCCTCAATAAGCTTTTCATATTCTACGACCTGCTCAGGCTTAAGAACCGTTTTTATATTCTTATTTGATTCATTTTGCAGGCGATAATACCGGGTGATATCTTCATCATTGTAACCACTTGCCTGTTGCTTTTTATAAAGGGCCAATTGTTCTTTGGCAATGCTAAACGCATAATTATAGATGACATTTTTTTGGGTCGAACTTAATTTCAAACGTTTTTCCAGTTCATCAATATTTTTCTTTGCTATTTCCTCAGCAGTGGGCTGCTTTTGCGCAAAAGCGGAAAAAAATACCCCAATAATCATCAACATTGTAAAAATTAATCTTTTCATCATTACGCGCTCTATTTTAAAGTGATCTGATCAAAATTAAGAATTATCTCATAATTATTATAATGACCGGCATAAAAAAACCGTCTCAGTACTAATGAGACGGTTTCCTTAATTTTGACATGGGCTGCTATAATGCTTTTTTATAGCGCTCTGCTACTGCATCCCAATTCACTGCGTTCCAAATAGCAGCTAAATAGGCTGGGCGCATATTTTGATACTTTAAGTAATAGGCATGTTCCCAAACATCCACGCCGAAAATTGGCGTACCTTTTACTTCTGCGATATCCATTAAGGGATTGTCTTGGTTAGGTGTTGAAGAGATAACTAGTTTTTTATCTGCGCCAACTGACAACCATGCCCAACCTGAGCCAAAGCGGGTAGCCCCTGCATCTTGAACCTTCGTTTTAAACTCGTCAAAAGAACCAAAAGCATCGTTTATAGCTTTCGCTAAATCGCCAGTTGGCTCACCACCCTTATTAGGGCCTAAAACCGACCAGAATAAGGAATGGTTAAAGTGACCACCGCCATTATTACGAACGGCTGCAGGAAATTTTGAAATATTTTTAATGATATCTTCTATACTTGAATTCGCTTCAGGTTTACCTTCTAATGCCTTATTTAAATTGGTAACGTAAGCCTGGTGATGTTTTCCATGGTGAATTTCCATGGTTAGTTTATCAATATGTGGTTCTAGTGCGTCTGTAGCGTATGATAACGCAGGTAATTCAAAAGCCATAATGTTTATTATTTAAGTTTAAAATGTTACTGTACAAATATAACTCACAAAAGTTGTGTTTTATTCGGTTATTTGTCAAATTCTTTCCTCTTCTGTTTAAAAAAACTGGTCATTAAAGCTCCGCATTCCTCAGCCAAAACTCCCCCTGTAACTAACGTTTTTGGATGTAATATGTTTTCGTTAATTCTTGTAAAACCCCTCTTCTCTTCTCTAGCGCCATAAACTACTCTGCCAAGCTGTGTCCAATAGCTAGCTCCTGCACACATAACACAGGGTTCAATGGTTACATAAAGCGTGCAGTTTTTCAGATATTTTCCGCCAATAGTTTGTGAAGCAGCCGTAAATGCTTGTATTTCTGCATGCGCCGTAACATCATTCAGTTGCTCAGTTAAATTATGTCCGCGACCAATTACTTTCCCGTTGCACACTATTACTGCGCCAATAGGGATTTCTTGGAGAGCAAAAGCTTTTTGCGCTTCATTTAAAGCTAATCGCATAAAATGCTCGTCTTCTTCTGGCAAGTTTTTACTTACTTCGAAATTATAATAACTCATTTTGATGGTTAATTATCAATTATTTCTACCATCCTTCAAAAATACAAATTTTCTCCCAACCCGACTTCGTAAGTCGCAACGAAAGACTTGCTGACTATAGACACATTTCACTACCTTTGCGATATGGTAGAAATCAGGCTCAAAAAAGGAAAAGAAAAAGCAGTTTTACAACTTCATCCCTGGGTATTTTCTGGTGCCTTGGATAAGATCATGGGCTCCCCGGTAAATGGGGAGGTTGTTAAAGTGATAAGTGCTAATAACGAATTTTTAGCTTATGGTTATTTCAATGATCAATCTCGCGTTGCAATTAGATTACTTGAGTGGAACGAGGGTGTAATGATAGATGAGGAATGGTATGCTAAAAAGATTAATGCTGCCATTAGCTCCCGCGCCCAGCTTTTAGCCAATGCCGAAACCAATGCTTATCGGTTAATTTTTAGCGAAGCTGATTTTCTACCGGGATTAATCGTAGATAAATATGCTGATTTTCTATCCGTTCAGATTTTGAGTAGTGGGATTGAAAGTGCAAAATCTATAATTATCCGCATTTTGTGCGATACTTTGCAGCCTAAGGGGATTTTTGACCGAAGTGATGCGACCGCCAGAACACATGAAGGAATTACCGCAGAAAATGGGTTATTGTGGGGAGAAGCTCCGGCAGAATTTATTGCGGTAAAGGAAAATGGAATCACCTACCACATCAATATCGCTGAAGGACAAAAGTCCGGCTTTTATTGCGATCAACGTGATAACCGTCGAATTCTTGCTGAATATGCTGCGGGGAAAAGTGTTTTAGATTGCTTTAGTTACAGCGGGGGATTTAGCTTAAATGCGTTTAAAAACCATGCTAAGGAAGTTTTTAGCGTTGACAGTTCTGCATTGGCCATTGAAACTTTAAAACAAAATATCGCCCTTAACAAATTTGATCAAAATATCCATACAGCTATTCAGTCTGACGTAAACAAGCAGCTAAGGGCTTTTAAAGAAGAAGGGAAAAAGTTTGACATTGTTGTCTTAGATCCGCCAAAATATGCTCCATCTCGGTCGGCTTTAGACCGTGCAGCAAGAGCTTATAAGGATTTAAATAGACTAGGTTTATCTTTATTAGAAAGTGGCGGACTACTCGCAACTTTTTCCTGTTCGGGGGCTGTTGATATTGAAACTTTTAAGCAAATCATTGCTTGGGCAGCGCTGGATGCAGGTAAAGAAGTTCAAGTAATTAAACAGTTTTCCCAACCTGAAGATCACCCTGTTCGTTTATCTTTTCCAGAAGGCGAATATTTAAAGGGGTTGCTGGTAAGGGTTGTTTAAAGCTCTTTAGAACTTTCGGGCAACTTCTCATATTCCCCAGATAAAGCATATCGACCAAAAATAACAAGACCAACTGCAATTGGAATGAAAATAAGCAGAATAATGCCCCATTGCAAGGCAGTGTTGGTTTGCGCAATTCCCGCAGGGGCGTTGCTAACCTTGTCCCAGGCTTGGAGAAACATCAATATAACGGAAGCTGGGCCAAGAATAATCCAAACTATGCCTAAGATTTTTTTTAATGCGTTCATTTTATAAAAATTATACTTCAACAAAGTTTTACGCTTTGTAAAAGTGGTTTAATCATTAACGTTTTCGTCTGTTTTATTCGATAAATAAACTGCACCGATGATAAAACTTAAAGCTGCAATTCCAATTGGGTACCATAATCCGGAAAGTGGTGTGGAGCCCGCAAAACTTGCAATTAAAGTGGCTATAAAAGGCACCAATCCTCCAAAAACTCCATTCCCTACATGGTACGGCAATGACATCGAGGTGTACCTAATTTTAGTAGGGAATAATTCTACTAAAAATGCTGCAATTGGTCCGTAAACCATTGTTACTAATAAAATTTGAAAAAATACAAGTCCCACAAAAATCCAGAAAACCGGCGTACTCAGCTTCTTATCTTGATAAATTGTTGGAGCGTGGCCAAGTGCTTTATTTGGATCAGCATAAACGGTATCTACTTCCAGTTTTACAAATGAAGACCCATCCGTTAGGTGAAATTTACGCGCAGTATTTACCAAACTATCCTGTCCATCGTGAATAGCAACCTTAGTCATAACAGGCGCGTCAACTTGCTTAATCATACTCACGGCTACTTTGCTTACGTCGGTTTGATCAATAAACATTTGATATATCGGCCGATAAAAGATAATCCCCAATAGCATTCCGGTTAGCATAATCCATTTTCGACCTACCTTATCGCTCCAGGCGCCAAACACTACGAAGAAAGGAGTAGCAAAAGCAATGGCCCATAGTAAAATATACCGAGAATCATTAAAATCAACCTTACAGGTATTTTCAATAAACGATTGTGCATAGAACTGTCCTGTATACCAAATAACGCCTTGTCCCATTGTAGCGCCAAAAAGAGCGAGCAATACCATTTTAAAATTACCTTTTTTGCTGAAGCTTTCTTTTAGTGGGTTTTTAGATATTTTCCCTTCTGTTTTAAGTTTGGTAAACATTGGAGATTCGTGCATCTTTAGTCGTATATATATTGATACGCCTACCAATAAAATAGAAAGTAAAAAAGGAATTCTCCATCCCCAATCGGCAAAGGCTTCAGCTCCGATTATATTTTTTGATAAAACTATGATGCCCAGTGATAAAAATAACCCCAGTGTTGCGGTAGTTTGGATCCAACTCGTAAAAAACCCTCTTTTCCCTTTTGGTGCATGTTCGGCAACATACGTAGCCGCTCCCCCATACTCACCTCCAAGTGCAAGTCCTTGAACCAATCTCAAAATAAGAACCAATATCGGAGCAGCATAGCCGATGCTCGAATAAGAGGGGATTAAACCTATTAGAAAGGTAGAACCACCCATTAAAACAAGCGTCAATAAAAAGGTATATTTTCTTCCGATTAAATCTCCCAACCGACCAAAAACTAAGGCTCCAAAAGGCCTCACAATAAATCCGGCAGCAAATATGGCTAGCGTATTAATTAAAGCTGAAGCACCCGCGTCGGCCGGGAAAAGCTGTGCGCCAATGATACTAGCTAAGCTCCCAAAAATATAAAAGTCGTACCACTCAATTAAGGTTCCTAATGAGGAAGCTCCAATTACTTTGAAGATGCTATTTTGTTTAGTCGAGTCGTTCATAATTCTTAAAACTAATAGTTTAGAATTAGAATTACAACAACCAGAATAAAAAGCAGCCATTTAAATAAATTGTCCGCCCGAAACTTCTATTCGTTGTCCATTTATCCACCTACCTTCTTCTGAACAAAGAAATGCAATAACGCCGCCGATATCATCAGGCAAACCAACTCTTCCCAAAGCAGTATTCGATGCTATTATTGCATTCATTTGCTCGTTATCGCGCACTACTCCACCTCCAAAATCTGTTTCTATCGCACCGGGCGCAACAACGTTGGCGGCGATTTTTCGAGGGCCTAATTCTTTCGCTAGATATTTTGTGAATATTTCTATTGCACCTTTCATGGCGGCGTACGCACTATATCCTGGCAAAGTAAACCGAGTTAAGCCCGTAGCAAGATTAATTATTCTTCCCTGATCGGCCAAAATTGGTAGCGCTTGCTGAGTTAAAAAGTAGACTCCTTTAAATTGGATGGCATTTAACAAATCGAATTGATCCTCAGTTGTATCAGCAAAAGGGACATTAATTCCTATACCAGCATTATTAATTAAGAAATCAAACTGCGACTTCTCCCATTTTTCTTTTAATACTTCTTTTACCTTGGCTATAAAACTGTCAAATGATTTAACATTTCCCGCATCAAATTGAAGTGCTATAGCTTGCTGCCCTAGTAACTCGATTGTGGAGACTACCTCATCGGCTTCTGTTTTTTTACTTTGATAAGTTAATATTACGTCAATACCCTTTTTGGCTAAAGCTAAAGCCATGTTTTTCCCTAATCCCCGGCTACCACCGGTTACGAGTGCTATTTTCTGTATTTGCATATCTTTCTTTTTAGTGATATACAAATGTGAGAGGAAATTATGGTAAAAAAATGGTGCTAGTTTCCGAATTAATGGTGTTAGTTTCCGACTCTATAGTTTTTTACGGAATTGTTTAGGGGTAACCCCTTCAAACGACTTAAAAAATTTGGTAAAGTTAGTCGGCTCATTAAAAGTAAGTTTATAGCTTATCTCGGCGATAGACAATGGCGTTTCACTTAACATTTTACGCGCCTCAACCATCGTTCTTTCTTCGGCAAAATGGCATGGTGAATAACCAGTGGTTAGTTTTATGGTATTACTAAAATGAGTTGGGTGAATGAACAGAAGTGCGGCAAAATCTTTAATCTTATACATTTTATCACACTTACCCGATAAGATTTCCTCAAAATGTCTTTCAAGCAAATCGAAAAATTTGGCAGTAATTTCATCTTTGCGTGTAATTATTTTCTGAGGAATTGCCATTTATTCTTCGTCTCTAAAGTATACTTTATAGTAGTTCATCGATTTGTCGTCATCAAAGCCCTTTTCTATGAGCTCTTTATTTCCATGGATATAAATATGGAAATTTTTATCAAGTTTTAAAATGCTCTTAAAAGCCTTTGCTTGTTTCTTAACCGCTGCGTCTGAAATATCAAAAGTATCAGCTATAGCCGTATCAAATTCTTCTTCATAATTCTTTTTATAGCTTTTGAAAGACTCAATGCCTTCTTTATTTGCGATGACTTCATTAGAGAACTCATCTATATCAAAGCTGTCTTTTTCTTTGAAGTATTTCATCGACCGGTTCAAAAGGTCTATTTTATCGGTTTTGGAAATCTCAAAATCATCGTCCAATTTTTGTGTTACAAAATTCTTGTATACACCTAAAACATTTTGGGTCTGGTTATAATTGTCGTTCCTTATTTTGAGCTTTAAAAATTCATCTTTCCAATATACGGCATCTACACTACGATTAGTTTGATCTATCACCGCAACCTTAAATCCTTCATCGGCCTCTGTATTAAAGATCAAGCACCCTTTATCTAATTTGTTAATGTTAATCGCCTCCTGCTCATAGCTTAATCCAAAACCACCCTGCTCTGGCGCAACTTTTAAATAACTCTCTTTAGTTTCCGATTTAAAAATACCGATAGCATCGTGTAGATCCCCTTCGATTTGCACATTCTCAAAAAATGCCACATAAAGCTCTCCAGATTTAATTTTTGGATGATTTGAGATTTCATAAAGATAAGTAGCCAACTTCTTGCTATTTTCATGAAATGTGGTGCCATCTTTAAATATTTCGGAAGCAAAATGATAAACTTCGTTCAAGTTTAGGTCATTGTTTGGATGTGCCAACCGATAAATCTCATTTACTTTTTCATAGGGAGATAGAAAATATTGTAGCAAAAGCCGCTGCAACATTTCATCTTGGATATTCATTGAACTTTCTGAGAGCACATAAAACTCATCCTGTAATTTATTACCGATTCTATGAATGGAAAGTTCTGCTAAGGAGGCTTCTGAAAAAGAGATCATAATTGTACTTAGTGTTGGGCAACAAAAGTAGGTTTATTTCCCAAAATCTTCTTCTATTAATTCCTTATTTGCAAAAACACCGGCTAGGTTACCGGCATATACCGACTCTGAAATAGCGCGCATCATATTTGTGCAATCGCCAGCGGCAAAAACACCGGCTACATTCGTTTTCTTAAAATTATCAATATTTATATACCCTTGATCGTTAAGTGTAATTGCTAATGCTTCAATAACTTCTGTGTTGTGTTCCATACTCCCTCTAGCATAAATCGCTGCCAGCTTATGGGAGCTTCCATCTTTAAATTGAAGCCGGCTAACCTTACCGTTTTCATGAATTATTTCTTCAATTTCTTTTTCCGAAATCTGAATGTTTTTACGGGTTAACTTTTCAATATCTTTCGGATCTAGCGTTATTGGCCCGTTTGTAAATAAAGTAAGGTCTTTCGTCCAATTGCTAATCAGCTTCGCAAACTCGAAGCCAATTTCCCCATTGGCTATAATACCTGTTGGTTTATGGGCAACTTCATAGCCATGGCAATAAGGGCAATGTAAAACAGAAATTCCCCAACATGCTGCGAAGCCTTTTATGTTGGGAAAAATATCTTTTATACCAGTAGCAAGAATAAGTTTTTTACCAGAAAATAATTGCCCATCTGAGCATGTAACACTAAAACCGTCCATGGTTTTCGAAGCGCTGTTTACCGTTCCATTTAAAAAAGTAACAGTAGGATATGCCAAAACCTGAGCTTTCGCAATGCCCGCAATATTCGCCGGAGTTTCACCGTCTCTGGTTAGAAAGTTGTGTGAGTGTGGCGTTTGCCAATTGCAAGGTTTTCCGCTATCAATGATTAAGACTTCCCTTAATGATCTTCCCAAAGCCATTGCGGCAGATAAGCCAGCATAACTACCCCCAATAATAATTACATCGAATATTGCTTTTTCTGTTTGTACTTGCATCATACAAATCTAGTGAAAATGAAGCAGACGCAACAGTGTTGCAATGGCTGTTTTGTTAGAATATTGTCATTATAAGCCAGGCTTACTTTCCTGTTTCTTCCGTAGGAACGTTTCTAAGTTTAACAGGTTTTTTCTTATTCTTTTTCATTTTGAGATTTAACAGCTCTACCAAAACTGAAAATGCCATGGCAAAATAGACATAACCTTTAGGAATATGTTGATCTAACCCTTCAGCCAATAAGGAAACTCCAATTAGCAATAAAAAGGATAAGGCTAACATCTTAACAGTTGGATGTTGATTAACGAAACTACTAATTGCTCCTGCAGAAATCATCATTACAATCACCGCAATAACTACAGCAGCAATCATGATTTCTATATGATCTGCCATCCCCACGGCAGTAATTACTGAGTCTAGGGAGAATACAATATCAAGGATTAATATTTGCACAATAGTGCCAGAAAATGAATGTACTTTTCTTTTGCCTTCTACTTCTTCATCTCCCTCCAATTTGTTATGGATTTCGTGTGTGCTTTTATAGATTAAGAACAATCCTCCGATTAACAAAATTAAGTCTCGCCCTGAAATAGCCAATTTATCTAACCATCCCTGACTTGTTATACCAATCCAATCGCCCATATTAAATAATGGAGAAGTAAGGCTCATTACCCAACTTAACGATAGTAAGAGTAACACCCGGGTAATCATAGCTAACGCTAAACCAAGCTGTCTTGCCTTTTTTTGTTGTGCTTCTGGCAGTTTTCCAGATAAAATAGAAATAAATACAATATTATCTATTCCTAAAACAATCTCTAAAACTGTTAGGGTTAGCAGAGAAATCCAGGCTTCCGGTGTGGCTAAAAAATCCATATTTAAGTATTATATCTTGCGAATATAAAAAAAGCCCGTTGAATTTACTCAACGGGCTCATTTATTTGTTTGGTTATTTAATTGAAAGTAACACTATTATATTGAGCCTTAATAATCACTTTGGCGTTTCCGCCTTTGCCTATCTGGCCTGTATAGTTTTTATGCTGACTGTAGCCTCTTTCGTTATCGCCTGATGTTTTTGCGGTAACATTAGCGCCGTATTTGAAACCTGCATAGCTTGTTTTAACATCAAGATCACCATGGTAATTTGTTGCGAAGCCTAAATTTACCGCAGCATATTGTGCATCAACATCTACATCTCTACCTGCTTCGATATTACCGATAACCATCTTTCCATATTGTGTTCTACTTGTTAAATTACCCCGCAAATTATCGATTTTAATTGTACAATATTGTGTATTCACATTTAGAGCACCGCTAACGCTTCCGATTGTTGTTCCAGCGCCATACTGGTGTTTGATAGATGCAGCCCCTTTCACCGCAACAACTTTGACACTGGTATACTGTGCATCCAAATTTAAATTATTAACAGTACCCAAGGTAATTCCTCCGCCATACTGATGTTTAATTTGAGCTCCTCCCATATCTTTAACCTCTCCTTTGCCGTATTGAATAGAAATATAGTTATTGCCGTTTGTTAAATTACCCGCTATAAGATTACCGTATTGTACTTTTATAGATGTGGGGCCAGCGAAATCTCCCATGGTGATGTTTCCATACTGTTGCGACGTAGTTAAAGAATTAGACGCTGGCATAAAAACTGTATAATAGACCTTAACTTCCCTTCTCCATACAGTTTTCCCATTCTTTATACTCCTTCCCCATCTACCGTTTCTTTCTCCAATATTTGTTTTATAGCTCACTAAATCTCCGTTTTTAGTCGCGTTAATTGAAACATTATCTAACAATTCTTGTGCTTCTGCCTCAGATTTCGCATAAGCCTTAATATCAACATCAACCTTAATTTCATTTTTATCCCAAGTTTTGATAGTTGTAGCGCCATATTGATTTGCAAGCTCTATCTTGTCATTTTTATCCAAGGTAAATGATTTGGAAAAGGTCTTAGTTTTCATCGGATCATCCTCTTGATCTTGAACCTCCGCATCTGAATATGCATAAGGTTTAGTCGACGAAGTTGTGCTGCTCTCTGCGGCATTAACCTGCACAACGAGCAACAACGCACTCGCCAGGGTTAAGATTGATTTTTTCATATTGAGTTCTCCTTTATAGTGTATTGATTGACTTGATTTATAATCATTAGCTGCTGTTTAAGCACCTGCAGTTGCATTTCGCGATTTCTCACCATCGCCCTTACTATAACCAGTTGGTTAGGGCTCTCCGGCAATTCTGTCTTTAGTCTATTGTATTCTTCATCAAGCGTTTTTAAATCTTGGGTAAACTTTTTATACAAACCTGGATTTTCTGAAGCATAGGTTTCTAAGCTATCTCGTTTCTCCTCGATCTGATTGACAAAGTTCACCTCTTTTTTTCCAAACTCTGGATTAATATCTGCAACGTGAATATTTTTCGACTGCTTATAGTTATAAGCAAAATATAAGCTCAAGCTCACCAACAATATTGCGGCAATATTCAACCAACGATAAGGTTTAATGGCTTGTTTTGACTTTTCTTTTTTATCCAATTCTAACGAAATCTTCATCCACAGTTTATCAGATGGTCCCTTTTCCTCGAACGCACCTTTGTTTTCTTTTACGAATTCCTCTAATTTATTGTTCATCTTGCTACTCCTTTCATTTCTAATAAACTATTTAACTTTCTTTTTGCTCTCATATATTGTGAGCGTGATGTATTCTCGGTGATTTTTAAAATATAGGCGATCTCTTCATGATCATATCCTTCAAATAAATAAAGAGTTAAGACCACTCGGTATCCATCTGGCAATTCATTTAATGCTGCTTTTATTGCTTCAACTTTAAATGATGTTTCTTCTACATCTAGCGTCCCCTCATCGGCCAGTTCAACCCCATCTAAACTTACAAACTCGGCCTTACGTTTTCTTAAATAATTAATGGCTCTGTTAATTACAATTTGCTTTAACCATAGCCCAAATGTTGTTTCCTGTCTGAAGTCGGCGATTCGGTTGAAAGCATCTAAAAATGCTTCCTGCAACACATCTTCGGCTTCAGCATCATCATTTACGATGCGAAGGGCTACATTATACATCGCAGTAGCGTACAATTTGTATAGCTCAAATTGTGCTTTCCGATTGCCAGTCCGACACTCGTCTACAAGCGACACATGTTTATCTATATATACAGTTTCCAAATGCTAGCGTTCTGATTAAAAGACAAGATAATTTTTAAAACGTTGCATTCAAGGTAAGAAAATTTTTATCTGAGCTGACAGCTTAAAGCAGTGTTCTTTCCGCTTTCTTGAAAACTTATTGTATTTTTGCGGCTCAAAATTTGATTTAAATGTTAAGAACAACTACTTGCGGGGCTTTAACACTGCAAAATTTAGGCGAAAATGTGACACTATGTGGCTGGATGCAGAATTCACGAGATTTAGGCGGGATGACTTTTATCGATATCCGTGACCGTTACGGCATTACCCAATTGGTTTTTAACATGAATGATAATGTTGATTTATGCGAAGGCGCCCGTAGCTTAGGTCGTGAGTTCGTTATTAAAGTAAGTGGAACTGTTGTTGAACGTTCTAACAAAAATAAAGAAATCCCAACTGGAGAAATTGAGATTAAAGTAAGCGATTTAGAGATATTAAACACGGCTAAATTACCTCCATTTTTAATTGACGATAAAACGGACGGCGGTGATGATTTACGTATGAAATATCGTTATTTAGACCTCCGTCGTAATCCAATAAGGAATAACATGATTTTGCGTCACAGAATGGCTCAATCTGTTCGTCGTTATTTAGATGGCTTAGATTTTATCGAAGTAGAAACTCCTGTACTGATCAAATCTACTCCCGAAGGAGCAAGAGATTTTGTGGTACCAAGCAGAATGAACGCCGGCGAATTTTATGCTTTACCACAGTCGCCACAAACCTTTAAGCAACTTTTAATGGTTTCTGGTTTCGATCGTTACTTTCAAATTGTAAAATGTTTTAGGGATGAGGATTTGCGCGCTGATAGGCAACCGGAGTTTACACAGATCGATTGCGAAATGTCGTTCATTGAGCAGGAAGATATATTGAATACATTCGAAGGGTTAATTCGTACATTATTTAAAGAAGTGCGCAATTATGACCTGCCTGTTGTACCGCGTATGCAATATGCCGATGCCATGCGCTTATACGGATCAGACAAGCCTGATACACGTTTCGATATGCAATTCGTAGACTTAACGGATATAGTGAAAGGAAAAGATTTTGCTGTATTTGATAATGCCGAGTTAGTGATTGCTATTAATGCTAAGGACTGCGCTCATTATACCCGTAAGCAATTAGATGAATTAACAGATTTCATTAAACGCCCTCAAATTGGTGCTACCGGTTTAATTTATCTTCGTCACAATAGCGACGGGTCACTAAAATCTTCTGTAGATAAATTTTATAGTGAAGAAGAGTTGGTAAGATGGTCGGCCGCACTTAACACCCAGCCTGGTGATTTAGTATTGGTAATGGCCGGCGGTACAGATAAGGTGCGTAAGCAATTGAGTGAGCTTCGCTTAGAAATGGGTACGAGATTAGGTTTACGTAACAAAGATACTTTTTCGGCGTTATGGGTGCTTGATTTTCCATTATTGGAATGGGATGAAGAAACTGAGCGTTACCATGCCATGCACCATCCCTTTACTTCTCCTAAACCAGAAGACATCGCTTTACTAGATACTGATCCTAAAAATGTACGTGCAAACGCTTATGATATGGTCGTTAATGGTACAGAGATAGGCGGGGGTTCCATTCGTATTCACGATAGGGCTTTACAAGCGTTAATGTTTAAACATTTGGGTTTTAGCACAGAAGAGGCTCAAAAACAATTTGGCTTTTTAATGGATGCCTTTGAGTTTGGTGCGCCTCCTCATGGCGGTATTGCCTTTGGTTTTGATAGATTGTGTTCTATCTTCGCCGGTTTAGATAGTATTCGTGATGTAATCGCATTCCCTAAAAATAACTCTGGCAGGGATGTGATGATTGATAGTCCGAGTACAATTGACGAGAAACAATTGAAAGAGTTGAAGATAAAAACTGATTTATAATTTTCCGTCATTGCGAGGTACCCTCCGTTGGGAGGTGCCCCCGTCATTGCGAGCGAAGCGAAGCAATCTGTTCGTTAGATTGCTTAGTTGCTAGCTCCTCGCAATGACGGTTTAGTTAGCTCACACTGACGGTTTAATTAGTCCCCCCAACTGCGCTTGTTAGTTCACTAAAAACAACGCATTGGTAAACAATTGCTTCCCATTTTCCCAAAAAGAGCGGAACAGGACACTAGCCCCTAGATAAATAATTGTACCTCTTCCCGATTGCTGAGCACCAAATAACATGCCTGTAGCAAGTTTCTTTTTCACTTTTTCTCCTGCAATCCCAGCCACATAACTATTCTCCTTTAAGGTTCCCACATTCCATCCGTTATCTAACGGCTCATATATTTTCTCATCTGTTTTCAGGGTATAATAATATTTCCCTAAACCCATTGCCAGAGGGTGACTACCGTCTAGGTTAACCCTATAAATTGCTCCTGGAATAGCATTCTCCAGATCATCTTTATCCTTTTGTGCGTAGGTCCTTTGAATTGTTTGTTTTTCATCCTTTTTCGGGTATTCTTTTTTCTTGATATCAAATGGCCTTTTACCAACAATTGACGTAATGGCATCTTCAAGTAATATAATTTTTCCTCCTGCTGCAATCCAAGTGCTCAGTTGGTCGCCTAGTTTTTCGCCGTAATTGCCATCAGGCAAAATCAAAGTATTGATTTTATTGATGTCGAGATTATTTACACTTTGGGCACTAATCATGGTAATTGGATAATTCAACTCTTGCTCAAAAAAATGCCAAATTTCACCTATACTTTGCGACGACACTTCTTGCCCTGTTACTACAGCAATTTTAGGTGCACTTAAAAGTCGGTAAACCTGTGATCCGAAGTCTTTCCCTCTTTCAACATAGCCGCTACTAATTGGATAAAATGAGGTGTTATAATCTTTCGCCACCTGACCAAGTATCGATATTAAGTCTCTATTTATTTTTTCATTCTCTGTACGATAAATTAATAAAGAACCAGCAGGGTATGATCTACCGCCAATGGTAAACCCTTCATCTGCCATACGTATTTTTATGTTTCTCTTTTGGAGTGCTATTAACGTTTGCGCATCATTTACGGAGTTCCATTTAACTGCCCATGCGTAGGGTCTTTGAACAGCTGGAATGCTTTCGCTCTTTTCTGCAATGAAATTAAAACTACCAGAAATTGCTTCTTTTACACCATAGGTATTTAAGCCATAGGCGTAAGGTAATGCCCAAGCGGTGATGTCATAGGTATTGGAATCAGTAACCAATGTTTGCGGTTCGAACAGCACGTTTGCCATTACTGCATGAGGTTGCTGCAAATTTACAATCAGGTCATTTCGATCAATTTTAAAGTTCTCTACCTTTTGGGTCTCATAGTTATAACCGCTTAAACTTCTATCGCCACCAAAAGCGAAGTTTATTTGATTTCTCCTTAATAACTCTGCCAACTTACGTAAACGACCAATATTTTGCGCTTTAACGATATAACTTTTGTAGATTCCCGGAGGGTTAGTAGTACTTTGATCGAAGTACTTTTTAAACTCACTCAATAATTTATCCGAGTGTGTTGCTACTGTTTCCAGGGTTGCCATGGAAGTAGTAAAATGATGGTCTATGCGGTCTTTTAAAGTAAGCGTATCTCCATCTGAAGTTATGACTGCAAGGCCCGCCCTAATCCCTCCCTGTTCATAGGTCATTCCAATTGCCCCATTATATAAGGGATAGGTATCGCCATAAGATGGATAAAGTAGGTCAAACCGCTCTTTGGTAAAATACTGCCAACCATTTTCATCAAAATATTTCGCATTATTTTTGCCTACGGTTACCTGAAATTCCCGCTGCCATGCTGTGATGTCTTGATGAACTGGCTCAGCTGCCGGGGCAAAATAGTAAGGTTCATTATAACTTTGTTCATGAAAATCTACATGTACTTGCGGCAACCAATTATGATAGGCTACTAAACGCTGTTGGGTTTCTATTTGAGTTTGCCATGCCCAGTCTCTATTTAAATCGTAGTAATAGTGATTGGGGCGGCCTCCTGGCCAAGGTTCGCTGTGTTCTCTAGAGGAAGGGTCTGGATTTGGGACTTTGCCGCTAACCATGTTGAAATAGCTTACATATCTTTCCCTTCCATCTGGATTTAAGCATGGATCTATAATCACCACCGTATTCTTTAACCACTGTTTCGTTTGTTGATCGGTTGCATTTGCCAAAGTATATAATACACGCATAGAGGTTTCAGTCGAATTTGCCTCATTGCCATGAACATTGTAACTTAACCACAAAATAGCGGGTTGTTTGGCAGAGCGAACCACATTTTTATCCCCACTAGCCAAATTCAGGTTATTAGTTCTAATTTGCTCCAATCGGCTCATATTGGCCTCATCCGACAGTACCGCTAGTAATAATTCTCGTCCCTCATAGGTTTTTCCATACACCTGAAGCTGGATATTTTTTGCCGTTGAGGCTACTTTTTTAAAATAATCCACCACTTTTTGATGAGGGGTAAAGTGACTTCCCAGAGGATAACCCAAAAACTCATCGGGAGAAGGTACCTGAGCAGTTGCTATAAGTCCACCCAATAGTAATAGGGACAGCGTAACTAATTTCTTCATATTAATCTGTATATGTCCGTTGACAAAGTTTCGGCAATGTGCATAAAAACTTTGTCAATGTTTGATGAATATACTAAAAAGAATAGTTGTATTTGCCTTTGCATTTGTAATTTTACGATAAGAATTAACTTGTAACATCAATGACCAGCATCGAAGTCCTTTATCAGCATTATTTAAATCACCCTATAGTCTCTACTGATACTAGAACGATTATTAAGGGTTGTATGTTTTTTGCTTTAAGGGGAGAAAATTTCGACGCAAATACCTTTGCTGCTGAAGCTTTGCAACTGGGTGCCGCATTCGTAATAGTTGACAGAGAAGAATTTGCGCTAAATGAAAATTGTATCCTGGTTCCAGATGTTTTAACTGCCTTACAGGACTTAGCTACATATCATCGGAAGAAATTAAATATACCAGTGATTGGCCTCACAGGAAGCAATGGAAAAACTACTACCAAAGAATTAATTAAGGCTGTTCTGTCCGAAAAGTATCAAGTGTTTGCGACAAAAGGGAATTTAAATAATCACATTGGAGTGCCCTTATCTATTTTGTCAATATCGCATGCCGTAGAAATCGCTGTGATTGAAATGGGTGCGAACCACCAAAAAGAAATAGCCATGCTTTGTGAGATCGCTCAGCCTACACACGGATTAATCACTAATATCGGCTTGGCTCACTTGGATGGCTTTGGAGGCTTTGAAGGCGTAAAAAAGGGTAAGGCAGAATTGTATGCCTACCTTAAAAAAGCTCATGGCTATACTTTTATTTACCGAAACAACCCCTATTTAATCGAGATGAGTAGCACAGCGGATTTGACTAAGGTTGTGTACTATGGCACGGCTAAAGAAAATTCTATTAGCGGTGAGCTGATCGATACCGATCCGTTGATTGAATTAAAGTGGTCATATCTTGAGCATACCTTTAATGCGAAAGCTAATCTGACTGGCACCTATAATTTTGAAAATATACTCGCTGCGATTTGCATCGGCAATTTCTTTGCTATTAAACCCGAAGAGATCAATAGGGGATTAGCTAATTACTTTCCTGTTAATAACCGTTCTCAACTTACTAAGACAACCAACAATAGCGTAATTTGCGATTTTTATAATGCCAATCCGAGCAGTATGATGGCGGCTTTGAATAACTTAAAATCTTTATCTGCCAAACACAAAACTGTTATTATTGGCGATATGTTTGAGCTGGGTGATGAAGCGGCAAAACAGCACCAAAACATCATTGAACTGGCGCTCGGCTTTAATTTTGACGAACTAATTTTTATAGGAGAGAACTTCTTCGCCTTTAAAAATCAATATCAAGGAAAATTTTTTAACACAAGAGCTGAGGCTCAATTGTATTTAACTCAGCATACCCTCAAAGATAGTTTGATCTTGTTAAAAGGAAGTAGGGGAATGGCTTTAGAGCAACTATTACCCTTACTTTAAGGGTTCACTAGATCAACGGTCAAACCTATATCACTTACGCCAACCAAGGGGTTATCGCGCATATTTTGTTCCACTTCAAGCACATAATTACCCGCTTTTGGAAAATGAAAATCTTTTAACAGGGGAAAAGTATTGCTGTATAAGTTTCCAGATCCTTTACCCAACCATGATCCATCAGCTTTAGCGAGCTGAAACTGATATCTGGTGCTTTTAGACAATGTATTCCCTTTAAGGCGTGCAATTACATATATATTGGCATAACGGTAGTCGGCAGTATTCCGGATCTTGAAGAAAACATTGTAGCCTTTTGAGGAATCCTTGATGTCTAAAGTTGCTCTTACACTTTTAGCATACATCCAACTATTATCCGGCACCTCCATGTTTACATCAATCAAATTATTACTTGTACAGCCATTAAATAGCAGTACCAATGTCAACGACAGCAGTATAGTTTTCAGTTTATTCACTCGCAGGTTTCTCTGTTGCTCCATCGGCCGACCTATTTTTATTTCGATTCTTATTCCGGTTTCTATTATTTCTATTCGCGGGCTTTGGTGAATTTTGTTGTGTTGGATTCGCGGACTTTTGTTGTTGTCCAGGTTTAGTTACAGCATTCGGATCTTTAGCTCTCTGTGGCTGTTGCTTTGGCGCATTTGATCTAGCTTGCTGATTTGGACCCGGCTGATTGCGATTTGGATTGCGGTCGTTTCTGTTATTATTTTTATTACGATTGTTTTTGTTTTTCGACCTATCATCCAAACGAGTTAAGCTATCTTGGCCAACTACATTTTCATAATCGTGAACCTTCTCTACAATGGCCGTCTTTTTTAACTCAACTGCTTCATCTTTTAAATTGCTAGGCTTTTCTCCTTTTTTGTTCATCGCCATTATTTCTTTAACGCGATCTACTTTGAGAGGAATCCAGTCTTCCTGGTTAGCATAGCTAAACCACATGAGTTTTTTAAATATGTCTGTTTTTTGGTGACGGGCAACGCCCACTTCTGTCTGCAATGAGTCAATACGATCTGGGATATCTTTCAAGGCATCTAAATAGGTGTCCAATTCATAATTTAAGCAGCACTTTAATTTACCACATTGTCCGGCAAGTTTTAAAGTATTCAGAGACAAATTTTGATAGCGCGCCGCAGCAGTAGAAACTGTTTTAAAGTTTGTTAACCAGGTAGAACAGCAAAGTTCTCTTCCACAAGAGCCAATTCCGCCCAATCTCCCCGCTTCTTGTCTCATACCGATTTGACGCATTTCTATTCTAATCCTAAAGGTTTCCGCCATCTTCTTGATCAGTTCTCTAAAATCTACCCTACCCTCTGCGGTATAAAAGAAAGTGGCTTTGGTTTTATCCCCTTGATAGTCGACATCACTAATCTTCATTGACAAATGTAGATCCAAGGCTAGCGTGCGAGCTTTATGCATGGTTTCCCATTCCTTCGCCTTAGCAGATTTCCATTTTTCTACATCAGTTTCTGATGCCTTTCTGTAAATTTTTCGCGTTACCTGATCTAGCGGTGTTTTACGGCGTTTCATTTGCATCCTAACCAATTCCCCGGTTAAAGAGATATGGCCAATATCATATCCGCCTGTTGCGCCTTCTACAGCAACCAACTCACCTATTTCGAGATAAATATTATCGTTGTTTAAAAAAAATTCTTTCCTAGCACCTTTAAACTTTACTTCAACTACTTGAAAAGGAACATAATTAGCGGGCATATCCAGATTAGCAAGCCAATCATGAACTTCCATTTTCTGACATCCACCAGTAAGGCAAGACCCGTTACTTTTGCATCCAGAGGGGGCACAACCACCACCTGTCGAACAACTTCCACATCCCATATTAATTATATATATATTGAGTCCCTTTCGGGAGCGATTTAAACTTAATTATTTTAACTAGTTGTAAAGATACATCTAAAAACAGAATTTTCGGATTCGCATTACGCTCGATATGATAATGTGCTTTTTCCAACTCTCCAATTAACGCTTCAACCATTGCTAGATTTAACACATGGGTTGATAGCTTAATAGCGACCTCCAGGCTTTGAGGCGATAATTTAACCAACTCATCTCCGCCGCTTAACAGCAAGCTACACTCGCGAAGAAAATTAATACCATATTTCAAAAAATTCTTCTGATTTTCCCTTCCCCAGCCTGCGGCGGTTTCAGTAAAAGATATCATAGCAGGTACTTTATTTCCAAAACCCATCCTCAACCACTCCGCAAAATAACTGGCATTGTTATTTGGCGAGTCGTTCAAAAGCAGCTTTGCATCAATTAAATTTCCATCAGCCAAAAAACTATATTCTTCCGCTTGATGTGGCATCATCTGTGCCTTACTAAGCAAATACCCTTCTATTTCCGAGCTATTAAGTTTTGGGATCTTAACTAACTGGGTTCTCGATAAAATGGTAGATAAAATTTGTTCCTGATTTTGAGCCACTAAAATAAAAAGTGTGTTTGCAGGTGGTTCTTCAATAATCTTTAACAATGCATTTCCTTCTTTATCTAAAAATTCAGGTAGCCACATAATCAATACTTTCGTTTCAGCTTCGAATGCTTTATAACTTAGTTTTTTGATAATGTCATGACACTCGGCTATGTTAATATTGGCCTGTTTATTTTCAGCGTTCAGCTTCGAGCGCCATATATCCAAATTAAAATAAGGATCATCAAGAAGCATTGCACGCCATTCTTCCAACACATCTATAGAAACTTTTACATCTTTTGAAGCGAAAAAAGGATAAGAAAAGTGAAGGTCGGGATGAATATATTTTTCGTATTTACGACATGAAGCGCACAAGCCACAACTATCAGTTGCTGTTTTATCCTGACAATTAATATATTGTGCATAAGCAATCGCTAAAGGTAGTGCTCCACTACCTTCGCTAGATAAGAAAAGCTGGGCATGGCTTACCCGGTTTTCTTTTACCGTTTGTATTAGCTGGCTTTTTATATTTTCTTGGCCAATAATCTCTTTAAACTGCATCGGTGCAAAATAGGGATAATTAGCTAATTGACCTAATTGTAAAATATTAGTTGATATATCAATATTATACCTCCATTCCTTATTTTTGTATCAGCTATGGAAAAATTAAACGACACCTTTTTGTACACGATCGACAAGTGTTTTAGAAGCTATCATCAGTTTGCCCAAAAAAATGTACGTAAAGCAGGATTTAAGATAACCATAGATCAATGGCTAATTCTAAAAAACGTTTCCGAAAATCCTGACATCACCCAAAACGACCTCAGCAAACTTGTTTTTAAAGACAAAGCATCTATTACACGCATCATTCAATTACTCATTAATGCGGGTTATCTGATACGAGAAACTCATCCCGGCGACAAAAGGAGAGTAAACTTAACCCTCACCACAAGTGGTGAAAAAATAACAGCCGAAGTCGAAAAAATTGCTTTTCAAAATCGGGCTGCTGCGCTAAAAGGTGTGAACCTTGAGCTTATGGCAGAAATGAAAATTGCTTTACAAGAAATCATCAACAATTGCTCTTAACCACCACACAATAATGAAATCAATATTTAAGGTTCTATTTTTCTTTCTTTTGCTTTGCGGAAGCGAAAATTTGCTGGCGCAGGCTGCAAATCCAGATTTTAGCATTATCGTTTTAGACAACCAACAGCAGCCTATCGCAAATGCAACGGTGGAGCTGCGAGGGGCCGAAAATAAAGTACTGGTGAAAACAGTAACCACCACAATTTCTGGAACGGCAGCATTTTTTATGTTAAAAGAAGGTAAATATTACGCCGTAGTGAGTGCGAATGATTATAGCGCAAAAAATACGGCAATATTCCAAATTCCGTCGCCAACCAAAACCTTAACGCTTTCATTAAGCAGCGAGACGAAGAACCTTCAAGAAGTAACCGTTACCGGCAAAAAACAAATGATTGAACGTAAACAAGGGAAGACTATTGTTAATGTTGACGCAGCGGTAACGAATGCCGGAACCACGGTCCTGGAAGTGCTAGAGAAATCACCAGGGGTAATGGTCGACAAAAATGGAAGCATCAGTTTACAGGGAAAGGCTAGCGTATTGGTGATGATAGATGATAAACCCACCTATTTATCGGGCACTGAATTAAGTAATCTGTTGGGAAGTATGAGCTCCAGTCAAGTTAATCAGATAGAGCTCATTACTAGCCCATCTGCCAAATACGATGCTAATGGAAATGCTGGAATTATCAATATTAAAACAAAAAAGAATAAGCAAGAAGGATTTAATGGCAATCTTACTACGAATTTAGGACATGGAAGACACCTAAAAAGCAATAATTCATTAATGCTAAATTACAGACAGGGGAGCATAAATGCTTTTGTAAACTACAGCATGAATTACAACAAGGGATTTATGGATATTTATGCCTATCGCAAGTATTTTGATCAACAGAATGCAATTATTTCAACCCTCGATCAACCTAGTCATTTAGGAAATGAAAACCTGAACAATTTGATTAGAACTGGGCTTGATTTTTACGTAAGTCCGAAAACTACCTTGGGCTTAACCCTTACAGGTACACTGGTATCGAGAAAAGGGCTAGGTAACGCAACGGCAACATGGCTAAGCCCCCAGATGGTGCAGGATTCGGCTATTACAACGAACAGTAGTAGCGATTTTAATTTGAAAAATGGCTCCGTAAATCTTTATGGCAGACATACGATTACAAAGACTCAAGAACTGGGGTTTGATATAGATTATTTGAGATATGGCGTTGCTAACGACCAAAATTTTCAAAACATTAGAACAGGAGCAGTAAGTTACAATCAGGGATCGAGAGGGGATATTCCCTCTCAACTAGAAATTTTCGCGGCAAAAGCAGACTATACACTGCAACTGGGGAAAAGTGCGAAATTTGAAGCCGGATTGAAATCGTCCTCTATCAACACTGACAACACCGCAAATTATCAACTCTTTAATGGTACTAACTGGACAGAGGACCTTAAAAAGAGTAATCATTTCTTGTACCGAGAACATATTAATTCGGTATATAGTAGCATTGAACAAAAAGTTAACCGGTTAAGCTATCAAATAGGTCTGCGTTATGAAAACACGAACTATACTGGTAATCAATTAGGGAATGCGTTGCAACCTGGCAGCAAGTTTGCTAGAAATTATCAAAACTTATTCCCTTCTGGCTACCTTACCTATGAGGTGGACTCTGCCAACTCATTGTCTTTTACAACAGGCCGAAGAATCGACAGACCTGCCTATCAAAAGCTAAATCCTTTCGTTTTCATTATTAATAAATATACTTATCAGCGAGGAAATCCATTTTTCTTACCGCAGCATACCTGGAACTTCGAACTGAGCCACTCTTATAAACGGTTTTTGACTACGGCAATTTCTTATAGTGGCACCAAGAATTATTTCTCGCAACTATTCTTATCAGAAGGAAATGACATCTTAGTGTATACAGAAGGAAATGTTGGCCAGATGCACAATTTAGGTTTTTATGTGACCGCTCAGGTATCTCCATTTAAATGGTGGTCTGTAACTGCCCAAAGTAATTTCAATTATAAAAAACTCAGTGGTTATCAAAATGTAGACTACAAATCTTCGGTAAGGCAACTACATACTACCGTGAATAATCAATTCCGAATTAACCCTACCTTAAATGCCGAGATTTCTGGATTTTATACCACAAAGGCCCGTAATGATTTACAGGAACTTTTATATCCAACAGGGCAAGTTTCGGCTGGCATTATTAAAACGATCTTGAAAGGAAAAGGAAGTTTTCGCTTAACAGCCAGAGATATTTTTTACACACAGGCTATGGAAGGATTAACGGATTTTCCAGGTGCCAATGAATATTTTATTCTATGGAGGGATACCCAGGTACTTAACATAGGCTTCAATTATCGATTTGGAAAACCCTTGAAAGCGGCTAAGCGTTCTGCCGGAGGTGCGGCCGATGAAATTAATAGAGCAGGGACTTAAATAGTCTTTTAAGATAATTCTAGTTCAAAAACGGCTATTTTTTCAGATATTTAGCAGGTAAAATAAAATTTCCTGTAATTACTATGAACAGAATAAGCCGCAACTTCGGAATTAATCCACTAATTGCATTCGTTTTTATATTGTCAATTTTGCCAATACTAACGTTTGCTGATGTTATATTAAAAAATCCTAAAATTACTGTCGCCAAAATCATTAATACCACAACTGTGGAAGTTTTATATAACGATAGCCAGCGATTAACGATAGATTTTTATGGAGAAAACATTTTCAGAATGTTTCAAGATAACAATGGTGGAGTAATTAGAGACCCTGAGGCTAAACCAGCAGCTCAAATTTTAGTTAACAACCCACGCAAACCAATATCAAAGCTTGATTTAAAAGATGAAAGCGGACAGATTTTTATATCCACTGCCCAGGTAACTATCTTATTTGATAAGTCATCGACCCTGTTTAAAATTATTAATCGCAAAAATCAAACGCTTGTTGTTGAAGAAATTGCGCCAATCACCTTTGATAAAGAAAAGGTATCCCTTACTTTAAAAGAACATCCTCAAGAATACTTTTATGGTGGTGGCGTACAAAACGGCCGTTTTTCGCATAAAGGAAAGTCTATAGCCATCGAAAATCAAAACAGTTGGACAGATGGAGGAGTAGCCTCACCAACTCCTTTTTATTGGAGTACTAAAGGTTACGGAGTAATGTGGCACACCTTCAAAAAAGGACGTTATGATTTTGGTGCAAAAGAAAAGGGAACTGTAAATATTTTTCACGAAACAGGCTATTTAGACCTGTTTTTCATGATCAGTGAAGGGATGGTTCCTTTGTTGAATGATTTCTATCAATTAACGGGAAACCCCATTTTACTTCCAAAGTTTGGTTTTTATGAGGGGCACTTAAATGCGTTTAACCGCGATTATTGGAAAGAAGATCCTACCGGGATTTTATTTGAAGATGGCAAAACCTATAAGGAAAGTCAAAAAGACAACGGTGGAATAAAAGAGTCGCTGAATGGCGAGAAAAACAATTACCAATTTTCGGCTCGCGGGGTGATAGATCGTTATAGCAAGCATGATATGCCGCTCGGTTGGATTTTACCAAATGATGGATATGGAGCAGGATATGGGCAAACGGAAACTTTAGATGGCAATATCCAAAACCTAAAAAGTTTCGGTGAATATGCCCGAAAAAAAGGTGTCGAAATAGGTTTGTGGACTCAGTCCGATCTGCATCCCAAACCTACCGTAAGTGCTTTATTGCAACGAGATATCTTAAAAGAGGTGAGAGATGCCGGGGTGAGAGTGCTGAAAACAGACGTGGCCTGGGTAGGAGCAGGTTACTCGTTCGGCTTAAACGGTGTTGCTGATGTTGGAAAAACAATGCCTTATTATGGTAATGATGCACGGCCGTTTATTATTTCTCTAGATGGGTGGGCTGGTACTCAACGCTATGCAACCATTTGGAGCGGTGATCAAACGGGAGGCGTTTGGGAATACATTCGTTTTCATATTCCAACTTACATTGGCTCAGGCTTATCTGGCCAACCTAACATTACCTCGGATATGGACGGTATCTTTGGCGGTAAAAACATGGCCGTGAACATTCGGGATTTTCAGTGGAAAACCTTTACCCCAATGCAATTAAATATGGATGGCTGGGGTTCTAGTCAAAAATACCCTCAATCTCAGGGAGAACCAGCAGCCTCTATTAACCGCATGTATTTGAAAATGAAATCTACATTGCTACCTTACCAATATAGTATCGCTAAAGAGGCAGTAAATGGATTACCAATTATAAGAGCAATGTTCATAGCTGATACGAATGCCTATACCCAAGGTATCGCAACACAATATCAGTATCTCTTTGGTCCGAACTTTCTGGTAGCACCTGTTTATCAAGCCACAAAAGCTGATGAAAAAGGAAATGATATCCGCAATAATATCTACTTGCCAAAAGGCACTTGGATCGATTATTTTTCAGGAGAAAAATATGCTGGGAATACTATACTCAACAACTTTGAGGTGCCCATTTGGAAAATCCCGGTATTTGTTAAAAGCGGGGCAATTATCCCGATGACAAACCCTAGCAACAATGTATCAGAAATAAATAAAGCGTTGCGTATATATGAAATCTATCCCGACAAGGAAAGTAGTTTTACCGCATACGATGATGATGGAATTACTGAAGCTTACAAACGGGGCGAGGGATCAACCACCTTAATTTCATCTGTTGTTGATAAAACAAAAGCAACTATTACCATCGAGCCCACCAAAGGTGATTTTGAAGGTTTCGTTAAAGAAAAGGCAACTTCATTTGTAATTAATGTAACCGCAGCACCAAAAAAGATAAGTGCAACAATTGGCGGAAAAAGTGTGAAACTTATGGCAGTTAATTCGATTGAAGAATTTGAGTCCATACAAAACGGTTATTTCTACAACGCTAAGCCAAACCTAAATCGCTTTGCAACCAAAGGAAGTGAATTTGAAAAAATAGTGTTAGCTAAAAACCCTCAGGTATTAGTAAAATTGCCACAAACTGATATAACCAAAAATGATATTAAACTAACCATCAACGGCTTTGTTTTCGAGCCTGCGGATCACAACAAAGTTTCTTCGGGACCATTAGTGGCGCCGAATTTGGCTCAGGTTAGTGCAAAAAACGCTAAAGCATTTACCTTAATGCCATCTTGGAAAGCTGTAACAAATGCAGATTTCTATGAGATTGAATTCAACGATATGTTATTCACCACAATTAAAGACACTACCTTATTGTTTGACAACCTAACCCCAGAAACAGCCTACACATTTAAATTGAGGGCAGTAAATAAAGAGGGTCATTCTGATTGGGTCGCAATCAAAGCAACTACTAGTCCAAATCCATTGCAATTCGCAATAAGAGGTATCAAAGGAGAAACAACCGCATTAAATCAAGGCGGCTCTGGTATTAACAAGTTATTTGATTTTGATGAAGGAAACGATTGGCACACCAAATGGGGCGTAAATTCATTACCATTTGATATGATTTTAGACTTGAAAAGCATGAATCAAATAGAGAAATTTCAATATTTACCGCGTACAGACGGTGGAAATGGGATTTTGCTAAAAGGATCAGTTTTTTATAGTGTTGATAAAACTTCATGGACAACTGCAGGAGAATTTGAGTGGGCAAGAAACGGTGAGGTAAAAACTTTCAATTTTAGCAACTTGCCAACTGCCCGCTATATAAAATTGTCAATTACCAACGGAGTGGGTGGATTTGGCTCAGGCAGAGAACTATATGTGTTTAAAGTTCCGGGAACAGAAAGTTACATTCCCGGCGACATTAATAATGACAAAATAATTGACGTAAACGACTTGGTTTCCTACACCAACTACACTGGTTTACGCAAAGGAGATGGAGATTTTGATGGTTATATCAGCAATGGAGATATCAACAAAAACAATGTCATAGATGCTTTCGATATCTCTCAGGTAGCCACACAATTGGATGGCGGCGTAGAAATGGGCAAAGCAGAAAAATTAGCTGGTAATTTAATTTTAACTCCGTCAAGAACAACTTTAAATGCCGGGGAAATTGTTGAAATTAAAGTTAAGGGCTCGAACTTAGTTGGCATAAATGCTTTAAGCTTTAGTTTACCTTATAACCAGCAAGATTATGAATATGTAGGTGTGCAAACATTAGCAACTAAGGCCATGAATAACCTAACATATGATAGACTTCACACTAATGGCGCAAAAGTATTGTATCCAACTTTTGTTAATATTGGAAATCAAGACACCCTAAATGGTAGCGAAGAGCTCTTTATCATCAAATTAAAGGCTAAACGTAAAGTCGCTTTTAATTTAGTTGCTATTGAGGGTTTATTGGTTGACAAAAATTTAAATAGTTTAAAATTTTAACATGGCGCGTATTTTAGCTTTTGATTACGGGACTAAAAGGATAGGGATTGCGGTTACAGACCCCTTGCAAATTATTGCAACCGGTTTAGATACTGTCCACCCTAAAGACATAATGGAATATTTAAAACAATATCTATTAAAAGAAGAAGTTGAAGCCTTCGTAATTGGTGATCCCAGACAAATGGATGGAAGTCCCTCAGATTCTGCACAACATGTTAAGGGATTTTCTACGCTGTTAAAGAAATCTTTTCCCTCCATTCCTCAACACTGGATTGATGAACGCTTTACTTCGAAATTGGCACAACAAACCATTATGAATAGTGGGTTAAAAAAAATGGATAGACGAGATAAAGAAAGAGTGGATACCATTTCCGCCACCATAATTTTGCAGTATTTTATGGCCGGTAAATGAGCTAAGCTTTGTCGCCAACCATATTTATAAAAAACAATAACTTTGTAAAAAAAATCGTTTATAATCACAATGATTAGTGAAGACCTTCAAAACTTATTATTGAAATACTGCGAACCCGAGCATAAACTATTACAACATATTGATAGGGAAACCCAGCTAAAAGTACTCATGCCGCGTATGTTAAGTGGCCATTATCAAGGCAGGGTTTTAAGCATGCTTAGCAAAATGAACCGGCCTAAAAGAATCCTAGAAATAGGAACGTTTACGGGTTATGCGACTTTGTGTTTGGCAGAGGGCTTAGCTGATGATGGTATGATTTACACCCTCGACATAAATGAAGAATTGGAAGATACAGTAAGGAATAATTTTGCAAAATCAACATTCGATCACCAGATTAAGTACATTATTGGCGATGCTCAGCATAGCTTAAAAAGCTTAGACGGTGAAACATTTGATTTGGTTTTTATTGATGCTGATAAGAAAAATAATGGTACCTATTATGATTTAGTTTTTGAACAAGTGAGGCCTGGCGGATTGATTATCGTTGATAATGTATTATGGAGTGGAAAAGTTTTAAGTAACGCTCAGGATAATGACACCAAAAACATTCGTACTTTTAACGACAAAATTGCTTCCGATAAAAGGGTTGAAAAATTAATTCTTCCAGTGAGGGACGGACTTTTTGTAATAAGAAAAAATGATTAACTGTTTTAAATAAACAGGAATGAAAAAAACATTTCTACTGCTTTTTTTACTTGGTTTGAGCATACTCTCTATCAAAGCTCAATCTACGCAAGATTATATTTTGGCCAATGTAAACCATGCGCAATACCTCATGCAACAATATCAATTACCTGCAAGTATTATCTTAGGGGTTGCCATCCATGAATCGGCTGCAGGAAGAAGTAAAATTGCGAAATATTTGAATAATCACTTCGGGGTTAAAGGAGCAAATAGCAATGCTGAAATCCAATCTGCTTATCGAGACTATCCCTCTGTTGATTCTTCGTATAGTCATTTCGTTTCTTTCTTACAAAGCAGGAAATACTTTAATGTACTCTTTGACCAGTATGATCAATATGATTATAAAAATTGGGCACGTGGAATTCAGCGAGGTGGTTATGCTGCGAGTAGAACCTGGGCGACACAAGTTATTGCAATCATTAAGAAATATGAGCTCTTTCAATATGATAATCGGCCTGAAGGATATATAGAACCCATTAACCCCCCAGAAGCTCCGAGCCGAAAAACATTAGCGCCTAAAAAAAATAAAATATATACAATTAAGCCTGGCGATAATTTAAGTACCATAGCAAAGAAAAATCACACAACCGTTACTTCTATAATGCGGAAAAACGGTTTAAAATCACCAGCTTTAAAACCTGGTCAAAAAATTAAACTCTGATGAAGAAATCTACCTTTTATTTAATAATTACAACAACAATAATATTCGGCAGTTGCGCCTCGCACAAGTATAGCCGCAACAATAAACAAATTGAAAAGGAAGCTATAGCGCAAACCCCAAATTTTCCGAACTATACTACACTAACTTATATCGAAGCTTTTAAAGATGTAGCTATTGAAGAAATGAATGCCAACGGGATTCCGGCGAGTATTACCTTGGCTCAGGGGATTTTAGAATCTGGAAGTGGCAATAGCACCTTAGCAAAATATGCTAATAATCATTTTGGCATTAAATGCACCAGCGATTGGAAAGGTAAGGCCTATTATAAAAATGACGATCAAAATAATGATTGTTTTAGAGTTTATCAAGATGCAAACGAATCGTACAGGGATCATTCAACTTTCTTAAAACGTAAACGCTATAGTTTCTTATTTGAATTAGACAAGAATGATTATAAAAACTGGGCAACAGGTTTAAAAACAGCGGGATATGCAACCAATCCCAAATACCCTGAGTTACTAATTAATGTAATTGAAAAGTACAGCCTATTTCAATATGATCAAGCTGAAACTGAAAAGGATAAAATTACTCGCGAAGACCGGGTATTTACGGAGATCAATGCAAACATTCCGCTAGAAACAAAAAAATTCAAACCCGTAGCTGTTGCTCCAAAAGATCCGCCAAAACAAGAGGATTCGGCGAAAACGACAGATACTCCTAAGGAAACCCATTATATTGTTAAGGCCGGAGATACTCTTTTTAAGATCGCCAACTTGTATAATTTAACAGTCGACGAACTAAAGGCCTTGAATAAAATAACTGATACGACAATTAAAGTCGGACAAAAACTGTTAGTAGTTAAATAATGTTAAGACTAACAAGAACTATTTACTTATATTGTAGTTTTGTTGCGAATGAAGTTATCTGCCCTTTTCTTGCTTATCTTTTTAAGTGGCCGTCTCTTTGCCCAAACTATTCCTGTTCAAGGTTTTGTTATAGATAAAGACACCAAGGCCAGATTGGCGCGGGTATACATTTATAATCCTGCTAACGATGAAGGTATTTATAACAATTTAAAAGGAGAATTTACCACAAAAGCGAAAGTTGGAGACACTATTTTTGCTGCGCTTTCTGGCTACGCAATGGATACGGTTGTATATAATGGAAAAGGATCAATTATCATTCAGCTAAAGGCGCTCACTATTACCTTAAATCAGGTAGAAATTTATGGGAAAACGCCAACACCACAAGAACTGTACGCCAAAAAACTTAAAGAATATAAGTACGCACTCGATAAGGGAAGCACCAAAGACCTTTTAAATTTAGGTTCTGGCGGTGTAGGCCTAGGAATTGATGCGATCTACAATTTGCTCAGTCGGCAGGGTAAAAATGCACGCCATCTGCAAGCCATTCTTGAAAAAGATTACCATGAAGCTATTATTGATTATCGCTATAAACCAGCGTATGTAAAGTCTGTTTTGGGGTCACCAACGTTCGATATCGATGACTTTATGCTACAATATAGACCGACCTACCAGTTTGTCCTAAACGCCAGTGATTATGCTTTTGTGTTGTTTATTAAAAACAGCTATAATTCTTATAAGCGTAATCCAGCTACCTTTAGATTACCTAAACTACCCAAAATGACACCTACGCAACCACTAGGGCAATGAATAAATGCATTTCTTTTTTAGCTAATTAACCTATAATTTTCAAATTTTTTGTTTTTCTTTGCAACAATGAAGCGTTTATTTTTACTGTTATTCCTTCTATTTGCCCTTTCTCCTCATCTCTTAGCACAAGAAATCGATACAATTCCTATTTCTACTAAAGACCTGGATATCAAACTGAAAAGAAGCCCTTTACCTTCACGTACAGGTAGTATTTCTTTTAATCCAGTTAGCCTTACCCCTGTTATTGTGAACGCAAAAGTAAATTACTGGAAAACAAAAACCCAAATAGGAGTGAATATTAATCAGGCCGCATTTAGTGATAACTGGAAAGGTGGCGGAGTAAATTCATTTGCTCTAGGCGGGTTAATTAACTATAAAGCAGAATATAGCAAAGAGAGCTACAGTTATGTGAGTGAAGTTATTTTGCAATATGGTAAAATAAAGAATAAAAGTCAGCTGCAAAAGAAAACGACCGACCGGATTTATTGGGATAACAAAGCTGCGGTTCAACTCTCCAAAAACTGGTACTTCTTTGGTTCTGTAAACTTCGAATCACAATTCGATCGCGGATTTGCCTACAGCAAAGATGCGAGTGGAAATGAAATCGAAAAGCTTCTATCGAAATTCATGTCTCCGGGCTATTTAACAGAGTCTATAGGTTTTGAATATAAACCAAATAAGTTTTTCTCAACTCGAATTGGCACCGGTACTGCCCGTCAAACTTTTGTGCTAGATACCGCACTATATCGAACCAACCCAAATAATTTTGGGGTAATAAAAGGTAAGAACTTCAGGAATGAGCTAGCTTTTCAGATTGTAACCGCTTATGAAAAAGAAATCTTCAGTAATATAAATTTAAAAACAAGGTATAATATGTTTATCCCTTACGATAATTTCGGTCATATCGATTATCGTTTAGATGTAAACTTAACTGCTAAGGTGAACCGCGCGATAAATGTTTCGGTAACTGGGGTAGGAATATATGATAGAGATACCGATACAAGGATACAAGGTAGCCAAACGCTCGCACTAGGGTTTACCTTTGTTTTTCCAAGATAATTAGTTTACTTTTTCTTCTTTACTAAGTTTAGATAATCCACATAGTACAGCACTTTTATTGACAAGCTGTTGTTTTGAGGGCCGGACAATACATGATCAAAATTCCTTCCATAGCGCTTGGTATAAAATCGCTCATTGGTTTCTGCCGCATTTTTATAGGTGATACTCAGCTCACTTCCTGGTGAAAACTGCCAGATATAAACTAAGTCGATATTAAATACGTTATAGTTACGATCCACATCTTTTAACACCGCACCGTTATACGGATCTAGACGGCCGCTCGCATTTAAACTATAAAAGTCCTTATTTCGTCTGTCCGACCAATAATGTCTAACCCCTAAACTAATTCCCATTTTATTTGTGAAACTATATTTAGCATCCATGGTATTTTCTACTGTATTTCTATCGTACCTTGAAAAAACAGACTGGTTGCCATTAAGCGCCACCCAGTTTACAAAATTATAGCTTGGTTGAAAATTTAAGTCTAAACCAAATGCCAGTTTATCACTTACCCTTAAGTTTTGAAAAAAGTAAAAGTTATAGCTAACCCCATCCATCAAGTCTCTTTTTTCACGTACAATATTACCCCCAAAATTATACGCCTTTGTTCGATTAGGGTTTACGTAAACCGCTACCCGATAACTACTTGGCGCCTTATATACCTGACCGTTTCTTGACTCATAGAAATCATTGGATTCGGCCAGGAAATTTCCAATTAACTCTGTCGACCAGAAATTCTTATATTGAATATAAACGCCTGGGAAAATCCCTAAACTCTGGAAGTCTCCGGGTTTATACCTTCTCGAATATTCAATCTCTGTCCAAGCCTGAATCTGATTATACCATTTACCCGGTTTATAAATATTATATCCAAAATTTACCGACTGATCAAAAAAGTTATTATTGGTATAAAAGCCCATATCAGAGGGATCAAATCGAGTATCCGAAAATTCTTGCTCATAAACGACGGTAAACGTGCCACTTTTTTTACCGCCTTCCAACTCATAACTATATCCGTTTCGGTTTTTCTTAACAGGGTCAGAGGTAACATAGCTCATTTTCCCTTCTCCACTCACAAAATATTCATTGCTCTTGTTGCTGATATTGAAAAGTGCGGCGCTAACATTCGCATCATAGGCACTCCCTTGTCGCAATACGTTGGTATTAATTACGCTAATGGAGCTGTTATTTTTCAATGATTGATCCAGCACAAAAATATTATAGTTAGTTAATGGCTGGCTTTCAACGTTTCTCCTAGTTCCTGTTGCGTCTTCTACCACTGTAAACATCTTATTGGTAACCGCATTAAACAAACCTATTCCTAAGCCCTTTGCTGTACGTCCAGATATTTTGGTCGCATTTAGCACCTTCCCTTCCTGGGGGCTTTTAATAACCTTATCAGTACTCTTTATGCCGCTATTATCGAAATAGGAAGGAATAGACCCAATTCTTTTTGAATAGAATAAATCTCCTTTATTAAAGAGTTCCGTTCCTTCGGTAAAAAACTGTCGGTTTTCATTAAATTTTACTTCAAAGGGTGTCAAATTTAATACCCTGTAATCACTCTGTACCTGCCCGAAATCCGGAACCAATGTCATGTCAAGTGTAAAACTTTGATTGATGCCGTACTTTACATCCATCCCTCCATTGAAAGCCGCCTGCGTGTTTTTTACCCCCGGCGTATTGTATGGATAGTTACTAATTAAAGTAGAAACATAAGGTGAAAAGGACAACCGAAGCGGTGCTTTAATATTTTGCAATCCTTCTAAGATCCCGCTCTGATTTATAAACCCATTTATCTTGGGATCCACATAATTCCAAAAAGTTTGGACATTTTTACCTGTGCGCTTTCGGGTTACATTCATACCCCAGTTTTGAATTTCTTTGCTCGAAAAACGCAATGCTGAGTAAGGAATCTTCATTTCGGCGGTCCAACCCTTGCCATCAATTTTTACGCTGCTTTCCCATACAGCATTCCAATTAGGATCTTCATCTCCTATTAGGGAATATTTGGCATCAAATTGTACACCTGCCGCTGTAACAAAGAACCCATTTCCATTCACCCCATCTAAAAAAGTGTCAAAAACAATTCCTATAAAATCGGCATTACCAATTTGGTCCCTAGCAACTAATTCTCTTACTACGCTATCAGGATTATCATACATCCTCGCCGAAAGATAGATCGCGTGATCATCGTATAATATTTTTATTTCGGTAGCGCCTTCTTTTGTTTCAACTCTGCCAGGAACAGGTTTTAACTCGATAAAATCTGTTGCCACAGCTGCTTTTGCCCATACTGCATCATCCAAATTTCCGTCTATTTTGGGACTTTCAGAAGTTCTTTGTGCAACTAGCTTCTTTTTTGGTTGTGCATTTTGTGCCGCACTAATTGTAACACTCAGCGCAATGACCAAGCCAGTAAAAAATAATTTCATTCAATTTGTTTGTTTACATTAGACTGTTAAAGCCAATGAAATGTTGCACCTCAAAATAAATTTTATTGTTACAGTCCCAAAAGAACCTTTTTCTCTACGTACTTATCTATAGAAGGATAATTGTATCCTCTCTTTTTCATTTCTTCAATATAGGTTGGCGTGGTTCCCGTTGCCATTGCCCCCACCACCGCTTCAACTGTTAGGGTTTTAAAGCCCAGCTTTTGATAGTTTTTGTAATCTTCGGCAGTTAATCCAAGAGCCTTCATAGAGACAAACGCTTCGGAAGTGAGTTTACCAAGTCCTAAATTTTCAAAACTCTTACAGTATGCTGGCGTTATGCCTAATGCTTTAATGGCCATAAGTTCATCATCAGAGAATTTTAATCCCGCATTTGTAAATGTTCTGATATAATCTCCAGTAATATTAAGCGCCTTTTTTGCAATTATCATCCCCAATTCAGACATATCATCCTCGTCGTCGTTACCATTTGTTTGATGGTTCGTATTAGTATTAATTTTTGGAGATTTAACGCCTGCATGAACGGTTGCATCACTAGCGCTTTTGGCATTTTTTAAAAATTCGCCATCTATACCCTGAGCTTTTAAAGTAATTAATTTACTCGGAGTAACGGTCTTATAACCCGATTTTTTAATTCCAGCAACAAAAGCCGCGTCTACGTCTAGCGCTTTGAGTGGAATAAGATCCTGCAGACTTACATCGTCCAATCCCTGGTTTTTTAGAGAATTAATATACTGCTCTGTAACACCCAGTGCAGAAAGCGGAATTAAATCATTTTTAGACAATCGAGTATAGCCTTGGTTTTTAAGCATTTTGATGAAATCCTTTTTTAGATTTACCATATAGAAAACCATAGCATCTTTTTCTTTGTTGGCAGCAATACCTTCCCTTTCTAAAAGTTTAAAAAAATCCTCATCCGCTCTAAACTCATAACTGCCCATCCCTGCATTGCCATCAAACTTTCCAGTAAAATAGATCGTTCCAGCTTCTCTTGTTAGCGAAAAATTTCCTTTCTCCGCTGTTGGTATATTTTTGAAGTCTGCTAAAGCAAAATCGCTGTTGTTATGATTATTGGTGTTGTCTTCATCTTCAAAGCGGATACTGATTTTATCCTTTTTGATAGTCGCAAACCAAGTCCCCTTATTGGAGACCTTTAAAAAACTACTGCTGCTTTTCCCATCAGTTGATTTTCCAAATGCTACGGGCTCATTTAATAGGGAAACAAATACAAGCAGTAGCGGAACAATACATAGATATTTCCATGTAGCGTTGATATTTGATTTTTTTGATTTCATCATTAATAATCTTTTTTTAAGTATTGATTGATTATAATTTGTAGTTAAACTTGCAGGGAAATTTGGAGCAGAGACCTTTACCAAGCTCATTTGGTAGCTAGCCGGCTCAATATCAGAATGCGTCAACAATTCGTTATCAGTTAAAAACTCCAGGTTATCCTCCATGGCTTTCCGATAATACCAGGCAAAAGGATTAAACCACTGAAAAATTAGCGCCAACTCCGCAAAAATGATATCGTAACTATGGCCCTGTTGGATATGTATCTTTTCGTGTAATATAATCTGGCTATAGGTATCCCAGTCGTATTTATCAGGATTGATAAAAATATTATTAGCAAATGAACAGGGAGCCTGTTCTCCTGTAAGTTCCACTATCCTAAATTTTCCATCCTGTATAAATGGCCGGGCATAACTCTTGTATATCAAAACGCAAAGTTGGAACAAGAAATTTAGGCCAAAAATGAGTACTCCAAGCCAGTATATCCATATAACTAAGGTAAGCGGTGAGATTTCTTTGAAGACTGACGCTTTTGTGGCGCTTGTTTCTTGCTTGGCTAAGTTGACACTATTGGTGGATGGTACTGGAACTCCTTCCACTTTCGGCGTGCTGTTTAATTCGGCGCCTAAAACAGCATTATTTGCTTTTCTAAAAGATAATTGCTGCGGAACAGGAATTAAAGGCAAACTAAATGAAAGGAATAAACAGCCTAATAAAACAAAGCGATTTAATGGGAAAAAGGTTTCTTTCTGCAATAACAATTTATAAAATATAAAGCAGCCAGCAAGCATCAAAGCCACATTTAAAGCATAGTTAATCATGATTCCTTGTTTTTAATCAGGTTTACGATTTCCGTTAATTCATCTTCTGAGAGATTTTGTTCTTTTGCAAAAAAAGCTAACATCCGCGGGTAAGAGTTGTCAAAGTATTGACTTACTACATCTTTTAATGCGTGTTTTTGATATTCCTCTCTACTAATTACCGGGAAGTAACAAAACATATTTCCCACTACATCATGCCCCAAAAACCCCTTCTCCTCTAAAATCTTAACCATAGTAGCCACACTATTATAATGAGGTTTTGGTTCTGGGAGCAAAGGAATGATGTCTCTGATAAACGCTTTATCAACATCCCAAAATGCCTGCATGATTTGCTCTTCTCTTTTTGCCAATTTGATCATCATCTTAAAATTATATAACGAAGGTAGTACTAATAAATTAATAACAAAACTAATCGATTAGTAGTTTGGTAACATTATAGATACAAATCAGTCGTAATGAGTTTAACAGCCATCCATTTTTAGTCTTAAAACATTTGCGCAAATTTTAATACCTTTGTGCTTTAATATTAGGAATATGTTTGAAAATTTACAGGATAAGCTAGATAGAGCATTTAAAGTTTTAAAAGGACAAGGAAGTATTACTGAGATCAACGTGGCAGAAACCATGAAAGAGATCAGGAAAGCGTTATTAGATGCCGATGTAAATTATAAAACCGCTAAAAGCTTTACCGATGATGTTAAAGAGAAAGCACTCGGCTTAAATGTATTAACATCTGTTTCTCCAGGTCAGTTGCTAACCAAAGTTATGAATGATGAGCTTACCGCATTGATGGGTGGTGAAGTAACTGAGGTAGACCTAAAGAACAATCCAACTATTATTTTAATTGCAGGCTTAAACGGAGCAGGTAAAACTACTTTTACGGGTAAGTTAGCGCTTCACCTGAAAAGCAAAGGAAAGAAGCCTTTAATGGTTGCCGGTGATGTTTATCGTCCGGCTGCAGTAGATCAGCTCCAAATTTTGGGTGAGCAGATAGGTGTTCCTGTATATGCAAACACGGCTTCAAAAGATCCGATTGCGATTGCCTTAGAAGGTGTTGCAGAGGGTAAAAGAAACAACAACAATGTAATTATTATCGATACTGCAGGTCGCTTATCAATCGATGAGAGCTTGATGAACGAAATTTCGGAAGTTAAGGCGCAGACCAAACCTCATGAGATTTTATTCGTGGTAGATGCTATGACAGGGCAAGATGCCGTAAATACGGCTAAAGTCTTTAACGACCGCCTTGATTTTACCGGGGTAGTTTTAACAAAACTGGACGGTGATACCCGTGGCGGTGCGGCACTCTCTATTAAATCTGTTGTTAACAAACCCATTAAATTTATTGGAACGGGCGAGAAGATGGAAGCACTTGATGTGTTCTATCCAGATCGGATGGCTTCTCGTATTTTGGGTATGGGTGATGTGGTTTCCTTAGTAGAAAGAGCGCAACAACAATTTGATGAGAAAGAGGCCGCCGAACTACAGAAAAAAATCCGTAAAAATAAATTCGATTTCAACGACTTCTACAACCAGATTCAGCAAATCAAAAAGATGGGGAATATGAAAGACCTTGTGGGAATGATTCCTGGCGTGGGTAAGATGATGAAGAATGTTGACATTCAGGATGACGCTTTCAAAAATGTGGAGGCAATCATTCAATCAATGACGCCTTTTGAAAAAGAGAATCCAGATAGCATACAACAAAGCAGACGCCTGCGTATTGCCAAGGGTTCGGGCAACAAAGTGGAAGAGGTAACTAAACTGATTAAGCAGTTTGAAGACATGCGTAAAGTAATGAAGCAGTTTTCTAATCCCGCTGCCGCAGCCAAAATGATGAAGAATATGCCAAAGATGCCACAGGGGCGGTAACCGTTGGTAGCCGCTTAAGCTAGACCGCGGGGAACTTAATTTTGAGTCTTGGCTTAAGAAAAAAGAAATTCTCCATCCTGTCAGATTAAACAAATTTCTTGCTGATTTGAATCGTAAAAAATCGCCTTAGAGAATACAGCAAATCCATTTTGCTTTGCATACATTTAATTACTTATGCTAGTAAAAACCTATGGAAGTGCCGTTTACGGGGTCGATGCTTTAACGATTACTATTGAAGTAAACGTAAGTAGTGGCACCAAATATTTTATGGTGGGATTGCCTGATAATGCGGTAAAAGAAAGTATGTTTCGAGTGGCGAGCGCCATTAAAAATTCTGGTTACCACATGCCACGACAGCGAATTTTGGTAAATCTTGCTCCCGCAGATATTCGAAAAGAAGGTTCCGCATACGACTTAGCGATTGCCATCGGTATACTCGCTGCCTCCCGACAAATAGACCCAGAAACGCTGGAGGATTATTTCTTGATGGGTGAACTTTCCTTAAATGGCGATTTACAACGTATAAAAGGGGCATTGCCAATCTCTCTGCAAGCTAGAAATGCCAACTTTAAAGGCTTTATCCTCCCAAAAGAGAATGCCAATGAAGCGGGAATTGTAAACAATGTGATGGTATATGGAATGGGGACTCTACTGGATGTCATCAATTTCTTTAAACATAAAGCCAAACCTCTTCCCGTTATCATAGATACGAGTGCTCGGTTTCTGAAGCAGATTAATAGCTACGAACAAGACTTCTCAGACGTAAAAGGTCAGGAAAACATTAAACGGGCATTGGAGATTGCTGCGGCAGGCGGCCACAATGTAATTCTGATTGGTCCACCAGGCGCTGGCAAAACAATGCTTGCGAAGCGGCTACCTACTATCTTACCTCCATTAAACCTGCAGGAAGCTTTAGAAAGCACTAAAATATACTCGGTCGCAGGCAAACTAACTTCCTCCAATGCTTTGATGACCGAAAGACCATTCCGCTCACCGCACCACACAATTTCGGACATAGCCTTGGTTGGTGGAGGAATGAATCCGCAGCCCGGTGAAATTTCACTTGCGCACAACGGCGTATTGTTTTTAGATGAATTACCCGAGTTTAAGAGAAGCGTATTAGAGGTTATGCGGCAACCACTGGAAGAAAGGAAGGTGACTATTTCGAGAGCTCGCGTTTCTGTTGAATATCCAAGTAGTTTTATGTTGGTAGCCTCAATGAACCCCTGTCCTTGTGGATTTTATAACCACCCGGAAAAAGAATGTATCTGTGCGCCAGGCATCGTGCAAAAATATCTCAGCAAAATATCAGGACCTTTGTTAGATCGCATAGACCTCCATGTAGAAGTGACACCTGTTAATTTTAATGCCCTTTCCTCCTCCCGAGAGGCGGAAAAAAGCAGTGAGATTAGAAAAAGGGTAATGAAAGCAAGAACTTGGCAAGAAAAGCGATTTGCAGATGATGAATATGTACACTTCAATTCGCAAATGAGCCCTAATCGAGTGCGGCAGATTTGCAAGATAGACGAATCTGGGCAAGCCCTCATCAAAAAGGCGATGGAGAAACTGGGCTTGTCGGCCCGGGCCTTTGATAGGATTTTAAAAGTAGCTCGTACTATTGCCGACCTAGCAGGAAGCATGAAGATTGAACAAGAGCATCTGGCTGAAGCGATACAATACCGAAGTTTGGATAGAGATAGCTGGGCAGGATGAAGCGATCAATTGTTCCGAAAATTTAATCTAATTTGTTGATAGATAATATTCAAGAAAAATTTCCTAACTTTGCAATCCGTTTAACGGAGCATAATACAAACCCCATAAATTATTTCATTTAATGGAACAAACAGTAGAGCAAAAGCTAAAAGCTTTATACGAATTACAGAACTTACACACCAAAATTGATAAAATACGTCAAATTCGCGGCGAATTACCAATGGAAGTCGCTGATTTAGAAGATGAAGTTGCTGGATTAGAAACACGCATACAAAAGATTAAGGCAGAATTAGACGATACTGAAGATGCAATCGTAAATCGTAAAAACATGATTAAGGATTCACAAAACTTAATTAAAAAATACGAAACTCAATTAAAAGATGTTAAAAACAATCGCGAATACGATGCTTTAACTAAAGAAGTTGAAATCCAAAATCTAGAGATACAAGTTTGTGAGAAGAAAATCAAGGAGCATGGCTTTGAAATCGCCTCAAAAACAGAAATTTACGATCAAGCTTTAGCAAATATTGAGACTAGGAAGGGTGATTTAGAACTTAAAAAAGCAGAACTTGAAACCATTACCTCAGAAACGGAAAAGGAAGAGCAGGGATTGGTAAAGAAAGCAGAGAAAGCAGCAACTCAAATTGAGGAACGTTTATTAACCGCTTATCATAGATTGCGTACTAACGCAGTAAATGGGTTAGCAGTAGTTACAATTGACAGGGATTCATGTTCAGGTTGCTTTAACCAAATTCCACCTCAGCGACAATTAGATATTCGCCAGCGCAAAAAAGTAATCGTTTGTGAGCACTGTGGCCGTATCTTAGTTGATGAAGCATTGACACAAGAACTAGCAGAAGCATAATAATTATGCACATGATATTTGAAGGGCTGGATTAAAATCCGGCCTTTCTTGTTTAACGAATTAATACTTTCCAAATTGTCGCTGCCACATGGCGGAATACGGACCTTTTGCAGACATCAGAACCTTATGACTTCCCTCTTCCATAATTCTTCCCTTATGTAGCACCACGATGTGGTTGGCGTGGCGTATAGCGCTTAATCGGTGAGTAATCATAATAATGGTTTTGTGTTGTTTAATCAGCAGGTCAATTGTTTGCAGTACATAGCGTTCTGATGCGGCATCTAGAGAAGAGGTGGCTTCGTCCAAGATCAAAATATCTGGATTTCTATACAAAGCTCTTGCAATAGCAATACGCTGTTTTTGTCCGCCAGATAAGGTTGCGCCGTTTTCCCCGAGGTGGGTTTGAAAACCATTGGGCAGACTTTCTATAAATTTAATGATATCCAACTGCGTACAGACATCTACAATCCGTTGCAGATTAGGTTCACGGTCTCCAATCGCAATATTGTCTATCATATTACCAGCAAACAGTGCTACTTTTTGAGGCACAACACCTAATCGATTTCTAAGGGATTCATTGCTAAAATACCTTATGTCATATTGACCGATAAATATATTTCCTTTTTTTAAAGGATAAGTATTTTGAATCAATGACATTAAAGTTGATTTTCCCGAACCGCTCTCGCCAACTATAGCAGTAAAGCTGCCCACTTTAATATTCAAGCTTAGGTTTTCAAATACATTAACATTACCCGTATAGCTGAAAGTTACATTTTCAAAGCGTATATCCCCTATCAGGCCTGAAGTTAGTGCGATAGTTAAAACATCACTTTCTACCGCTAAATCCATCACGTCGAACAGCCTGTCGGCGGCTATCAATGCTTCTTGAATGGCTTTATTAGCGCTAATTAATGAGGCAGCAGGACCGGTAAAATAACCAATTAAGGTATAAAATGAAAAGAGCACTCCAGGGGTGATTTCATGAGCAAGGACATAGCTGGCACCCACCCAAAGCAAGACAATGGTCAGCATTTGCGAGGTCAATTCTACAGCAGAACCCGAGTAAACCATAGCTGTCCCCGATTTATATACTGTTCGCAGCAGTTTTATGAATTGAGTTTCAATTTTAAGGTTAGCGAATTCTTCCAAGCCGAAACTCTTGATAGTACCCACGATGGTTAAGCTTTCAACCATTTGCGATTCGAGCTCTGCCGCATTTTCCATTACTCTACGCTGTATTCTTTTATTTATAGCATTACTTACAACGTAGATGAACATATAGAGGGGAACTATTACGAGAACAAACAAAGCCAGTTTCCAATAATAAGCGAACATCAGGATAACAGAAAAGAGCACAATGAATATATTTAGCATTAAGCCGATAGAGACCTCATTGATAAATGTTCTTATTTTAACTGCATCACCCACCCTAGCCATAATTTCACCAACTCTCATTGTGTCAAAAAACTGTTGTGGCAACTTTAGCAAGTGTTTATAATATCCTAAGATTAAACTCGCATCAATTTGCTGACCTATGCGCAGGATAAATAGGTTTTTTATCGTTCCGGTTAATACTTGTGTTAATAAAATTCCAATCATTAGTATACCCATCAGATTGAGTAAACTCCCGTTACCATCGACTAACACATAGTCGGTTATTTTTTGAACGAAAATTACCATACTCAACCCCAGAATGGTATAAATCAAAGAACCAAATATCACTTGAATAATGATGCTTTGATGGGGCTTTATCAATTGCCAAAAACGCCTGTAGTTGGATATTTTTTGATTTCCGGGCCTAAATTGTTGATCTGGCAACAACAGCAGTAAAGACCCTGTCCATTCATTAGTAAATTCAGCAATTGCTTGTTGGTGGATTTTACCGTCAATGGGATCCATTACGGAGACTTTATTCCTGCTAACTTTATAAATTACCACATAGTGCGCCAAGTTTCCTTCAAGAATGGTATGCGCAATGGCCGGTAAGGGTATTTTACCTAGACTGCTTTGTTGTCCTTTAACGCCCTTGGCTTCAAAACCAAGTTTTGTTGCGGCTTCGATCAAACCCATTAAATTGGTTCCATTTACACCTGTGTTGGCATACTGCCTAACTTTAGCGATTGGTAATTTTAATTTGTAGTGAGCTGCTATAGAAGCCAAGCAGGCGGCACCACAGTCCGTTAGGTCTTGTTGCTTAATTCGCATAGCACTGCAGCCAGTCGCTTACATGGTCAAATAATAACTGATAAAAACTCCGTTCGGTTATAATAAAATTAGCTTTCAAGGTCATTCCTTTCCTAATTTTACCTTTATACCTACTTTTCAATGCTAGATACTCGCTATTTAATTGACACTTTACCTTGAAATAAGCGTTATTATTTAGCACAATCACATCATCCGAGATATCAACAACCTTTCCTGTCAGCATGCCCCACTGGGTGTAGTTAAAGGCGTCTATCTGAAAACGAACAGACTGACCTTTTTTTATGAAACCGATATAGGACGGACTTACATAACAAATGGCTAATAATGAACCATCCGGACTAATCTCTCCTATTTTTTGATTTGCATACACATGCGCACCAATTTGTAATCCAATTAAATTTTGGACAGAACCCGTTATGTTCGCTTTTACAATATATTTTTTCCCTTGTTCATTAAGCTGGTCTTTTTGCGCATCTATAATTCTCAATTCATCACGATATCGAATTCCTTCAAGCAGCCATTGGCTCTTATACTTTCTATCTACCCTCTGCTGTTCCACCAGCGCTTGTTCATAATTAAACTTATACTTTTCAAGTTCAGCAAGAGAAATTACATTTTTAAGAAACAATTTTTGATGTCGTTGAAAACTAAGATCCGCGTGTTGCCTTATGTTTACTGCGTAGGCTCGCTCTTCCGCGAATAGATGCCAACTTGCACTATAAACTGCTGTTTTTAGCCTGTTCAGCTGTATTTTCGAGCGAGCGTCTATTGCTGCCGTAAGCTGCTCTACATCTAATAGTTGATCTCGTAATTGTAATTCATGCTCCGCTAGTAGTTCGCTTTGCTGCTTGCCTAAGGTGTTATCGATCATTAATAAAGTTTCCCCCTTCTTTACTTTTTGGTTATCGGATAGATTAACTTCTACTAGTCTGCCGTTAATGGGCGCAATTAATTCCGCCTTTGCACACGCACTTTGAATTATACCTTGAGACCTCACACTTATCGTTGTCGTTAAAAAAGGTAATAGGCCCAACGACGTTATCAAAAACAGGAGAAAAATAGTATAGATCACCTGGCTTTTAATTCCAATTTGTTTAAGATAAACCAGCCGAGTATTTACTGTTGCTTCTTGTTTAAATTCCTGCATAGAAAATGGCAGCATAATTCAAAGGCTATCTAGTCCGTTTAGATAGCCTTTGAACGACTATTTTACAGTGAGCCCTGCATTTCTACCCCCTTGTACACTAAACCCCCAAAGCCCGTTCATAACGATTCCAGTGGCGTAACCTATTTCAAGCCAAATACTCGAACTCGTTGAGGTACTGCCACCCACAATCTTTTCACATGCCAGACGAGTCAACGCTTCACAATCCATCTCTTTTAAATTTCTCATAGGTATAAAATTTTATATTTAACTTTCTTAATCATCTCGGCGGACTAAGCTTGAGCTAAATTAAAGTTGGAAAAAACAATAGTCAAATTTTTGTAGTTGATATAATATCAACCAAGAGTATAAATGAAAATTACTACTTTAGTAAAAATGTATGCCCAATTAATTCATCCCTGAATTATTAAAAATGTAAAAGTCATTTCATGGATAGCATTGGTGAAAACATTAGAAAAATAAGAGTTCTTTTAGGTATTAAGCAGGCCGTTATGGCTAAAATGCTTAAGTTATCCGTAAACTTCTACGGTAAAATTGAAAGAAATGAGGTTGATATTAAAACAGAAAGACTTGCACAAATAGCTCGCATATTTGATATTGATCTTATTTATATCATCAATTTTAACCTCTTTTTAGAAAACTTAAAAGGTAAACCATCAGATTTAGAAGTGAAACAAGATTGATTGCAATGAGAAGGAATAAACGAAGAAAATTACTATTACTGTTATTGTTATCTCCACTATTTACGTTCGCCAATTTCGATTTTAATGCAAATTGTTTAAAGGCCTATCAGCACATTTTTGAGCTTAAATTAAATACAGCAAGGCAGCTTATTGCGAATGAAAGAAAAATACATCCAAATAACTCAATTATACCACTTCTTGAGAACTATGTGGATTATTTCTATTTACTCGGTACTGATAATAAACAGGAGTTTGAGCGTTTACAGAAAAACAAAGAAAAAAGACTCGCACAGATAAACGACGATGACGTAAAATCACCTTATTATTTATATGCTCTTGCAGAAATAAATCTCCAGTGGGCCCTAGTTAGGGGAAGATATGGAGCCTATTATACAGCCTCTAGAGAAATTAATAAGGCGAACAATTTGTTGGAAGAAAACACTAAAAAATTTCCTGGGTTCCATTTAAATGCCAAAGGTTTAGGGCTAATCAATACATTAATGGGTACCTTACCAGATGGCTTCCTAAAATCTGCGCTTTCTGCCTTCGGAATTAAAGGCAATGTACAAACTGGCCTTGCCATGCTTGACAAATTGGCGGAGAACCTTCCTAGGTCGGCATATGAGCCTTTTTTTGAAGAGGTCGTATTTTACTATGTGTATGTATTAAATGATGTGGTACATAGCCCACTAGCTTATGCCAAAACGTTTAAATATACAGAACGTTTTACAGACAGTAGTTTATTAAAGACTTATTTACAGGCCTATACTGCTTCAAAAAATGGGAAAAACGATCAAGCTATTGCCATCTTAACTGAAAAACCAAGTGGGATTTCCTATCAACCCTTTCCCTATTTAGACTACCTTTTAGGAGTAAGCCTCTTAAATAAGTTAGACTTAAATGCTGCCAGCCACTTTGACAAATATTTACAAAGCAACAAGGGTACAAGCTATATAAAAGACACCTATTTACATTTGGCATGGATTGCGCTTTTGAAGAATGATGAAGCTGGATATGCAGACTATGTTAACAAAGTTAAAACGAGGGGATATACATTCCAAGAAAAAGACAAACAGGCACTTAATGAAGCAAATGCAGCGCTTCCTCACAAAGTATTACTAACTGCCCGCTTACTCTTTGATGGGGGCTATTTAAGCAAGGCCGATGAAACCTTGGCACCATTTGATAACGAAAGCTTCAACTCATTAAAGGATAAGGCAGAGTTCAATTATAGGCAAGGTAGAATTAATGATGATTTGGGAAAAGACGATATTGCATTAAGCCATTACCAAGATGCCATAAACTACGGCAAATCTTTAAAGCAATATTATGCGGCCAAAGCTGCAGTTTTAACGGGCAAAATATACGAGAAAAAGAAAAAAATCGATAAAGCTAAAGCCTATTTTACTATAGCCATAAATCTCAAAAACCATGAATATGAAAGCGGCATTGAAAATGAAGCTAAGCAAGGCTTAAAAAGACTGTAAACAATTATAATGCAGCACTCCTTTAAAACTTGTAAACAAAGGCATTAATATGCATCCCTGCCCCAACTGAAGCAAACACAGCGTATTCTCCTTTACTTACCTTATACCCTTTTACCTGCTCGTTGCGGACTAAATCCAATAACGTTGGTATAGTTGCAACCGAACTATTCCCAAGCCACGAGATGGTCATGGGCACTAAATTATCAGGTACAGTATCTACTTGATAAAGTTTAAAGAGGCGTTTCATGATTGCATTATCCATTTTACCATTCGCTTGGTGAATAAATACGATTTTAATCTGATCTAAGGACACCCCCGACTTGTCGATTACTTTTTTAACTACCTGTGGCACATTAATTACGGCGAATTCATACAGTTTGCGCCCATTCATCTTCAAATAGGTGTTTCCGTTGCGCTCGTCAGGATTGTTGCTCGACCCCATTACCAATAGCGAGGCGTAATCAACTGCAAAAGTCTGCGTTTTATGCGCTAAAATGCCAATTGGCTCGCGCGACTCCTTGCCTTCAAATATCACTGCTCCAGCACCATCAGAAAAAATCATGCTGTCACGGTCATGCGGATCAATAATGCGGGAAAGCGTCTCTGACCCTATTACCATTACCCTTTTGGCATCTCCACTTCGTATTAGATAATCGGCCTGTATAGCGCCCTGAACCCATCCCGGGCAGCCAAAAATAATATCGTAAGCTACGCAATCTGGGTTATTGATATTTAAGGCCTGCTTAATTTTGGCTGCTAAAGCAGGTAGCATATCCATTCGGTTTGACCCTGTTTTTACATCCCCGAAATTATGGCAAAAGATAATATGATCTAATGTTTCCTTGTCAATCCCCGCATTGTCAATAGCTTTTTGTGCCGCTATTGCCCCGATGTCACTATTTACAAGATCTTCGTCCGCATATCGACGTTCGATAATTTCCGTAATCTCGCTAAACTTATGAATAATCTCTTTATTTTCTTTGTCCAGCTTAACGCCGTTATCAAAAAAAGAAGCTTCCATGAAATGGTCGCCCGATATTATATTTCTTGGAATATAGCTTCCAGTGCCAGTTATTACCGAATAAATGTTGTTCATGTTCACAAATCTGTACCGTATACTAAAATAGTATTCAGTATAAAATTATTATATTTTATCGAAATTAAAAATTATCAACGATAAAAATAACTTTTTCATCAAAAACCTCTAGTTGTACAGACGAATTCTCAGCGCTAACTAAAATCATCAATCAAAAACACAAAAAGCTCTTTCGGGCCATGTGCGCCCAATACCAGCGTTTTTTCTATGTCTGCGGTACGACTAGGTCCCGTAATATTACTGATCATAGAAGGAATTTGCGTGCCGTATTTATTTTTAAGAATCGAAAAAGCATCCTTTAAATCCAGCACCAATTGTCCTGTCCGGGCAATAATAATATGATGATTCGGAAAAATACTTAATCTACGTCCTGCGGCATGCTGATTACTTACCATTACCGAGCCGTTTCTTGCAATGAGTGCTTCGCAAAGGGTGATGCCTACCTCTGCCTGTTCAAAATCTTTGTCTGTTTGGTAAAAGGGAAACTCGTAGTGCGATAAAAGTGCCTGTAACTCTGGTTCCCAACAATAGATCTTTCTCCAGCTAAATTTATCAGCTAACTCTAACATATTTTCTATAAAATCAACCCCGTTTTCGCAAAAGATAAAATTACCTGATACTGCCGTTAATTGTTCGGCAAATAGAATTTCCAGCTCTTCCTCGTTTTGTTTATAAAGTGCGCTTTCTTCCAAATTAGGATATGGGTTATCCCGCTTTTCCAGCAAGGCCTTCCTTATCTTTTTTAGCATTAGTTCTTTCGAAGAAATATTCTCTTTCATCCTATCCTATATCGTTTGCCAAAAATAACTTTCGTAAATCATATAAACAAAGCAGCCTGCTAGTAGGCAGGCTTGCTTTATTTTATTTTGCTTCTTCCTCTGCGTGCGTGGCAGGTGCACTCGGATCAGTTGTTGGACCAACACCGTCGTGAATTAATCCTTGAGCGGCAGGAGTTTGATCGCCCGTTCCATTTACAAACTCGTCATACGTAGTCCGGTTATCGAATGGGCGTTTACCTAAAATCTCTTCTAAATCTGCTTGAAAAAGAATTTCCTTTTCAATTAATTTCTGTGCCAACTTCTCTAAGCCGTCTCTCTTATCTGTTAATAATTGTTTAGTCCTATCGTATACTTCGCTAATTAATATCCTAACTTCATGATCAATCATCTCAGCTGTTTTTTCTGAATACGGCTTGTTGAAATTATATTCGTTTTGAGGATCATGGAAAGATACGTTTCCAATAGTAGAGTTCATACCATAAATGGTGACCATAGCATACGAAAGTTTCGTAATACGCTCCAAATCGTTTTGAGCACCAGTCGATATTTTTCCAAATACGATATCCTCTGCCACACGACCACCCATGGTCATACACATTCCGTCGGTAAGTTGTTCGGTGGTATATAAGAATTGTTCTTTAGGTAGATATTGTGCATAACCTAATGCGGCAACTCCACGAGGAACGATTGATACCTTCACCAATGGATCCGCATGCTCTAGAAACCAGCCTGCAATAGCATGACCTGCTTCATGATATGCAACAATCTTTTTCTCTTCTTGTGAAATGATTTTATTTTTCTTCTCTAAACCACCAATTACACGGTCAATTGCGTCTTGAAAATCTTGCATATCTACACTTGCCTTATTGCGACGAGCAGCTATTAATGCGGCCTCATTACACACATTGGCAATTTCAGCGCCTGCAAAACCAGGAGTTTGTGCAGATAGTTTTTTAGCATCAACCTCTTCAGCGGTTTTAATTGGTTTCAAGTGAACTTTGAAAATCTGCTCGCGACCGTTCAAGTCGGGTTTATCGATGGAAATTTGTCTATCGAAACGCCCTGGACGCATTAATGCCGAATCCAATACATCTGGACGATTAGTGGCTGCCAAAATGATAATTCCAGAATCCGTTCCAAAACCATCCATTTCTACCAACAATTGATTTAACGTGTTTTCACGCTCATCATTACCACCCATCATGCTATTCTTTCCACGAGCACGACCAATCGCATCAACCTCATCAATAAAAATAATACAAGGTGCCTTGTCTTTAGCTTGCTTAAACAAATCGCGAACGCGTGATGCGCCAACTCCCACAAACATCTCCACGAAATCAGACCCCGATAAAGAGAAGAATGGCACTTGTGCCTCTCCAGCAACTGCTTTAGCTAATAAGGTTTTACCAGTACCCGGAGAACCTACCAATAAGGCTCCTTTCGGAATTTTACCTCCTAAATTCGTGTATTTTTTAGGGTTTTTAAGGAAATCAACAATTTCCATTACCTCTTGTTTGGCTTCCTCTAAACCTGCAACATCGTTAAATGTTATATTAACCTGACTTTCTTTGTCGAACAAAGTGGCTTTCGATTTTCCAATACTAAAGATCTGGCCACCGCCGCCGCCACCGCCACCACCCATCCGACGCATCATAAAGATCCAAAGTCCCGCAAACAATAACAGTGGCAATACAATCTGCAAGAAGCCACTTAGCCAGGGACTCGATTTCGTTTCCACTTGTACACGAACCTGATTCGCCGCAGCAATTTTAGCAGCGTCTTGAATATCTTTAATATCTTTTTTAAATGAATCTATGGTAGAAACGTTAAATGTCACCAAAGGTCCTTTGTCTGCTGCCCCAAAAGAGTTTTTAGAAATATATTTTTTGTATTTCGGATCCCCTAGTTTTTCCTTTTTAATATAGACTTCAGCAATCGCAATATCTTCAGATTTATAGGCGACAATTTTTTCAATATCTCCCGAAAGAAGCATTTCTCTCTCAAACGTAGATTGCTCAATTTGCTTTGCAGTACCATTACTAAACATAAACTGCAACACCAATAAGCCTACAATGATAGCGGCATACACCCAAAATATATTGAATTTTGAGCCTTTTTGTGGCTTTTTCGGAATGTTAGGCAGTCGCTTATTCTGCTTTGGCTGTGGATCTGTATTTTTATTCTCTTTCATGTTGGTTCAATTCTGTGTGTTTTAAAAATTAGGCACTTTTATAGGTGGTGGTTTCTGCATCGCCCCATAAATCTTCAATACCGTAAAAATCACGCTTTTCTGTTCTAAAAATGTGAACTACGATATCAAAATAGTCAAGTATAATCCATTCGGCATTATCCAGACCTTCTTTGCGCCACGGGTTAGTTTGGGTAAGTTTATATATTTCTTCTTCCACACTGTCGGCAATGGCCTTGACTTGCGTGGTAGAATCGGCATTACAAACGATAAAATAATCAGATACAGAGCTATTTAAGTTTCTTAAATCCAAACGAACTATATCATTTCCTTTTTTTTCTTGAATGCCATGTACGGCTATTTCTGAGAGGTATGTAGAAAGGTTTGCTGTTTTCTTTTTTACCATTAAAATTTTTTAATTTTGGTGATCAACAAATATAAAATCAACACTTGCAAAATAACACTTTTTCAACATTATTTGTTGGTCAAAATCTTATCAAATTATCAGCGGTCGATTCTACCAATAACTTTTTAAAAAACTTAGTGTCAAATTCCGAGCCATTGCCAGAGGGAACTGTAATTATGGCAGACGATCAGTTCGCTGGCCGCGGACAACAAAACAATGTCTGGAAAGCAGAACCGGGAAAGAACCTTACTTTTAGCATTTTACTAAAGCCAACATTTCTGGCGGTCGACAAACAATTTTTTTTAAATTTGTCTGTTAGTATAGCCATAAATAATGTTTTAACACGTATTTTAGGGAAAAACACAAGCATTAAATGGCCGAACGACCTCTATTTCGGGGATCAAAAATTAGGGGGGGTATTGATAGAAAACACCTTAGTGGGCAACACCATAAAAAACTCCATTGTCGGAATAGGTATTAATGTAAATCAGCAACATTTCGAAGAAGAACTGACAGTAACGGCGACTTCGGTATTTCAAATTTTACAAAAAGATGTTAATTTACTGAACCTATTGGCAGACATTTGTAGTGAAGTGGAAAGCTTATATTTGCAATTGCGAACAGGTAAGCATACTAATTTAAAAGAGAACTACGTTGATAAGCTATATCATTTGAACAAACCAGCCCTCTATCAAAAAGATGGCGAAGTTTTTGAAGGAATTATCAAAGGGGTGTCGGATGCCGGATTATTACAAGTAGAGCAGCACGGTGAACGACTAGAATTCAATTTTAAAGAGCTAACCTTTTTAAACCATTTGTAAAAAACAATATCCTAATAAGAAGTTAACTTAATAAAACATTAATAACACATACAATATGAAACGAATAACACTAGTACTAACGCTATTATTCTTTACTACACTTGGTGCCTTTGCACAAATAGAGGATCCAATTACCTGGGCAACCGTCGCTAAAAAAACAAGCGCTACAGAAGCTACGGTTTATATTAAAGCAACAATTGACGATGGTTGGCACTTGTACTCGCAAACAGTTAAACCTGGCGGACCAAGTAAAACCGTTATTACTTTTGCTCCATCTAAAGATTTTACTTTAGTAGGAGGAACAATAGAACCGAAACCAATTAACAAGTTTGAGAAAGTATTTAATATGAATGTTCCATATTTTGAAGATCAAGTTGTTTTTCAACAAAAAATTAAACTAAAAAAAGGAGCTACCTCCGTAAAGGCAAAAGTTGACTTTATGGTGTGTAATGATAAACAATGCTTACCACCGAGTGAGATCGAGTTTACCATCCCAGTAAAATAGTATAGTATATAACCTTTTAACAAGGGATGTCCAGCAAAACTGGTCATCCTTTTTTTATGCTCGTTCCTATAACGGATTGTAAAGTGTTCAAGTAGGTATGAAGTAGGCTATATACTTACTTCATAAAAACCGTAAAGCTGTAAAATTGACCTTCACTTAACCTAGCAAAGTGTTAAATTATAAAATAATCATTAATTTCACCCTCTTATTTAAAAAAGTACCATCAGAATGAAACGAATTATCATTTTAATTTTCTTAGTAGGCTTTTTTTTGAGCTTTACAACTGAGAAAAGCTTTGCACTAAGTGTACAAACAGATACGACTACTGCAATTCCAGACGACTTAGAGTTTACAACTGTTGGTAGTGAAGAAGACAGCCTCGCAAACGACTCTATCGCAAAGACTGAAAGTATAAAAACAGATACTGCTAATGCTGTAACACCGATAGCGGGCATAACCGCTGACGCCTCCAGAACGCTGTGGCAAACGTTTATGGAAGGTCTTCTGGGTGGTTTTCTTGCTTTTTTGATGCCCTGCATTTTCCCCATGGTGCCTCTTACAGTAAGCTATTTTACCAAGAGGGCAGGCAGTAAACAGAAAGGAATTGGTCAGGCAATTATATACGGCCTTTCCATTATTGTGATATATGTAGCCGTGGGCTTATTAATCACGCTGCTTTTTGGTTCTGCTAAACTAAATGAGTTAAGTAGCAGTGGCACCTTCAATATCTTTTTCTTTGCCTTGCTCGTGGTATTTGCCGTCTCGTTTTTTGGGGCATTCGAAATTACGTTACCTAGTGCTTTTGTAAATAAAATAGATGCCAAGGCCGACAATAGTAAAGGCCTGGGAGGCATATTCTTTATGGCCGCGTCATTGGCATTGGTTTCATTCTCCTGTACAGGTCCCATTATTGGAACTTTATTAGTACAGGCAAGCGAAAAAGGGGATGTGTTAGCCCCTGCCATTGGCATGTTTGGCTTTGCATTAGCGCTAGCTTTACCATTTACATTATCTGCAATATTTCCTGGGTTTTTAAACAGCATGCCTAAATCTGGAGGTTGGTTAAACAGTGTAAAAGTTTGCCTGGGCTTTTTAGAATTGGCTTTAGCATTAAAATTCTTATCATCGGCAGATTTAGTTTGGCATTGGAACTGGTTCGACAGGGAAGTTTTCCTTGCACTTTGGATCGTTATATTCGTGTTGATGGGATTCTACTTGTTAGGCAAGCTGAAATTTTCGCATGATAGCCCGCTAGCCTTCATAAGTGTTCCCCGTTTATTATTTGCAACGGTTTCTTTTGCTTTTGCTGTATATATGGTGCCGGGCTTATGGGGAGCGCCAGTGAGTGTTTTAAGCGGTTTAGCCCCACCCATGAACACACAGGATTTTGTGTTGGGGGGACCATCTGCCCAGTCGGGGCCGGTTGATACAACCTTTCCTAAAAAAGTAAAGTATAGTGAAAAGATACATGCCCCAAAAGGCTTTAATGTATTTTTCGATTTAGACGAAGGGGTGGAATATGCAAAGAAGGTTAACAAACCGATTATGCTAGATTTCACGGGATGGTCTTGCGTAAATTGCCGAAAAATGGAAGACCATGTTTGGGTAAAACCTGAAGTTGGTAACCTTATTAAGGAGAAATATGTATTAATCCAACTCTATGTAGACGAACGTACAATAGAAATGCCTGAAAATAAAGTTCATTATTCGAAATATCTAAAAGGAAAGACAACCGATTTGGGTAAATGGAATCAAGATTTCCAGGCAACTAGGTATAAAGCGAATTCGCAACCTTATTATGTACTTACGGATCATTCATTAAATCCTCTGGTTCCGCCAGTTGGGGCTATTTTGGATGATGACAAGGCTTATGTAGCGTTTTTACAAAGTGGTATAGATAAATTTAAGCCACTATAATATAATAATGAGTTCAATTAAAAATATAGGGGTTTTAACCTCGGGGGGCGATTCGCCCGGAATGAATGCAGCTATTCGGGCTGTAGTAAGAGCAAGTATATACCATAATTTAAAAGTTACCGGCATTCTAAGAGGCTACGAAGGGTTAATTCAGGCCGATTTTATCCCCATGGATGGGCAATCCGTAGCCAACATTATTCAACGTGGGGGAACCATTCTAAAAACCGCCAGATGTGATGCTTTTCGAACTAAGGAAGGAAGAGAGCTAGCCCATAAAAATCTGGTGGAAAGTGATATTGATGCGCTGGTTGTGATAGGTGGAGATGGAACGTTTACAGGTGCTGATTTATTTTCGAGTGAATTTGACTTTCCGATCATTGGTTTACCCGGCACGATAGACAATGATTTAGCTGGGACAGATTTTACGATCGGTTACGACACAGCGATCAATACCGTAGTTAATGCAGTAGATAAGATTAGGGATACCGCCGAATCACACGATCGTTTATTTATTGTGGAAGTAATGGGCCGTGATTCGGGACTAATTGCTTTGCGAAGTGGCATTGGTGTAGGCGCGGAGGCTATTATGATTCCTGAAGCTAAAATGGGCGTTGACGACCTTATTTGTCGCTTAGAAACGGGCCGTAAAGACAAAGCATCGAAAATTATCATTGTTGCCGAGGGTGATGAGGCCGGAGGTGCTTATGTAGTTGGCGAAGCATTAAAAGAAAAATTTCCCAAGTCAGACATTCGTATCTCCGTATTAGGGCATATTCAGCGGGGGGGAAAACCAAGTTGCATGGATCGCGTTTTAGCCAGCCGTTTTGGAGTGGCTGCAGTTGAAGGATTGTTAGCAGGCAAAACCGATGTCATGGTAGGCCAAATTAACCGTGAAATTGTGTTTACGCCTTTTTCACAAAGTATTAAACACATCGATGCAAAGGCAATTAGCCCTACTTGGTTAAGATTGGTAGAAATTTTATCATTATAGTGTCACCCATTAGCTAATTAGCAAAATGCTAATTAGCTAATTTCATTTTAGTCTTCCAGTACTACCGCTGTTCCGGTTGCCGTTACCATGAGCATACTTCCACCACTACCAACGGTTTCGTAATCCAAGTCTACTCCTATTACCGCATTTGCACCCATTGACGAAGCGTACTGTTGCATTTCATTTAAAGCGGTGTTCTTGCCTTCGCGTAAAACTTGCTCATAAGAGCCTGATCTTCCGCCTACGATGTCGCGGATGCCTGCAAATAAATCTTTAAAAATATTGGCTCCAATAATCGTTTCGCCGCTAACAAGGCCTATGTACTTAACAATTCTTTTGCCTTCTATGGTGTTTGTGGTTGTAACTAACATAATTTTTAGGTTTTATATTTCGATGCAGATTGTAGAGAAATGTTACAAAAGTACTTAAAGTGGGGGGAAATTTTTTTCCAAGAAATCAAACACTAAATCAAAATGTTTAAGCGGTTCGGCGTGACCTCCTTCAATAGCAATATGTTGATAATTCGCACTGAATTGCTTTGCGCTAAGTCGTTGCATCATTTTGTCGGCCATTTGTTGCGAGGGACAGATCTCATCTTTGGTGGCAGAAAGTAAAAAGACCGGTCCGTTAATCTTTTCTACTTTAATGATAGCCCTTTGCTCTGCTAAGCTATCCTTTAACATTGTTTGAAATGTTGCCCGTAAATCTCCTTTCATTAAAGCAGGAACACTTTCTTCATTTACTGGTACAAATGGCAGTTCCTTCCCTTTAAAAGACCATGCAGAAGTAGAGAAATGATTGGTATGTCCGGGGAAGGCAACATGGCTCCCGACTACGCTAATCACACACTTGATGTCTTTATAGTAGCTTCCCAAAAGTAAGGCCAGATCGCCACCACGAGAACCTCCAATAATTGCAGTTCGCTGCGCATTCACCAGCAAATTTTGCTGTGCCTTTACGATGACTGCATGTACGTTTTCAAGCTCAATTTTATTTAAGGTATCCGGTGCTCCTTCACTTGCAAAGTAACCGATCGCTAAAAAAGCATAACCTTTCTCAATAAACTGGTCCCTTATTTTTTTCCAATAATCGCTTGCCCACGCATTACCCCCTTCTGAGCCACCTAATCCTACAATTAAAGGCTGTCTCTTCCCCTCTCCTAAAAATAATTGAGCATTTACACCAGGGCTCTTTATTTGCTGGGCCTGGGCAATTGAGGTGAAAGAAATAAATAAGATGGTAAAAAATAGCTGGTTAATTTTGTTCTTCATAATTGATTTGATTTTGAACCAAATATGGACTTCATTACCTGAAACTAATTTGATTTAAATCAAAAAGATTTACCTGCTCTAACCCTACTTAATGTTTCTTGGGTAATTCCCAGGTAGGAAGCAACCATTCCCAATGGGATACGATGATAAATGGCTTTGTAAAAGGAACAGAAATGTTCGTATTTTTCTTTCGCAGTGGTAAAGCGCATTGATTCGATCCGTTCTAAAATCTGTCCAAAGACGGAGCCCATTGATAAGCGGGCATAACGTTCCATTTCCGGGAAATGATCAAATAGGTATCCTAAATTTCCAATATCGATTCCAAATACCAGGGTATCTTCGATGGCGTCGATGTAATAATGGTCCAAACGTCGCTGCATAAAACTTCGAGGAGAATTTGTCCACTCTCCATTACTGCAAAAGTATTCACTTACTTCTTTCCCCTCTTTATAAAAGTAGGTTCTTAAAATACCTTGTTGAATAAAGTAACTGTGGTTATATACTTTTTCAGCATCATGAACTAGCTCGCCCTTTTTAAAAGACCTTATTTGTATTCTTTTGGTAATCTCAACCGTAAGCTCGTCGCTCAGTTTAATATAACGGCTAAAATGTTCAAGGATTTGCTCCATAGGCTAAATTCTAAAAATCTAAATAGTTTTACAATAACTTCTCAAGCACTTGATGCCAGTTATCAACCCGCTCATATTGTGTTAATAAAAGATTATGTGGAGAGGTAAATAGCAAGGTTCTTCCTTTAAAATTGATAAAATTCTTCGCTCTGTCATCGATCATTACATCGGTGTTCACAATTTTCTCACCACAGAAAATAATATTCTTCCAGCCAATAAAGGGAAAATGTTCTGCTAGCCAATGATATTTGTCTTCCAAGGAGTTGGGAAATTCCATTGCTGCCGAAACTATGTAAACTTCATGCTGCTCTTGAAGCCTTTTAAGGGCTTCAACTGCCCCTTCGATCACTGGCAAATCTCTGAAAAAACCCTTAGCATTGATATAATCAAACCATTTATCATTAATATGTTCGGGCACATGATGATAAATTTCATTACCCGCATGAATCTTAAGGTCGAGCGGAATTCCGTAATCACGGTGATAAAGTTGGATGAATTTGTGAATTGGGTCTGCCAAAACCTCATCCATATCTATAGCTATTTTCATGTTTACAAAGGTAGTTAAAAGCTGAAACACTAGCATTTACTAAACCTAATTTGCAAATCATGAAGCATTTGCTTACTTTTGCATCCCCGCAAGCACGAAGCTCCGGGAACTATGTTGAATACATAAACTTAATACAGAAATGGCAACTAAAATCAGATTGCAAAGATTCGGTAAAAAAGGCAAGCCTTTTTTCCACGTGGTAGTAGCGGATTCTCGCTCTCCAAGAGATGGTAAATTTATTGAGCGTTTAGGTTCTTATAACCCAAATACCAATCCTGCTACTATTGAAATTAACTTCGAAAAAACGTTAGACTGGGTAAACAAAGGTGCTGAACCTACGGATACTGCTCGCGCTATTCTTTCTTACAAAGGTGTTTTATACAAGAAACACTTACAAGGTGGTGTTAAAAAAGGCGCTTTAACAACTGAACAAGCTGATGCAAAATTTGCAGCTTGGTTAGAAGCTAAAGGCGGTCAAATCGAAGGCAAAAAAGACAGCTTAAATGCAACTAAAGGTGAAGCTAAAAAAGCTGCCCTAGCTGCTGAAGCTAAGAAAAATGCAGACCGCGGTGCTGCTATTGCATTGAAAAATGCACCAGTAGTGGAAGAGGTTGTAGAAGAAGAAGTAGTTGCTGAAGAAGCTCCTGCTGTTGAAGCTGCAACTGAAGAAGTAGCGGTAGAAGAAACTCCAGCTGTTGAAGAAACTGTTGCGGTTGCTGAAGAGGCTCCTGTTGCAGAAGAAACACCTGCTGCTGAGGCTTCAACTGAAGAAGAAACAAAAGAAGAAGCTTAATCTAAAGATTTTGCTTTAATTTTATTATAGCGTTCTGATTATTCAGAGCGCTATTTTTTTTACTTATATTTATTAACGTCGCATCATTGCGAGCGTAGCGAAGCACGAACCAACGCAATCCGTTTATATTAAGCTGCGTCATTGCGAGGAACGAAGCAATCTCACTACTATGGGTGGTGAAGCAACACGTTTTAAGATTGCTTCGTTCCTCGCAATGATGACTTGCAAAAGATTTGATTTATGAAACACGAAGAAGCATTTTATATCGGCTACATCACCAAAACAAAAGGTTTAAAAGGAGAAGTTCAATTGTTTTTTGAATTTGATGCTTATGAGGACTTAGATTTTGACGTTCTTTTTGCCGACATTAACGGCAAAATGGTTCCTTTTTTTGTGGCCTCACATAAATTATATCCAAATAGTACCGGCTTATTTTATTTTGACGACATAGATCATATCGACAAAGCCCAGGCTTTAGTTAAAAAGAAAATCTATCTTCCGCTAACAAAAATGCCCGAGCGCGGAGAAGATGACTTTACCTACGATGATTTAAAAGGCTTTATCGTTACAGATGAAACTCATGGGGAGCTTGGTAAGATTATTGCCATCAATGAATATCCCCAACAATTTGTGGCTACTGTACTTTATAAAGAAAAGGAAATATTGTTTCCGTTAAATGAAGATATGATCGTGGAAATTGATGAGGAGGAAAAAACACTGCTGGTTGATTTACCAGAAGGATTATTGGATATTTACTTATTAAGCTAAAAGCTATGAAAAATCTATTTTTTTTTATTTCAACAATGTTAATCCTCAGCAGCTGCGGAAATAACAAAAAAGAGGCAAAAACGGTGTCCAAAGATACCGCCGAAGTTGTGAATGCTCCTGAAACAACAGGGCTAACCCAACAAGATTCAATTAAAGCGACAGCCCGACAGATTCTAGTGCTTTTAAAAGAAAACAATATTCCCGAGCTAACGAAATACTTCTCTAACAATGGTGTGCTTTTTTCTCCCTACGGCCATATAGATACTATAAAAAGTAAAAAATTACACTCCGCCGATTTACTCGCTGCCATAAATAATAAATGGATATTAACATGGGGAAACTACGATGGCACTGGCGAACCCATTAAATTAACAGTGCCTGCTTACCTAAAAAAATTTGCCTATAGCGCCGATTACTTAAATGCTGAAGCGGTTGGTTATGATGAATTAATTAAGGAGGGAAATTCGCTTAATAATATCAAAGAAATTTACCCCAATCATCACTTTGTAGATTATCATTTTAGCGGCTTTGATCAAAAGTATGAAGGGATGGACTGGACAAGCTTACGTCTGGTCTTTGAAAAGCAAAACGGAGAGTATTGCTTAGTTGCTGTGATACACGACCAATGGACGGTTTAACTCTTAATTTTATTGTGTTGATTTACAGCTTTTTGTAAACTATTTTATTCTTTTTGTCAATTTTACTTGACATATACGTAAACTTTGTTTTACATTTGTTCAAGCAAACTTGATGCGCGCTCATGGATTTGCCATTAACTTAAAAGAATAAAAAAATGAAAAGCAAATACTTATTTCCAGCATGGTGTAGCTTGTTTGGCTACCTATTAACCATCCCAGGCTTTGTACTGGGCTATCTTAATGTAATGAAAAATTTTGAAATCTCCGGTTTCGGTTTTAAAATGCGAGAAAAAGATGGGTTTTTTCAAAAGGGTTTTGAAAATTTCACAAATGAACTATGCGTGTTCTTAGTCGTAATCGGTTTGATTTTAATCGCCTTCTCCAAAAGTAAAAACGAAGATGAACTGAATGCCAAACTTAGGCTTAATGCTCTTTACTGGGCGATTATGATTTATTATGGATTTTATTTTATATGGGTGTTCCTTACTGTCATTATTGGAGAAATTCCATTTTTTAGCGGACACATGGGAGAACTTAATTTATTTACCCCCTTGTTAATCTTCATTTTTAGATTTTATTACCTTAAACATATAAAGAATGAAAGCTATTTAATTAGCGAACCAAAGTTCTTGCCACATCAACCATTTAAAAGGATCGGCATTATTATGTCGCTCACCTGTTTAATTGGACTTATTGTTGGTTTAGCCATAGATTTGCAAAGCGATGTGAAAGACTCGGCGCTGGCTATCATTTATGCAGGCCTTATAATTGGGCTTTTATTATGGGCTTTTTCCAAAAACAAAATAGAAGATGAAATGGTGATGCAGCACCGACTTGAGAGTTTACAAATGGCAGTTTATTTAAATTATGGATTAATTTTAATCGGTACATTATTACTTTATTCCCTCAGTTACTTATACTTTTTGCTATATGCTGAGTTTTCTTTGCTTTTATACTTTGTGCTGAGGATGGAGTATGTTAACTATAAGAATGTAAGGTTATTGAACAGAATTGAAGGAGGGATTTCTTATGAAGAATAATTTAAGGGTACAACGTGCCATCAAAAATATAACACAGGCCGAACTTGCCGATTTAATACAAGTTTCTCGTCAAACAATTAATACCATAGAATCGGGAAAGTATGTTCCATCAACGGTGTTGGCTTTAAAGATGGCGAAAGTATTTGGCGTCAATGTTGAAGAAATATTCGATTTAGAAGAGGGAGACTAGTTCATACAAAATAGTAAAAAACCTTTTACACTAGTCTCGAATTCGAGACTAGCCTACCACTTTGACAATCTTTAAAGATTGTCAAAGTACATGCTTATCTTTGTCCCATGCGTTTCGATATCATCTCCGTTTTACCCGACCTGTTAACCAGTCCTTTTGCACATTCTATTTTACAACGTGCACAAAAGAAAGGGATAGCCGAAATTGTGGTGCACAACTTAAGAGACTACGCAACTAATAAACAAAAAAGTGTTGACGACTACCCATATGGTGGAGGCAGCGGCATGATCATGTCTATCCCGCCATTTGCCGCTTGTATTGAAAAACTTAAAAGCGAACGGGATTATGACGAGGTGATCTTTATGAGCCCTGATGGTGAGACACTAAACCAGACAATTGCCAATCAGCTATCCATCAAAAAAAACATCATCATTTTATGCGGCCATTACAAAGGAATAGATCAGCGTATTCGTGATATTTTTGTAACCCGTGAAATTTCTATTGGCGATTATGTGCTATCTGGCGGCGAATTGCCCGCAGCTGTGGTAGTTGATGCTGTAGTTCGATTAATCCCAGGAGTATTAAATGATGAGACCTCTGCCCTTTCGGATAGCTTTCAGGGAGAGTTGTTAGATGCCCCGAATTACACGCGTCCGGCCGATTGGCAAGGCCACAGGGTGCCTGATGTGTTGTTAAGCGGGCATGAAGCTAAGATTAACGATTGGCGACATGAAGAAGCTCTAAAACGTACGCAGGAGCGCAGACCTGATTTACTTAAATAATGTGGAAAACCTGCTTCTTGTTAAAAAATAAATTATTTTCCCTAAACCCTTTTATTTTTAAAATAAAATTCCTAATATTGCAGTCCGATTTTAAACAACAAAAAATCGGCTTAACAGCTTAAAATCATGGATTTAGTAAAATTTGTAGAAGAGCAGGTAATCGCGAAAAATGAGTTTCCTTCTTTCAAATCAGGAGATACAGTGAGTGTTCACTATAAAATTCGCGAAGGTAATAAAGAACGTATTCAAATTTATCAAGGTGTTGTTATTCAACGTAACAGCGCTGGTGCAAATGAAACGTTTACTGTTCGTAAAATGAGTAATGGTGTTGGTGTAGAGCGTATCTTCCCAATTAATTCTCCAAACATTGATAAAGTAGAAGTTAATAGTCACGGTAAAGTGCGTAGAGCTAAATTGTTCTACTTACGTGAATTAACTGGTAAAGCTGCTCGTATCAAGTCTTTAAGAAAATAATATTTCTTTTTAAAAAATATAACCTTCACGATATTCATCGTGGAGGTTTTTTTGTTTATATCTTTGCCCCACCAAATATAAAAAGGCAATGAAATGCATTACTCATTGTCGCTAAAATAAACGAACAACATGAAAGACCTGTTAAAGAAATACGAAGAAAAACAACCAGAAATTGTTTTTGAATGGAAAGACAAAGAATCGGAAGCCGAAGGCTGGGTAGTTATTAATTCATTACGTGGAGGTGCTGCCGGCGGCGGCACGCGTATGCGCAAAGGATTAGATAAACGAGAAGTTGAATCGCTCGCAAAAACAATGGAAGTAAAATTTACCGTTTCAGGTCCCCCGATAGGTGGCGCAAAATCGGGAATTAACTTCGATCCGGCAGACCCCCGTAAAAAAGAGGTGCTGGAAAGATGGTATAAAGCAGTAATGCCGCTATTAAAGAGTTATTATGGAACTGGGGGCGATTTAAACATCGATGAAATCCACGAAGTTATTCCAATTACAGAAGGCTATGGCCTATGGCATCCACAGGAAGGTGTAATTAATGGACACTACCAAGCGAGAGAAAATGAACGCATTCACCAAATTGGCCAATTACGCTATGGTGTTTCAAAAGTGTTGGAAGACTTGGAGTATACGCCAGATATTAAAAGAAAATATAAAGTGGCCGACATGATTACAGGCTATGGCGTTGCCGAATCAATTAAGCATTATTATCAAATTTGGGGAGGCAACATAGAAGGCAAGAAAGCAATTATCCAAGGCTGGGGAAATGTTGCAGCAGCAGCCGGATATTACCTTGCTCAAAATGGTGTTAAAATAGTAGGAATCATAGACCGCGTTGGGGGCTTAATTAAGCCAGAAGGTTTTACGGAAAGAGAAATAAAAACTCTTTTTAATGATAGAATAAACAACACTTTAATTGCCGACAACCTGATTCCTTTTGAAGAAGCCAGTGAAAAAGTCTGGAATGTTGGCGCAGAAATTTTCGTGCCCGCAGCTTCTTCCAGGTTAGTACAACAAGCCGAGGTCGATAAAATGATAGCCGGTGGATTAGAAGTAATTGCTTGCGGTGCAAATGTACCTTTTGCCGATAAGGAGATTTTCTTTGGAAGTATAATGGAACACGCAGATAATCATGTAGCCGTAATACCTGATTTCATTGCAAACTGCGGAATGGCAAGAGTTTTTGCCTACCTTATGCAACGCAACGTAGAAATGAGTGATGATGCGATCTTCTCTGATGCCTCAGCAGTAATAGAAAACGCTTTGAAAGCAGTACATAAAGTATCAGAAAAAAGAACAAATTTATCTAGCACAGCATTTGAAATCGCACTAAAGCAATTGGTATAATTTAAATGGATCAGCAATTCTTTAAACAGGTATTTTGGGGTAACACCTTACAGGCATATTTTATGTTTGCCATCATTATTTTATTAGGCCTTGTGTTCAAAAGGATTGTTTCCCGATTTTTGAGCCACCTGCTTTTTAAATTGTTTAGAAAATTTGCTGACGAAATAACGTTTGAGGCTTTTGTTGCGCTCTTGCTAAAACCGTTTGAGTTCTTTATCACTGTTTCGTCGATATATTTAGCGATTAACCAATTAAAACATCCGCTAGAAGTCGTCCTTTTCCATTATCACAAAACCATTGAGAAGGTTAAGATTATACAAGGCTTCACTTTAGGGGAGTTGCTAGACAAGCTTTTTCTCTTCTTGATTATCCTTTCGGTATTCTGGATCTTTTTGAGAATAATAGATTTCGTAGCACACGTATTCATGTATAAGGCCGCAAAATCGGCAAATAAAGCAGATGACCAATTGGTGCCTTTTTTAAAAGAACTTTTTAAGTTCTTCGTTTATTTTATTGGGTTCTTTGTTTTGCTTGGTTACGTATTTGAAGTAAACGCTTTAAGCTTAATTACTGGATTGGGCATTGGGGGTATCGCAATCGCCTTAGCCGCTAAAGAAAGCCTGGAGAATTTAATCGGTTCGTTTACAATCTTCATCGACAAGCCATTTACCGTAGGCGATTTGGTCAAAGTAGATGGCGTAGAGGGCACGATAGAGAAGGTTGGCTTTAGAAGCACGATTATAAGAAGTACAGACAAGACAACTATTATTATTCCGAATAGGGCAATGATAGATGGCGTGTTAGAAAATTTAACCCGTAGAAACTATCGACGGGTTAAATTTAATATCGGGGTAACCTACGAAACAAGTTCTGAAACGATCAAGACCATTATTGCTGAGATTAACACCTTTTTAAACGCTCACCCACACACTTCAGACAATACGGTTACGTTTGACAGTTTTGGTGATTCAGCGTTAAATATCCAAGTTTTGTATCTTGTTGAAAATATTGATTATAGCGAGTACCTCAAAATAAAGGAAGAGGTAAACTTCAAGATAATTGAGTATGTAAATCAATATGGGTCTGAGTTTGCCTACCCAACGCAAAGAACGGTAACAGATAAAAAAAAGGAGTAAGCAAATAGTTGTGCCACTTCCGTTCCCTGCAATGAAGCTTAACGATTATTACAATTCCGCCAATACCGTAATTCCACCTTTAACCACTTGTCCGAGAACCAATTTAACGTCCGTTCCAACTGGGAGGAAAATATCTACTCTTGAGCCAAATTTAATGAAGCCAAATTGCTCGGTTTGTACAACCTGATCGCCTTCTTTAATATACCAAACAATTCTTCGGGCAAGCGCTCCAGCAATTTGCCTGAATAAAATCGGCGTTCCGGTTGCGTGCTCTACTACGGTTGTTGTACGCTCATTCTCTGTACTAGATTTTGGATTCCAAGCGGCCAAGTATTTACCTGGGTGATATTTGAAAAACTTTACAACCCCCGAAATAGGGTTCCTATTGATATGCACATTCACTGGCGACATAAATATCGAAACCTGTAAACGCTTATCTTTGAAATACTCTCCCTCTTCTGTTTCTTCGATAACCACCACTTTTCCATCGGCCGGACAAATCACCAAATTGTCACCACTGGTAAAAACACGACTAGGATTCCTAAAAAATTGTAAAACCGTAACGAATAACGCAAAGGATAAAATATAAACAAACCAACGAAGCCATAGTATATCCGAAAACTTATACTCAACCAAGGCGTTGATTACGAAAATGAATAAGACAGAAATTGCTATGGTGGTATAGCCCTCTTTATGAATAGTCATGGAGTTTTAATTTAATTCGCCACAAAATTGCTAAAAAAAAAGGAGATTTATCTTAAACCGCCCTATAAATATCCTTCAAATTTCTACCCAAGTCATTATAATCTAACCCATAACCCACTACAAATTCATTAGGGATTTCGAAGCCAACATAGGTCAACTCGGGAATTGGCGACTTTAATGCCATTGGTTTAAATAACAAACTACAAACCTGAACAGAAGCAGGGTTTTGAGCTTTTACTTTCTCAAGGATATACTCCAGTGTTAAACCTGTATCAACAATGTCTTCAATAATAAGCACATCTCTGTTCTCCAAGCCATCAGGAAGTCCGAACGCCTCTTTGATCGATCCCGAACTCTCGGTGCCTTCGTAGGATTTTATACGGATAAAGCCAATCTCGCATGCAATATGGACTTCTTTTAACAAATCGGCCATAAAAACAAAACTGCCATTTAAAACCCCGATTAAAATAGGGCAGCGATTTTCGTAATCCACATTCAGTTGAATTCCTATTAAGCGTATTCTTTTGCTAATGGTTTCATTCTCTAGAAAGATCTCAAAACTTTTACCATCCACTTGAATTTTATTCATCATAACTGATTAATTTTCTTTCCAATTAATTATCACCATCCTCTTTTTCCTTCCTTCGCTGTTCCCTTCGCTCTTGTCTAAGCTGTTTTTTTGTTTTGGCAGTATCCGTTTTTATATCCACCCGAACAAGCGTGTCTTTTTTGGCAGGGAAGAGGCGGTCAAAAAGTGTCTTACCTTTATCTGGTGTAATTTGCGGAATAATCATTCCGTCCTCATCAAGTTCTAAGGCCGAGGTGTCAACAACGACCGAATCGGGCAACAGGTACTGCCGCAGCCCTTCTCGCAGCCTAACATTATAAAAACCATACCCACTAGTATCTGCGTACGTTAAGCCTCTTCTGGCCATTGTATTGCCAATAAAATTAAAGTATGGCAAAAGATAGGGCTTTAAGCCGCCATCGTTCGCAAATTTATACATAGCTGCTTTAGGCCGAGGAACAATGTTAGCTAAGAAAATGCCTTCTCCGACACTTAGTTCGGATGGGTGCTTCCCGAAATAATGACTTGCCGCTTCTCCAATACCATACACATTTGGCCCCATCTCTATGATATTGAAATAAACCTCTAACATTCGTTCCTTACTAATCAATCGGTTATTCTCTATAAGCCAAACAATTAAAACCTCTTCTGCCTTACGAGATATAGTTTTGTTTCTACTCAAGAAAACGTTTTTAACCAACTGCATAGAGATTGTACTCCCTCCACGCTTAAACCGTTTCTCTTTAAAGTTAACAGCAATCGATTTTCGAAATGATTCTTCAACAAAACCATGATGTCTAAAGAAAGAAGGGTCTTCGGATGTGAGTAGGGCATTTCTAAAATTAAACGAGATATCCCCTAACCTGGTAAAATTTGGGTTGGAAGGTCCTATCAAAATGTTCCTCATAGGTTTGCCATACTCATAAGGCGTATATACAAAATCTTTATTTATTTTTTGAAGATCTGTTTTACCCCATTTCAAAATCTTGAAATTATTGGGGGTTAGGTTAGAACTGAACTTTACGCTGTCTGGGATTGAAGTGTCCAGATAAAAATCGAGGTTATACTTTAACTTTCCGCTAACCTGCATCCCATCTAACGATTCGAACAAGCCTTCGGGGAAGGCCTCCAAGAAGGCCTGTGCGTCTTGCTCCTCAGCATCGAGCTTTAGCTCATATACTTTGTTTGGCGATAAAGTGTACTTAATATAGGGATGAACCTTCGCATCCTTTAAAAAAATGGTCGAGGTACTGTCCAAAGAAAGATAATTTGGCCCAATTAGCAAATCTGCGTCAATCTTGGCGCTACTTACCACAATGTCTGTTGCCGCAATCCGCGCCTGATTGATCAAAAGATTTTTCACCGACCATGACCCAGAGATTTTAAAGTCATCCCCTTTATAATCTGCATCTTTCATTTCTGTCCTAACTGTGTCAAAGCTAATCTTTGTATGTAGTTTTTGCTGAAGATATAGTGGAAGTTCTACCTGCTGTTTATTAGCTGCATATAGCATTACATCTAACCGTTTCTGATTAGGCTTTAAATTACCCGTCATGTGCCAGGTTGCTAAGGTGTCGTTAACCAGAATAGTCGATTTAAGTTTCCCGTCATCTATCGTTGCTGTGGTAGTCAGAAATTTTAGGGAGGCCGTATCATTGTCGTTAAGCTGCATCATAAAGTTCTTTACCTCCATGTCATCAGGAATCTTGTAAAGCACCTCATTTAATAGGTTGCTTGCGATTTCGCTTAGGTCTAATTTATTTTTTGTGGTGTTGGTGCTGTCTTTGCTTTTCCTTTTTAGAATAAAATCAAGGTTGGTAAGTGAGTCTCTAATTACAACATTCAATTTACCGTCATTCAATTTGATTTCCGAAAGCTTAACATTACCAAAAAGCAGTGGAAATATTTTAACCCCAACACTTAAGCTACGCATGGAAGTCAGGGTGTCTCTATCTTTGGGAACTACTGAAATACGCTCCATACTTACGGTACTTAATCCGCTAAATCCTGCTTTGCCTATGCTAACAGTGAGCCCATAATTATTTTTGGCTTTTGCAATCGCTTTCGCCATGATGGTTTTCAGCATGGCTTCTCTTTTACTGTAGGCAATAGCGCCCAAAGAAATAACCAGGAGCAAAAACACGCCTAAAACCCAGGCTCCAACTTTATAATATTTTTTGGGGATGCTTATTTTCGGTAGCTGCATAAACTAATTTAAAAATTAATGCTTAACAAACGTTTATCAGAAATGTTTATTTCGTGTTAAAATTACAATAAAAAGGGTGATAGAAAATTTAATATAGTTATGTTTTGTTAATTTTGAGGAATGATAATTACCAATGAACAGGTTTTAGAAGCCTTGCGCAACGTGGAAGATCCGGATTTGAAGAAAGATCTGGTTACTTTAAACATGATTAAAGATGTTAAAATCGACGGTAAGCAAATAGCTTTTACACTAGAATTAACTACCCCAGCATGTCCGATGAAGGAAATGCTAAAGAATGCCTGTACAAATGCAATTAAGCATTTTGTCGACGCAAGCGCTATCATTCTTATCAATGTCACTTCTCGCGTTACCAAACCGAATGACACAACGCAGTTAAACGCAATTAAAAATATCATATTAATTTCCTCAGGCAAGGGAGGGGTAGGTAAGTCGACCGTAGCCAGTAACCTTGCGGTAACTTTAGCCGCTAACGGCGCCAAAGTAGGTTTAATCGATGCAGATATTTATGGCCCCTCCGTTCCAACGATGTTCGACCTCATTGGTGCAAAACCCAGCGCAAGAGAAACAAAAGATGGGAAAACCTTAATTTTACCAATTGAAAAATATGGCATTAAATTGCTGTCATTAGGTTTCTTTGCCGACCCAGATCAAGCTGTGCCCTGGCGTGGACCAATGGCTTCCAATGCGATTAAGCAATTGTTTAATGATGCAGATTGGGGGGAACTGGATTATCTGATTGTAGATTTACCTCCTGGAACGGGAGATATCCACATTACCATCAGTCAAAGCTTCCCTATTGCGGGCGCAGTAATTGTTACTACGCCACAGCAGGTTGCCCTGGCAGATACCAAAAAAGGATTAAACATGTTCAGAATGCAAGGGATAAATATTCCCATTTTAGGCGTTATAGAGAATATGTCTTATTTTACACCAGCAGAGCTGCCTGATAATAAATATTACATCTTTGGTAAAAATGGAGGTAAAACTTTGTCTGAGCAGTACAATGTGCCGTTTTTAGGTGAAATACCATTAATTCAGGCTATTGCCGATGCGGGCGACCAAGGAACTCCGATTGCGATGGATACGTCCAGTCCTTTACAGTATGCATTTAATGAAATTGCAGGTAAAATTGCACAACAGATCTCAATAAATAACATACAGTCAGCGAATTGCTAAAAATTTACTATTTTTATACTTTAATACAGATAAAATGAGTTTAACGGAACAAGTGGAGCAAGCATTAGAAACTATCAGGCCATATTTAATAGCCGACGGTGGAAATGTTGCCATAGAAGAGATTACACCAGGCTATGTTGTTAAATTAAGATTATTAGGCAACTGCGGCTCATGTAAAATGAGCTTTATGACGATGAAAGCAGGCATTGAGCAGGCAATAATGAAAGCCGTACCAGAAATTACCGGCGTTGTTGCAGTAGATTTGGCAGAGCAGGAATAAGGTTTATTTAACACAATTTAACGAATACATTAAGCATTTACCTCTATTTTTGTAAGATGAAGTATTGTTTAACAATCATATTGCTTTTTTTTGTTACTACTATTTTTGCCCAAAACATGCAGAAAAGTAACAAATTGGTGCAGTTTTCGGGAATCATTACCGATACTGACAGCAATTCGGTTGTGCCCTATGTTACCATTACCAATTTGAGTAATAAAGGGATAAAGTATGCTGCCAACTATCAGGGTTATTTTTCAATCATTGTTAATCCCGGAGATTCATTAATATTTAGTGCAATAGGATTTAACAATAAAGTGCTGGTACTCCCGACTGAAATAAATGATTTTAAGTACACAGAAATGGTCAAGATGAAACCAGAAACTGTGTATTTAAAGGCTGTAAGGATCTATCCATGGGCAACCATAGAAGAGTTTAACAAAGACTTTTTATCAATGAAGGTTGCCGATGATGATATGGCTATTGCCAAGAAAAATCTTTCTCCAAAAAGCATTCAGGGGATGATTTTATCATTACCTCGTAATTCGGCAGAGATTAGCAACAGCAATTATCGTTACAATTTTGATAGAATGATGAATGTAAATATGCGTCAAACCAATCCATTGCTAAATCCATTTGCATGGGGTAAGTTAATGCAGCAGATTTTCGCTGGAGATAAAAGCAGAGAATCCGATAAATAAGCAATTACCGTTTCTTGTTTTGTCTGGGGTAACGCATTTTGTAATCCGTTCTAACATTGCCTTTTGCAATGGCATCCAATTTACTTTTCAATAATTGCTTACGCAACAAGCTCAGCTTATCAGTAAAAAGCTTGCCCTCAATATGGTCATACTCATGCTGAATTACTCTGGCGGCAAATCCGCTTACTTTTTCTTCATGAAGCTTCCAATTCTCATCATAATAGCTGATCAAGATATTGGGCTTTCGCATAATATCTTCTCTTACTTCGGGAATACTCAAACAACCTTCGTTAAAAGCCCAAGGTTCGCCGCTTTCTTCTAAAATCTGTGCGTTAATGAATACCTTTTTAAAAACCTCTTCCCCTTCATCCGCCTTTGTGTCGACAATAAACAAACGGATAGGCAAGCCAACTTGCGGTGCAGCTAAACCAACTCCGCTTGCATTGTTCATTGTTTCGAACATATTGGCAATAAGCTGTTGCAGATCAGGATAGGTCTCCTCAATATCTACACAAACTTTCTTTAAAACAGGATCGCCATAGGCTACAATTGGTAGTTTCATGCAACAAAAGTACAAATTATTAAGAAATAGGGGAAATTGGATTAAGCGGTTGGATAGAATGTCAATGAACTTAAATTTCCTTCGTCTAAAACATCATTCGCAATCGCATCCATATCAGCTACGCTAACGGCTCTGATTTTATTAAATACAGTTTCCAGGCTGTCGATTTTATCATAATCTATCAAGCTTTTAGCCATGGAAATAATTAAACCAATGCGGTTCTCCTCCCCTAATGCAATTTGGCCAATAAACTTATTCTTAGCCTTTTGTAATTGAATTTCGGTCATTTTAGCAGACCTGATCTTTTTAAACTCTTTAAAAATCAAATTTGTAGCGCGCTCTACTTTCTCTTTATCGGTACCAAAATAAAGCGCAAAAATTCCGGCATCACTTAATGGACTGTAATTAGATTCGATTGTATAGGCTATGCCATACTTTTCCCTGATTTGCAAATTAAGGACAGAACTCATTCCATTTCCACCCAGGATATTGTTAAGCAATAACAAACCTGCCTTATAAGGATGATGCAAAGAATAAGTTTGCGTCCCCAACATGCTATGGGCTTGCATAATCTGCTTATTCACTTTAACATGTTGTGGGGCATTTACAATAGGGGCAACTCTTTTCGATAGGGAACTGTTTTCGGGAACATCACTAAAATACTTCTCTCCAATTTTTGCAACCTTATTAAACGAGTAATTACCTAAAACTGCCACAACAATTTCGTCGGTTCGATAATTATTTTTTATAAACTGTTTAATATCATGCTGATCCAGTGCCGTTACCGTTGAAGGAGTTCCTAAGATATTTCTGCCCAAAGCATGGTTCGCAAAAAGCATATCTTCAAAATCATCGTTAATCGCTTCTTCTGGTTGATCAAGATAGGAAGTAATTTCATCTAGGATTACGCCCTTTTCTTTATCCAGTTCCTCAATTGGAAACACAGAATGGAAAACGATGTCATTAAATAGCTCGAGCGTTCTGTCTACATAGGGCTGTAGAAAGGATGCGTGTATGCAGGTGTACTCTTTAGTTGTATATGCATTTAAATCCGCTCCAACACTTTCCAAACGGTTTAAAATCTGATTTGTGGTCCTTTTTTCAGTCCGCTTAAAAATAAGATGCTCGATAAAATGAGCTAAGCCCATTTGCGAATCCTCCTCGTCTCTTGAGCCGCTATTTATTAAAATACAAGCGTGGGAAATAGGTGATGCTGAAGGCACATGTAAAACCCGAATGCCGTTGCGTAAAGTATGAACGTTATATTCCATTTAAGGGGCAAAGATACTTAATAGTATGATAAATCGCCGTATCAATGGTAAGTAAAGCCTGTCATTTTGACTTATAATCTACTTTGGAACACCGCTTGATAAGTATAGGTATAATCAAAAATTATAAAATCAATTATGACAACAGAAAAGGGAAGTATTTCCATACACACAGAAAACATTTTTCCAATCATCAAGAAATTCCTGTATTCGGATAATGAGATCTTTTTAAGGGAATTAGTTTCTAATGCGGTTGATGCAGTTCAGAAAATTAAGCGCTTAGCTGCATTAGGGCAATATAACGGAGAACTAGGTGAGCCATTAGTGGCTGTTAGTTTAGACGCACCGGCAAAAACCATTACCATTAGCGATAATGGTTTGGGTATGACGGCCGAAGAAATCAAAAAATACATTAATCAGGTTGCTTTTTCTGGAGCTAGCGAGTTTGTAGAGAAATTTAAAGATGCGAAAGATGCAAATGAGATTATCGGTAAGTTTGGCCTAGGTTTTTACTCAGCATTCATGGTAGCTGATTTAGTGGAGATTCAAACATTATCGTACCAGGAAGGGGCTGAAGCAGCGAAATGGACTTGCGACGGTAGTACTTCTTTTGAGATTTCGGCAGGCGATAGAACAACGCGCGGCACGAGTATTATCTTACATATTAATGCTGAATCTGAAGAGTTTTTAAGTGAGCATAAATTACAGGAGATTTTAGATAAGTACGCTAAATTCTTGCCTGTTCCCATCCAATTTGGCACAAAAACTACAGAAGAGGAAGATGGGGTTGATGAAGAGGGCAAGACTAAGTACAAATCTGTTACTGCACCAAACATTATCAATACCACGCATCCAATTTGGGCAAAGGCACCTGCTGATTTGTCAGACCAAGATTATTTAGATTTCTATAAACAACTTTATCCTTTTGCGGAAGATCCGTTATTCTGGATCCATTTAAATGTTGATTATCCATTTAACCTAACAGGTGTTTTATATTTCCCTAAGGTGAAGGATGATTTTGATATGCAACGCAATAAAATCAAGTTGTTTAGTCGCCAGGTATTTATCACAGATGAAGTAAAGGATATTGTACCAGAGTTTTTGATGCTATTACATGGCGTGATTGATTCTCCTGATATTCCATTAAATGTTTCCAGAAGCTTTTTACAAGCAGATAGCAACGTGAAAAAAATTAACAGCTATATTACTAAAAAGGTAGCCGACAAATTGGGGGAACTTTATCAAAAAGATCGTAAAAGCTACGAAGAAAAATGGAGCAACATTGGCTTATTCGTAAAATACGGTATGATCAGTGAAGAGAAGTTTTATGATAAGGCAAAAGATTTTGCTTTGTTAACCAATACAAAAGGCGAGCATTTTACATTTGAGGAATACAAAGAAAAGGTAAAAGATAGCCAAACAGACAAAAACGGGAATATTGTGTACTTGTATACAACAGACCCTGATAAGCAAGATGGTTTCATTCAATCGGCCGAGAAAAAAGGGTATGATGTACTGATCATGAATACTCCTATAGATGGTCACTTTGTGGGCAGCCTGGAGCACAAACTAGAGAAAACCCAGTTAAAGCGTGTTGATGCAAGTGTTACCAACCAATTGATTGAAAAAGATGAAGTACTGGAATCTGTTCTAAGTGAAGAACAATCTGCTACGGTAAAATCAATTTTTGAGAAGGCCATTGTAAAACCAAACTTTAGCGTGGAGGTTGTTGGTCTTAGTCCGGACGATGCGCCAGTAACTGTAACGATGGACGAGTTTATGCGCCGTATGAAAGATATGGCAAAAATGGGCGGTGGAATGAGCTTTTATGGTAACATGCCAGATAGTTATAAGGTGGCCATCAATGGAAACCATAAACTTGTAGGTAAAATCTTAGCTTCTGCTAACGAAGAAGAACAAAGTAAGTTTGCCAAGCAAGCGGTAGATTTGGCTTTACTCTCACAAGGTATGCTAACCGGCGCAGAATTAACTGCCTTTGTAAGCAGAAGTGTAGAGTTGATATAGCCCAATAATTACCTCAATGCGAGGGTTCCCGTCATTGCGAGGCACGAAGCAATCTCACGACGAGATTGCTTCGTGCCTCGCAATGACGTTTTTGTAAACCGCAATGACTTTTTAAGCCCTGTTTAGATGAAGAGAAAATTCCAATTACTACCCTTAATCATTTTTGCTGTCCTGTTCTTATTACTGAGCTGGTATGCGTTAAGTGGCCTGCAAATCGTAGCTAACTCAAGCTATGTTACTGGTATTTTCTGGTTGATTATTTCTGGGAGCATTTTTGCATTGCTGTATGCCCTTCAAGGCATTCAAACCAGGGGAATGGGAACATTCTTTAAAATAGCTACACATTTCTTCCTAATCCTTCTCGTAAGCGAGCTGTTATTCGCAATGTTAATATTCATTGGCGACATATACAGGTTGATAAATGGTATTGGCAGCCTGGCTTCGAAGCATGATTATTTATTGCCAGCGCGAAACCCTTATTGGATTATTTTTGCCGGGACGATTTTTATAGGTGCTGTTTTCTTATTCCTATATGGAATGATAAGGGGTAAATATGCATACAGAGTAATTAAACATACTTTGTATTTTAAAGACCTCCCTCAAGCATTTGATGGCTTCACGATAACCCAAATATCTGACGTTCATGCTGGAAGTTTTACAAATCCCCGAGCTGTTCAAAAAGGAGTCGACCTAATTAATGCACAACAATCGGATCTATTTGTTTTTACCGGCGATTTAGTTAATAATAAAGCTGAGGAAATAAAACCCTGGATAGGGCATTTCTCTCAAATAAAAGCTAAATATGGCCAATTCTCCATTCTAGGAAACCATGATTATGGAGACTATGTAAAATGGGAGAACGATTTAATAAAAAGAGGAAATTTACAGCAGCTCAAAGAATATCATGCTGATTTAGGTTTCCGTTTATTATTAGATGAGCATGTTGAGTTAAACAAAGATGGAGAGAAAATAATTCTAGCGGGGGTTGAAAACTGGGGCTTGGGATTTGGGGAACGAGGTGATTTAGAAAAAGCGTTAAACGGCACAAATATTGACGATTTTAAAGTCTTACTGTCTCACGACCCTTCACATTGGAATGCCCAGGTTAAAAATCACCCTTCTAAAATTAATTTAACTTTATCAGGCCATACCCATGGGATGCAATTTGGCATAGAAGCCTTTGGGATAAAATGGAGCCCTGTTAAATACCGATATAATCATTGGGCAGGTATTCTGGAAGAAAACAGCAAATTCTTAAACGTAAATCGGGGCTTTGGATTTCTTGGCTTTTCTGGAAGGGTAGGAATATGGCCCGAAATAACAGTAATAGTCCTTAAAAAAGGATAGCTATTTAATTTTCTGCTTGATTTGTTAAATTTTGTGAAAAATATAAATTACAACTAACTAAAGATTAAGTTTGTAAGTGTAACCAAATTCTCTTGAAAACACTTTTGAACATCTTTATACTGTTGCTATTTGCTGCCCAAAGCGGCTTTGGCCAAACTAGCAGACGGATAAGTGGTTTGGTAACCGACTCGACCGAAAATGGCTTAAGCCATGCCAATGTAATATTAATTGCTGGAAAGGATACACTTCAAACCACTACAAACGAGGAGGGTTATTTCAATTTCTCCAAAATAAAGGCAGAATCTTTCCTATTGCAGATTAATTGTCTCGGTTATCAATCTTATAGTAACACCTATGATTTTGCTAAAGGAAAGCTCTTAGAGATTAAAAGAATTGAATTGAAGCAAACGCCTAATATGCTCAAAACTGTGGAGATTAAGGGCAAACCAAACCCCATCCGCATTATGCAGGACACCATCGAGTATAATGCCGCCGCATATCAGGTGTTTGAAGGCGATAACGTTGCCGACTTAATTAAACAGTTTCCTGGTATGGAGGTAGACGATCAATACAATGTGAAAACAATGGGTCAAGAAATGACCAAACTTCGCATTAATGGTAAGGATTTTTTCACCAACAATATCAAAGATTTTATCGGGAAGCTTCCCGCAGGAATTGTATCGAAAATTCAAATTATTGATGATTTTGGAGATGAGGCAAATTTTACAGGCATAAAAGTTGGTGAACCTAAAAAAATGCTAAACATTGTAACCAAGCCCGGGATGAATAAGGGGAAATTTGGCAGTACCGGTATGAACGGCGGAACAAACCAGCAATATGGAGGAAGTGGAAGTTTTAGCTTTTGGAATGATAGCAAACAGAGGATGGCAGACATAGGTTATCATACTTCAAATAATGGCGCAGGCACAAGTGAAAATGCAAGGGTAACGCTTAACCACCGAGATAAACTCGGTAAATATGGAAATTTTAGTATCTCCAATGGGTTTAATACGAATAACAATGCCTTTGAGTCAGAACAAGCGGTTGAAACAATTAATCCGCTAGGCACCTTCTACAACAATTCACAAAATAAGGGTAAGAGTAACCGCTCTAGTAATATTTTCAATTCCAGTTATACCTTTAACAATAAAAAGATCCGCTTATCAGCAAATTTTGGAGGAACGCTTAGCCAAAATAGTAATACTAGTGCCTCGTTTAACAATCAAACTGGGGTAATTAGGCAGGATTTAAAGAATAACAACCAGCTAAGCAGCAAGTCTCCAAGTTTAAACGGGAACTTGAGCCTTGCCAAGATTTTGAAAAATAAAAAAAACTCCTTTTCAACAAACCTGGCTTTTTCAACCAGCCCTACAAATTCAAATCAAAATATTAGCACCAATACGCTTTATTACGACAGGGATACTGAGCTATTGAAAAAAGATTCGTTGCTAAACAGAAACTTGATTACTAGCGGAAGCAATCAATACATTAATTTTGGGCTCAATTATAGCCTTGGTTTAAAAACACCAAGCGACACTTTAGCAAAAAGCAGCTTAAACTTTACGTATAATGCTTCGGTGGGTAAAAGTAATAGCAACCGGACTACATTTGTTTTAGAAAACGCCATCCCGATCTTTATTGATTCGCTGAGTACTCATTACACCTCCGTATTTATCAATCAATCGCTAGGGATGAGTTATAGTTATAGCAATAAAAAAATGCGTTACAACTTTGGCTTTAATGCCCGTCCGAGTTTAATGAGCAACAACTACATTAACCTTAATCAAAAGATAAAAAACAACAATTTAAATTATGCGCCGAATATAAATTTAAGTAGAACTATAGTAAAAGGGAAAACGATTTCGCTTTCTTATACCGGAAATAACAATGCCCCTTCAATCGACCAGATACAACCTATCCGGAATACCCAAAATTTACAAAACATTGTTATCGGCAATCCTAACCTAAAACCATATTTTAGACATTCTCTAATGTCTAACTACAATTATGTAAATATTAAATCTGGTATTTCCTTACAAGCCGGATTCACTTTTTCAGCTACGCAAAATGAAATTGTAAGCAACGTTATATTAGTGCCCGATACATTGAACAGCCTAAAGCAAGAAACCCGATTTGAAAACATCAATGGAACCTATAACGCAGGAAATAACTATTCGCTAAACATCCCGATTAAAAAAAACAAATATGCTATTTCCTATGGAGGAAACCTTGGGCTTTCAAACAGGGCAATATTTATTAACAATAACAAACGGTTCAATAAAGGATTTAATTTTTCTCAAAATGTTAGAGGGTCCATTAATTTAAAAAAGCTCACTGTATCTGCTAGTACAAACTACAATTTTACATCTAACACGAATGTATTAAATACCAATAATATTAGTGATCTTTATTATTTAAACCTCGGGCAAATTGGGGGCACCACGCTTTTTAATACACATACCTATGCAGCCAATCTCAATGGCTCTTTAAGATTGAAAAAATTGGTGGTTACTGCCAACATCGATTACAATGCAACTAACAGCGATGCAGAATTTAATGCAAACGCGCCTAGAAACATTAAGAACTTAAACCTCGCTTTTTCAACAAGATTGACCATTAAAAAGAGGTTTCTATTTGCGGTAAATACAAGCAAAACCATTAACAAGGGGTATTCCTTAGCCAATGCAAATCCGTTGATCATAAACACTAGTTTAACGGCAGGATTTCTAAAGAACAAAATGCTTAATTTAAAAATTAGTGCGGACGATCTGCTAAACCAGGGAAATAACTTATCGCGATACATCTCCGGAAACTCAATAATAGATAGCAGAACTAACCAGGTTACGCGTGTTTTTAAGATCGGATTGAGCTACAGCCTATCCTCTTTTGGGGGCAATGTGTTCAGAGTAGACGCGGACTAATCTTGTTTTAAGAGATAATAATTGGTATTTTTATAATTATTTTTTGAGTGCCGTGTAGCGTTTTGTTGCTTTAACTCGTATTCTATAAACGTGTTAAATGGACGTTGACCATTTGTTTTTTATTTTACCAGAAAATTAATCATGAACCCATCAATAAATTATAAAAATATTATTGCGGCTTTCATCGTATCAATATTACTAACTTCTTGCAAAAAAAATGAAGGTCCTAAGTTTATTGATGTTTCTGGACTTAGTATCGTTAATGCCTCCCCTAGTACCGAGAAGTTAGATGTATATGTTGATAATACTAAAGTAACAAACGCTGCAACTGATTTTGTTTTCGGAGGGAAAATAGATTACTTATCGGCCTATTCAGGAAGCCGAAAAATGACGATAACTAGAAAGGATTCTCCCATTCCGTTAAAATCAGAACTGTTTGTTTTAGAACCCCAATATGGTTATACGCTTTTTATCCTCGACAGGTTTGCAGACATTAAATTTATGATGCTTTCTGATAATTTAACCAAACCACCAAAAGGTAAAGCTTCCATAAGGTTTGCAAATCTAAGTCCCGATACTGACCCGCTTACTTTGGCTGTCGCGGGCTCAAATTATTTAATTACAAATGTTGCCTTTAAAAATTATTCCATTCCAATTTTTATTGACGCTGGAGATAAGGTTAATTTTGAAGTAAGAGAACATAGTACGGGAAGCTTAATTGCAACTTTGCCCAATGTAAAAATTGAAGAAGAGAAAATTTATACGATTTATGTTAAAGGACTTAAAGCGTCGACTGACGAAATGAAATTAGGTGTTGCTATTTATACACACAAATAGGATCGCTTTTTTTAATAACCTAACCAAATCATTTTATATGATTAAAAAGAAGAACCAGGCCTAACAATACGAATGCTCAATTTTGAGGAAACTATTGTAGGCTGCCTACGTAACCAAAGCAAGAGTAAAGAAATGGTTTATAAATCATTTTATGGCTATTTAATGGCTGTTATTTTGCGTTATGTAAATGATAGAGATGATGCAGAAGAGCTTGTAAATGACGCCTTTATAAAGATTTTTAACGCTGTAAAACAATTTAAATTTCCAGCAAACAAAGAAGAACACCAAAAAGCATTTAAAGCATGGATTTCGAAGATTGCCTCACGTACCGCGATAGATTTTTTACGTACTAAACGCAATTTAATGTCCATCGAAGAAATAGTTGAAGAACAAGAACCATTAACAGAAATAAATATAATTACCGCATTAAATGTGAAAGACATTCTTAAACTCCTTGATGCGCTGCCAGAGATACAAAAATTGATTTTTAATTTATACGAGATTGAAGGATTTTCTCATGATGAGATTGCCAAAACCTTAAATATTCCTGAAAGTTCCAGCAGGGTTTATTTAACAAGGGCAAAAAACAAATTGAGAACCCTTTACTCCAAAACAATAGCAAATGCATATGCAACCTACTGAACATAAGCACAAAAATGATGTGGAGCTAATTGATCACATCAAGCAAAGCCTAAAAACTCATGAAGAGTTATACGATTTAGGCGCGTGGGAAAAATTTAATGAAAAGCAAAAGACCAAAAAACGCCCGGTTTTTTGGATAATGAGCTTAAGTGGTGCAGCAGCTGTACTGGCGGTTTGTATTACGCTTATTTGGTTTACAAAAGATACGCCTAAAGCAGAACAACTCACTCAAGTTGGTTCTCCTAAAACTACTGAATTGCCAACTCATCAACCGCAAAAAACCGAAGCAAGGAGCACGGAACAACAACTTGCATTAACCCCGTTAAAAGCGAGTGAGTTGAGAAATAGCGTGATCACTGCTGACGTTGTTCAGATTGCAGCTCAAACCCCGGTGCTAAATATTGCTAACAGCCCAAATGTTGACAAGACGGACACACCTACTCCCGCAGCAGACCAACAGATTATTGCCCAGGTGGTAGAAGTAACTACGCCAGGCACATCCGAATTTCTTGCTAACGAAAGCCAAAAAAATGCTGCTTCTCAAACCAAGTTCGTCCCTAATCAACGACAAAGCAAATGGGCAATGGGCCTGGTATTAGCTCCTTCATTTAGCAACACTAACGAGTTAAATATGGGCTATGGGATTAGCATGAGTTATAATTTCTCCAATAAACTTTCCTTAAGTTCTGGCATTGCCTATAACAAGATGAGCGCAAGTAAAAATTTACCGACAAACATTGGCGCTTCATCTATCATAATTGGAAACACCAAAAGCTTAGAGGTGATCAATGAAGAAGTGGTTGGCCTAGACATCCCATTGGAATTAAAATATAACATCAATAAAAATCTATATGCAAATTTTGGTGTTTCTGGTTTCGCAGTACTTAATCAACGTAGAAATAATACCTTCGTAGAGCAAGTAGTCGTTAAAAGAAACCCCACCCCTTCCGGAGCGGCTAGCGTACCCTCTGGACCAGATGGCGCCTCCAGTAGCACCGACCCTTCTGGTGCAAAAGGTCAATTTGCCAATTCTTACATTGTAAATCAACGTACTACGGAACGGGCGTCGGCTATACAAGACGTGAACTATCTCGGATTTTATACCCTTTCGTTTGGTTATACTAAGAAGGTTTATAAAAACCATTCTTTATCCATAGAGCCTTTTGTTAAATTACCCATAAAAATCGTTTCTCAAGACCATTTAAAATTAATGGGAACAGGCCTAAGATTAAGAGTGGGCTTTTAGAAAATATGAAAAAGAGCGTATTTACAAAGAAAAATATTGTCAATGCTTTGTTTATTGGCTTGTTTCTGACCATACTTTTTGTTCCGTCGGCCAAAGCTTTAGTCATGCGAGGCCTTATGGAAATTGGTCTATTCAAGCCCTCAATTAGCGAGCAAAAAAACACACTGCCGGTAGACCTTTCGAGTATCAAATTTAAAGATGCCACCAATAAAGTTGTGAGTTTGGGCGACCTCAAAGGCAAAGTTGTCTTTTTAAATTTCTGGGCCACCTGGTGCCCACCATGTTTAGCGGAAATGCCTGCTATTCATAAATTATATCAAAAGTTTGCGGCCGATAAAGAGGTTGTGTTTCTGTTAGTTGATGCAGATGGCAATTTAAAGAAGGCCCAAGCTTATCTGGATCGAAAAAACTATTCTTTTCCACTTTTTAACGTTGCTAGTGAAATTCCCGATGTGATTTTCAATGGATCATTACCTACAACAATTGTTTTCGATAAAAAAGGAAGAATAGCTTATAATGGAGTGGGGGCAGCAAATTATGCAAGTCCTAAGTTTATTTCCTTTATCAAAGAGCTTAAAGCCTTAAAAGAATAAAATAAGTTATGCAACAACCCTTTGATTTAACAATCGGCCCAGTTAATTATGCCATATTCCCAGAGGGGAATCACACCTATGTGGTATTTAAGGATGGAAAAGAATACCTACAGATCCAAAAAGATGATGCAGCACAATGGATCAAGTTTGACAAAGAAACAGGAATTCCACTATTTGAACTTGACGAGGAAGTGAATCAATTAGGCAAGCTGATTGACACTTACCAAGAAGATCCGGACAACTACGAGGATGAAATGGACTTAGAATGAGTGACGGATCTTTTTACTTTAAGATAGGCAAAGTTATTTATGAGGCTCTTCCTGAAGATGACGGCGTATATACCATTTTTAAAGATGGCGGCGAGTATATACAGGTTACGCAACATGCCAGCCTCAAATGGCTTAGAATTGATTACAAAACAGACCTTCCGGTCATTGAAGAAAATGAAGAAGTTGACGCCATTGGAAGAGTAATTGTTCGATACCTAAAAGAAAACCCTTAAAGTTACTTATGGATGCCCGTAGGTGTAGCGAAATGACTCCGTAGTTGAATTTACAATCACAATAAGGCTTGTTTCTGTGAGCTCGTTTATCTCCATTAAGTTCCCCTCCTCTATCTGAATGCCTTTATCTACAAAACTCCAAGACCCATAGGCGATAATCTGAGCATCTCCAGGTAATTTTAAAAGTCCCGCATCAATAGCCCATTTATACCAAGGATCAAAGATCAAGGCATTGTCCTTTTCATGCGGAAGTGGAGTTCCGGTAATATCGAGCCAAGTACCCGTAGATGATTTTTTTTCCACCTTTAACGTAATCCATCCAGAACGCTTGGTTAAAAGCGCCATCTTTTCCTGGGTTTCTTTGAATTCCTTTTTACAAGATGAGGTTAATACAACAAGTAAGACGAAGAGTATTTTAAGAGCTGATTTCATTTATATGGTTAATGTGCAATACTAAATTACTGTTTTAAAAGTCAACCTCCAAAACCTGGCTTGTTGCTCATATTAGGTTATACGGTTAAATGTTTGGAAACGCTACAAAGCCTTATTGTTTTTCAGCTAAAATAGTTTACCGGGTTAGTGTTATGCCCTGTTAAATAAATAGCTAAGTTTGGAAATTTTGTGAACAATGAATCCCTCAGTAAGTTGGAAGTAAATTGCTCACTCTCATAATGGCCAATGTCGCAAATGATGAGCTTATTCTCGGCATCAAAAAATTCATGATATTTAAAGTCGGCCGTTACGAAGGCATCTGCTCCCGCAGCGATAGCATCTTTTAATAAAAAGCTGCCCGCACCCCCACAAACTGCTACTTTTTTAATCTGCTTAGGTAAAACTGCCGTGTGACGGATTACCTTGGTGTGCATTTTGTCTTTAACATGCTGTAAGAAATCCATCCCCTCCATTTCTTGCGAGAGCCAACCTATCATACCCGCCCCAACATTTGCCAAACTATTCGAAAGTGGATAAATATCATAAGCAACATCTTCATAAGGATGATGCTCCAATAAAGAAATCACAATCTTACGTTCATCTTGCACCTTAAAAATTACTTCGATACGCTGCTCTTTCTCGTGATGACGGCTGCCAGGAACGCCAACAAAGGGGTCAGTATTTTCATTGCCATTAAATGTGCCGATACCTTCACTGCTGAAGCTACACTCACTATAATTGCCTATATTACCAGCTCCTGCGCTAAATAATGCCTCTTTAACAGCGTTTGCCGAGGCCGTTGGACAAAAGGTAACGAGTTTCTTTAACAAGCCGCTTTTAGGTGCTAAAACCCTGCCGTTCATAATGCCCAGGCGTTTGCAAATCTCTCCGCTTACGCCATTAGCAACGTGATCTAGATTAGTATGGATAGCATACAGAGCGATATCGTTTTTAATTGCTTTTTGCACCACCCGCTCTACATAGGTTTTACTATTGAATCTTTTTAACCCTTTAAATACAATGGGGTGGTGGGTAATAATCAGGTTGCATTGTCTGGCAATCGCTTCCTCAACTATTAGCTCTGTACAATCCAGGGCCACTAAAACTCCGGTAATTTCTTGTTGGGGCTGACCAACAATCAGCCCCGCATTATCATAATCTTCTTGATAATTAAGCGGCGCCACACTTTCTAGATAATCTGTGATCAATGCTAGTTTCATGCCCTAAAAGTAAGAAATCCCTACAAGGTTTCAACCTTATAGGGACTATTTATAATCTACTGAAAATTTCCCATTCTAACCATTTGCAAGCTTTCAAACACCATACGCTGATTATGCTCAAAGGCTAGTTCTTTATGGTTAATGATGTCTACAATTGACCCGATAAAACACAATCCTATTGTAAATAGATATAAAATACCCATGCCTATTTGTCCAATGATAAACCGTTGTAATCCCGGTAACAGAAACAAACCAATGATACAGAAAAGCAGCATATCGCTGGGGTTCTTACGTTTGCCCGAATAAATCATCAGGAAAGTGCGCAATTGCTGCTCGCTTAAACCGTTGGTTGCGGTTTGTAAATACGAATATTCTTGTGGGGTTATACCCGGTAATGCCATGAATTGTGAATCGAACATTGTTAATCCTCCTTATATTTTAAATTAAATTTCCTTTTATTCTTATTGTAATCAGTTTCGTTATTCTATAAATTATCACCATTAAGGCCGGTATGCCAAACCAATGAAAATTTAAACTCTCTTTGAACTCTCCATGAAACAACGCGCTAATCGACCTTCCTAAACCACAACCCGGACACCATTCTACTCCCAAATTTGCTAAGGGACAAAGGCTAAAATGGTGTGCATGAGGGTTTGCATTTGCCAACAACACTAAAGCCGTGATCCAGAAAACTAATTCTATCGGAAAGCGCTTCATGGTTTCATATTCCTTTCTTTTATACTAATTAGAGGCTATGTTAAACCCTTTGTTACTGTAAAACGGGCAATTTCGACGAAAGGTAAAAAAAATCCGACAAACCGCCTGTATTACCAGAACAATTCCAATGTTTATAGGTTATCTCTAATAACATCAAACAAAATTTATTACCTTTGATTAGTGAATATTCGGGACCTTGTAAGTAGATATAAAACCGATGAGCGTGTTGTAGCTTTTGCACAAGCACTCCAAAAAGAAAAGGGCAATAAAACCCAATTAAGGGGATTAGTGGGTTCGGCTGATGCGGTAATTGCTACTGCAAGTTATTTTCTGCTTCATCAACCACAACTTTTCATCTTGCCAAATAGAGAAGAAGCGGCCTATTTTTTATCCGATCTGGAAGGCATTTTGGGCAAAGAGATATTACTCTTCCCGTCTTCATTTCGCAAAGCATTTGAATTTACCCAAATAGATACGGCCAATGTTTTAGCAAGAGCGGAGGTTTTAAATGAACTTAACCATCAATCTGAATACGGTAAAGTGGTTGTCACTTATCCAGAGGCCTTAGCCGAAAAAGTAATAGATCGAACAGTTTTAGAAAAAAACACCCTCGAGATTAGCATAGGCATTAATTTGGGCATCGATTTTATCAATGAGTTTTTATTTGATTATGATTTCGAGCGGACAGATTTTGTCTACGAACCAGGTCAATTCTCTGTACGGGGTGGCATTGTAGATATTTTCTCTTTTTCTCATGAACTACCCTATCGTATCGAGTTTTTTGGAGATACTGTTGAGCGCATCCGTACTTTTGAGATCGAAAGCCAGCTCTCCGTTGATGATGTAAAGAACTTTACCATCGTGCCCAATGTACAGGCAAAGTTTTTAACCGAAAACAATATAAGCCTGTTAGATTACATAGAAAAGGGCACACAACTTTGGTTTAAAGACGTAGAATTTACGCTGGATGTGGTGAAAGGAGGCTATAAAAAGGCCGTTGAATTATGGAAAGCATTGGGCATTGCCGATAAGCAGCAAAATCCGAACTGGTTAGATCCTAAGTTCTCTTTTTCGGACGAGAAAATGCTGGCCGACCTTTTTCAAGACTTTAGTCTCGTAGAATTTGGAAAGCAGTTCTTCTATCAAACACCGCATGTTTTTAATTTCGAAACGAAACCCCAACCCTCTTTCAATAAGGATTTTGATCTTTTGATTAAAAACCTCAAAGAAAACGAGAACTTGGCTATTCATAATTTTATCTTTACCAACTCCATTAAACAAACGGAGCGTTTATATGCTATTTTAGACGATATTGATAAAACTGCCAAGTTTACGCCCGTTAATATTCCCCTTCGGGAAGGATTTTTAGATCCCATACAAAAGGTTGCATTTTATACTGACCACCAGATTTTTGATCGTTTTTATAAATATCAACTAAAAAGAGGCTATCAGCGTAGTCAGGCCATTACATTAAAAGATTTACGAGAACTTAAGCCTGGCGATTTTGTAACACACATAGATCACGGCATTGGAAAATATGCAGGCCTGGAAAAAGTAGAGGTAAATGGCAAAATGCAAGAGATGATCCGTTTGGTATATGCCGATAATGATCTACTCTACGTAAATATTAACTCTTTAAATAGGATTGCGAAATTTAGTGGCAAAGACGGCACTCAGCCCAAAATGAACAAGCTGGGGACCGAAGCATGGGACAAGCTTAAGAAAACTACAAAAAAAAAAGTTAAAGACATTGCCCGAGACCTCATCAAACTTTATGCCATGCGCAAGGCACAGGTGGGTACGGCTTTTAGTCCAGATGGATATTTAGAAACAGAGCTTGAGGCTTCGTTTATTTATGAAGACACGCCCGATCAGGTAAAGGCAACTGCCGATGTTAAAAAGGACATGGAGGCCCCTCATCCTATGGATCGATTAGTTTGTGGTGACGTAGGCTTTGGCAAAACAGAAATCGCTATCCGTGCTGCTTTTAAAGCCGTGGCAAACGGAAAACAAGCGGCTGTTTTAGTGCCTACCACTATTCTAGCCTTGCAGCATTTTAAAACATTCTCGTCGCGCTTAAAAGAATTTCCTTGTTCGGTAGATTATATCAATCGTTTTAAAACCAGCAAACAAATAAAAGAAACCCTGGAAAAAGTTGCCGCAGGTAAAGTGGACATCGTTATTGGCACACACCGTCTATTAAGCAAAGATGTGAAGTTTAAAGACCTGGGCATTATGATAATTGATGAGGAGCAGAAATTTGGAGTTGCCGCTAAAGAAAAATTGCGTGCCTTACGAGTCAATGTAGATACGCTAACCTTAACTGCAACACCCATTCCCAGAACGCTCCATTTTTCATTAATGGGTGCGCGCGATTTATCAATCATGAGTACTCCTCCACCAAATAGGCAGGCCGTTAATACCGAGTTGCATGTTTTTAATGATAAGTTAATTCAGGAAGCGGTACAATTTGAACTGGATCGAGGGGGACAAGTATTCTTCATCCACAACCGTGTGAATGATTTACCGCAACTTGGCGGATTGATCCAGAAACTGGTTCCAAAAGCTAGAATTGGTATTGCGCACGGGCAATTGGATGGGGACCAGTTAGAGGACGTTATGCTAGATTTCATCAACGGGGAAAAGGATGTGCTGGTTGCCACTACGATTATCGAGGCCGGATTGGATATTCCAAATGCCAATACCATTATTATTAACCATGCGCATATGTTTGGTTTAAGCGATCTACACCAAATGCGCGGCCGTGTTGGTCGATCGAATAAAAAAGCCTTCTGTTACTTGCTAAGCCTACCCCTATCTACACTCACCAACGAAGCTAGAAAACGACTCAGCGCAATTGAGGAGTTCTCTGACCTGGGAAGTGGATTTAATATCGCCATGCGCGACTTAGATATTCGTGGCAGTGGTAATTTATTAGGCGGTGAACAAAGTGGATTTATTGCGGAGATTGGCTTCGAGATGTACAATAAAATTCTAGATGAGGCCATACAAGAACTGAAAGACGCAGAGTTCAAAGATTTGTTCAAAGATGAGCCAGAGCGTGCTTATGTAAGCTTTACACAGGTTGATACTGATGTTGAACTCCATATTCCTGATGATTATGTTACAAGCATCACCGAACGATATAACTTATATACCGAGCTATCGAAGCTAGAAAATGAGGCCGAATTAAACGCCTTCGAGCATGAACTCAGAGATCGATTTGGCCCTGTACCACAACCCGTAAAAGCCATGCTGAAAGTGTTGCGCTTGCAATGGGTAGGAAAAAGGCTAGGCTTTGAAAAACTAAGTTTTAAAAAGAATATTTTAAGAGGTTATTTTGTGAGCGATAAACAATCAAAGTTCTTCGATTCGGAGGTGTTTAACCGTATCTTGGCCTTTGCCCAGCAACATCCTCGCTTGTGCAACCTAAAAGAAATAAAAGATAGCTTGCGTATTGCTTTTGATAACATCAACAATGTTGATGAGGCCATAGAAATGTTAGAATTAATATAAAAATGGATTCATCCCTATTATTAGAACTTGTGAAGATGAAGATGCCTTTTGGTAAATACCAAGGATGGACGATTGCTTCGCTGCCGGAATCCTATTTGGTTTGGTTCCATTCAAAGGGATTCCCCCCAGGCAAATTAGGCATACTGCTCGGTACCATGTATGAGATTAAACTAAACGGACTAGAGTATTTACTGCAACCGTTAAAGGGTAGATAGGTTAAGTGATTTCTATCTTCAGGAGGTAAGGATACGATCGGATAATTTTACTCCGTAAGCCCTTGTAAAAAATTCGTCATTGCGAGGAACGAAGCAATCTAATTACCCTGCCCTTTTAAGATTGTTTTGCTTTATGCTTCGCAATTCCTCGCAATGACGAGCTATTTGTATAGCTGATTAAACATCCATTTAAAAGTTCCATGTGTCTGCGCTCTGAACGTTATTTCTGGTCCGAAGGCAAAAACTTTCCCTTTCCCATAATTCGCTTCAAAGGCCACTACGCCGTCTTGTAGATAGCTTTCTCCCCAAGCCCATCCACTACGTAAAGGCGTTGCACTTCCAAACCAGGCTAATGGTCTAATTTGTCCTGAAGATACCGCGTTTGGATTTAGCTTAAACACAGGGCTATTGTCGAAATAAACATCTGTTGCCGCGTCCAATCCCCAGTTAGCTGTTTGTGTCTTATCAACTGTGACACTTAAAACACTTCCTGGAACATAATATTTGGTAGCTGGTAATCTTTTCTCCTGCCCATCAACCATTTCAACCATTGCATTTCTAACAGGCAAATTTAAATGCGCAGCGATATTCGTTGCCGAACCGATCGCTACAATATCACCGCCAGCCGCTAAGAATTCCTTTAACTGAGGAATTGATTTATCCTGGCTCATTCTACCTATTCTAGCTTTGAACTCTTCCGGTATTGATGCATTAGCAGCAGTTCCGCCAAAATTACCCCTTCCTCCTTCGCCTCCTGTAGTTAAAGCAGGAATTGATCCCCCAACAAAAATAATCACATCATATTTTTCTTTCAGCTTACCTGCATCAATATCCGGGGCGTAGATCACGGTAGCATCAAAGTGGTATTGCTCCATAATAAAGCGTATCCATCCCGATGGCATTGAACCGCCGTAGGTATCCCATAAGGCGATGCGTGATGGGGCTATTTTCACCGCTTTAGCCGGTTTTGACCCTGCTGTTATACGCATTCCAAAACCATGTTCTGCTTTGTTCAAAATGGTTTTAGCTTTAGCAGACGCCGGGACATAAAATGATCCATCAGCAGTATTTCGGAATACTTCCACGCCACCTTTTAACAATTCATTCACTGCTAAGAAACTTTCATTTGCGAGCGCGCTTAGCACAAAGCCATTGCCAGATGGAAGCGGTTTTGGCGTTGCTTTTAACAACTCCCCATGAGGAAGTTTTTCAAATGGCCCATCAAATTTATCTTGGATACGGTCAAATTTAACATTCATCAAATAAGCTAATGTCCACCCGGCAGCGTCGTAAGGAGCTACAGGAGGTCCGCCTTCATATTTAAAATCATTCGGATGGTCTTGCGGCTCGAACATATCCAAAACATGGGGTCTAAAAGCCTGATCGGTTTTAACCACATAACTTCCAGAAGGATAGTTCTTCCCTGCTACGGCAAAAGCTGCAGTGGCTTTGTGTACTACAACGCCCGTTCTGATTAAAGCATTTAAAAAACGGATTGCAGTCGTAAAGTCTGGCTGGTCTGCCGAAAGAATGTAACCTCTTGCATCACGATTTTTAGGCGCTTTCATCACCGTGTCCAAATATTTAGTTGGCATAGCAGGCGTTCTACCCCCAAAACCACCCGTATTCGCCCCAGCTGGTCTATCCTTTTGGTAAGCAGCATTGATAGCCTCGATCTTTTTAGGAGAAAAAGACCAGGTATCTTTACTACCCCTGTCGATGGAGTTTTTACCCATTTGGTAAATATTATAAAGCAGCTCATCGTAATGACGCTGCGCATAGTTTAACACCGCATAATTTAAGGAAACCGAATAATCTATTGAGTTCCTAAAAAACCATTTTTGTGGCAAAACAGGGTTTGGCGAATCACCATTTGGCAATAACCGGGAAGGGACTAAAGGGATTTCGGATGGTGTAGGGCTACCTACGATCTCCGTTAACAACCCAATCATATTATGAAAGTAAGTGGTGGTGCGCAGACCTCCATTATACCATGTTGAAAACACAGATCCGCCACGTTGAGTGTAGCCCGGCTTTCCTTCTACATTCATTCTGCTATGCATTGCGGCACCTACAGCATCTAAGCTGGTAAGTACCATAGGGTCGAACACGTAATTATAGGGATCACGATATGGGGGGCCTGCAACTACTGTCCCGGCCGGACCAGCCTGATGGTGATTATACATAATTTGCGGGATCCATTCGATAAATAACTGACGGCCCATGTTTTGAGTTTCTTTAAGATTAAGCATAAAAAAATCTCTATTATTGTCATGGCCAGCATATTTTTCATACAAACGAGGTAAACCACTTAAAGACCTTTTTTTAGGGTCTTTTTCTCTCATATACCAATCGCTTTGGAGTTCTTGTCCGTCGGGATTGGCATGCGTCATGAGCACAATTACATTATCCAAAATCTTAGTCGTTTCTGCGTCTGTGCGACTTGAAAGGTTATAGGCCATTTGAATTAACTGATGCGCGCCTACAACCTCATTGGCATGTAATCCGCCGTCAATCCATACTACAGCTTTCCCCTCAGCAGCTAATGCCTTTGCTTGCGCAGGAGTTAAACCTTCGGCGCGGCCAAGTTTCTGAGAAATCTCTTTGTATTTTTCAAGGTTTTTCTGGTTTTCCGGAGAAGTGATGATTAACATATATTGTGGTCTTCCTTCTTCCGTTTTACCAATATCTACTAATTTTACCCTTTTAGATGTCTCTGCCAGGATTTTAAAATAAGCCGATGTCTGTGTGTAATTTGCCAGTTGATAATCATCTCCGATTGTGAAGCCAAAGTGATCTTTGGGCGATGGGATGTTTTGAGCTATGGTTGTTTGAACGCAAAAGAGCATTGCAATAAACCATACAGCACGAGGGTAAAATTTTGCCATGGGGGTTAGTTTAGTTAATTATCCAAATATAAATTACTAAACAATTGAATCTATAGCTGTTGTAATTTTGTTACAAGGCGCAAACTCCTGTTAATGAATAATCAAATATAAATAAACGTACACAACGGGTGCGGCGATTAACAACCCGTCAAACCGGTCTAGGAATCCCCCATGCCCCGGTAAGAAGCTTCCCGAATCTTTGGCATCCAAACTTCTTTTCAACATAGACTCAACTAAATCTCCGAGGGTGCCAAAGCAGGAAATAAGTACCGCCATTCCTACCCATGTGGCAGTTGTCATGTCAGGAAAAAATCTGGCCATCACAAAGGCCACAACTACGCTGGTGAAAATGCCACCAAAAAACCCTTCCCATGATTTTTTTGGAGAATGGCGCTCAAATAACCTTCGTTTTCCAAATTTAACACCAAACAAATAAGCGCCAGTATCATTTGCCCATAACATTAGCAAAAAAGCCAAAGGTAAATGGTAATCATACGTTAATACGTTCGCTAAAAAGCCTAATGAATAAAAGAAGCAAAAGGGTATAGTTACATAGATAAATCCCACAAAAGTATAGGAGATGTTAGCAAATGGAATTTTATTCTTTTTGTATAGCTCGCTAATGAATACCGAAAAAATAAGAGGTACAACCAGTAAAAGATATTTTGTTTCAAACTGCAAGAAATGATAGGCCGCTGTCATTAAAAATAATATTACCGCCACTAACACGCCAATGTTGCGATGAGGTCTGATCCCTCCCATTTTTACAAGTTTATAAAACTCTAATAGCGCCACAATGCTTAATATCAAATAAAAGCCGGTAAATGTGTAGCTCCCTAAAAAGATGGAGCCTAACATAACGATAGTAAAAAAGAAAGCGGTTATTGCTCTGGTTTTCATTTGGAGGTTTGAGTTGTTTTATTTTTCAATAATTTAAACAAAGCTAGGGTTAATATTGCACTAATAATATAGCCATACCATTGCACGGGAATTTCTTCCTCGCTATTTAAGGGTAAATTCTTTTGTTGAAAATACCAGGCTATGCTCACTGCAAATCCATTGTTTAAAAAATGTGCAAAAATGGTATACCATAAGCTCCCCGTCCAAAAATAGATATAACCAAAAGCAGCGCCTAAAAATAACCTTGGGAAAAATCCATAAAACTGAAAATGTATCACGCTAAAAATGATGGCAGAAATCCAAATAGCTAGATGAGGGCTCCTTACCCACCGTAAAAAGATGCGCTGAAGTGCGCCCCTAAACAGAAATTCTTCGCAAATTGCCGGCATAACTGCAATCACAAAAAGCGTGATTAGAAAGTCGCCAACAGATTTCATTTTTAAGATGGCTACCGTCGTCTTTGCAGCCTCATCTTCCATTTTACGCATCCACGTTTCGATGCTCCTCAAAAAGTCGGGCAAGTACATCTTTTGGTTGGCTTCATTAGTCCAGCTCATAAGTGGCATAGAACAAGCCATGATTAGAAACACCACAAAAAGTATATTGATATTTGGCCTCCTTAGGTGATAAAAATTTTGCGGTTTTTTCCCTTCAATTATTCCCAACAATAAAGCCGGTGATAAAAAGAGCCCTACTTGCTGTGCGGTCAATAAAATTTTAAGCGCACCTATGTTCTTCGGATCATTCCCGCTTAGCCAAGCGGTGTCTGTTAAAATATTGCTGCCATAACATAAAAGCGCAATTCCAAACCCTACAACCATCGCCACTAGCAATCCCCCGATGGCAAATGCGCCTAGGAATAGCAGTTGTAAATAAGGGCTGTTCTCTTGCTTGGATGTTGGTATAAACTGCATTATTTGTAAATTGTGTACCTTTGTAGCTTTAATTTTGCATTGAAGATAGAAAAATGTCTGTAAAGATAGGAAATATAGATTTGGGAGCGTTCCCTTTATTGCTTGCGCCAATGGAAGATGTGAGTGATCCACCATTTCGTTATGTGTGTAAGCAAGGTGGTGCTGATTTGATGTATACCGAGTTTATTTCTTCTGAAGGGTTAATTCGGGATGCCGCAAAAAGCAGAAAGAAGCTTGATATTTTTGAATATGAACGACCGATTGGGATACAGATTTTTGGAAGCGATATAGAGAGCATGCGGGAGGCAACTGAAATTGCTACGCTTGCTGGTCCCGATTTAATGGATATAAACTATGGGTGTCCGGTTAAGAATGTTGCCTGCAGAGGCGCTGGAGCTAGCTTACTTCAAGATATAGATAAGATGGTTAAAATGACAGAAGCAGTGGTTAAAGCAACCCACTTGCCTGTAACCGTTAAAACAAGATTGGGCTGGGATGACAATACCAAAAACGTTGAAGAAGTTGCGGAACGTTTACAGGATATTGGTATTCAAGCCTTAACGATTCATGGCCGTACAAGAGCCCAGCTTTATAAGGGAGAAGCCGACTGGACATTAATTAGAGAAATTAAGCGGAACCCCCGTGTTAAGATTCCGATTTTCGGAAATGGCGATGTCGATAGTCCGCAGAAAGCTGCCGCTTGGAGAATGGAATATGAAGTGGATGGTATTATGATTGGTAGGGCCGCAATAGGGTATCCTTGGATTTTCAGGGAAGTAAAGCACTTCTTCGAAACAGGTGAACTCATGGCTGGCCCCACGCTAGAAGAACGAATAATTGCCTGCAGAACACATTTAGACAAATCTATCGAATGGAAAGGGCCAAAAGTTGGGGTGTTTGAAATGCGGAGGCACTATGCCAATTATTTCAAGGGTTTACCTGATTTTAAACCATACCGGATGATGCTCGTCAAAGAAGAAAACATCGCCACAATTCATGAGTTATTAGACGAAGTGGCAGTGAAATACGAACACGTTTTGCCTTTTTCAGAAATGGCTTGATTATTGAAATGCAATTCTTAAATTTAAATGATGGTTACCGCTATTACCCAAGGTATAAAGATTTCAGTTGATACCACTTATGAAGAGGGGTACTCTGATTCGGCAAACGAGCACTTTATGTTTGCTTATCGCATTGAGATACAGAATTTAGCTGATTTCTCCATCCGCCTAATGCGTCGCAAATGGGTGATTTTTGATTCAAATGGCACACAAAGAGAGGTAGATGGAGAGGGTGTAGTAGGAGAGCAACCAATCATCAACCCAGGAGAATCTTACAACTACGTTTCGGGATGCAATCTTAAAACTGAAATAGGGAGCATGAAAGGACATTATCAGATGCTCCGCTTAAGCGATGAAACACTATTCAACGTTGATATTCCGGAGTTTCAGTTAATAGCTCCTTACAAATTGAATTAAGGTTTCTTTAATCTCTACTTCTTCCAAATAGCATTGAAGCATAATAAATTAAGTTGGCAAGTGCGCCCAGCGCAGCGATAACATAGGTCATGGCAGCCCACCAAAGCGCATCCTTCGCTTGTGCATTTTCTTCGGCAGTATGCATTACAGTCTGATTATTCCTTAACCATAACAATGCCCTTCTGCTTGCATCAAATTCTACGGGTAGGGTTATTATACTAAACACTGTCACTAAAGCTAGGCCCGCCACACCAATTGCCAAAACAATTGGATTTCCGGTAAAACCAATTAACAATACGCCAATTAACAATACCCATTGCAACAAGTTTGAAGAAATACTAACAACCGGAACCATGCTCGACCTGAATTGTAACCAATGATATGATTTAGCGTGCTGAACAGCATGGCCACATTCGTGGGCAGCAACCGCTGCTGCTGCAACACTTCTTCCGTAATACACATCGGTACTGAGATTTACTGTTCTATCGGTTGGATTGTAATGATCTGTTAGCTGACCTTCGGTGCTCATGATTTTGATATCGTAAATGCCATTATCATATAGCATTTTTTCGGCAACTTCCTTTCCCGACATGCCCGAATTGAGCTGCATTTCGGCATATTGAGAGAATTTACTTCTAAATCTCCACTGTACGAGCATACTCAAGAGCAATACAGGGATAATTAAGATTAAATACGATTCCATTTTTTTAAATTTGTCTTTTTACTCTTAAATCAAAAAGTGTTCCCATATTTAATAGCTGTTAAAAAAATTACATAAACCATCATTATGGCTCATCATCAATCTTATTGGGAAAAGCAAAACTTCTTTACTGCTGACGTAATCATAGTAGGTAGTGGTATTGTTGGATTAAATGCGGCCTTAACAATAAAGCAGGGTAGTCCTAACACAAGCGTAATAGTGTTAGAAAGAGGGTTTTTACCAAATGGAGCCAGCACAAAAAATGCTGGTTTTGCGTGTTTTGGAAGCATTTCAGAATTGATCGAACAAGAAAAAATTTGTGGAACCGACGGTCTGCACGAGCTGATTTCCAAACGATGGAGCGGTCTTTTAAAACTTCGAGCTTTATTGGGTGATGAGAAGATTTGTTATGAAAATTACGGAGGGTACGAGTTATTTAGGCCGGCCGAGAACTCGTTGGCAGAAGAATGTGTATTAAAATTAAGCCATTTTAATGCCCTAATTGCAGACATAGTTTCGGAAAAGGAGGTATATAGCGTTGCGAATGATCAAATTCCTTCATTTGGTTTTAAGAACATCTCTACGCTTTTAAAAAATAAGTTAGAAGCTCAGATTAATCCAGGAAAAATGATGAAAAATCTGCTTGCTAAAGTAAATGGGTTAGGCGTATTGGTGCTAAATTCCTGCGAGGTTAACAAGATTAACGAAGAAGAAACACAGATCGTTCTCGAAACTAGTCAGGGTAACTTTAAGTGTAAAAAAGTAGTTTTAACCACAAATGCTTTTATCAATCAGTTTTATCCTATGCTAAACGTTGTGCCGGGCAGGGGACAGGTGATCATCACTAAACCTATTCCCAATTTGAGGCTAAAGGGAACTTTTCATTACGATAAGGGCTTTTACTATTTTAGAAATGTTGATGACCGAATACTTTTGGGAGGTGGTAGAAATTTGGATTTCAAGTCTGAGGAAACAACAGCATTCGGTGAAACCGACAAGGTACAAGCAGCGCTATTAAAGCTTTTGCAGACTATTATTTTGCCGGATACGCCCTTTGAACTTGAGCAAACATGGAGTGGAATAATGGCGTTTGGCGATAAGCTACATCCTATTATTGAAGAAATAAATCCTAACATCTTTTGTGCTGTTCGATGCAATGGCATGGGCATTGCCATTGGCAGTAACACGGGGCAGGAAGTGGGAGAGTTGGTATTAAAAGACTTGTGAAGTTAGGCGGGCTAAGCCTTTCTATTCAAATACAATCGTTTTATTCCCACTAATAAAAACCCTATCTTCTAAAACCTGTTCCAGTGCTTTACTCAATACCGCCTTTTCAATTTCTCTTCCTCCAATGGCCATTTGTTTCGCATTTAAAGTATGGTTTACATGAATTGTTTGCTGATTAATAATCGGCCCTTCATCTAAATTATTGGTTACAAAGTGTGCGGTAGCGCCAATAATTTTAACCCCTCTTTCAAAAGCTTGCCTATATGGACTAGCCCCAACAAATGCTGGTAAAAAAGAATGATGAATGTTGATTATCTTATTTGGGTATTGCTGTATAAATTCAGGAGAAAGTATTCTCATAAATTTAGCCAATACAATATAATCTAGCTCATAGTTTATTAATAATTGTACCATTTCCCGTTCAAAATCTGCTTTACTTTTATTTTCATGAGCTACATAGAAAAAAGGAACTCCCATCTTTTCGGCAAACTCTTGCAGCGTGGAGTGGTTTCCGATTACACATTTAACAACTGCTCCCAAAGTTTTAAAATGAGCTCTAACCAAAAGATCAGCTAAACAATGAAATTCTTTAGTTACTAAAACAGCTATGTTTTTCTCTTTTTTTGTAACGAGATTAACTTTTGCCTCAATGGGTAAAACAGCTATCAATTCTTGCTTTAAAACCAACTTGTCTGTTATAATTCCACTACAGGCTATTCGTGTAAAAAACTTGTTTTCCGTTTCATCCACAAACTCTCTCATAGCAATAATGTTAAGTTTGTGTAAAGCCAAAATTCTTGTAATGTCAGTTACCAAACCAACCTTATCTTTACATTGTATAAGAATTAACAAATTGTTCATGGGGTAAATATAATCTCCCTTAATTTATATTTTGTTATTTTGACTAAAAATTTAAAGAATGGAAATCGCTGCTATCGCTCTATTGTTGCTTATTTTATTGGTCCTTTTCATCCTGCTGTTGCGTAAACCGCTTGTTCATAAAAACGATGAAACATTTACTTATCTGAAAGAAGAAAAACAAAAATTAGCAGATGAGTTAAATGATCTACGTGAACGTTTTAATGATGAACGTAGTAAGTTAATACAAACGGAAGCACTTTTAAATTTACAACGAGATAAATTTAAAGAACAACAGCAAAGCCTGGCAGAATTACAAGAAAAATTTACGCTCACTTTCTACGATATAGCTCATAAAATATTAGACGAAAAAACTGCAAAATTTACACTGCAGAATCAAAATAATCTCGATACAATCTTGAGTCCGCTAAAAGCAAATATTAAAGCTTTTGAAGAAAAAGTCGATAAGGTTTACAAAGATGAAGCCGCAGAAAGAAACCATTTAAAAGGAGTTATCTTTCAATTAATGGATCAAAGTAAGCAAATCCAAACAGATGCAAATAATTTAACCAAGGCATTAAAGGGTGACAATAAAAAACAAGGAAACTGGGGAGAAGTAATTTTAGAGCGCGTGCTGGAAAGTTCTGGTTTAACGAAAGGGAGGGAATATAGGACTCAGACTAGCCTTAAGAACGACGAGGGCGCTAAATTACAACCAGATGTAGTCATTGACCTTCCAGATGAAAAACATTTGATTGTAGACGCTAAAATTAGTTTAGTTGCTTATGAAGAAATGATGAATGCATCCACAGAGGAGGAAAAAGTTTTAAATTTAAAGCGACATTTAATTTCTATAAAGTCTCATATAGATGGTTTAGCAAGCAAAAATTACCAAAATCTTTATCAAATTAACTCTCCTGATTTTGTGCTGCTCTTTATGCCTATTGAGTCTTCTTTTAGCATTACCGTACAGGCCGATCATGAGCTATTCAATTACGCTTGGAATAGGAAAGTGGTAATTGTGAGTCCAACAACCTTGTTAGCTACTTTACGTACCATTGCCAGTATATGGAAAGTAGACCGACAGAACAAAAATGTTTTCGAAATTGCCGAAGAGGCTGGTGCATTGTACGATAAGTTTGTAGGTTTCTTAACAGATATGGAAAAAATCGGAAAACATTTAGATCTTTCCCAAAAGGCCCATGAAGAAGCTTTTAAAAAACTACAATATGGCAGTGGAAATCTCATTGGTAAAGTAGAAAAAATCAAAAAGCTAGGTGCAAAAACTAAATCGAATAAGCAGATAGATGCAAGATTTTTGGGAGAGGAGGAATAACATTACTTCCCCTTTGCATACATCTTCAACAGCGTTTGATAAATGCTATTATGAAGTATTGTTAAATGATTTTCCTTTTCAAAAAATTCAAAACTTACTTTTAAGCCTTTAGATTTTAGGAGGCTTTCAGCAAGTTTTTTGGCATCTTCTTTCATTACCTTACCTTCTTCGCCAACGGCAATAAAGACATTGATATTGCTAATTTTTTGTCTGTTTATCTTATCATCAACATGGTTTAAAAGCGATTCATTATCCCACCATAAGCTTGGGCTAACAATAATGTAATTGTTAAAAATATGAGCTCTTTTTATTAAAATCTCTGTGGCTAACAAGGCCCCAAACGACTGTCCAATAACAGTTTTTGATTCGTTAGTCTTAAAATTATTTTCAACAAAGGGCTGTAATTCTTCAGCTAAAAAGTTAATGAATTTAGTTGAACTACCTGTAGTTGGAAAATCGGTTTTATCTTTTACGATCGTTGTTGGAAAGGTAAAATCCTTTCTTCTATCAACATTTGCAATGCCAACAATAATAGATTTTGGCATTGCTTCAATCATCGTCAAAAACTGAACTAAACCTGTAATGTGTATAAAATCTTCATTTACAGAACCATCGAGCAGATAAATAACCGGGTAAGTCTTTGTCGAATCCGGATGATAACCTTCTGGGGTGTATATGTTTAAAACTCTGTTTTCATTTAATATTTTTGAAGGCAGCTCATATGTTTTTCCTATGATAAGATTTTTTTGAGCCAAACAAAAATTAGCTATTAATAATAACAAGAAAAATAAACTGCCTTTTTTCATATTTAACCTTTAAAAGCATTCCAACCCTGCGCTTTTAATTCATGCGAAACGTTTGATTTGGAAATCATATTACATCCAGCATTTTTATCTGTTATATGGCCAATGATGCTAATATCCACATCGTTTTTTAGTTTGCTATAATCGGCTTGTTTAATCGTAAATAATAGTTCATAATCTTCTCCGCCATTAAGTGCACAAACAGTTGGGTCTAAGCCCAATTCCCGAGCTGTATCGTAAGTCATCGGATCAATGGGAATTTTCTCTTCGTAAAGCGTACATCCCTTATCAGACTGTGTACAGATATGCAAAATTTCCGATGCCAAACCATCAGAAACATCTATCATCGATGTTGGCTTTATTTTCATTTGAGATAATAAATCAACAATATCCCTTCTCCCTTCTGGCTTTAACTGACGCTCAATAATATAATCCTTACCTTCTAAATCTGGTTGTAATTGTGGATTTTCTAAAAAGATCTGCTTTTCTCTTTCTAAGATCTGCAAACCTACATAAGCTCCTCCCAAATCACCAGAAACGCATATTAAATCTCCTTCTTCAGCACCATTGCGATAGCAAACATCTGCAGCATCTGCAAAACCAACACTGGTTACGCTAATAACCAATCCCTGTTTACTCGATGAGGTATCACCACCTATTAAATCAATATTAAACTTATTGCAAGCTAGTTCTATCCCTTTATAAATTTCTTCAACTGCTTCTAATGGAAATTTACTTGATAATCCTATCGATACAGTAATTTGCGTTGCAATACCATTCATGGCATAAATATCACTTAGATTAACCTGAACCGCTTTATATCCAAGATGCATTAAGGGTACGTAAGCTAAATCGAAATGAATTCCTTCTAATAATAAATCTGTTGAAATTAAGGTTTGTTTCCCAGTAAAATCTAATACCGCTGCATCATCTCCAATGCCTTTTATGCTGCTTTCATGTTGTATTTTAAAGCTATTTGTCAAGTGTTTTATTAAACCAAATTCTCCTAGTTCTGAAATTGCTGTCCGTTCTTTATTTTCAAACATGTTTTTCTTTTTTATTTTATAATATTGGTGTCATTAATAATAATATTACCGTCGTTGCGAGGAGTATTATCGTCATTGCGTGTAATATTACCGTCATTGCGAGCGCAGCGAAGCAATCGTTACTCAAATTATACTTTAGATTGCTTCGCTGCGCTCGCAATGACGCAAATTTGTGCGTCTACAGCCCTAATTTTGCTGATATTTCTAACATTCTTTCAATTGGTTTACGAGCCTGAACAATAATATCAGCTGGCACAGTAACTTCTGGTAAACCATTTTTAAGACATAGGTATAATTTTTCCAAAGTATTTCGTTTCATGTAAGGACAATCATTACACGCACAATTGTTATTCGGTGGTGCCGGAATAAACGTTTTATGAGGATTAGCTTTCTCCATTTGATGAATAATTCCACTTTCCGTAGCAACAATAAATTCGGTAGCTTCGTTATGAATACTATATTTCAATAAGCCAGTTGTACTGCCAATGTAATCAGCCATTTGCAATACGGATTCTTCACACTCCGGATGCGCAATAAATTTTGCATTTGGATGACGCTCTTTTAACTTGGTAATTTTCTCTCTAGAAAATATTTCGTGTACCATACAAGCTCCATTCCACAATACTAAATCTCTGCCCGTTTTTTTAGCTACCCAAGCGCCTAGGTTTTTATCTGGGCCGAAAATAATTTTCTGATCCTTAGGTAAACTTTCCACAATTTGCACCGCATTTGTCGATGTACAAACTATATCACTTAAGGCCTTTAACTCTGCAGTACAATTCACATAGGTAATCACTAAGTGATCAGGATATTTTTCTTTAAATTTTTTAAATAGATGAGGCGGACAACTATCTGCTAAAGAACATCCGGCCTTCAAGTCTGGTAATAAAACAGTCTTTTCTGGCGACAATATTTTGGCTGTTTCTGCCATAAAATGAACACCTGCGAAAACGATTACATCAGCTTCTGTTTTTGCCGCTTCTTGCGATAAACCCAGGCTATCGCCTATATAATCTGCAATATCTTGTATATCAGGTTCTTGATAATAGTGTGCTAAGATGATTGCATTCTTTTCCTTTTTTAATTTTTCAATCTCTTCAAACAAATCCAATGTTGGATCTATCTGTTCTTCTACAAACCCCTTTCTGTTTAATTCTTCTAGGATATCTATGCTCATTTGTATAAAATTTTATTAGGCTCTTTTTGATGGTGTAAAGTTAACAGCTTTTAACACTTCAATAATTATTAATTATTTTAAATAAATAGATTCTTATTGTTTATTAGGATGTTGGTACTGTGAATAAGTTATTAATTAAAATAGTAAGATATGAGTTATTAGATACTTACTAACATTGATATGATATTTTTATTTTAAATATCAACTGATTCACAATGGTATACTATTTAGACTAAAAACTTACCAATATAAAAATGTGCATTGATTGGTGTGTTGTTAAAAGTTAATAAACTATGCAAAGTTGCTTAAAAATAATGTAAAAGATTGTGTCAAATTACCTTTTTACCTTAGCTTTAAACATTCAAAAATAGTTGTTGGTTTAATTTAGACATTCCTTCCACATAAATAGGGGTGTTATTAACAAGTTTGAATTTATTAACGTTTAATGAGAGAAGTTGATTTTTTAGTTATAGGATCGGGTATTGCGGGTTTAAGTTTTGCATTGAAGGCAGCAAACTATGGAAAAGTATTGATTGTTACGAAGTCTAATGAAGACGAATCTAATACAAAATATGCCCAGGGTGGGGTTGCTGTGGTAGTTGATGAGTCTGATTCGTTTGAAGATCATATCCATGATACCCTAGTTGCAGGAGATGGATTATGTAATCAAAATATTGTTGAGATAGTTGTTAAAGAAGGACCACAACGCATTCAGGAAATTATTGATTATGGAATTAACTTCGACAAAAATACTGCCGGAGTTTTTGATTTAGCAAAGGAGGGAGGGCACTCTGCACATCGTGTACTCCATTATAAGGATATTACTGGGTATGAAATAGAAAATGTGTTGCTTAAGCAGATCCATGAAAATGAGAATATTGAGATATTAACACATTACTTTTGCTTAGAGTTAATTACTCAACATCATTTAGGTGTACATGTGGATAAGAGTAGTGATAATATAAGTTGCTTTGGTATATATGCCTTTAACACAGAGCTTAACGATGTGGAAAAGATTTTAGCAAAGGTAACAGTTATGGCGTCTGGTGGTGCAGGGCACATTTACGCTAACACAACCAATCCAGTTATAGCCACTGGAGATGGAATGGCGATGGTATATCGTGCTAAAGGTAAAGTAAGGAATATGGAGTTCATTCAATTTCATCCTACGGCACTTTATCACCCTGGAGAGTACCCTTCATTTTTGATTTCGGAAGCGGTAAGAGGTTTTGGGGGTATTTTAAGAAGGAGAAATGGCGAAGAGTTTATGTATGAATATGACGAGCGTGGATCTTTAGCACCACGCGATATTGTAGCTCGTGCAATTGATGCAGAGATGAAGAAGTCGGGAGACGACTTTGTATATCTTGACATTACGATGCGTAAAAAGGATGATATTTTGAACCACTTTCCTAATATTTATGCAAAATGCCTATCTATTGGGATAGACATGACGAAGGATTTTATCCCGGTAACTCCTGCGGCACATTATATGTGTGGAGGAATTTTAGTGGATGAGTTTGGTAAATCATCTATTCATAATTTGTATGCCTGTGGCGAGGTTTCTTCAACTGGTTTGCATGGAGCCAATCGGTTGGCTTCCAACTCATTATTAGAAGCTACTGTTTTTGCACATCGTATTTTTGTTTCAGCAATTGAAAATTTTGCAAACAGCGAAATTCCAACGAATATTCCAGAATGGAATGAACAAGGAGTAACCCAATCAGATGAAGATATTTTAGTTACCCATAATCTTCGTGAAACGCAAAAAATAATGAGTGACTATGTGGGTATAGTTCGGTCTGATTTCAGGTTAGATCGTGCAATGCGACGGTTGTTCTTATTGTATGAAGAAACAGAAGAATTTTATAAAAAGAATAAAGTTTCGGTTAAGCTTTGCGAATTAAGGAATGTTATTCAAGTATCCTATATGGTGATTAAATCAGCTGTGGCTAGGAAAGAAAGTAGGGGACTACATTATAATACAGATTATCCTAACCATGCGCAAGAGCTGGTTGATACGATTATTTAATAAATCGAAACAATTATACTATGCCAGTTATACTACCAGTTAAAAATGTGCATCCTAAATGGGGTGAAGAATGTTTTATTGCGCCTAATGCAACCATTGTTGGAGAAGTTGTAATGGGTCATAGTTGTTCAGTTTGGTTCAATGCGGTTGTTAGGGGGGATGTGAATGCCATTACTATTGGTAATGAAACTAATATTCAAGACGGTGCAGTTATTCATGCTACGTATTTAAAAGCCTCTACGCACATAGGAAATAGAGTTTCTGTTGGTCATAATGCAATTGTACATGGATGTATGGTAAAGGATAATGTTTTGATAGGCATGGGTGCTATTGTAATGGATCATGCAATAATAGAAGAGTTTTGTATTATTGCAGCTGGTTCAGTAGTTCTTGAAAATACCATATGTGAATCAGGATATTTATATGCAGGCACACCAGCAAAAAAAATAAAGCCCATCACAGAAGAGCAAAGGGCTTTATTAGCGAAACTACCTGACAACTACATTATGTATGCTGACTGGTTTAATACTTAATCTTTGGTAGGCTTCGGCTCAGGTTCTTTTTTCGTTGTAGATGGTGGTGGTGGCACGGCCCAAGTAAATATTTGTTCCCAATTAGCTCTCAAGGCTATTTCTTGGGGATTGTTAAATGTTTTTTCTGGTTGTGTGCCCAGTGCCAAGCTTCCAGTATCCCATTTACCATTTTTATTTTCATCGTATATGATACGCGTGGCATATGTGGCCACTCTGTAATTCGCAAATTTAATTGTTCTGTTTTTTGTAATCACTTCTGTGGCTACCACGTCTTTTTTCTCATTTAAAATTTCTAATACGTAACTTTTAGTGGTATCGGGAATTTCTATTTTTAGCACAAAAGTTCCATAATCGTCAGCACTTGCAAGCTTAAATGTTTTTTTGAACTCTTTATTTTTTACACCGAATATTCCGGTAATTGCACCTTCAGCGAACAGTAGACTATAGGCAGCTTTTTTTCGCCAAGGATAATTCAAGTTATATACCAAGAAATTCGTGCTATCTTGTGAAAATGTAAAATTAGTTCGTGGAATTGAATCTTCAGTTAGTTTGATTTTGGTTAGATCAACGTTTTCTATTGGAAAATTAAAGATTAGTCTGTAAGGGCGATAGGGATTAAGCATACCAATTTCCAGATTATCTGCTACGACCAAAGCTCTAGCATAAGTGTCTTTTTTGTCTCTGTTGAAGATAATAGTATCTAAAGACTTTCCTTCATTTTTAAGCTCAATGCGCACAGAATCAAAGGTTAGATCTTGCAACCATAACCTAAGGGAATCATTTTTTTGACTAAATCTTAAGAGTTTGGAATCATCTATTGATTTTTGATCTAGCACAGTTATGTCTGGTTTTGAAAGTTGTTGGTTAAATATCATGCTGATGCTTCCATCATTATTTAACTTCCGATCCACAATTCTAAAGGTCTGCGCCAGCTCCTTAAATACTCCTATGTCTACATTTGTGGTATCTTTTGTCAAAATAATTGGCTCTTTTACAAAACCTATTTCGTCTGTTCGCTGTTGGTATACTTTATCGCCAGCCGTTTCTTTCAAAGCATAAATTTTATACGTGTCTTTCTTTAGGTTCTTCAAGCTATAATAGCCGCTACTATCTGTCGATGTGGAAATAGAAGCTCTCTTTTTACCAAAAATAGAATCCCTTGAAAGTGGGAGTATAAAAACAGTGGCGTCAATTTCAGGTTTTCCTGTTAAAAGATTAGTTACTTTTCCACTGATGCTTAAAGAATCTAAAAATGCACCGGTTGAAAAAGCATAAGTTAGATTTTTCAAGACATTAGATTCATGTATATCTGCAATTGCTTTTCCAAAGTTCAAGGTATATGTGGTATTTTTTTCTAAACTATCTTGAAATATGATTTCTAATTTTTTACCATCTTTCTTAAGCAAAGGGGGGCGTTCCTGCTCAGGAGAAACTGAAAACTCTTTGGATTCATTTTGAATATTGAAATATTCATCAAATGTGATAACAATTTTTTGGCTATTGAAATTGGTGGTTAAATTTTTAGGCTCCATCTTTAAAACTTTAGGAGGAGTTTTGTCAACCGGACCACCTTCTGGATTTCGCATGCTGGCGCAGCCATAAATGCAAAGAATAAAGAGAACTAATGTTTTCCAATAGTTGTCGGCAGACGGCATTGTTTTTTTAGTCATTTATCTGATGCGTGTTTAATTTTTATACTTTTTGGAACAATAACATTAAAAGAGCAAGATAAGCGCTTAAATCGCTTTAAATTGCATTATTTTAACGTGCTGTTTTTCAATCGTTTAGGGTTTATTTTGTAATATGGACCATTAAGACTGAAATATCTGAGGGCGATACACCAGATATGCGAGATGCTTGCCCTAATGTTCTCGGTTTTATTTTTAATAGTTTTTCCCTGGCTTCTTTTGATAGTGAAAGTAATTTGGTATAATCAAAATCTGGATTAATTGATTTGTCTTCCATTTTTTGCATTTTGTTTACAATTTCATTTTCCTTTTCAAAGTAACTCTCATATTTTATTTTAATTTCTGCTTGCTCAATGGTTTCTTTATCGAATGTATTCAAGAGATCATTAAATGGTCTACTTACCTTCCGGATATCTTCAATGCCAACCTGCGGTCGGCTCAGTACATTAAATAACTTAACGTTCTGATTAAGGGTTGCAGTACCTAAGCTTGCTAATAAGTCATTCGCGCTACTCATATCAATACCTTGTTTTTTAGTAAAGTTAACAATGGCATCAGCGTTTTCTACTTTGCGATTCACAATAGCTAAGCGTTCATCATCGATGAGGCCTAGCTTGTGAGCAATAGGAGAGAGCCTGATATCAGCATTGTCTTGTCTCAACAGTAATCTATGTTCTGCTCTTGAAGTAAACATTCTATAGGGTTCTTCTGTTCCTTTGGTCACTAAATCATCTATTAAAACACCGATGTATGATTCAGATCGTTTCATGATCAGTTCGTGTTGTTCATTTATCTTTAAGTGAGCATTAATTCCCGCTATAAAACCCTGACTAGCAGCCTCTTCGTATCCCGTAGTGCCATTAATCTGCCCTGCAAAGAATAAGTTGCTGATAAGTTTGGTTTCTAATGTTAAAGAAAGTTGCGTAGGTGGAAAATAATCATATTCTATGGCGTAACCCGGCCTAAACATTTTTGCATTTTCGAAACCCGGTATTTTTCTAAGCGCCTTGTATTGGATGTCCTCAGGTAGGGAAGTAGAGAATCCATTTACATAGATTTCACAAGTATTCCAACCTTCTGGTTCTACAAATATTTGGTGCCTGTCCCTTTCTGCGAAGCGATTTATTTTGTCTTCGATGGAGGGACAATATCGTGGACCAAGGCCTTTGATTCGTCCTGTAAACATTGGAGATTTTTCAAATCCTTCTTTCAGTGTTTCGTGAACGTCGTTATTCGTATAGGTTATCCAACAGCAACGTTGTTCAACCGGCCTTTCTACGTTGGTATAAGAGAAGCGGCCCGGGTTTTCATCGCCCCACTGCTCTTCCATTTTTGTATAGTCTAGCGATCTACCATCAATTCGTGGAGGTGTTCCTGTTTTCATTCTTCCTGCATCGAAACCTAATGAAGTAAGTTGTTCGGTTAATCCAGTAGCGGCTTTTTCTCCAGTTCTACCGCCACCAAATCTTTTCTCGCCAATATGGATTAGACCATTTAAAAAAGTCCCATTAGTAAGCACAACGCTTTTAGCTTTTATCTCAACACCTAAAGCTGTTTTCACGCCAATTATCGTGTTGTTTTTAACGATTAAACTGCCTACCATTTCTTGCCAAAAGTCGACATTTGGAGTGGCCTCCAGCGCGAAACGCCATTCTTCAGCAAATCTTTTTCGATCGTTTTGAGCTCGGGGGCTCCACATCGCAGGGCCTTTCGAAAGGTTTAGCATTCTAAACTGCAAGGTGGTTTTATCGGCGATTATACCAGAGTAGCCGCCCATCGCATCAATTTCTCTCACGATCTGGCCCTTTGCTACGCCACCCATAGCCGGGTTGCAACTCATCTGTGCGATGGTTTCCATGTTCATGGTTATTAATAGAACGGAAGAACCCAGGTTTGCGGCTGCAGCTGCTGCTTCGCATCCTGCGTGACCCGCGCCCACCACTATAACATCGTATTCTTTAAACATATATTTTGACTTGTTTCACGTGAAACACTAAGGTTAATTTTGTTAATTTTTTCCTGTTTCACGTGAAACAGAAATCTTTTCGCTGATTAGAATGTCTTGATTTAGTTTCCCGCCCTGTCAGACAATTCTACCCAACGTTGCATTATATTTTCTAAATCAACATTTAGTGCTTCAATTTGAGAAGCCTTTTCTTGGATTTTTTTATAATCAACACTGTCTATATTTGCCATCGATTTTGTCAATTCTTCAATCTCATTCTCTTTCTCCGCAACTGTTTCTTCAATCTCATCTAATTCTTTTTGCTCTTTGAAAGTTAGTTTTTTGCTTTCCTTCGTCGAGGTGTTTGGCTCTTGGGTCTTTGCTTTTGGGAGGGGAATATCTTTAGCGTTATCCAAACTAATTCGATATTCAGAATAGTTTCCATTGTAAATACTCACGCCCCCGTTGCCCTCCATAATAAATAACTGTTCACTCATTTTGTCTAACAGGTATCTATCATGGGAAACTAAAATTAATACGCCAGGGAAATTCTCCAAAAATTCCTCTAAAACATTTAATGTGTCAATGTCAAGATCATTGGTAGGTTCATCTAGAATTAAGAAGTTCGGATTTTGCATCAGCACCTTCATGAGATGTAATCTTTTCTTTTCACCGCCACTTAGTTTTTCAACCATTCCATGCTGTTTTTTTGGCGGAAAAAGAAACAGTGTTAATAGGGCAGAGGCTGAAATAGTTTGCCCATCTGCCATTTTAATATATTCAGCATCCGATTTTACAATATCTATTACACGCTCCTTTTCGTTAAACGCTAATCCCCCTTGTTTGTAATAACCATATACAGTTGTGTCTCCAACATCTACATTTCCTTTTTCAGGCTTTAGAAATCCAGTAATAATATTCAATAATGTAGACTTCCCGGTTCCATTTTTTCCAGCTAAACCAATTCTATCGCCTCGTTTAAATACATAAGAGAAATCATCAATAATTTTTTTATCATCGAAAGTTTGTCCGATATGATTTAGTTCTAAAATCTTATTACCCTGACGCGACATCTTGACATTAAGCGTAACTTTTTGATTGTCAGATCTTTGTTTAGTTTTTTCCTCTAAATCGTAAAAGGAATTAATCCTAGACTGTGACTTAACCGTACGTGCAGCTGGCATCCGCCTCATCCACTCCAATTCTTTCTTTAATAGGTTTTTGTTCTTCTGGAAAGTGCTTTCATCTGCGGCCTCTCTTTCGCTTTTTTTCTCTAGAAAAAATGCGTAGTTTCCATTGTAATTATAGATTTTCCCTCGATCAAGTTCAACAATGGTATTGCATACATTATCTAAAAAGTATCGGTCGTGCGTAACCAATAATATCGTTTTGTTACCAGAAGTTAATAGCTTTTCTAACCACTCAATTGTGTCGATGTCTAAATGGTTAGTAGGTTCATCCAACACGTAAATCTCAGGATCTTCGATCAGCAGCTTTGCTAGCGCTAAACGCTTTTTTTGTCCACCAGAAAGCGTACTTATTTTTTGTTGAAGATGATTTATGCCCATTCTACTTAGAATGGTTTTAATTTCATGCTCATACTCCCAGGCATTGTGTTCACTTAATTCTTCATACAAACGATTAAGCGTATTTTCATCAGGGTTAGGATCTTCTATCAACTCTTCGTATTCCTTGATCAGTTGCTGCTGCTTATTCTCTAATGAAAATATAAAGTCGCTAATGGAATAACCTTCCGGAAATGACGGCTCTTGATCTAGGAAGCCAATTTTAACAGATTTATTTTTGACTATCTTTCCTTCAAGGGGAGAAAATCGTTCGGCAAGGAGTTTAAGGAGGGTGCTTTTTCCGGCTCCATTAATACCAACCAAAGCCACACGTTGACCAGGGTTAATACCTAAAGTTAAATTTTTGAATAACCATTCATCATGGTATCCATGGCCTAAGCCCTCAGCTGCAATTAATGTACTCAATGTAGTTTTATCGATTTATCTTATAAGAAATTACAGCAAAAGTAAGGAATAATTTATTGGCTATGAATGTAAACCCATAATAACGCTTTGTTCGGTTAAAAAATTGCATGTAGATTAAATTGCAACTTGGCCATGGCACAATAAATTCTTTACAAAAAAGAAATGCGGACATCCACCCGCATTTCTAAACTAAAACTAAACTAAATTTATGATGGATTGTGTGCATTCAAATTATTCTGTGATACCGAAATCAATTGATTTAACTACTGGAATATCATTTTGCGAGCGGATTGAAGCGCTTTCTGAAACAAATGCATTCATATTCACTTTTGAAACATTGTTAACTGAAGCACTGTGCTCTAAAGTCGAACCAGTTAATGTTAGATCAGCATTACCTTTTACATTAGTAGTTAAGCTAATTGTATTCGTATTTAAATCTGCCTTCGCATTATCAGAGAGATTTATTGCTAAATCTAATGTGCTGAATTTTCCGAAAGTTTTAACGATTGCATTGTCCGACGCCGTGATGGCACTTAAATTGTTTACATATACCACAACAGTCAGTTTCTCTGTGTTGTAAGAGCTAACCCTTAGCTCGCCATCCTTTTGTTGAACCAGTGCGTTATTGGTATAGTAGTCGCTATATACCTTAACGCTTTCCTCAGCGCTTTGAACCAGGATCAGCTCAACATTGCCTGTAACGTCGATCCTGTTTACTTTTTTAACATCGCTTAAAACGGTTACTTTATGGTCATTCGCTTTAGAAATCATTGCAGTACTGGTTAATACAACTAAGGTTAAAACTGCTGCGATTAAATTTTTGATAGAAGTGTTCATGTTATTGTTATTTTAAAATTCTTTTTTATTTGCTAAACCGCCCGTTATCAGGCTGGTTTCGAATATAAGACTGCGTAAAGGGCAAAAGGTTGCACGGAAAATGGCTGTATTATACCAGTAGGGGTTAGCGCTCGACCAACGCCCTTAATTTTTCGACCAACTGGGCCTTTGAGGAATTCCGCTAGGCCCAATAGGGGTCGAGACTAACAACTCTATACTTTTCACAGGGTTTACACAGGGTGTTGACAGGGGGTTGATAGGGGGTTTACAGGGACAAACTCCCTATCAACTCCCTTTGTAATCCGAATAAAATATTTGTTGATTCTCTGTTAATTGTATGGACAACCTAGGTTTGAGTGCTTTAGAAGGTAGTAAACACCCCATTATTTGGCCGATAGATCCTTTTAAACAGTCAAACTCAATAAAAAAAAGCATCTACTTTGATTATTAATTCAAATTAAGATTTACATTTGTAGCTATTTAGAATTAAACTTAATAACAAGATGAAAATATTAGCTTCCATCCTAACGGGTTTACTGTTAATTGGCGGACAACCTATCGCAAAAAAAAGCATACCAAGCGCACATTTATACGTGTCTAATTATGAAAATGTTTTAGGTACATCCTTAGAGTTCAAATTTATAAGCTTGTATGAAGCGGAAGCCGAAAAGGCAGAACAGGCAGCTTTATCGGAGATCGAGAGATTGTCGGCGGTTTTTAGCGCATATGATGCTAATAGCGAATTTAGCAAGTGGATGAATAGCGATTTGAACAAACCTGTTAAGGTTTCGAGAGAACTCTTTGATATGTTACAACTTTTTGAGCAATGGAAAGAACGCACTGACGGCGCGCTTGATGCATCGGCCGCTGTTGCCAACAATTTGTGGAAAGAAGCAGCAAAGAGTCAAAAATTGCCGACTGCTGAACAACTTAAAGAGGCGGTACAAACAATGAATCAACAACATTATAGCTTAAATAAACAGGACCAAACAGCAACGCGACTTACAAACGCTCCCTTAATAATGAATACTTTTGCAAAGAGTTACATCATTGATCTATCATGTAATGCGGCACTTTCAAGTTCTAAAATCAAGGCTGCTATTGTAAATATTGGTGGTGATTTAGTGATAAAGGGAGATGTAAACGAGATTGTGAAGGTAACCAATCCTTTAGCAAATGCTGAAAATGATGCTCCGCTCGATCAGCTTTTAATTCAGCACAAAGCCATCGCTACTAGTGGAAATTACCGCAGAGGTGAACAAATAGGAAGGCATTGGTATTCGCATATTGTTGATCCCCGTACTGCAAGACCAGTTGATGGCGTGATTAGTGCTACCGTAGTTGCAGCAAATGCTACCGATGCAGGGGCACTGGCAACGGCATTTAACGTGCTATCATTAGCCGAAAGTAAAGCTTTAGCCGAAACGATTGAGGGTGCTGAATATTTAATCATAACGACTTCAGGTAAAAGAGTAGAAAGCAAGGGCTGGTCAACCTTAGTTGATCCGGCGAGCAAGCAGGCCAAAACTGTTGCGAATACGGAATATAGTGGCGCAGAAAAACTCTGGGATCCTAAATACGAGTTAAGCATTACATTCGAATTAAATGTAATTGCAGGAAATACACACAGGCCTTTTGCAGCTATCTGGGTAGAAAACGAGGATAGAAAATCGGTGCGTAACCTTGCCCTGTGGTATAATAAAACAAAATGGGTTCCGGATCTTAGAAATTGGTACAGAATTAACGGCGAGGTTTTTAAGGCTGATAAAGCCAATTATGCGTCGGTAACAGGAGCAACCCGTTCACCAGGCAAATACACCATCAAATGGGATGGGAAAGATGACAAAGGAAATTTAGTGCCACAAGGCAAATACACTATCATGATAGAAAGCTCCAAAGAGCATGGAACAGATGAAATTATTCGTCAGCCATTAGAGTTAAGAAAAGCCGCAAAAAAAGTGACTATTGCCGGGAATGTTGAAATTTCAAACGTAACTTTTGACTTCCGTAAAAAATAACCCCAAGAAGGCCCTTTCTAAAGCAAAAAGCCCCAAAAAAGAGGTAGCTAAGCTTTCGCGTTGGCTACATATTTACCTTTCCATGGTAAGTTTCGCCATTGTGCTGTTCTTCTCTGTAACGGGTTTAACTTTAAACCACCCTTCTTGGTTTGGCGGTGATAAACAGGTTATTGTTAAGAATAAGGGGTTATTAAATGTCGGCTGGGTAAACAACCCCGATACCAATAAGATTGCGAAGCTTGAGATCGTCGAGTTTTTACGTAAGAACTATCAGGTAAAAGGCGCCGTGAGCGAAATAAGAATTGATGATTATGAGGTGAGTGTTTCCTTAAAAGGGCCAGCCTATTCGTGTGATGCATTTATAAACCGGGAAACCGGTAGCTACGAAGTTTCAGAGGTCAAAATGGGGGTAATGGCTGTGATGAATGACTTACACAAGGGTAGAGATTCTGGTAAGGGATGGGGGTGGATCATTGATATATCAGCCGTATTTTTAATCTTGGTTTCCTTAAGCGGACTAATCTTATTATGCTTTATTAAGAAAAAACGTGTGGCAGGTTTTATTACCGGAGTTATTGGCCTATTGCTCTGCTATTTAATCTATGTAATATTTGTGCCCTAAGATTGGATTAAGATAATTTATGGAAACCGAGACAAAATACCATCTACAAATAAAACTCGGCTTATGAAATTTACGCTACACTTATTTCCCTTCTTAATCTGTCTCACACTGTTTAACGCTACTGCATTTGGCCAGAAATATACTATAGACGATTTTTATAAAGTCGATTCACTCGCAAATCAGGCCCAGCCGAAAGACGCACTTGCGATCATCGATAAAATGACTGTACAAGCCAGAGCCGAGGGTAATTCGTCAATGCTGATTAAATCCGTTATTTACAAAATGTTGTTCCAGCAATACCTGGAAGAGAATGCGTTTGATAAAATCTTAATTGACTTAAGAAAGGATATCAGTTTGGCAAAACAACCAGAGAAAAGCATTTTACAGTCCCTGCTGGCAGAAACCTATTGGAGGTTTTACCAGGCAAACCAGTGGAGAATCTCTCAGCGAACAAACGTAAACGCAAATATTGGCGACGATATCAATACTTGGTCGCTCCCAAAACTGACAGAGGAGATTACCAAAACTTTTTTAAGCTCTTTACAAGAAATTACGCTTTTGCAAAATACAAAAGTTGATGTGCTAGATAAGGTTTTAACGGGCGATAAATATAATAGGTCTTTCAGGCCCACATTATATGACTTACTGGCACATAGGGCATTAGATGTTTTCAGTAATACACAAATTGACATCACTCAAGCAAATAAAAGCGATAGCACTTCATTTTATAGTGAAGCGTTACAAATTTTCAAGAGCCTCCTGATATTTCACCACAATCGTCAAAACCAGGCGGCGCTTGCCGATGTTGAATTGAAGAGATTAAAGTTTATTTGGCTTAGAGATAATAATTACGAATTGTACACTGACGCTTTAAAAAATTTAGCGGAAAAAAGTCTACATACAGAAGTTTATGCAGATGTTTTATATGAGCTGGCATCGCTTTACAAGAACCATCAGGCTGCAGTTGGCATTTCTACACAAAATCTTGTTAAAGCGGTTGAAATGGGCAATAAAGCCATTGCTGCTTTCCCAAACAGCATTGGCGCTATTAATTCGGTAAATTTAATCAAGCAGATCAAATCAGTTGAGTTGACTACCCAAACCAAGGCTCAGCTTGAACCCCATAAAACAGCGCAACTTCATTTATCGTATAAAAACTTAGATACCATTTACTTTAAGTTATACAAAAGGCCCTTACAAGATCGAATTTATAATACCCTAAATAGCAAGAAAGAATTCTTCGGGTTTTTAGCAAAAAATGAACCTTTGAAACAATGGTTTATTATCGTTCCCAAAACTGCAGACTACCATACTCACAGCTTGGTGGCGACGATAGATCCGCTTAATCAGGGCAATTATTTGCTCATCTCGCAAAATAGGCTGGAAAATTCTGACCAAACCTTTTTCAGCTACTCAACTTTCAATGTTAGCGCCATGATCGTTACAGACAGGTTGGTTCATAATACCACTCACGAATTTTTTGTAACCAACAGCACCAGCGGCGCCCCCATGAAAGGGGTTACTATTCGGCAGAGGAGGGCTTCTGTGAAGGCCGTGGAAAGTGCACCCATCCTTACCAATGAATTAGGATATGCCAGTACAAACGAGATCCAGCAGATTAATTCTGCTATCGTGTCTTTGGGTAATGATTCGTTATTGATTAATATCAATAACTATAACAGAAGCTATAAGGCCGACGATGAAAAAAAAGTAATCCTATTTACTGACAGACCCATTTACCGCCCTGGGCAGACTGTTTTTTATAAAGGGCTTTATATTGGTTATCAGCATGACAAGAACTTATTGCTAACGAATGAAATAGTTGAAATTGCATTGAAAGATGTAAATGGTAAAGAAATCGAAAAAAAAGAGCTTCGTACCAACGAGTTTGGCACTTTTCAGGGTTCATTTACCATTCCCTTAGGGAAACTAAACGGCTTAATGAAACTGGAGACGCCTTATGGAGGCCTCGCGATCCAAGTAGAAGAATATAAAAGACCCACATTTGAAGTAGTATTTGATAAGCTAACGCAACGCTACCAGTTAAATGATAGTGTAAAAGTATTTGGTAAGGCTGTGGCCTTCGCTGGTTACTCTGTGAGCGATACTAAAGCTTCCTATAAAGTTTTTCGAAGGGCAATTTATGATTACGGGTTAAAAGACTATGATTATGCAGCCCTGTACGGAAGTATGGCATTTAATAGACAACAGGTTTCTTTCGGCAATATGGCAACGGGAGCCGACGGCAAGTTTGAATTGAGCTTTTTTGCTGAAGCCCCAAATGAAAGGTTGAACTATAGTTTTGAAATTGAAGTTACTGTTACGGATGTAAATGGCGAAACAAGTACAAAATCTACCACCATTAATGCAGGTAAAAAAGACATCTCACTCATTGTTAACAACAGCGCTGTTTTATTTGCAAGTTCAAAGACAGACAGCATCCCTTTTTTGGTAACTAACTTAAATCACGAACCTATTAAAGCTAATCTAAAAGCCGAATGGTTTTTGCTTGAGCCTCCAACTAGGTTAACCAACAAAAGCCCTTTTTATGCAGAGAAATACACTTTAAGCAAAGAAGAATTTATCAAGACCTTCCCTACTGATGATTACGACAGGGAATTTGATTTTGCTAAATGGCCGGTTTCAAAGAGCCAGTATCAGCAAAGTAGCACGGCCGATAAAGGACGGGGCAGGTTTACCTTCAACCAAAAGCAATTAACACCTGGCCATTACAAAGTTATATTTAGCGCCATTAATGATTTAAGCGACACCATAGCGGTTGAGCGATTTGTGGTAGTATACGGGCCAGAGCCTTCGATTATTAAAAGCAGCTCGGAATGGATTGTACCAGAATCAAATATCATTAGCCCAGGTGAAAGCGCTGTTTTTAGACTAGCCGGTTTATCGAAAAACAGCAGGGCCTATTACGAGCTTTATTACAAAAATAGGATTGAGGAAAGGGTATGGTTAAATCTTTCACCAAAGCAAACCGTGCTGAAAATTAAACCGAAAGCTAGTTATAAGGATGGGTTTGCCCTACAGTTTACGATGGTAGAAAATGGCACAATCTATAACTCATTACAACAAGTCTACTTCGTAGATCCAGCGTCACAGCTCGACATCAAATTTCTTACCTTTAGAAATAAGCTTCAGCCCGGTGAAAAAGAAAGCTGGAAGTTACAGATTAGCAATCGCCATGGCGAAAAAGAAATGGCCGAAATGGTAGCCACTTTGTATGATGCTTCTTTAGATAACTTTAAAACAATGAGTTGGAATACTAGCCCGAGGAGCAACTACGATTATCACAACTACACCTGGAAATTGAATGCCAACAATGTAAGTTATGGAAACTACCTTTGGTTTTTAAACACTTATAATGGGTACAGTGTAAAACCGAGAGTTTATGAAAACCTTAACCTTTTTGGCTACAATTATTATGGCGGTTACAACCAGGCTTATCGAAACTATATCGATTATGTTCAGTTCCTCGCTAAAAGAACCCTCTCACAGGAGGCGGTCAATAAGCTAGCCACACTAGCCAAGGGAACGCTTATTTATGGAGTGGTATACGATAGTCAGGGTTATACCATTCCCGGAGCGAGGGTAAGGGTTGGAAAATTATCTTCTACCGCTACTAACTTGGGAGTGTATGCCATAGCCGCAAAGGTGGGCGATGAGTTGACCGTTTCTTTTTTGGGATATAAACCGTTTAAAGTAAAAGTTGGGAAAAACAGAAGAATAGACGTTAGGCTTAAAAATGATGGAAGCTCGTTGAATGAGGTGGTGGTAACTAGCGCCGGAAGTAGTATACAAAGGAAGATGGAAGGGGATCCTGCAGTTCCACTAGTTTTACGGGGCAGCCGTTTAGGCGCAAACGAGTTAAAGGCCAAAGGCATCGTTGAAGATAATACCATTTATAGCCACGCGGACATGATAAGTTATGCGCCTAACAAATCCAATATTGTTCCTCGCACTAATTTCAATGAAACTGCTTTTTTCTACCCACAGTTAAGAACCGATGAAAATGGAGAAATAAAGATTGAATTTACCATTCCCCAATCGTTAACACGGTATAAAATGATGGGTTTTGCTCATACTAAGGATTTAAAAACAGCAACCATCAGCAATGAATTGATTACCCAAAAGGAATTAGCTATTTCTGCCAATGCGCCGCGCTTTTTCAGAGAAGGTGATACCATTTTATTCAGTGCAAAGTTGAATAATTTATCAGGCAAGAACCTAAAAGGGGAAGCAGAATTAGCACTCAAAAATGCCTTAACAGGAAGATCTATTCAGCTATTGGCAAAAGGGGATAGGTTAAACCAAGATTTCACCTTAGCTAATGAAGGAAATACGGTACTGAAGTGGAACTTAATTATTCCGTCGGGAGTAAGTGCCATTACCTATACGGTTGTGGCAAACGCTGGCAAGTTTAGCGATGGCGAGGAAATGACCATTCCCGTTTTGCCAAATTCGATGTTGGTTACCGAAAGCATGCCCATCAACGTTCGTGGGAATGCCAGCAAAACGTTTAACATGGAGAAGCTGATTACTTCGGGATCTTCTAAAACAATTAGAAATCAGGCACTCACATTTGAATTTACCGCAAATCCAATTTGGTACGCTATCCAGGCACTTCCCTACCTTATGGAATATCCTTATGAATGTGCTGAACAAACATTTAGTCGTTTTTATGCCAATAGTTTCGCAGCTGGAATTATCAATAGTTCCCCAAGAATCAAGGAAATCTTCCATCAATGGCAGCAAACTCAAAGTGGCGAAGCCTTGCTCTCGAACTTGGAGAAAAACCCAGAATTAAAATCAATTTTATTGGAAGAGACACCTTGGGTTAGACAAGTGGCTAGTGAAACCGAACGCAAAAAAAGATTAGCAACCTTATTCGATTTAAACCGGATGACTTATGAGCTAAAAAGCAATCTGGAAAAATTAGAGAAAATGCAATATAGCGATGGCTCTTTCCCTTGGTTTACGGGTATGCAAGGCAACCGTTACATTACCCAGCACATTGTTTTGGGTATTGGGCAGCTTAAAAAGCTAAAGCTAATTGACGACAAAGTATATCCCGCATTAACTACCATCCTCAATAAGGCCATTATCTATTTGGATAAGGAGTTGGTAAAAGATTACAATGGGGAAATTGCAGGCAGACAATTCGGATATATGCCTTTACATTATTTATATGCCAGAAGTTACACCAATCAGCTCAACAACGATCCAGCATTTGTAAAGGCAAAAGATTTTTATTTAAAGAAGCTGGCAGCAAACTGGAAAACATTTGATAGCTACCAATTAGGGCAAACCGCCTTAGTTTTATACAGGAGCGGGAATAAAGTCGAGCCCTTAAAAATCATGACTCTGCTAAAGCAAACAGCTCAGCAAAGCGATGAAATGGGGATGTTTTGGGCAAAAAACACCAGCGGTTGGTGGTGGTACCAAAGTCCAATCGAAACACAGTCGTTGTTAATTGAAGCATTTGATGAGGTTGCGGGAGATGTAAATGCTGTTGAGGAAATGAAAATCTGGTTATTGAAGCATAAACAGACCAACGATTGGAAAACGACCAAGGCAACTGCGGCGGCTTGTTATGCCCTGTTAATGAAAGGTTATGATTCACTTAGCGATTCGATCGAGCCAGTAGTTTTAATCGGCGGCAAAACCATTGCCGACTTAGGATTTGCCAATGCGCCAAAAGAAGCGGGAACGGGTTATCAAAAAATTGCTATTGCCGGTGCGGATGTTAGTCCGGAAATGGGAAAAGTAGCGGTAAAGAACAATAACAAATCCATTGCATGGGGAGCATTATATTGGCAGTACTTTGAGCAATTGGATAAAATTACGCCGGCCAATGCGGGTGTTAAGATCAAGAAGCAGTTGTTTATTCAAAATTCCAGCATAAAGGGCAATATCCTTAACCCTTTAACTTCAAACAAGGTGCTTAGTCCGGGTGACCTGGTAAAGGTTCGCATTGAAATCTATAACGATAGAGATATGGAATATGTGCATTTGAAAGACATGCGGTCGGCGGGTTTTGAACCTGTGAATGCGATTTCCAGGTACAAATATCAAGATGGTTTGGGCTACTACGAAAGCACCAAGGATGCGAGTACGAATTTCTTTATGGGTTACATGCGTAAAGGAACGTATGTCTTTGAATATGAGCTAAGGGTAACCCATGCGGGTAATTTTAGCAATGGGATAACCACTTTACAATGCATGTATGCTCCGGAGTTTACCACGCATAGCGAAGGCACAAGGGTTTCGGTTAGGTAAGGCTTATGCTTGCCAGGTAATAATCCTCTTTAGCCGTCATCAGTGTTTTGGCGGCTTTTGTTTTGTCTTTATAGCCCAATAAATGTAAAGTGCCATGAATCATTACCCGGCAAAGCTCCTCTAGGGTATCGGCTCCAAATTGCTGGGCGTTTTCTTTAATCCTGTCAACGCTGATAAATATATCGCCTACAATCGTTTTAGGCGCCTCTGCGTTATCGAAAGTAATTACGTCAGTATAATCGTCGTGTTGAAGATAATCTTGGTTTATACGCAATAAATATTCGTCTGAGCATAAAATGAAGTTTAACTCCGTTAGTTGATAGCCTTCTTCGGCAATTGTTGAGGCAATCCACGACCTGATTCTGGTCTTGTGCTTTAAGGTATGCGTGATGTCTTCTGTGAAAAAATTGATTTTTGGCATGTTTTTTAGCTCATGCGTCATTGCGAGGCACGAAGCAATCTCCTTTTGGTAGTGTTGTGCTTTGAGATTGCTTCGTGCTTTGAGATTGCTTCGTGCCTCGCAATGACGATTAATTTTTGGGCGAATTTAGCAATTTAAAATATTCGGCGATTTTATTTTTATAGTAATAATTTAAGTTTGGTGATAACTTTTGGATTAACTCACTTTCACTTTGTTGTTGTTTTTTAAATTTATCGAGCATTTGCTGATAAGAAGGGGGAAATTCCTTTGCTGCGGCACTTTCTCGTTTCGAATCTTCATCTTGTTCTCTCTGTGCCTTATCGGCATCTAGTAATTTGATCAGGAGATTTTTCTGACGATTCATCGTTTCCTGTTCAATCTTTTTATTGACTAGTTCTGCCTCAGTTTGCTTCATCTCTTTGATTGCCTGATTTAAATCCCCCAGAGAACCCTTGCCGTCTTTATTCTCTTCAGAATTGATTTTTTGCAAAGCCTCTCTGATCATTTGCTGTTGTCGGGCCATTTGCGCAAACTCTTCGCTCATCTCACCTTTTCCAACGGTACCTTTATTTCCTTCTCGCTGCATCTTCTCTCTGGCGTTTTGCATTTTTTGGTTTAGCTGCTCTTGCAATTTTTGCAGTTGCTGCATGCTCTGTTTTCCTTTGCCTCCTTTGCCATTTTTCTGGTTTTTTTGCAATTGATCTAGCGCTTCATTTAACATGAGGGCCAAGTTGTTTATAGATGTCATGGCGGTTTGTTGGTATCTATTTGCCTCCCCGGTTCGCCTATCCCCCAGCTGATCAATTGATTTTTCGATGTTAAAGTTAATTTTGTCGACCTCACTATTTACAGTGCTTTCAATTTGCGGAACTCTTTTACTCAAGGAGAACAGACTGTCGGCTATGGTTTTCATATTGTCTTTGATCGTGTGCTGCTTTTGTACGTTAGCAACATATGAGGGGTCGTTAATGGTCATTTTTTTCAAAGCAAGCATTACTTTTTCCTGCTCAAAGGAAGTGCTTAATAAGTTTTCTAGCAAACGCCTTAGTTCCTTCGCGTTTACCTTCGATTCTTGTTCTTCGCCCTCTTGTTGCTCTTCTTGCATTTTTTTAGCCAAGGCCTGCATTTGTTCCGCTGCTTGTTCTTGTTTCTCAGCCGCTTTTTGCTTGTCGTTTTTGTTTAGCAGGTCTTTACTCTCTTGTTGTTTTTGCTCGATGTCGCTAGTTTCCTTTTCAGGATTTTTAAACGGATTGGGTTTTTCAAGGTCCTGATTTTTCTCGGCCAGTTTTGCTAGTTCCTGTTGCAGCGCCTTAAAATCTTTATTTAGTTCTTCCTGTTTGTTTTTGAGCTCGTTTATCGCAGTATTTTTATCCTTGCTTTGCTGCGCTAGTTCTTTTTGTTGTTTCGCCATCTCTTGCAAGCGATCCGTTTTATTTTGTAGGTTTTGCTCAAACTCAAGCTGCTTGTATAATTCCAAAATACGGTCAAGTTCATTTTTTAACCCTTTATTGTCCATTTGCATTTTGGCTAATTCTTCCCGGGTCCGGTCTTTACTATTGAGCTCCATTAACCGCTGTAACTTTTGCAAAAGCTCTTTGGTTTTTTCATCCAGCACGTTATTAAACAGCTCATCTATCTGTTTTTGCTTTTCTTTTAACTCTTCATTAATAGCCTTATTTTCCTCTTTATCGAAGCTGTTTTTTTCATTTTGCTTTTTGATCTCTTTAACGGCTTCTTCTAATTGTTTTTGTTTATCGAGTAATTGTTCAATTTGCTTTTTATCTTCAAAACTTAGTTGTTTTTTGTCCAACAGATTCTGACTTAGTTTTTTGCTCTCCTGCTCAATACTTGATGCAAGCTTAATGGTCGACTCCATTTTTTTCTTCAACGCATTGCTTCCTTCCGCAAGCTTAGCAGCTATTTCTTGCTGTGAAGGAGCTTCATAGGTTTTTATTGCCGAGCGACTAACTTTTGCTCCATTTACTCCATCATTGTCGGCAACTTCAAAATAATAGGTTAATAGCTGACCAGGTTTTACAGCGATGTTATTTAAATTCCATAAGTGGAAAAATGAATTTTCTAATTGGTTGGTCTTGATAGGAATGGATTGGCTGTAAGCACCAATTGTTTTCCTTTTTTCACTTAGGTTATAAACAAACTTCAGAGAAGAAAAACCATAATCATCTGCTATCATACCCGAAAAGTAAAGTGCTTTACTGCTGAGTGAATCCGGAGCTTCGCTTACCTCGATACTGGGAAACTGATCTTGAATAACGGCAATCTGGTGACTTAGCGAATCAGCGTTGCTTACAAAAGAATTTTTTGGGATAATGCGGTATGCACCATTATTTTTCACAATGCTGCTAAATGAAGCGGTATTATTTTTAACTACAAGGGGATAAACTTTATTTTGAAGTATAAAAGATAAACTTGCGCTATTTACTGTGGTTAACTGCCAGGTTACTTTTGTTCCTTCGGGGATGAGCAGATCGCCTACATTTGCTACTGGTTCGCTTTTCCGATTGAGGTAAGCAGGGTAGTCTAAAACCGCACTCATATTGAGTAACATAGGCCTTGGCCGTACAAAAACGGCAATACTGGTTGAATTAAAGCCACCACCAAAAAACCGAAGCGTCTTATCTTGTTGAATGTTTCTAAAAGTATAATGAAAGAGGTTAATCTGGTCCTTCTCCAGCTTATAAGTATTTGCCCCGTCTTCAATATATATTTCTTGTGGAAATTCATCTCCAGTTAACTTTAAGTTGATTGTTAAATCATCCCCCTGAGTAACATTCAAATTTTTATTCAATACAATGAAATTAAACGGAGCTTTCGGTAAAATCTCTTCATTATAACGAATAAAGCTACTGGTGCCTTCTCGCAATATAGTGGGCGCAATTATTCCAATAATCAAAATAATAGCTAAGGGAAGAAGCATAAACTTGATATGCTTCCTGTTGTCGCTCAAATTGATGGCGCTCGAAAACGGAATGGGCTTTAACGCGCTTATTTTCTGATCGATTCCTGCTAAAATAAGCGAACTATTTTGAGGAGCGCTGTCCGCCAGAGCTTTCAGTTGTAAAGTATTTAATAGTTTATCCTTAACGTTAAAAAAATGATCGCCAATAAGCTTAGCAGATTGCTCGATACTTAAATTTTTGCCGAGTTTAAAGTAAGCCAAGCCAGGTTTGATAACCCAAAAACCCAATGCAATAAGGGCTAGGATTAAAAAAGAGAAGAATAATGCCGTTTTTAGGACTATTCCAGGGTTAGCATAGTAAATAAAAAGAAACAATAGCAGATAGGAGCCTAAAATACTTGCGGCAGCATAAATGCTTCCACGCAAAAGTTTGTTCAGATAAAACTTTCGGGTAAATTCATTTATTTTGTCAATTAAAAGCTCGTAGCTACTGCCCATAGTATATAACGCCTTACGCTTTTTTTTATTAAAGATAGATAAGTTAATAAAAAATCGCTATAAAGTTAGTTACAAAATCATACTTTTATAAATTCACAAGGATACGCAATAAATCGAAAGCAAAAAACAACAAATACAAACATGAAAGCAATTTTAGTAGCCATGTTATCGGTGGTGATGGTTAGTACAACAACAAGCGCTCAAAAAGTAATTAACTCTTGGCATAAAAATCAGGTTATCGCACATAGGGGAGCCTGGAAAAAGAAAAGCCTTCCAGAAAATTCAATTGCATCACTAAAAGAGGCGATTAGACTAAAGTGCCATGGTTCCGAGTTTGATGTTCATCTAACGCTAGATAGCGTACTGGTAGTTAATCACGACCCTAATTTTTTAGGAATGTCAATTCCTAAGTCGACCTATGCGCAACTGTTAACTAAAAAATTGCCTAACGGGGAATCCATCCCAACCGCAGAAGAATATCTTAAAGCTGGATTAAACCAAAAGGGGACAAAATTAATTTTCGAGATCAAGCCACAGAAGATGGGCAAGGAAAGAGACCGCTATATTGCAGAGCGTAGTTTAGCGTTAGTCAGAAAATTGAAATGCGAACAATGGGTAGAGTACATCAGCTTCGGCTATGATATATGTCAATATTTAGTGGACAACGATCCCCAAGCAAAAGTTCAATATCTAAATGGGGATTTTGCGCCCGAAAAGGTTAAAGCAGACGGACTAACTGGATTAGATTATCATTATTCGGTCTTTCAAAAAAACAATTGGATTTGGCCAGCGAAAAAACTCGGACTTACCTTAAACGCCTGGACCGTTAATACCGTACCTGAAATGGAATGGCTCATTGCAAATGAGGTTGACTATATTACAACGAACGAGCCAGAATTGCTTTTTGAAGTATTGAAAAAATATCAGCCAACAGCAAAAGGATGGAAGTTGACATGGGCAGATGAGTTTAATGGAAAAGGACTTCCCGATTCAAACAATTGGACGTATGATGTGGGTGGAACTGGATGGGGAAACAACGAGAAACAATTCTATACGAATGCCGACACCTTAAACGCAAATGTTGAAAAAGGAATATTAAATATTACTGCGCGCAAGGCAGATAAATACACCTCCGCGCGCTTAGCCACGAGGAAAAAATTTGACTGGAAATACGGTCGTTTAGAGGTTCGCGCCATGCTGCCAAAGGGGAGAGGAATATGGCCAGCCATTTGGATGTTACCAACTGACTGGAAGTACGGCGCATGGCCAAAAAGCGGAGAAATAGATGTGATGGAGCACGTAGGCTATGAGCCTGATTCGGTTCATGGCACGGTACACACTTTATCCTTTAATCATAATAAAGGTACACAAGTAGGCAAAGCATTAAAAGTGCCAGATCTATATGCTGATTTCCATGTTTATACCATAGAATGGTATGAAAGCCATATCGATTTCTTTATTGATGACAAGCTTTATTTTACCTTTAAGAATAGTAAAAAAGGGGTAGATGAATGGCCGTTTGATCAGCAATTTCATTTATTGCTAAATGTTGCCGTTGGTGGCAACTGGGGTGGAAAGAACGGAATCGATGATTCGATATTTCCGGCAACGATGAAAGTGGATTATGTAAGGGTGTTCCAAAAATAAAAGCCCCGACTTAAGATCGGGGCTTGGTAAAATATGATAATAATTAGATTACTTTCACATTAACGGCATTCAAGCCTTTTTTACCGCTTTCAACATCGTATTCAACTTTGTCGTTTTCACGAATTTCATCGATAAGGCCTGTTGAATGTACAAAAATTTCGCTATCGCCGTTTGCAGGGATAATAAATCCGAAACCTTTAGTTACATTAAAAAATTTTACTGTTCCTTCTTGCATTGTATTATGTATTAATAATTAAGTTTGCAAGGTACGCAATAAATATTTAATAAATGCAAATCACTCATTTTTTGGTAACTATACAATTATACAGGCAATTTACGGGCTCATTTTGCCTGAAACTTGAAGGTTAACTTCACTAGAATGTTTCATCCCTAAAGTGATTCCGGGCTTAATCAAAAACAGATTTTGTAAATAAACCTCCGTAATCCCATCAAGCAGTTTTTTTCGGTATTTGAGATCTTCCTGCATCACACCATCCACCCTGTTAACATGTAACTTTCCCCAGGCATCAACAATCACAGAAAAGCTAAAATTGAAGTTTTTGTAAGACTTGTTAATATGTAATCGATACAACGGATATAGATAATCTACCGATGTATTGCGCTTGTTAAGCGCATCAATTGTGCTTATTTTCTCCGCAGTTACATTTTTGCTATTCGGCAGGAAAACAGCTGGCTGCCTTGCAGCAAATGCAATCTTTGGATTTCCAGGATCTTTTAAAGTTTTCTTGGCAAGATCGGCAATAAATAAACTATCCGCACGGGAGGGTTTTTGTAACTCGCTCGGCGTAGTGTGGAGTTTATTTTCGATATAATCCTTTGAATAATAGGTAGAGTACACTTCCGAGCGATAATCGTCGTCGCTAGCGATAGTTTTGCCATCTACATGCAATCGCTGTAAAATTAAGCTATCTTTGGTAATGATCTTTACACGAAAAAACTCCCGCATAAAGTTGTAAACCTTTCCATGGTCAAACTGTAGATAAACGGTTTCCATTCCCCGCTTTGTCGGACTATATACCATGATGCTATCGGGACCTTTAACCTCGATCTCCCAAGAGGGCTCTTGCTGAAATCCATCTTTGTTAAAGGATAAATTGTTTCTAAACCTGCGTTTGACTTCATAAAAACGAATGCCATCTACATCTTTAAAGGTTAAATCGGCAGGAGCTTTTTTTTGCTGTTTGGCACTATCTTTTTCCGAGTTTGAACTGCATGAAAACAGGCATAATAAAGGAAATAAACAAATAAGGATGTTAAACTTCATGATTAGATATGTAAAATCTCTTAACGTTATTTCTTCTTCAGGATTACTACATTGGCGACTTTTCTTTCGCCTTCATGATCCCACGTTTTATTGTCGGATGGATGATTCACGACACCCTCTCTTACCCACAAAGTTGTAGAGCCACCGCCGTCTAAGTTAATAGCGCTCACACAACCAAGCCAGCGCATGACGTTGGTCAGCTCGTAAAGGCTCACTCCGGCCGAATTTTCTTGCCTGCCATCAACAGTTAATAAAATTACTTTGCCATTTGCTTTAATTCCTATCGCAGTTCTGGGATGACGAGATTTCGTAAAAGAAGAACTATCCAGCTCTTCAACATTCTTGTTAAACACGAGCAAGGGACCACTTACCATAATGTCTTTTTCTGTTAAATTGTTTTCCCAATTAGGAGTTTTATCCCACTTTTTGAGAGCTAACCTTCCTTTGTTGTCAATTACAATTGCCGTTTGTTGATGCCTCGTTCTATTTCCGTTTTTATCCAGTACATTTGGCTTGATAACGGTGCCGTTCATTTTAATAAAATCAACAGACCCTCCGTTTGCTACATCGAAAAATGTGCCGTTTATTGCCGCAATGGCGCCTAATTCTTTTCCAAAAGTGGAAGTAGTTTTCTTAACCTTTACCTCGTTGCCAAATGCAAAAACAGGAGCATTTCCCTTTCTTTTAATTTCGATATACGAAATGTATTGGTTGGATGAAAAAAGATTTTTTTGATCGAAATGATAAGTGTTTAAGGTTGTTTTCGCTGCAATTCTTTTGGTATTCCACGAGGCGTTAACGATGACCAATGAGTCGTTATTTTGCGCAGAGACAAGATTGCTTAGGGCAATAAAAAATATAGCTAATAAAGATGCTTTCTTCATATTATGACATAAAAAAGCCCCGATATAACATCGGGGCATATTAAATTATTTTTTAGGGTTCAGAATGTCATTTATTCTGATCGCTAAATCTTCGTAATGCGCTTTAGTGATCGTATCTCCAGCAACACCGCGTGCCTTAACAGTTGCTAACAAGTTTTTTAATTCTACTCTTACCAATGGTCTAATATCTGTTAAAGAAATATTTACAGGAGTAAATGAAAAGCCTGGCGGCAATTGAGGAGCGGGAGCATCTACCATTAGGCTACCTAACCTATCTACAAAGCCTCTTTGTAAATTGCGTTTAAACGCATCTGGTCTTCCAGCAGCAAAGATAGTTCCTCTTAAGTCGCTAAACAGCTCTGGCAGGGTGTACGCAGCAGCAGTGCCATTCTTTACTTCATTGTCAAGCATTCTCAACAATCTAGATGAACTGATAATGTTATTAACCGTACCTGTTTGTACTGCTTTAATTTTATTCATCATCGTGCCGTTGTCGAACTTATTTAATTGCTCATTGTTAATTAACCATAATGGCGTGGTAAATAATTGTTTGTTAAAGAAAGCAACGGCCTCTTTTTGCTTAGCTTTCGATACGTAGTTGTAAACCGCACCTTCTTGGTCATAAGTTTTATAGTTTTCGCTTAAACCTCCAATGTTAAAGGCTACATGACCCATGTATCTGTTAAACTGACCAATAATCTCACTATATATCTCACTTAGGTTTCCGAAATCTTTACCTTTTTCAAAGGTCCATTTTTCAACATTCGGTAAAATGCGTTTTAAGTTGGCAATACCATAAGTACTTGCTTTCATCGCATTATCACCCAGGTCTTCACTCTGATCCCTTGGATCATAAGGGTTGCCTTGGCGACCATAGAAATACAGTGGATTTCCCGCTCTTTCAGTAGTCCAAACATCTAGTTTAGCCTTTTCTTGTTGCGGAGTTAATCCGCCAGGGAACCATGAATAGCCCCACTTAATAGCCCATTTATCATAAGCACCAATGCCAGGGAACATTCTAACAACACCGTCTCCAGGCTGTGCTACATAATTAAAGCGCGCATAATCCATAATAGACGGTGCGGTTGCGTTTTTATCGGTAAAAGTTTTTGAACGCAATGAATCAACCGGATAAGCATAGCTTGATCCAAAGTTGTGCGGTAAACCTAAGGTATGGCCAATTTCATGTGAGGAAACAAAGCGAATTAGTTCACCCATTTGATGATCGGAGAATTTTGCTTTACGCGCTTCAGGATTGATAGCTGCGGTTTGTACAAAAAACCAATTCCTCAATAAGTTCATCACATTATGGTACCAGCCAATATGTGTTTCCAAGATTTGTCCGGTACGAGGATCCGAAACATGCGGACCATAAGCATTGGCAATATCTGATGCAAAATAACGAATCACCGAATAGCGAGAATCATCTACACTAAATTCAGGGTCCTGTTGAGGTGTTGGAGCCTCTTTACCGATAATTGCATTCTTAAATCCAGCAGCCTCAAAACCAGCTTGCCAGTCGTTTATTCCTTTAATAAGATATGGAACCCATTTTTTTGGAGTGGCCGGATCAATATAAATCACAATTGGCTTAACAGGCTCTACTAATTCACCACGCAAATAAGCTGCGGTATCTTTAGGAACCAAATTCCAACGATGGATATAGGCTGTACGCTCTGCTTTTTGTGCATCGGTACCATAATCCGTTTGTCCCTGACCAAAATAACCAACTCTTGCGTCCATTAAACGCGCCTTAACAGGGTTTTTTGGAAGCAGTAACATCGAGGTGTTAAATTCAAATGTAATAGCGCCTATACTGTTATCGATTGGCGATTCAACAGATTTGTATGTTTTTGCAGTGACCACTTCAATATTAATCGGAAAGGTTTTAATGGTGTCTAGATACGATCTAGACGCATCATAAACAGTGGTTTTATAAGCTTTTCTCAACGCATCGGTTGCACCAATAGCCATAATATCTCCATTGTAAAAATCAGTCACATCAATCACTACACCAGTGGTATCTTTGTTATAGGCTTTTATGTCGAAAGAAGCTAAAATGCTAGATAAGTTAGAGTTTTTAACCGACTCGTACATATCTGAATTTTTATCAGCCCTTACGGCATAACTCGGTACGCGGATAAAGACCTGCTTACCTCGGCGTTCCCATTGCCATACTTGTTCGTTAAGTTGCTCGCCACCATATTGTTGATTTCCAACTTTTACCCCTGATGGCACTTTGGCTAATCTGGTAACTACCAGCATTTCTCTACTTAAAATAGAATCTGGAATTTCAAAAAACCATTTATCATCAACTTTATGGGTTTTAAATAATCCAGTTTTGCTTTTAGCTTTTGCCGTAATAACATCAGCATAAGCTTTAATTCCTTCCTTCTTTGGAGCAGGAGGAGTTGCCGCCGCAGGGGTTGCCGCGGGAGGAGTGCCTTTTTTCTTTTTTTGAGCAAAAGTAGCGTTGCCCAAAGCGCAAAATAAAATCACCCCAGCCGTAGCCAGTAATTTTTGATTTTTAGTCATGTTCTTTGTATTTGTGTTTGGTTATAGGGGTATAAAATTAAAAAGGAGCTAAGTGAAAAGACTCATGTATTCAAAATATTACATGCCGTATATTGGTCGCAGCTTTTAAAGTCTTCTTTTTAGCGCAAGAATCTTGATGTAAACCTTGTCGTTTCTGCTGAATTCAATAAGAATCGTTTTACCATGTTCAGATTTTAAAAGATTAACTACGTCGTCAATTGAATAGTCGGTGATTTTTTTAAAATTAATTGAAAGAATTTCATCGTCCGCTAAAATGCCGGCTTTCTCTGCTGGCGATGCCGCTTCAATCCTACTCACATAGACCCTGTTAAATTGGCGGTCATCAACATAGATTTCGACGCCCGACATATCATGCTCGAAGGGTTTCGCAAAGGAACTATTTTTTTTGAAATACATGGCGCCACCCTGATAATCAAAAATCACGGTAAATTTTTTAAGAATATCTGACCCTAGATTACCCGTTCGCTGCTTTTGCCGGGCCTTTGCAGCAACATCGCTATAATTGGGAAAACTGGTTAGGACATTCTTAAGCTCATATTCCCCCAGCTTAATGGAAGTAACCCTTCCTATATTTCCATTAATCTTCCCTCCTAAGCCCACTCCTAGGTTAGCCTGAAAACTGGGGACTGGTAAGGGGAACACCCCTTCTTTGTAAGATTCCAATGATAGAGCATGACTAGCACCACAATCAATAATTAACTTTGCATTAATCTCCCCTAAATCCGGCACTTTAACAGGAACATTGATATAAGGCTTATTTTCAAGGAACTCCAGATCGAGCTTGTTCCATTTAATTTTTTTTCTGGTTTGAGGCAAGCTAAAAGAAACTTTGGCCTGGGTGTAATTTATTTTTACAATGAAACTGTTAAAAAAGTGATAACCAATCAAACCATGGATTTTCAACCCTAAATAAATAGAAAGATTAAAAACATCTTCCTTTAATATCACTGTTGGGACGTGCTTCATAGAGGCGGCACCCACTCTGGCATTGATGTTATTGGAAATATAGGCGGTTAATTCATCACCTTCTCCTGTGCCATTAATTTTGACCTTTCTTAAATTGGTCAGTTGATTTTTATCGACAATCGTAGAATCAGTAATAATTAATGGGTCGACCCCAGTATCTAAAATAAAATTAAATGGCCCTTTATCGTTGATATATATTGGAATTATGATCAGATTTTTAACCAGTTTAAAACTAAGGGCATCTCTTTTGATTTTGTAATCAAACTGGAAGTTTTGCCCATAACAAAAGCCTACAAAACCAGTTTGAAATGCAAAAGTTATCACAAAAAGAACAATAAACGGTAATTTTATTGCGCTACAAGTAAGCTTCATAAAACTAAATTAATAAATTAGGAGTCATAATTTACCTTTAACTGGTTAATAAATGCAAAATCCAACTTCAGTTGTTTATAAACAACTTATTTGTCTGACCTTCATTTTAGCGATTTGTTTCACAGCCTGCTCCTCAAATAAAATTATTTCTAGAAAAGTAAGCAAAGAATTTAAAAATTCAACTATAATTAATAAGTATCATGCCGGATTTGCATTGTACGATATGTCGGCAAAGCAAATGATTTTTGAAAAAGATGCCAGTACCTATTATACACCTGCATCAAACACCAAGTTGTTTACCTTTTATGCTGGACTTAAAATGGCGCCTGATTCAATTCCGTCATTGCGCTATATAGAAAGGGGGGATTCGCTTATTTTTTGGGGAACGGGCGACCCATCTTTCCTGCAAACCAAATTAAAAGGCACAAAAGCATTTGATTTTTTAAAGAATAGTAATAAAAAGCTTTTCTTCTCTCCCGGCAGATATACCGGAGATTTTTATGGCAACGGATGGCAATGGGATGATTATAACGATTACTACCAGCCCGAAATTAATGAGTTACCATTAATGGATAATGTGGTACTTGTGAGTGCTACCAAGCCTGGAGAAATGCAGATCCTTCCGCAAAGTTTTGCAAGTTGCTTCGTAAAAGACAGCACCTTAAATAGCAAAGCATTTAAAGTAATCAGAGATTTTAATACCAATTTATTCAAAATACCCAGTGTTCCTATTCCTGAAAAAATTAACCAGCAAATTCCCTATAAGGTATCAACCGCCAATACGGTAAACCTTTTAATGGACACGTTAAATAAGTTTGTAGGCGTGTCGGACATAAAAATGCCGATCGACGCCAAAACGATTTTCAATTTAAAAAGCGACTCGGTATTCAGAGAAATGCTTTTACCAAGTGATAATTTTATTGCCGAGCATCTTTTACTTACTTATGCCGATAGAATGGGGCTAGAGCTGAACACAAGCAAAGTAATAAGCTACATCGAAAAGCAATATTTATCAACCCTGCCAGATAAAATTAGGTGGGTAGATGGCTCAGGACTTTCTAGAGGAAATTTATTTACTCCAAGGGATATGATTGCTTTGTTAGAGTTAATTTATAACGAGGTGAAGGATGAGAAGCGATTATTTGATCTATTGCCCGCAGGTGGAAAATCGGGTACACTGAGAAACGCCTACCCAAAAACGGATAATCCTTTTGTTTTTGGAAAAACCGGGAGCCTGTCCAATAACCACAATCAAAGCGGCTATGTGGTCACAAAAAAAGGAAGGGTGCTGTTGTTTTCTTTTATGAACAATAATTTTGTTTTGCCTACAGCAGAGGTAAGAAAGGAAATGGTAAGAATTATGACTTACATTCATGAAAACTTTTAACGTTAGCCACAATGAACGAGGCATTTAAACAGCTTTTAAACCCGCTGTATCGGCAAATTGAGATGGCAAACGAAAGCTACTTATATTTTGGAGGTACAGCCTATTTGGGAATTCCACAACACCAGCAATTCCAGGAACTGTATATAGAAGGGATCAAACGGTTTGGCTTAAATAATGGCACCAGTAGAAATAACAATGTTCAGCTTGGGATTTATCATCAAGCGGAGGAATTTGCGGCAGCCTACTTTGGGGCTAATGCTAGTCTAATAACCTCAAGCGGATATTTAAGTGCCCAACTCAGCGTTAAATGTTTATCGGCTTTAGGCGAAGTTCGCTATGCGCCCGCTACACACCCGGCATTGTGGTTACACCAACCACCACAAACAGTGGGAAGTTTTGATGTCTGGGCGACCAATCTGATCATAGAAATTAACCAAAGTAAGTTGAATACTTGGGTTATCATCAGTAACTCGTTAAATAATTTATATCCAGAACAGTATGATTTTTCATTTATTGAAAGAATTGATCAACAAAAGAAAATCATTTTAATTGTGGACGATTCCCATGGAATTGGCGTAATTAATAACGGTAAGGGAGTATACGCGACCCTGCCAAAATTGAAAAACGTGGAGACAGTTGTAATCGCTTCCTTGGCCAAAGCACTGGGCGTAGACGCAGGATTGGTTTTAGGATCAGGGGATATCATCTCTCTGCTTAAGCAAACGAATGAATTTTTAGGTGCATCGCCCCCCGCTGCAGCCGGGTTATATGCTTTTATGAATGCAACAATTATTTACGAGCAAGAGCTAAATCAACTAAAAATTTTAACTAACCGCTTAAGTAGCGCATTGAAAAGGGAAAATTCATGGAGTTTTACGTCAAATTTTCCCGTATTTTTGTCGAATACTGCTGCTATTGAAGAAAGGCTCTTCCAAAAGGGAATTTTAATGTCGTCCTTTGCCTACCCGGATAAAGACGGTACATTAATAAACAGGATTGTGCTGAGCAGTTGGCATACTTTGGCAGATATTGAAGAATTAATTTTAGCTTTAGCAAAATAAATACAGACTATGAAGAATCTGATTATCCTTTTACTATTCCTTTTTGTAGGACAGCAAAACATATATGCCCAGAAAACCATTAAAATTTGGGTAGTTAGACACGCAGAAAAAGACGTTTCCAATCCTAAAGATAAAGATCCAGATTTATCCCCTCTAGGAAAGGAAAGGGCTGAGGCTTTGGCAAAATATTTAAAAGGAGAAAAGATAGATTCGATCTTTTCTACCAACTATAAAAGAACTAGATTAACTGGATATCCAACGGCAGATAAAACAGGATTAACCATTCAAACATATGATCCGGCTACGCATAGCGAATTAGCAAAAAATTTAATAAAAAATGCCGAAGGAAAGAGAATGCTGATCATCGGCCATTCCAATACCGTACAGGAAATTTTAGTCGCATTTGGTGCTCAAAAGCCCGTGAAAGAATTAACAGAGGATGATTATGATTATATCTTTGAGCTTACCATAAAAGGAGATAAAAGAGAAGTCAAAGTTGATCGTTATGGAGCAGAGCATCATACTAAGGAATAACTATTTATCGGATGCAAGAAGACCCCAAGTCTATTTATACCCTCCAATTTGGACTTGTCTGTTTAAGCTCATTTCTTTTTTCAGCTAGCTTTAACATGTTAATTCCCGAATTGCCTGCGTATTTGTCGGCTATGGGAGGCGCAAGCTATAAAGGCTTAATCATTGCTTTATTTACATTAACTGCTGGGATTTCTAGACCATTTAGCGGGAAGTTGACCGATACGATCGGGAGGGTTCCGGTTATGGCTGTAGGGTCAATAGTTTGTTTTGTATGTGGATTTTTATATCCTGTATTAACAAGTGTTGCCGGCTTTTTATTCCTAAGATTAGTACACGGTTTTTCAACTGGATTTAAACCAACCGCTACATCAGCCTATGTTGCCGATTTGGTGCCTCCGGGCAAATGGGGAGAAGCAATGGGTGTACATGGAGTTTGCTTCAGCACTGGATTAGCGATAGGACCGGCCATTGGAAGTGAAATTACCGCCCATCTTTCTATCAACTATTTATTTTATTGTTCTTCACTCTTCGCATTATTATCAATCGTGATTCTAGCGAACATGAAAGAAACATTACCCAATAAGCAGCGGTTTAAATTGGACCATTTAAAGATCAACAGCAAAGAGATCGTGGAATGGCGAGTGATCCCCGCTGCCTTAATCGTTTTATTGAGTTACATTAGTTATGGAGCAATTTTGACGGTTATTTCCGATTGGAGCAAGCATTTAGGAACGGGCAATAAGGGCCTTTTTTTCATGGTTTTCACAGTCTCATCCCTGCTTATCCGATTTATTGCGGGCAAGGTTTCAGATCAATACGGAAGAGTAATGGTGATCAAAATTTCATTAGGACTGCTGATGCTTGCCTTGCTCGGCATTGCCTTGGCTAATTCATCATTTACCTTAATGGTGGCATCCGCAATTTATGGAGTTGCAACCGGCATGTTATCGCCCTCGGTAACGGCATGGACAATAGATCTTAGCAGGCCAAAACACCGCGGAAAAGCCGTTGCTACCATGTATATTTTTTTAGAAGTTGGTATAGGTTTTGGGGCGCTGATTGCAGGAGCTATTTTCTTAGAAGACACTAGTGTAATTCCGTATATATTTTTTATTTGTACTGCGATTACGTTACTTGCGTTAACTTACTTGCAATTTTTCTATAAGGGACTCTCATCATTGCGAGGAGTTTCGAGGCACGAAGCAAAGCAATCTTAAAGCTGTTGAAACGGAATATCCATTAAATCATAGTTTTGCCAGCCGTTGAAATCAAAATGCCACCATTCATTATAAATAACTTTGAAGCCATGAGATTGCATCGTTGAAATTAAGAAATCACGGTTCTTAATGATGGCGGGTGGTAAATCGTTGAAATGAGGAGCTGCCTCCGGAGCAAAACTGTCGTAGGGAGTTGGCATGGGAACATCTTTACCGGTCTTGAGGTCTATGATGGTTAAATCTACTGCGCAACCACGGTTATGTTTTGAGCCTTTAGCGGGATTAGCTACAAAATTTTTATCGCTCGCTTTTTCGTAAAAGGCAACGGTTACTGCATAAGGTCTGTAAGCATCAAAAATTTTAAGACCATACCCCTTTTTTGCCAGTTCGGCCTGAATTATTTTCAATTGCTCTACCACCGGTTTCCTTGCAAAAGCCCTGGGCTGTTTATACATAACCTGCTTCATAAAATTGTTCTTAGTCGCATAGCGGATATCTAAAGTAATAGTAGGAATTGCTTCTTTAATTTCTATCAACTCGTTCTCAGGCTTAGCCTCAATACTCTTTTTATAAGCTACCTTATTATTGATAATGGTTAAGCCAAAAGGATTTTGAGTGTTGTTTTGAGAGCAAGCGGTTAAGCAAAATGCGGTTAAGAAAAGAACAATTAAATTTTTCATAATAAGTTACTGATTTGAGACAACTAACAGCTCTAAATCCTTATAAGGTAAGTTAAACATATTGGCCAAATCTTTATTGGTCAGATTTCCTTGATAGGTATACAGAGCATCTCTAATGCCCGGCCTTTTCCAAATCATATTCATTAGGCCGCCCATATCGCCAATATCAACCAGTATCGGTGCAAATATGTTTGTGAGCGCGTAAGAAGCTGTGCGTGGTACGCGAGAGGCAATATTTGGCACACAATAATGGATAACGTCATGCTTAACAAATACAGGGTCTTTATGATTGGTTACCTCTGATGTTTCAAAACATCCTCCCTGGTCAATGCTTACATCAACAACCACAGCATGTGGCTTCATCCTAGAAACGGTTTCTTCCATTACCAAGCAAGGGCTTCGTCCATGTTCTGATCTTATTGCGCCAATTACCACGTCGCAGGTAGTTATGGCTTTAGCGAGTACAATGGGCTGCATAACAGAAGTAAAAACCCTACTACCGAGGTTATTCTGTAAACGACGCAATCTAAATATCGAACTATCGAACACCTTTACTTCTGCGCCTAACGATAGGGCGGTTCTGGCGGCATATTCACCCACGGTGCCGGCCCCTAAAATTACAATTTCGGTAGGCGGAACGCCCGTAAACCCCCCCAGCATTAACCCCTTACCACCAAAAGCACTGCTCAAATATTCGGCGGCAATAAAAATAGATGTCGCGCCAACAATTTCACCCATTGCCCGAACCACGCTTAATACATTCCCCTCGTCGCGGAGATTTTCGAAACAAATGGCATTGATTTTTTTATGAAGCAGGGCTTTTAAGTAAACATCTTTTATGGTGCCGATTTGAAGAGCTGAAAACAATGTTTGCCCCTTGTGCATCAATCCAATTTCTTCAAGGGTAGGCGGAGCAATTTTAACTATGATATCGGCATTCCAAACTTCTTTCTTATTGAAAATGATTTGAGCCCCTTGCTCACTATAATCTTTATCAGAAAAATTGGCGCCTACCCCAGCGCCGGACTCTATTACTACCTTATGGCCATTGTTCACCAATAACGCAACAGAAAGGGGTGTTAGTGCAATTCTACATTCTTGAAAAGAAATTTCTTTAGGAATCCCAATATATAGACTGTTACTTTTTTTATTCGTTTCGAGCATTTCTTCTTGGGCCTGCAATAATCCTCTTTGAGCAATAGCGGCCATGCCTTCGCGTAATCCTGTAGCCATAAAATGGGATAGTTTAGTGGTTTGAAGTTACAGAAAATCTAATGGATTTGCAAAGGCGTAGTTGGTATATAAATCAAATCAGGGGACTACATACTAACTATTTAATACTTTTTTAAAGCTAAATGATCTCTCTGTCTCCCCAATTATTCCAATCTCCACTTTAATATATTGCTCTGGTAATAGCTCCTCCACCTTTGTGGGCCACTCTACCAAGCAATAATTTCCACTATAAAAATACTCTTCATAACCAATATCATACGCTTCTTGTAAATTTTTTAGACGATAGAAATCGAAATGGTACATCGGTCCTTTTGCACTTTCATATTCATTTACAATGGAGAAGGTAGGACTGCTCACAACTTCGGTAACACCTAATGCGCTGCAAAACGACTTTATTAAAGTTGTTTTGCCGGCAGCCATTTCACCTTCAAAAACAAAGAATTTCTCATCCGCTGCAAATAGAAGTAATGCACGGGCAACACTTGGTAATGCTTCCGTGTTATTGATTGTAATTGATTCCATTAACACAAATATAACCTACTTCGAACTATATGTTGCAATTGGGATAATCATTTCTTCCATTGAAATGCCTCCATGTTGGAAAGTTTCGTTATAGTAATTTACAAACTGATTGTAATTGTTCTGGTAAACGAAATAACGGTCTTCCTTTGCAAAAATATAGTTTGAGCTAATATTTATCTTAGGCAATTGAACTTCATGGGGGTTTTTTATTAAGAAAACTTCTTTGGCGTTATAGTTTAAATTTCTGCCTTGCTTATAACGTAAGTTGGTATTGGTGTTCCTGTCGCCTATTACCTTACTCGGATGTTTTACACGGATGGTTCCATGATCAGTAGTAATAACAACCTTAACTCTTTTTTGAGATATTTTCTTCAAAAGATCCAACAGTGGAGAATGTTCGAACCAAGATAGGGTTAATGAACGATAGGCAGCATCATCATTTGCTAACTCACGAATCATTTGCATATCGGTTCGGGCATGAGAAAGCATATCTACAAAATTGTAAACAATTGCATTAAACTCGTTATCCATTAGGTTATTTACTTTTTCAGTAAGGTCTTTTCCCTGGTCGAACGTTAATATTTTATGGTAGCTAAACTTACAATCTTTTCGTAAGCTACGTTTAATCTGCTCACCCAAGAAAGTTTCTTCATGAAGATTTTTCCCGCCCTCATCATCGTCGTTCTGCCATAATGAAGGAAAACGTTTTTCCATCTCTAATGGCATCAAACCAGAAAATATCGCATTCCGAGCGTACTGCGTTGCGGTTGGTAAGATACTCGAATAGGTGTCTTCTTCATCAAGTCTGAAATATTCTGTAATCAGCGGGTTGATGATCTTCCACTGGTCATATCGTAAATTGTCGATTAAAATAAAAAACACCGGCGTATTGCTGTTAATTAAAGGAAAAACTTTTTTCTTCAACAACTCATTTGATAACAAGGGAGCTTTATCCCTATTGGGAATCCAATCGAGGTAGTGATCCTCAATAAACTTACTGAACTGTACATTAGCCTCAGATTTTTGCATGGTTAAAATTTCGTGCATCTGGGGGTCATCTAACTTTTCAAGCTCCAGCTCCCAAAAAACCAGTTTCTTATAAACATCTACCCATTCTTCATAATTTAGTTTATCGTTTAATGTCATACCCAAACGCCTAAAATCTTGCTGATAAGCAGAGGAAGTCCGTTCACTAACTAAACGCTTATTATCTATGATTTTCTTAATAGTTAACAGCACTTGTTTCGGGTTGACGGGCTTAATTAAATAATCGTCAATTTTAGAACCAATCGCATCCTCCATTAAATTTTCCTCTTCACTTTTGGTAATCAAAACAACAGGAACATCAGAACGAATGTTCTTGATTGCTGATAAAGTTTCCAGTCCACTCATCCCCGGCATATTTTCATCTAAAAAAACAAGGTCGAAATGTTCTTGCTCAAACGCAGCCAATGCATCATTCCCATTGGTAAACGTGGTTACTTCATAGCCTTTTTCATTAAGGAGTAAAATATGTGGTTTTAATAGATTGATTTCATCATCGGCCCATAAAATTTTGGTTTCCTGCATTATATATACTTTTTATGTAATTTAAAGGTTTAAACAGCGCTAGTCTTTTTTACTATCAATAAAAATAGCAATTTTTGTACCGTATAATTTATTTTTAAGAATTGAATAAAAAGAAAATCATAAATGACCCAGTTTATGGGTTCATTACCATTCCTTCAGCGCTAGTATACGATTTAATCTCGCATCCGTATTTTCAAAGATTGAGGTATATCAAGCAGCTGGGAATGACGCATTTGGTTTATCCCGGAGCATTACATACCCGTTTTCATCACGCGCTTGGGGCCATGCACTTAATGAGCCTGGCGCTTGAAGTGTTAAGAGGCAAAGGGCATGAGATTTCTTTTGAGGAAGAGGAAGCGACAACTATAGCAATTTTACTACATGATATAGGACACGGTCCTTTTTCTCATGCACTGGAACACACGCTGGTAAATGGCATTCTACATGAAGATATTTCTATTTTAATGATGGATAAGTTGAATGAAGAATTTGCAGGTCAACTAGATTTTGCAATCGAAATCTTCAGAGGAAGGTATCGCCGTCACTTTTTTTGCCAGTTAATATCAGGCCAGCTTGATCTGGATCGGATGGATTATTTAAATAGGGACAGTTTTTTTACAGGCGTAAGTGAGGGGGTAATAAGTTTTGATCGAATCATAAAAATGTTTAACGTGGTTGATGATCAATTAGTTATTGAAGAAAAAGGCATATACTCTATAGAAAAGTTTTTAATTGCAAGGAGGTTAATGTATTGGCAAGTGTATTTGCATAAAACAGTAATTGCAGGAGAACAATTACTGGTTAAAATTTTAGAAAGAGCAAAAGAGCTGGCATCCAGTGGATCTGTCTTATTTGCCACACCTGCACTCCAACATTTTTTAGTTCAAGATGTTACTTCACATAATTTCTTTAATAATGAGGATCATCTTTTGCAATTTTCTAAATTAGATGATCAGGATATTTATGCTGCGGTAAAGGTCTGGGAAAACCATCCGGATGTTATTTTGTCTAGGCTATGTAAAATGTTAAATTCGAGAAGCTTGTATAAAGTTGAGATTACAAATGACCCGCCTGCTAGAGAAAGAGTGGCGTTATTAAGCGAAAACACCGCTATTGCTTTAAACTTAAGTGATGATGATATCTCGTATTTCGTGTTTACTGATACGATAAAAAATAGGGCATACAATGCAGGAAATAGCAATATCAATATTTTAATGAAGAATGGGGCGTTAATAGATATAACAAAAGCCTCAGATTTATCTAACTTAGCATCTCTGGATAAAACGGTGAGTAAACATATACTCTGTTATACAAGGGATATTTAACCATTAACAAAAATTAACATATAAGCGAGCCATTATCGTTTATATTGCAATTTAATACTATGATTATACACAGTTGTTTATTTGTTCATATCAATTTAACAGTTAACTTTGTAAAATGCAATTTACTGCCGAGCAGATAAGCCTTTTTTTAAACGGGACTGTGGTTGGTGATTCGGCCGCGATGGTTGGAGAGCTAGCCAAAATAGAGAACGGAAGCGAAGGAGCGCTCTGTTTTTTATCAAACCCAAAGTACGAAAGTTATTTATATACAACAAAGGCTTCGGTAGTTATTGTATCCAATGACTTTACGCCTTCACAACCTATTACATGTACCTTAATTAAGGTTAAGGATCCTTATAGCGCTTTTTCGCTGCTTTTGGAGAAATATAATGAAGCGCTAAATCAAGATAGAACTGAAGCTGGAATAACGCAGCCATGCTATATTCATCCAACAGCAAAAATTGGAAAAAATGTTTTTATTGGCGCATTTTGTTCCATTGAAGAAAACGTGGTAATTGGCGATAACTGTAGAATTTATACGCAAATTTACCTAGGCTCCGATACGAAAATAGGTGAGGGTACCACAATTTATGCCGGCGTTAAAGTTTATAACCGCTCTGTAATTGGCAATAGAGTTACCATTCATTCAAATACAGTGATCGGTAGTGATGGGTTCGGCTTCGCTCCTCAAGCCGATGGCACCTATAACAAAATTGCCCAAATTGGAAATGTTGTTATAGAAGATGATGTAGAAATTGGGGCAAATACGACCATCGATAGAGCAACAATGGGCTCTACTTTTATCAGAAAAGGAGCGAAATTAGATAACCTTATTCAGATTGCACACAATGTAGACGTTGGTGCCCATGCTGTAGTAGCGGCACAAACGGGTATTTCTGGGAGTACTAAATTGGGAGAGAATTCTGTTGTAGGTGGACAAGTAGGGATTGCGGGACATTTAGTGCTGGCTAAAGGAACTCAGATTGGTGCGCAAGCAGGAATTAATTTTAATACAGAAGAAAATAAACAATGGCACGGTAGTCCGGCACAACCCCTAAAGGAGTGGATGCGCTCTACCGTTATTTTTAAAAAGTTGCCTGAAGTTGATAAAAGAATAAGAGTTTTAGAAGCAAAAATTGCTGAATTAACGGCTCTTATTGAAAAAACAGGCATAAGACAAGAATAATAATGAACGTTAAACAAAAAACCATTAAAAGTGAAGTTTCGGTTAAAGGTGTTGGATTACATACCGGTGCAAATGTAACCTTAACATTTTGCCCTGCTCCTGATAACCATGGTTTTAAATTTCAAAGAATAGACCTTCCTAGTCAGCCAATCGTCGACGCAGATTGCGATAATGTAACCGATACCGCAAGAGGAACAACCATTTCCCAAAACGGCGCAAGTGTAAGTACCGTAGAGCATGTAATGGCCTCGTTGGTGGGAATGGATCTAGACAATGTTCTGATTAAGCTAGATGGCCCCGAAACGCCGATTATGGACGGGAGCGCAATCATGTTTTTAGAAGCGCTGGAAGAGGTAGGCATAATTTCCCAAAATGCAGATAGAGAATACTACACAATTCCACATAATATTACTTATGCAGAACCAGATAGGAAAGTAGAAATTGTAGCGATGCCGCTAGACGATTATCGCTTTACCTGCATGATCGACTATAATTCTCCAGTGTTAGGAAGTCAGCACGCCGGCATTTCAAGCATAGCCGAGTTTAAAAAAGAAATAGCTTCTTGTAGAACATTTTGTTTTTTACATGAACTGGAGTACCAATTGCAGAACAACCTTATCAAAGGCGGTGATTTGAACAATGCAATAGTAATAGTAGATAAAGAGGTAACAAAGGACGAACTTAACCACCTTGCAAAGATATTTAATAGGGCAGCAATTGAAGTTGCACCTCAGGGGATTTTAAATAATATGGAGCTCCGCTACCAAAATGAACCTGCCCGCCATAAACTGCTTGACATGATAGGTGATTTAGCGCTTGTGGGCGTTCACTTAAAGGGACATATTATGGCCGCGAGACCGGGCCATGCAGCAAATGTGGCTTTTGCTAAAAAGATTAAAGCCGCCATTAAAAAGGAGAAAGGGAAAAAAATACAAAAGGTATATGATGTAAATGCGAAGCCTTTGTATGACGTGGTGCAGATTATGGATATTTTGCCGCATAGGCAGCCCTTCTTATTTGTGGACAAAGTACTCGAACTTTCTAAGACCCACGTTGTTGGTATAAAAAACGTAACAATGAACGAAGAGTTCTTTAAAGGCCATTTCCCCGGGGCCCCTGTACTACCAGGAGTGATCCAAATTGAAGCAATGGCGCAAGTAGGAGGGATTTTGGTTTTAAGTACAGTGCCCGACCCAAGAAATTATTTAACTTATTTTTTAAAAATAGATAACGTGCGTTTTAGGGCTCAGGTTTTGCCGGGCGATACGATTGTATTTAGATGCGATTTAATGGAACCAATTAGAAGGGGAATTGCGCAAATGAAAGGCTTCGGCATGGTAGGTGAGAAAATAGTAGTAGAAGCCGAGATGATGGCACAAATATCGAAAGTAAAAGAAAACGATCCCGCATAATGATACAGCCTTTAGCATATATACACCCACAGGCAAAAATAGCCGACAATGTAGTTGTTGAGCCGTTTGCTGTAATCCATAAAGATGTAGAAATCGGAGAAGGTACATGGATAGGCTCAAACGTGGTGATCATGGACGGTGCAAGGATCGGTAAAAATTGCCGGGTTTTCCCTGGTTCGGTTATATCAGGAGTGCCGCAAGATCTAAAGTTTGCAGGGGAAGTTACCACTGCCGAAATCGGAGACAATACAACTATCAGGGAATGCGTAACCATTAACCGCGGTACCAAAGATAAATGGAAAACTGTGATTGGAAACAATTGTCTGATCCAAGCTTATTCCCACATCGCACACGATTGTGAGGTGGGAAACTATTGTATTTTTTCAAATAGTACTACGTTGGCGGGTCACATTACGATTGGTGATTATGTGGTATTGGCAGGTTTGGTTGCGATCCACCAATTTGTAAAAGTTGGCTCTCATGCATTTGTAACTGGAGGTTCGTTGGTCCGCAAGGATGTCCCCCCTTACGTAAAAGCAGCGCGTGAACCACTTTCTTATGTAGGTATTAACTCTGTTGGCCTAAGAAGAAGAGGCTTTACTCCTGAAAATATCAACGAAATCCAAGAAATTTATCGTGTTTTGTTTGTGAAGAACAATAATGTAACCAAGGCACTAGATATTATTGAAGCGGAATTTCAGCCTACTGAAATCCGTGATGAAATTGTAGATTTTATTAGAAACTCTAACCGAGGGGTAATGAGGGGGTTTGGATCGGGAAGTAAAGAAAGGTAAAATAATTACTTTCTATTAACTACTAAAAATGAACATTTCCCTTCAGAATATTGGTCGCAGATTTAATAAGGAATGGATCTTTAGAGGGATTAACTTTCAGTTTGAACAAGGCTGCAATTATGCCGTTCTAGGGCCAAATGGCTCGGGTAAATCCACGTTATTGAGCGTACTATTAGGCAGTTTGTCGCCTTCTGAAGGAGATCTAAAATACCATGGGTTAAATGAGATCAAGGTAGATAACATTTATCAATACATCAGTTTTGCTGCTCCATACATAGATTTGATTGAAGAGTTTACTTTACAAGAAACAATAGCTTTCCATTTTCAATTTAAGGAGTACGCTGAGAAACTGAATGCAGCGGGAGTACTCAGCCTGCTTGGACTTGAGAAATCACATGATAAGGCTTTAAAATACTTCTCTTCTGGAATGAAACAACGAACCAAGCTTGCCTTGGCCTGTTGCAGTAACTCGCCTATCCTTTTACTCGACGAGCCCACCTCTAATTTAGATACACAGGGAGTAGACTGGTACCTGGAATTAATTGAAAAGTTCGGTCAAGGCAAAATGATTATTATTGGATCTAATCAGCACCATGAATATAGTTTTTGCAATGAGCGTTTGTCAATCAGCGATTACAAGTAAAATCGTTTGTCAAAAAATCATCACAAATGCCTTCAGAACTACCCTATTTCTGTTTAAAACGACCTCTTAAAATTATTTTCAATTTAGTGTTGTGTAATTGAAAAATAGTATTTACCTTTGCGCCACGAAACAGGGCGGAATATTTGCACAGTTATCGTATAATATGATTAAAACAACTTGCTTTAAATTCTTAAATAGGACGACAAAGCAAATATAATAATAAGAATTTTCATAGTTTAGTTTTAGGTTTAGGTTGATTGTAGCTTCGGAGTGGTTCCCGAAGCTATCTTTTTTTAGAGGCAATTTTTACATGAAAACATAGATGAAAAAATTTAAAATAGTTTTACCTTGCGACTTTAAAAAGTCCTTTACAAAAATATTATGGCAAAAGCATCAGAAATAAAAGTTGGTAACATCCTTCGTGTTAATAAAGAATTAGTTACAGTAGAAGAATGGAATCACCGCACACCAGGTAAAGGTGGTGCATTTTACACAGGTAAATTTCGTAACATTAAAACTTCCAGACTGGTAGAAGCTCGTATGAATACGGACGAGGTAGTGGAGATTTGTCGAGTTGAAACGAATGACTATCAATATTTGTATGAAGATGGTGATTATCTCGTGGTAATGGATAATACCAGCTATGAGCAATTTAACGTACCTAAAACACTTTTCGGCCCATCTATTAAATTTTTAAAAGAAGGAATGAGCATTTTGGTAGCAATAGAAAGTGAAGAGCCAATCCAAGCAAGTATCCCTAATTTTGTAGAAATGGAAGTTGTTTATTCTGAGCCAGCGGTTAAGGGAGACACTTCTACAAACGCATTAAAAGCTGCTACGGTTGAAAACGATGTGGAAATTAAAGTTCCGATGTTTGTAAACCAAGGCGATAGAGTTAAAATCGATACGCGTACCGGCGAGTACGTGGAACGGGTAAAATAAGCCATAACTTGTCATCCGGAGTGCTTCATTACGCTCTGGATGACAATTCTTCTAGAATGGATAAAAAACAAATCAGAAAGCAAGCCTTAGAACGCCGAAACAGCTTAGCGGACGTGGAGCTTGCGGCCTTGAGCGAAAAACTACTGGCGGGTTTTAAAACACTTGATTTGTCTGAAATAAAAAGCATACATATCTTCTTGCCCATCCTAGCCAAAAAAGAACCTGATACTTTTTTAATCATCGATTGGTTGCAGGAAAATTATCCCAACATAGAAATTATTGTGCCCAAAGCGGATTTTGAAATAAGTGTAATGAATCATTATACTTATGCGGGTAAAGAAGATCTATCCAATAATCACTACCATATCCCCGAACCACAAAAAGCTAAATTAACAACGACTAAACCAGATATGGTTTTAGTCCCACTATTGGCATTTGACCAAAAAGGATTTAGAGTAGGATACGGAAAAGGTTTTTATGATCGTTTTCTGCAAAATCTACAGACACTAAAGATCGGATTATCATTTTTTGATGCCCTAATAGAAATTAAAGATGTACATTTGAATGATGTTCGACTTGATAAGTGTATAACCCCCAATGGAATAGTTGAGTTTACAACCAATCTCGCTACTTGATGCTATTAAAATGGAAAAAGAATTCAAAATTACTTCTGCACAACATTACGAAGATACGATGATTACCATTTTCGAGCTACAAGAACAGGAAGATCCTTTAACGGCTTCGCAAATCAAGGAAATTGAAATCATGCTTCAGGCTGCTGCGAAGTATGAGGATGAAGAGCTTTAATAAAGTCGCTCACTAAAATTGCAATAGTTTTAGCCGTTGCAGGGTCTTGCCTACCGTCAGCAAGCTCGGCGGCCCCCTCACAGATGTGCAGATAATGGAACTTTTTATCGTTCGATAGCAAAATGCTGCGGATATCACTTAAGTTAAAGCCAGACGGACTACCCGCACTTGACAACACATTCGCAATACTATCTAAATCCAATTCTAGTCCACAAGGATTCGGTAAATCTCTCACAAATGCCTCCCAATTTTTACGGATAGAACGCTCACTTTTTAATAGCGCTTCGTAGTATAAAACCTTAATATTGGCATTGTTATTATTGACGTATTTAAGCAGGTCGGCGCTCACATAATTTTGTTGTAAACCGAATATTCGATATTCGGCTAAGAAACCATTTTGGAGTGCATAAGTAAAGGCGTTCCCGCTGTGCCGGCCTTCAGCAGTTCTTAAATCTGCATGAGCATCGATATTAACCACATTCATTTTGCTGTTAAGTGCCAATGATGCACCCCAAATGATACCTAGTGCGTTATTGTGCCCACCCCCAATTACAATAGGAATTTTTCTAGCCTTGATGATTTTTTCAATAATAGGATAAACTAACCCATCAATCACTGTTACTTTATTTCTTAAGACAGTTAAACTGTTATCCGTTGGAACAGAAACATCAATATGTCCCAATAAGAGCACCTCCTCGCCAGAAAAAAATGAATTGCTTTGCATATTGAGCAGTGCTTTTAAAGCTGGAAGCCAAGCAGTTTGCGTTCCTCCTGTTCCAAGATTGGCACGAACACCTATATCTTCTGGAATGCCTAAAAGCACAAACTTTGCGGGACTTTGGTCAAGGTTGGCCAATGACGAGATAAATTGAACTTTTTCGCCCAGCTTAACCTCACCCGTTCTTTGATTTATTAAAGGGAAAACCTCGCCCCGTGAATATATCTTTAACCTATCCATTGTAAATTTCTCCGTTTAAGATAATCGTTTCAACCTGACTTTGGCCAAAGCTATAAGGCAAATAAGCCAGAGCCGGAATCGTCCTAGTGATAAATAAGTTAGCCCGTTTTCCAATAGCGATACTTCCCATCTCCTTACTTAATTCCATAGCTGCCGCACCATTTAATGTAGCCGCATTAATAGCCTCCTCAGGCATCATCTTAAGTTTGATGCAAGCGAGGGAAACAACGAAATTCATATTTCCAGAGGGAGTTGACCCAGGATTATAATCGGTAGCCAAAGCGATAGCAGCATGATTTTGCATCAATCCACGGGCATTAGCAAAAGGAATATTTAGGTAAAAGGAACAGGAAGGCAATAAGGTTGCAATTGTAGGATTGTTAGCCAGGCTCTTCAGTACATCGTCATCCGTTTCTTCCAAGTGATCAACAGAAACAGCGCCATGTTTAACGCCAATTTGCACCCCTCCAGAAACAGAAAGCTGATTGGCATGTATTTTTGGTTTTAGATCAAATTTTGCTGCGGCAGTAAGAATTTGATCAGTTTCTTCCACTGAAAAAAAGCCTCGCTCACAAAATACATCTATATAATCTGCTAATTTTTCTTCGGCTACCGCCGGAAGCATTTCATTTATAATTAAATCAATATATCCCTGATGATCGTTTTTGTATACCTGAGGATAGGTATGGGCGGCCAAAAAAGTAGCTTTGACGGGGATAGGCAATTCGTTTTTTAGTCGTTTGATTACCCGAAGCATTTTGAGCTCGCTTTCGAAAGTTAATCCATAACCACTTTTTATTTCTATGGCAGCAGTACCCTGTTTGATCATATCGACCACTCTTTTGCGCGCACTTTCAAAAAGCTCCTCTTCACTTGCGTTTGCCAGTTTATTTGCAGAGTTTAAGATACCTCCTCCTGCGGCGGCAATTTCTTCATAGCCCTTGCCTTCAATTTTCATTACAAACTCTTCTTCACGAGAAGCAGCAAAAACAACGTGCGAATGACTATCGCACCATGAAGGGAAAACGTATTTGCCCTCGGCGTTTATTGTTTCATGTTGGTTGTTTTCAGTTGACGATGGACAAGTAAACATTGGTCCAAAATCTTTGATCAAGCCGTTCTCCAATAAAAGCCAGGCATTCTCTAATGTTGGCAACTGGGCCATTTCATCGCCGTGAAGGACGAATGTTTCTTTCGGATGAACGCCAACAAGGGCTTTGATTTGGGTAATGAGCATGTGCTGGTTTAATGTTAGTCTATTTCTAAAAGCACCGGACAATGATCAGAATGCAGTGCATCCGGTAAAATACGTACATTCTTTAGGCGGTCTTCCATAGGCTTTGACACCAGGTGATAGTCGATACGCCACCCTAAATTCTTACCTCTTGATCCGGCTCGGTAGCTCCACCAGGTATAATGATGGGGGTCTTTATTAAAGTGTCTAAACGAATCAATAAATCCATTGTCCATAAACAGCTCCATCCATGCCCTTTCTTCAGGTAAAAACCCCGACGAGTTGGCATTAGATTTTGGGTTGTGAATGTCAATAGGACGATGGCAAATGTTATAGTCGCCAGAGATAATTAGATTGGGAAACTGTTTGCGCAATTCGTCTATATATACATCAAAAAACCGCATGAACTCATACTTTTTAAGCTGTCTTTCGTCGCCACTGGAGCCAGACGGCATATATAGACTCATTAAGGAGAAGGTGTCGAAATCCGCCCTTAGAATGCGTCCTTCAGCATCGATCCAAGACTCTCCACAACCGTATGAAATGTGAACAGGTTTAATTTTGGTTAATATGGCAACACCGCTATAACCTTTTTTTGTTGCGGGAAACCAGTAATGATAGTAGCCCAACTGTTCAATTAAAATAATAATTTCAGGAATCTGTTCTTCCAAGGCTTTTACTTCCTGAAGACACACCATATCGGCGTCGGTAGCTTGCAACCAGTTAATTAAGCCTTTTGTGGAAGCAGCGCGAATGCCATTTACGTTATAGGAAATGATTTTCATCCTGTAAAGCTAGACCTTATTTTTTTTCAGTTCTCTCTCTAGTTTCCTTACTTCACGTCTTTTAAGTACAGTAACAGTCATGCTAACATCTCTCGTCGGGCGGTCCGCCTTTCCCGTAGGTTCGTTGGCGATAGCATCAACCATTTCAAGCCCTTTTACCACTTCTCCATATACCGTATAATTACGATCTAAATGTGGAGTGCCTCCAATGGTTTTATATATTTGACGCTGCCATTCCGGGATCTTAAACTTTAAACGCGTCTCTTCTGTAGCATTTAAGGTAGAGTCTGTCCAAATTTTTCCTTGCACAATATAAAATTGAGTACTGCTCGAAGCTTTTGTCGGGTTACTTCTATCACCTTCCCTCGCAGCACCCAAAGCCCCTTTTTTATGGAATAAGCTGTCTACAAATTCTGCTTTCACAGTATAGGGCAAGCCTCCATTTCCCAAGGTGGAGTCGGGATGGGCATTTTTCGATTTTGTATCACCACCCTGAATCATAAAATCCTTAATTACCCGATGAAATAAAGTGCCATCTAATTGTCCTTCTTTTGCTAATTTAATGAAGTTGTCGCGATGTAAGGGGGTTTCGTTATAAAGTTTAATAATTACAGTGCCCCTGTCTGTTGCAATCCTAACATATTGATTTTTAGGCTTTGCTGCATAAGCATTCAGCAGGCAAAGACATAGCAATAGGGTCAATAGTTTCTTCATGTTTTAATGATTTACCGCTAAGTTATTTAAAAAATAGAATACAACTCATAGCAAAAGGGATTAATAATTTATTTACCATATTTTAACAAATCAATAAGTTTTAATTTAGAAATTTATGTATAGCTTTGCTAATGATGAGTTTAAAGCAAAAATTAGCGATAAGTCTTTGTGCATTTTACGTGATTAGTATAATGGGCGTGGCTTTGAGTCTGCATTTTTGCGGCGGTAAATTAGCGGATGTTTCTGTTATAAATGCGAAGGTTGCCTGTAAATATTGCAAGGCTGAGCCGCTCGCTGAAAAACAAGATAATTGTTGCAAAAACACAAAGGTTGATCTTAAAGTAAAAGATAGCCATCAGATCGAAAGTGCTGCTAAACTTCCAAAATTCTTTAGTGTTGATATGATTTTCCATGAAACGTTTCGTTACGTTCTAAGGAATTTCGTCCCAACCATCTTCAGCAAAATAGCGCATAAAGCGCCTCCCAAGACAGGCGTTGCCCTGCATGTGATGAATTGCGTCTTCAGAAATTAGCCAAAAATGAATGATTAGCTACCAAGGCTTTTGCCCTGTTGTAAACTATTTATCCATTTAGAAATTTTGAGAATGAAAACGACAAAAATTATCGTATTGTTTTTGATGCTTTTTACTATAAATAAAGTATCAGCTCAGCAAATTAGTGCTGTAGAAATGCAGGTTAACGGTTTAACCTGTTCAATGTGCTCACAAGCCACAGAAAAATCATTGCGCACTTTAAACTATGTAAACAGCGTGAATCCAGATCTGAATAAAAATCTTTTTGTAATTGGCTTTAAAAAAGAAGGCAATGTTAATTTTGACCAGTTGCAGAAAAAGGTTAAGGATGCGGGCTTTTCGGTTGGGACTTTTGCTGCCACCATTAATTTTAATCAAGCCAGGGTAGATGAAAACGGCCAGCTGATTATTGGCAATACCGTTTACCGTTTTGCAAACTTGAAGAATAAGACATTAAATGGGGCGGTTAAAGTAAATGTGATCGACAAAAACTTTATTTCAAATGCTACCTTTAAGCAAAAATCAGCCCAGCTTAAATTCGATTCATATGCAAGCGGGACCGGCATGGTAAATGGTAAAAAGACGAGGATTTATCATTTAAGTATTTAACATGGTCAGGAAAACTATTGGATTAGTAATCCTCAGTTTTTGGGCTAATTTGTCGCTTTTAGCGCAAGAGCTCTACGTTTTTACCGAACCAGCAAGCAATATGCCTGCACAATCTATTGGCGTTAGAATAACGAATGAGGGAATGTTTCCTGCCGGATCATTTAAAAGTAGAAGTATCGCCGAAGTGATGGTTGGCCTTAATAAAAGCGTCATGTTTCACGTTCAAGGTTTCGTATCTGATATGGATGGAAGATATCAGTTGGAGGGGGCAAGTTTTTATTTAAAATACCGATTCCTGTCATTAGACAATGCACAGAGCCATTTTAGGGGTGCAGCTTTTGGAAGGGTCAGTTCGAGTAGACGGAAGTTTGCCAGTGAGGACATTAATTTAGAAGGAGATAATTCCGGTTTCCAAGGGGGACTTGTTTTCACTCAACTAATTCACAAGCTAGCTCTATCTTCCACTATCGGTTATAGCAAGTCACTTGGAACACGAACAGCGCTTACCAACCCCAACGAAATAATCAGTTATAGTCTTTCTTCGGGTTACTTATTGTTGCCGTTTGTTTACAAGAACTATAATCAGCCGAACTTCAATTTATACTTTGAAATGTTGGGAAGAAGCAATCCTGTCAATGGTAAATCAACACTCGATTTTGCACCTGCTTTGCAGGTAATTTTAGATAGCAAAACGCGGATAGATCTGGGCTATCGGTTTAACGTTGCTGGTAATATAGAAAACGCTTATTTAAAAAACATGTACCTGGCCAGAGTAGAATTTAATTTTTTTAATGCATTAAGTAAAAAACAATAATATGAAAAAAATAATCATCATGGTTGCCTTATTTGTGGCAGCATCTTTAACCACTAATGCGCAAAGTATGGTGGCTAAAAGAGAGCATAATAATACGCTGAAGGCTTACTTCGCTACAAAAAATGCTTTAGCGAAAGACAATGCTTCGCAAGCCAACGAAACGGCTAAGATTTTAGCCGAAAATATAGCCGTTTTTCCGATAAAAACGCTAACTGCCGCACAATTAGCTGTATGGAATGTAGAAGCGGGAACCATTCAAAAAATGGCATCGACCATTGCCACTGAAAAATCCATAAAAGAGCAACGCAAAAGTTTTTGGACTCTTTCATCTGCAATGATAAAACTGACCAAATCTTTTAACATGAACGATGAGGTTGTTTACGTACAGTATTGTCCAATGGCTAAAAAGAGTTGGTTAAATGAAGCTGAAGCCGTTCAAAATCCATTTTATGGCAGTATGATGTATGATTGTGGTGAGATAACCGAAACCCTCGCCAAGAAATAAATTCGCGCATTCAAATAACAAACTCTCTGCCTGTAAAATAACCCATCCTCTATCGTTTTAGAGGATGGGTTATGATTTCTTATCTTACATCAACAATTTAGAAAATCGAGTGTTATAACTTTGTACAATTAAAATATAACATTATGAAAAAGCTAATTCTATTTATCATCGCCCTTAATATCAGTGTTGCCGCATATGCGCAAACTAAGTGGACAGTAGATCCAATGCATACTTTTGTAAATTTCGCCGTCAAGCATTCTGGGATTTCCTTTGTGGATGGTACATTTAAAAAGTTTGAGGGCACCATCACTTCGAATAAAACGGACTTTACAGATTCCCATATTTCTTTTGCGGCAGATGTGGAGAGCATTAGTACTAACGTAGAGATGCGTGATAAGCATTTAAAATCTGACGATTTTTTTAATGCAGAGCAATATCCAAAAATGACTTTTGAAAGCACTTCATTTAAAAAGAAACGTGATAATGTGTATGTGCTTACCGGTAACCTAACGATCAGGGATGTAACTAAAGAAGTTCGATTTAACGTGGTATATGGAGGTACGGTTACAGATCCAAAAGGGAATAGTAAAGCCGGGTTTTTAGCCACAACAAAAATTAATCGTTTGGATTATCATATCAATTACGATCCAACTGGAGCGGGTATAGCAAAGGATGTACATATTACGCTAAACCTCCAATTTGCAAAAGATAAGTAGCAAGGATATGACAGGCTTAAATCAATTCAAGAATTTTACAACAAATTTAGCGGCGACAGATTTGATGCCGGCCCTATTTATGGGACACGGCTCCCCGATGAATGGGATTGCGCTAAATGAGTTTAGTAAAAGCTGGACTGATATAGCTAAAAGTATTCCGGTTCCACAGGCGGTATTGGTAGTTTCGGCTCATTGGTTTACAAAGGGAACACGTATTACGGCAATGGATTTTCCAGCAACTATACATGATTTTGGTGGATTTCCCCAAGCTTTATTTGACATACAATATCCAGCTCCAGGCAATCCGATATTAGCAAAGGAAACTGCCGAACTGATTAAAGGAACAACGGTGACTTTAGATCACGATTGGGGACTGGATCATGGCGCATGGTCGGTCATTAAACATATGTATCCATTGGCTGATATTCCGGTTTTACAGCTAAGTATCGATTATACAAAAGATGCGCACTACCACTATAATTTGGCTAAAGAACTATTAGCCTTGCGTAAAAAGGGAGTGCTTATTTTAGGAAGCGGTAATATCATACATAATTTACGCTTAATGAATTGGGAGATGATACAGGGCGGTGGCTTCGATTGGGCACTGGAAATGCAAGAAACCTTCAAAAATTTAATTTTAAATAAGGAGCATCAGGCACTTATCCATTATGACTCGTTAGGGAGTGCAGCAAAGTTGGCTATTCCAACACCAGAGCATTATTTGCCCTTAATGTACACCTTAGGCTTGCAAAATGAAAACGAACAGGCGGTTTTATTTAATGACAAAGCTGTTGGCGGATCTTTAACAATGACTTCTGTGCAAATTATGTAAAAATCTTTTCCGTTGAGGAGGAAATTAAGTGCCTGAAAGCGCAGCAGTGATGTGCGCTAAGTGATGTTGCCCATGCCAGGCATAATTTCCAACTAAATAGCCAAGGGTTAATGAGCGGTTTAAGGCTGGATGTGTATATTTTCGCTCGAAGTCTTTAAGAGATAAGTTGCGTAAAGTAATAATTAACCGGTGATGGATGGCTTCTATAATGGCAACAGACAGGTCGATCTCTCCATTTTTCGCGTCAGGCAATTCCGCCCACCTCTCTTCATCATAAGGCCTAACAACGGGGTTTTCCTCTGTTAAAGTAAGCTTAACACGTGTGTACGCATTTACATGGCTATCGGCAACGTGATGAATTACTTGCCTAACTGTCCAGCCCCCTGGGCGATACTGAGCGGCTAACTGAGGTATAGATAAGTTCGAAGTTACGGCTAGTAGTTCTTGGGGAAATTTCTCTAACTGATTAATCCAAAAGTTAATCTGGACCTCATCTAATTTTTCAGGGTAATGAAATAGTCCAATAGGGTATTTTAATTTTTCTAAATCTTGCGCCATTACATAATCTTTTTTAAAATCTTTAACACCCATTCTTTTCCGTGGTAGGGAGGATAAATGAGCCAATTAAATCCAATGCTTGATTGAAAAACAATCGCCCGTTCATGAGAGAAGTTTTTAAAACCAAAAAAGCCATGGCTACTGCCCATGCCGCTGCCATTTACACCTCCAAAAGGTAGTTTAGGATTGCTAATATGAACCAGGACATCATTCACGCATGTGCCACCAGCCGTTGTATTTTTTATTAACTTTTTAATGTTCGCTTTACTTTTGCTAAAAATATACAGCGCTAAAGGCTTGCTTTTTTTATTGATTTTTTCAATAACCTCATCTAAATCTTTATAGGTAATAATAGGCAAAACCGGCCCAAAAATTTCTTCTTCCATCAATTTCGTTCCTTCGGGAATATTACTTAACACGATGGGATTTATGCTTTGTTCATTTTCATTAAAAGTTCCTCCCAGATCCATCATAGCTCCTTTTTCTACCGCGTCATTTACCATAGCTTTCAAACGGTTAAAGTGCTTGTGATTGATGATTTTGCCGTAATTATCGAGCACTATTTTATCATTGTTAAAATAGAACTTATATACAGCAGCTTTATATAGCGCTATAAAATCAGTTAACTGATGTTGATGCACGAAAACATAGTCGGGCGCAATACAAGTCTGACCGCTGTTTACCAATTTCCCCCACGCTATTTTTTCCGCAGCCTGATGCAGGTCTACTTCTCTATCAATTATTGTGGGAGATTTTCCACCCAGCTCTAAGGTTACAGAACTTAAATGTTTTGCCGCAGCAGCCATTACAACTTTGCCAATTTCAGTACTTCCGGTAAAAAAAATATGATCGAAGGGTAGGTTAAGCAACAAAGTTGCAACACTAGCATCTCCTTCGATACAAGCAATCTCTTTTGACTCGAAAGTTTCTTCAATAATGGCACGAATAATTGTACTGGTAGACGAACTATGTTCCGAAGGTTTAACCATAACACAGTTTCCGGCTGCTATTGCAGAAATGAGGGGACTCATTACCAGTTGAAAGGGATAGTTCCATGGCGCCATAATTAAACACAAACCTTTTGGTTCATAGTAAATCCTATTCTTTGAAAACGGGTTACTAAGGGTTTTGCCAATATATTGGGGCTTTAGCCAACTTCCCAGGTTTTTGATGGTAAAATCTAATTCGCCATAAATAAAAAGTAGTTCGGTAACGGCGCTTTCAAATCGGCTTTTGCGCAGGTCACTTTGCAGTGCGGCATATAGCTGATTTTCATATTTTTTAATCGTTTTTTTAATCGCCTTTAATTTTATAATGCGTTCATCTACATTACTTTTCCGAAGTGTATATTTGTAGTCTTGTTGGGATTTAAAGATCAGACTGATTTTTTGCTCCATTTTAAACGGTTCAGAGAGGAATTGTTAAATATAGTTAAAATGAATGTAGAAAGTTATAGAAAAACATCTAATAGTCTCATATTGCGTATATTATATAAAGGAATAGCATGATGAAGAAATTGTTTTTTATTTTTTGGTTAAGTCTTGTTGGCCTTCAGCTTAAGGCTCAGACCTCAAAACCAGCTGTTTTGGTAGTTGGAAATGGAAATGCAGCAGCAGGTGCGGCGATCCAAGCGGCAGTGTCTGGTGTAAAAACAACAATTTTATTGCAGGCCGGTGGCTTTGATGTCAATCCTATAGCAGGCGACCTTAACTCGGGTATTCAAGCAGAATTTTTAAAGAGAGTAAATAATAGCCAGGATAAACAAATAGCCAATGAAGTACTCACAAAATGGACAGATACTTTAAAAAATTTGACGGTAATAAAAAATGCGCTGTGGGTTAAGGCAGATCGCTCAGGAAGTAGCTGGTCGTTTAAGTTAAATGATGGACAAACCATTAAAGCGAGAATTTTAATTAATGCCGGGGATGTGAAATTGCAAAGTGCATTGAAAATTGATAATTTACCAACCAGTTATGAAATCCCGTTAAACTATGATGCCACCTTATATAGGACAAGTGTTGCGGCAGGTAAGCAAGTAAAAGGAACTACAGCAACCGTTTTCTCTATGTATAATTTTTTTATTCCCGAAGAGGAAAATCTTTTATGGTTAAAAGGAGATGAAAGCATGTTAATAGGCCAGGCGGCAGGAGCAACTGCTGCTTATGCAGGTTTTTTTGGGGTTAAGACTTCTGAAGTAAATTTGAAAGCCATACAAGGCGAGCTTATTAATTATAAGTTAGCTTTAATGCCCTTTGCTGATATTAAACAAGATGATGCTAACTGGAAAGCAATTCAGTTTGTTGGCGTAACGGGCATAATCAAAGGAAATATTCAAAATACTAAGGTAGAGTTCTCGCCAAATAGCCTAGTAACCATTGATGATATAAAGCAACCAATTAAAGACTTTTATTATAAAGCTCAAATCTGGTTCGATGATTATAAAGGTTCAACTTTAACACTAAAAGCTGCGTTAGAGCTGATTTGTTATGTCGGACAAAAGTCGCCAGAAAGTACCCCAAAAGAAATTGAGAAAAAGTGGAAAGCAACATACAAGCTTGACAGCGATTTTGATTTAAATAAACAAATAAATAGAAGGGAGCTTGCAGTGATTTTACAAGACTACATGCCCCCTTTTAATATAAATGTTGATAAGAATGGGAAGGTAATAAGATAGAGCTATTAAAGTCCTACGACTTTTTTAAGACTTTCCCTATTTAAAGAGCCCATATGTGTGATGCTTTTTGAATTTACCTTACCATTGGAATCGATCACTACGTAAGTCGGAAACCCACCTTCTGCACGAAGCGTTGTTCGTAACTTAGCTAGAACCTTCTCGTCTATAAAGACGTGTGTACCAGACACCTGCATTTCTGCAACTTTCTTTTTCCAAAGGTCAATATTCGAGCCATCAGTGGTACATAAATAAACGTAGTCTATCGGCAAATCCTTGTTTTGCTCATGTAAGCTTTTACTCGACGGTAAATCTGCTAAACAAGGACCGCACCAAGTTGCCCAAATATCTATGATCAATGCCCTTTTCGGAAACTTCGCTTTTAAACTGAAAAGAAAATCATCAGCATTTGTTTGCTCCTCTACCTGGTAAAGATCTGCTCCAAAAGGCAATTTCATTAAAGGTTTGCCAATATCAGTTGTTTCCAACTTTTTTGACACCGCAAACAAGCTATCTACTTTTTTTTGATTTAGGACGGCTTTGGCAAGTTCATTATTCGCAATAGCTTTGCACCATTTAGTTCGAATGCTATTGATGATCGATGAGTAGGAGTTGGCAAAGTTATCTTTGTAGGTGTCTAAAAGAAAGAGCTTTATAACGTCCGATTTCTGCGGTGTGTACAAACTGTCTAACAGCATGAGTGTACCTGGCAACCCTTTTTCTTTTGTCCCATACTTGGCGTTTGAGCTATAAATTTGCAGATACTGATAAAACAAGGCACCGTCGTTACTGGTGAAATAGGGCTTGTGATCGCTAATCTCGTTAAAAAGCCTATCTGGCATTTTATCATCCCAATAGCATACAGAAAGGTTTCCGTACAAACCAGACATAGACTCGTTTCTAACTGCCCAGCCATAGTTCGGAAAACCTGAAATAAACTCTTCATCTATCTGCATTAACGCTTTCTTAATGGAATCAACCTTAAAGAGAAAGACATCCTCTGAAGTTGTTTTTCTTAATTTACCCAATGCACTCAAACTTTCGTCTAGTTTTTCTTTGTCCTTTTTCCTAAAAAGCACATTTTTGTTCATCACTGTATTCAATTCCCCATCTTCCCCTGAATAGGCTATTCCCTCTCCAGTCATATATGCAGCTCCATCTTTTAGTTTTTCAGCATCAATAGTAACCGTCAAGCCCGAATTAATATATATTCCGGCATACAGATACTTGCCCACACTTAACCATATTTGCTGATAAGGCAAATTTTGGTCAAGAACGATTTTAGATAACCCTGCAGCGTTTGTCTCCGCATATTTTTTAGTTTGCAAATTTCCCCCTAATTGCACCATTGTGCATTGGATGTTCACTTTTTTCACGCTATCAGGAAGATTTTTGATCTGAATAGTTAGCGTAGCCGGCTGGCGGTTTGTGAGATAGGTATCCATCCTTTTATCTTCAATCTGAAGGGGAGAGCTGTTTTGTGCCAATAGTTGCGTACAACTACATAATAGCAATAAATATAAGATGTGTTTCATTTTGGATTATAATTTTATTTTTTTAACGTATGTAATGTTTTGAGTACATTTTCTTTTTTCCCTCTTGAAATAGGAATGCGCGTATCGTCGTTCAACAATAAATAGCCGCTATCTTCCTTGATTAAACTCTTTATGAACTTGCTATTCACCAAATGTGATTGATGACAACGGATAAAATCGTAATTCGTCAACAGTTCTTCATATTCGAAAATGGGTTTTGATACCATGATGTTTTTTCCGTCAGTAAGATAGAATTGAGTGTAAGCATTGGAAGATTCACAACGGATTATTTCACCAGTATTCACGAACCTAATTTCTTTGATTGAGGCCAGCGCAAGCTTATGCTCTTTTTTAGCATCCTTGTTTCGAATGAGGGCCATTAAATTTTCCAGCTGAAAGTTCTGTTTCCTTTGATTGAGTTTTGCATCTACCTTGCTGATTGAGGCTTTCAGTTCATCAGGGTTCACTGGCTTAAGCAGATAGTCTATAGCTGAGAACTTTACAGCCTGTATACCATAATGGTCGAATGCAGTAACAAATATAACCTCAAAATGATAGTGTGGTAATGCCTTAAGCACATCAAATCCATTTTTTCCCGGCATTTGTATGTCTAAAAATAGTAGGTCAGGATTGGTTGCTACAATCAAAGAAATTGCGTCATCAGCATTCGTTGCAACACCTACAATCGTTACGGGTAATTCATGTTTCAATAGTAAGCCTTCTACGTTTTCAATGTTGTTTTTTTCGTCGTCAATAATTACGGCTCTTATCATATTAACCAATTTTTGAAGTGGATGGTGATCTGTGTCTTGTCTTCTACGCGTCTTGTGGCAAATTCAATCTGCTGATCATTGAGCGTTTGATTCAACAGCTTTATCCTTTCCTTTGTGAGCTGCAGGCCAAATCCGTTAGATTCTTTTTGATTGAAACCTTCGCCATTATCCATCACCTGAACAAGCATGTCATTCCCCACTTTTTCAAATGATACGGTTAATCTCCCTTGTTCCTGTAAGGATGATATACCATGCTTTACGGCATTCTCTACTAAAGGTTGTAAGAAGAGACTCGGAATTTCTATCGCATTCGTGTCTATCTCACGACTGACAGCTATCTGATAGCTAAATCCGAAACGTAATTTTTCAAGATTTAGATAGTTTTCTAAGATTCTTATTTCACTAGAAATACTTACAAACTCGTTATGAGTAGCTTTTAACGATTCACGCATTAAATTGCTAAATTCAAGTAGGTATTTGGACGCATTTTCTGAATCTTTTTTTGTGATAAGCCCCTGTATAGAGCTCAACGCATTAAACACAAAATGTGGATTAAATTGTGAACGGATAGATTTAAGTTCGGTCTGCACTACCTGCCTTAATGTGCCCTGTGCTTTTAGCTTTTCTGCCTGTTTTCTAGATCGCCACAAAAGTATCAAAAAGCCCACAGCCAACAGTCCAAGGATGCTCAAACCTGTTTTGGCCCATAATGTTTGATACCAGGCCGGATAAATGGTAAATGGATATTTGCAAATATGCATTCTTTGGACACTGTACCGTATCAGCAGTTCATATTTACCAGGCGAAAGATTCTTGAGCCACACGAGGTTAAAATCAAAATCATTTACTTTCCACCCCGTACTATCGCTGCCCTTTACCAAATTGTATTCAATAATGTTTTTAGACTTAATGATGTCATCTAAATAAAAAATCAGATTGTTCTCATTGTGACGAAAATCCTTATTCAACTTGAGCAATGTTGAGTCTTTGCTCCAGTCAACAGATTTCCCATTCTCCCTTTGATCGTTCCATTGCTTTTTAAAAATGCTTAAAAAATCGGGAAGCTGGGAAAAGGTAAACACACCAATTACTTTAGGTTGCCATTTTACCCAATAGGCAGTTAATGACACTTTAATGCTATCGGGATTATCTGTTTGCCTTACCTCAAAAGTTAAAGCTTTGCCATAATCTCCTTTAAATTGACCTAAGTAAGCGGTCACTTCATCTCTTTTGGTAGAGTCCGCAATTTTAGTCATTATATACGCTTTGGTAAATAATTTCGGCGTTGTCCAAGGCAAAACAACTTTCTTATTGTTCTCTAAAACCCGAAACTGATATTTTTGTGTGTTCTCTGCATTAATCCCATTTACGGTTATAATTATTCCGGTAGAGTCGAATATAGGTACAGCATATATTCCCGCATAGCTATTGTTAGCTTGCATATACGTTTCTGATTTCTGATTAGAATAACTTTTCAATTGAGGAATTTTTTCCAGTACATGGTAATAATTTACCGCCAGTTTATTGGAGAAAAAAGCCGAAATCAATAAGTTGTTCTGCTTATAAAATTTGCCGTTGCGACTGTAAAATGTGTGGGAGAAATATTTACGGATAGAATCACCATGCTGATCGCTTTCGATAATCGGGTTGACTTTGTCAAGGGTCATCTCCAGCTTTTGCGCGTAACAAAAAGCGATAGAAAAGTAGAAAATAGCGAATGTGATCGTTCTACGCATCGGATTCTTTGAGTTTATCTGATTTCAAAGTAAAGGCTTTAAGCTATTGGTTGTATATGAGGATTTGAATCTTGTAACTACTATTTTGAATTTGGTAGTTAAAGTAACATTTGTAAAACCTTAATGTGCTTAGGTTGTTGTAATTGCTTTTTTATATAAATTGCACATAAAACCCAAACAAAATGAAGAAACTTTACCTATTTAGCTTGTTCCTTCTGTTTTTTGCTGCAATGTCTTTTGCTCAGAACCAACAGGATTATAGCACAAATGCAATTTTAACCCAAAGGGTTAAGTTGCTAGTTCAGAAATACCCACAATGGGTTAAATCTAAATCTCTCACACAAACACTAGGCGGAAAAGATATTCTGATGCTTACCATCGGATCTGGAAAGACAGAAGGTAAGCCTGCTATTGCTGTTGTTGGCGGAGTGGAAGGCAAGCATCTGCTCGGTGTAGAAATGGCAATCGGCTTCGCAGAAAAGCTTTTGGCGGGCTCTGGGACAGATACCGTTAAAAATTTGTTAGCTAAACAAACTTTTTATGTTTTTCCGAACATGAGTCCGGATGCTACTGAGCAGTATTTTGCTAAAGTAAAAAGTGAGCGTAGTGGTAACGAAAATAAAACAGATGATGACCGCGACGGAAAGACAAATGAAGATGGCTCCGATGATTTAGATGGAAATGGTAAGATTACCTGGATGCGGATTTTAAACCCTACCGGAAAATATAAACTTAATACAGATGATCCAAGGTCGCTTGTATTAGCAGACGCAACAAAGGGTGAGACGGGAAAGTACATTTTATTGCCCGAAGGGTTAGATAATGATAAAGATGGCAATTTTAATGAAGATGGGGAGGGCGGGATACACTTTAACAAAAATTCAAGTTTCAATTTTAAAGCGTTTGCGCCAGGAAGTGGTGAGTATGCTGTTTCTGAAAAGGAGAATCGGGCATTATTCGACTTTCTTTTTGACGCTTTTAACGTTTATGCCGTAGTTACTTTTGGTCCAGTGAACAATCTTTCTACGCCAGTGACTTTTAATCCGAGTGGTATAGCAAAAAGGGTAATTACGAGTTGGTACGACGCTGATGTTAAAGCAAATACGTTGGTGTCTGATCGATATAATAAAATTACTAAGACAAAAGATGCACCAAAAGCGCCAGGAGAAAGTGGAGATTTTTCACAGTGGGGATACTTTCACTATGGTCGTTTAAGTTTTAGTACCCCAGGATGGTGGGTGCCAAAAGTAACGCCTGATTCTGCTCGTAAAGAGAAGAAACTTACCAATGATGACGTAGTAGCGGCTTATTTACGTTGGGCTGCCGGCCAGGGAATTACGAATACATTTACACCATGGAAGGCGGTAACTCATCCTGATTTTCCAGGGGAGACAGTTGAGGTAGGCGGGCTAGATCCATTTGTATTGATTAATCCTCCGTACAAATTAGTAGATGGCATTGTAACTAAACACACTGATTTTTTAGTTGCCCTTGCGGGGATGGCGCCAAAGTTAGACATGGTAAATATTAAAATGGAAAAAGTTGCAGATGGGTTAAACCGTGTTACCTTAATGGTGATGAATACTGGAGAATTACCCACCTACACCAAAGTTGGAGATCGAAGCTATTTCTTAAAAAAGATTTTGGTAAAACTGAACCTAAATACCAATCAATCTGTGGTTAGCGGACGCAAAACTCAAACGATAGAGAGTATTCAAGGAAAAGAGTATAAAGAATTAACCTGGCTAATCAAAGGGAACGGCAAAATAACAATCGACGCTGGCAGCCCCACTACAGGTAGTAAATCTATTGAAGTAACGCTATAATCTGTACAAGAATGAATATTAAACATACTATTTTTCTGGCGGTAATGATGTTTTACGCTGGAATTGTAAGCGCTCAAAAACCCGAGAATTTTTTGGCAGCAGTAGGTACCCCGCCAAATCCGAAAGTAACAGTAAGTTGGAATCGTTATAACGATTACGCTGCCATCACGGATATCTGTAAAAAGCTAGCCGCTGCCCATCCAAATTTGGTAAAGCTTGAAGCGATGGGAAAATCGTTTCAGGGGAAAGACCTTTGGGTGATGACAATCAGTGATGCCAAGGTTGGAAATCCCGATAAAAAACCAGCGATGTATATTGATGGAAATATACACTCTAACGAGATCCAGGGAAGTGAGTTTGCACTCTATACGGCATGGTATTTAGTAGAGATGCACGCTGCAGGTAATAAAGCAATCCAATCCTTACTTGCAGAGAAAACATTTTACATTGCTCCAACCATTAACCCAGACGCACGGGATCATTTTATACATCAGGCAAATACTGCTCATTCGCCCCGTACAGGCTTAATTCCGATCGATAATGATAGAGACGGTGGAACAAATGAAGATGGCTTTGACGATTTAGATGGGGACGGGCACATTGTGATGATGCGCCGTAAAAATGTTAATGGCCGTTATAAGGTCGACCCAAGCGATAACCGTAGAATGATTATGGTCGGCGGAGAAGAAAAAGGCGAATACGAGCTACTGGGGTCGGAAGGGATCGACAATGATGGTGATGGTTTTGTAAATGAAGACGGGGAAGGAGCTTATGATCCCAACCGTGATTGGGGATGGAACTGGCAACCAAACTATATTCAGGGAGGAGCCTATAAATACCCATTCTCTATCCCAGAAAATAGAGCTATTGTTGATTTTGTAATGAAACACCCAAATATTGCTGCGGCACAATCTTACCACAATAACGGAGGCATGATTTTAAGGGGACCGGGTGCCTTAGAAGATTTGGATACATATAATGCGCAAGATGTTCGCGTTTATGATGCATTAGGAAAGAAAGGTGAGGAAATGTTGCCGGGCTACCGATATTTGGTGGTTTATAAAGATTTATACTCTGTTTTTGGAGGCGAGTTAGATTGGTTTTACGGTGGTAGAGGAATTTATACCTTTTCTAATGAGTTGTGGACCGGCTACTCTATGTACAATAAAAAAGATGGAGAAGACAGCCAAAATCAACTTTACACATTCGATAAAGACCTTTTAATGAAAGATGCTTTTGTAGAATGGCACCCCTTTAAACACCCAACTTACGGCGATATTGAAATTGGTGGGTTTAAGAAAACTTATACGCGTTTACATCCAGGCTTTTTGTTAGAAAGTGACGCACATCGCAATATGGCTTTTAGCGTTTTCCACGCATATAATACACCAAAACTAAGTGTAGGAGAAATAGAGGTGGTTAATATTGGAGGTGGCCTAACTCAAGTAACTGCGATTGTGAATAACGAAAGAATGATTCCTACGCATTCTAGTCAGGATGTTAAAAACAACATCGAGACCCCCGATATCATTTCGCTATCTGGAGGTACTGTAGTTGCAGGAATGACGGTTATGAACCGCGACTTAGGAATTACAACCGAACAAAAAGGTGACCCTGCAAATATCAAAGTCGACAATATTGCAGGACATAGCTATGTAACTGTTCGCTGGTTGGTAAAGGGTGGTGCAAAATTTACGGTAAACGTAACTAGTAAAAAAGGCGGAACAGCAAGTAAATCAAACTAATACTAATTTTGTTGTCCAACGCATCGCGAAGGATTTAAAGATTGAATCATGAAGAAATATATATTAGCACTCCTATTGTTATCGACAGTTGTGCACGCGCAGCAAGTTGCACCTTTAACAGTTGAGAAAATAATGCGTGATCCGAAATGGATGGGGGTGGCGCCAACGAATTACAAATGGTCTGCAGATAGTAAAACGGTTTTCTTTACCTGGAATCCAGAGAGTAAAGAAAAAGACCAGACTTATAGCGTTAGCGTGGTAAATGGGAAGCCAATTTTAGCTGATGATAAAAACATGGCGCAGGAGATTGGAAATAATTATACTTATAACAACGATCGTAGTTTAGGCCTTTACGAGAAAGGCGGCGATATTTATTTTTATAATTTTAAAACCAAGGTAGAGTCCAGATTAACCAATACGGTAGAAAGAGAAAGTGGAGCACGCTTTTTATTTAATAATGAAATTGTTTATCAACGTGGCGATAATGTATTTCAGGTTAACCTTGCGAATAGCGAACTTAAACAATTAACCAATTTTGTAAGGGGTAAAAGACCGACAAGTCCCGAAAGGCCTATGGCAAGTGTTCAGGATTCCTGGTTAAAGACTGATCAAGCCGAGTTGTTCGATATCATTAAGAAAAGAAATAAAGCGGGTACAAGAAGCGGTATGTTTGGGGGAGGTGGAAGAGGCGGTTTCAATACCAGCTTTACACCGCAAAAAATGATCAAAACAATTTATTTGGAGGATAGAATATTAACTAATATTATTGTTAGTCCGGATGGAAGATTTGTTACTTATCGCCTAACAACACCGGTAACCACTAACCATAATATTATTGTTCCTAATTATGTAACTGCTTCTGGTTACACGGAAGATATACCCGGTAGAACTAAGGTTGGGGAAACCCTAGCGAAATCCGAATCGTTTATTTACGACCAGCAAAGGGATAGTATATATGTTATTCACACAGCCCAAATTCCTGGGATAAAAGACCTGCCTGATTATGTAAAAGATTATCCCAAACAATTGGAGGAGCGTGCAAAGAAAAATGAAGATAGAAAAGTTAACCTTTTAGGACCAATTTGGAATGAAAGGGGTAGTAATGCGATTATAATAGCTGATGCAGCCGATAACAAAGATTTGTGGATATTAAAGCTTAATGCCGCTACTGGCGAAGTGAGTTTATTAGATAGACAAAGAGATGAGGCTTGGATTGGAGGACCTGGAGTTGGTGGAAGAAGTTTAGGCTGGATAGATCAAAACCGGTTTTACTATCAAAGTGAGGCGACAGGCTACTCTCATGTATATGTGTGTAATATTGCAACTGGTGAGAAAAAGCAAATAACTTCGGGTAAATGGGAAGTACAAAGCTTGCAATTATCTAAAGATAAGAAAACATTTTATTTGTCGGGCAACAAGGAACATCCAGGTATTACTCATTTTTATAAGATGAATATCGAAGGGGGAGATTTCGTTCAATTAACTTCGATGAAAGGGGGCAATGAGATTACGATGTCACCCGACGAGAAATGGTTAGCGATTAACTATTCTTATATGGACAAGCCATGGGAACTGTACATCCAACCGAATAAGCCCGGAGCCAAAGCGGTTCAGGTAACTAAGTCTACCTCAACAGAATTTGATTCCTATAAATGGCGTCAACCGGATATGGTTACATTTAAGAATCGCCATGGTGCGGATGTTTATGCACGGGTTTATCCGGCTACCAACCCACATCCTAATAAACCAGCGGTCGTGTTTGTACACGGGGCAGGTTATTTACAAAATGTACATTTCTGGTGGAGCCAGTATTTTAGGGAATATATGTTCAATAACATGTTGGCCGATAATGGCTATACAGTAATTGATATTGATTATACCGCAAGCTCTGGCTACGGTAGAGATCACCGTACGGGAATTTATCGCGATATGGGAGGTAAAGATTTATCTGATAATGTGGACGGTGTTAAAATGCTAGTGGAAAAATATGGCGTTAATCCTAAACATGTAGGCTTGTACGGGGGCTCTTACGGTGGTTTCATCACTCTAATGGGTATGTTTAAAGAACCAGAGGTTTTTGCTGCTGGAGCGGCCTTAAGGTCGGTTACTGATTGGGCGCATTATAATCACGGATACACTTCCAATATTTTGAATGAGCCCGTTAACGACCCGATTGCCTATAAGCGCAGTTCCCCTATTTATTACGCAGATAAGTTAAAAGGGAACTTATTAATGGCACACGGTATGGTTGATGTAAATGTAAATTTTCAAGATATTGTGCGTATTACTCAACGCTTTATCGAGCTGGGAAAAGATAATTGGGAGCTTGCCGTGTACCCGGTAGAAGATCATGGCTTTGTTGAGCCAAGCAGTTGGACCGATGAGTATAAACGGATTTTTAAACTGTTTGAAACAACGCTGAAGAAATAGTCTCGGGTGTGAGAGAATCCGTCATTGCGAGGCACGAAGCAATCTGTGAGATAGATTGCTTCGTGCCTCGCAATGACGGTACTTGCTTGCTAATTTCCATGGCAATAAACCCAGGGCTGATGACTCTGGGTTATTTAAATAGATTTTATCTATAAGCCCATAAAAACTATAGATGGGCAATAAGTTAAGCCTCGTTGTTTTTGACTTCAATTAGCCGTACCTTTGCGCCATAAATAAAAAAATTATAATTATGGCATTTGTAGGAAAAAAGTTCCCTAACGTTAGTATTGATGCAATATCTGAAATGGGCGATGATATGAAAATCAATATCTTTGAAGAAGCAGTAAATAAGAAAACTAAAGTATTGTTATTCTGGTATCCGAAAGATTTCACTTTTGTTTGTCCAACAGAATTACATGCTTTTCAAGCAGCCCTTCCAGAGTTTGAACAAAGAAATACGATGGTAGTCGGCGCATCATGTGATACGAATGAAGTTCACTTTGCTTGGTTAAACACGGCAAAAGATAATGGCGGGATTGAAGGTGTTACCTATCCTCTGTTAGCTGATACACACAGACATTTATCTAGCATTTTGGATATCTTGGATCAGGAGGTTAATTACGATGCAGAAGGAAATGAATCATTCGAAGGTTCTAATGTTTCTTACCGCGCAACCTATTTAATTGACGAAACGGGTAAGGTATTCCACGAAAGTGTAAACGATATGCCGTTGGGTAGAAATGTTAAAGAATATTTACGCTTAATCGATGCTTATAGCCACGTACAAAAACATGGTGAGGTTTGTCCGGCGAATTGGGAAGAAGGTGCAGTTGCGATGAGTGCTGACAGACAAAGTGTTGCAGAGTATTTGAGTGCTCATTTAAACTAAGTTAAAAGATGTTTTTAGAATTATCAGAAGATAACCTTCAACAGTTTTTGGAAGACAACACCAAAGTAATGGTACAGTATTCAGCCTCATGGTGTGGGAATTGTAGAATTATGAAGCCGAAGTTTAAAAAATTAGCTACGGAGAATGAAAGCGTTGCCTTTTTAATGGTAGATGCTGAAAAATATCCAAACTCAAGAAAATTTGCAAATGTAGATAATCTACCAACTTTTGCTGCTTTTGAGCATGGCGCTTTAGTAGGTCAAATTCAAACCAACAAGGTTGAGGGGTTGAATGAGTTGTTTACCAAGATTAAATAAGCATGAAAATTCCGGTAATTAGACAATTATTTCAGAATAGTACGCCCGAAGAATTGGAAACAACCTTAAGCGTATTAGAGGGGTTTTGTGAGTTTAGAGGGGTAAGCGAAACCGAAATTGATGTGGCAGGCGAGATGATCACCAATATTTGTGGTGCACTCGAGGTTCATGCCAAAGTTAAAGACGGCGTTTTAGAAAAAGATGCCTTAAATGCTTTTGCTCAACGCGTAATGGGCTCTATTGATAGATAATTTTACTGGGCTTACGAAACCTTAAGACTTCGTAAGCCTAGTTTTTAAACGTCTAGTTTTCCTTCGATTGAATCGTCTAATGTTTTGCCGATAATTGCGCCGGCAATCATTTTTACAAAAGCGATTGCGTTACCGTGCTTATTGTCCCAGTAATATCCCTGTGTAGGCTCTACTTTGATGACTGAAATCCGCGGATCGTCTTCGCCTTCTGTGAACCAGACTTTTAATAGGGGTTCCCAAAGCTCCTTAATTTTAGCTCGGTCTTCTGAAATGGTTGCTATACCATAAATGCTCAGAAAATCCGAATGTTTTGATCCTTGAAACAATAGTTGTACAAAAGGATCCACGGCTACTTCGTCATTTTTGTGGCTGTCATTGGCGCTGAGAAACCAAAAATTTCCTTCCTCATCGACTTTTTGAACAGACATGGGCCGGGTTGAAGGAGGTAATCCTGTTTTGATGTTGCTGCAAAAGAAGCAACTGCTATTCTTTTCGGTTATTTCTTTTATTCTTTCTGCTGCTGCGCTGCCTGAAAGATCTTCATGATTTTTTTCGGGTTGTTGTTTATTGATGCTATCCATAGACTTGAGTTATGAAAAGCTAACAATGAATTTAAGAGATTGTTTTACTATACAATCGAAATTTTAATCCCCAAACTCTCTAAGCCTTTTCTCATTACTTCAGAAATTCCCCTGTCAGTAATAATATGATCTACTTTGTCGAGACCACAAATTCTTCCAAAACCACGTTTACCGAACTTGGTAGAATCGGCAAGTACAATGATTTTTTGCGAAGCGGCAATCATTTGACGGTTAAGGTGGGCTTCCAGGGCATTTGTTGTTGTTAAACCGAATTCTAAATCAATCCCGTCCACACCTAGAAACAACTTGCTGCAATAAGATTCAATAAGCATTCCTTCCGCATACGGACCCGTAACGGAAGAGGAGCTTTTTCTTAATACACCCCCCAATTGGATAACTTCAACATTTGTTTGGTGGACGAGTTCCAGGGCAACATTTAAGGACGCTGTTACGACTGTGAGCGTTTCAACAGGTTGGATGTTTCTTGCAAAAGCTAAAACTGTTGTGCCAGAAGCAATAATAATCGAGTCGTTCTCTTCTACAAGTTTAGCTGCAACTTGCCCAATCTGCATTTTCTCTGTCGCCTGGAGCAGCTCCTTTTCATTTACAGGACGATCCACAATATACGGGTTGTTTAAGGTAGCCCCACCATGCGTTCTGTACAGTAAAGACTTGTCTTCAAGTAATTTTAAATCCTTCCGAATGGTGACAGAAGAAACTTTAAGCTCTTTACATAGGGTCTGGACATCCAAACTTCCATGTTGCTGAATCTTATTTAAGATATATTGATGTCTCTCTGCAATGCCTATCATTTTATGAAGATTAAATCTGGCGTTCAAGATAAATATATTTTATAAAATAAAACATCCCAGGAAGATTAAAAATAATAAGACGAATACTTTTTTATTTAAAAAATTATGTATAGTTTCGTTTATGATAATTTAAGCGCGAAACGAAAGTTATCGAAAGATCATTTAAAAAGAGAGTTAATGAACGGAATTGCTTTTAATAGGGAAACTTTTTTAGATCAACTAGCAAATCGTAGTGATTGGGATGTAATTATTGTCGGGGGTGGGGCTACAGGCCTGGGTGTAGCAGTAGATTCTGCAACCAGAGGCTTCAGTACCTTGCTTTTAGAACAATCCGACTTTGCTAAAGGCACTTCAAGCCGTAGTACAAAGTTAGTACATGGTGGCGTGAGGTATTTGGCTCAGGGCGACATAGCTTTGGTGTATGAAGCACTGCATGAGCGCGGTTTGTTGCTTAAGAATGCGCCTCATTTAGTGAAGGATCAAGAATTTATTATTCCTATTTATTCTTGGTTTTCCAAATATAAATACCTTTTAGGATTAACATTTTATGATATGCTGGCGGGTAAAAGTGGTTTTGGTAAATCATCTTTTCTTAAGAAGGAAAAAGTAATTGCTGCGATACCTGGTCTTAAAGAAAAAGGCTTAATTGGTGGGGTGCGCTATAGTGACGGGCAATTTGATGATGCAAGATTAGCCCTTAACTTAGCACAAACGGCAGCAGAGCACAATGGAGTAATTTTAAATTATATGAAAGTTACTTCCCTAACAAAAACTGGAGACAAGGTGTCTGGTGTAATCGCTGAAGATGCTGAGACCGGCAAGTCTTACAAGTTAAATGCAAAAACAATCGTAAATGCTACAGGAGTATTTGTTGACGAGATCCTAAAGATGGATATGCCTTCTGGCGATCCTTTGGTGAGGCCAAGTCAGGGAGCACATATTGTTTTAGATCAGTCTTTTTTGCAAGGTGATGCGGCTTTGATGATTCCTAAAACAACTGACGGCCGGGTTTTGTTTGCTGTGCCTTGGCATGGAAAGGTGTTAGTGGGAACTACTGATACGCCACTAAATGCACATAGCTTGGAACCGGTTGCATTAGCAGAAGAAGTAGATTTTATACTAGCCACGGCGGGGCAATATCTTACCAAAACGCCAACAAAGCACGATGTACTTTCTGTATTTGCCGGCCTTCGCCCATTAGCTGCCCCAGGGAAAAATACCAATAGCACGAAAGAAATTTCAAGAAGCCATAAGTTAATTGTTGCCCAGTCGGGCCTAATTACGATTACGGGCGGTAAGTGGACCACCTATAGAAAAATGGCTATGGATGTCTTAGATAAAGCCATAGAGATTGGGCAGCTTGCGGTCAAAAAATGTGTCAGTCAGGACGTACATATCCATGGTTTCCAAAATCAAAGGCTTAAAGACGACCTGGCAATTTACGGTAGCGATGCTGATGAAATACGGAAGCTAATGAAAGAAAATCCAGGTCTTTCTAATCCTTTGCACCCAGCTTACAGGTTTAACCAAGCGGAAGTAGTATGGATGGTAAGGAGCGAAATGGCAAGGACGGTAGAAGATGTTTTAGCAAGAAGAATGAGGGTCTTGTTTTTAGACGCAAAGGGCGCGATTGCATTGGCTCCTGCAGTTGCAAAAATTATGGCAAATGAATTGAAAAAGGATGATGGTTGGGTTGATGATCAACTCAGGGCTTTTAATCGTTTAGCAAGCGCATATTTACTTTATGAAGTTTTAATAACTCAAAAAGAAGTTATGGGAGTAGCATAAATAGATTTTAACTTAATAGAGATTTAATATAAACTTTACGTAGAAAAGAGACATTTGTCCCGTTAGTTAAAAATGAAATAAATCGAAACGTAAGTAAACAAAAGAAACTAACCAAAATAAATCAAGTGATGAATAGAGATTATCTTAGAAGGAAGGCTTTAGTGTATATACTTGGGGCGACCAAGTTGGTCACGGCTATAGCCTTACCCTTATTTTTGTTTGAAGTGCCGGCAATGGCTTTTGTCGCACCGCCAATGCTTGTCCAATCGCAAGAAATTGTTACTATAAAAGGTAAAGTTGTTGACGAAGCTGACAATTCTGCCATTCCTGGTGCAACGTTGGTGGATGCACAGCGCAAAGTATTGGGCTTAACCAATGCTGATGGTATGTTTAGTATCAAATTGCCAAAAGGAACAGCTTTTAGCGTTAATATGATTGGCTATACAACATATACGCACACCGCTAATCAAACCAATGACAACCTGATGGTGAGAATGAGTGCCTCCAACAGTCGACTGCAAGAAGTTGTTGTTACGGCATTAGGAATAAAGCGAGAGGAGAAATCATTGGGTTATGCCGTTACAAAAATAGATAGCACGCAGCTAACCAACGCGATTTCCAGTAACTGGACCGATGCATTGTCTGGAAAGGTTGCGGGGTTAAATCTTGTCAGAAACGGCGGCCCAGCTGGATCAAACAAGATTATTCTGCGTGGAGAGAATAACTTGACAGGTGATAACGAGGCTTTGATTGTAATAGACGGTGTAGTGGCAAGTAGCAGTTCTAGACGTACGGCTTCCACAGGCGGTGGTGTTTATGGAACTTCTGGTGATATTATGCCAGCCGATTTTGGCAGCGCCCTGAACGATTTAAACCCAGACGACATACAAGATGTTACCGTGCTAAAAGGCCCTGGAGCGTCTGCCTTGTATGGCCAGCGGGGTGCTAATGGTGCAATTTTAATTACCACCAAGTCAGGTAACAAGAATAAAGGGAAGCTTGGTATTACTTTCACATCAAATACTGCATGGGAGAGTGTAAACCGTGGTCCCGACAGACAGAGCGAATATGGACAAGGACAATTCGGTGTGTCGTACTTTTCGTATGGTACTACCGATGATGGCGCAAGTACCAACGGAACCAGCGCAACTTGGGGTGCTCCGTTCGCTTCAGGGGGGAACTTCTTCCAATACGATCCAGCTCTCAAAGGCCGGAGTTTAGAGAGAATGCCATGGGTTTCCTATGAAGATCCGATTGATGCGTTTTTTAAAACAGGTTTAGAAACAACAAATTCAGTAAGTTTAGGCGGAACATTTAAAAAGATCGCACTACGCTTTTCTGCTAGTCACGGTACAAATGAGTGGATAGTGCCTAATACGGGTTTAGAACGTACTTCGGCATCTCTCTCCGCGAACACCAACCTTACTAATAAACTGAGTTTATCATTGAAAGTTGGGTATAATAACCGATTTAGTGATAATTTACCAGCCACGGGTTATGGCAATCAATCACTGATGTATTGGTTTATGTTTGCCCAACCCAATGTTAATACCGATTGGTACAGAGACTATTGGGTAAATGGGATGGTAAACCGTCAATTTGTGAACATCACCACAACGAACCCAGAAAGCCCTTATGCAATTTCAGAACAATATCTGAATTCGCAGCGAAGAAATGGTGTTTTAGGCAATATTCAAGCCACCTATAAATTTACAGATGAATTAAGTTTGATGCTTCGGTCGTCTATAGATTATAATAAGGATAATCGCGATACTAGGCGCCCATTTGATGCTTCAGGAAATAAATTTGCACAAGGATCTTACCGTGAGCAGGACATTAATTCATATGAAGTAAATGCAGATTTCTTATTAAAGTATGACAAAAAAATCACTAAAGATCTAAGTCTGTCAGCAACTGCTGGGGGCAGCCAGATGAGAAACCACTATAATAAAGCCGAACTAAGAGCGGATGGTCTAAAAGAGCCGGGAATTTATAGGTTGGATAATAATGCAAATCCTTTAATCTCTGTGCCAGATACGGCACAATACCGTATTAACAGTTTCTATGGAGCGATGTCATTTGCTTTCAAGAATTACTTGTATTTGGATTTAACAGGGAGACAAGATTGGAGCAGTACTTTGGCAACGCCAACGAGGACGGATAATGTTGGATTCTTCTACCCGTCTGCTAGTGTATCATTTGTACCGTCAGATCTATGGCAAATGCCAAAAGCTATTAATTTTGCTAAATTAAGAGCATCCATATCGCAGGTAGGTAGCGGAGGTACTTCACCTTACCGTACAGCTTACAACTATACCTTAGCATCCAATGGAATTTATCCAGACAGTGCGATGACCAATCCAAACGTTTTGCCAAATCCGAATTTGAAACCGTTAAAAACGACAACCTTAGAGGTTGGAGCTGAAGTTAAGTTTTTTAATAACAGATTAAGCTTTGATATAGCTGCCTATGCAGGAAGCACTAAAAATCAGATTTTAAATAGGTTAGTTGATCGAGCAACGGGATATAATGTTGCAGTAGTTAATATCGGAAGAGTTGACAACAAGGGTTTGGAGCTCGCTGTGAATGGAACAGTCCTAAAAGCGAAAGAATTTAGTTGGAACTTAACGGGAACTTTTACAGCTAACCGAAACAAAATCAAGGAATTAGCGGACAGTTCGGTAGTACTCCGGACTGGCGCATTGGGAGGTGGACAAGTAGTTGCAAATGTAGGTGGCAGTATGGGTGATCTTTACGGCCGTGGCTATCTCCGTTCTCCGGACGGCCAGATTATTTTTGACCCAACCACGGGAAATGCGAGAACCAATTCAACAGACTTACTTTATCTTGGAAATACAATGCCTAAATTTAGATTCAGTTTTGGAACGGGTATAACTTATAAGCGTTTTAATGTAAACGCGTTGTTTGATGCACAACTGGGAGCTGTTGGCCACTCGCTAACGTTCTCTAGAATGGCTGCGCTAGGGAAGCTTAAAATAACGCTGCCGGGAAGATATAATGGAGTAGTGGGAGATGGGGTAGTCGAAAACCCAGATGGTACGTACCGTAAAAATGATGTGATAGCGACGAATTTTGAGAGTTATTACACCTCACTTTATGGCTCTGATCAAGCAGAGGGAAGTGTGTTTAGAACGGATTATGTTAAATTTAGGGAGGCTACGATAGGCTACTCGCTTAAATCAGACCTTGCAAGGAAACTGGGATTATCTAGTGTAAAATTGAGCTTTTACGGACGTAATTTATTTATTTGGTCGCCATGGCCGGCATTCGACCCTGAGTTTGGAACATTATCTGGTTCAGACATTGTTCAAGGGTTTGAAACTGGTCAATTGCCATCAACCAGGACTTATGGTTTTCGTTTAGTTGTAGGTGTTAATTAAAAAGAAAATGAAAAAGATTAAAAATATAACCAGTTATACGCTATTACTAGCTCTTGGAATTTCATTCTTTTCTTGTAAGAAAGATTTTAATGAAGTAAATAAAGATCCTATTGGAAAATCGACTACAACGGCTAATCAATTATTGGCTCCTGCCTTAACAGGTGTGTTATATGCAAATATGGTGCGTAATCGTAGCTTTAATAATGAACTCATGCAGGTTACGGTTGACCTAGGAGATAATGAAGGAAAAGTCTTTCGATATGATATCAGGCGCAATGTTGCCGATTACACCTGGAATACTTGGTATCCGCAGTTAACAAATCTAAGAGATATCTACACAATCGCTAGTCAGCCAGAATCTCTAAACAAATCGTATCAGGCTATCTCATTAATTACCGAAGCATGGGTGAGTCAATTGCTTACAGATGTGTATGGAGATGTGCCTTACTTTGAGGCCAACCAAGGTAAAGTTGGTTTGCTGGAACCGGCTTACGATAAGCAAAAGGATATTTACCTGGATCTCTTCAAAAAACTAGAGGAAGCAAATACTCTGCTAGCCGCTGGTGAAGCGATTATACCCACTGGAGACCCTGTTTATCAAGGTGACGTGTCGAAGTGGCGAAGGTTTGGAAACTCATTGTATTTAAGACTGCTGCTTCGTGTTTCTGGAAAGGCGGACGTGAGCGCGGCGGTAATTGCCAAACTGAAAGAAATGATTGACACTAACCCTTCCAAATACCCGATTATGGAAAACAATACCCATACGGCTAACATTCTTTGGAATGGTACAAACAGTAGTTCAGCAGTTTACTCTTCCCCATTTATGATCAGCATTCGCGCTGTTGACTTTAGAACACCCGCTATCTCTGAGTTTTTTATAGATAATCTTACAACTTGGGCAGACCCAAGAATTAACCAATCTTTAGGAAAAAATAACGTCAACAGATGGGGAATTGCTCCCGGAATGAATGGTTTTGCCGGAGTACCTAGTGGTTATGCAAGTGGAAGTACCATCCTAAAACAAGCCTATTTTTATTCAGATGCACAAACCAATAATCCAACCACCTTACAAACTGACCCATATACTGGTATTATAATGAACGTGGCCGAAGTGGATTTTATTTTGGCAGAAGCTGCTGCTAAAGGATGGATAAATGGAACAGGAGAAGCCTATTACTACAAAGGAATAGCGCACTCTATCAACTATTGGATGCCCAACTTATTAATTGACCCTAATGACCCGAAAGTTATAGCCTATGCTGTAGCTGCCGATATTGATTGGGATAATTCACTGCCTTTAAATACAACTACAAGAGGGACGCAAAGTAAAATGGAGTTAATTCATTTGCAAAAGTACTACGCACTTTTTTTGGTCGACTTTCAACAATGGATTGAATTTAGGAGAACGGGACATCCTTTCTTAAATCCAGGAACAGGTTTGGCAAATGGGGGTAAAATGCCAGCTAGGTTAAATTATCCACTCATTAGCCAATCGACTAACCCGACAAGCTATAAAAATGCGGTCGCATCTCAAGGGCCTGATGATATTAATACATTAGTTTGGTGGCAAAAACCTTAGGAAGTAAAGCAGTTAAATTTGCTGCATTACCATTAAAATTAAACATAAAAAGATGAAAAATACATTAAAATATATCCTTTTACTAACTGCAATTGTTGGAATCTGGACCGGATGTAAACGAGATGACGATTATGTCAAAAGCACACCAAGCGATTTTATTTCCAATTTCGATTTAAAAAAGCTGTATAAAGAAAGCGATTTACCGCTAACCGCTACGCTATTGGGTGGTGCGACTTCTATAAAAGGAGTAGTCATCTCCGATTTTAGGGCGGGAAACTCTCCCGCTGGACTGCTGATTATGCAAAATAGCCGAATGGCTGGAAATGGAATTGATTCTTTGCGCGGCATGGCTTTTAACATTGGATCAGACGCCTCAACATATCTTCCAGGCGACTCTGTTCATATCAAGGTTGAAGGTGCAACCTTAAAAAGAGTAAACGGAATTCTGCAAATTGTTGGGGTCTCGAGTACCTCAGTTACAAAAATTTCTAGTGGTAAAGCAGTAAGAACCCAAGCGGTAAATACTGGTAAAATTTTAGCTAATCCATCATTTTATGAAAATACTCTTGTGACCATCAGTAGCGCATTGTACGATCCAGAACCCGATGCTGATGCAACTTATGCGGGCGACAGAGTAATAGACGATGGTTTTGGTAAAGCAACTGTGCACACAGAATCTACCGCTGATTTTGCAAACATGCAGGTGCTGCCAACTGGTAATTTTACGGGTATCCCTTTTGTAACTGGTAGTGGCGTTTCGGCTAAAATTAATTTATGGTTACGCGATGCGGATGATTTTTTCTTTGTGGTATTGCCTAAACTTTCTCCAATAATTATATCAGGTTATATGGTGGATCCAAATGGTGGTGATGGAAATAATGAATACATACAGTTTTTAGCAACTCGAGATATTAATTTTGCAACAACGCCATTTGCTGTTTATACAACTAACAATGCTGGCGCAAGCGTTACACCTGCACTGGGATGGAATACAGGTGGAAGTAGGACTTACAAGTTTAACTTAACTTCTGGAACTGTATCAAAAGGAGAATACTTTTATATAGGAGGTACAAATAAAAATATAAACGGATCTTCATCAACGGTATCTACAGATATTAGTTCTGCAAATTGGATTGTTAGTTTAGATTATACTAGTTTAGACGGAGCAGATGGAATTGGGACCAAAACATCAAACCTCTTAGCTAATAGTGGTAACGTAGCGGGTATTGCAGTTTTTGCAGGCACAAACGTTACTCCATCTACCGTTCCGTTGGATGTAATTTTCTATGGCGGTGCCGGGGGTGTCTTTTATAGCGCTGGTCCTCCAGAAGTGGGTTACAGAATTACTAATACCGATTATTATGGTACAATTAATCCCCTAACCCGACTACCGCAAAATTTCTATGGCGCAGGTACAAATAAAAATCGTTTAACTTTCCCTTCTGCTTCAACTAGCTTCTCTAAACTTGGCGGTGTTTACGACGCTACCTCAGGAAGATGGGTTACCGGAAGAACTTTAACATCTGTTAAACTAAGCCCAACTTCGCAACTCATTGAAATTGAAGGAGAAGGAACAAGCCTTGTGAATTAGATCAACATAGCCACTATGAATAGAAAATCGTTTTTACAAAACATAGGTTTAATTACCGGAAGCGCCTTTATCTCTATCAAAGCGAACGCTTTAAATAAATTAAAGCGAAACGAAACGATTACAGGGAGCGTTAGCGCGGACGGAAAGGGAATTGCTAATGCAATTGTTTCAGACGGTTTTTCAGTTGTTGAAACAGGCGCCAATGGAAAGTTCGTTATTACTCCCAATGAAAAAGCGCAAGCGATTTTTTTAAGTACACCAGCAGGTTACGATTTTAACGTTAAAAGCAACATTGCAAAACAATACGAAAACCTTGGAGCGAGAAACGAATACAATTTTAAACTGAAGAAGTTGAGAAAAAGTGACGATGCACATCGTTTCATTATATGGGCAGATCCGCAGGTAAAGAACAAAAAGGATGTTGCTCAGATGATGGCGACTTCAGTCCCAGATGTACAGCAGCTAATTCGTGAAATGGGATCAAACGCACTGGTTCATGGCATTTGCGTAGGAGATATTGTATGGGATAATTTGCCTTTATATGAAGATTATAACCTTGCCGTAGCAAAAATGGGCATTCCATTTTTTCAAGCGCTTGGTAACCACGATATGGATTACCGAATGGGCGGCGACGAGACTTCAGACAAAACCTTTAAGCAATATTTTGGGCCAACATATTATTCGTTTAACCGGGGCAAGGCGCATTATATCGTATTAGATGATGTGCGTTATCTCGGTCGGGAAAGAGAATATGACGGTTATATTTCTGAAGAACAACTGGCTTGGATGGAAAAGGATCTGGCATTCGTGCCAAAGGATAATTTAGTCATAATTAATCTCCATATCCCCGTTCATAATGCTGTTAAGAATAAAGAAGATTTTTACAGAATTTTAGAAAAGTTTACCAATGTACACGTAATGTCGGGACATACGCATTACAATAAAAACGTAATCCAGAAAGGCGTTTACGAGCACAATCATGGCACAGTATGCGGCGCTTGGTGGACGGGTGCAATTTGTGGAGATGGAACACCTCGGGGGTATGGAGTTTATGAAGTGAAGGGCACAAAGTTAAAATGGTATTATAAGTCGACAGGATTGGCTAAAAGCCACCAAGTTAGTATCGATATAGAACATTTAACTAACCAGAAAAGGATAATTGCGAATGTTTGGAACTATGATCCTGAGTGGAAAGTAGCATGCTTTTTAGACGGCAAACGGGTTGAGATGGAAAAGCAGATAGGGTTTGACCCGGAGGCAGTCCGCTTGTATTTAGGGGATAAGTTGCCTGCAAGCAGACCTTTTGCCGAGCCTAGTAGAACAGAACATCTTTTTATGGTACATTGCGAACCCGGCGTTAAGACCGTAAAGATGGTGGTAACCGATCGATTTGGTGAAACTTACGATGTTGTAAAAAATATCGGGTAGCGAGCTACTCAATAAACACATATTAAATGAAGTATACTTTTTTAATAATTTTTGCTTTAGTTTTAACATTAAGTTGTAAAACAGTTAGTCAACACAGCAAAATGGAGGTTAAATTTCCAGATTTTAGTGCCGAAGCACATCGAGGTGGAAGAGGATTAATGCCAGAAAACACCATTATCGCTATGCTCGATGCCATGAAGTATGATAAGGTTACCACTTTGGAGATGGACACCCATATTACCAAAGACCATCAGGTTGTAGTGACGCACGATGATTATTTAAGCCCCGGTTTTATGCTGAGCCCAGACGGCAAGGATATTCCCAAAGAGGACGCTAAAAAATACGCAGTCTTTCAAATGGATTATCAATTATTAAAAACCTTTGATATTGGAACGAAAGTAAACGCTGGGTTTAAACAACAGAAGAAAGTTAAAACCTATATTCCATTATTGGCCGATTTGATTGATAGCGTGCAGCAAGAGATTAAGGAAAAAGGGAAAAAACAAATTTTTTACAACATCGAGACTAAAAGCGGGGTAGCTGGCGATGATACCGTTAACCCTAAGCCAGAAGTGTTTGTAAAATTATTAATGAATGTGATTGAGCAAAAGAAGATTACACCGTTTGTAGTAATCCAATCTTTCGATAAAAGGACGATACAAATCATTCACAAGAAGTATCCTCAAGTAAAAACCTCTTTTCTAGTTTCTAATAAAAAAACCTATGAGGAAAATATAACCGATTTAGGATATAAACCATTCATCTTAAGCCCGGAATGGAAAACAGTTACGGCCGATTTAATAAAGAAGGCACATGCCGATGGAGTGAAAATAATTCCCTGGACCGCTAATACAATTGAAGATATTAACCATTTGAAAGCGCTCAAAGTAGATGGGATTATAACAGATTATCCAAATCTTTTTTAAGTGTTGAGACCACCCTCATCCGATGAGGAATTACTAACCTAACCAAATATGAGTTTTAATATTTTTCCGCCGCCTGCGGCCCATAAGCCGCTATTACCGCCAGATAGAATTAAGTCGATATATAGTAAAGAACGCATCAAAGTTTTTATCGGAATATTTTTAGGGTATGCAGCTTATTATTTAGTCCGCAAGAATTTTTCCTTTGCGGTGCCCGAACTCCAAAAATTAGGGTTTAGCAAGGCCGAGCTGGGTTTGGCCGCTTCCGCACTTTCCATTGCTTATGGATTTAGTAAATTTCTAATGGGTAATATTTCTGATCGAAGTAATGCGAGGTACTTCTTGTCCATAGGACTTGTTTTATCATCTTTTACAATGATATTTATGGGTTTAATACCTTTTGCCACTTCTTCCATTGCTGTGATGTTTGTATTACTATTTATCAATGGCTGGTTTCAGGGAATGGGTTGGCCGGCTTGTGGTCGTGTTGTAGCCCACTGGTACTCTGTTCGGGAACGCGGAACGGCTATGTCTATCTGGAATTTAGCACATAATCTGGGCGGTTTTTTTGTCGGGCCGCTCACTGTATTGGGTTTCGAACTCTTTGCTGGATTTCAGGGGATGCTTTATTTCCCAGGAATGGTGGCTATCTTCTTTGCTCTTGTTGCATTTGTACTGGTCAGGGATACTCCGCAATCTGTGGGATTACCTCCCATTGAAGTATATAATGAAGACTATCCGAAAAGCTATAATGCAAAAACACAAGAACAGGAATTTTCGGCAAAAGAGATTTTTTTAACATATGTTCTAAATAATAGATTGCTATGGTATATTGCTGTGGCAAATGCATTCGTTTATTTAGTTAGAAATGGAATTATAAATTGGGCGCCAACATTTTTACAGGAAGCAAAATATTATACTAAAGCCGAAGCTGCCTGGGCATCTGGAGGCTATGAATTGGCTGCGGTTCCAGGAACCCTTCTCTGTGGCATCATTAGCGACAAGGTTTTTAAAGGGAGAAGAGCGCCCGTAACGATTATTTATATGGCAATGACACTAATCGCAGTTTTGGTGTATTGGAAGTCACCCACCTCCAGCCACCTCGTCCAAAATCTTTCGCTTTGGGCAATTGGCTTCTTTATCTACGGCCCTGTGATGCTAATTGGGGTTCAGGCGATTGATTTAGTTCCAAAAAAAGCTGCGGGAACAGCTGCGGGTTTGACAGGCTTATTCGGTTATTTTATAGGCGATCTATTAGCCAACGCAGCTTTAGGTGGACTGGTTGATCGGCAGGGTTGGGACGCAAGCTTTATTGCCATTGCTATCTCCTGTTTATTTGCCATATTTTTTACGGCCTTCACCTGGAATAGAGAAAAAGAGAACTTGTCTAATTTAACTCCTTTATCACATTAAATCTTGTTTCTATGAATTACTTTTTAAGCAGATTATTATCAGCGATCACCTTAATTGTTTTCTTAAGTTCAGGTTGTGCACTTGCTCAAACCCTGCAATGGGATAGCACTTATCGCCCAGGCAAGTATGTGGAACTGGTCGGTAAATTTAAAGCGGAGGCAGCTGCTAAGAACGACTATATTTTCTTGGGCAATAGCATTACCGCCGGCGTTGATTGGGCTAAACTCTTAGATTTACCCCAAGCTAAAAATAGAGGTATTTCCGGGGATATTACTTTTGGTGTTTTAGAGCGGTTACAGGAAGTGATTGATCGTAAACCTGCAAAAGTGTTTGTGTTAATCGGTATCAATGATATCTCCAGGAATATTCCCGATGCGGTTATTTTGGCTAACTATAAAAAGATAATAAGCCGGATAAGAGCAGGCTCAAAAAAAACACAGATTTATTTTTATACGCTGTTGCCGGTAAATAGTTCATTTGAAAAATTCAAAAATCATTATGGCAAAGATGAACATATACTTTATCTCAATGAGGAAATTAGAAAGCTCAAGGCCAAAAAAGTGAGGATAATTGATTTATACCCAGTGTTTTTAGATAAGGATAGCCACTTAAGAGCCGAACTAACAAAAGACGGCCTGCATCTCATACCTGCTGGTTATCAAGTTTGGAAAGAGGTGCTGGAAAAGAGTGGATACTTGAAAAAAAATAAAAACATTATTTCAAATATGGCTCCATAATTTTTTGCCAAATTGCATATCCTTTGGCATTCATGTGCAACATGTCTGAGTTGAAAATATCTTTCATAATTGTACCGTCCGCATTAAACATCGAATCGAATGTATTAATAAATTTAGCGTTCTTCATCCCCTTCATCATTTCGGCAATCTTCTTATTCGCTTCTCTCATTTGCGGCCAATATTTTTCACGGGAGGGGCTAGGCTTGATCGATATGTAAGCAATATGAACTTTAGGGTTGTTAGCTCGAATTAAATCGAATAGTTTTTGAACCCTGTTCACTACATCGTCTACACTAGCATTTCCAGTAAAATCGTTTTCGCCACAGTAAATTACGATTTGCTTAGCGTTGTAAGGAAAGATAATGTCATTTGCATAGTTGATTACATGGGGAAGAGAAGAGCCCCCAAATCCCCGATTAATAATTACCTGTTTTGGAAAATAATCCTGCACATCTTTCCAATTGGTAAAGGTTGAACTTCCCACAAATAGTATTGCCTTTTTTGGAGGGAACTGGACACTGTCTTTCTTCTTAAAGTTTTGTATGTCCTTAAAGAATGGAGCTTCTTGTGCGTTAGCGAATGTAAAAGTTGCTAGAAAAAGGAGAAGTAGGGTTACACGTTTCATATGTGTTATTTAATTAATTTCAAATTGTAAATCCGGTCTGCTAATGGTTGTAGAGCAGGTAGATCGTTTGCTGGTTTATCAAGGTAAAAATAACTTGTTGCCGAATAATCATCAACTCTGTAAAATAAAACACCACCAGGTCTAAACCGCTCATCAGTAATGATGGGCGCCGGGTTCATGGTGTTTAATTTCAAATATCCGGTTTTTGAATTAGCGATGACAGGTTTTATCTTAATTTTTTTTTGATGGAGCTCTCTGGCAATTTCCAGGCTAGTGCCGCCTAATTCTTGTAGTGTCACTTTTAAGTTGGTATTAAAATAAATTTCATCGGGTACGTGATATCGATAGAACGCATAATAACCCATTTTGTTATCGGCAATTAAACAGCCCTGGTACTGATGGTTAAAGGTGCCCAATCCCCATGCTGCCCCTACATAATCCTCCGTCCCAGTACCATTAATCGTGGGGTATTTCGAGTCATTGTCAATGAACATTTTTACCTCTCCTTCACCCCACCAAGTTCCTTTATAAAGAGAATCGGTAATTACACCGATATTTGCCCCCAAAAATCTTCCCTTCCCTTTAACCGCAGGTAAAATTTCGAAGTCCTTACCCAATTCATTGGTCGATTTCCTATTCCAAAACGCATGAAAATATAATACATCATTGCCATGTGGAGGTGTTTCCAAAACGGTCACATCGTAGAACAAATTCACCTGTAATTTGCTTTCGTTTACGAAGAGAATCTGCACTTTTTTTCTAAATGGCATCGGAATAAAGCAATTAAAAGATTTACCTTCAGGATCGCTGAAAAAAACAGATTCGAATGGTTTTTTCTGACCTAGACCGATGCCGAAGAAGTCGCCGAATGGGACATCTACAGCTGGCTTATCTGCCCCATCCCAAAAAATCTTTAAGCGAATAGACCTCAGCACCTCAGGAGATCGGTCGCTTATCGTATACCACATTCGCTGCACAATTCCACTCCCATCAAAATCAACAATGGTACGTGTGGCTTCAGGTGCAATTGTTTCTGTAGCGTGACCTTTTGCGCCATCATTTTCTTTACCGCCATTTCCTTTTGCGCCACTCATGTTCTCGAAGCTGATTAACTTGGAACTTACATCGCTTCGCATTTTGAAAAGCTCCTGAGCAGGCACAATCGGACTAATTAGGGTTAGCGTGCAGACTAAAAGAACCTCTTTTATTTTTGTCAGATTAAAATGTAGCATCATTACCATTTCATTGCTTTTTTAAGGTAAGAGGTTAACTCGTTTCCAATTTCTTTTTGCTCTGCTAAAGAAGGGTGGGATCCGCAACCTTTCATACTTTGCTTCGTGAAAACGTAAGTGCCAACATTGCGATCTCCTTTTTTAATCATTTCACGCTCTACAGCCTGGATGTATTTTACAAGAGCTTTTTTCAATGGCTTATTGGCCATTGGACTGGACAAGAAAATTAATTTTGCTTTGGGATAATAGCTGCGTAAAGTTTGGGCAAATTGTACATAGGCATTGCAAAATTGAGCAGAGTCCTGAACGCCATCATTTTGCCCCAGACATACGGTAACTACATCGGGTTGATATCGATTAAAATCCCAGGTCATCTCGTTCTTTGACATGTTTATTTTGTCGAACACCTGAGGCATCAGGATCTTTTTGTCGCAACAGCTGTGTATTAAACCAATGCCTGAAACTGCCGAAATATGATATTGAGCATTAAGAGTTCGTGCTGTTAAAGGTCCATAAGCCAGATATGCATTATGTTGGTCGTACCATTGTGCGTTCTTATCTCCGCATTTAATTTCACTTTCGTCACTCCCAAAACCGCAGGTAATCGAATCGCCAATAAACTCTATCTTTCGCTTTTGCTCAGCCGGTGGCGATAATAGCTTTTCACAACTAAAACCTATAATTTCTACATAGCCGTTTTCAAATTCTGTGTTCTTACAAATAACGATCGTGTGTTCGCCAGCTGGCAAATTTTTAGCTAACTCGATTTTGTTCTCCTTGTTTTTTAGTTGAATTCGATAAGCTGGCTGATCATCAACCTTTACTTCAAGATAGTTGTGAACAATGCCATAGATCAATTCATCATTGATGTTAAGTTCACAAAACGTGCCTTTAAACCGAATGCTGATATAGGCTCCAGAGGCCCACATTTTAGGTTTTAAAGGGTTTGAAAAATCTATCCTGCCAATGTATCGTATTTTTGAATCGGCAGCATTATAGAAGGTCTTTTCCCTTTCTATGGCAAAGCATGAGCTACAGATAATTGATAATAAAAATATCAGGCGAAAATTCTTCATAAATCTATACAAAGACCCTATTACCCGAAAGATTTTCTCTAAACTCTTTGGGTGTGCAGCCTTTTTTCTTTTTAAATATTCGATTAAAGTTGGAGATATTGTTAAAACCACAATTGTAAGCAACTTCGGCAACGGATTCGGTTGTGTCTATCAGTTTTCTAGAAGCATGACCAAGTCTGATTTCGATTAAACTATCTATAAAGCTGATGCCTGTTCTGCTTTTAAAAAAGCGGCTAAAAGAAACCTCCGTCATACTAGCAATTCTGGCAACCTCTGCCAAGCTAACCTGCTTGTCGAAATTTACATTGATATACTCCATTACTTTCTCTACGCGTCTGCTATTGTAAGAGAATTCGGCATTGCTGAAGGTAGAATCAGAGAGTGTTCTCATATTACGAGAGGTGGATAAATCATGCAATATCGACATCAGCTCAAGAACCGAATCGAAGCCGTGCTTTTTGTTGAGCTTAATTAATCTTGGGCCAATGTTCTGTGCAGTTTCACTCGAGAATAAAATGCCGCACTTTGATTTTTCGAATAATTCTCTGATCACACGAAGTTGGTTTCGACGTAAGAATTTCTCGTCGAATAGGTCTTTGTGAAATTGAATGGTTACTTCATGAATTTCTTTCCCAGCTAATTTGTGAGTTTCCCAAACATGTGGCAAATTAGAGCCAATAAGCACCAATTCGATATCTCCGATCTCTTCGATATGATCGCCAACCACTCTCCGGGCTCCGCTCGCATTAGAAATGAAATTCAATTCCATCTCTTCATGGTAGTGAAGAGGGAAGTCAAAATCTTGTTTTTTCCTTTCAAAAATGGTAAAACAATCGCTGTTAGTTAGCGGAGTAATTTCTTTTATTATATTTGAATGCACAAAAAAGGATTAAATAATATCAACTTATTGGATAAAATAATATCAACATTCAAATATAAGCGATGATATGCTAAATTGCTAATTAAAATAGTGTTAGCAATGTTGGATAGCAGTTATTTCGCAGTTATTAACGGTTAAAGTGTTAAAAATATTATAAATGGATAAAATAGTATTATCGAATGAATAGAACTGACCGCTACTTTTGACATAAACCAAATAAAAAATGCTTATGCTTAATAAACTCTCTACTAAGTTATTTGTGCTACTTGTGTGTTTGTGCGCTTTCGGCAATACATATGCCCAAGATAAAAGGGTATCTGGGAAGGTGGCTGACGAGGCTGGGGCAGCGCTTGCCGGCGTTTCAGTAAGTGTAAAAGACACTAAGGCTGCTACGGTTACAGATGGGAACGGAAATTTTTCATTAACGGTTCCGGCAAATGGTAAAATCATTCTTTTCAAATATTTAGGCATGGAAGACCAGGAGGTTTCCATTGGCAATAAGATTATTTTTACAATTACCTTAAATCCTAGCAGTACCACTTTATCAGACGTTGTGATTGTGGGTTATGGCTCAGTAAAAAAATCAGATCTTACCGGTTCGGTAGCTAGAATTGGACGCGATGATCTCCTTAAAGATGTTCCTACTAACGTATTGCAAGCCCTTCAAGGAAAAATTGCAGGGGTAAGTGTAACCCAAAATGATGGAGCTCCGGGTGCGGGATTAAGTATAAGGATAAGAGGTTCGAATTCTTTTTTAGGGGGTACTGAACCTTTGTATGTAATAGACGGTGTTCCCTTTAACAATTCTAGTTCTGGTGCCACCCCAATGTCTATTGGAGAAGATGAAAAACAGACCCTCAATGCGATGTCGTTCATTAATCCGAACGATATTGAAACCATCGATATTTTAAAAGATGCATCGGCCACTGCTATTTATGGTTCTCGTGGTGCAAATGGGGTTGTTTTAATAACCACACGAAGAGGCAAAAGCGGTAAAGACAGAATTGAAGGGACTTTTACGGTAGGCACAGCTCAAGTATCGAAAAGACTGGATGTTTTAAGTCCATCTGAGTACGCCGCTTATCAAAACCTAGCCTATCTTAATTCTAATATTTATACAGGTACCACTTATACTATGCCATATAGAGGAGAAGACGTTCCTGATCCACTAAATCCGGGTAAAACGTATTACGATAAAGGTCCTGATGATTTTATTGGCGATAAGAACAATTGGCAGGATCGAATTTTCCGCACAGGCTTGTATCAAAACTATTCCGTAAATATTGCCGGGGGTTCAGATTTAGGGACACACAGTATTACCTTTAACTATTTAGATCAAGAAGGCACGGTTATAAATTCTAATTATAGCAGGTTTGGATTGGGGCTTAACTTAAATAGAAACTTAAGTAAAACCTTTAAAATTGGAACCAGCACCTCGCTCGCCAGCACCCTTACCAATGGGGTAAAAACAGGCACCGACAAATCTGATGCGGCAAGTGCGGGTGTAATCCGTTCGGCAATTACTTTCCCATCTACCATATCCGATCCAATTGCTTATGATGGTGTTGGAGATGCTTTTATCACCAATCCGTATGTATATGTAAATGATGCGTTGAATAATGTAAAGGGGTTGAACATTTTCTCGTCAAATTATATGGAAGCCACCTTTTTAAAAGATTTTAAGTTTAGACAAAACGTGGGCTTCAACTATTCAAACAGTGCCAGGGATCAATATTACCCACGAAGTATTTACGAAGGCTTTGCCATGAAGGGCTGGGGTTTAAAAGCCGATAACATTTGGAGCAATGCCACTTCGGAGAGCATTTTAACCTACCAAAAGAAATTAGCGAAACACAGCATTAATATTGTGGGTGCCGGCACGTATGAACGTACGAACGGGCAGAGTAAAAGAGCAGAAGCGAAAACGTTTCCTAACGATGCCCTGCAAAACGAAAATCTTGCTGCCGGCGAGGTTATTATGCCCGTAATTACTTCTCGTTACCAGTCTACATTGATGTCATTCTTAGGACGTGTTAATTATAATTTTGACGATCGCTACCTTTTAACCGTTTCCTATAGGCAAGATGGATCAAGTAAATTCGGTAAAGACAATAAATGGGCTGGCTTCCCTTCTGCTGCGGCGGCTTGGAAAATTTCGAGCGAAGATTTTATGAAAGACAGCAAGTTGATTAGCGATTTAAAACTTCGCTTTAGCTATGGCAAAACAGGAAATCAAGGAATTGGTTCGTATGCGTCGTTAGCCAAGCTTAGTGTATATAATTACGTATTTGGAGGGGCAGTACAAACTGGCTTAGCGAATGATTTATATGCTGGTCCGGCCAACGAAAAACTGAAATGGGAAACAACGGGTTCTTATAACTTGGGTGTAGATGTAGGAATGTTTAAGAATAGGCTAAGTTTAAGCGTAGAAGTCTACAAGAAAACTACCGACGATCTTTTACAGAACTTAATTATCCCTTCTTCAACAGGTTTTAGAAGCAAGCTGGTAAACTCTGGGTCAATAGAAAATAAAGGGCTGGAAGTAACTTTAAGCGGTGTTGTAGCTAAAGCGAAGGATTTTGAATGGAGTTCAAACTTCAACATTTCTTTTAACAGGAATAAAATTTTAAGCTTAGGTCCAGATGTAATCGAGCAATATGGACGTAATATTTCTACAGGCGACGCACCCTTTATCCAAACAGTCGGAAAACCTATCGGAGCACTTTATGGCTACATAGAAGATGGCTATTATGATAATGAAGCAGAAGTAAGAAACGATCTTGTATATACCAATCAGGGAAATGCAATTATTCTGCGTACCATAGGTGAAGTGAAATACAGAAACTTAGATAACGATCCCACTTCTATCGGCCAAGGTGATAGAACCTTTATCGGCGATGTAAATCCAGACTATACTTTTGGTTTTACCAACAATTTCAAGTATAAAAGATTTGATTTAAGTGTTTTTGTAAATGGTGTTCAAGGTAATGATGTGATTAACATGAACACAAAGTTTAATGCCAACCTTGGTACAAATAAAAACATTACAAAAGACATGGCAGATGGCGCATGGGCACAGGGAAAGGACAATAGCAAAGCAACAGGACCTAAAATAATGAGACAGTTTTTTAGAGATTTACAGTTTAGCCGAAGATTTATAGAAGATGGCAGCTTTGTGAGGATTAAAAACGTTACGCTTGGCTATAATGTCTCTTTAAAATCTAAAACAATTTCTGCTTTGCGAGTTGCCGTAGGGGCAAATAACTTGTTTACGTTCACCAATTACTCTGGTTACGACCCAGAGATCAATAGCTATGGGGACAACCCGGCAGTGTTTGGCGTTGATTTAGGGGGGTACCCTAATTCAAGAACCTATAATTTTTCATTACGTTGTAATTTTTAACCTTAATAAAATAATCACATGAAAGCGATTTCAACATATTTTATAGCACCAGTTTTAGTCTTAGCATTGTTATGCACTAGCTCGTGTAAAAAGGCTCTGGAAGAAAAACCTTTTTCATTTTATTCGCCAGAAAACTCTTATAAAAACGCAAGCGACGCACGAGCTGCTATCAATGGGGTGTATGGTGAGCTTTATACCTACGACTTATTTATCCAGCCTTTTTGGAATATGACTGTTCTAGATGACGACCATGTTTCGGGCGCAGATTGGTTCTTAGGGAGTACGGGTGCCGGTAACCCACAAAATTATTGGGGTGTAGATGGACCTTGGATTGGATGTTATACCATTATTGCTAGAGCAAATACCGTATTGGAGAATGTGCCCAATATTACAGAAATAGATCCTGAAGTTAAAAATAGAATTTTAGGTGAAGCTTATTTCTTAAGAGGATGGGCCTATTTTCAATTGGTACAGCTTTATGGAGGTGTGCCTATCCGATTAAAAGCTGTCTCAGCAGAGAACCCTGAAACAAACATACCGAGAGCGACAGTAAAAGAAACCTATGAAGCTGTTATTGCAGACTTAAAAGCAGCTGAAGCAAATTTATTACCTTATGGGCACGCAAATGCTGGCGAGCCAGGTCGCGTAAACCAAGGTGTAGCAAAGGCTTTCTTAGCTAAAACCTATTTAACAATGGCTTCAGGTGCTTCCTCTGGTAATGTTACTGTTCGCGGAGGTGTTGATAATGGCTATTATACCTACGCTAAAGACGTTGTAAAGGGTTTGGAAGGATTAGATCCCAAAGCTTATTATACTTTGGCGAGAGACAAGGCGCAGGAAGTAATTTCGAGCAACCTTTATGTGCTTACACCAAATTGGGTAGACTTGTGGAGTATTGCCGGGAGGAATTCAAAAGAGCAAATGTGGGAAATACAATCTTTGGCTGGATCGGCCTTTATCAACAATTTGGGTGTTTATTTTTCTGCCCGTTCTACCTTTGGGGTGGGCGCTGTTTGGACCACAAACAACCACTACAAAGACTACGATGAGTTAGATAAAAGAGTACTAGATGGGATTACACACAATTACCAAACCTTACAGGGTACTTACATTTTTTATCCCTTATCTCAAGCCGCAAAATATAAGGTTGTAAATGGGATTAACTATAATAATTCGGGGAGTACGACGGCAGAAAGAGCTTATACCATTAAGTATAGTGGTGTGGCCGACCCAACTGTGGCAAACAGCGATGCTTTTTACCCATTGCTAAGGTATTCAGAAGTGTACTTAATGTATGCAGAAGCTGAAAATGAAGTTAATGGTCCAACAAGTACTGCATATGACGCTTTAAATGCGGTAAGGTTTCGCTCATTTCCCACCACTGGTTCACCAGCTATGCCGGTTCCAGAGGCGTATGCGCCAGCTAGTATGACATCAGAACAGTTTCGAAGCTATGTGTTGGCCGAAAGGGCAAGAGAGTTGAACCTAGAGGGTGTAAGGCGTTTTGATTTAATGAGGTGGGGCATTTACTTACAGGTAATGAATAAAATTTCTACAGGGCAAAATAATATATCAAAGGTAAGAACAACAAAAAATTTATTATTACCCATACCAATTAATGAACTGAACTCAAACACAGCTATCAAAGGTAATAACCCGGGCTGGTAAAATTTAACTTAACTCATCAATTATGAAAAGGATCAAAGAATATATAAGTGTTGGCTTTATAATGCTCACATTTATGGTGGTTGGGGCCTGTAAGAAAGAGAAGACAGAAAATGCCGCCCCGCCAACTATAAGTTCTATAAACAATTTAACCGATCGTGGTGCAACATTGCAGTCAATAGGATATGGCGAATGGATTGTGATCAATGGCACCAATTTGAGTACCACATCAAAGGTTGATTTTAATGGCACATTGGCTGCAGATTCATTAATCTATGCGGACGATAATAGCATCACCGTTAAAATACCAGCAGAATTGGCCGACCCTGTAAATAACCCAATTACGGTAACAACCAAGTTCGGAACGGCAACCTTAAATTTCAAGGTAATGCAGCCTGGGCCACAAATTAATGATTTTGATCCTTCAGCCGGGTCGCCAAACGATGAGGTAACGATTTATGGAGCATACTTTAAGGGAGTAACAGATGTAACAATCAATGGTGTAGCGGCAACGATCTTGTCTAATACCAAAACCGAAATTAAGGTGAAAGTACCTGGCGGGGTTTCTTATGGTGAAGTAGTAGTTACAACCCCCGTAGGTACAGTTACCGCAACCAAGACGTTTGGAGTAAAACACTTTATTTACGAGGATGCGCTTAGTAACAAATGGACTAACACTTCATATTCTACATTAGGTCTCAACTTTGCTAACACCGATGTTGTGAAGAGAGGAACAAACTCGATACTCGTAAATCATAAATCCTTTTCTGCATTGAGGTTTCGTCTGGTTTCTAAATTTTCGACAGCAGGTTATAGTACGCTTAAACTGTCTATGTATGGTGGACCTGGTACAGATGGCAAAAAAGTTAAAATATCAGTTTCTCCTGCTGCGGGTTCTTACGAATTGATATTGACGGAAGGAAAATGGACAGATTATCAAGTACCTTTAATCAACATTGGAAGTCCTGCAACAATAGAATATCTTACCTTTCAGGAGTTTAGTGGCTTTACATCTTCCATTTATGTTGATGACATTGGGTTCTATTAAAAAGCACTTGAAAATCGTCATTGCGAGGCACGAAGCAATCTTAAAGCAGTGGATTACTTCGTGCCTTGCAATGACAGTAATGCTATTGTTGAGCGTTAAACCTGCAATAGCTCAGGAAATAAAGACTAAGAACGTGGTAATCATCACGTTTGACGGCTTTCGATGGAAAGAGCTTTTTGAAGGAGCAGATTCGTTGAATCTCTTTGGAAAGAAATTTACAAAACAGGACTCCGCCTGGAGAGTTAGAAAATACTGGGGTAAAGATACGGAAGAGCGTAGAACCAAATTGATGCCTTTTATGTGGAATTCCGTGGCCAAGCAGGGACAGATTCACGGCAACCGCAATTTTGGAAATAAAGTTGACGTAAAGAATAAATTTTGGTTTTCTTTTCCCGGCTATAATGAGATTTTTACAGGCTATCCCGATTCTTTGATTAATTCAAACGCACACCCCCCAAATCATAACATTAATGTGTTGGAGTTTTTAAATAAACGCCCAGAATTTAAAGACAAAGTCGCAACCTTTACTAGTTGGGACGCTTTCTATAAAATCTTGAATGCCGAACGATCTGGATTTCCAATAAATTCAGGTTTTAACAATGTAAAAGGAGATAAACTCAGCGAGGTACAAAAAACATTGAATGATTTAATGTGGTGGCTTCCGAAAGATTACGGAATGGGTGAGCGACATGATGGGATCACCTATTCATTTGCTAAAGAACACGTAAGATTAAATCATCCTCGGGTATTACAACTTAGTTTTATTGAAACTGATGCATTGGCACACGATGGACGATACGACTTTTACCTGGATGCAGCTAATTACAATGATAAAATGATCGCCGATCTTTGGAATTATATGCAGAGTGATCCATTTTATAAAGATCAAACAACTTTTATCATCACGGAAGACCATGGCAGAGGTTACGGAGATAACTGGCAACACCATTATCACACCGTAGAACATAGCAATGAAATCTTTTTTGCAATCATGGGCCCTGATACAAAGGTTTTAGGTGAGGTTAAGCAAAAAGGACAATTATATCAAAACCAAATTGCACAAACCATTGCGGCACTTTTAGGGGTTACCTTCGAAAATGGCCACGAGATAGGCAAACCAATTCAAGATGCATTGCCTGTAAAGAAATAAATATGAGCATTATCAAGATCTTTTTCGTCGTATTCTTTGTCGCATTTTTTGGCCAGGTAAAGGCACAGCAGTTGGTAGATCCGAAAGCGACAAAGGAAACCGTAGCGCTTTATAGAAATTTGCATTTACTAAGCGGAAAACACATACTATTCGGGCATCAAGATGATCTTGCATACGGCGTAAATTGGAAATACAAAGCCAAACGGAGCGACATAAAGGATATAGTAAACGATTATCCGGCAGTGTACGGTTGGGATTTAGGTCATATAGAGAAAAGGGCTTCTCAGAACCTTGACGGAATTCCTTTCGATAAAATGAGACAATTTATTAGAGAAGGGTATAGCCGCGGGGGCGTAATTACGTTAAGTTGGCATTTAGATAATCCTTTAACAGGAGGTTCAACCTGGGATACCACCCAGCGAACAGTAGCAGCTATTTTACCTGGCGGAGTAAAGCATGAGCTGTTTAAAACCTGGTTAGATAGGGCTGCGTCATTTATGAGAAGCCTGAAAGGTGCAAAGGGGGAATCTATTCCGTTGCTTTTCAGGCCGTTTCATGAGCTAAATGGCGACTGGTTTTGGTGGGGCAAAAATAAAACAACACCCGAAGAGTTTATAAATCTCTGGAAATTTACAATCAATTACTTGCGAAATGAACAAGGATTGCACAATCTCATCATTGTCTATAACACCAATAGTTTTGCCGACGAAACGGAGTTCCTTGAGAAATACCCAGGGGACGACATGGCGGATGTTCTAAGCTTCGATAAATACCAGTTTACAGCCAATAGCCAAGCATTTATTACATCCACACGGGCAGAGCTCGAGATTTTGGTAAGACTTGCCAAAGCAAAGAACAAATTATCAGCCTTCGCCGAAACAGGATATGAAGCAGTGCCCGACCCACAATGGTGGACAAAAACTTTATGGCCAATTGTTAAGGATATCCCTATCAGCTACGTATTGGTTTGGCGAAACCAGGGCTACATGGAATCGATCAAGAAGATGCACTATTATGCGCCTTACAAAGGGCAGGTTTCTGAACAAGATTTTGAGAAGTTTTATCAGATCCCAAGGGTAATTTTTGAAAAAACAACAAGAAAGAAGAACATTTACCAATATTAAATACATGAAATTACAACTGATCGATATTTCAATTTTAGTTGCTTACCTGGTTACCATGGTGCTGATTGGTATTTACATGCGTAATAAAGCTAAACAAGACAAGGAAAGCTATCTTTTGGGTGGTAAAAAGCTACCTTGGTATATGCTTGGCTTAAGCGACGCCAGCGATATGTTCGACATTAGTGGCACGATGTGGATGGTTGCCCTCTGCTTTGTATACGGCTTAAAAAGCATTTGGATACCTTGGCTATGGCCTGTATTTAACCAAGTGTTTATGATGATGTTTTTGTCTAAATGGCTTAGGCGATCTAATGCCAACACAGGCGCGGAGTGGTTGCAAACGCGGTTTGGTTTAACTGGCAAGGGGGTATTGGGCTCGCATATGATCGTGATTGCCTTTGCATTGATTAGCTGTTTGGGATTTTTAGCCTATGGTTTTGTAGGCCTAGGTAAATTTATGCAAGTTTTTATCCCCTGGGAAGTTGTTAAAGCTTATGTACCTTTCGAGATAACCGAAAAATATGTACCACATTTTTATGGGATTGTATTTACGCTATTTGCCATGTTCTATTCTATTTTGGGCGGACTGCATAGCATCGTACTGGGTGATGCCATTAAATATGCGATCATGACAATTGCGTGTATTTGTATAGGGGTTATTGCTGTGCAACATTTGCAAGGACAAAGCTTAAATGTGCCTAAAGGATGGGATGATCCATTTTTTAGCTGGAAGCTCGACTTAGACTGGAGCAAGATTGCGGCAGATGCGAATAAGAAGATTGCAGATGATGGGTATAGCTTATTCGGCTTGTTTTTTATGATGATGCTGATGAAAGGCGTTTTTGCCTCTTTGGCTGGTCCGGCACCAAACTACGATATGCAGAAGGTGCTCAGTACCCGCAGTCCAAAGGAAGCCAGTAAAATGACTGGTTTTGTTAGTATTATTTTATTGCCAATCCGTTATTCGATGATTACCGGTTTAACGGTGTTGGCATTGTTATACTACAACCAGCTCTACTTAAAAGGGCCTGATGGGGTAACAGATTTTGAACGGATTTTACCCGCTACCATCAATAATTTTCTGCCTGTTGGGGTGCTGGGTTTAGTCTTAACCGGCCTACTAGGCGCTTTTATGGGCACTTTTAGTGGGACTTTAAATGCCGCACAAGCCTATATTGTTAATGATATTTACTTAAAATACATCAATAAAAATGCAAGCAATAAAAAGGTAATGCGCATGAATTACCTGTCGGGTTTAGTTGTTGTAGTTGTAGGCGTGTTTTTTGGCTTTTTAGCAAGAGACGTGAATAATATTCTGCAATGGATTGTGGGTGGTTTATATGGGGGCTATGTTGCGGCAAATTGCTTGAAATGGTATTGGTGGCGCTTTAATGCGAATGGATTTTTCTATGGAATGGCAGTGGGGGTCATCTCGGCACTACTCATGCCTTATGTAACCACGGGCTTACCCCTTTATTGGTGGCCATTATTATTTGTACTCTCGTTGATCGGATGTATAATTGGCACCTATGCCGCACCTCCAACGGATATAAGCGTACTCAAGTCGTTTTATGGGAATGTAAGGCCATGGGGGTTTTGGAAACCTATACACGAACTTGTAGTTAAGGATAATCCATCTTTTAAAGCCAACAAAGGCTTTGCTCTCGATATGTCGAATGTAGCACTGGGTATTGTGGCACAGTTGTGTCTTACAGTTTTCCCGATGTACCTTATTATGGGCATGTATAGTCCATTAGCAATCACAGTTGCCCTATTGGGTGTCATTATTTTTGTTTTGAAAAGAACTTGGTGGAATAGATTAGAAGATTAAGCATATGGATATAAATTTCGAAGAACGCATAGCCGACATGGCAGTTAGACAAGAAGAACTTTTAAGAAAGAGGAATGTACCGGTTGTACCCCATAATGGTCTATATTATCGTTATAAAAATCCTATTTTAACAGCGGGTCATGTTCCTTATACCTGGAAATACGACCTTAACCCAGCAACCAATCCGTTTTTGATGGAGCGTTTTGGAATCAACGCCGTTTTAAATGCGGGAGCCATTAAATGGGGTGATAAGTTTTTATTGATTGCTAGGGTAGAAGGGATTGATAGGAAATCATTTTTTGCCATTGCCGAAAGTCCAAATGGCATCGATAATTTTCGTTTTTGGGATTATCCGGTCGCCATACCCGAAACTGACGAGCCCGATACGAATGTATACGACATGCGTTTGGTAGCTCATGAAGATGGATGGGTTTATGGCTTATTTTGTACCGAACGTAGAGATCCTGCTGCCAGTGCCGGAGATCAATCGGCCGCCATAGCGCAATGTGGTATTATCCGTTCAAAGGATTTGGTTAATTGGCAACGCTTGGCAGATTTAAAAACGCCATCACCACAGCAGAGGAATGTAGTGTTGCACCCGGAATTTGTAGATAATAAGTACGCTTTTTATACACGCCCACAAGATGGTTTTGTAGAAGCAGGAAATGGGGGTGGCATTGGATTTGGCTTGTCGGACAGTATTGAAAATGCAAGCATCCGTGAGGAAATTGTAATTGATAAAAAGGTTTACCACACGGTTTACGAAGCAAAAAATGGTTTAGGTCCGGCGCCTATAAAAACTGGCAAAGGTTGGTTACATTTGGCACATGGCGTTCGTAATACCGCGGCCGGACTAAGATACGTGCTTTATATGTTTTTAACAGACTTAAACGATGTAACCAAGGTTACCCATAAGCCCGCAGGATACTTTTTGGCTCCGGAGGGAGAAGAACGTATAGGCGATGTGTCGAATGTGGTTTTTTGCAATGGGTGGATTGTAGAGCCGGGTGGCGCGGTTTATATTTACTATGCCTCGTCTGATACCCGCATGCATGTGGCAACGAGTTCCATCGCCCAGTTGTTGGATTATGTGATGAATAATCCGGCAGATGGTTTACGATCAGCAACTTCTGTACAAACAATTCAACAGCTTATAACTAGCAATTATAAACTTAATGAAACAGCTAAACTTGTGTAGTCGCTTAGATGTGGCTTTTAGAGATGAACGATACAAAGGAGCAATTAGCAGCGTACAGTAAAACGGTTGATAAGGAATTGGATGCCTTACTTAGTTGGTGGAAAACTTATGCAGTTGATCATGCGCAAGGCGGATTTTATGGCGAAGTTACGAACCGTAACAAAGCTATAGCTGAAGAGCCGAAAGGAATTGTGCTCAATAGCAGAATTCTGTGGACCTTCTCTGCGGCTTATCTGCTTAAGGCAAATAAAGAAGACCTGGCAATTGCTAGGCGCGCATTCGAATATCTTTCCACTTACTTTTACGACTCATTAAATGGTGGGTTTTACTGGTCGCTTTACCCCAATGGCGAGGTGTTGGATGGGAAAAAGCAAATCTACGGGCAAGCATTTGCGATTTATGGACTTTCGGAATACTATAAGGCTAGCGGAGATGGAAAAGCACTTGAAATGGCTAAAGAGACCTTTACATTAATTGAAAAACATAGTTTTGATCCCGTTCATTTGGGTTATATTGAGGCATTTGATCAAGCTTGGGGTGGGCTGAGAGACTTAAGGTTAAGCGATAAGGATTTAAATGTAGAGAAATCCATGAATACTCATCTGCATATTATAGAGGCCTATGCTAACTTATATTGTTGCTGGAAAGACGAGCATCTGCAAAAGGCTATTAAGCAGCTACTTTTTGTATTTAAGACACATATAATTATTGACGATCGATTAAGCTTGTTTTTTGCCTCCAACTGGCATCCCCAATCAACCCTCATTTCTTACGGACATGATATAGAGGCCGCATGGTTATTGCAGGAATGTGCCGAAAGCCTGGGCGATTTAGAGGAAATCACATTGTTTAAGAAAATAGCCCTTGCAATTGCAGTTGCGGTTCAAGATGGGGTGGATGTGGATGGAGGAATGTATTATGAATATGACCCTGTTGCAGGCAATACTATACGGGAAAAACACTGGTGGCCTCAGGCAGAAGCAATGGTTGGGTTTTTTAATGCCTACCAGTTAAGTGGGGATATAAGCTTTTTGCATAAATCGATAAAAAGCTGGGCCTATATTACGGCTAATTTAAAGGATAAAGAGCACGGCGAGTGGTTCTGGGGAAGATATCCCGATGGCGAATTGATGAAGGAAAACAAGGCTGGCTTTTGGAAATGCCCCTACCATAATGGAAGGGCCTGTTTAGAAATCATCCGAAGAATTAATCATTCCACTATTTTACCTCAAACCTAAACACTCCGTTTCCCGGAACACCTGTGTTAGATAAACCATTGATTACACCTATATATGTCCCAGTTTGATCGGCCGTGTAGAAGTCTAATTTGGCTATCCCTTTTTCTTTGATCAAATTGGTTGGTGACCAAAATAATAGATTTCTGAAATCAGGAAGTCGGCTGCTCTTTTTTTCTGCTGTTTCATAAGTCGGACTATAAAACTCCCGCTGCAACTGCATTCCTTCATAATCTAACACCACCGCATTCGGACTAATCTCTAATGCCGCAACATTTGGCTTATAACTGGTAAAATTAAGGATGCCATTAAACATGCCTGCTCCGTAATAATAGTAATCCCTTACAATGTCTAAGTTCTTTATCTTTCGGGGGTCTATTTCCATCACCCTATCTGTATTAAAATAAGGAGCGCCATCTACTAACACCAGTGGTTCCCCTTCTAATAGGGCAAGCTTCCCGAGTACGTTTATCACAAAACGCTTTTGGCTCCTCGTGATAAATGTTTCTCTAACGTATTCCCTTAGTACATCTTCCATCAACGTAAACCGCGTATAATCATCTAGTTTGTAAGATTTATAGGGTTTCCCATAAAATTTTATGGTATCCGTATTGATCGGTCTAAATTTTTTAAGCTGGTCTCCAACATAGATGTTCTGAACCTGCATACCAAAACTATGCTTTTGCAATTCATTTAAGAGGCTAGGGTGCAGGTTTAGGATAGGATAGGCAAAGTCACTGTATTTTTCTGTAAATGGACTTTGAACCGTAATAACTGAGGTCGTATCTATGTTAGGATTAGACTGTACAATGATCTCATTAGGGCCATAAAAATCCTTCGTGTTAAATATAAAATGACCGGTACTATCGCTCAATGTATTATAAAACTGTTGATGGGTATTAGAAATGGTTAAGTAAACCTCATTAAAATTGTTCTTCCGGATATTGCCGGTTACCAAATGGCCATTAAACTCGGGAAGGAACTTCAGCATAGGTTTTTTGTTTAAAACATCATCCCATACCATTCTCCGCCAACCTTGTGTAAGCAGTAGGTTGTCTAGCGCCCTATCCGTTTCTTTATTTGGATTTTTGAAGTAATAGTTCGGCGCTTCAATATCTCCCTTTAATTCCGAGCTTAGCCAAAAATAGCTAACTATATCACTTTGATCCATTCCTTGTAATGAATCAATTCTCCGTACGGTTATAGAAACATCGGCTTTGATGGGTTGATTTTTTTCGTCGTTTGCACTAATGGTCACACTTACTTTTTCGCGTGGTTTGTAAGCTAAATAATCCGAATATGCTGCGATCTTTAAAGCTTTTCCTGGTCTTTTAAAGTATAATCTTTCTGCTACAGCCTGGCCGTCTTCATTAAACAAGGTTAGGTGTGAAAGCCCTTCGGCGAGCTTCGTTTTATCTACTTTGAAAACAGTTGTTCCATTATTCAGCAGCGCAGTTTCGGCCAAGGCAGTTTTGTTGCCCTGATGAATAAATAACGAGACATTTTGTGCGCTGAAGTTACTATTAACCGTTAACGTCAAACTTTCATTTTCTTTTTCCTCCAGCAATAAGGCATAACCTTGCTTTTTGGCTGTCGGCAAATCTTTAATGATAATTTCCTTTTGATCAGTACTTGCAATGGCTTTGTAGGTGTGATTAGCTACTGGCGTGAATCTAAATTGTCCGATTCCATATTTGAGTGTTTGAAATCTGGCTACTGTGTCGTTTTTTTGATTGATGACTACTCCTTTGATCGCGATTCCTAGTCCACCAGCATTTACGGCTTTGAAACCCATATTGTTGGCAACGCCTTCAATTAGGTCTCCTCCTTCAGCAAAAAACTGGAGATCATTGTTTGCTGCAGTCGTCGCCGGTTTTTCCGGATCGCTCAAGGGATTGATGATGGTAATTTGTTTCTCGAAAAAATGATTTGGCCCAAAATTCTGCATCCAGTTAGTATAGGCTCTGAGCTTGAAATTGCCATTAACAGCGGTTAATGGAATATAAACAGATCCGCTTCCAATGCCATCTTTAATAGCGATTTTTGCTTGTACAATAGGCTGGTTTGTCCGGTCTAATACCTCTATATAGGCTACTTTGCTGAGATCGGAGGTTAAATTGGTGAAAGCATCTACGTTATAGATCTTAAACCACATTAACTCGCCGGTTATATATTGCTCTTTATCGGTGTGTACAAATATTTTTTCTTGAAACGTATTTTGATAATAGGCATCAAATGCATTTTGTACTTGCTGTGCTTGTTGCGCTTTTAGTGCCGTTGTTGCCGTTAGTAACAAGCAAATGAAAATCAATTTTCTATGTATCCTATTCATGATCATAATTTATTGCCAAAAAATAGGTTTTTTGACGGTTCCTCTTATCGTGCAGTCTACACAGGCCCGAGAGCTTGCTAAATGTGCGATTAAAAAGCCGGCTGGGCTGTAAATCGCCTCTATCGGCACAATTAAATTACCGGGGAATATATCCTTCTGTCTAAAGAGTGGAACCGTGTCGGGGAGCATGCAACCATATGGGTCTTTAACCTGCCATTTAGGTAAATCACTTTTCTCAATGAAGATTCGCCGTTGCTGTGTTGTTCCTGCGCTAATGTAACCTATTACTGGTTCGGATCCATCGGCTTCATTCCGGATGTTCCCTGTTAATTGTGAAGGGAGTACATCGAAAATTGAACCCAAACTCTCGGTGTTTTTCTTAAGGTTCTGCCAAAATTCATAAGTTTCTTTATTAAGTGCGTATTGCTTGACCAAAATGCTATATTTTTCGGTTAGGCGTTCCGATGAAGAAACGATATCCGTTAAAGGGCTTAAGTGAATTACATCTTTACTAAGCTTTATCGACGATCCAAGTAATATGGTGCTAGATTTTGCATTGCCCCAGCATTTAAAAATGCTCTCTTCGGGGTAACGCTCAACTGCAATTGGCCCGCCCTTCCAAATCGATGAAGAATTATATCTCGAATAAAAAATCCATGATTCTTCATATTCCCACCTGTAGTAGCGTGTATTATTAGCTGGGTCGCTAGCATTTACATATAGTTGCAGGCCCTCGGGCTTTACTACATAATTTACGCTATCTATAGGGGGTGCTACCCTTGCGTCTACAAAGTCGGAAACGTAATTAGCCCCCTTATTCGTTCTTATTTTGAGGCGGTATTTTTTATTTACGCCGAAGTTCAAAGCAGAGGTAACATACAAGCCCTTTTCTTTCTCTACCAGTGTGCGTGCTTCATTCGCTGAAGTTTCTATAATTAGGGTAGCACCCGTTTCAGGATTGATGACATTTTTGTTGGTTAAAATCACCGTTCTACTTAGTTTAATTATCGTAGAATCTAAACCGGCATTAATAAAACCCTCTACTACCAGGATGTTGCTGTTTTTTGAAGTTGTTTCTGGTGTAAATGGTTCTTTACAGCCTATTAAGCTTAATACCAGGCCCACCAAATATATATTAAAGCGCTTCATGGTTAAAATTTTATGTTATAGTTGATGAATGGGATCACTGATGCGAAAATAGATAGTTTATATCCGCTTATTACGCCACCTTCTTGGACATAATAAACTGAATACGGGTTTTTACGGCCTGTTAGGTTATAAAAACCGATGGTATAGGAGTTATGTAAACGTTGATGAACTTTATGATTTCCTTCTATGTTAAACGAAACATCGGATCTAAAGTAATCAGGGATTCGGTTAGCATTCCTGTCGGCGTAGTAAACTCTTTCACTGCCTCCATAATTAAATTTAGCGATTGGAAGTGTTATTGGCCTTCCCGTACTATAGGTTAAATTCAAAGATAGGTTATATCGATGTTTGAAACGATAGTTTCCGGTGAAGTTAAATGCATGGGGCTTATCGTAGTTTGCGGGATAATATTCACCTCGATTCACTAAAGGTCCAATGGTAATATCATCCATTTTTAATTGGGTTCTTGAGTAGGCATAGCTCATCCAGCCATTTAGCTTACCATAATTTCTTTTTATTAGAAATTCAATACCGTAGGCTTTACCCTTTGTGCTAATCAAATCAGTTTCGATGTGTTGGTTTAACACCAGATTTGCCCCGCTTCTATAATCCAGGAAATCCTTTAGTTTCTTATAATAAACTTCAACGGAGGTTTCGTAACCCTGTGTTTCGAAATTCTTATAGAGCCCTAGTGAAACCTGGTCTCCAAATTGAGGTTTAATATTGGGATCGCTCAGTTTCCAAACATCAGTAGGAGCAATAGCTGTTGTATTAGATAATAAGTGGATGTATTGTCTTAACGTATTATAAGCAGCTTTCACAGAAAGATCTGGCTTAAAGTTATATCTCGCAGACACTCTTATTTCTGGGCCTCCATAACTATTGATGAACTTGTTTTTTCCATAGGTTGTGGTGCCAAGTAGATTATCTTCTGTAATAGGCAAATTTGAAGGGTAATTGCGAATGACCTGCGGCCCCAGGTAATTATAAAATGAGTATCGCAATCCGGCATTTATTGAGAAATCATTGCTTACATCAAATTGATCTCCAATAAATATTGCGCTTTCTAATGCCTGTTCTGTAGGTACAATATCGGGAACTACAAGCGACTCATTTCCGAGTGGCGTAAAATTACCAGGACTGAGTTTATAATGAATCGAAGATATGCCAAAGTTCAATGTATGTTTAGAGTTCAAAGCATATACCATGTCATATTTCAAGGTGCTTTGATTAATGTTGAAGTTTAACTTATAGGCATTTACTTGGTTAACATCGCTTTTTATGTTATACTCATAAAAATCGGAAGCAAGTGTAAGCGCTCCATTGAGCTTTTGATTGATGGAATGTTTCCATTTAAGAGAAACATTGCGATTGTTATAATTATAATTGGTATCGCTGTTCAGTTTAAAATTGTCTTTACTATAGTAAGCTGAAAGAGAGATAGTATGTTTTTCGTTGATCTGATGATTGAGCCCTAAGTTAAAGTCATGAAAATCAGCTTTACTTTTTTCATACTCGGCCGGAAGGAGCTTCAGCATCCAGTTCGAATAGGTAGTTCTTCCTCCAAAAATAAAGGAAGTTTTGCCGCTATCAATGGGTCCTTCAATATTGAAGCGACTGGTGAGCAGGCCAATTCCAGCACTTCCAGTAATTTTACTTTTATCGCCTTCTCTATTGGTAACTTCGAGTACTGACGCTAAACGCCCACCAAATTTTTCGGGAATGGTACTTTTGTATAATTGTACGTCTTTTACAATATCTGGGTTAAATGCCGAGAAGAAGCCAAAAAAGTGGGATGGGTTGTAAACCGTTGCGTCATTTAATAGAATTAAATTCTGATCGGCTGAGCCGCCCCTTACATTAAAACCAGTACTTGCTTCGCCAACGGACTGTACGCCTGGCAATGTTAAAACCACTCTCAAAATATCCGGCTCTCCAAAAACCGCAGGAATCTTCTTGATGGTTTTCATGTCCAGCCTGTTTACTCCCATTTCTAAGCTTTTCACATTGGAAGCTTTATTGGACACTATTTTTACTTCTTTTAGGGAAACCACCTTTTCTCTCAACTCTATATTGAGTTTTCCGTCTCCATAAACAACAACCTGCCGTTTTGAATCCCGATTACCGCTTGCTTTTACATTTAGTAAGTGTGGACCATAAGGAAGACTAATGGAGTAAAGACCTTGTTCATTTGATACCGCCTTAATCTTAAAGTCGGCCGTGGATATCACCGCTCCCTCAATAGGTTCTTCAGATCTTAAGTCTTTTACGTAGCCCGCTACTATTCCGATTCCTTTTTTAAGGATATTGGATTTAATGCCGATTTCATAAATTTTATTTGGAGTAACTGCATTTAACGTCTTTTCTGTTTGATCATCTAGATCTGAATCCATTGTTTTAGCTAACTCGTTTTGGGTTGGGGGTCGTTTTATACGATCCGCATAGTAACCTTCGGCGATTTCGGCTTTGATGCTTTTATTCCTAGTTAGAAAGATATTCTTTTCGTGAATAACAAAATTGATTTCTGTGTTTTGAAAGATAGTGGTTAGTACAACATTGAGCGGCTTTCTGTCAACCTTTGCGGTGATTAATACGCTATCAACCGAGAGTTTGTCATAGTAAAAATGGAGGCCGCTTTTAGCTTCCAGACCGGCAACTACCGAACTTACTTTGGTCTGACGGTAGTCGACACTATAAAGCCCATCAGTTTGCTGCGCAGCTAATTTGAGGGTTAGAAAAAGCAGGCAGCAGATATAGAAACAGGAAAAGCGCATATTAATTAGTTAAACTTTCGTAATAGGAGGCAAGAAGAACCATGGCTTCATCGGGCTGTTTTCTAAACTTGATCTTTTTTTCTTTGAGTAGCTTTTTCAGTTCTGGTTTTTTATCTTTAAAAAAGCTTAAAAATGATTTTTCTCCGTTAATTGTTGAATATTTCTGATCTCTTTCAATATAATAGCTGGTTTTAGGAACAAAATAATAGGTTACTACTTTGTTCTGAAGAGAGAACTGCATGTTTTTTGTTCTTCTTACGTAAATCTTCGATTTACCATCGTGTATTAAATCGTAAAAGCCAGGTCTAATAACAGAGATGGTGGTGTCAATTACTTTTATATATTTAAAATGATGATCGTTAAGATAAAAATCAGAGACTTTTTCGCTAACCAGACTATACTTATTATATTTACCTAATACGGAAATCAATTTGTCTTGATATATATCGTACATCAAAGGAACGTTCTCGAATCTAAAGTCTTGATATACAACTGTGCCTGTGGAGAAAGTATTTAGATCTTGAAAATTTGCCGAACCTTCAACAACCGTGGGGTAATCGTAGAATGCCGCGCCATTGTATAAACGTGATTGTTGCTTTATAGCCGAATTGAAAAACAATTCTGTACTATAATCGGCGCTTGGATTATTAGTTTTGCTGGTCGACTGAGCAAAGTTGGAATCGAGGCAAGTTAGATGAATACAAATCAGCACTAAAGTTGCGCTTAAAGCTTTATTCATAGCTACTAAGTTACCAAAAAAAACAAACGATATTGAAAATTTTAATAAATTAGCAAAACAACATCACCTACGTTAAATTCATGCTCAGTCAGATCTCAGAAGAAGGATACAAAGCTATTTTTTACCACAGTCAGCTTGCCATGCTTATTGTTGCACCAGATAATATTTATACAATGCTGGATGTGAACGATGCCTATCTGGCTGTTACCAACACCACTCGAGCAGATTTGTTAGGGAAATCGGTGTTCGACGTTTTTCCTGCAAACCCAACCGATGAGGTTTCTAAAAACATAGAGCGTACTTATTATTCTTTTGAGCAAGCTATACTCACTAAGAAGCCACATACCATGAGTAATTATCGGTATGACATCCCTATACGCGGAACAGCCGAATTTGAAGAACGTTATTGGACAACTACCAATACCCCAATATTGGATGCTAAAGGAGAAGTGATTTATTTTATCCATTGTCCTACCAATGTGACGGAGTTTTATAAGTTGAGGGAGCGCGAGCAGGCTACTTCAGATGCGCTTAAAAAGCAGAGAAAGCAGCTTTACGCTACCTTTATGCAGGCGCCGGTGGGTATTGCCATTTTTAGAGGTCCAGATTATATCGTCGACTTGATCAATCCACCTTTATGTGAAATTTATGGGAAAACAGTTGATGAAATTTTGGGAAAATCTGTTTTTGATGTGCTTAGTCATGCGAAGGGTTTAGGTTATGAACAACTGCTCGATGAAGTGCGTTTAACTGGCATTCCTTTTAAAGCCCAAGCTTCAGCAGCGCCTTTAATGAGGAATGGAGTATTGGAAACAGTTTACCTCAATTTTGTGTACGAACCTTTTTATGAAGACGATGGGACTATTAGCGGGGTGATTGCAGTGGTAACGGAGGTAACCGAAGAAGTTCTGGCAAAACAGTTCATTGAAGAGGCTGAAGAGCGCGCACGATTGGCAGTTGATGCTGTAGACCTGGGCACTTTTGACCTTAATCTCCTTACGGGAGAGATGACTACATCTGTTTTATTTGCCAACATATTTGGTTTTGAGGAACCCGTTTCAAGAAACGCTTATATTAAAGTTTTTCATAAAGATGATTTAGCACAACGCTTGAGGGCACACGAGGAGGCATTAAAAACGGGCAGCTTATTGTATGATGCGCGCGTTATTTGGCCTGACCGAACAATTCATTGGGCCCGTATTGAAGGAAAAGTATATTATGACAGGGAACTAAAAGCAGTAAGAATTTTAGGTACGGCGATAGATATTACTGAACAGAGAAAAGCAAGAGAAGAGCAACAGAAGCTGATTACTTTGGTAGCAAACAGTGTAGATCTCATGTCTATCCTCAATATGGACGGCACCAATTCGTATATTAATGAAGCCGGGCGTAAATTGTTAGGTTTCACTACCGAGGACGAAGTATCAAAGATACCCATATCGCAATTACATACCCAAGCTGATTTTGAGTTAGTGAAAAACGAAGTATTGCCAACCGTTATGACTAAGGGCCAATGGGCAGGGCGGATGATGGTTAGGCATTTGCAAACTGGAGAGGTATTTCCGGTTTTTAACAACTGCATCCGAATTGATGACCCTGTTACGGGAGAAATTATTGGCATTGGGGCGGTGATGAGAGATCAACGGCCAGAACTTGCAGCTAAGCAGGCCTTGGCAGATAGCGAACAGCTCTTAAGAAATATTACCATGGCAGCTCCAACCGGTTTATGGATGGCGAATGATAAAGGTGAGCTTACCTATGTAAATCAGACGTGGTTAGACTGGATAGGCTTATCTTACGAATCACAGTTGGGTTACGGCTGGTTAGATTCGATGTTAGATAATGCCAGCGACAAGGTAAAGCAGAAATTTGTGAGTGCTGCCCGTCATCAAAAATTATTTGAGGTAGAATTTAGGATTGTTCATGTGGATGGAACTATCCATTGGTGTATTGCTACGGGCAAGCCGCAATACGATAATAATGGGGCTTTTACAGGCTATATTGGCGCTTGCGTAGACATTACCGAACAAAAATTATTGCAGCAGCAAAAGGACGACTTTATTGGTATCGCAAGTCACGAGCTAAAAACACCCGTAACCAGTATAAAGGCCTATACCCAAATTTTAGAGCGGATGTTGCTCAAAAAGGGAGATGAAAAAGAAGCTTCTATGATCGGTAAAATGGATGCACAAATTAATCGCTTAACCAGTTTAATCGGAGATTTATTGGATGTAACTAAAATTAACTCAGGCAAGTTGCAGTTTAACGATCGGAATTTCGAATTTAACGAACTTGTTCAAGAAATTGTGGAAGATTTACAGCGAACGACAGAACAGCATCATTTGATAGAAAATTTGGAGGATATTGGGGTTGTTTTTGGAGACAGGGAGCGTATTGGGCAGGTAATTACCAATTTAATTACCAACGCCATCAAATATTCACCCAATTCAGACCAAGTGGTTATTGGTACCAAGCTAGTGGAAAATGAAGTTGTCTTATGTGTGGAAGATTTTGGGGTGGGTATAGCTGGAGATAAGCTAAATCGTGTCTTCGAGCAGTTTTATAGAGTAAGTGGCGATATGCAGCATACCTTTCCTGGTTTAGGTTTGGGCCTCTATATCTCGGCAGAAATTGTGAAGCGCGAACACGGTCGGATTTGGGTAAATAGCGAACCTGGCAAAGGCTCGAAATTCTGCTTTGCATTGCCTATGAAGAAGAGAAGCACTAAATAGAAATTAGCTGCTTCGTTCGACTGCTTGAGCCAATACAGATGAGATACGGATAGGACAGATAGCTTCGCCTCTGCTTCGGGATTGCTTCGTGCTTTTTTCCAGATGAGTCCAATATGAGTCCAGTATGAGTCCAATATAAGTCCAACTTTTGCTATAAAAACCTGGACTTACACTAGATTCAATTTTCACTTTATTTAGATTTATCTTAAAGCAGTCTCGAAAGAGATAGGAACCTGTCCCGAACAAAAGGGGGACTAAAACTTGGGCACTTGAGGCAGAGTCGGCTAATCCGCTATAACCCTTCAAGGATAGTATGTCCTATGGTCTGCATGCTTGCACCAAGCTTTAAATATGGAAGGTTATAGTGCAGGTTGTTTTCGGGTTTTAGGGGTGGTTTATGTCTTTAAATGCGTAAAAGGCATGGAAAGGGCGAGTTAAGCAGGTTGATGAAGGCGAAAGGTGTTAAAATTTTTGTCGGGTAGTGCTTTAGCAATGTGAAGCATAATTTTATATATTTGCGGTCTCAATGCCGGTCCCGTAGTTCAACGGATAGAATAGAAGTTTCCTAAACTTTAGATATGGGTTCGATTCCCGTCGGGACCACAAAAATCATTATCAAAATGTAAAAGGCTGCAAACGTTAGCGGCCTTTTTGTTTTTACCGACCTACCAAAAGGGTGCAAAAAATATAGCAAGTCTACTTAGTTCGTTAATGGTGTTTTAGCCCTTCAGAACTTGGATAAGATCATCGTGATGTAATATACCTCTTCCATCCTTTGCCGGGCTCAAGATCTTTACGGCAACGAGTTCGTCGAAGAATCATCATCAAGATACTTTGTCAATCCCATAATATTTTCTTCGAAGCCAAAAGGCAACATTCACTAGTGCAATCAGCGCGGGGACTTCTACCAATGGACCTATTACGCCCACAAAGGCTTGCCCGCTATTGATGCCAAAAACCCCGATAGCCACGGCTATTGCCAGTTCAAAGTTATTTCCTGCCGCTGTGAACGCGATTGAAGCACTCTGCGAATAATCAGCACCCATTTTCTTTCCTGCAAAAAAACTGACAATGAACATCATAGCAAAGTAGATAAGCAGTGGAATAGCGATGCGGATTACATCAAATGGTATTTGCACGATCAATTCACCTTTCAAACTGAACATGACTACAATGGTAAATAAAAGCGCAATAAGTGTTATAGGCGAAATAAATGAAATATATTTTTCCTGGAACCATTTTTCACCCTTGAGCTTAATAAGGCCATATCGGCTAATCAGCCCGGCGGCAAAAGGCACACCAAGGTAAAGACCTACGCTTTTTGCAATTTCCGCTATGGTAATGTTCACCGATATACCATTAATCCCGAACAGGGGAGGAAGCACTGTTATAAAAAGGTAGGCATACACACTGTACAGGAGTACCTGGAAAATGCTATTAAGGGCAATAAGACCTGCTGCATATTCCCTGTTGCCCTCTGCAAGTTCATTCCATACCACCACCATGGCGATACAACGGGCTAGGCCAATAAGGATCAATCCAATCATGTATTGAGGATGATTGTGTAAAAATATGATAGAAAGCACAAACATAAGTACAGGACCAATAACCCAATTTAGGAAGAGTGAAGTGCCGAGAACTTTAGTATTTCGAAATACTTCACCCATTTTTTCATATTTGACTTTAGCCAGGGGTGGATACATCATCAGAATCAGTCCGACGGCGAGCGGAACATTGGTTGTACCGCTTGAAAATGAATTGATAAAGCCTGCCGAAGAAGGAATAAAATAACCTATTCCTACACCTAAAGCCATTGCCAAGACTATCCATAAGGTCAGATAACGGTCTAAAAAACTGAGCTTCTTACGTTCAGCAGCTGGTGCACAATTATTTGATGACATGGCTAGTTAATTTGCGAAAATACATAACACATTTCAGTTGCAATCTGCCTACTTCTTTCCTGATATTTTTCGGCCTGTTGGGGGGTATTATCAAATGATTTCGGATCATCAAAGGTTATTGGAATACGCTTTTCAGCTCCTGCTATGAAAGGACAGCCTCCATCAGCCTGGGAACAGGTCATAACGGCTGCAAATTCGCTTGTGGGGTTAAATTTGTCGTCATAAGTTTTGGAGAAGCCGATGACAGGATGCTGATTGTCGCTATATTTTATGGCATACACGGGATTGTTTCCTTCACTGATGGCCTGAATATTAAATCCCGATTGTTTCAACGTTTCGGCAACCACAGGAAACAACGCGGTTGCCTCTGTCCCACCTGAGTAACAAAAAATACTGTTAATTCCGTAATAGGCAGCAGCAGCCTGTGCCCATGCCTGGGATAGGTGGCTTCTGCGGGAATTATGCGTGCAAATGAAATTGATATTTACTTCCTGCATGTTGGTTATTTTCTCTTGTACAAAATCTATCAATGGCTGTAATGCTGCTTTACGTTCGTCACTAACATTTTGCGGTTGTAACTGCTTAATTGTTTCCGATAATGGTTGATACATATTATTATATTTAAAATTGATACAATACGAAGCCCAATATTGCCCCACCCAAAACGATGAATGCGCTATTGATCTTTTTGAACCTGAATACCACGAAAGCACTTGTCATCGCAATCGCTATCGTCCGCCAATCGGTAATGGTTTCTTTACCCATTTGAAAGCACACAGCTACTATAATGGCTATTGATGCCACATTTACCGCATCAAGGAAAGCGGAGAGCCAGCCAGATTGACGCATCCTTTTCATTAATGGATTAATTAAAGCGACCAATACAAATGAGGGAAGAAAAATGGCGATGGTGGATAATACGGCTCCAGAAACGCCATTGATTTGGTAACCGATAAAGGTTACTGACGAAAAAACCGGCCCAGGCGTAAACTGGCCTACCGCAATAGCATCCATTAACTGCTGCCTTGTGAGTAAACCAGTTGATACCAGTTCGGTATCTAAAAAAGCGAAGAGCACATAACCGCTTCCATAAAGAATAGCACCAATTTTCAAAAAAATCCAGAACAGGCGGAGATTGCTTTCCGAAAAGAAATTTGTGATGCCAATTTGCAGCAACACAAAAGCAGCAATACTTTGCAAGGAGTTTGTCCTTCGGCTTTTAACATAAAATAACAAAATAGCTAATACTCCCGCACCAAACATTAAAAAAATCTCATTCATACTAAACAAAGACAGGACCAAGACAACAATTCCCATAATTGCCAGGAATGTTGATTTGACTGATTTCCGTGCTAATGGGAAAACTGCTCCGATAATGATCGCAATAATGGCGGGTTTAATTCCATAAATAAAGGGCTGCAGCAGGGGTAGTTTTCCGTATTGGTGATAAAAGAAGGCCAATATACCTGTTATGAAAACCGCAGGTAGAATAAAACATAAACCCGCAGCCAATAAACCTCTCCAGCCGCCTTTATCGTAACCAATATGTATCGCCATTTCGGTGCTATTGGGCCCGGGGATAAGATTGGTAGCTCCCAGCAGATCCAGAAAGTGCTGCTCGCTCATCCAATTTCTTTTTATTACCACTTCCTGTTGCATCATGGCTATGTGAGCTACCGGTCCACCAAAACCAATGAAGCCAAGCTTCAGGAACAACTGGATGATTTCTTTTATATTGACTTTAACTGGCATTATTTGTCAACTTTTTATCCAATGACCAGGAGCCACCACCTTTAACCAATAAAAATAAGCTCCCCAAAAGCATGGCCCAATCGGTACGGCTTCCGTGCAGCATTTCCCAAAATCCCTGATTGGCCAATAAATCTGCTTTAGTAGTGGAAATTGCAACCAGCATAATGATGATTAGCGGAATGCTCATTAATCGGGTAAGCAGACCGAGTAAGACACAAGCTCCGCAAATAATTTCGGATACGCCCACAAAATCTCCCAGAAATTCAGGAAATGGCAATCCGATTTTCTCAAATCTGCCTGCACCCCTTAACGCGGGAAATAAAAATTTCTGGATACCTTCTGAAAGGAAAACTGCGCCCACCATTAAACGTATGAGGATGGTGGTTTTCGAATGACCTGTAGCAATGAGCCTAGAAAACATAAAGAATCAATCTTAGCAACATCCGCCCCCAGGCGTACAAACATTATTTACAGGCAGTTCCGACAAACTTTTCTTTAGTTTTTCTGATGGAATGCCACAAGCATCGTTAGCCAGGCACGCGGTAGTTTTGTTCTTCAATATAAAATGATTTCCGTTAAAATCCAAGTCATATTTGCCAATAGTGCCGTTTTGGTATTCCACTTCTATTTCGGCATCTTCCATTCCCAGTACTTTTTCTGAAAGCTTGATAATGTTCAACAATTTTCCTGCTTTTAGTCGGTGTTCAAAATCATTGGCATCCCATAACTGGAAGTTGGCTACCTTTTCATGGCGCACTGTTCCGCCGCAGTCGATAAAATCCTTAGTAATTATCCCTACTTCTGTTATGTGGAAATGTTCAGGTACGAAACCCCCATTTTCGAGTTTAAAATTTACACTTTCGGCGCTGGTAAGGATCTCTTTAATTTCAGATAGTTTCATAATTTCAGGTTTTAAAGTATTATTGCAATTTAACGATTGAATGATTTAAAAAAGGGTCAGCAACAGTCTGTTGCCCCTTTATAGGAACTCAGAAACTCTCCCAAGATTTCTCCCAATAGGCTCCATGTTTTAGGGTTGATGCAATAACAAACACTCACTCCCTCAATGGTACCTTGTATAATTCCACTTGTTTTGAGTTCTTTTAGATGTTGTGAAATTGTGGCCTGGGCCAGTCCAAGTTCATCGACCAGATCACCGCAGATGCAGGAGTTGGAGATGATAATCCTTTGCAGGATGGCAATACGGGCAGGGTGCGCAATTGCTTTTAGCAAAGTTGAAAGCTGGTTCTGCTCGTCGGTGAATATTTCTGATCTTGTAAGTCCCATAACTTGTATATTGCAATATTACGATATATAGTTAATAGTGCAAAATAAATTTGAATTTTTATTTGGACGAATGGATTTTAACTAAACTATTCTCATGAAAAGACTAATTACTAACGTAGTTCGGGATATAGAATTGCCGAACGTCATTTCTAAAAATGACCTCTGTCATTATTAAATAGCTAATATTCAACAAATTTGACAAATAAAACAATTGCCATGATACCAAAAACGATGAAAGCTGCTGTACTCCATGAGTTCGGTAAACCATTAAAGATCGAAGAAGTAGAAGTTAAAATGCCTGGCGAAAAGCAGGTCCTGATCAAAGTTATTGCCAGCGGGGTATGCCATACCGACCTACATGCCTGCATGGGCGATTGGCCAATAAAGCCAAAACTTCCGCTTATCCCAGGCCATGAGGCAGTGGGTTATGTAGTTGCATTGGGGCCTGGCGTTGAAAATGTGAAGGAAGGAGATATTGTGGGTGCTCCATGGCTTTTTAGTGCATGTGGTTGCTGTGAGTACTGCATTACAGGCTGGGAAACTTTATGCGAAAGCCAACAGAACGGTGGATATAGTGTGGATGGCGGCTATGCCGAATATGTAGTTGCAGACGCCCGGTATGTAGCAAGGTTTCCTGCTGGGATTAATTTTTCGGAAATGGCACCGATTACCTGCGCAGGGGTGACGGTTTACAAGGGTCTAAAAGAAACGGAGGCGAAACCGGGAGAATGGGTAGCCATTTCGGGAATAGGCGGACTTGGCCATCTTGCGGTCCAATATGCAAAAGCAATGGGGATGCACGTAGCCGCAATAGATGTTTCTGATGAAAAGCTGGAACTGGCCAAAAAACTTGGAGCCGATCTAACGATAAATGCAATGCAGAATGATCCGGGTCTTTTTCTTAAAGAAAAAACTGGCGGTATGCATGGTGTGCTGGTAACTGCGGTATCACCGATAGCCTTCAAACAAGCACTTACAGCACTTAGAAGAAAAGGAACGATTTCATTGAACGGACTGCCCTCAGGAAGTTTTGATCTACCGATTTTCGAAACCGTACTGAATCGTTACACAGTGAGGGGGTCTATTGTGGGTACGAGAAAAGATATGCAGGAAGCCATAGGTTTTGCAGTCGACGGCAAGGTTAAGGCAACTGTTCATACAGCCAAGCTCGAAGATATTAACGAGGTGCTTGAACAGATGAAAAAGGGAGAAATAGAAGGACGGATTGTACTTCAGATCGCCCAACCATAAACCATTAAACTCAAGATTATGAAGAATATTTTAGTAGCCACCGATTTTTCAGCGCCAGCAGAAAACGCTGCTCATTACGCCATTAAACTTGCAAAGAAGCTGGAGGCAGGTGTGACCTTGTGCAATGCCTTTAAGGTTCCTGCTGATGCGCCCATGGCAGCACAGGTTGCCTGGCCGTTGGTTGATGAAGCCGACCTAGCGTCGGAATCTGAGGGTAGTCTAAGCGAGCTTGTCAGCAAACTACAAAGCGCAAATAGTGATGAATCAGATAGTTACTCTTCGGATCTTGTATTCGAAAGTGAAAAGGGCAAGGTGTGTGACGTAGTAGCCGAGGTGGTAAAGCGCAAAAAAATCGATCTGGTGGTGATGGGAATGGCTGGTGCTGGGCAGTTCGTACAGTGGGTATTGGGGAGCAACAGTAAGCAAATGATAGATGATGCAGATTTCCCCGTACTCTACGTACCCTATTCTGCTAAATTCCGGAACATTACAAAAATTGCCTTTACCACCGATTTGTCGAGTGATGACGTCGAACCTTTACAATTTCTATGCGCTATGGCAAAAGATCTGGAAGCGGAAATCGTGGTATACAATATCACTAGTTTTGAAAGGCAAAAGCTGGTTGAGGACGAGGGGCGTGATAAGCTTTTTTTTAAAAATGTTGTCTCGAAGTTAGATTATGAAAAAATCAGCTATGAAAATATCTGGCATTCGGATTTGGATGAAGGATTTAGGTGGATCAGGAATAACAAGGAGATAGATATGATCGCTATGGTTCACCACCAACACAGGCTGATCGATAAACTAGTAAATGGTAGTTACGCCCATAAGCTTTCAAGGTTTACGGAAATACCGTTGCTAATCTTTCAGCCATGCGAGAAGATCTATAAATGATATGAGGTCTCGCCAGTTCCTTAGCTAAACTGAGCCAATTTTAACGAAAAAATAATGAAAGCAGTAATTCTTGAATCGCTGGGTGCCGCAGAAACGGTAACAGGCTCTAAACACCTGCTCAGAACACCTGAAGTGGATATATTAATAGACTGCGGTCTTTTTCAAGGCATGAAATCCCTGCGAGAACAAAACTGGGTCCCTCTAGGAACTGATGCCCACATGATTGATGTGATGCTATTGACCCACGCTCACCTTGATCATTGTGGATATATTCCGTTGTTGGTAAAATATGGATTTAAGGGGAAAATCTATATGTCGAAGCCCACCATGGAGCTGGCACAGTTAATATTGCTTGATAGCGCCAAGTTACAGGAAGAAGAAGCTGAAAATGCCAATAGGCACAATTACACCAGACATAAACCAGCAAAACCCCTATATACAGTAGGGGAGGCAAAGGCTTCTTTCAGGTATTTTGTTGAAATTCAAGAAAATATACCCTTCAAGCTCAGCGAAAACTGTTGGTGTACCTTTAGATTAGCTGGTCACATTCTTGGCGCATGTTCGATCCTGATTGACTGTTATGGTAAAAAGATCTTGTTTTCAGGCGATATTGGTAAAAGCCATAGCGAAATATTACCTGCACCAGATTATTTTACTCAGGCTGATTACGTAATCATGGAATCGACTTACGGGGACAGGTTGCATGGAGAGCTCGATGCGTATAGTGAAATAGCCACTCACATCAACCATACGATAGATAATGGCGGAAATGTGATCATTCCCAGCTTTGCGGTGGGAAGGGCGCAGGAACTGTTGTACATTCTTCATGTGCTCAAAGCACAGGGACGGATCGCAAATGATATTCCAGTTATTTTAGATAGTCCGATGAGCGCTGCTGCTACAGAAATCTCAACCCGATTTGCTGATGATTATCTAAAGGTTGGTCAATCGGAATGGACACAACTTTTGGATCATGTCAGGATCAATAAAGAATATAGTGGCACAGCACGCCTGGTTAACGACAGAAGAAGCAAAATTATTGTAGCTGCAAGTGGAATGCTAACGGGAGGAAGGGTGCTGGAATATCTGAAGCACGATATTGGCAAGGCGACTTCAACGATATTGTTGATTGGTTTTCAGGCTGAGGGTACGCGCGGAAGGTCATTGCTGAACCAAGCACACGAACTAAAGATACATGGAAAATATTATCAGGTCAAAGCAAAAACAGTAGAGGTATTAGGCTTATCTGCACATGCGGATCAATCTGGATTGCTCACCTGGCTGAGAAAAATAAATGGATTTCCCAAACTGGTTATGCTGGTACATGGAGAACCCTGTGCATTGGAAGCTCTTAGGGTGAAGATTAATTATGAATTGAATATCGATGTTAAAATAATGAAGCAACACCAACAGGTAATTTTATTTTCTCCTGAAGATATTGACGGACTTTAGCAAATCCAACTGATGAGGGAATGCTTTTCCATCTACTCGCCCAATATTCTGAGCCTTCGGAAACTCTGCCTTCTTTTCTCTGCATGTTTAGCAAGAGCTATTGCCTTGATATGCTGAAGGGCATCTTCAACAGAATCTGTAAAAAGTAATAGGTCAATATCTTCCTCTGAAATCATTTTGTCTTTGAGCATAGAGCTGAAAAGCGGTTGCAATGGTTCCCAAAATTTTGTGCCGAACAGGATAATAGGGAAGTCCAAGATTTTTTTTGTCTGAACAAGTGTGAGTGCCTCAAAAAATTCATCTAGCGTCCCTATTCCCCCCGGCATGATGATGAAGGCATCAGAGTATTTGAACATCAGCACTTTTCGAACGAAGAAATATTTGCAGATGAACCATTTGTCAAGGTATGGATTTGGCTGTTGCTCTTTTGGCAGGCGAATATTGCATCCAACTGATGCACCGGCGTTCTCTCTTGCGCCCCGATTGGCAGCTTCCATTATACCGGGACCGCCACCGGTGATCGTAGTGAAACCCAGTGCTGCAAGTCCAGAACCGATCTCTCTCGCACTTTCGTAATACGGCGAATCTTCCTTAATTCGGGCAGAACCAAACACTGCAACGCAAGGCCCCAAAAAGTGGAGCATTCTGAAACCTGAAATAAATTCGATAAGCACTTTAATGGCAAAAACCAGTTCTTTTAATCTGGACCGTGGGCCTTCCAAGAAAATTTTTTCGCTGTCCTTTAGAGGAGAGATTGCAGCGGCCGTTTTTAAATTCGACTGTTCTGCCAATGTTTCAGCTACTTTCATATTGGCATTGGCTTAGATAAATCGTTTAAGAAATTCTGTGGGAAAATAACCATGGGGAGTTTCTGGTGGCGGATAAGCTTTGAAGTATGGGTGTCATTTAATAGCTTCCAGCCAAAAGAATGTGGATTGTGGGTAATTCCGATCATATCAGCTTGAATTGATCTAGTGAATTCATTCAAAGTTTTGACAACATTTCTCCCCTTAAGATTTGTAAATGTGATGTTTCCTTCTCCAAGCAAAGCAATGTGATGTCCGAATTTTTGTACTTTATCCTCTTCTATAAAGTCTGGAACGAATACTGGTTTTGATACATGACAAACATGGATTCTGAAGCCAAATGCTTTTGCATATGAGCGCATCAATCTGAGCGCGATGAGATCCTCATTCTTTAAATCTGTGGCAAATACAAAATCTTGGATTAAAAACCCCTTATGGTTTCTTGGCATAATTAGCATCGGGTAATGTATCTGTTTAAGCAATGGCTCAAAGTCGATTGCTGAAAAAATAAGTGGAAGAGATGTTTGGTGGACACCTATAACCAACATTTCAATCTGGATGGAACTATTTAGGTTTTTAAGTGTATGACCGATGGAATCAATAGAGGAATGGATGGTGATATTAGGCTTTTGTTCAACAACATTTCTGGTATTAATAAGCCTGCGCAGTCTTCTAGCTTCTTTTTTTAGGCCACTTTCGCTTGTTGAAGCAATGAGCGACGTATCGACCATTGTTCTTCCTTCTCCTTCCATTGAAAAGACTGCAAACGGAATAAGATAGGAGTTCAATAGCAGGATATCTGCTCTAAGTTGCAAGGCAATGTCTACGGAGGCGTTTGCGGCATTACGCGCTGCCTTTGAAAAGTCGGTAAGTACAATTATTGTTTTCATCTCTTTCGGTTTAACATTTGTGAAGTTCCACAAAGCTGTGTATAGAAATTCTGATGACCGTCACTTATAAAAATGATTGTTCACTGTTATAAATGAGTTGTGTTAAGGTGTGATATATATCAGCTATTTACCTATCAAAAGTCACTATTTAGGTTGGGGATTACATTTACTTTTGATTATTAACTATTTTTTAATCATGGAAATAAACCCAGATCTACAGTTGTCCTCAGAACTTCAGGAACTGTACCTTGAAAATAAAGAGTGGAGGTCGCAAATAGATTTCCTTAAAGACGAATATCGTTTTTTCACAAAATTATTTGCTGCTGACAAGCTGGCCGCGATGAAGCATGCGCCTGAAAAGGTCGAAATGATGGGGAACAGTCTTGACTTGCTGCATCAAAAAATAAAAGACTTAGAAAGTCTCACCAGCGAGCATCAGCACTTGATTGAATCCATTTTGACCGAACCTAAACAACACATAGGCTTTGAATTGATAGAACAAAATGCGTCGATTGGGACTAAAATCAAATTTTTGTTTGAATCTGATAGAGCAATTAAAAAAGATCTTTTCGAACTGGTAGAAGGGATTAAATTATGAACGACCCCATCTATATTTCGGAAGACCTTGCTTTGGAAGTAGTGAAATCTGGCAACCGTGTTTTTATTCACGGTGGCGCAGCTACCCCCGTGTGCTTGGTGAAAGCACTTCAGAGAAGGCATTTGCAGCTAAAGAATGTGGAAATTGTTAGTATAACTACTTTAGGCGACGTCAATTTTGATCACCCAGCATATAAGAGCTCTTTCTTTCTCAATTCACTCTTTGTGTCACACGCCACAAGAAATATTGCTAATAGTGAAAATGGCGATTATGTGCCAATTTTTCTCAGCCAGATTCCACAACTTTTCCGCAAGAACATTCTGCCAATTGATGTGGCTTTGATTCAGGTTTCTCCGCCAGACATGCATGGCTTTTGTTCTTTGGGTACTTCAGTGGATATTGCGCGAGCTGCGGTTGAAACAGCAAAGTATGTGGTTGCTCAGGTTAATCCCTTGATGCCAAGAACACATGGCGACGGCTTTGTGCACATTAGCAAGATCAATTCAATGGTTTGGCAAAGTGATGCGTTGCCAGAGATAGACTATTCGGGACAATTAAGCGAGACCGTTCAAAAAATAGGATTCAATGTAGCTTCGCTGATAGAAGATGGCGCAACTCTCCAGATGGGTATCGGCAGTATTCCCGATCAGGTACTCAAAAATCTAACTAATCATAAGGATTTGGGAGTGCATACAGAAATGTTCTCTGACGGTATTATTCCGCTGATTGAAAACGGCACAATTAATAACAGTAAAAAGAGGCTGAACGTTGGGCGATCTGTAACTTCCTTTATTACCGGAACACGCAAGCTCTATGATTTTGTGAACGATAACCCTTCTATCAGAACAATGGCTATCGACTATGTTAACGATACTAGTATCATAAGACAGAACCCGAAGGTAACTGCAATCAACAGCGCAATTGAGATAGATCTTACCGGACAGGTCTGTTCTGATTCGATGGGTACCTATCAGTATTCAGGAATTGGTGGCCAAATGGATTTTATCCATGGGGCCTCTTTGTCTGACGGTGGCAAGCCAATAATTGCAATTCCCTCCCAAACCAATAAAGGGATCAGCAGAATCGTCCCCTTTCTGAAAGAAGGTGCGGGGGTAGTGACAACACGTGGGCATGTGCATTGGATTGTTACAGAATACGGCATTGTCAATTTGTTCGGAATGAGCTTAAAGCAAAGAGCAAAGGCACTGATAGCGATTGCACATCCGAATCACAGGGAGATGCTTGAAAGATCATTTCAGGAAAGATTCGAATTAGGACGGATAGATGTTTGTTAACCCCGGATAATATTCTTTTTATAAAACCATATCCTTTTTAGATGGTTGTTTTATAAAAACAATTTTATTATGGGATATCATGAATGGAAATCGTGCATTGATGCCTGCCTACAATGTGCGGCCGTATGCAATCATTGTGCAGCTTCCTGCACTCAAGAAGATGATGTAAATATGATGGCTAATTGCATTGCGTTAGACATGCAGTGTGCTGCTGTTTGTTATACGGCGGCGCAATTAATGAGTATGGGTAGCGACAAGGCTAAAGCCATGTGCGTTATTTGTGCCGAGTTATGTGAGGCCTGTGGAAACGAATGTGGTAAGCATGATATGAAACACTGCCAGGAATGCTCACAGCTGTGTTTGGCTTGTGCTCAAGAATGCAGAAAAATGGCAGCTTAATATTTTCTCTATAGCTGTTTTGGGTGATTATTTTACATGATAAGACGTACGCCGCCAAGTTCGGAAATATGATAAGGAAATTTATCGCTGGGTGAACCAATGAACATGAAGTTTTTTGGTATCGCCCATTTTTTCGAGAGCTCATCGATAATTTCGGGGCTAAAAGTTCCCTCGATCTCTATAAAGTCAATGTCAATCTCAGGATAAGCACGGTCCAACACTTCAATGTCGACTTTAAGATGGTCGTTATTGCTATCTTTGTTTGCTAGGTGGACAATTTTGATTTTTTTAGTCACCTCATTCTCCTGCACATAGATCATCACGCTGTTCAATACCGATACATTGTCTCCACGTGTAAAAAAGACCAGTTCTTGAGACACGACACTTACTAATAATCGATGAAGGCGGAGATTGCCGAAGAAAGTCTTGCGCAGCGGATCGCTTATGTGTCTAAGGGAATAGATGAGCCACTTAATAATCACCGCCCGGTTTAACATAATCACAATGATTGCAATTGCCGGTATCAGGTATTTGATGAATACATAAAAGGACACGATGTTAAGTTTCATGTTGCCTAAAAAGGCTGCCACTACAAAAAGAATGGCAATGACTACTGAGATGACAGTCGCCCGTTCTGGTCTTGGGAGCTTTCTTCTCTTTGTTTTTAAGAGGAGGTTGCCAATGCCGAAAAGGGCCATTACCGCTAGAAATGAAAAAGTATATACCCCAGCCAAACTCCCCAGATCACCTCTGGTTACCGCTAAGATAGACAGGCAGAGTATAAAGAAGCCAATGATGATCCGATAGTTTACTCCGCGTTTATTTTTCTGAAGTAAGGAATTGGGCAGCACCCTATCCAGTGCTATCCGTTCTGTAAGGCCGCTTACACCCACGTAGGAGGTTAAAACGGCACCGCCTAAAACTAGCACCGCATCGATGGAAATAAGATAGCCTAACCAACTTCCTCCAGCTGTTTGGGCAATGAAGGAAAGTAAGGATTCCTTATGCTCATTAATAATCCCCATTGGTAAGATGGCAAGGGCTAATATGGCAATAACAGGGTTGAAGAAAGTAACTACTGCCCACATGTTACGCAAGGTTTTTCGGAAAACGCCCTTTTTTTGCTCCTCTACAAAATTGGCTGAACTTTCAAATCCAGATATACCCAACATTGCTGCAGAGAAGCCTAAAAACAGCGCAGTGACTATACCACCTGAACGAACGGGCATATGCCAGTTCTGTTTGAAAATTGACAAGCCATTATTCGCTAAAAAAAGTACGCAGGTTATTACCAGCAGAGTGAGGGAAACCAAGTGTAAAATAAAGATGAATACTGCAACATTAGCAGATTCTCCGATGCCTATAATGCTCAGGATCATAAAAATAGCTAACACCATCACAGTTGCAGCAATAACTGGCAATGCGGGAACGATGTCATGAAGATAATGCATAGCTTCATACGCTGATATAACTGCCGTAGCCATGTATGAAAGTATGGTAAGGCAGGCGGCAAAAGACGCCGTTTGCTTAGTAGTTGTATTTAAAAGTACATTATAGGCTCCACCGTTCAATGGCAAAGCCCCAACAACCTCTCCGTATATTTTCCTGAAAAGAAATAATACCAGCCCAACTACTAATAGCGAAATCCAGGCAAATTGCCCGGCATAGGCAATAGTAAGAGCAGATACATATAAACAGGAGGATGAAATATCATTTCCGCAGATTGATGTTGCCTGTAATTGGGATAGTTTATGGTGCTGGGAAGTAACGGGCTTTGACATAGCGGGTCGGAAAATATTTAGACTTAAATTTACCATTGTTAGGCTTACAATCCAACAAAAAGAAGGGTTAAATGTTTTTAGCAAGTAAATGTATGAAGGCTTATTACACATTTCTCCTTTGGTAAAAAAACGCTACCTTAGTACAATAAAGCGAACTTGCCATAATCTTAATGGCTGAAATCTTGTGTTTCGTTCTCGATAATTAATTATTTCAAAATGCGTAAGATGATCGATTATGATGGGCTTTCTGACCATAAACTTACCGAGTTGCTGTCGGAAGAGGATCGAATTGCTTTTGCTCAAATATTTAAACGCTACAACAAGATATTATTAATTCACGCGTACAAGAAGTTGGAACAGCAAGAGGTTGCAGAAGATATAGTTCAGGAAGTTTTCTCTATGCTTTGGCAAAAAAGAGGAAGCATAAGTATTTCTACCAATTTAGCTGGTTATCTATACGCTTCCGTAAAAAATAAGGCATTAGATGTAATTGCCCGTCGAAAAACCGAGGCCCTCTACGTCGACTCACTTAAACACTTTGTAGGAAGTGGGGTTGCGCTAACTGATCATTTGGTGAGAGAAAGACAGATGAAGGAAATTATTGAGCGAGAGGTTAGCAGACTCCCAACGAAGATGAGGAGAGTATTTGAGCTAAGTCGAAGTCAGCATCTTAGTCATAAAGAGATCGCCTCTGAATTGAAGTTGAGTGAACACACCGTTACAGACCAGATAAAGAAGGCATTAAAAATATTAAGAACAAAAATGGGAATGTGTTTTTTTCTTGTTTTGTAAAAAAGATAAAATTTTTATCCCCCCTTCACTCTACTCAGTCGTCTTGTTATTTGTAAACACTATAAGTGAATAATGACAAGTAAAGAAGCTAAAAATTTATTGAGCAAATATGAGCAGGGGTTATGCAATGCAGAAGAGGTAGCTTGGATTGAAACATGGTACATTCAATTAAATGAGGATAAGCAATTAAATCTTAGCTCCGATGACCTGGATAGATCAGAAGCTAGGATGATGCGGGCTTTAAATATTCAAGAAAAACCAACGGTGACATTATGGAAAAAAGTTGCTGTTGCTGCATCAGTGTTGGTGGTTTCGACTTTAACGTGTTATTTTTTGGCGCCTAGAGCATTTTTACAGGACTCCAACCCCACTCAAATGGTTAACAAAACTATAAAGCCAGGAGGTAATAAAGCGGTGTTAATTTTAGCTGATGGTCGTGAGATTAATTTAGAAGAAACGGCCAGTGGGAAGTTAGCGGAAGTATCGGGCGTAACGATTATCAAAAAAACATCGGGTGAAATCATTTATGATTTAAAAAGCGCTGAAGATGTTGGGGATTCCAAAACCAGGTATCATACCATTGCAACCCCTCGGGGAGGAACATATCGGGTATTATTAGAAGATGGTTCTAAAGTTTGGCTCAATGCGGCTTCAAGTATTAGGTTTCCTGCCTCATTTTCACAAGCAGAGCGGATAGTGGAACTTAAAGGGGAGGCTTATTTTGAAATTGCTAAAAATCCTGTACGCCCATTCACGGTAAAAGTAGAAGGTCAATCAATTCAAGTATTAGGAACAAAGTTTAACGTAAATGGCTATCTAAATGAGGCTGAGCTGGCAACCACCTTGCTCGAAGGAAGTGTTAGGGTGTCTAATCAAGTTGGGAATGTGATATTGAAACCTGGTCAACAATCTCAAAGTACGATTAACGAAAAGATAAAATTGAGAGAAGTTGCTCCAGAAGAGTTCTTGGCATGGAAAGATGGGATGTTTAATTTTAACAGAGCTGATCTTCAAACTGTTCTACACCAATTTGAACGTTGGTACAATATAAATGTAAAATTCGAAAAAAATGTTCCAGAAATATTTTTCACTGGGAAAATTTACAGGAATTTAAATCTTGATGACGCGCTAAACAACCTCACCTTTTTAGGAGTGAGATTTAAAATAGAAAACCGAAACGTAACCGTATTATCCAAATAAACAATTAACCAAACTAGAACCACTAAACCAAAAGCTATGTTAAGAAGAGTACTCGTCAATTAGAAAAAGAAACAGGTTAGTTCATGAATCCACGAAAGTGTTACGAGCACTTCCGTGGAAATTGAGTTAACCCATCGGTAATAACAACCGATAAATAAATGATTATAGGCATAATCCGTAACCCAACATTCACAAACTTAATGAAATTTATCAAAAGTAATACAGGGTATTCTGTACTGCAGAAAAGCCCGTATAACCAAATTTTACGCACCATGAGATTAACCGCTTTATTGGTCGTTTTGTCAATCATGCAACTTAGCGCAAAAAGTTTTGGGCAAATTACCCTGAACATGCAAAAAACTTCAATTATAACGTTAACCAAGGCCATCGAGGCACAAACAGACTATGTGTTTCTTTATAATGAAGACAAGCTGCCGAATGATAAGATTACTATCAACGTCAAAAATGCTTCAATTGATGAAGTGTTATCAAAGTATTTTAAAAAAGTAGGGATAGACTATCGAATTGTGGATAAGAATATTACTTTAAAACCTACGGCTGACATTACATCGAGGCAAGTTACACGTGAGGTTTTAAAACAAGTAGTAAATGTTCGAGGAACAGTAAGGGATTCTCTAGGCAATCCATTAGCTCAAGTAAACATTAAATTAGAGAATAACACGAGCCCGACCTTGAAAGCTGTCGCCATTACAAATGCCGATGGTTTCTATCAATTAACCAATGTTCCGGAAGGGGGAGTAATCGTGTTTTCTGCGATAGGCTATTTGACTAAAAAGGTCACCATTCCAACGGGAGGTGATATAAATAAAACGATCGACGTAGTTTTAAAACAGGAAATCGTCGGATTAAAAGAGGTGACCATTAACACAGGTATTTATACGCGTAAGCTAGATAGCTATACAGGCTCGACATTAGTTATTAAGGGTGAAGATTTGAAAAAGGTAGGTAATGCAAACTTCTTTCAATCTTTAAGAAATATTTCTCCGTCGATGGTATTGGATAATTTTGCTGCGGGTGCTAACCCCAACACCATGCCTGATATTCAGTTGAGAGGTACTTCAACATTTCCTATAAATCCTGATGAATTAGCAAGCGGTTTAAAGGGAAATTACGTAAAAAGCCCTAATGAACCGTTATTCATTTTAGATGGCTTTGAAACCAACGTAGAGCGAGTATTCGACCTAGACATGAACAGAATTGAGAGTGTAACTATTTTAAAAGATGCCGCTTCGAAGGCAATTTACGGGGCCAAGGCAGCCAATGGTGTGGTAGTTATTGAAACAAAGAAGTTAACCAGCGGGAGTGCTAGGGTAGTCTATAACAACGCTGTAGATTTAGAGTTGCCAGATTTAACTAGTTACAATTTAACCAATTCGATAGAAAAGTTGGAAGCTGAAGTTATCGACGGCTTTTATGTGCCAAGAACAGCCTCTGATCCGGCAAGTCATATTGCAGGTCAGCAACTTTACAATGCTCGAAGGAAATTGGCTTTAGAAGGGTTGGATACTTACTGGTTAGCTAAACCATTGCAAAATGGAGTAGGGCAAAAGCATGCATTATCTGTTGAGCTAGGTGGTACAAATTTGAATATCATTGCCGATGTTGCATACCGTAAAGTGAGTGGCGCCATGATTGGATCAAATAGAGAGAATATTTCCGGAAATATTAGTACTTCTTATAGATTAAAGAGCCTGTTATTTCGAAATATAATGTCTGCAATTAGTAATATGGCCGTTGAGTCTCCTTATGGAACTTTCTCAGATTATGCGAGAATGAATCCTTACTGGAGATCGGAAAACCCAGATGGCACTATTCCTTTTTTAGCGGAAATAAATACGGATGGTACCACCGTTGTAAACCCACTTTATAATTCTACTATAAACTCTAATAACAGTACACAATATTTTAATTTCATTAACAATTTTTATCTTGAGTGGACGGTTTTACCGGGTTTAAGAGCAACAACCAGATTGGGTATTGATGTGAAAAACAGCAAAGCTGATGAGTTTTATCCGGCGGGTCATACTCGTTTTTCAAATTACTTTGGTCCTGATCAGTTGTTGCGTAAAGGTTCTTATCAAGTTAACAACGGAAATGGGAATTATTTATCAGGCGATTTAAATATAAACTACGCAAAGGAAATTAATAAGCACGTTATCTTCGGAAACTTAGGTTTCAATGTCAGTGAGCGCAAAAACACCGAATTGATTCATCTTGTGGAAGGGTTTCCAAGCGATAGAATGGACAACATTATATTTGCAAGAGGTTATAGGTTTGAGTCCAGACCAACAGGGGTGGATAATATCAATAGAGAGTTAGGTGTACTAGGTGCGCTGTCATACATGTATGATAATCGTTTCTTGTCTGATTTCACTTTCCGTAGTAATGCCTCTTCACAGTTTGGAGCAAACAAAAGATGGGCAAATTTTTGGAGTTTAGGTTTAGGTTGGAATTTGCATAATGAAGCTTTCTTAAAAGGTAGTGACCTTTTTAAGACGTTTAAATTGAGAGGTTCACTGGGTGCGACCGGAAACTCAAATTTTGCCAGAAATAATGCTATTGCTACTTATACCTATTATCAGAACGCATTTTATCAAAACTTCCCTGGTTCTTCTCTAGCGTCATTAGCTAATCCTGACTTACAATGGGAAAGTAAATTTGACTACAATGCCGGAGCAGATGTGAGTATTGGTAATTTAAACCTTCGGTTTGATTATTATCAAGCATATACAGAGAACTTAATTGCGAATATTTCTACGCCTACATCTACCGGTTTTAATACGGTTAAAGATAATTTAGGCAGGGTTAAAAATACTGGAGTAGAATTATATGCTTCCTATACGGTGTTTAATAAAGGGGGCAATTTTTTAAACTTAAATTTTGGACTGGAGACGAACAAGAACAAGATCGTTCGCCTGTCTAACGCGATGAAGACTTTCAACGAAAACATGGATAAAATCGCAGCGGATCTTGGAAATAGTAAACCTGTAAAAAGATACGAAGATGGCATGTCTATGAACGCAATATGGGTAGTGCCATCGCTAGGCATTGATCCGGCTACAGGTAAGGAGATTTACGTAGATAGAGAAGGTAATACAACGTTCGTTTGGAATGCTAATGACATGGTGGTGGGTGGAAATTCTAATCCTGATTTTCAGGGGACATTCGGTTTTTCTGGTGAATATAAAGGAATTGGATTGAGTGTCGTTGCGCGTTATTTAGGTGGGGGTCAACTGTATAATCAAACTTTGGTTGACCGTGTAGAAAACGCTCTTATGAATTACAATGTTGATAAACGCGTTTTAACTGGTAGATGGACAACGCCTGGGCAAGAATCATTATTTAAACGATTAGGTCAGTATAATATTCCTTTGGGTAATGGTTCGTTCACATCGGCGCAAGAACAAACTAGAGCAACTTCACGCTTTGTACAGGATCGTAATGAAATTGTGGTTTCAGCAGTTAATTTATACTATCAATTCAACCAACAGTTTACTAGACGCTTAGGGATGGAAAGATTAAAAGTTGGTTTTAACATGAATGAGTTAGCCACTTTTTCAAGCATTAGGTTGGAACGTGGTACCAATTATCCATTTGCTAGAACATTATCATTCAACTTATCTGCAACGTTTTAATTAAATAACATGAAACTGAATAATAAAATTATTTTCACAATTCTATTGGTTGCATTGTTTGCTACCTCTTGTAAGAAAGGGTGGCTTGATGTGACTTCATCTTCAGAGATTAGAGCCGAAGATCAATTCACTTCTGAGTCTGGCTTTAAAGATGCTTTAATAGGAGTATATATTGGCATGACTGATAGGTCTTTATATGCAAGCCAACTAACTTGGGGTGCTATGGATTTGATTTCTCATCAATATCAAGCATATCCAGCATCAGCAGGATACTTTCAATTCCAAAATCACAACTACCGCTCAACAGAGGCTACGCCGCAGGTAGACGCTATTTGGAACAAGACCTATAATGTCATAGCCGACATTAATAATGCCTTAGGACATATCGATAAAAATAAGAGTGCGCTCAATCCTATTAGCTATTCGATTATTAAAGGTGAATTGTTAGGCCTAAGAGCATTTCTACATTTTGATTTGATGAGGATTTACGGCCATGGTAACATTTCTGGACGAACAGATTTGTCTGGAAAATTAGCGATCCCTTATGTAATGGTATTCGACAAAGTCACCACACCGCAATTATCCTACAACGAAACTTTTGCGCTATTATTAAAAGACGTCGAAACTGCATCTCAGTTATTAAAAGAAGATCCCATTTACAATAACCCAAGAAAGCCCAGCACCTATTACGCGGAAGTAAACCGTGATGGCTTTTTTAACAACCGAGAGCAACGCATGAACTATTACGCATTAAAAGGATTAAAAGGAAGAGTATTACAATGGATGGGAGGCACGCAAAATTTAGCTGAAGCAGCACTATCGGCAGAAGAGGTTATCCAATACAGCGATGCAAATCTAGCAACCTCAACCGCTGCGGCTACAGACCCACGTTTATATTCGGAGCATTTATTTAATTTAAATGTAATGGGTCTTGAGGATATTATAAATAGATATTTAAATGCTAATGATGCTACAAATAACGATGCATTGCTAATTTTACCCCAAACGGCACAAACGCTTTATGAAACGTCTAATCCTAATATTGGATTGGTAGATATTCGTTATAATACCTTGTTAGCCAGCGGAAACAGGGGTTTGGTAAGTATTAAGCTCAAACAAGTTAGCGCCCAACCGCACCTAAATATTGTTCCATTAATGAAGTTACCAGAAATGTACTATATAGCAGCTGAAAATTACATTAAAACTAATCTGCCGAAGGCCATAGCGTACTTAAATATTGTGCGTAAAAGCAGAGGTATCATTCAGGATATTGCGGCTAACTCTACTCAGCTTCAATTAACCGAAGAATTAACGAAAGAATATCGCAAAGAATACATAAGCGAGGGGCAGTTATTCTTTTATTATAAACGATTAGGGTTCACTACCATTCCTAACTATACGGGTGTAGTCAATGACAACATTTATGTGTTGCCATATCCTCAGGCAGAAATAGAATTTGGACAAAGGAGACAATAAAAGTAATTACAATGAAAAAAATTCAAAATCATTTTCGCTTAGTCATCATGGTGATGATGGGCATTGTATTTCTAGGATGTGAAAAAAAAGATATCGCTGGTTTCTCGGCGGCACCTGCGGTAAATTTCACTAGTAAATCAATGGTTTATTCGTTCTTGACTAACCCTCAAAGCGAGTACATTCAGAACATCGAAGTTCAAATAATGGGCAACGTTGCAGACGTAGACCGCACTTTTTCTGCAGAAGTTATCAATGATTCAACAACAACAGCTACACCTGATCAATATGAGGTAATAGGAGGAGTAATCCCCGCTGGGAGTTTGATGGGCAAATTGGCTGTAAAGATCAAGAATAGTACGGCGTTAAATACCAAAGAAGTATTCTTAAAATTGAAACTTATTGACGGGTTGGATTTAAAAGCTGGCACCAAGGAAAACATTACTTATGTGCTGGGCTGGACCAATAAAATAGTGGTACCTACAACTTGGACTTACTACAATATATTTTTCGCTACAAAAAGCACCCAAGTTTATCGCTTAATTCTGCAAACTACAGGGATAGCGAGTTTAACAGCAGCTCAATATTCGGCAATGGGAGGCGAGGCCGCAGCAATAGCAGCGGGCACTAAATTTGGTGATTATGTTAAACAATGGAATTTAGATCATCCGAATGATCAATTAAAGCATGACGACGGCACAGCTGCTGGTCAAGTAATTGTACCTAAGTACTACACAAAGTCTAAATACAACTAATATGGAAAAAATTAAGAATATAGGTTGGCTGCTTGTTTTAGTGGTGGCCTTGACAACCTCTTGTAAAAAGGACTTGAGCACATTAGACGTAAACCCAATTGCAGGGGTATCCTTAGATAAAGACGGGGCTACCACTTTATCAGTAACTCAGTTTGATCGTTTAGTTGTTAATCCGAAGATAGATTTTAACGGTGCCGACGAAAATAAATTTAAGTTTCAGTGGAAAGTAACATTGTCCAACAACGATACTACTTCTAGTGTATTAAGCAACACCAAAAATTTGGACGCCGAGATATCGATGGTTCCTAGTGCAACCAATCAATTTTATACACTAGTTTTTACCGCAACAGATAAAGACAATGGTTTAAAATACATTACTAGCTGGCCCTTAACTGTTTTCAGCTCTATAGGCGAGGGATTAGTTGTAGCTACTACTGCAGATGGCTTAAGTACGGATTTAAATCATATTATGTCGCCCTTGGTAACGTCTAATTATAACAATGAAAGTGTGAAATTTAATGTTTACTCTGGCGCTAATAATAAAGCGATTACTGGTTTGGTAAAGCAAATGCGATTCACAATTGCTCTTAGAGCGAGCCCAAGAGCCGTTGTAAATACGCTTTTTGCTATAACAGATAATAGTTTAACAAGAATTAACACCGTAGATTTTAGTCTTGCCGGTCAAAATGGAGATTTATTTTATACACCAAAAGCTTCATATAATTTTCAGGCTCTTAGTGGTAAAAACCAGGCAGATGTTTTTATTGAAAGCGGAGGATTAACGATAGCTAATCATGGCATAACTGATAAAATTGCAATTCCATTTGATATTTCAGGTAATATTTCGAACGTATTTGCAATTAATCGTATCAGTAATAATTCAGGGATTAGCTTTAGCTTTTATGACGAGACTAAAGGAAAGTTTATGTATATCCCTGCCATCTCCACGTTAAGTTTTCAGGATCGAAATGTCTATACTCATCCAGATCAAAACACAGCAGTGTTCAACCCTGGGAATTTGCCCAATAAAGTAAATGTTGCCGCTGGCGTAGGACAAGGTGAAGAACTTGTTCATATTTTAAAAGATAAAACAACAGGTAAATTTAACTTATATGTGTTTGATAAGGGATCGTCGTCTTCTTCACCAGCTGTAGCGCCAGTACCAAAGTCGAACTTTGAGTTAAGTAATGCCCCAGGTATTGCTCAGGCTACCAACTTTGTAATTTTGGATAACCAACGTGTTATATATTACACTTCAGGTAATAAAATTTATGCTATTTTATATGGAGGCGCTTCACCAATCTTCGAAGAACGTTATACCGTTGCTACTGGAGAAAGTATTACTACATTGCAAATTTATCAGCAAAGCGACTACCCTTGGGGATCAACTTTCCTTCCAAGTAATAACAATCAGTTAGTAATGTCTACCTACGGAGGCACTGCAGGTACAGGGAAGGTATATATTTTACCAATGATTAATTTAGGAGTGGGAAATATTAATCAAAGCGCCATTAAGATCTTCACAGGTTTTAATAAGGTCACTGCCATTACTTCTAATAAATAAAAGCTAATCACACTTACACAAATGATAAAAAAAGTATTATTGCCATTATTAATAACAGGAGGGATTTTAATCTCTCCCGATTTATTTGCACAGGACAAAAAGGTTGAAAAATCAGATTCAATAACAAGAGCAAAAGCAAAAGCAGACAGCATTAAGGCAGCTCCCAAACAAGGATATGCAACTTTATTAAAAAACCCAAAAAGAGCAGCTAAAGGTTTTGTAAATATTTACCATGTAAAAGAAAAGCTTTATATGGAAATTCCGGTTGGACTTTTAGAAAAAGAGATGTTATTGGCCTCTACCATTTCGGAAACGAGTGATAACTTAAATGGGGTGGTAGGTTCTAAACCTCAAGCTCCCATCCAGGTTCGTTTCCAAAAATTGGATTCGACAATATTACTGACCAAAATAATCAAAGACGCTATCGCACCCCAGTCTGATTTAAATCTGATCAACGCATTGAACAAAAATAGTGCAGGAGCCATTATGGAAAAATTTCCAATTAAGGCTTTTAATCCTAAAGATAGCGCAATGGTAATTGATATGACAGACTTTTTTCTGAACGACAACAAGTTGCTGTCTCCTTTCGGGATGTTCAGAATGAATGTGGGTGGAACACTAAAAAGTACGGAGTCATTTAAAAAAGATCGTTCATTTTTAGGTGAAATCAAGTCTTTCGATGATAATGCCACTATCAAAACACATTTAAGTTACGAATACACCCTACAGCAGGCAAACACAATCTTCGCAAAAGATAAGCCTTTTACTACCGTAATGACCCACTCATTTTTACGTTTACCCGATCAACCGACTAGACCGCGTAAATCTGACACACGTGTGGGTGTTTTCTATACAAGTAAGTATAAATTCTCTAATGATGTGAACAAAACTGAAACAGTCTATTACGCGAATAGGTTTAACCTGATTCCAAAAGATATTGCGGCATATAAACGTGGGGAAAAAGTAGAGCCAGTTAAACCTATAGTTTTTTATGTAGATAGCGATTTTCCATTAGCGTGGAGAGAAACCGTAAAGGGAGCTATTAATGACTGGCAATTAGCTTTTGAAGCTATTGGGTTTAAGAATGCAGTTATTGCATTGGACTATCCAAAAAATGACCCATCTTTTGACCCTGATAATCTAAAGTATAATTGTGTACGATATTCGCCTACTCCAGTGGCTAATGCGATGGGACCATCATGGGTTGATCCAAGGTCGGGTGAAATTATCAATGCGTCCGTATATGTATTTCATGATATTGTGAAATTGTTAAATAACTGGATGTTTGTTCAAATAGCACCAGCCGATGCAGAAGTAAGAAACGTTACCTTGCCTGAACAATACAAATTGGACGGAATTAAATATGTTATTCGCCATGAAATAGGTCATTGTTTAGGTTTTATGCATAATTTTGGTGGTTCATCATCTATTCCAGTTGAGTCATTGCGATCGGCCTCCTTCACTAAGAAATACGGAACAACTTACTCAATTATGGACTATGCCAGATTTAACTATGTGGCACAGCCAGGAGATAAAGAGCGGGGTGTGCAGTTATCGCCACCAACATTTGGCTTGTATGATTATTATGCGACCAAGTGGAATTATCAATGGTTTGATCAAAGAGAAGTGAGCGCATCGAAGGAAGAAGAGATATTGGCTAAAATGGTATCTGAAAAAGCCGGTGATCAAAGATATCGCTACGGTGCACAGGGCAAAGGACTTGATCCGTCCTCGCAAAGTGAAGATTTAGGAGACGACGCAGTTAAAGCTTCAGAATACGGTGTAAAAAACCTGAAATACATTATGTCCAACCTCAATAAGTGGGTCGGTAAACAGGATAACGATTTCGAGTATAGGGTCGAAATTTGGGATAGTATCCTTTCTCAATTGGTAAGATACATTAACCACGTGAATGCGAATGTGGGGGGAATCATCACTAATGAAAAGTTAGTAGGGGATCCGCAGCCTTTGTATGAAGTGGTATCTCGGGAAAAACAATTAGCGGCTTTAAATTTTATCGTTAAGATGCATGAAGATTTAGACTGGTTAGAAAATCCTGATGTCTTGAAGAATCTACCATTAATGGGAACGCCCTCAACCTTGTTGAGAACTCAAATTGCAGAGGCATTGATGCAAACTCCAAATGCGGTCCATTTGTCTTCATTGAAGTCGAAAGAAAAAAATCCTTTCACCCCAGAGCAGGCTGTGGATATGATGTTCGATCTTGCATGGAAATCTGCGAAAGAAAATAAAGTGCCCACTGCTGCGCAAATTGCCTTGCAGAAAGCGTTTCTTAAGACAGGGATTGCTACAGCAAAACTTGTTCCAGCAAATAGGACAGCATTTCATTTAGTTGCAGATCAAGAAGTAAATTTAGTTCATGATTGTAATTTAATTCATCCCAATGATAGATCATTCTCTAAAACAGGTGAAATAGGCATAATGGGAAGGACGTCAGTTAACTTTAATTTAGCCCCAAGTTTGGAAAGTGTATATTTTGTGAAGTTGAAACAGTTGAAAGATATCTTAGAAACTGCTGTTAAAGATAGTACGGATAAAAAAACAAATGCACATTATCAGTTAATGCTAAGTCAATTAAATAGAGTTTTAAACCAAACAATAGGTGGATAAGATGAAAAGATATAAACTCTTATTAATGGCTTTGCTAGTAGCATTTGCAGCACAAGCCCAAACCAAAAAGCCCGATACTCAAGTAAAAACGAATACAACAGCTGTGAGTAATGCAAAGAAAAAAGATTCGGTAAAGACGTTAACGCCTTATGAGAAGATTTTTAAAAACAAAGCTGTGAAAACTGAGAAGGGTATGGTGACTATGCACAAGATAGATGGAAAAGTTTATTTTGAATTTCCTAATACCTTATTAAATAAGCCCATGTTGATGTCGTCGGTAGTGGAGACTGTAAGTAATCCGGGCGACTCTTATGCCGGTTTTCAGGCAAGAGCCCCATTGAATATTTATTTTACCGCTTTAGATTCTACAATTTATATCAAAACAGGGACTTATAATTACAGTTACGACCTTAACGACGAGGGAATAAAAAGAGCTTTGGCAAAAAACGCTAGTGATCCTGTAATTGCTGCGTTTAAGGTGATTGCTGGTTCTCCTGATGGAAAAGCGGTGGTGTTTGAACCTACCAGTTTTTTTGTAAATGGACATCGCTCTACGGATCCATTCAAACCAGTTTCGGGTTTGTATGGACGTAGTAGTAGTTTTAAATCAGACAAGTCGTTGCTGAACGATATTGAAGCATTTAGTGATAATATTACCATCTCTAGTTTGTTAAGTTATGCGGTAACCTCTTCTTTTTTTGGTTTTACATCTGAAGAGGGTAGGGCAGCTACGATTGCCGTTAAACGTACGCTAATGCTGTTACCTGAAAAGCCAATGCAGCCAAGGCTAAATGATCCCAGAATTGGTGTCGCTTTTACTAAATTCAATCAATTATCAGGTTTGGATAATGGCATGAAAGAAGTTTATTATGCTAATCGTTGGAACTTATACCCTAAAGGAACTGCCGTTATAAAGCAAGGCACTTTGGTTGAACCCGCAAAGCAAATTATATTCTATATCGACAATCAGTTTCCAGCAACGTGGATTCCATTCATTAAAAAAGGTGTGGAGCGGTGGAATGATGCATTTGAAAAGATAGGCTATAAGAATGTGTTAGTAACCAAGTTGTATCCCAACAATGATCCGGCTTTTGACCCTAATAACATTAAATACAATTGTATTAAGTATGTGCCCAGTAATAACCAGGACTTGTTAGCTTCAAATTGGGTAGACCCAAGATCTGGAGAAATTTTAAGCGCTTCGATTTTAGTTAGTCAAGGTATTGCTGATAAGATTACGCAGGACTTGTTTTTACATACTTCCGCTGCTGATAAGCGGATGCGTACAGCTAACATTTCAGTTTCAGCTATGGGCGATGCCCTGACCTACATGATCATGCAAAAAACGGGTCAGAATTTAGGATTATTGAAAAATTATGGAGGTTCCGCTTCTATTCCCGTCGATTCTTTGCGGTCAGGTACATACACACGGCAATATGGTATTACCAATTCGGTTATGGACGATGCAGTCTATAATATTGTAGCTCAACCAGGCGATGTTGAGAAAGGTGTAGTCATGACTCAAACTAAATTGGGACGTTATGATAACTATGCAATTGATTGGTTGTATAGGCCAATTTCTGGAGCATCAACTCCTCAACAAGAAAAAATTGTACTAAGCCGATTAATTACAGAAAAGATTGTGGATCCAACCTACCGATATATTAAGATTTCGACTAACGGCATAGCGAATCCCCAAGGTTTGGCCGATGATTTAGGAGATGATAAAGTGAAGTCGCTGAGATACGCTTATCAAAACTTGCAGTATGTAATGGAGCATATGAATAGTTGGGTAGCGGAAGACGATGTAGATTATACTTTTAGAAGTACCAACAATTTTGCCATTATCAATATCAAATTCTACTGGTATTTCACGCAATTGCTGGCCAACATTGGAGGTATGTATCAGCACGAACATTTTGAAGGAGATCCGATGAAAGCTTACGCTGCCGTTCCACGTGATATTCAGCGCAACACTTTGTTATATACGCTAAATGTTCTAGAAAATCTTTCATGGTTTAACAACGAGGAGATGGTACAAAATATGGACGCTATAAATGGTAATGCTTCTGACTATATGCGCCGCATTTTATTCCCCCATATGTTGCGATGGGTAACCTTTGTGGGCTATGCTGAAAGTAAAGACCCAGCACAGAGCTATACGCAGGAGGAATGTGTGAAAGATATTTTTGACTATGTGTGGAAAGATGCCGTGGATGGGAAAGTGACTTCTCCAGAGAAACTTTCCATGCAACAAGCGTTGGTACAGACGCTGATCAGTTCTTCTACTGTGAACGATATTCCTGGTGACAGTCGCAAAGGTAGCGGCAGTTTCACAGATGATGAGATCACTTTTTATAGTATGATGGCTAGTAGATCTCAAAATAAAAAAATGGTAGGTGCCGAAAAGGTTGCAGCATATGGTACTGATGCCAGGATTTTATATCAACCAAATGACATTAGTCATATTTGGTACGGTTGGTTAGTTGAAAACCAAATCATTTTGGAGAAGTTAGTGAAGAATTATCAGGGAGCTGAAAAAGCCAATTACGAGTATATGTTACTACAAATAAACAGAGCGTTAAAGGCAAACAAAGTATAAAATGTTAGGTTAGTTAAGTATGCAATGTATCATCAATAAAATGATGGTTTTGGTTGGATAATTATGTAATTATCCAACCTTTTGCTTTGATCATTAAGCGTTTATTATTACCACGGCGGTGGTTCCCATATTGCCATTTTTCATAATCTTAAAGTCACCACCGATAGATTTCACACGTTGCGCAATGCTATATAAACCTTGGCTTCCAGTTTCTGCTGCACCGTTGTACCCAATTCCATCATCAGATACTTCAATCTGCAGGCCATTGGGGTGCTTACTAAAAGTAATTTCCGCATTTTTTGCCTCAGCGTGTTTGAGGATGTTATTAACTAATTCTTGGATTACTCTAAAAAGCATTAATTGTAACTGCCTTGAGAGGTGATTGACTTCTGAATTTTTCTTACGTGTTACCGTAACCTTTACCATTTGGATTTGGTTAAGCTCGGCCGCAAAATGCTCGGTTGCTTTTACAATCCCATCCTTTTCTAACACAGCTGGAAATAAGTTATGTGCTATATGACGAACATCAGCATGTGTGTTTTCTAAAAGACCACTAACTTTTAAAATTTGTTCCATTTGTTTTTCCTGAGGAAGGTGGGGGATGGATTCCAAACTCAGTTTTGCAGCGCCAATCATCGCCGCCACTCCATCATGCAATTCATGAGAGATTCGGTTTTTCTCTCGTTCTTCCCCTACAATAATTGCGTTTAAAATAGTATTTTCTTTTTCTTGTTGTAGCCTTTTCAGTTTTAGTTTTTGTGCTTTCCGATTGTAAATGAAAACTGCCCCTAGCATGGAAATAAGGAACGCCGATCCTAAAGTTATATCGACTAAATTAGACCGCTGTTTTTGGATCTTCAGCTTCTGCTCAGCAATTTGCTTTTCTTTCTTTTCGGCTTCGTATGCCACCAACAACTCTTGTAAGGCTTTTGGGTTGCCTGTAGTAATTTTTTCTCGAAAGTATCTGTCAGCCTCCTTAAGGTGGATATAGGCCTTTTGGGTGTTTCCTGATTGTTCGTAAGCCAAAGAAAGATGTCTGTTCAAAGTATATAGAATATCATCATTATTTACCAGTTTTGCTTTTTGAAGGGCTTTTACTGCGATCAAGATCACTTGTTGATAATCTTTTAATTCCAGGTAAACTTTAGATAATGAAGTTAGGGAGGCCACTTCTGTGGGGATTTGGCGGGTTTGCTCTGCTAATGCTACAGCATCATTAAAGGAGCTGATTGCTTTTGTATAATCTTTTTCGAAAAGATAGATCTCAGCTAAGGCATAAGCCGAGAGAGACTTGCCAAGAATATTATGGTATTTTTCACTTAAGGCCAATGCTTTTCTGCTTAGCGTTTTAGCCTCTGCTTTTTTGTTTATATTGATGGCAGATACTGCGCTAATAGCTAAAGCTACTGGCAAATAGACTGTGTCGTTTTTGAGCGTAAAGTTCCTGCTCGATTTTTTTGCATAATCATAGGCTGATGAATAATCCAGCCGGCTCAAAAATATATTGGCAATATTAAACTGAATTCTTGCAGCGCCTTCGAAATCCTTTCTGCTGTCAAATATGGTTAAAGTACGTTTAAAATACCGAATGGCTTTTTCTTGTTGAGTCTGGTAGGCATATACCGATGCTAAAAGATTATAGTACCTAGCTGCTGCAACGCTGGTTGTGTCGAGGTCGGCTTTTGTCAACTCTATATTCAATAAAGAATCCGCAGTTTTCAACCTGCCGCTTTGAATAAGATATTTAAAACGACTAGTGTTATAAAAATGTCGGGAAGCGATATTTTGATATTCTTTGGGATGTGATAAGATGACGCTGTCGGAAGTCGCAGACCCGGGCGCCAGGCCTTGGAAGAGTTGCACTATTTCCAATGAATCTTTTGCGGGTAATGATGGCTCTCCTGTGGTTTTCTTCAGGGTACAAGAATTGTTAAATAGTATAAAAATTAAAAGGATTTTGAGATACGTTTTCATAGGGCGATGGCTAATTTTTATCAGCTACCGGTATCGTTGTTGTTGCCTGAGATCCCTTATCGCCAGTAGTTATGATCTTGAATTCTCCACCGATCGATTTTATCCGTTGGGTAATACTATATAAACCTTGACCTCCCGATCCAGTAGATTCCTCATAGCCAATCCCATCATCTAATACATCGATTTGTAATCCATTTGGGTGGTTGCTAAAAGTAATGACAGCATGTTGAGCCTGGGCGTGTTTGATAATATTGTTTACAAGTTCTTGAATCACCCTAAAAAGCATTAACTGCAACTGCTGGGAAAGTTTCTGGGCTTTGCTATCTTTATCGGTTACTTTGACATTTATCAACTTCGTTTCGTTTAGCTCACTAGCAAATTGTTCGGTTGCTTTTACGAGCCCCTCTTTTTCTAGCACGGTGGGAAATAAGTTATGCGCTATATGGCGAACGTCAGCATGGGTGTTTTCTAAAATCCCGGTTACTTTAGCAAGTTGGGCCAATTGTTTTTCTGGTGAAAGATGTGGTATAGACTCCAAACTCATTTTTGCAGCACCGATCATTGCTGCCACACCATCATGCAGTTCATGCGAAATACGGCCTCTTTCCCGCTCCTCACCTAGAATGAACGAATTTAAAATAGCATTTTCCTTCTCTTGTTGTAACCGCTTCAGTTTTAGTTGCTGTGCTTTTCTGTTGTAAATAAAAATACCTCCAAGCATAGTAATGAATAATGCGCTTCCAAGAATCGCATAAAGTAAATTTGAGCGTTGTTTCTGGATTTTCAATTCCTGCTCTGCAATCGTCTTTTCTTTCTTTTCGGTTTTGTATTTAGTATTGAGATCATTGATCCTCTTTTTATTCTCTTCTGGTAGTATTTTATCGTATAGTTCTTTAAATTTTTTATAGTATTCGGAAGAAGTTTTATAGTCACTCGCATTATAGTATATTATTCCTGCGTTCGCATAAGCAGAATAAAGGCCAGTATTATAACCAGATTTAAGGTGTATTTTAATTGCCTCTTCAATGCTTCTTTTCGCCTCTTCATGCCTTCCCTTTTCAGACAACTTAGTTCCATAAATATCTAAAGCATCACCTAATATGCTTAGATACTGAAATTCACGCGCTTTATCAACAGCCTTCTTAATGTAAGATAACGACTTATCTAAGTCTTTTTCTGTGGTCCCCATAATGTAGTTTCCATAACTAAATGCACTTGGATTATGATGCTGCTCTGCAAGTTGAATTGCTTTTAATGCCCATTTTCGAGCTTCTGGAAAATTGTTCGTCTTTTTTACATAGATTGCAGTATTGGATGCGAGATTTGCGATGATGGTTGTGTCTTTTATCTTTTCAAGGATATTATAGCCCTTCTTATAATATTTTATCGCTTCTTCATCGTTTTCGTTTATTCCTAATACCGTTGCCAAATTATTATAAGCATACACTAAAGCCAAGGGATTATCTTGAGTCTCAAGTTCTTTCACGGTTAATAGCATATATGACGCTGCATTATCGTAATCGCCTGACCTGAAATAATTAGCCCCCATTGAATTTAAAATGATCAGATAGGCAGAATTTGGATCTTTTTTATTAACAAGCTCGTACGCTTTTTTATTATAATACTGAGCAGAATCGTATTGAGATCTCACGTCAAAATAGAACCCCAATTGAAAATAAAGGTAATCCATATAAGAAACCTTATGTTTTTTCCCAAATTCGATTGCCTTAAGAAAAAGGTATTTGCAATCTTTGCCTGGAATTTTTATACATTTTTCGGCCTCATCGTACAGAAGTTTAACTTCAGTATCAACTTTTGGCTTGGTATTATATTTTATTTGACCAAATGACACGAAATGAACAAGAAAAAGAAATAATGTAAATGAAAATTTCATAAGTGTATTGTTCTAAATTTTTACCATTCCCTGCATTATCGCCTTTTTTACCATTCCAGCTATGTTGCGAACATCTAGCTTAAGCATAATATTTCCACGATGTGTTTCGATCGTCTTCTCCGATAGGAACAGTTCTTCTGCTATTTCTTTTGTTGTTTTTTCCTGAACAATCAATTGTAAAATTTCTCGTTCACGGTCTGTTAGGTCAGCCTTAAAAGAAGAGGTTTGTGTTTCAAAAAAAACCTGCTGCGTTTTCGGACTAAAATACTTCTCATTATTCATCACGGTTTTAAGTGCTTTCTCAATATCTTCTCTGCCATCTATTTTTAACAAATAGCCGTCAAAACCAGCATTAATAGACGATTTAATAGTTACTGAATCCGAATGACTGGTTAAGGCAATAATTTTCATATCAGGCATTAAACTCTTAATCTCCTGGATAATCTCTCTTCCGTCATCTTTCCCAAAATGAATATCGAGTAATAAAACATCAAAGCTTTCATTCTCCAGAATTTTCTTTAGGCCTATGAAATTTAATGCTCTTTCTGTTTTTTCCACAAAACTGAAAGTAGATAGAAGCACTTCCAAACCGTCTAATACCAGGAAGTGATCGTCTGCAACCAAAATTCTCATTTAACTAATTTTAGATTTATTGTTTCTAAAACTAGTCATTTTTTTTAATAGCTAATTCATTCTCAAATCAATAAAGTAATTTGTATGGGATATTTCTTTAAATGTCACGTAAATCTTTTTTCCGTTTATCACACTTGATTCTTCCAAGAGTAATTTATTCCGGGGTAAATTCACTGGAAATAATGCCGGCAATTTTGCCTCCAGTTTTAGGCGATTAAAATAATAGATGGGCAAAAAATTGACCGGATAATCTCCAACAAAAACATTGGAACTCTCGACCGTTTTTAGATACTTCATGTTAAATTCGGCCCCTTCTATTTTTGAAAATCCTAAATCGTTTTTGTTAAAAATCTTTTTTCTTCCTGTAGGTTTGTAATACTTAGGAAGCGATTTAACCAAGGGGAAAGCTAACTTTTTTCTAATTCTTGTCGTTTGCTCAAACTCTCCCATTGCGCTTAACAAATAGGAGCCATCCGGTTTTCCTATTATCCAATTGTACATTTCGCCCGATGTTCCATAAGCTTCTGGCGTAAAAAGCCAATAGTTAGTAGTTGGATTAAAATAAACAACTAGCTCTCCCTGATAACCAGGTTCACCCGCAGGAATCATCTCATTCTTATATTCCCAAACCCAGGCCTGACTAAAATTCATCGACAGGGGTTGTGCCTTTGTGCAGAACGAGAAGGAAAATGAGATGATCGAGATTAATAGCCAGTTGGTCATGCGTTTAGGTTTAATAGATAAAATCTTCTTTTGAACTTCCTAAGGCTTGAAAAACAGGAAAATTCAAGGTAACTGTGCCTTCATAAACTTTCCATTTTTCAGGGGTTTCTACGTCTGTAGGAAGGCCGATCTTGCCCTTCACTTTGATAATAGTTTTGTCTTTCTGCAGCTTGATAATTTCACCTTCTGCTTCGAATGACATCCATGTTTCTACGCCGCCATTTTCGACTGCTTTCATGATGGAAAATGTAAACCCGTCGTTTTCTCCATTGGTCATTTTTCCGCTAATGGGGCGTAAGGTGGTTAGATCTTTTCCCAAAAAGCCAATCAGAATATTGTCTTGTCCGTTTTCTCCGCCAGAAATTGTGATAGCAAGGGTTTCCTTAGAAGCAGTTATACTTCCGAAGCCATTCTTAAACTGTGCTTGAAGATTTTCACCGTCAACAGTAACGTCAACCAAGGCATTGTTTTTTTCGATGTCGTCTACGTTCATCGCATCAAGCTTATTACCGGAAGCAGCTTTTATGCTTTTCTCTATTAGGGAAGTGGATACTCCATTTTTATCGTCTTTGGATTGGCCACAACCGCACAATGCTAAGAGAAAGATAGCTTGAATACATACATTATTTTTCATTTTATTTTCGCTAGTTCATTGATTTGTATCCTGCTGGGTTGAAATTGTAGCTCCCGTTTTCTATTCCGGTAACTTGCACTTTATAAGTTGGTCCTGAAACTTCCATTAAAGAGTAGGTGATGCCATCAACAGCTATGTATCCTACAAAGAAAATCCCAAGTGCCTCAAACTTTCCGGGTGCTAAACAAACATCGTAAGATGGTCCTAACCAAAAGGTGATGCTCTTACCTTCGGAATCAATGCCCTTGTATTCCTTTTGAACATCTCGCGTGTTTAGATGTGGTCTTTTATTGCCTGTTGGTTTAAAGTTGTTCTTGAACCATTTTTCACTTAAACCCCCTTTGGCATTTGGCCCAAAGTTACCGACACCGGTGGGCGTTTTGGAGATAATCTTACCATACGAGGGATGCGAAGCGTAACCAAAGTACTCTCCATTTCTAAGGAAACTATCCATTGTCATTTCTTGAGCTCCTTCCTGGTCAGCATAGAGCTGCTGAAAAGCCTCATTGGGGAAATAGGACTCATTTTTATCCCAGCTCAGGAAAAAATAGCTACTCCCAGATAGTTCAGGTGTTGAAATCGTAACGGTGAATTTCTTGGTAGGATTTGTGCATATGCAGTTGTTTTTTAGCAGATACTTTTCGATATCAAAATTTACTTTTTTTTCTGGATTTCCTTTTCCTCCGTAGGCTTCATGCAACTGCTGCATTGTTAATTTATATTCATTTTTGAAAACGCATTTTTCCATAACTATGATAGAATTTTCTTTAGCCGAAGAAATCAAATCGGGCCTCTTAAGGATTTGGGATAACTCTTGTTTACTCCACTTAGCAAGTATGATAGCACAACCTTTTTCTTTTTCGCAGAGTGCAATTTGCAGACCGTTTTTCTGCTCCTGAGAGCAAGCTGTTAATGTGAAAAGCAGCGTAATAATTAATATTAAGTTTTTCATGTAAATAAAATTTTAGTTCATTGATTTGTATCCTGCTGGGTTGAAGTTGTAGCTACCGTTTCCTATTGCGGTTATCTGAAATTTAATGGCGGGACCTGAGATTTCCATGACCGTGTGTGTTATACCATCTACCGCTAAGTATCCTAGGTTGAAAAAGCCCAGCGCATCAAATTTTCCAGGTGGCAAGCAAAAGTCATATGATGGGCCAAGCCAGAATACAAGCTGATTTCCTTCATCATCTTTACCAAGGTATTCATATTGAAAATCTGCGGTATTAAGATGTGCTCTTTTTTTACCGGTCGCCTTGAAATTCCTTTTAAATTTGGCTTCGTTCTCTTTATCGTTTCCAAAGTTCATCACACTCATTCCAATAGGCATGTTATTTTTGATTTTTCCAGCTTCGGGATGTGAAATATAGCTTGCGTATTGATGGTTCCTAAGAAATGCGTCGACTGTCATCCCTTCCAGTTCATCGCCATAGAGTTTCTGATAGGCGTCATTCGGCATATAGGCCTCTTTTTTATCCCAACTGATAAAAAAATAGCTGCTACCTGAGAACTCTGGCGAGGAGATTTTTACACTGATTTTTTTGGTTGGATTGGGACATTGCAAACATTGGTTTTTTTTCAAATAGTTCTCCAGATCGAAATCTGTAATTCTCTTAGGTTCACCTTTCCCACCATAATTCGCATGCAACTGCTGCATGGTTAATTTACTTTCGTTTCTAAAGTCACACTTCTCAATTACGAGAATGGCATTGGCTGAGGTAACTAGATCAGGTCGTTTAAGTATTTGGGCAATCTCATTTTCGCTAAGTTTTGTGATTACAATTTCACAGCCTTTATTTTTTTCACACAAGGCAATCTGGAGTTCGCTTTTCTTTTTTTCCTGAGAGCAAGCGGTTAGTGTAAAAAGCAGAATAAAAATTAATATTAAATTTTTCATGGACAGCTTACTTACATTTACTTAAGATGATTTTGGCCATTTGTATGGCGACTGATTTATTTTTCTCATTGTCATCACTCACATCGCTAGCAACTACGAATTGTACACCGTTTTTTAAAACTTGTAGTTCGTTAGTGAAGATGTTCCACCGTGCAGCATCTCCCAAGTCTTCTACGACACGATATCCTTTTGATATATTTTTGAAAGCATCCATCATACTGCTGCCAATTTCCTTCACTTGTTCTTTACTCACATTTTTTTCTTCTGCATTCTTCAACGCTGCATCTGCCTCTGCATTTCCAGAATTTCCTTCCGCTACATCGTTAAGACCGTCTTTTGCTACTTTCATTTCTTCATCTGAAATTGCTCTATAGATGTTTTCAAATGCCGTTAAAGACATGGGTTTGATACTCTTTACCTCAACCACATCTGGTAATGGTAATCCTTTTCTGATTCCAACAGTACTCATTCTACCATTCATAAACTTATATTTAAAGGAGTGGTATTCGGGCTTTTTCATCACTGTATTGCTTTTGGTTTCCATTACCTCTTTTGAAAAACCAGTAGCAGCAAGGACATCGTTTTCAGTTATCAATTCATTATATTTTGTCTGGTATCCCAGCAAGCACTCATTGCCTCCAGAAGCATTGGGGTCGGCTTTTCTTCTGCTTTCTGCATTTGCTATCGCACCATCTAGGTTTATGTCTCCAGCCTCCGAGGTTTGGTTTTTATTTCCTGAACATGACATAAGCCCTAAAAACAGGCTTAGGATTAGTAATTTATTTATTTTCATGGCGGTTTTTTAGATTAAATATTTGCGAACCATTTGTTATATAAGTTTCCCACAACAGGGATTGGTTGTTCTTTTCCGTTGAGGGCATTTAATAAGCCCATTAGCCAAAGAGCCACGAGTACAAATGTTGCCGAAAGGGATAGTATCCATCCTAAATATGGAATGAAATTTACCATGAACAGGGCAAACCCTGTGCACATGAGGCCCAGGCTTTGACGGATGTGATAAGTGCTAAATGAATTTTTCTTATCATTATTCATCACGAAAGCGATGATAAGGCCAATTAGAGTGAGGTAAGCGATAATAGCGATGCTTTTGCCTTCCTCTATCTTGTTTTGAGTATTCTCTATCATAGTTTAAATTTTAGTTTTCTAGTCTTTCTACTTTAGCCTTTGGTTTATCCTCCAGCCTTGGAACATTGGGTTTTGGTTTATCTTCTAACCTTGGAACATTAGGTTTAGGATCTTCCAATCTTGGAACATTAGGCTTCGATTTTTTTCCTGGTTCTATTGGCAGGAGGTCGTCTTTTTTAGGGTTAACTGGTAGGAGGTCGTCTTCTGGTTTGGGGTCATCTTCTAACCTGGGAACGTTTGGCTTGGGACCATCTTCTAGCCTTGGTATATCAAACTTCGGCTTTTCAAAATCCTCCCATGGATCTTTCCTTTCGTTTGCCTTAATACAGGTATAGGTGATCGGGATTTTGTTGATACAAGCTTCTTTAGTAGGCACCTTAATCGTTGCAATAAATAGACCTTCGATTCTTTTTTCATCGATAATCTGTACATCGAATTTTAAACTGATGTACTCATTTCCGAAATCTGCTTTATACAAATCAGGTCTTATCTGCCGCCACTTTACATTAGGATTATTCATTAGAAAGCGTGCGTGGAAGGGATTTGGGAAATTAACATTTCCTGCCTGCGCCATGCCTTGCAACATAGTTTTGAATGGGTTTGATGTCTGTCCATAACAGATATCGCCTGTAACCGTACCAATCTTTACTTGCCATTGGCCATCTGTGGGCTGGAAAGTAGGGTTGAAAGGGTAGATCATGGTAAACCCATCGCCCCCGTAAAGCTTATCTAATTGTGTTCGGGTCATGTCGGTTGTTACGTAACGTTCCCATTTTCCATTGATTTTGGCGTCAACTACGATAGCATTTTCGGGGAGGTTTTGATAGTAACCGTTATTCTTGCCTTCTGCAATGTCGTAATCAGCTGCATCTGCTTCGGAAATTTGAAATATACAGCCGTTACCACCTTCGCAGGTCGCTTGGAGTATTTTTTTGGCATAACCAGTGCCAGATAGTGTTACTAAGAAAAATAATATCAGCGCTCTCATTTAGAAGATTTTAAAGGTTGATTAAAAATAAACTGTGTAAATTCTATTGCTTTTTCTTTACTGACTTGTTCATTTGTGAAATTGCTCGTTACCGTAAAGGAAATTCCTTTAGCAAATACGTGCAAAGCATTTACAGGCGTTTCCCAGTACGCCAATTCTGCAATATTTCCAAGTTTCTCGAACTGTTGTGTTTTTGCATTTGCCGCTAAGTGTTTAGCTTCGCTTATTGCTAAATCCGCATCAAGGGTTTCATCCTTGGTTATCCGATTTATTTCTTCTTGGATAGAGGCGTTGCTTTCGAACTTCTTTTGGAAAGCTTCTTTATTTGTCTTCGTTAGAAAGCCTAATCCCAATGAATTATATCCTTCAACTGTTAAAGTTTTTCCATCAATTGCTTTAATCGTCTTTTCGTCACCAGTTGGCCAACTAAAAAGAACTGCTCGCTTGGTAATATCAGGAGAAAAATTTTCGATATAAACTTTAATTTTTGTCGCATCCGTTCCAGCAATTTCCGCAATACTCTCCTTGGAAATGCTTCCAGGATTTTTCATTATCGAAGTTACCTGAGTCGCGTCGAAATTTTCCGGAGTTTCTACTACCTGACTGCCGCGGTTGCACGCAAACAGCAGCAATAAGGCAAATAGCGAAATAATGTTTTTCATTATTTTATAATTTTATGAATTCGACACGGCGGTTTTGTGCTTTCCCTTCGGCGGTATTGTTGCTGGTAACAGGTTCACCTTCTCCTTTACCGTCGGTAAGGAGCCTGCTCTCGTCGATGCCAAAACCATAAGCTAGTCTTGTTTTAACAGATTGCGCTCTTTTCTTCGACAGGGCAAGATTTGCGGCGCCATCGCCATCGCTATCGGTATGGCCAACAATTTTAAGCTTCACTGATGGGTTTTCTGCTAGCAGGTTTCCAATCTCGGTAATGATTTTAGTGCTTTCTGCCTTGATTTTATCGCTATTCACATCAAATAAAATCTCGTTGGTTACGAATTTACCTTCTGTAAGCAATTTGGTTCTTGTGTCTTCTCCAGCAACTGCATAGCGGATGTTAGCAACCATAAATTCATCTGGATGATCTGCCGTTGAATAATTCATATACTTAGCACCTATTTTAAAGACATTGTACTTTTTACTAGGATTAAAAGCTTGAGGGATATCTAACACTTTATTTTGATTAATATAAATTCTTAATCGGCTCTTTTGACGCCAAATTGAAACTCTTGCAGTCATACCGTCCGAGTAATCCTTACCACCAGAAACTAGATCTTCAATATTAAGTCCCTCATTTTTATTTACTTCCTTGCCATCTTCTACCAAATAAAAACCGGCTTTTTGGTTACTTCCCAGCCAGTTGAACCTGAAATAATTAGGAAGGTGTTCCTCTGCTAAGTCTGCTCTTGGATCTGCCGAAGGCGCGATATATAATTGATATTGGAGGATATTGTTACTTCTGTACCTTGTAAATACATCCATCTCTAGCGTAAAATTCTCAGGCATATCTGTTACAAAATTCGGCTGGAAATAACCGTCTTTTGTTATTGAAAGCCACTTTTGGTTTTTGTTGGCAAAGGTTACAATTTCGGCAGAAGAATTAGTATTCCAGCCCAAAGGGAAATCTCCAACATCTGTGCTAGAGAAATCATCAAATCCTATAACCTTATTTCCTGGAACAAAGTCGAACTTAGAATTGCTTTTTGTAGCTGAACTACTATTGCCAACGGTTTCATTGGCTGCTGCGGGAGAATTGGTTGAGGCCTTTGAATTTTCTTCTTTTTTATCCTTATCTTTCTTTTTAAAGATACTTCCAATACCTTTTTCAAGTTTATCCAGCCCTTTATCAATAGTTCTATCGGTAGTTCTATTAGTTCTTTCTTCAACTTTTCTTTTGGCCGTTTCTTTGGGATTAATTACCTGTGCAACTGCTGCAAAGTTGATTGCAAATGCACATGCGATAAGAGTCATTCTTGTTTTCATGTTGTAGATATTTTAAGTTTATAAGGCAAATTTGGATAGAAAATGAGTTGTCTTTATCGGGGGAATTATGGGAATTTATTATCAGGGAAAACCCTGAGAAGCTATTAAAATGTGGATTTTAGCAGGTTAGAACACATTTTGTTGCTTTTTCACAAGTTTTTCCTATTTTGCGAGTATGAAGATAAAAGTTGGATTGTTGGGGTTTGGTAAAACAGGTAAGGCTGTGGCAGCCGTTATATTGCAAAACCAAGAATTTTCTCTAGAATGGGCTTATAGAAGAACTACGGTATTAGAAAATAGATCTGTTCCGGAATTTCTTGGCTTAGAGAGCGATGAACCGGGATTGATTTATTCGAGTGAGCATATTGAAATATCAAATTTACTGGATCAACATCCAGTGGATGTTATCGTAGATTTTTCTTCAACGGAGGGAATCTACACTTATGGAGTAGAAGCGGCGAAAAGAAAAGTAAAGATTATTTCTGCTATATCGCATTACGGTTACGATGAATTGGAGCTACTTAAAGAACTGGCTAGGGAAACTACCGTATTTTGGTCTCCCAATATTACCTTGGGAGTAAATTACTTGATGTTTTCTGCCAAGTTTCTGCAAAAAATTGCTCCAGGGGCAGACATCGAAATTGTAGAAGAACATTTCAAGCAAAAGGAGGGTGTTTCAGGAACTGCAGTTAAAATAGCACATGCCTTGGATTTGGATGCAGCCCAGATTAACTCGGTTAGAGCGGGTGGAATTGTGGGAAAACATGAGCTTATTTTTGGCTTTCCATTTCAAACCGTTAGACTTATTCACGAATCAATTTCTAGAGAAGCATTTGGTAATGGAGCTATTTTTGTGGCTAAAAACTTAATGGATAAACCCAAAGGGCAATACAATTTTGAGGATCTTCTAAGGCCTTATTTCCAAATCTGATTACGTTGATTTTTTAGGCCATGGTAAAATGAAGGTCAGCGTCTACTGTCTCTGATGCGATATCCATTGCCTTTTTTCGTTTGAAACAAAGCACTGCGAAATCGTTATTTTCTATCATCCGCTGGGTATAGCTTCCAAATAGAAATTCCCATGCATTCCTTTTGCTAGAACCGTTTATGATGATCAAATCTGCGTCTTCATCATGCCCTACACTGGTAATGCCTTCCGCTGCATTTGGATTGAGTGCGACACCCGAAGTATAAAATAATTGGTCTTCGTTCATCCATGTCCTTGCATCCCCGATCATGTCTTTTACCGTCTTGGTTATATGGGGTTCTTGTTTTTCTAGGAGACCGATAATCGATACATTGGCATTGTTCTTTATTAATATCGAACGACTGAAGAAGTATTTGCCTTTTGTGTCTTTTTCCGGTCTTACCGGAAATAAAATATTATTGAAACAATCGAATGTTTTTTCTGCTGGGACAGTTAAAACGGAACAGGGTGCTTGCTTAAATATTCGATAGGAGCTGCTATGAAAAAGATATCTGAAAAACCGATTATCCGTTTCTACCGGGTGAATGATTAAATCGCAATCTAGTTCTCTGGCCTTCTCACAGATACTACTTGAGGTGTTGTTGGTGTCATGATGTAAAGTGCATTTCACTCCATAAGACGTTCTGATCGAATCAGCTAAATCCATAAATACAACTAGTTCTTCTTTGAATAATTGATCATTAAACGTTGAACCTGGACCGGCCTCATCTTCTAATGGGGGGAAATTACTCGCGTCCACTAAATAGAGCAAATGGAGCTCTGCACGATGGCGCTTACACATTTGAATAGCTGTATTAACCGCATTCAGTGAACTTCCTGAATAGTCGACGTTTACAATAATCTTGTTGATTGGATTTTTCATAGCCTTTTTCTTTTACGATAATGCAATGGAGGGACAAATGCCCTGTGAGAGGTCATAATATAACCAAAATTTTAGTAAAAAGCAAATATCAAAGTTAAATTTACCCTTCAACATCCTGGAAATTATTGTTTGGTATCACTACTTCTCAACACCAAAGTGCCCAATATTCCTGCAAAAACGGAGGCTATGAGTATTCCGTATTTCGCTTGTTCTACAAAGGTCGGGTTTTTAAAGGCTAGGCCGCTGATAAAGAGAGACATTGTAAAGCCAATACCTCCCAGAAGCGCTACACCATAAATGTGTTTCCATGTTGCTTCTTGTGGTAAAGCACTTATACCTACCCGTACCATTAACCATGTGAAGAGAAGAATACCTAAAAATTTGCCAACGACTAATCCTAATGCAACACCTATCGAAACGGGGTTAATAATCGAAGCAAGAAAGTCGCTCCCAATAATAATCCCAGAATTGGATAAAGCAAATAGTGGCATAATTAAAAATGCGACCCATGGATGTAGTGCGTGCTCTATCTTTTGTAAAGGTGTTTCGGCGGCCAAGCTCAGATCCTTTACATGCTGAATGGTATGGTGCTGAGCTGAAGTGGTCAGCGTGCTGTTGCTTGGGATTTCTTGTTCGAACTCATGCGTGAGTTTTTTAAGGTTTGTGGCATATACACGCTCATCGATTTTTGTAGCCGCAGGAATGGTAAAGGCCACCAGCACACCTGCAATAGTAGCGTGTACCCCAGAGAAAAGAAAACCAAGCCAAACGCAGATTCCTACAATCAAATAAAAGGCGCTGTTTCGAATGCCCAATTTGTTTCCGATTAGTAAAACGATGAAGAATATTCCAGCGATCCACAGTGCGGCAAAATTCACGCTCACAGTATAGAAGAAAGCAATTACCAATACAGCCCCTAAATCGTCGGCCACAGCAAGCGCTGAAAGGAAAACCTTCATAGAGGAGGGTATATGTTTTCCTGCCATCGATAGTAATGCGAGGGCAAATGCAATATCGGTTGCCATAGGAATTCCCCATCCCCGCATCGAATCCGTCCCATAATTTATAATCACATAAATAAGTGCCGGAATAACCATACCTCCTAAGGCTGCTCCCATTGGTAATGAGGCCTTGCGAAAAGTCGAAAGTTCACCATCCATAAATTCCCGCTTTAGCTCAAGACCAATTACAAAAAAGAAAATGGCCATTAGGCCGTCATTGATCCAGATATGAAGAGGCTGGCTCAGCATTGCTTCCCCAAATCCAACTGTCAGTTTTAACTCCCAGAGATGATGATAAGAGTTAGGTGAACTATTGGCCCATAAAATAGCGATAACGACACTTATTAATAGTACAATACCACTTGTATATTCTAAATGGATAAACCTGTTTACTGGTGCGATAATCTTTTCGATTGGTGATTTCTGGGTCACTGCCATAGCTCAATATATTTCGCGAGTTTTTGTCGGTAAGATACAAAATGCTACCTTAATGTTATGAAAGAAATCTACCAGGCTATCAAAAATTTTATTACCTACCGGTTTAGCTTACACGGCGATAGTGCGGAGGAGGCAGAAATATTCAGTTCCATAAAAAAAAATGTGGAATTCAAAGGTGCAAATCTTTGGACCCTGATCTTTGCAATTTTCATTGCTTCTATTGGATTAAATGTTAATTCAACTGCGGTAATCATTGGCGCAATGCTAGTTTCCCCACTAATGGGGCCAATTATGGGCCTTGGGCTTGGCATTGGAATTAATGATTTTGAACTGGTGAAAAAAGGGGCTAGAAATCTTACTATTGCTACGGTGATCAGCATTGCAACCTCCAGCCTTTATTTCTGGATTACACCATTGCACGACGCCTCCTCGGAAATCCTTGCCCGTACTTCCCCATCAATATGGGATGTTTTTATTGCAGGACTGGGAGGCCTTGCGGGTATCATTGCGGTAACCAGGAAAGAAAAAAGCAATGTAATTCCAGGGGTTGCTATTGCCACTGCCCTCATGCCTCCGCTATGTACTGCTGGTTTTGGAATTGCCACAGGAAATCTTTACTTTTTCTTAGGGGCAATTTACCTCTATTTCATTAATAGCGTGTTCATTTGCCTGGGCACTTATTTGATTGTGCGCTATATGAAATTTCACAAGAAGCAATTTGAGGACAAAGCTTATGAGAAAAAGGTACGTCGTTATATTCTGATCATTACGTTGGTAACCGTAGCTCCTAGTATTTATCTCGCTTTCAGGATAGTTGACCGCAGTATTTTTGAAAGCAACGCCAAAAGCTTTATCCAAAATGAGCTAACCTTTCATGATACACAGGTGATTTCTAAAAATTTTAAATACAGCAGGAAAGGCAATGAAATAGATCTATTGCTCCTGGGAAGGGAGTTAGATGCCGGGCGACTGGACTCTATAAAGAAAAAACTGCCTCTTTATAAACTTGAGGATACAAAATTGATCGTTAGGCAGGGACTGGATGCTAAAAATGAAATTGATATATCCCAGATCAAGGCAAGCATCTTAGAATCGGTTTATCAGGGAGATTCAATTAAGACTGCTAACACAACAAAAATGGATTTAGATCTTCCAGACCTGAAGCAGGAACTGAGGACGCTCTATCCGCAGCTTGTGAGTTATAGCATGGATAACATAATTGTAAAACGATTGGATGCAGATATTCAAGATACCATTACCCTTGCGGTGGTTAATTTTAAGGAGCCTATGTCTGCAAGAGAAAGGGAGAGGCTAAGACTATGGTTGAAAAGCAGAACTAAGGCCGACTCGTTAAAATTATTAACCGATTAATATACAAGACAGACGAATTCTTTATGAGTATTCTTTAAGCATTTGCCTGTAGCTTGTGAGGATCGCAGATTTTGATAAAAATCCGATAAATTTGTTTTGGTGATCGACCACAGGAAGATGCCAAGTGCCGGTTTCATCAAATTTGCGAATGGTATCAGCCATGTCATCATTAGGGTGCGCAAGGGCTGGCGGAGCTTTGATCAGTTTGGAAATTGGCAACGGTTGGTTTGGATCCTTAAAAAGGAAAGGACGAATATCATCAAGACTCATTAACCCACAGAGCTTTCCTTCAAGGTCTACAATCGCAAATGCATTTTTCTTTCCTTTACTAATAATTTCCATCATTTGCTCGGAACTGGCACCAAGGGGGATTAGCTGAGAATCCATATCAATTAGATTGGCAATATTCATCCTATTGAGCAGATTTCTGTCATGTTCTGTAGTAAAGATTTTCCCATCTTCGGCCAGTTGTCTTAAGTCTGGTGAAATTGGAGAAAACCATTTTGCCATTAGATGAGAAATTACCGCAACAATCATTAGTGGTATAAATAGATCATACCCAGAGCTTGATTCTGCAATCAAAAAAATGGCGGTCAGTGGCGCATAGAGCACACCACTCATTACACCAGCCATACCCACAAGCACAAGATTTGTTGTAGGTACATCGTTAATGCCGATTAAGGTACATACAGTAGCGAATAAATAGCCAAGTGTACCTCCTGCAAATAAAGAGGGTGCAAAATTACCTCCGTTACCTCCACTGAAGATCGTTGTAGAAGTAGCAAAAGCCTTTAAGAGACAGACGAACAACAGGAATATAATGACCAGCCATTCACTGAATTTAAAGTAGCGGAAAAAGCTCTGACCTAGCACTTCATCAGTATTCCCATTGGTAAAGGATTTTACTGTTTCATAACCCTCACCAAAAAGAGGGGGAAATAGCACACAAAGCGCAGATAAAATCAGCCCACCGATAACTGCTTTTCGAATTTTTGAAAATTTAAGCCGATGAAACAGGCGTTCCACCCATTGTGACACGATCACAAAATACCTGGCGTAAAGGCCTGCAAAAAGACCAAGTACAATATAAAAAAAGGAATTATGGTAGTCAAATGCCTCTCTCGAGCGGAAAAGGAAGAGAATGTCTTCTTGCAGTGCGATCCGTGATACGAGACTTCCGCACACAGCGGCCACTACCAGGGGAATAAAATCCGTAAAAACTACTCCTGTTAAAAGGATTTCAAAGGCGAACATCATGCCCGCTATGGGTGCGTTGAATGCAGACGCAATACCCGCAGTAGCACCTGCTGCAAGTAAGAGTGTCCGTTCTTTATAATCGAGTTTATAAGTTTGCGCAAAATTAGAGCCTATGGCTGAACCCGTAACGGCAATTGGACTTTCTAAGCCGGCCGAACCCCCAAGGCCCACCGTAATGGCGCTCTGTATAATCTGTGAGTACATTTTAACATGTGAAACAATACTAGAGTTTTGGGCTATTTCATAGAGAATTGCCCCAATCCCTTTTCTGTCTTGTCCATTATACACATACATAACTACCAATGTTGTCAGCACAATGCCAAGGAACGGGAAAACCAAATAAAATAGAGATTGGTATTCCAGATGGACCCTATGACTGATGAAAAAGTGAATGTAGTGGACTAAGGTTTTCAAAAGTACACCCGCCAGTCCGGCAGTCGTGCCTACCAAAATGCCAGAAAGAATAAGGAACTGATTCCTGCTGAGCCTATTCTTTAGAAAATAGATGACAATCTCATAGCTTCTAACCTTTTTGAGACTAGATTTCTGGAAATCCCTTTTAAACTTCAGGAAACTATGGTACTTCTTTTTCTGTTCAATTCTCAATTGGATAATATTTTTTAGTCCATAGGGGAGCGTAAAAAGATAAAGGTAAGAATTATTGCCCAGGTTCTACACCTTGCGGTTTCTTTTCAAGGTATAGAAATCCGGCCTGCGATCTTTTAGGTTTCGTACACTGCCATAGGAGTGGAGTTCATCTAGCAGCTTAAGGTCGACATCTGCCAACAAGATCATTTCTGTGTTGGCAGTTGCCTCGCTTTTTATGCCATTGGATGGAAAAGCAAAATCGCTCGGGGTAAACACAGCCGATTGAGAATAATTAAGGTCAAAGTTTTCCACCTGTGGAAGATTTCCCACGCTGCCTGTAATTGCGACAAAGCACTCATTCTCTATGGCCCGTGCCTGTGCACATGTTCTTACCCGCATGTAGGCATTTTGCGTATCGGTAAGAAAAGGAACAAAAAGTATCTGCATACCTTCGTTTGCCAACAGCCTAGGCAGTTCAGGAAATTCAACGTCGTAACAGATAAGTATGCCAATTTTTCCCGCATCGGTATCGTAGGTTTGCAACATTTCTCCTCCTTCTAGCCCCCAATACTTTACTTCGTCTGGAGTGATGTGTATTTTTTCATAACTGTCAATTTTTCCGTTCCTGTGGCAAAGGTAACCAACATTCTTCAGGCTATTATTCTCATAAAGGGGCATACTGCCCGCAATAATGTTTACGTTGTAGCTTACCGCAAACTCAGAGAACTTTTCTTTTATTCTTTGAGTAAACTGTGCCATAGCTCTCATGGCATCCGCTTCTTTCATTTGATTGAACTCATGCATTAAGGGCGCATTAAAATATTCCGGAAAAACTGCAAAATCTGCCTTATAGGCTGCTATCGCATCTACGAAATGCTCAACTTGCTGAAAGAGTTCGTCTATGGAGTTAAAGACCCGCATCTTCCATTGAACTAAACCAATTCTGACCGTTTTTCTGATCTTTTCGCCAATTTTAGTCGGTGGCGTGTAATAAACATTATCCCATTGGAGTAAAGTTGCGTATTCTTCACTCTGTTTATCCTCGGGCAGATAGTTTTTGAGTACTTTCTTAACATGGAAATCATTACTTAATTGAAAACTCAATACCGGGTCGTAGATTTCCTTCAGTTTTACTTTTTGTATATACTCTTTAGGCCCGTATTCTTGCGAATGCTCATGATAATTAGGGATTCTTCCACCGAAGATAATTGCTTGCAAGTTAAGTTTTTCGCAGAGCTCCTTGCGGGCATCATATAGTCTGCGGCCAAGTCTTAGTCCCCTATAATCCGGATGTACGAAGACCTCAACACCGTAGAGTACATTTCCATCTTCGGTATGGGTAGAGAACGTATAGTTACCGGTAATTTGCTTATAAGTGTGGTTGTCGCTGAACTGGTCGTAATCTACGATAATTGAAAAAGCACTTCCTACTACAATTCCATCAGCAAAAATTACAAACTGACCAAGGGGAAACTTTTTAATTAGCAGGTCAATCGTTTCACGTTTCCACATGCTGCCGTCCCATGAACGGTAAGCTTTTTCCATTGTGCTGAGCAACTGATCAAAGTGGCTCTGTTCTAAATTTTTGATTTCTATCTTCTGGGTCATACCTGTTTCTTTTCGCTTTCTTAGCTGCAAAAACCTGACCAAGAACATTGGTTCTAACCTTATATTTAATAAAAATGCAGTTATATTTGCTAGCATAAATTGCAAATTTGATGATGGGAAAGCTGCGTATTATCATTTCCTTAGTAGGAATCACTTGTATGATTGGTTGCGCAAATAGCGTTAGCCAACAGATTAATCATAACAGATATTTACAAAATTCGAATGTTCATATTTTGAATGATTCGCTTAAACTTCACTTAACCACCCCCGCAGATATCAAATACCTGATTTCCAAGAAGTCTATCAAATCGGCGATGAAGAAAAACAAGGTTAAAACTGTTAATCCAGTATTAGTTTATGGCACAACAGCTTCACCGTCCTATCAAATTCTGGTAACTATTGGAGACAAATTAGAAAAGCGTGGTAAGAATAAATTGGTTTTGGATACTGTTATTGATAATCAAGTTTTACATTTTTTAGGAATTACCAGCGATGAAGAGGCGGCGAACTCTATGGGAACGGATTTGCGAAATATTTACGCAGGGATAAAATCTGGTCACAACTATATGCAGGATACGAGTTCTGTTTTGTCGGTTTTAAATAGATCGATGTCTTCCAATGCCTTTTTGAAAGTACTTTTAGAGATGCAACAATTTCCTATCCCAAAAAATCAGGGAAATAGCTTAGAAGTTCAAATGCAGCTAACTTTTGCATCGTTTTTGAAAAATAATCCTTTATACGATGATTTGGTTAAACAAATAGAGAGTAAGTTTAAGCCTAAAGATAGTGTGATAAGCGTTATTAAGCGGCAGGTAACTTTCGATCATGCTGCGATGGATACAATTGTAGCTAGAGCTCGGTTAACGAACGTAGTAATGATCAACGAAAATCATTTTTATCCGGCTCACCGAACTTTGATACTAGATTTGTTGCCAAAGCTGCGGGCTGAGGGTTACGCGTATTTGGCTTTAGAAGCGTTGGGTACAAGTGCCGACACAGCATTAAATCAACCAAAAACGTATCCTGTTTTAAAAACTGGTTTCTATACGCGAGAGCAAACTTACGGCAATTTAATACGTGAAGCCAAGAAGTTAGGCTATCAATTCGTGGCTTACGAAAATGAGGATCCGAAAAAGGACAGAGAGGTTGGGCAGGCAGAGAACCTCTATCGTAAAACGATAGGGAGCGATAAGCACGCCAAAGTATTAATTGTTGCTGGAGTCGACCACATTTTAGAGCATCCTTTCGCAGGTGGGAAAAAGTGGATGGCTAGTTATTTCAAAGACCTGGCGCAGGTTGACCCATTAACCATTAGTCAAACTCATTTCAATTTATATCGCAATAGTGGTATTGGCAAGTATCAGCTTATTTCTAAAAAAGATCTAAACGGAATAGCGGGAGTGGCTCCTGTTGATTATTTCCTTTTAAACAATAGCCGAGGTGAAGTTTCTTTATGGAAGGATAGGACAAATTATCATAATCGTTTGGACAATACAGTTCAGGTAAGCCTATTCTACAAAAGTGAAATGAAGAATGAAAGCGATTATCGACAGAATGTTCCTTATTTCACCACCCTCATTCCAGCAGGCAAAACTTTGGAAATGCCTTTTAATAAAGGCAATTTGACAGTGTTAGTTGCTTACGACAAGCTGGGAAACGTTTTAGAAAAAAGAACAGTCGAATAAATATCTGATAATTTAGCGATTTTTCTTATTTTTGTCGCTCACCAAAAACGTAGGTTAATGTAAGAGATAATTTCTTTAAAAAAATGGATAGAGCCGAAATGTCGGGCTCATTTTTATTCACAATTATTAAAAGAAATTATGCTTATTCTACAGGGGGCGACCTATACGCATCCAAATAGGGACTTGTTGTTCGACAATTTAAATCTCACCATTCATAAACAAAATAAAGTGGCATTGGTTGGCCACAATGGAGTGGGGAAATCGACGCTATTAAAAATTTTATCAGGGAACCTACAACTTTCGGCAGGCGTGTTAAAAACCGATGCGACGCCTTATTTTGTCCCTCAGCTTTTCGCTCAATATAATGAAGATACCATTGCAAAGGCCTTGGGCATTGAAGAAAAAATTAAAGCTTTATATGAAATTCTTAGTGGTAACGTAACCGATGCAAATCTATCTTTGCTTGATGATGATTGGACAATAGAGGAACGCTGCGCTACAGCTTTAAAACATTGGGACTTAAAGGTGTTGGATCTAAACCAAAAGATAAAAGGACTTAGTGGTGGGCAGAAAATGAGGGTGTTTTTAGCAGGAATGATGATCCATCAGCCTAAAATAGTTCTGTTAGATGAGCCCAGTAACCATTTGGACATAGCAGGCAGAACTTTACTATATGAATATATTAAAACTACCTCGAATACTTTAGTGGTAGTAAGCCACGATAGAACTTTATTGAATTTACTTGATACGGTTTGTGAACTTAGTAAAAACGGCATTACCCGTTATGGTGGAAATTACGATTTTTACCTAACGCAGAAGCGCATAGAGCAGGAATCAGTAATGCTTGGATTAAAGAATGAAGAGAAAGCGCTTCGCAAGGCGAAAGATGTAGAAAAAGCATCATTAGAACGCCAGCAGAAGCTAGATGCTCGAGGGAAGAAGAAACAAGAGCAGGCAGGTTTATCGAGGATTTCTATGAATACTCTTCGTAATAATGCCGAGAAGAGTACTTCAAAACTAAGGAGTGTACATGCAAAAAAAATAGTTGAAGTATCGGCAGGATTAAAACAGCTGCGCACTGAAATATCCGATATAGAGAAAATGAAAGTTGGTTTTGACCACTCTTTATTTAATCGAGGAAAGGTATTGATAAAAGTAGAGGGATTGAATTTTACTTATGACAATACCATGTTATGGCCTGAACCATTAACTTTTAGTATAGGTGCAGGAGAGCGGGTTGCATTAAAGGGAGCAAATGGATCGGGGAAAACTACATTCCTAAAATTGCTATTGGGTCAGTTGCTTCCTCAACAGGGCACCGTAACAAATGTGATAGTAAATGCCATTTACATTGATCAGGATTACGCGTTGATTAATAACGAGCTCACAATTTATGAGCAGGCTCAGTTAAATAATGCTGGCGGATTGCAGGAGCATGAAGTAAAGATTCTGTTGAACAGATTTCTATTTACTAAAGAATGCTGGGGCAAGCCCTGTTTAGCTCTTAGCGGCGGCGAGAAAATGCGTTTAATGCTTTGCTGTTTAACTATTGCGATGCAAAAACCAGAAATGATTATATTAGATGAGCCTACCAACAATTTAGACATTCAAAATTTGGAGATTTTAAAGTCGGCTATTCTGGCGTACGAAGGAGTACTTTTAGTGGTTTCCCATGATGAATATTTTTTAAGGCAAATTAATATTGAAAGAAGTATTACGCTTATCTAATCGTGCTTCCTTCTTCAAACTTAACGCCTGGTGCAACAAATGTTAACCGCCCTTCAGAATCTTCTGCCATTAAAATCATTCCTTGAGAAACAATGCCTTTGATTTCACGAGGGGCAAGGTTAACCAGTAAACTCACCTGCTGACCGATGATATCTTCAGGTTGGTAATATTCTGCGATACCTGATACTACTGTGCGCTCATCTAAACCCGTGTTAACAGTTAATTTTAGCAACTTCTTTGTTTTCTCGACCTTTTCGGCTGCGATAATGGTTGCTATACGGATATCCATTGTGCCAAAGTCGTCAAATTGGATGTTTGGTTTAGCCGGCGCTACCTTTTTATTTGCGGCAATATTCTCAGCTTTACTATTGTTTAATTTATCGATTTGGCCTTGAACAGTTTCATCTTCAATTTTTGAGAACAACAATACTGGTTCGTTTAATTGATGTCCGCGCTTTAACAGGTTTATACTCCCAGCATCAGCCCAAAGGTGACCGCCATAGTTCAGCATTTTCTGTAATTTGCCTGCTGTAAAAGGCAAGAATGGTTCGATTAAAATTTCAATATTGGCTGCAATCTGCAAACTGATATTTAAAATGGTGCGAACACGATCTTCATCGGCTTTAATGACTTTCCAAGGCTCTGTCTCGGCTAGATACTTATTACCCAAACGGGCAATGTTCATTACCTCGCCCAGAGCCTCTCTGAAGCGGTAATTTTCAATAGACGCACTGACCTTTGCCGGCGCAGCTGCTAACTCATCGATAACCGCTTGATCTTGCTCGGTTAAATCCATTAACGTGGGCACTTTCCCGTCGAAGTATTTATGGGTAAGTACTGTTACTCGGTTAATAAAATTACCTAGAATAGCCACTAGCTCGTTGTTGTTTCTGGCTTGGAAATCTTTCCAGGTAAAATCATTGTCTTTCGTTTCTGGAGCCGTTGCCGTTAATACATAACGCAGAACATCTTGTTGATCTTTGAATTCCAATAGATATTCATTTAACCAGACTGCCCAGTTTTTTGAGGTCGATATTTTCTGACCCTCAAGATTTAGAAACTCATTTGCGGGCACATTATCGGCTAAAATATAATCACCATGAGCTATTAGCATTGCTGGAAAAATAACACAGTGGAATACAATATTATCTTTGCCGATAAAGTGAACTAATTTAGTTTCTTCCTCTTTCCAATATGCTTCCCAGTCACATTTATCTGTTGCAACCTGCCGAATGTAATACTCTTCAGCTTTCGGATTCCAAACATCAAGTTTTGCATAATTACAAAGCTCTTTAGTAGCAGAAATATAACCTATCGGCGCATCAAACCACACATATAAAACTTTGCCGTCGGCACCCTTAACAGGCACACGTACGCCCCAGTCCAGGTCTCTTGTCATAGCCCTCGGCTGCAAACCTGCGTTTAACCAGCTTTGGCATTGGCCGTAAACGTTTGGCCGCCATTCTTTATGGCTCTCAATATAGGCTCTTAATTTATCTTCGTATTTATCTAAAGGTAAAAACCAGTTTTTTGTTTCTCTACGTACAGGTGGCTCGCCAGATAGAGTTGATTTTGGATTGATCAGGTCTGTCGCATTTAACGTACTGCCACAATTTTCGCATTGATCACCGTAGGCATTTTCGTTTCCGCATTTTGGGCAGGTACCCGTAATATATCGATCGGCTAAAAAGCTTTGTGCTTTTTCATCATAGTATTGTTCGGTTACTTCTTCAGTGAAAACCCCATCATTATAAAGCTTTTCAAAAAAAGCTTCAGCTGTTTGATGGTGGGTTAGTGAAGAGGTGCGATGATAAATATCAAAAGAAACGCCAAACTCCTGGAAAGAATCGCCAATAATTTTATGGTATTTGTCTACGACCTCTTGTGGGGTTATACCTTCTTTTTTAGCTTTTAAGGTAATTGGAACGCCATTTTCATCAGAACCGCAAATAAATTTTACATCTTTTTTATTAGAACGAAGGTAACGCACATACGTGTCTGCAGGCAAATAAACGCCAGCCAGGTGACCAATATGCACAGGGCCGTTCGTGTAAGGCAGGGCTGCCGTTACGGTATATCTTTTAATTTTATCGTTATCCAAAACTATTTATTTATTTTGCAAAGATATTGTTTTTACCTATGATTAAACAGCCACCTTACTTAAAAAAAGGAGATAAAATTGCAATAGTTTGTCCCGCTAAAAAATTACCCAAGCCTATTGATGGTGCAATTGCGATTTTGAAATCATGGGGACTGGAGGTAATCATTGGTGAAACGGTGAATGCAGATTATCACCAATTTGCTGGAAACGATAATTTAAGGACAGCAGATTTGCAACGGTTTTTAGATGATCCGGAGATAAGGGCTATTATAGCAGGTAGGGGAGGTTATGGTACCATTCGCCTTATTGATGAGTTAGATTTCACAGTCTTTAATGAATATCCTAAATGGTTGATTGGCTTTAGTGATATTACCATTTTATTGTCCCATGCCTTCGCAAAGCTGAATACCCAAAGCATTCATGGGCAGATGCCCTATACTTTTGAAAACAGTACTCCGCAGGCTTTAGCCAGTTTACAAGGAATACTATTTGGTGAAAAAATAAGTTATCAATATGAAAGTGTTTTTGGAAATAGACCCGGCAATGTCGAGGGGATATTAATTGGCGGAAACTTAACCTTGCTGATCGCTGTTGAAGGTTCTGTTTCGGAGATGGATTTTGAAGATAAGATTCTTTTTTTGGAAGATGTCGGAGAACACGAATATTCGATCGATAGGATGATGCGTATTCTAAAAAGGAAGGGAAAACTGAACAAATTGAAGGCATTAATTGTTGGTGCTTTTAATGAGTTGGGAGAAGAGACAATACCTTTTGGGCAAACGCCCGAAGAGGTGATTTGGGAGTTGGTTAAGGAGTATAATTATCCCGTTTGCTTTAACTTCCCTACGGGGCATATTGATGACAATAGAGCGATGGTTTTAGGGAGAAACATTTCGTTAAATATAAATAAACAAGAAGTTCAATTTAAGTATATATAAGATGGCAATTTTAGCTAGTTTAGGTAAGTACCGTAATACGGGCTTATTAATTATTCGGGTAGGCATTGGCGCTATGATGATGGTTCATGGGTATCCAAAAATATCAGGCGGTATAGAGATGTGGAAACAGATAGGAGGCAGTATGCAGCTCCTTGGAATTGATTTTTTCCCTGCTGTATGGGGGTTTCTTGCTGCGACTATTGAAGCTGTTGGTGGATTGTTTTTACTTTTAGGGCTCTTTTTTAGACCAGCTAATATTCTACTCTTGTTTGTGATGATTATAGCATGTCTAGTACATTTATCCGACCCAAAACAGGGTATTATGGAAGCTTCACATGCAATTGAATTAGGCGTGTTGTTTCTGGGATTACTTTTTATTGGTCCAGGCAAATATAGTGTGGATAAGAAATAAATAGGCCGCCCAACGGCAGCCTATTTAAAATTAATACGTTTCGCTATCTGGGGGAATTCCATAGTCTACAAAGGCTACTTCATTTTTAGTTTTTGCTTTTCTACCGGTAAAAAAAGATTTTATCATATTAAAAATTCCGGATAAACTTTCTGCATCTAATGATTTTCCAACTTTTCCAGAGACAAGAGCGCCCAGGGCTTTCGTAACTAAACCAGATCCTTTAAAAAGCGTACTATTCATGATCATTGGGAGCACAATCGACATGATTTTACTGCTAATGTTGGTTTTTTCATCGAACTTTAAAAATCCACTTGGAGTAGCATATTTCTTAATTAAATTGCTTAGGCTAAATTGATTTATATAAGCTTTTGAATCATACTTAAGTTGAACGCCCTTTTGTTTGTAATCAACTTTTAAGAGTTGTATTTCAGTTTTTAGTTCCGCTAAGGTTCGTATGTTTTTATTTGTCTTCATCATCGTCGTCTTTATCGGCTAACTTATCGAAATATTTTGCAATGAACAGATTAACCAGGCCTGGTTCCAAATACTTGTCTTTGATTAGGTAAATAATAATGGACATGATAAAATAAATACCGGCCACACAGCCAAAACCCCGTGTATAAGTGCCCAAAATATCAGAAAGAAAAAGGGCGAGCGTGAAGGTGCCAAATAAAAAAGCAAGCATAAAGCCAATAACCACAGCGCCGCTTGTTATTAAATCTGCGATTAGCTTTGAGCCCTTTTCAACGGCAGTTAGCTTCGTATATTCAATGCGCGTATCGATATAGTCTTTCGCATCCGAGAAAATATCTGCGATACCTTTTTCTTTATTTTCTTCCATTATATATTAAATTTTAGGTAAATCAAACGTTTTCTACTTCACTAGAATATTCGTCTTCTACTTCCCTTAATTTACCTTTGATTGAATCAACAACTTTATCTTTTAAAGTCGCAAGATTATTGATTTCGTCTGCCGCTTTATCCTTAATCGAATCTCCTAAATCTTTCAAAGATTGACTTAGTTTGTCGCGGGTTTCACTTCCCTTTTCTGGTGCAAATAATAAACCTAATGCAGCACCTGCTGCTACACCTGCTAATAGCGCTATTAATACTTTTGAGTTGTCGTTCATGATCTTAAATTTATGTTTAACAATTTTTTATTTACAATGGCAATGCACTTTAAGTTATATTATAACTCATCATGCTCCTGAATTGTTTTTATTCGATCCAATCTTTCTGTTGCTTTCGCGCTTTTTTCATAAATCCGGATCAATAAAAAGAAGTAAGAAAACAGAAGTGGTCCAAAAACTAGTCCTAGTATGCCAAATAAAGGAATACCAATAACCACGCCAATAACCGTAATTACAGGATGAATGTTGCCAACTTTTTTGGCAATCATAAAACGAAGCACATTGTCAATATTGATAATTACGACGAAGCCAAATATTAACATGGCCCATCCGGCAAAGTTGTTTCCATCAGCAATTTGTAGTAAAGCGGCAGGCACAAACACGACAGGTGGGCCTAAAATTGGCACAAATGAAATAAATGTTGTAATTACGCCCCAGAAGACGGGGTCGCTGTAACCTAAGACATAAAAGCATAAGCTTACTAATGAACCTTGTACAATGGCAATAAACCCTTGTCCCACTACATTGGCATAGGTTGTGTTGCGCATTTCCTCGGCAAAACGTTTTGCATTTTGTTCTCTAAAAGGGGCATATTTTAACAGCGCATTCTCGAATGAGTCTCGTTCTACTAACATAAAGTATAGTAAAAAGTACATCAAAAGTAACCCGAAGACTATATTAAACACTCCGGTAATGAGGGAAGGGAATAGCCCGGTTGCCCAAGTGCCTGCTTTTTTCAATCCGTCTTCAATCATTTGAGTAGCATTTTCGCTAAACTCAAATAGATGTTTAATTTTATTAAGGAGATTGGTAAAGTAAATCTGATTATTGTTCAGCTCTGTTATCTTTGCAATTACCATGCTGCTTAGCGCATAAAATGGAAGAACAAGCACAATAAGCGAAAGAAATAGCAATGAAATTGCAGTAAAGCTTTTATTCCATTTTTTTACTTCTGCAAAATGGATATAAGCAGGCCTGAGTATGGTATATAGTACAAGCGTACTTAATATAGATCCAAAAATGCCTTGCAAAGAATAAGCAATTAGACAGCCTAATGCTATAATAATCACCAGGTTTATGTTATTGCGTTGCTTATAGGTAAAGATGGACATGGTATACTAGTTATCCAAGTTTATAGCTTTCATCTTATTATAAAGAGTCTTCCTATCTATATTCAGAAGCTTTGCAGCCTTGGTTTTATTAAAGTTTACTTCTCTTAATACGTTTAAAATAGCTTCGTATTCTGCCTCTAAAGCGGCATTTTTAAGATCCCGTGGTTTAGTAGTATTAATAATTGTATTTCCTACTGCTGCTTCAATGGCTGTAGCTTTTGCATAAGTAGAAATTTCTAAAGGAAGTGCTTTGAGTTGGATTTCTTCATTTTCTGTTAACAATGTGGCCCTCCGCACTACATTTTTTAACTCTCTAACATTTCCAGGCCAGTTATAGGTTAAGAAGCATTCTTCTACTTCATGAGAAAAGGAAGTCACGTTTCTATTAAGCTCATCGTTGGCTATTTTAAGAAAAGTATGAGCAAATACAATAATATCTCTTCCTCTTTGGCTAATAGGAGGCAAGTGAATAGAAAATTCATTAAAACGATGATATAAATCTTCTCTGAACCGCCCCTTTTGAATAGAATCGCTTAAATTTTCATTGGTAGCTACAATAATCCGAACATCAAGTTCTATTTCTTTCGTGCTTCCAATACGCTTTATTTTTCTTTCTTGAACTGTTCTAAGCAACGCAGCCTGAATGTCGTACGATAAATTTCCTACTTCATCCAAGAACAAGGTGCCCCCGTTTGCCATTTCGAAATGGCCAATTTTCGTATACAATGCACCGGTAAAGGAACCCTTTTCGTGTCCAAAAAACTCGCTTCCTGCTAATTCTTTCGTTAAAGAGCCGCAATCCATCGCTACAAAAGGTTTGTCTTTTCTAGGGCTATTTAAATGGATCGTCTTAGCAACGGATTCCTTACCTGTACCACTTTCGCCGGTTAAAATTACGCTGTAGTTGGTGGGTGCAACCAACATGATCTGTTTGATAAGATCTTTTGATGCGCTACTTTGACCAACTACAAACTCATCAGTTTCAATTAGCTGCTTAGTGCTCTTGTCTTTTTTTACATCTGATGCTATTGACTCAGCGTCATTTTGGTTTAAAGCAATTTGAGTTTCAATTGCCTTATTAATCGTATTTAGAATTTCGTCCGGATATAGCGGCTTCGTTATATAGTCGTACGCACCAAGCTTAATCAATTCAACGGCTAATTTAATATCAGAATATCCTGTAATGATGACTACGCCAGTTTTAGGATAGAGGTCTTTTACTTTAATTAAAATATCCTTTCCATCGGTATCTTCTAAACGGTAATCGCACAATACCAGATCAAAACTTTGTTTAGCAAGATATTCCATTGCCGAAGCGCCACTGGTTGCTGTTTCAACAATAAAAGAGTTCCGGGTTAAAAATTTAGATAATAGAAGCCCAATATTTACCTCATCATCTACAATTAATATTTTCTTCATGATAAATGCGTAACCAAATAATATGAGTTAAATATAAGCAAATATTTAGAATGGGCAATAATTTCTACACTGTTAAAAGTCGAAACCTATTCTTAAACCCAAAAAACTTGCGGGAGCTTTGCTTAGCCCGTTTCCATCATTTAAACTACCTACGCCTTCAAATTTTAGGCCCTTCCCTCCATTAATATCGCTTAGCGTTTCATATCTTAAACCAATGTCGAGTTTGCCAAAGCGGACGCCAATACTTGGCGCATAGCCAAAAGTTGAGCCATTTACAAATCCTTCGTTAACGTCGCCCGTTGTCATGTCTATGTTAGTAATCGTATAAATTTTGGTAAAGGTCATCCCCGCTTCACCCATTAAATAAAAATTGTTGCCCAACATAAACCTTGCGCCCAACTTTACTGGAATTAGAATAGAAGGATTTGTGTCGTAGGTTTCGCTTGCTAAATCTTCAGGAAGGAGGCCAATAGCTCCGCCTGTTAAAAGTACATCGAGGTTTTCAGCAATACCTTTCGAAAATCGGAGGGTTAGTCCGCCCCCCACTTTATAGTTATAAAGATCTTTCATGTCGCCCATCGGTAGAGCACCTTCAAGACCGATGCCAAAGCGAAAGCCTGTTACGGGTTTATCTGGTGGGATTGGTCTGGTCTGTGCTTTTGCCGTTACTGCACCTATAAGTACCAAACCGCATAAAAGGCTTAAAATTTGTAATTTCATTATTAATGAATGCTTGGTTAATTTCCTTTAAAAATAGGTTTTCTTTTCTCAAGAAATGCATTAACTCCCTCTTTAAAATCAGCGGTGTCAAAGCATTTTCCAAACTCGTCAATTTCTACATTGAAACCATTTACCTCGGGATTTAAGGAGGCATTGATGGCGTTAATGGCGCTGGCAACCGCCAAAGGGGCTCTTTGTTTAATCTTCGCTAATATTTCTTCGGCTCTCGCAATTAATGCACTTGGTGGTACTACTTCATTTACAAGGCCAATTTGGGCCGCTTTTTCGGCTGTAATCATATCGGCAGTTGTGATCATTTCCATTGCTCTTCCTTTGCCTATTAGTTGGGTCAAGCGCTGTGTTCCACCATAACCGGGAATTAACCCTAATGTCACTTCAGGAAGGCCCAATCTTGAATTTTCTGAGGCAATTCGAATGTGGCAGGCCATAGCTAGTTCTAATCCGCCGCCAAGTGCGAACCCATTGATGGCTGCCACGAAAGGTTTTGGACAATTGGCGATTGCATCAAAAACATTTTGTTGGCCTGTGCGACCTAGTTCTTTTCCTTCTTCCAGGTTATAGTTTTGAAATTCTGAAATATCAGCTCCTGCTACGAAAGCCTTTTCACCCGCTCCAGTTAACAAAACCCCACGAATTTCGTGATGAGTGGTAGCATAGTTAATTATAGCGGCTAATTCTGCGAGGGTTGCCTTGTTCAAGGCGTTCAGCTTCGCCTCACGGTTAATTGTTACATAAAGGATATTTTCCCTTAATTCTGAAAGGATGTTTTGATAAGTCATATTAAAAGTTTCTATGTTCAGCAACCCAGTTTTCGATATAGCTAACAATGGTAGTCATTGGTGTACCAGGAGGGAATAAGCCACCTACGCCGATTTCTTGTAAAGCGGCTACATCTTTTTCGGGAATAATGCCGCCTCCAGTCAGTAAAACATCGGTCAGCTCTTTTTCCTTCATAATTGCGATGATTTTTGGGAAAACCGTCATATGGGCTCCAGAAAGGATCGAGATTCCGATGGCATCCACGTCTTCTTGTAGCGCTGCATTTACCACCATTTCTGGGGTTTGTCTCAATCCGGTATAGATCACTTCCATGCCCGCATCGCGTAAAGAGGTAGCGATTACTTTCGCGCCTCTATCATGCCCGTCTAAGCCGACTTTTGCTACTAAAACCCGTATTGGCCTGTTCAGTGCTTTACTCATAAAACTTGTTATTTGGTTTTCCTAATATGGTGTAAATGTAAATATTTTTGGGCACTATCATGCAACTTGATGAGGGTACTCAAATAGACCGGGATGGCTGATATTTATTCAATCTTGAAAACCCAGATATTTTACTGCTGTCCCTTCATAAGCCCGGTTAATTTATTAACTTTGAGGTTCAAAAGATACAATTTATATGAGTGAAGAAAAATCATTAAACTTTATTGAAGAGCTAATAGAGAATGATTTAAGTAGTGGAAAGACGAAAACTTTGGTTACCCGTTTTCCTCCTGAGCCAAATGGGTATTTACATATTGGCCATGCTAAGGCGATTTGCCTAAATTTTGGGCTAACGCAAAAATACGGTGGATACACCAATTTGCGCTTTGATGATACTAATCCGGTAACGGAAAAAACAGAATATGTAAACAGCCAGCAAGAGGATATTCATTGGTTGGGTTTTGAATGGAAAAACGAGCTTTACGCATCTGATTATTTCGACCAGCTGCATGCCTTTGCGGTAACTTTGATTGAAAAAGGTTTGGCTTACGTAGATCATAGCACAGCTGAAGAAATTGCTGAACAAAAAGGCACGCCGACCGAACCGGGCAAACCGAGCGTTTATCGTGCGCGTACCATCACTGAAAACTTGACTCTGTTCGCGAGCATGAAAGCTGGAGAGCTTCCTGACGGCGCTTGTACTTTACGTGCAAAAATAGATTTAGCCAGTCCGAATATGCTGATGCGTGACCCAATTATTTACCGCATTAAGCATGCGCATCATCACCGTACCGGAGATGCCTGGTGCATATACCCGATGTACGATTTTGCCCACGGACAAAGTGATAGCATAGAAAACATTACTCATTCCATCTGTACGCTCGAGTATGTATCACATCGTGAATTGTACGATTGGTTTATTGAGCAATTGGGTATTTTTCCTTCAAAGCAATATGAGTTTGCCAGATTAAACCTTACCTATACTGTAATGAGCAAGCGTAAATTGCTGCAATTGGTAAATGAGGGTTTGGTAAGCGGTTGGGACGATCCGAGAATGCCTACCATTAGCGGCTTGCGGAGAAGAGGCTATACACCAGAGAGTATTAAAGAATTTTGTGAGCGCATAGGGATTGCTAAAAGAGAGAACTTAATTGAACTAAGCTTGTTGGAGTTTTGTATCCGTGAAGATCTGAACAAGCGTGCTACCAGAGTGATGGCAGTTTTAGATCCTATTAAACTGGTGATTACCAATTATCCAGGAGGACAAGCAGAAACCTTAATTGGCGAGAATAATCCAGAAGCAGAAGATAAAGGCGGAACTAGAGAAATTCCTTTTAGCAGGGAATTATGGATAGAACGTGAAGATTTTATGGAAGAGCCGGCTAAGAAATGGTTCAGGTTAGCCCCGGGTGCGACGGTACGTTTAAAACATGCCTATATTGTTCAATGCCACGACTTTAAAAAAGGTCCGGATGGTGAGGTAACGGAAGTGCATTGTACCTATATTCCTGAGTCAAAAAGTGGCGAAGACACGAGTGGGATTAACGTAAAAGGAACAATCCACTGGGTTAGTGCGGCGCACGCAAAAACTGCAGAAGTGAGATTATACGATCGCTTATTCAGTGTTGAGTCGCCAGATAGTGAGGAAGGTGATTTTAAAGAGTATTTAAATCCATTAAGCATACAAACGATCAGCAATGCTTATATAGAGCCTTATTTGGCAACTCTAGCTGAACATCAACCGTATCAGTTTATCCGAAAAGGATATTTCTGTGTTGATAAGGATTCATCGCCGGATAAGTTGATTTTTAATAGAACTGTTGGATTGAAAGAAGCTTGGAAGCCGAAGGCTTAGTCAAAAGCAAAAAAGCGACCCATGGTCGCTTTTTTGCTTTACAAATATTTCTTATAGAGATTATATAATATCAACTTATCAGATTCGCTTAGGGTTTTAGAATCCCCATCGGGTGCAAAATGTATTTTGAAGGCATTGATGGCGTTGCCGACATTGCTCACATTATAGCCGATAATACGAAGCGCTACAGTTGTATCAAAATCTAGTGGCGGCATGGTTAATATATCATCATACCACAATCCGAAACCATTTATAGCTAAAGTTTTCCAGGGGAAGTTTCTAGGATCGTTTTTACGACCCGGGGCAAAGTCGGCGTGACCTATAAAATTAGCTGTAGGTATCGAATACTTCTTTTTTAAGGTAGCCAACACGGAGCAAAGACTATTAATTTGGGCATCTGTCCACGGATCTGTTGTTCCATTGTTATCCATTTCTATGCCTATTGAGCATGAATTCATATCTGTTACTGTACCCCATTTACCTGCCCCGGCATGATTGGCACGTAAATAATCATTAACCATTTGATATACTTTACCATCTCTGCCAATTACATAGTGCGCACTGGTTTGCGTTCTTTTTAACGTAAAGGTTTTTAAAGTTTGTGCGGTTGAGTCTTGCGCAGTATGGTGGATAATTACATAATTCGGCTTACGGATTCCCATGTTCACAGTGCCTACAAAATGCTGCTCGTTGTTTAATGAGTCGATATATTGTCCGGTTGGGGGCGTAGCCTTAATAATTTTGGAAAAATCTTTTGCCATGCGCTTATATTCTTTATCGGTAGCAGCATATTTTGAAGAGCTACAACTGTTAAGTAATAAAGAAATTGCAAACAAGAAGTAAAGAGATTTAGTTAAGTTTTTATACAGCATCATATATTTTGATTGTGGCAGATTAATTAAAGGGTCTTATTTTTTACTAATTTAGTGCTTTGAAATCATTTCAATAAGTAACAATTTTAATTAGATGAACAACGTGAATAAAAACAGCCTATTATTTTTTGGTTTAATGTCAATTGTTGGACTTTTTGCCTGTCAAAATCCTACACAAACCACCGAGCATAAATCCGATAAAAAGGCAAGCGATACGTTACAGGATTACGTTGATAGTAGAATTAAAATTTACGAAAGGGTAAAATTAACTACCAATTTAAATCAGCTTAGTGCAAGTGAGCGTAAAGTTTTGCCTTTGTTAATTCAGGCTGCGGCTATTATGGATGATTTGTTTTGGAAACAAGCTTATCCACAACGTGATAGTTTATTGAATACCGTGAAGAATGAAAATACAAAGGAGTTTATAAAGATAAATTATGGTCCTTGGGATCGCTTAAACGGTGATAAGCCTTTTGTTGCTGGCGTCGGGCAAAAATCGGAAACAGGAACTTTTTATCCGGCAAATATGACCAAAGAGGCCCTTGAGAAGTCTGATGTTAAAGATAAGTATGGCTTATATTCTGTAATTCGTACAGAAAAAGATAAATTGATTTCGGTTCCGTATCACGTTCTTTATGCCGCTGAGCTCCAAAAGGCGAGCAATTTGTTAAAGCAAGCGGCACTGTTAACTGACGATGCCGGATTTAAGAAATATCTAAACTTAAGGGCTGAGGCTTTGATAACTGATAATTATAAGGCCAGCGATTATGCGTGGCTCGATATGAAAAACAACGGGTTAGACATCATTATCGGGCCGATAGAGAATTATGAAGACAAGTTGTTAAATGCACGAGCAGCTTTTGAAGCCTACGTGTTGGTAAAGGATAAGGATTGGAGTAAACGATTATCGAAATATGTTTCGATGTTGCCAGCATTACAGAAGGAGCTTCCTGTTGCAGAAAAATATAAAAGAGAGGTTCCCGGGACCGACTCCGAATTAAATGCTTACGACGTGGTTTACTATGCTGGAGATTGTAATTCGGGTTCAAAAACCATTGCGGTGAATTTACCGAACGATGAGGAAATTCAACAAAAGAAAGGAACCCGTCGCTCGCAGTTAAAAAACGCCATGCTCGCTAAGTTTGATAAAATTTTGGTGCCGATTGCCAATGAATTAATTGCCAAAGACCAACAAAAATATATCAAGTTTGATGCATTCTTTGCAAATGTAATGTTTCATGAAGTGGCTCATGGACTGGGAATAAAAAATACGGTTAATGGAAGTGGGACTGTTCGTAACGCTTTAAAAGAGCAATACTCATGGTTAGAGGAAGGAAAAGCGGATGTTTTGGGTCTTTACATGGTTACTGGATTGCTTAAAAAAGGAGAATTGACAGGGGATATTAAAGAATATTATACCACGTATATGGCTGGTATTCTTCGCTCTGTTCGTTTTGGCGCATCAAGTGCGCATGGAAAAGCGAATATGCAGTGTTTCAATTATTTCAAAGCACAAGGAGCTTTCGAAAGGGCAAATAGTGGAACATACCGCGTTAATTTCGAGAAATTTGCAACCGCTATGAACGGATTGAGTGGAGTTATTCTTGCTTTGCAAGGGAATGGGGATAAAGTTGCGGTTGAAAAAGCACAAAAGGAAAATGGAGTTATCGGCGCAGAATTGCAGTCAGATTTAAATCGTTTAAGTAAAATCGGTATCCCTGTTGATATTGTTTTTGACCAGGGAGTTGATGTATTAGGTGTGAAATAGTTGTTGTCTTGTATGCTTTTGGAGGAACAAAGAAAAAATGAAAATTTCTTGTAACCTTTTTTCGCTACTTGTCGTCTATATCATACAAACTAAAATAAGAGGGATTTTCTTCCTCTTAAGCTAAGCTAAAATTTTTGGAGTAAAAACCAATCGTGTGCGAGCACGTGGAACTTTTATGCTTAATTTTTAACCTAATAAACAACTAGTACATGAAGAAGATTTACTATTTATCGATTATCCTACTCACTATTTTTACCACAGGGAAGGTGCGAGCTCAAGAAAAGGCTGTTCAGGGAACAATAAACGGGTTTGTTTTCGATGAGAGCCAAAAACCGGTCGACTACGCAACTATTGGACTTTTTAAGGCAACAGATTCATCATTGATAAAAACTACCTTAAGCGGCGCGGAAGGGAAATTCCAACTGGTGGGAATAAAAACAGGAAACTACTACCTAAAAGTAAACTTAATGGGGTTTGCCCCGTATAAAGGGAATGAATTTAGTTTAACAGAAAAATTGCTGAGTTTGGATTTAGGTAAAATTATTATTCAATCGCAGGGTAAGACCTTAAAAGCTGTGAGTATTACAGCAGTGAAGCCATTAATTGAAAGGAAAACAGATCGTTTAGTGATGAATGTTGAAAATAGCAGTGTGGCTATTGGGTCAACGGCCTTAGAAGTATTACAAAAGGCTCCGGGAGTTACAGTTGATCAGGATGATAAAATTTCAATGCAGGGAAAACAAGGCGTATTGATTATGTTAGACGGTAAGCAAACGTACATGAGCAGTGCTGATGTGGCCAACTTGTTAAGAAACATGCAAAGCGAACAAATTGAAAGCATTGAGTTAATAACTAATCCATCTGCTAAATATGACGCTGCTGGTAACTCTGGAATTATCAATATCAAGACTAAAAAGAATAAAAATGGCGGAACCAATGGCAGCGTAAATGCAGGAATGGGTTATGGAAAAAATTTAAAGGCCAATGGTGGAATTAACTTAAACAATAGGACGGAGTACGTTAATATTTTTGGTAATTATAACTATGGTAATAATAGAAGGGGCAATCATATGACCATCGATCGGATAGCCAATGGGAATAAGGACACCTATTTTATGCAATTAACGGACAATATTCGCCACGGTAAGAATAATAATTTTAAAGCAGGCATCGACGTTTCTTTGAATAAAAATAATACCATTGGGTTTTTGGTGAATGGATATTTGAACCGCTCTATTGAAGATGCGGATAATTCAACATTGATAGGTTCGTCGTTTACCAAAGTAGATTCTTCACTTGTTGCTAAGAATATCATCTCCAACCGCTACAATAACATAGCCTATAATCTTAATTATAAATCGGTTTTGGATACAGCGGGACAGGAAATATCGGCAGATTTAGACTATTCACGATTTAGTGGTAATGATGGAGGAAACTATATCAATAATTATTTAAATGCGAGTGGAGGTTCAGCAAGACCAACAAGCCACATCAGGAATACAACACCCAGTATTATCAATATTAAAGCTTTCAAGGTAGACTATAGTCTTTCAATTAACAAAACAATGAAGTTTGAGGCTGGCTTGAAAAGTAGCTGGGTTAGAACGGATAACAACCTGATTGCAGAAGAAAATATAAATAATGTTTGGCAAAATGACGTGCGAAGGAGCAACCAATTTGTATACGATGAAAATGTAAACGCTGCCTATACCAATTTGAATAAGCAGTTTAAGCATACAAGTATTCAATTGGGACTACGAATGGAGCAAACACACTCTAAAGGAAATTTAATCACAACCAACGATGTTGTTGATCGAACCTATTTTGATTTCTTTCCAAGCATTTTTATCAATCAAAAGCTTAATAAAAATAATCAATTAGGAATTTCTTATAGTCGCAGGATCGACCGACCTAGTTATGATGATTTAAACCCTTTTATTTATTATCTTGATCAATATACCTATGGTAAGGGAAATCCGTTTTTGAATCCACAATACACCCATAATTTCGAATTGTCTTATACCTTATTGCAAAAGTATTTACTGAGCTTCAATTATAGTAGGGTTAACGATGTAATTACCCAAGTTATATTGCCTGATAATTCCCAAAAAGCATTGTACCAAACAAATGCTAATATTGCGAAAAACATAAGCTATGGTGCGAACTTAAATATTCCTATTAAGTTTGCCAAATGGTGGGAGATGAATAATAACTTAAATGTATTTTATCTAAGTTTCGAAGCACCTGATTTAGCAGGAAGTGCATTAAAGACAGGGAAAACTTCATTTCAGTACAAGGTCCAGAATACTTTTACCATTGTTAAAGGTTTTACTGCAGAGCTGATGGGTAGTTATGAATCGCCATTAGAATACGGAACACTAAGTATTGGCGCTAGGTATGGGATTGATATGGGCCTTACCAAATCTCTGCTTAATAAAAAGGCAAGTTTAAAGCTAGCCTTAAATGATGTGTTCAATACACAAGCTTCAAACTTATCAAGCACTTATCCTGGCTTAAAGTACACGCTTTACCAAAAAAATGAAACACAAGTTGGTAGAATCAGTTTCACCTACCGATTTGGTAAAAATGAGATTAAACCCGCTCGTCGCCGTGCTACCGGAACTGAAGCAGAGCAAGGAAGGATGAAAAATTAGGCATCCTGTATTAAACTTGATTTTACAATTTCTTCGAAGGCTTGAATATCAAAAGGTTTGGCCAAATAGTTATCAGCGCCCGCTTTTTCAGCGAGCGCTTTTACGTCATTATTAGCCGAAAAATAAATTACTGGAATATGTTTTAATAAAGGGTCGCTTTTAAGTTCCTGAGTTGCTTCAACGCCACCAACATCAGGCAACCAATTATCCATAAAGATCAAGTCGGGCATATAGGCCGAAACCTGGTTGGTGATATCGTTAGAGGTAGCAGAAGTTTTGATTTCGTAACCAGCATCCTCTAGAATTAAGGTGCATAATTCCAGGATGTCTGTGTTGTCGTCAAAAATGAATACTTTCTTGTTCATTGTACAGTAAGCGGTTGGTTTAATGAATTAATATAACTTGCCATATCTTCGGGTTTAAGAATATGCGCTATCTTTACTTTTAAAATCGCCTGTTCGGGCATATAGCTTACGGAGGCAGTGCTTGGATCTTGCGCTAGAGCTACGCCTTTATAATGTGTTACAGTTTCTAATCCATTCACACCATCAGCGTTTGAACCCGACAACAATAGGCAAGCTAGTTTGTTTGTGTATACTTCGGCGGCAGACTGAAAAGTTACATCGATAGAAGGCCTGCTGTAATTTACTTTTTCTGAGTAGTCTAAAGAAAATGTATGCTCTTTTTCGATAAGTAGATGATAATCTGAAGGAGCTATGTAAATTGTTTTAGGCATAATTTCTTCCTTTTCTTCAACTTCTTTAACTTTTAATTTGGTCCTGGCCGATAATAAGTCAGCCAAAAGAAAGTCAGCGCCCTGTTTTCTATGTACAACAATGATAATCGGAAAGCTCATATCTGTTCTTAAGTCGGGAAGAACCTTTAAAAGAACTTCTAAACTTCCGGCAGAGCCCGCAATAATCAATGCTTTACACTCTTTCACCCTGTTTCCTCCAAATTTTTTCTGTATTTAACCGTTTATATTTTTTTGTAATGGGTGAAAAATCAATAGTTTCTTTAGTACCTAGTGCTAGGTAACCCAAATTTTCCAAGCTTTGATCAAAAAGCTGTAATACATTAAATTGCAGGCTTCTATCAAAATAGATTAAAACATTTCTACATAGAATTAATTGAAACTCATTAAAAGAGTGATCGGATACTAAATTGTGCGTCGAGAAAATGATTTTAGACTTTAATTCGTCGCCAAACTTAGCTAACGAATAATTAGCGCTGTAATATGACGAGAAATCTTTAATTCCCCCTGAAGAAATGTAGTTTTCGGAATACTGTTTCATCTGACTCATTGGAAACATAGCTTGTGATGCTTTTTCTAAAACTATTGGATTAATGTCTGTAGCGTAAATTAGTGATTTATTTAATAAATTTAGTTCTTTTAATACAATTGCAATAGAATAGGCTTCTTCTCCGGTAGAACATCCGGCAAGCCAAATTCGAATAAAAGGATAAGTTCCAAAATGTGGGAGTACCAGATTTCTCAATGTTTTATAGAAGGCAGGATCACGGAACATTTCGGTCACATTTACGGTAATCTGTTCTACAAAGCGCTTAAAATAACTTTTATCGTTAATAATTTTATACCGAAATTCTGCAAAGCTTACTTGCTTATCAAGGCCAAATACCCGATGTATTCTACGCCTTAACGAGGCTCTGGAATAACCCGTAAAATCATAACCATACCAGGCTAACACATCTGCAAGCAAAAATTCAATTTGTTCGTCGCTTATAGTGATTTGATTAGACACGTTACAGATGCTTATTGATTTGATTTACTAGTTCCTCGATATTAATTGGTTTCGAAATATACCCAACGGCGCCCGCTTCCAAACACCTTTCTTTATCGCCTACCATAGCCTGTGCGGTAACTGCAATTACGGGTATATGTTTTAATTTCGGTAATTCTTTCATTTTGGACATTGCTTGATAACCATCCATATCGGGCATCATCATATCCATTAGCACAACGGCAATGTCTTCATCATTTTCGATCAAGCTAAAACCTTTTTTGGCGCTGCTAGCTGATAGGCAAGCATATTTTTTTGCTTTAAGGACAGCTGTTAATGCGAATATATTTCTGCTGTCGTCGTCTATTATTAGGATTTTTTTTGTTTTAACTTCCATAAATTTTTAAAACAATTTTAAACTTTATCATATAACCAAACTCGTAACAATGAAATCAGCTGGTCTATATCTACTGGTTTAGAGATATAGTCTGATGCTCCAGCTGCGATGCATTTTTCGCGATCTCCCATCATTGCCTTTGCAGTAACAGCTAAGATGGGTAATTGTTTATACTTTGGCATTTCTCTTATTGTACTGGTGGTTTGGTAACCATCTAATTCTGGCATCATCATATCCATTAGCACAACGTCAACTTTTGGATTTTCCTCTAGTACACGTAATGCTTCTTTGCCATCCGTGGCCGATAGTACACGCATATTATGTTGCTCAAGCGCCTTGGTAAGTGAAAATATATTGCGTACATCATCATCAGCTACTAAGACCGTTTTATTTTTTAGCACCTGGTGGAGACCGCCTAGATGCTCTGGAATCTCTTTGCTTTGTTTGCCTTTCTCTTCAATTAAATGCAGGAATAAGCCAGCTTCGTCCAAAATTCGCTGATAAGAGTGAGCAGTTTTTATTACAATGGAATCTGCATATTGTTTAATTCTACTTTCCTCCCCCTTAGATAAGCTTTTTCCTGTAAAAACAATGATGGGCAAATTCTCCAAGCCGTTGCTTTTCTTGATAGTTTCGAGGGTTTGATAAGCGGTTTTATCAGGAACACCCATATCGAGAATTACACAATCTACTTCTTTTTGTTGTAGTGCGTCAATACTTTCATTTACATTTCGCACTACTAAAGTTTGAATATTGGAGTTGCTTAAGAAATAGCTCAAAGCTTTGGCATGTTGCTCATTTTCTTCAACAATCAATACTTTTTTTGGATGTCTACTCAATGCTTCTTCTAATTTTTCAAAAATCTGCTTCATATGTTCCAATGCAACAGGTTTATTGATAAAGTCTACCGCGCCTTTTAGTAAACTTTCTTTTTTTACGGCAAGCGACGACATGATATGAACAGGTATTGGTCTCGTGTTAGGGTTTGCTTTTAACTCTTCCATTACTTCCCAGCCGTCTTTTATTGGGAGCTGTATGTCTAACAAGATAGCAAGTGGGTTAAATGCATTGGCCATTTCTATGCCTGCATCGCCACGAACGGCGACTATTCCTTTATAATTTCTTTTACGGGTAAAGTCTAATAATGTTTTAGCAAAGGCTGTATCATCCTCTATAATTAAGATGACTTTATCGTCAGGTAAGATGTTGTTCCGATCATCTTCAATATCATTTGGAATATGGTTTACAGTGAAACGCTCATTGAGTTCTTTTGCTTTTTCTGCTAGCACGGCTTGTTCCAACTCAAATTGATTTTGTTGTTCTAGGTATTCAGCATTATCACCATAATTGATTGGAATTGATAAGGTAAACTCACTTCCAAGTCCTTCAGTGCTTTTTAATTTTATCTCACCCCCAAGTAATTTGGCTAGTTCCTTGCTAATTGACAGACCCAAGCCCGTGCCGCCAAATTTACGGCGTGTGGTACCATCTGCTTGTTGAAATGCTTGGAATACCAACGACAATTTGTCTTCTGCAATTCCAATTCCGGTATCCTTAACTTTAAATATGATTGTTTTATAACTGCGATCGGTAGCTAAGCTTAAACTCACCTTTCCTTTTGCCGTAAACTTAAAGGCGTTAGATAATAAGTTCTTTAAGATCTGATCCAGTCGCATTTTATCGGTGACCATAGTCTTCGGTAAATTATCCGCTATATTAATTTCGAAATTTAGGTTTTTGTCTTTAGCGATGGGGTTAAACAGTGCACGTAAATTTCTGGCTATGGCATCAATATTAACCTCTTCGATTTCTAGTTTCATTTTTCCAGCTTCGATTTTTGAAAGATCTAGGATCTCATCAATTAAGGTTAATAGTCCTTGTCCCGAACTTTGTATCACCTCAGCGTATTCCGTATATTCTTTAGCCAGCTCTTCATTGTCGGCCATTAACTTAGAAAGTAACAATATAGAATTTAAAGGTGTACGCAGTTCGTGCGACATGTTAGCTAGAAATTCAGACTTGTATTTGGTACTAAGTTCAAGCTGCTCCGCTTTTTGCTGTATTTCTATATTGCGTTCTTGAATAGTCTGATTTTTTTCTTCCAATAAGCTGCTTCGCTCTTCTAATTCTTGATTAGTATGAAGCAATTCTTCTTGTTGAACCCGGAGTTCTTCTTCTGAAGCCTGAATTTTCTGTGTCTGTGCCTCAAGCTCTGCGTTTAATCCCTCAAGTTCAGTGTGTTGTGCTTGCAGTTCCTCGGCTTGAGCCTGCGTTTCTTCTAAAAATTCTTGTAATTTTTTCCGATTTTGAGCCACATGAATTGCTACTCCTATATTGTTGGAAACGCTTCTTAAAAACTCTAGTTTTCGTGGTGGATAAGTATTTAACGTGCCTAATTCTATAACTCCAACCATTAATCCATCCCGTAAAATAGGAAATGCCACTATCGTTTTTGGCTTTGTTTGGCCACTTGCATAACTAATAGTAAGATCTGTCGCTTCAATTCCCTCCAAAACCATTAGTTCTCTCGATTCTAAACATTGTCCGATCAGTCCTTCTCCCAAAGCAACTACAGGCTCTTTTAAGTGCCTTTCTAACGCATAAGAGCCAGTTAAATGAAGATATTTGTCTTCGTCAAGTACATAAAGTGCAGCAACATGGCTCTTGGTATGCTCTACCAGTAAATCCAACATGTCGTTTGCTAAAGTTGGTAAATCTTTTTCTCCAACCATTTTATCGTTTAGTTTCGCAACGCCTGTTTGCAACCATTCTTTGTCTTCTAACAAATTAAAGGAATAATGTAATGATTCGGCCATTGCATTGAGTGATCCAGCTAAACTTCCTAGGCTATCTTTAGATTCATCATCCATTCTTATCGAATAATCGCCCTTTGAAATCTGTGCGGCGATAGTTTGGATAATTTGAATTCTATTGGCAGTTTCTTCATTAGCATCCTGCAATTCTTTTTGTAACTTAATGCGTTGATTAAAATCCTTTGAAACTTTTCGGTAAAAAAACAGCGTAATCAATAAGGATAAAAGCGCAGCGAAAACAATAAGAACTGGTGTATAACCTGCAAACGCATTTAATTCAGTAGTGCGGGCTGCCAAAAGTCTTCTTTCTTCTGTTTGCATGTCGTTGATAATCTGCCTTACCTTATCCATGTAAACTTTGCCGTCCAATAAATAGCCTTCGGACACCGTGGCGCCATTTTCTTTAACTTTAATAGTTTTCTCGATAATGTTTAATCTGCTGTCTAAGATTTCTTTTAGTTCATCTATTTTTTTTTGATGAAATACATTTTCTAGAGTTTTTTCCTTGATGGTATTATATAAGGCATTTACTCTCTCGCTGGCTCCGATATAAGGTTCTAGAAATACCTTATTCCCTGTCAGCAAATAACCTCTTTGACCCGTTTCAGCATCTTTTAAGGTAGATATCGCGTTGTCGAGTCCGTTCATTATCTCGTTGCTTTGGGAGACCAACTCAGCATTCTTTATTAAATTATTTATACTGACATAAGAAGCAAGGGAACTGAGGATTAATAAAATTAATGATAAGCCAAGGCCTAAACGAAGATTAGTTTTTAAGGATAACTGCATCGAGATATTTTTAATTAGTTGTAGCTTCTGTTTTTAAATTAATCGGCATAATAAAGTAGAATTCTGAACCTTGTCCATATTCGCTATTGACCCCAATTTCACCTCCGTGCCTTCTAATAATTTCCGAAGAGATATAAAGACCAATGCCAAGTCCCTGAAACCGCTGAGAAGTTTCTTCAACCCGGTAGAATTTATCAAATACGTGTTCAAGCTGTTCCGGTAACATGCCGATTCCGCTGTCTTTTACGGCGACATACACTTGTTCATCTTTCACGTTAACAGTGATCAATATTTCTTCCGTACCCGGTGAATATTTAATCGCATTGGTTAAAAAATTAACAATTACCTGTTCTATTCTCATTTCATCCGCAAAAATATTACAGTTTGCCTTGCCTCTTTTTATGATTTTAAAGGTAGGATTAGATTGATGCATGATTTCTAATACATTATCCAATAGGTAATCTATGGAAAATTCTTGTTTATTAAGCTTTAACTTTCCACTTTCAATTTTTGAAATGTCAAGTAGATCGGCTATGAGGCTATTGAGCTTTTCAAGTTGTATTTGTGCTTTCTCTAAGTGTTTTTTCACCGTTGCAGTATCTCCTTTTATAACACTTCTTTCTAGTAGCTGTACATAACCCTTTACGCTGGTTAATGGTGTTTTAAGTTCGTGACTGGCAATGCTAATAAATTCGTCCTTTTTACGCTCTGCTTCCTTTCTGAATTCGATTTCTGCCAATAGCGTTTCTTGCATCTCTTTTAACTTACGGCTTTGCTCGTAAATGCGGTAGAAAGTTTTAACTTTTAAAAGAAGGATATTCATGTCGAGCGGTTTGGTAATATAATCCAAACCACCGGAGGAATACCCTTTCGCAATGAATTTAAGTTCAGTATTTGCTGCAGAAAGAAAGATAATGGCCGTTTCTTTTGCCTTACTGTAGCCAGAAATCGCTTCAGCAACTTCAAAGCCATCCATATCTGGCATCTGTACGTCGAGTATAATTAAAACGTAAGAGTTTTTTAATACTTTTTTAAGTGCTTCCTCGCCTGAAGATGCTGTGTCTACTTCGAAATTATTTTTTTCGAGAACTTTCTTGAGTGAGATTAAATTTTCAGGGGTGTCGTCAACAATAAGGATCATTCGCGAAAATAGTTAGAGCAAAAAGAGTAGATTTTTTTAAAGAGTTTTTACCTATAAGAATAGGTAACAAATTAAATTGACAAAATGTTTTAATTAATTAGAGTTAAAGGTATCGCCTTGTCGTATATCACCAGTTTCAAATCCTTTTTTAAACCAGTACATTCTTTGAGCAGAACTTCCATGGGTGAAAGAGTCGGGAACCACTTCTCCTCCCGATTGTTTTTGTAGTTGATCATCACCAATTGAATTGGCGGCATTTAGGGCCTCTTCTATATCACCAGCCTCTAACCTAAAGTTTTTTAAATACTGCGCTCTGTTGGCCCATAAACCGGCGAAAAAATCGGCTTGTAATTCTAATTTTACAGAGAGCCTATTATACTCGGTCTGGGTTAGTCCACGTCGAGCTTTCTCCATTTTGGCTGCGGTACCCAATAGGTTCTGAACATGATGTCCAACTTCATGTGCAATTACATAAGCTTGGGCAAAATCGCCAGCGGCGTTAAAACGGGTCTTAAGCTCGTCGTAAAAAGAAAGATCAATATAGATTTTTTGATCTCCAGGGCAATAAAAAGGACCAACTGCAGCATTTGCGTTTCCGCAGGCAGATTGTACAGCGGTTGTAAATAATCGAAGTTTAGGCTGTTCATAAGTTAAACCCATTTTCGAGAATTCAGCCGCCCACACCTGTTCTGTTGATTCAAGGACGCCTGATACGAATTGCGCCTGTTCATCGCCCGCTGGAACACCATTCTTAACTTCACTTTGCTCCACTGCCGGCATTTGGCTAACCAAGCCAGTTAGATCTTGACCAAAAATAAGGCCTAAAATCACGATAATAATACCTACTCCACCGCCTAATGCCACACGGCCTCCGCCTCCTCTGCCATCTTCAACATTGTTACTGCCTTTTCCAAACCACTGCATAATTTAAATTAAGTTAAAAAATGATGAACAAATTTTAAACTAATTTAGTTTTTTTTGTGAGGGATTAGAAGAATTATTTGCGAATTGGCGGGATGTAGGCTTCCGTTGCGAGGCTCCCGTCATTGCGAGGCACGAAGCAATCTAATCATAAGATTGCTTCGTGCCTCGCAATGACGAGTACTAGTTAAAAAAGCTTATTGCTTTTTCAATCCTTTTTTGAGTTTCGGCAACACCTAACATTACTGCAATATCAAAAACTCCAGGGCCAAACTTACCGCCAACTAACATCACCCTAAAAGGCAACATCAATTCACCCGGTTTAAAGCCACTAGTCTCTGCCAGTGATTTAAAAAGCTCTTCCATTTTGATCGCATTCAAATCTGAATGAATTTTTTTACCAAAATTTTCAAAAAAATCAGCTTTCTCTGTATTCCATTTTGGTTTTACTGCAGCTTCGTCATAACTGGTCGGAGTATTAAAGAAATATCCGGTTTGAGTCACGAAATCACCCAAAAGTGTACAACGGTCTTTGACTAATTCAATTACTTTCGCTAGAAATTCTTTGTCCTTAACCTCAATCCCACCTTCGGTTAATAAATTATGTACTGGAGCCATCAAGACTCCAACTTCCGAACGTTTTATCCATTCATGGTTATACCATTTCGCTTTTTCAAAATCGAATTTGGCACCAGCCTTACTAATGCGAGCAATGGAAAATAAATTAACTAATTCTGTTAGTGAGAATATTTCTTGATCTGTTCCGTCATTCCAGCCCAGCATTGCTAAAAGATTAACAAATGCTTCAGACATAAAGCCTAATTCTTTAAAACCTTTAGTAACATCACCCGTTTTAGGATCGGTCCAGTTTTGGGCATAAACCGGGAAGCCTAACCGATCTCCATCTCGCTTACTTAACTTCCCATGCCCATCGGGCTTTAAAATCAGGGGTAAATGCGCCCATTGCGGCATGGCGTCCGCCCAACCTAAATATTTCCATAATAAAATATGAATCGGTGCTGAAGGCAACCATTCTTCTCCTCTAAAAGCGTGACTAATTTCCATCGCCCGATCATCCACTACGACGGCTAAATGGTAAGTGGGCATTCCGTCTGCTTTCAACAATACTTTATCATCAACCAGATTGGTTTCGAAACTTACATCACCCCTAATCATGTCGTTAAACGTTACGGTTTCATTTTCTGGGATGTAAATGCGAACAACATAGGGTGTATTTTGTGCCAAAAGATCAGTTACTTCATTTGGACTTAATGTCAATGAGTTTCGCATTTGCATGCGGGTTGCTTGTCCGTATAAGAAATTAGGAACCTCTTTACGTTTTGCATCTAGCTCTTCTGCCGTATCAAAAGCATAATAGGCATAACCATTTACAATTAATTGTGCCGCATATTGCTTGTAACTTGCTTTTCTTTCACTTTGACGATATGGTCCGAAAGCACCAGGTTTTTCAGGGCTTTCATCGGGAGTAATACCACACCAATTTAAACAATCTACGATGTATTCTTCCGCTCCAGGTACAAATCTGTTCTGATCTGTATCTTCCACACGTAGTATGAATGTTCCACCGTGCTGTTTAGCAAATAAATAATTAAATAAAGCAGTTCTAACGCCACCTAAATGTAAACCACCTGTTGGACTAGGGGCAAATCTAACTCTAACTTTCTGTTCCATATCTTATTCGAAAAACTAAAAGATTGTATTTCCGCGCAAAGATATATATTTTACTATTCGATACTTGCTACTCGATACTTAATCTTTGTTGGTTATTTTGTAATTTGCCTCTCGTACTATGAATCCATATCAGAAAAAGCGTCGCTGGAAATTTTTCTTGCTCATATTTGCCGTTGTAATTGGAGGAGCATCTGTTGCGTATTCTGATTTCTTTGTAAAGAAAATGGAGCGTGAGGAAGCTGCGCAGTTTCAGTTAAAGGTAAAAGTGTTGGAGCAACAAATGACAATGTACGACAATCCTCAGCTCACGGGGGTTTTTGAAACCATTAAAAAAAACACCAATGTTGCCGTTATCATTACGAAAGAAGACGGGTCGATATATACTTATGACGGCCTAGATACAACAAAGACCTTTTATGATATCAATACAGCCAAGGTTTACGACTCACTATATTTTGTACGGCAGCTCGATAAAATGAAATCGCAACACAAACCTGCGCCCATCGCCTTTGGTGATGAGAAGCTACTTGTCTATTACAAAGATTCATTCATTTTAACGCAATTACGCTTTTTCCCCTATATTCAATTAGGGGTTATTGCCCTATTTGTTTTAGCGGCATATGTTGCTTTTAGCCAGGCTCGCAAAGCTGAGCAAGATTCAGTTTGGGTAGGGTTAGCGAAAGAAACTGCCCATCAGTTAGGCACTCCAATTTCTTCATTAATGGCGTGGGTAGAGCTCATTAAAGGTCGTTTTAATGCCGAAGAAGATCCTCTTGTTGCCGAAATGGAAAATGATATCCATCGCTTAGAGATTATTACAGATCGTTTTTCAAAAATTGGATCGAAGCCTATGCTTGAAGATCATATCGTATATGTTGTTATCCAGAACTTCGTTGACTATTTTAAGATCCGAACTTCCGATAAGATCAATTTCGTCATTGCAGGCGATAATCAGGTTAGAGCATTGCTAAGTGTACCGCTTTTTGATTGGGTAATTGAAAATCTGTTAAAAAACGCCGCAAATGCTATTGAAAATGTGGGAACTATCACGATAAACATTACCGAACATCTAGCTAAAGAAGAGGTGTTTATCGACGTGATCGATACAGGAAAGGGCATTCCAAGCTCTAAGTTTGATACAGTATTTCAACCTGGATACACCACACGCAAGAGAGGGTGGGGATTGGGCCTGTCGCTCACTAAGCGGATAGTTGAAAACTATCATAGTGGAAAAATATTTGTAAAGGATTCCGAAATTGGAAAAGGAACAACATTTAGAATAATATTAAAAAGTAGTATTACATATGAACCGACCACAAATTAACGAGTACCCAGAATGGGGTCAAAATTACATAAGCCAGGTAGAAGGAAATGTAATGGATATTTTAGAAAAGCAAGCTGACGATTTTCCAAGCTTTATTAATAGTTTGGCCAACAAAGGTGATTATGCATACGCTCCTGGAAAGTGGACAATTAAGGAGTTGGTTGGGCACATGATTGATACTGAACGCATTTTGGTTTACCGGTTATTGTGCTTTGTTAGGGGAGAAGCAGCAGGTTTGCCAGGCTTCGAAGAAGATGATTATGTTGCCAACGCACATTTTAAAGATGGTAATTTATCTAGCATGGCTGAAGAGTTTTCTTTGTTGAGAAAAGCCAACCTTTACTTGATAAAATCACTTAATGAAGATGAACTGGATAGGATGGGAACGTCAAATGGAAAACGGATGAGTGCACGTGCAATAGTGTACGTTTTGGCTGGACATGTTATTCACCATACTAAGATTGTTAAAGAAAGGTATTTATGATCTGGTTTAAATCTTTTACGCCAACTTTACTAAATGAGAGGCCGAAAAATCATATTGGAGCTTTACTAGGGATAGAATTCACAGAAATTGGGAATGATTTTTTATGTGCTACCATGCCAGTTGATGAACGGACACATCAGCCAGCTGGTATTTTACATGGAGGAGCCTCGGTAGTGCTGGCCGAAACGCTCGGTAGCATCGCTTCTTATATGTGTGTTGATCCCGATAAATATATTGCTGTTGGCCTTGAGGTAAATGCAAATCATATTAGGCCAGTACGGAGCGGATTTGTAACAGGGGTTTGTAAGCCTATTCATATAGGCGGAAAGACCCACGTTTGGGAAATTAAAATGTATACTGATAAAGGTAAATTAAATTGTGTGAGTAGATTAACGGTAGCGATCTTATCTAAGCCGTTGTAAGGCTAACGCGGCGATTTCCCTAGTCACTTGCGTTGGCGAATTGCAACTGCAATTGCTTAAACCAACTACATAAATGTCTCGACTAGGAATATACACTGCCATGCTTTTAAAACCAAATATGCTGCCGCCGTGTTCTCTCGTTGAAATACCGTTTATATTCTTTAAATGCCAGCCGTATCCATAGGTGAGTAGAGTTCCATTATTCAATTTATATTGACTGGTTACCTTTTTCATTGTACCCGCTTTGACAAATAGATTTTGGTTCAATGCGTTTTGCCATTTTAGCAGATCAGCAGTGGTAGACATTAAGGAACCGGCTGAAAAAGGGATGGCAAAACTAATGGACGTTTTATTTACATAGCCAGTTTCTTTTTTGTCGTAGCCAGAAGCTCTGTTCATCACTATCTTTCTATCGCTAGCATAACGGGAATCATACATTTTAGCTTTGTTGAAGATGTTCCTTTGGACAAAAGATTCATAAGTTTCTCCTGAAATTTGCTCAATAAGGTAACCTAAAATAACATAGCCAGAATTATTATACTCAAATTTATCTCCAGGTGCAAAGTCAACCGGTTCATTTTTAAAGAAATTTATTAATTCTTTGGGCGATAAATCACTTCGAGCAATGCGATCAATTGACTTCATGGTTGTGAAGTCCTTTATCCCAGCTGTATGCGTTAATAGATGGTGGATGGTAATTTTATTCCCTACCGGATAATCTGGAAGATAGCGGGAAATAGGGTCATTTACGTTCAAGCGGCCCTGCTCTTCGAGCATCATAATTGCTATAGCCGTAAATTGCTTGGTCATTGACCCGATTTGGAATACCGAATTTATCCCTATATCTGCATCTACTTCAATGTTTGTCTTTCCAAACGCCTTTTGATAAATGGGGATTCCGTTTTTCGCAACCAGCAATGCCATCCCAGGCCCGGTTTTGTCATGAACTACGGTTGACAATAAGCTATCAACCGTAGTTTCAAAATTTTGGGCTATTGCTACATTAAAGGGACTTATCGAAATAATTGTGCATAACAATATTGCGTAGCCTGATTTTAAATATTTAAGCATAGAAAGTGGTTTACACTAAGATTGTTGATCAAGCCATTTTTTCTCTACAAAGTAAGAAACGATTAAGCCTAGGCCACCGAAGATGCCAATGCACCCAAAATAAACTGCTGCTGCCTGTCCTTCTTCTCCATCAGTCATTTCACCTTGAAATACTGCTCTAACAGTAAATAGGGCTACTAGCAGGCCAATGCCTAGCCCGACTAACAACAATCCAAATTTTAAACTTAAAAATGGTTGTGGGGTAGATTTACGAATGCCGGGGTCTATACCTCGCTCAATCATTGCCATCTTTTCTTTGTTGTTAAAATATCTGATTCCGAATATCATTGCGAATGTGCAAATGAAAAATGTGATTGGTACTAATATTCCTTCCATGATTTTATTTTTTAAATGTTAATATTTCTGGTTGCTTAAGAACGTGTTCTGGATACTATGACTACATGAAAAAAAATTAGGTTACACTCTTGAGTGATTTTTTCGATTAATCGTTTTGTTTTAAGCTATCTTTATTTATGAACTGGTTAAACTGATTTAAATAATTAACCAGCTCTGGCTGTAACCTGATTTAAATATCATGCGTCTTAGTTATATATATGCAGGACAAGGAAACAGATTTAGCTTTAATTAGAGCGGTATTAGCTGGTCAAACTGCTGAATACGCCGTGTTAGTGAAGCGTCATCAACGTTTTGTTTTTACATTGGCTATGCGTTTTGCTAAAAATAGGGAAGATGCGGAAGAAATTGCACAAGATTGTTTTGTAAAAGCATATAGGGCATTGGGAACTTTTAAGCAGACCTCGAAATTTTCGACCTGGATGTACACGATAGCTTATACTACATCCATGAGTTTTTTGCGAAAGAAACGTTTAGACACTACATCAATTAATGACGACGACTACGTATTGCAAATCGCAAATAATGGTACTGATTTTGATGCAAATGTGATAGAACGTAAATCAACATACGCCTACCTAAATCAAGCCATTGATATGTTATTACCAGATGACGCTGCGATAATTACGCTATTTTACAAAGGAGAACAAAGCCTAGAGGAAATTGCTTCTGTGCTTAATATGGAAGCAAATACCGTTAAGGTAAAATTACATCGCGCTCGTTTGCGATTAAAAGATAAATTACAATTTTTATTAAAGGATGAAGTTAAAGAATTAATATGAACACAATAGACGAACAACTTTGGAGTTATATTGACGGCAATTGTACACCGGATGAGCAATCAAAAATCGAAGCCCGGTTAGCTATTGATGTAGAATATTATACCGTTTATAAGGGACTAATTAAGGTTAATGAACAATTAAACAATTTGGATTTTGAAGAACCATCTATGTCATTTGCCCGAAATGTAATGGATAAGGTAAATTTAGAATTGAAACCCGTTGCATTAAAAACGAGCATCGATAATCGGATCATTTATAGCATTGGAGCTTTCTTTGTATTATCAATATTAGGCCTGTATATATATGCCATTGCTACAAATACGGCTAGCTTTGATTTTAAAATGCCAACGATGAACCTTGATACTGGGAAATATATTAATGCTGGAACTATTCAGGTTTTCTTACTAGTTGATGTAGCTTTAGGCTTATTATATTTAGATAGTTTTTTAAGAAAGAGAACTTTCAACACACAAAAAAAGGGAAGCTAAACTTCCCTTTTTTATTTTTTAAATGCCATGGGCAATATTACCTGAGTAGTGTCCCAAGCCATTACCAAATTAGCACCCAGAGATGAATCAGCAAAAGTAATTGAAAACACTTCAATAGCCTTTTCGAGCTTAGATACCGGCATATCTACACGAACCACGTCTTTTGTTTGATCATAAGTAAAGGCACCCCATCTATCAGTTTGTTTATTTATAATGATGGTCCATTTGTCTTTATTTGGAATAGCAAAAAGACTATATTTTCCAGGTTTTAACTTCTTATTTCCTACGGTTACAGCCTTGTTGAAAGAAATTTCAGTGCTTTCGTTAGCGCCTAAACGCCACACTTTATCAAATTGTTCCAACACGCCGAAAATTTCTCTGCCTTTTTTAGCAGGGCGAGAATACAACACTTTAATAATAGGCATAGAAGTATCATCTTTCTTAGCTTTTGCAACATTTACAGGATAATAAGCTATATCTAGCGGACTAGCATCAATTGGAGCGAATTTTACAGCTGTGTTTTGAGCATTTACATCGATGCCAAATGTGCTTAAGACTAGCGCTAAGATCAATTTCTTCATCTTTTACTAAATTAATATTCGCGGCCTTTTACAATACTATTTAAAAATATCCCAGCAAAGATTAAACCGGCAATTGCACCTAAAAAGATATACCCTATGTGAAATGTTACGGCAGCAACGGCCAACATTCCAGTTAGTAAACCAATTACATACCAAACCCACTCGAAGCTATTTTTGTTTTCTGTATTCATTTTTTTGAAATTTGGTTCAAAGGTAAAAATTTATTTTAAAATGTTGATGCATTTGTATTTTTCAACAACTCATTAATTTTTACCAATTCATACCCTTCTTTTTTAAGGTATTCAATTAATTCTGGTAATTTATGGTAGAATTTATCGGTTCTTTTCGGGTCCGTTCCGATATGTAGCAAGAGTATAAATCCATTTAACCCTTCAGCACTTTTTTTAGCGTAGTCTATGATCGATCGATAGATTTCGTCGCTACTTCGATAAGATGTGCCCATTTCCGGAAAAGTATAGTCGGCAGTGGATCGGGTTCCGGGGGTAAAATTTACTAGTTGCAAGCCCATTTCAGCTGTCCAGTTTGCGATAGTCTGATTATACCACTCGTAAGGAGGTAAAAAATAAGGGGAATGTTCTTTTTTAATCCCAAATTTTTGCATAGCCTTATAGTTGGCGTTTAAATCGTCAGTGAATTTTTTTTTGCTTATCAATAAACTATCTCGTTTTTTCCAATCGTTGTAAAGCAAATGCTGATCTGAATGGGCTCCTAAATAATTTCCATAGTCTTTTAATGATTTGATCAATGGAGAAAATTCAGGGTTTCGGTAGAAATTACCGGTAAGGAAAAACGAAGCTTTTGTATTGGTTTTTTGCAAAGTTTTGTGAATGCTTTTTCCACCGTCTGCAAATTCATCTCCTGTAAAAACCAATGCTATTTTTTTAGCGTCTGCTTTACCTCTAATGATTGCACCCTCCTGCTTTTGATAGGATTTCGACTGACTATCAAAAGCGGCTAAAAGATAAATCAAGGATGCAGTTCCATCCATTGTGGGCTCATTTGTGCTATAATCCCCATAGTCATCATGATAAACTGCTAAATCACTTTGGAAATCTGCGTACTCATCAGCCTCTGCTAACTGGATGCCGATTAAACCTTTATAAATATTGGTATAAACGGGCCCATCAACCAAGCCGCCATCAATCGGATACTGCTTTAAGTGGGTAAAGGCCGAATGCGGATCTACGGGTGTATCTCCCCAATTGGGCAAGCCATAAACCATGCTTGTACCCCAGGGATTACAACCAAAGAGCCAGTCGAAATTGGCCTGTTCTAATTCAGTAAAAGCATAGTCTCCTGACAGCTCTCTATACCAATAACATTGCATGGCAAAAGAAACCGTTAAGTTATTGCTACACCAAATAAAAGGTACGCCACGATAAAAGGCATTTTGTTTAGCTCTTTGCCAAACATGGTTTATGCCGTCCTTATAATTTTCAATTAAAGCAGCTTTAGTGTTTGCATTGGTTTGTTTGGCCAATTCGTAATGACCGAGATTAATAAAGGGATACCACTGATAGTGCTTTGCCGTGTCGGCAATAAGCCAAGGCGTAATTTTTTCTTTTTCTGAGAACGCAAAGGCGGAATCAAGATATTTTGATTTCTTACCAGTTTTGGTGAGTTGGGGAAGACTCGCATACGCTAATTCCATATCATCTGCCCAATTATCTTCCGCATAAATATAGGGCGATTTAACAGATGCCGTTTGTGTTACTCCTCTTTTTTGATTTGCATATTTTAGGGCACTTTCTGCTTTCCGACTTAAAAGTGTAGCATAAGTAGGATTCTGCGCCTTAAATAAACTGTATCCTAAACTGAAGGCGCTGGTAAATTTTGCAGCAGTAGAGCTTGTTCCGGTAGTGTTATTCATGAATTTGCCCCTTTGTTGCGGTTCGCCACTTATGAAGTAAAGCGGACGCTCAAAGCCTTTACCATATTGACTATCCTCTTTTGGGATGCGCATAGAGATATGATCCCTGTCATCCGCTAATTGATTAAACATGATTTTTTTGCTAGGATGCATCTTTAATAGCCAATCCAACCCCCACTTTGCCTCGTCCAGAACATCGGCAATACCGTTGCTGCCTGTTAAACCATTAGCCTGGTTTTCATCCATAAAAGCTTGCGGGAAATCTCTATACGCCATTAATAAATGATAAGTTGCATTGGCTGAGGTAGTAGCATACTGTAAGTAATCGCTGGCGTCGTGCCAGCCCCCAGAAGCATCGAAATGAGTGCTGTCTTTGATGCCTGCCTTTTTGCCATCAAGTACAAAGCCATCATGCGTGTGGCAGCTATCTTTTAAATACGGATTAAAACCACTCCGTTGTTGACGCATATAACGAAGGGCAAAGTCTGCCGTATGTCGATATACGTCTTCCCCAATAATTATTTCAGGGGAACTAATGTTGTTTGCCCGAATGATATACCTTCCAGGGGTTTTAAATGCTGAAAAATTTAAGCGAGCAGTAGTGGTGAAGGGCCCATACTTTCCGAATGCTTGAATTTGAGTAGAGGAAAAAACTACTTTTCCAGTTTGTTTACTAATTAAATCGAACTTACTAGGGGTCGTGTTGTTTTTACTTGTCCAAATGGCTACTTTGATTGATGAAGGTTGATAACCTAATTGATTTATTCTAACCCAGCTTGTGGTTAAAGCGGTATTATCTACAGTTGTAAAAGAGCAAAAGGAAAGTGCCAGGATTAATAAGAAGATTCTTGAGGGAGAAGATTTCGTCATAGGTTTTTGAGTTAAAATGGTCAGTAAGTTAAAGATAAAAATTATCATCAAAATGTAAATTACAAATAGGAAGGTAAAATTAATCAATCGATTGATTAATTTTGTCTCGTTAATTAGAGCAATGGAAAAAACAGATAAAAGAACAGATATTTTGAACGCAGCGGAATTGTTGTTTTCTGAATTTGGGTTTGAAGGAACTTCTACGCGTCTGATTGCCAGAGAGTCCGGTGCCAATATAGCCATGATTAACTATTACTTTGGAAGTAAAGAGGGTGTGTTCCTGGAAATCATGGAAGGTCGTATCTCTGGATTTAAATCGCAACTTGATTTAATTAATGATGAGCAAATTCCCGCTAGGGAGAAGTTATTGAAAGTGATTGATCAGTATACAAGCCGGATTTTTGCCAATATTAATTTTCATAAAATGATGCATAGGGAGCTCTCCTTAAATCAGCGACCTGAGATATTCGGCAAAATTAAAGAGGCGATGGCCAGCAATAGATTGGTGATTGAAAAAATAATTGAAAGTGGAATAACTGAAGGCACTTTTAGACAGGTAGACGTAAGAATGACTATCGCAAGTATTATGGGCACCATTAGCATAATAGCTAATTCGCCCAGCAAGGTTATCGACGACCAAAATTTTGACGTCAATAACGAAAAACAAAGAGCACAGCTAAAAAAACGATTAGTTGCTCATTTACAGGATTTTATAACAACGCATTTAGCACTTCAAAAATCATGCAACATACCTTTAAGTTAGTTTTTGCCACACTCCTGCTTCCAACACTCTTACAAGCTCAATCAATTAAAGAAATAAGTCTCAGTGAAGCTGTCGAACTGGGAATAGCAAATAGCAAGAACTTAAAATTAGCACAAAGCAAAATAGATGAGGTCATTGCTAAGCTTAATATTGTAAATGATAATGCGCTTCCTAGTGCATCGGCTAGCTTTTTATATAACCATGCGGAAATCCCTACCCGTACTTTAGGTATTGGCGGAGGTGGACCCATCCATTTGCCAACCCGGGCAGATGCTTTTGTAGGTACAGCAAGCATACAAGAGTTGATATATGGAGGTAATAAGTTAAAATATGCCAGGGAATCTACTAAACTCCTCGCGGATATTGTCCGTTTAGATCTTGAAAGAAATAAAGAAGAAGTTCGTTATGCGGTGATCAATACTTATTTCGCTTTGTATAAATTAAGGCAGAGCAAAAAGATAGTTAACCAGAATTTAGGATCCATAGCAAGCCAGCTTAAGCAAGCCCAAAAATTCTTTGCTCAAGGCGTTGTGACAAAAAATGATGTATTAAGATTTCAATTACAGCAAGCTAATATTTCCTTAACAAATCTTGAAATAGAAAATAATCTCAAAATTGTAAACTACAATTTAGCTATATTATTGGGATTGGCAGAGGATACTGAAATTATAGTTGAAGAAAACGATCTGGGAGTTGGAAAGATAGAAAACTTCGGTAGTTATTTAAATGCCGCTTTGACAAGTCGCCAAGAATTACAGCAGCTCGAACTTCAAAATAAGGTTGCCGATTATAACATAAAAACTATTAAAGCAGACAAACTACCAACCGTAGGATTAGGCGCTAACTTATATTATATCAATCCCAGCGGCAGCTTTATTCCACCAACAAACCAATTTGTGGTGCCAGTTACCTTTGGAGCCACAGTTAGTTGGAACGTAGCAAATCTTTGGAAAAACAAACATAGAGTTGCTGAGGCTGCCATTCAACAAAGGGAACTTGAAATTCAAAAAACGATACTCAGCGACCAGTTAAAAACAGAGGTTAACAAGAACTATCAAACTTATCTTTTATCGGTACAAAAAATAGACGTGCTTCAAACATCGATCGTGCAAGCGACAGAGAATGACCATTTATTGGATTCTAAATACAGAAATAATATCGCTTCAGTTACCGACCGGATTGACGCAGAAACCTTGCTATATCAAGCAAAAATCAATCTTGAGATTGCGAAAGCCGAGGCTGGGCTAGCTTACTATACTTTATTAAAATCAACAGGAAAAATTTCAAAATAATAACCAAAATGACAACAGTAGCAAAAAAGAAAAATAAAGTTCTCCCAATTATACTAGGCGTGTTACTTGTATTGGGAGCGGCATTCGGAATTAAAGAATATCGATATTTTAGTAAGCATGTAGATACTGATGATGCGCAGATAGATGGAGATATTAGTCCAGTTGTTGCGCGCGTGGGTGGTTACGTCAAGGAAATAATGTTTGAAGAAAATACGGCAGTAAAGGAAGGTCAGGTCTTGGTTACGCTAGATGATCAGGATTATAAGATCAAACTAGCGCAAGCAGAAGCAGGTAAAGTGGGTGCAAACGCAAGTGTTGGCGTTTCGCAGGCTCAGATTGCCGCCACGGTAGCAAATACCAATACTGCAAAAGCAAATATCGAAGCTGCAAAGGTGAAGTTAAATTTAGCTCAAAAAGAATATCAGCGTTATGCGAATTTGATTAAAGATGGAGCCATCACGCAGCAGGCTTTCGACCAAGCTAAGGCGCAACAAGAAACTGCTCAGGCAAATTATAAAGCCGCGGTCGACCAATATAATGCTACGGTAAAACAAGTTGGAACCACCCAGTCACAATTAAATGTGAGTAGCTCTGGGGTAACGCTACGTCAGGCGGAAATAGATTTTGCTAAGTTACAGCTGTCTTACACGCAAATCAAAGCCCCCTCTAGTGGGATTGTTTCAAAAAAGAACGTTCAAAAAGGTCAGCTTATTCAGCCTGGGCAGTCGCTGTTTGCGATCGTTGATAATCATAGCCTTTTTGTAACAGCCAATTTCAAAGAAACACAACTGCAAAAGTTAAAAGCTGGATTAAAGGTTAAAATTTTGGTTGATGCCTATCCAGATGACGAAATTGACGGTGAAGTTTACAATTTCGCGCCAATTACCGGTGCTAAGGGCTCATTATTGCCTCCAGATAATGCAACAGGAAACTTCGTGAAAGTAGTACAACGAGTACCTGTAAAGATTAAAATTCAGACTAAAAACAAGATGCTATTGGAAAAGTTACGCCCCGGAATGAGCGTTAAAGTTTCAGTTGCTATTTAATATTACTGCTGATGGCTGAAGTAGGTTTTAAAAAATGGATAATTACTTTTACGGTAATTACAGCTTCGCTTTTGGAGCTAATCGATACCACTATTGTAAATGTAGCGATTCCTCAAATTCAAGGTAACCTAGGGGCTACGTTAGAAGATGTTGCGTGGTTATCTACAGGTTATGCGGTTGCTAATGTAATCATATTGCCCATGTCGGGTTGGTTGGGGAGCAGGTTTGGCCGTAAAAACTATTTCTTAACCTCGATTATCGTGTTTACACTGGTTTCTTTTTTATGTGGCAACGCAACCTCACTAGAAGAGTTAATTCTTTTTAGGATTCTGCAAGGCTTGGCTGGTGGCGGATTAATTTCAACTGCCCAAGCTATTTTGATTGAGACATGGCCGCGCGAGGATGTTGGTATTGCCACTGCCTTATTTGGTTTAGGTGCGGTTGTAGGCCCTACCATTGGACCAACTATTGGTGGATATATTTTGGAGATCGCAGACTGGCCATGGATTTTTTACGTAAATATCCCCGTTGGCATTTTAGCAGCCTACTGTACGATTACTTTTATCAGAGAAACCCCCAAAGACGGAAAAGGTAAGCCGGTTGACTGGTATGGCATTGGCTTATTAGCGGTTGCTGTTGGGAGCCTGCAGACGTTACTGGAGAAAGGAGAAAGTGAAGATTGGTTTGCGGCCCCGTATATTGTTATGTTAGCGGTTACATCCGTTGTTGGCTTGCTATTATTTATATGGCGGGAGTTAAGCACCGACCACCCAATTGTAAATTTTAAGATTATGCGACATCGAAGTTTTTCAATTGGAATGTTTACTTCTTTTATTTTGGGTTTTGGTTTGTACGGTTCGGTATTTGTCTTTCCCATTTTTGCCCAAAATTTATTGGGTTTTACACCGCTACAAACCGGAAAACTGTTTATAGCTGGAGGAATTTGTACGATTGCGATGATGCCGTTTATTGGAATAATGCTTAAAAAAGGTGTTCCCGCTCAATTTATGGCAACAGGAGGAATGTTCCTCTTTTTCCTGTTTTGTTATATGTTAAGTAAGTCGACGTTATCATCGGGGACAGGTGATTTTTTCTGGCCGCTGGTAATTCGTGGCTTCGGAATGGCTTTACTTTTTGTTCCACTTACCACATTAGCAGTGCAAGATTTAAAGGGAGCCGAAATTGGTCAGGGATCTGGCTTAAATAATATGAGCCGTCAATTAGGGGGTTCATTTGGAATTGCGGCATTAACGACGCTAATCCACGTTCGCCAGGGATTTCACAGAAGTAATTTGGTAACTAATGTAAGCGAATACAACCCAGCTTTTATGGAAAAAGTTAATGTATTGATCAATAGTTTTATGGCAAAAGGGGCATCCTATCTAGATGCCAAATTGATGGCAATGAAAGCAATTGAAGGGTCGGTAATCAAACAAACAATGTTACTTACTTATAGTGATGCTTATTGGGTGGCCGGTTTAATAATGCTATGTTCTATACCACTGCTATACTTACAAAAGTTTAAGAAAAACACCAATATTCCTGTAGACGCGCATTAAATAAAACAGTCCCGACATTACGCCGGGACTGTTTTTCCCAAAAAATTAACAATTTTATAAATCTCCTTAAGAAAACTTATAGATGCTTTTAAAAAGTTGTTTTACAACGCCTTTTATAAGATCCAAGGTAGTAACTTTATTCTAAAATTGCAAAAATTATGGAAGCAGTCACTTAGGTGCTTTTTGTATTATTCTTGTTATTAAATGTATAAATTACTATCTTATCCGCATGCAATCACAACAGCCCACTAACCAGCGAGAATCTATTTTTAACAACGAAGTTATATCCCGCTTCGAACTTTACAACAGTCTTTTTTTGACGCTTCCCTTCTATAAAATTAAAGATACGGGTACGTTATTGCCATTATTTATTAAGAGTTGTGAAGATGGAGTTAAGAATCAGGAAACTCCAGCTAAGATAATTGAAAGGTTTATTGCTAAATATACTTCGAATACAACCAACAAAGAAATTACAGATTTATTATTTAGGTTTATACAATACATAGAGCGACAGGTTGTGCTTTTTGATGCAGTAGAAGATGCATCATTTAATAAACTTAATGTGAAGGATGAGCAAAGTTCATTAAGGGCGTTGTTTCATAAAACGGTTGACAGCAAAGAACTCCATGAGAAGGTAGATAAGCTGATTGAGGATTTTTCCTTAAGGCTGGTATTAACAGCTCACCCTACACAGTTCTATCCTGGGAGTGTGCTAGCGATTATCAACGATTTAACTGCGGCTATTAAAATTAATGATATCAGCGTTATTAATCAATTATTACAACAATTAGGAAAAACGCCCTTTTTTAATAAAAAATCTCCCACACCAGTGGATGAGGCTTTAAATTTAGCGTGGTATTTAGAAAATGTTTTTTACTTCGCTGCCGCTAATATCCAAACGGGCATTAATCAGTTATTGAGCGAGTTTCATGTTGATTCGAAGAACATCATTGAGCTGGGATTTTGGCCAGGTGGCGATAGGGATGGCAATCCAAATGTAGATCCAGAAACTACCTTACAGGTTTCTAAAATGCTGCGACAAATTCTTTTTAGGTGTTACTATCGTGATTTCAGAAATATTAAGCGACGTATTACTTTTAGAGGGGTTGAGAGTACTATTGGAGTTCTACAGGATATCTTATATAAAAATGCATTCGATAGCAATCTTGAGCCAGAGGATATTTCGCAAGACTTAATTACCCAGCTTAATCAGATCAGGGATATTTTAGTTGAGGATCATGATAGTCTTTTTGCACCCCTAGTTGATGATTTATTAAGAAAAGTTGAATTATACGGCTGCCATTTCGCTTCACTTGATATCCGTCAAGATAGCAGGATTTTACGCGAAGTACATGCGTTCTGCCGTAAACACAAACCAATTAGTTCGTTGTTCAGTTCAAATTATGATGAACTTTCTGAGGACGAGAAAATTAGTGCGTTAAGTTTTAAAAGTGCGAAAGTTATTTACACCACAGAACCCGAGGGACTCGTTAATGATGCATTGCAAACTATTGCTGAAATTAAGGAAATGCAAAAAAGCAATGGAGAAATGGCATGTCACCGGTTCATTATCAGCAACTGCCAACAAGCAAGTGATATATTGCAATTAATTGAATTGTTTTTATGGAATGGTTGGGAAGCAGAAGAGCTGAACATAGATTTTGTGCCATTATTTGAAACGGTAAACGATTTATCCGGCGCAGCCGAAATAATGGAGACCCTATATACTAATTCTTTCTATAAGGCTCATCTGGCACGAAGGGGAGGAAAACAAGATATTATGCTAGGATATTCAGATAGCACGAAGGATGGAGGCTATTTAATGGCCAATTGGTCCATTTTTAAAGCGAAAGTAGGCTTGACACAAACTGCAGAGAAACAGAATATTCAACTTGCCTTTTTTGATGGCCGAGGCGGTCCGCCATCACGTGGTGGAGGAAAAACACATCGTTTCTACGCTTCAATGGGTAAGGAAATTGCTAATAAAAATATCCAATTAACAATTCAGGGACAAACGATCAGCTCTCAATACGGGTCAATTGACAGTGCTGAATTTAATATTGAGCAGCTTATTAATGCAGGTATAGCAACGGGCATGAAAGAGAAGCATAATGTGCTGTTAGACGACGCCAATTTTTCAATTTTAGAGAAAATGGCTAATGATAGTTATGATGCTTTTTTAAACCTTCGAAAACACGATTTATTTTTACCCTATCTGGAAACATGGTCGCCTTTAAGTTTACTCTCTAAAATAACAATTAGTAGCAGGCCGGTGAAAAGGAATTCTGGAGAGGCACTAAAATTAGATGATTTAAGAGCAATCAGCTTTGTAACCGCATGGAGCCAGCTTAAACAAAATATTCCTGGCTATTTCGGTATTGGTACAGCCCTTAAGAATCAAGAAAACGAAGGGAACTGGGAACAGGTTAATAAAACATATCAGCAATCGGGTTATTTTAAAACGATTATCGACAATTGTATGATGTCAATGAGTAAGTCTGATTTTACAATAACTGCTTACATGGCCAATGATAAAAAGTTTGGTGCATTTTGGCAAACACTGCATGATGAATTCGAACTTTCTAAAACCATGCTTTTAAAATTAGCAGGACATCAGGTATTGATGGAGAACTATCCCGTTGAGAAACTTTCTATTGCTATAAGAGAGAAAATTGTTCTGCCACTAGTTTTAATTCAACATTTTGCTTTAGAGAGATTGCAACATCAAGTTACCGAACAAGAAAAACAAGCCTATGAGAAATTAGCTATTCGCACGGTATATGGCGTTGTTAATGCAGGTAGAAATCTAGCTTAATAAACAAATGAACCTTATTTGGATCTATAAAGCCTTTGATGAGCTGACAACTAGAGAGCTTTACGCAATTTTGCAACTACGGAATGAGGTTTTTGTCGTAGAGCAAAATTGCGTTTATGAAGATATTGACAATAAAGACTTAGAATCTTTTCATCTAATGGCCTTTGAGGACGATAGATTAGCCGCTTACTGTAGAGTTCTCCCTCCAGGTATATCATATGAAGAGACCAGTATTGGGCGGGTAATCACATCGCCAAGTTACCGGGGTAAAGGAATAGGCGTAACTTTGTTGGAGAGAGCCATCGAGAAAGCAGTAATTGCGTTTGCCGCAAAATGTATTAAAATTGGCGCCCAACTCTACTTAAAGAAGTTTTATGAAGGATTTGGTTTTGTACAAACTAGTGAAGTTTACTTGGAAGACGGGATCGAACATATCGAAATGTTAAGAATCCAATGACCGTTCGTTCCCTAACCCCCTCTTAGTTGCTCTTTACGGCGTTCTATTTCAGTACTGGTTCGCGTTTCATGAATTCCGTCGGCAACTTCAATTCCAAAATCTTTGTCTTTCCCCGCATCATACATTTGAACGGTTTCCATACTTTCAATGGATTTGTCATACGGACCAGGACTGCTCATTAATTTCACAAAAACTGGTAAGCATTCAAAAAAGATAAATAAAAGACCTATAAAAGTTACCGCAATCGCAGTGTTGGTGTCTTTGGTTCCGTCGGCATTGAAGCTTAATTGTCCAAGCGCCCAATTGCGATCGGCAAAGCCTGCAATATTGCTTAAACTGTCCAATTGTTTACTGGTGTACAATTTTTCTGTCATTAAACCATCAAACTGTTTTCTGCCATCTATAAATTTCTCCAAGCTCCTAACATCATTGGTTAAGGTATCTAGATTTTGCTCTCTTTGCTTAAGTTCTTGTTCTTTTCTTTTTGCATAAGGTCCATAACCCATTACACCTGACGTTTCTGTTGTTTTATTTCCAAAAATCTCGAAATTTAACTTTTGCTGGTCCGATTTTATCGCTGCTGCTAAAGAATCTCTTTGTGTTTTAAGGTCATTTAACTTGTCGAGTTCAATGGTATATTTTTTACTAAAGGCATTATTCAATGTGTCTATTTTTGCTCGTTGACCATTCAAATAACTAACTTTTAGACGCTCCTTAATCTCTTTGTCAAATATCTTTAACTCTAAGGGCCTTGATATAACCATTCCAATCATAATGGCTAATAAAATTCTAGGAGTTGCTTGTAAGAGCTGCCTATTAGTTGAGACATTTTTATTGATGCTCGATACAATATATCGATCCATATTAAAAATGGCTAAGCCCCAGATTATTCCAAATAAAACAGCAAACAACCAGGCAAAATCCCCTCCTTTAAAAACAAAGTACATGGCATATCCGCCAGACAAAGCAGCGAACAAGCCAGTAAAAAATATGGTGGCACCAATACCTACATATTTGTTTTCTTCTGTAGGATGTTTTTCTAATGTTTCTTGATGTGTTCCAGAGCAGAACCAAAAGAAGCGAGAGATGCTATTCATATGAGCGCAAAGTAAAAGAATTTATTATTAAACGTTTTAACAAGCAAGTTGTTACATTCTTTTGAAAAAAATAATGATGAACTACGTGCTATTGGGTATGTCAAAATACCAGTTGATGGGTATTTATCTAGCTAATTTTTTAACTCAATTTTGGCTAAGAATAAAAACGTACCCATTATGCAAAAGCTATCATTCTTAAAATTTGTTCTGCTAACATTTGGTTTTTGCTTCTTAGTCAGCATGACATCATTTGCACAAAAGAGAGTTACTTTAACAGAAGAAGAACAAGTACAGGAAGCTGTAACAAAAGAAATTGAGGCCTTGGTCAAGGATAAAAATTTTGTAAAAAAGATGCGTAAAAAGTTCTCGACAGTTAGAGGCTATATCATTGTAGATATCGCAGTAGTGCAAAATGGAAAGCTATCATCTTTCTTTAAAGTAGACAGCGATATCAAGGACATCGATTTTATCGAATATCTATCAGACACCGTCTTATCCCACAAGTTTGAATTTAAATTGCCAAAGCAACAGCGATATAAAATTAGACAAACTATAAACATTGAATAATAAAAACTAAAAACCATGAACAGAAAACTAATTATTTTATCCCTGCTTTTCGTCACTTGTAGCGTAATAGCAAAAGCCCAGAGTAAAAAAACGGGCAATTTTAAAACTGTATGGGAATCAGAATTTTCCAATAAAGCAAATGTGATCTCAATGATTAACCAAGAGGGTACCTTTATTTTAGGAACAGACGGAAATTCGGCAACTGTTCTTAACGGAGATGGGAAACAGATTTGGGAAGGTGATTACAAGAAAATTACTACCAATAAGACTAACTCATCAGAATTCCAATACTATATTAGGAATAAAGATGGAGGTTATCTTTTTTTATTCGATAGCAGAAAATTGGGTACTGATAGAATCGCGGTAATAGATGTGAAAAGCGGTAAGGAGATGTGGAATTCTGAAAACTATCAAAACTTGCTAGCAAAAGGCGGAGGGCCAGTAGAAACCGTAAATTATATCAATGAGCTGGATGCGTTTATGATTGCGCAAAAGGATGGATTGAATATGGTAAATGCAAAAACAGGTGAGAAGATATGGGAAACGAAATTATTTAAAGGTAGCATTGGCAAGTATGTTTATAATAAAAGCAAGAATGAAATTGTAATGATCAATTACAAGCCAACTGCATTGGCTGCGCTATTTTCAGGGTTTAAAAACCAGCTGGTTAAAATCAATGCGGCCAATGGTGAAATTTTATGGGATGCGACATTTAGGGGGACTATTGAGAAAAAATTAATTACTAGAGAAGCATTGGTAAACCTTGATGTTCGAGGAGACAAGGTGTTTTTATGGTTAGACGGGTTGCAATGCTTCAACGCTGACAACGGGCAAAAAATCTGGGAAGTCGACTATGAAAATGATATGTCTAAGTCCTCGAGCCTTTTGGGAAATAAAAACCAAAAAGGAATCTATGGAACGTTAGCAGATCCGATATTTACAAACGATGCGGTTTACATTGTAATTTTTGCGAACAGGAGTCGAACTAAATATGTAGAAAAACATGATTTGGCCACTGGAAAGCTTTTATGGGCTTCAGAGAAGATTGCGGGTGCATTTTCGATGCCCAATGTTTACCGAACAAACGATCGTGTAATGGTACAAGTTGGGGGTAAAGTGGAAGTTCAGGAGATTGTAACGAGACGGACAACTAGTGGAACGGAAACCCAATACAAGATTTATACCGACCATATGGCCCAGAAGAACGGCATTCTTTCTTTGGATGATAAAACGGGACAAACAGTATGGCGCTCCGAGAAATTCGATAAAAGAATTACTGATATGATTATCCACGAGGGGAAAACGGTTTTTGTCGGCGATGGAGATCAATTCTATTCGTACGATATTTCCTCAGGTAAACAATTGTTTGATGTGAAGCATAATGATGCGAGAGTTGGCAAAGCAACTGATGTAATAGATTTTAACGAGAATGTGGTGGTATTATCCGAAAAGGGATTGGCAAGCTATAAAAAAGCGGATGGGAAAAGAGTTTATGCCACTGATAAGTTGCCAGATGTAGATTTTTTCTATGAAATTGGTGGAAACTATTTCCTGCGCAATCAGAAGAACTCGAAAAATGTAATTTATGGAGTTGATATGACCAATGGTGACATTAAAGGTAAGGTTGAATCAAAAGGTAAAGGGGGAAGTGATCGATACGGTGATGGAATTGATATTACCGAGAATGGTGAGTTCATTTTTGCTTTTAAAGGCAAAAAAGTAGAAAAAATTAAGGTTAACAACTAGTTGTGCAAGGCAACATTGTTTATGGTTCGGTTGCAGGTTTTCCTGCAGCCGTTTTTTGCTAGGATTCGCTAGGATTTTAGATAATGCAACTTACGAAATTGGTCCGGGATAGAGAAAGGAAAATTTCGCAAGTCCTAAATTGAATTTTATGAAAAAAATTTACCTCTGCTTCTTAGCATTTCCGTTGCTTGTACATGCTCAGCAAATTCAATATGCCGCCAAAGTTCTTAAGTATTCCTCAGATTTAGGCGGTAAATTAAATAGTGTCAAACGAATTGTTGGTAAACCTGATGCTTTTCCTCAAGGGGGGGCTAGCGCTAATGCATGGGTTGCTAAAGATGCTTTGGGCAGCGCCTTCGTTGAAGTGGAATTTGAAAATGCACAAACAGTTCAACAAATCGCCATATTCGAAAACTTAAACGCTGGCTGTGTAACCCGGGTCCAGGTGGGCGATGGTTCGGGGAAATTACATACTGTGCGAAAAAAAATGGGAGGTTTTATGCGATGGATGACTTCTTTGCAAACACAGGGGAACACAGATAGAGCATACTATTTTAATAAAAAGAGAAGAAAAATAGAGATTGCTCAAAATGTGGAAAACAACGCCGATATTGAATACATTCATTTACAAACATCTGAAAATAATGTAAAGGTTGTACGGGTGGATTTTAATTTTGGATTAAAACCAGGTCAAAAACAGATAGATGCAATCGCAATTTCTGATAGCGATGATCCTATACAGCCCCAGATAAATATAATGGAGGGTGCCGAAGACCTAAGCCCGGCAGTCAATCTAATTTATTCACCCAGGCTCGATTACGATTTAAGTTCCATTATCGTTTTCGACAACCAGCTATATTATACTATTAGCAGGTACGAAAAAGCGGGAGAAATTCACGCTGTTGATCTCGAAAAGCCTACCGAAATATTAGATATCACAAAGAAGATTAGAAATGATAAAAAGCTGAATTACATTTTAGGCTATGCACCTGAGTCTAAAATCATACTCATGGGAAGTGAAAATAAATTTAGACGGGGTGGAGATGAATTGGGTTTCGACTTTTTCAAGTTGAATGAAGGTTTGTATGCCTATTACAAGCCCTTGAAAATTACTGCTTATAGCAATTATGGAGATTACGCAGACGCATTTTTAACCAAAGATGGTAAACGAATACTTTTTGGAGTAGAATCTGACTTAACAATAGGAGGGTTTGATCTTTATTATACCCAACCTAAAGATGAAACAGTTTTTGGAATTCTTCAAAACATGGGTAAAGGTTTGAACACAGCGGGAGATGAAACCAATCCTTTTTTATTAAGTGATAATAAAACCTTAATTTTTACTAGCAACGGTTATAGTGGCTATGGTGGTTTTGATCTTTATGTAAGCACGCGTTTAGATGATACTTGGAAAAATTGGTCGGAGCCTAAGAATCTAGGGCCCAAAGTTAATGGATCCAGTTTCGATACCAACCCCTTTTATGATGAAAAAACCGAATATCTGTATTATGTCTCCTTTAGGGATGGTAATTCGGTCATTCAAAAGATAAAGATCCCTATTACACAATTAACTGGATCTAAATAATGGTTTTTTCTATATTGCATATAGCAGTAATTTATCTAAGTTTGTAAAAAACAAAGAACATGAAAGAGATTTCAGTACAAGAATTGAAACAAAAAATCGATAACAAAGAAGATTTTCAACTGATTGATGTTAGAGAGACTTTCGAGTATGAAACATCAAATCTAGATGGATTAAATATTCCGCTGGGTGGTATTTTAATCGAAACGGATAAAATTGCAACAGATAAACCTGTTATAATACAATGTCGTAGCGGAAAAAGAAGTGCTGCTGCTGTCATGCAATTGGAGCAATTACACGGATTCGACAACCTTTATAATCTTAAAGGTGGGATTTTGGCCTGGCAAGAGGCATTTGATCCTAACATGCCAGTGTACTAACCATGGCTAAGAAACTTGCCTTAAATGTGTTTTACAATCTCGTTCTTATCTTGTCAATTATAGGAATGGGCTGGGCCTTCAAAAATGACAGCTTATTGATAGTTGCTTTTTTTGTTGGCACATTTTGTGCAATTCTTTACTTTAAAATCCAGTTGGTTAAAAGCTTTAAGAATAGAGAATAGATTTCCATCTCTATTCTCTACTTCAGAATAACCCTTCTTTAACCCCTGTTAGCCCTAAGCCTGGTAAGTCATTTAAAACATATCTTCCATCTTTGAGCATAGGGGTGTCAAAAGGATTATTGGTCGTTAGCCAAGGCCCATCTAAGTCTGCCCAATCGCAAAGCGGTGCCAAGGCAATCCCTGCAAGTGTAGCAATAGAGGTTTCACTCATGCAACCAATCAAAACCTTCATTCCAAAACTTCTGGCCTTCAATATCATTTGATGACCCTCATACATCCCGCAGCTTTTCATTAACTTCACATTAATTCCATGGTAGGCTCCTTTGAGCTTGTCCATATCCGCTAAGCGTTGTACTGCCTCGTCAGCTAAAATAGGGATCGGACTGCGTTCAGTCAGCCAGGCATTCCCGTCTAAGTTGTCTTTATCCATCGGTTGCTCAATCAGCAAAACGCCTTGGTCATGCAACCAATATACCATGTCTATCGCTTGTTTCCTGTCCGTCCAGCCCTGGTTTGCATCTACATAAAGTGGTAAGTTGGTTACACTTCGTATTGTGTGAATTAGTTCCTTATCATTGTCTCGCCCTAACTTTACCTTAATTACTCTAAATGCGGCAGCATCTTTCAATTTTTCTCTAATTACCTCAGGTGTATCTATACCCACAGTATAGGAAGTAAGAGGCATATTTTTCGGCTCGGCTCCATAAATTGAATAACAGGGTTGATGGCTAATCTTCCCATGAATGTCGTTCAAAGCAATATCAATAGCAGCTTTTATGGCAGGCTGACCAGGTGTTAAACTATCTAAATAAGCAATGATTTCTTGAAAGTTAAAAGGATATCGGATTTGCGTCCAATCGATCAAGCTTAAAAAATGAGTGGCGCTCTCATAACTCTCACCCATATACGGGACCATGCTTGCTTCGCCATAACCTGTAACTCCCTCATGTTCAATCTTTAGCAACATTAATGGCGTGCTTGTTCTAGTAAATTTAGCGATCGAAAAGGGATGTTTTAATGTTAATTCAAACTGCTTGCAACTTATTCTCATTTTTATCGTCTAATTGTTATACGCAAATTAATTGTTCATGTTAACGTAAAGGCCATGAAAACTATTTCAAGATTACGGTATTTTATTTATTTATCCATACTAATTGTTGGATGTACCACCGGAAAAAACGCATTACAAAAAGGCAACTATAACACATCAGTTGTTAAGGCCGTAAATCGCTTACAAAACTCACCTCAAAATAAAGAAGCGCGAGAAGTTCTGGCATCAGCGTACGAGCTTTCATTAGCACAACATTTAAGAAACATCGATGAAGCAAAAATGTCCTCAGATGTGTTGCGCTGGGAATCCGTAATCAGCGCTTACGAGCAAATAAACCAGTTAAGCAACCAGATAAATAGCTGTCCAGCATGTCTTACTGTGGTCCCCAATCCACAAAGATTTATTGCCGAACTAGCCGATAGCAAGTTTAAAGCAGCTGCAGTACGCTATGCTTTAGGGGTTCAATTATTAAATGCTGGTGATAAGTTAAGCGCTAGAAAAGCTTATCAAAACTTTGAAAGAACCCAACAGCTATATGCCAATTACAAAGATACCCAGCAAAAAATAAATGAAGCTTATAACGCTGCGGTATTGAAAGTAGTGGTACAACCTGCCAGGGTTAACAGTGAGTATTACCAGGAGGGGAATGAATATTTCCAACAAAGGGTAAGTGAGTGGATGAATAATTATCAATACAATAAGTTTGTCATCTTTTATGATGAGCGACAAGCAAGCAAACAAAGAATTGTTCCAGACCAAATTATGCGCTTAAGATTTGATGATTTTGTAGTTGGACAAACTTATGTGAAGGAACGTGTGGAGAAATTAGCAAAAGATAGCGTTAAGATAGGAGAAAGTAGAGCTAGTGGACCAATTTACGGAACTGTAAAGGCCACCTTAAGTATTTTTGATAAAAAAGTAGCTTCATCGGGTCTGTTAGATATGACCGTGATAGATTACAATAGCAATAAAGTTGTTCGTCAGCGAAAATTGACTGGTACCTATGTTTGGGAAGACCAATGGGCAAGTTATAAAGGAGACGAAAGGGCATTAACCAAACATCAATTAGCAATTAGCAAAAGGAAAGAAGTAATGCCTCCTTCGCCAGGTGCATTGTTTGTAGAATTCACTAAGCCTATTTATAGCCAATTGATAAGCGAAATCAGTAGTTTTTACAACAATTATTAATATTTAAAGTCTAAATAATTCCCTGTTGGCTTAAGTATATTGGCTATAAGAGTTTAGTATGTTGTTAGACTATTGTTAGAGTTTACTCAGACTTTGTTAGACCCTAGCCTGATAAAACTCAGGTGGTTATCATTAAATTTACGAATAAGTTATAAGAATAGGTCGAATTTGTAGAAAATGAACTATAATGCCTAGTTTTGCATCATCATGAATACTGCAATCTATCAACCGTTCAAAAGCTTCGATTTTAAAAACCAACTGTGTTTCCTAAGTGGCGAGAGCCCTGTTGAACCGAGTCGTGTTTTGCCAGAATGGTTAATCAAAATGGCTAATTTAACTGGCGACGAACAGATAAAGCTTTTGGATGAAAGTATTCGGACCTATCAAAGTTTAACCGTTCCAACAAGCCCCCAGGTGTATGCTAATTTTATATCTCCTTTGGAAAATAAAATAGCTGCGGCCTTTGAAAAGGGATATGCAGGATTAGCGAACTTGGAAGACGTAGACTTATTTAATTGGATAGGTAAGCTGATGTATAGCTTTCTGTATATCGAAATGCAAGGCGCGATCCGTTTAAATCAACTTAGCGGCGACGGCATGAATATGTCGCAAGGGTTAATGCATAAATTTGGCAATCTGCACACTATGCTGCAGGGTATTTACAAGCCAGTTGTTTTCGAAGAATTCACTCCCTGGTCTATCATAATTGTTCCTTTAGCAGAAACAAATACAGCATTTAGTTTCAGAGACGAAATTAATACGCTAACCTTTTCATTAAAGTTTAAAGATTTTGGTATAATCGCTTGTTTACAAGATAATGGAACAAATAAAAGATATCATCACGAAATTCTTGAATCTATAAATGATACAAAGCTGTCAGAACAACAGTTTGAGGAAATAGCTGCACGTTTCTTTTACTCCGCCTATCTTTTTAATCGCTTGCCGGAGTATAATATTATGCCCGCACACGGCACCATTTATATAGATGCAATGCCGCTTAAAGGCACACAAAATAAAGCGCTTTTTGATGTTTGGGCGCACAAAACATATGCGCAGGTGCTAGAGAATTTTTGGAAACCCTGGGGGCATACCTTGTTCGAGATTATCAAAGACCCGAGTGCCCCATTGAGTTATTTTAACGACCCGCATTTACCCACACACTTAAGATTTTTAGAAAATGAGGGATAACCCCTGGTACAAAAATCACCGTAAAAATTAGCCCGCTGATTGCACCAAAAAAGTGTGCATCATGGTTAATATTGTCCCTCGACTGTTTGGACATATAATAACAATATATTAAATACAATGCCCCAAAGATGATTGCGTGAATTCCGAAAGGAATAGGGAAAATCATAATCTTGCTCAACGGGTCGAATAAAATAAAACTAAATAAGACCGCACTGATGGCGCCTGATGCACCTAAGCTATTGTACCAAAAATGGTCTTTGTGCTTCATTACTGATGGAATATCGGCCAACACCATACTTAAAAAATAAAGTACGCCGAACTGCCAATGGCCGATCAGTATTTCTAGTTGAAAGGCAAACGCAAGGAAGGTAAACATATTGAAAAAAAGGTGCATCCAATCGGCATGAATGAACCCGCTCGAAATAAAAGTAAACAGCTTTCTACCCTTAGACACCGAATAGGGGTGGAGCATAAATTTGCCATATAATTGCTTATCGTTGAAGGCGTAAATGCTGGTAATTATGGTGAAAATAAAAATTATCGAAGCTACAGGAGTTTCATTTAGATATTGCATCATCTTATTTTAAATTTAACTTAATGTCATGTTGCATTCTTCCGATAGGATAACGCATAAAGGTTTTTTCAAAGTAATCAGAATTTTTGTAAATAAAATCTAATTGTCCTCTGCCGCTTTTTGCTAGGTCTGGATTTTTTTGTATTTCCGCCGCTAACTTAAGCTTCAGCTCAGGGTCTTTTTTTAATAGTTCGGCTGCGGTATCTTCAAAAACATAAGATGAATAACCTTCTTTTTGACCTAAAATGGAGTCGAAAAAGTTCCAGTTAAAGAATGAATCGACCGCTTGTGGCTCTAAGGTTTCCACAATATATCTATTGCTTGCTTGGTTAACGTAAATAACATAGTCGCCTTGGTAAAATTGTACGTTTTGCATCACAGGATTTAAATTAACAGCTGAATGTTGGTAATGACCTTCGTAAGGCCTCGTGCTCGTTTTCATTTCTCCAATATAATACATTTGCAGACTGAGTTTTACATCTGTTGCAAGCTGATGCATTTTTACATTGTTTAATTTAAGTAACGCAATTACTTTATCCCAAGCTTTTGGTATAACATAAGCAATGGGTTTTGTAACGGATATACTTGGCTCAAATTTGTCCCAATACTTTATGTACTTCGTAAACGGAGCATCTCTATCATAATATAATCTATTTATGCCACTTACTTCACTAGGTTTTTGTTTAGCAGCAAAACCCTTAAACGCAATGGTGTCATAAACTGAGCGGTTTAATTTCCAATCTAATGGAAAATCGTTCTGTTGTGCGGTATAAGCATCAGCTTTGCGTTTATTTTCCCCAATAATTTTAGCATCACGCTTAATTATATCAATATAAGTTTGTAGTAATTTTTGGGTCGATTCCACACGTTTATCATATGATTTTAACATGTGTGTTTCGGGCATAAAGCCGATGGTGTTATGCAAAGCTACATAGCCAGTAGAATAGCGAGGGGCTTCTATAAAACCTGTAATTCCACTTTCTGGAGTTTCACTTATAGAATTTACATAGGGGATGAGTTCAAAACCTTTGCCTTTCATGTGACTATACAGATCTGGTACTAATGTTTGGGTAAGGTAGCTAGATAAAATAGAATTTAGCTTGTCCTTTTGAGTCGGAATAAGCGTCATTGTATATTGATAGTCGGCCCCATTACTGGTATGCGTATCTACAAATATTTCTGGTTTCCAAGTGTTGAAAATTTGCTGAAAAGCCTGTGAGTTTTTAGAATCCGTTTTAATGAAGTCTCTATTTAAATCGTAATTCTTACTGTTACCTCTAAAGCCATAAGCAATTGGACCATTTTGGTTAGCTCTAGAAGTCCCGCTGCGGTTGTGACTGCCATCAATGTTATAGATAGGAATAATACAGATGACCACATTTTCGGGAATTGCATTGTTTTTTAGCAGGTCTCGGGCAAGCATCATACTTGCATCTATTCCTTCTGGTTCACCAGGATGGATTCCATTGTTTATGAGAAGAATTCTTTTATCGCTTTTTCTCACCAAAACCGGATCGAATACCTTTTGCTTCGATAAAACCATTAGATGCAGGGGTTTGCCAAAATCGGTATTGCCATAAGTGAGTAATTTTGCCTGCTGCGGAAAGGCTTTTGCTAATTGCTCATAATAAGCGATAGCCTCGCTATAATGAGCAGTTTCTTTTTTATTGCTCCGTTCAAAAGGAGTTAATTGTCCGAAGGATTTTAAGGATAAAAACAGAAGAAACAAAAAGGCTATTCTTTTCATAATATAAAAAATAAAATATTAGCCCCTAAATTAGTTTTTTATGCGGAATAAATAACAAAACTATCTTTTTCTATCTAATCCTAATGGACCGAAATTATATTTTATGCCGACCGAAAAAAAATTATAAATGTCGTTAAAATTGCTGTATGGATTTAAATCGTCATCAATTCCATCTTCTAAAGAGATGGTAGCCTGGATATTCAAATTAAGAATAAAACGGCTATAACCCCAATGGTTGAGGAAATAAAAATTTATCCCTGCATTGAAAGGAAAAATAACCTCTTTACTTTTACTTTTATAAATATTTCTTTCAGCAACATCTACATTGTTCTTGATAATTCCAACACCAGCACCAGTATATAAGCCTCTAATACTTTTAAAAAAAGGGTGATTAAGATCTCTAGCACTCATAAATTCTCCAGCATACACCTTGGTGTTAAAGGTCATAGTATTATACCTGTTTAAATATCTTGTATTGTTTTCGCCGCCTTCTAATTTTCCTTTTTGTACCTCAGCACCTAAAGTCGTAAAGGGTGTTAAATAGTAATCAAGCGATGCATTGGCGGCATAACTGATGAGTGTTTTTTTGGTGTCAGCATAAGTATTGGTTAAACCAAAACCAGTTCCAATGCTAAATTTATAGAAATTAGATTGGGCGAATAATCCGTTGTTAACGCAAAAAAAGAGTAAGAAAAGAGTTATTTTTAAGCGTAGGGTTAAATGCGGCATCTGCGGGGCTTGATATTTATGTGGTCGCCAAAATTAAAAATCTTTGTTGTATTATTTTTATACTAATTTTGAAATCTATGTTATTCTATCAAAATAAAGGGCAAAATCTTCAGAGTAGATTTATCAAATATGCTAAAATTGATACCCAATCCGACCCTTCCTCAAGCACTCACCCTTCTACCTCAAAACAAAAGAATTTGGCTAAAGTTTTGGTTCAAGAGTTAATAGAATTAGGAATTGATGATGCAGCTTATGATGAATTCGGTTATGTATATGCAACACTTCCCTCAAACGCTATAAAAAACGTTCCAGTACTTTGTTTTTGTTCCCATATGGATACCTCTCCAGATTGCAGCGGAGAAAATGTAAAACCAATTATTCATCACAATTACCAAGGGGAAGATCTGGTGTTGCCAGACGACCACAATGTAGTTATACGACTTAGCGAACATAAAGATTTAAACGCTCAAATAGGGAACGATATTGTTACGGCAAGTGGCACAACCCTTTTAGGTGCCGATAATAAGGCTGGCCTGGCTGAAATAATGGAAGCCATTGCTTTTTTCAAAGCTAATCCCCAGGTTAAACACGGGACAATAAAAATTCTCTTTACACCAGATGAAGAAATCGGAAGAGGAGTGGATAAAGTTGATCTTCAAAAATTGGCTGCCGACTTTGCGTACACAATTGATGGCGAAACATTGGGCTCAGTAGAGGATGAAACTTTTTCTGCAGATGGAGTGAAGCTGGTTATTAACGGGGTGAGTGCACATCCCGGTTTCGCAAAGGGTAAAATGGAAAGCGCAATTAAAATTTTGACAGCAGTTGTGTCTGCTTTGCCAAAAGATAGTTTAACGCCAGAAATGACAAGCGGTAAAGAGGGTTTTATTCACCCGGTAAGCATTAACGGTAATGCCGAGCGGGCGGAGGCAGAATTTATCATAAGAGATTTTGATGACTTGTTGCTGCAATCACATGAGCTTACATTAGAAAATGTGGTTAAAGAGGTGTTAAGTAGCTATCCAAGTTCGAACTATGAGTTAGTGGTTACAGCGCAGTATCGAAACATGAAAAAAGTATTAGATCAATATCCGCAGTTAATTGCTTATGGTATTGAAGCGATTGAAAGAGCCGGACTAATACCTATAAAAAGAAGCATAAGAGGCGGAACCGATGGATCGAGATTGTCATTTATGGGACTGCCTTGTCCTAATATATTTGCAGGTGAACACGCTTTTCACAGTAAGCAAGAGTGGATTTCTGTACAGGACATGGAGAAAGCTGTTCAAACCATTATCAATATCGCTTGTATCTGGGAGGAGAGAGCGAATTAACTAATCGTTAAACGCGCTAAGTATTGATCTTCCCCATCTTCGAAGATTATCTCGCACTTCCAACCATTTTGGCTAGCTGTTAATTGTAAGGTTTCCTGATCAAGGTATAACCAATTGAACCAATCTCCTTTTTGGCCTTGATATTCATAACAATAGCTTATTTCTCCAAAGTATCCCTCAGGTTTAGGTAGCTCTTCGTATAAATAAGAAATATCTGAACTATCGAATAAGAGCTGTCCATTTGGATGAATAAGCTCTTTGGCTTGAGAAAGAAAGGTCACAAAGCAGGCCAATGTTTCCGTTAAGCCAATACCGTTCATTAGAAATAATAGTGTATCGTATTTATCTTTAGTTGAAAAAATGCTTTGTGTGAGAGCTTTTTTTACACCCCGGTGCTTCATTATGTCTACAGCATCAGCAGAAATATCGATGGCAGTTATATCAAAGCCAGCTTTCTGTAGTGATAAAGCGTGACTTCCCGCACCGGCACCAACATCTAAAACTTTACCGTAACATAAATTAATTGCTTGAAGCTCTAAAGGAGGCATTTCTTCTTCGGATCGAAAAAAAATTTCCACAGGCATTTCCTCCACATCTGCATAAGAATTGTGTAGCCATAATATGTCTGCATCTCCTTTTTTGAAAAATTCAGTAAGTGCCTTTCCAAAAACATCCATCAATCAAAAGTACTAAATATTTTTTGTAGGAGTATCGTTCGTGTTCTTCTTTTCTGATATATCTATACGGGTTTTAACTAAACTTTCAGGATAATTTCTTTGTACAAAAGCGAGCATTGCTTCTCGAATGTCGCAACGAAGATCAAAGGCTTTACCAGAGTTTTTAGCACTCATTAAGAAACGCACTTCAATAACGTTATCCTTGCAGTCTGTAACCTGAACAGCACTTGCACGTTTGTCCCAGAGCGGATGAGCCTTTATCAATCTCGTAAACTCATCCCTTAATGGAGAAATTGGCGTAGCGTAATCCAAATACAAGAATACAGTCCCCAGCAACTCGGCCGACACCCGGGTCCAATTCTGAAAAGGTTTTTCGATGAAGTAGGTAATCGGTAAGATCAGGCGTCGTTGATCCCAAATGTTTACAGCAACGTAAGTCAAAGTAATTTCTTCTACTTTACCCCATTCTCCTTCTACCACTAACACATCATCTATGCGAATAGGTTGAGTGAACGCAATCTGAAAGCCTGCTAACAGATTACCAAGAGATTTTTGTGCGGCAAACCCGATAATGATGCCTCCTATTCCGACACCCGTAAGTAGACCCGCGCCTATTTTACGCATGCTTTCAAAGCTTAATAATATAAATGCGGCAGTAACAAGAACAATGATAACAGCAAAAAATTTCCTAATAAACTGTAGTTGTGTTCTTATTTTTCTTTCTCTTAAATTGTCTTCTTTATTTAAGTCATATGCATGGTAGGCAAAATCTTGTAGTACTTTAGTAAATCTTAATAAAAGTATAGCAAAATTGATGGTTAGCAGAACTGCTAGAACCCGGCTTATTTTAAATGCAAGTTCGTCAGAAATATACATGAAATTCAGGGAGAGATTGAGCAAGAATAGGGGGAGAAAGAACCCCATTGGAGCACTTAAATGCTTAAGTATTGACTGAATTTGAAAGTTTGCCCATAACCTTGCTACAAACTTGAAAGACGCACGAAGTACATATTTCAGAACAATGCCAAAGATTATCGCAGCAATTGCTATAATTAAATTATGAAAATTGTTTGATGGTTGAAAACTAAATAAATTTTCACTGACGTCCATATAGTCTAAAAGGTTACTTTAACTTAAGTCGCCGAGCTGGTTTTTGCTAAGGCATCTTTCAGCAACCCGCTAACTTTTCCTAAACTGCCTTTTGATTGTGATAACACATCGCAGAGCCAATCGCTCATTTTTTCTTTCATATCATTTTTATCTGATAAAACTAAAGCAATTCCAGCACCTAGTGCTGCTCCCGCTAGTAAACCTGTTAGTATTTTCGTTTGCTTTGTCATAATCAATGTTTTTAATAATTTAGTAACAAATAGGCTTTTAAATTGTTTATTTTTTTTATGCTACACAAACTCTCTTACCTTAATTTATTCTTAGCCATAGTTTACGGCTTAATTTATTTAAAGAGTGGCACGTTTAATTCTGTTTCAGGAATTCTGATGATTATCATTTTTAATTGGCTCGCTCTTAGAAGCTATCAACTTGATAATTATAAATGGAAGCTTTGGCACTATTCAATCGGACTTTGGATTTTGTATTACCTATCTACTTTATTTTATGGATTTATAAACATTTTAGGTGCGGTATTCGAATTTGATTTTATGAGCAATGACACTGCTTCGTATTTAACGATAAGTTTTACTTTTTGTCTCCTAGTCATTACACAGCTGTTTATGTATATGTATAAGAATTATAAACAATTGAAATATAATTAATTAACTTTATTTCCTAATTTTAAAAACATGAAAATTATAAATTTAGCTTTCGGCGCGGTTTGGCTACTTGCAGTAGCCTGTAACAGCGAAAAAAAAGGTAACACCACTGATAGCAATACTTCGGATTCAGATACGACTAGCATGCCGGTTGACACCGCTGCCATGAACAAGGCTTGGGTAAATTATATGACACCAGGAGAAGTGCATAAAATGTTGGCAAAATCTGATGGTAAATGGGAAGCAGAAATATCATTCTATTATTCCCCCGATTCTCCAAGTGTGAATAAAGCAACCTGTGAGAATAAGATGATTTTGGGGGGAAGATACCAACAAGGAACTTATAAGGGTATGATAGACGGAATGCAATTTGAAGGTGTAAGCACTTTAGCTTATGATAATGCGAGAAAAATTTATTTGAGCACTTGGATTGATAACATGGGAACCGGTATCATGCAATTAGAAGGAACTTATGACGAGGCATCGAAAACAATGAATTTAAAAGGCAGTGCTACTGATGTTGTTACAGGGAAGGATATTGCTGTTCGTGAAACTTTTAAAATGGTAGATGATAATACTCAAGTGATGGAAATGTTTGAAACTAAAGAAGGAAAAGAAATGAAAACTATGTCGATTTTGTTAAAAAGAAAGTAGTAAAATAAACCGATAGTCTCCCGCTAACAACTTTTTTCTCTCAAGCCTTTGCTTATTAAACTATTCTGTCTATCTTTGCAGTCCCTAAAAAAGAGGGATATTAAATATTTTTTAACAAATTAAATAAAAGCAAGTGAATACGTTAAGTTACAAAACTGTCTCTGCCAATGCAAAAACTGTTAATAAACAGTGGGTTGTTGTTGACGCACAAGGAGAGATTTTGGGGCGCTTGTCTTCTAAGATCGCAATGATCATTAGAGGAAAACACAAGCCAGAGTTTACCCCAAACGTAGACTGCGGTGATAACGTTATCGTTATTAATGCAGACAAGGTAAAATTGACCGGGAATAAATTTACTGAGAAAGAATACATTTCTTACACAGGATATCCAGGTGGTCAAAGATTCATTTCTCCAAAAGAGTTAATGGCAAAACACCCTACTCGTGTTATTGAGAAGGCTGTTCGTGGAATGCTACCTAAAAGTCGTTTGGGCAAAAAATTGTACACCAATCTTTTTGTTTACGCAGGTTCGGAGCACCCGCATGCAGCACAATCACCAAAAACCATTACACTTTAATTAAAAGAGAAAAGAAATGTCAGTTACAAACACTTCAGGAAGAAGAAAAACTGCAGTTGCCCGTATCTATTTAAAAGAAGGCAACGGCACAATTACCGTTAACGGTAAAGACCACAAAGTATATTTCCCTACCTTACCGCTACAATACATTGTTAACCAATCATTCGAAGTTTCGGAGTTAATTGGTAAATATGATGTTACTGTAAATGTAAATGGCGGAGGAGTAAAAGGACAAGCAGAAGCAGTTCGTTTAGCTATCGCTAAAGCTATTGTTGAATTAGATGCTGAGAAAAAACCAGCATTACGCGCTAAAGGGTTAATGACCCGTGATATGCGTATGGTTGAACGTAAGAAACCAGGACGTAAAAAAGCACGTAAGAAATTCCAATTCAGTAAACGTTAATCTTAAAGGAGACAAACACAATGGCAAGAACTACATATCAAGACTTATTGGATGCAGGTGTACACTTTGGTCACCTTACCCGCAAATGGAATCCGAAAATGGCACCATATATTTTTATGGAACGCAATGGAATTCACATTATAGATTTAAATAAAACTTTAACTAAAACTGAAGAAGCTGCAGCAGCGATTAAACAAATCGTGAAGTCAGGTCGTAAGATCTTATTTGTAGCAACTAAGAAACAAGCTAAAGAAATCGTTGCTGAACAAGCAAAAAAAGTAAATATGCCTTTCGTAACTGAACGTTGGTTAGGTGGCATGTTAACCAACTTTGCAACGGTTCGCAAGTCAATTAAAAAGATGGTTACCATCGATAAAATGACTAAAGATGGTACATACTCTATTCTTTCTAAGAAAGAACGCTTAATGATCCAACGTGAGCGTATTAAATTAGAAAGTTTATTAGGGGGTATTGCAGATTTAAACCGTTTACCGGCTGCAATTTTCTTAATTGACGTTAAAAAGGAGCATATTGCTGTAGCAGAAGCGATGAAATTAAACATCCCTACTTTTGCAATGGTTGATACTAACTCTGATCCATCAAGCATCGATTTCCCGATCCCTGCAAATGATGATGCTACTAAATCAATCTTATTGATTACTGACGTAATTATCAAAGCAATTGAAGAAGGTTTAGATGAGCGTAAACGTGAAAAAGATGAAGAAGCTGAGAAAGAAGCTGTAGCAGTGAAAGTTGCTGCTGATGCTCCTGAAGCAGCTGCTACACCTAGAGAAGCGGGTGCTAAAAGACCAACTAAAAAAGAAACTGCTGAAGCAGAGGCTTCATCAGAAGAGTCTACAGAAGGATAATAATATATCATATAAATAAAGAAAAAATGTCTACAGTACAAATTACTGCCGCAGATGTAAACAAGTTACGCCAACAAACCGGAGCCGGGATGATGGATTGCAAAAAAGCTTTGGTAGAAGCCAATGGCGATTTCGAAGCTGCGGTTGATTTATTGCGCAAAAAAGGCCAAAAAGTATCTGCCGCTCGTTCTGGTAATGCTACCTCTGAAGGTCTTGTATCAATCAGTGTTTCAGCAGATGGTACTAATGGTAAATTAGTTGCTCTAGCTTGTGAAACTGAGCCAGTTTCTAAAGTTGAGGATTTCCGTAATTTAGCTCAGGCTGTTTTAGCTGCAGCAGTTGCCAACAACCCTTCTTCTATGGAAGAATTATCATCAATTACTTTGGAAGATGGACGTACAGTTGCTGAAACCATAACTGAATTAACCGGAAAAATCGGGGAAAAAATCGTTATTCAAGAGTACGCAAATGTAACTGGTGAAAAAATCGTTTCTTATATCCATTCTAATGGTAAAATGGGTGTTTTAGTAGTATTTGAAGGCGCTAATGGTATAGATATTACTGAAGCAGGTAAAGACGTTGCTATGCAAATTGCAGCAATGAATCCTGTTGCAGTTGATAAAGATGGTGTCGATCCAGCTACTATCGAGCGTGAAATTGAAATTGCTAAAGACGTAATTCGTGCAGAAGGTAAACCAGAAGAGATGGTTGAGAAAATTGCTGCAGGTAAATTGAATAAATTCTATAAAGATAGTACCTTGTTAAACCAGGAGTTTGTTAAAGATTCATCAAAAGATGTGCGTAAATTCTTAAACGAAACAGCTAAAGGATTAACAGTTACAGCGTTCAAACGTGTACAATTAGGAGCGTAATTAGCCTCTAATTATGATAAAAAGTCGGTTCAAATTTGAACCGACTTTTTTTATGTTAAAAGTTCCGCGATCAAAATATTACCTTCGTAAAGAGTATTAGAAATTTAACCGCTTAATATGATCCACACGTTTGATAATTGTAACTATTTTAATGGAGATGTCATAAAACCATTGCAAGCGTTGGAAATTGTAGACGGTCAACTTAAATCAGTTACTGAACAATCAGATTTTTCAAAAAGCGAGAACCTATTAGTTCCAGGCTTCATCGACCTCCAAATTTATGGAGCTGCAGGTAAATTATTTTCTTCCGAACCTACTGTTGAATCATTAACAATTATAGAAGATGATCTTCTAAAAAAGGGTACAACTAGTTTTTTGGCTTGTATTGCCACTAATACCCCATCGGTTTTTAATGCCTGCATTAAAGCCGCCAAAGCTCACAGGGAAGTTGCTAAAAATTGTTTTGGACTTCATTTAGAAGGACCTTTCCTGAACCCTAAACGTAAGGGTGCTCATGTAAATGAATTTATCCGAAAAGCTACACTCGATGAAATTAAGGCATTGCTCGATTTTGGAGACGGCGTCATTAAAATGATGACCATAGCCACGGAGCTACAGGACGAAAAAGTTATTCAATATTTATTGGATCATCACATCGTAGTTTCTTTAGGGCATAGCGATGCTACTTTTGAGCAAGCAACACAAGCCTACAATATGGGCGTGCAAACCACAACCCATTTATTTAATGCAATGTCGCCCCTGCATCATCGAGACCCCGGTATTCCAACGGCGATATTTAATCATCATAAAGCAATGGCAAGCCTCATTGTGGATGGTAACCACGTAGATTTTGAAGTTGTAAAGATTAGCCAAAAACTATTAAGAGAAAGAATGTTCTTAATTACAGACGCAGTAACATCCTGCTCCTCTGGACCCTATCAACACCGTTTGCTTGGGGATAAATTTGTAATGCCCGATGGAACGTTATCAGGGTCATCTTTAACAATGCTGCAAGCAGTTAAAAATTGTATAAATTATTGTGATATTGATTTAACGGATGCCTTAAAAATGAGTTCGTTCTACCCAGCCAAATTAATAGGAGAAGATAAAGTAAAAGGAAAAATCCAATCTGGTTATCAGGCTGATCTATTAGTTTTGGATAAAGAACTAAGCTTAAAGCAGGTGATATTTAGAGGTGAAAAGATCAACAGCTAAATAATTACATCAATTGTTTAAAAGCATAGCAGCTAAGTAAAAAATTGTTAATATTTTTGAGGTCATGAAGTATAAACGGATTTTATTAAAATTGAGTGGCGAATCGTTGATGGGCGAGATGCAGTATGGTATTGATAACGAACGTGTTAAGCAATATGCAGAAGATATTAAAGCAGTTCACGATAAAGGTCTGGAAATAGCCATCGTTATAGGTGGAGGTAATATTTTTAGAGGGTTAAGTGCTGAAAAATCTGGAATGGATAGGGCACAGGCTGATTATATGGGCATGCTAGCCACCGTTATTAATAGTATGGCTTTACAAGACGCCCTGGAAAAAGTAGGTTTGAAAACCCGTTTGTTGTCAGCCATTAAAATGGAGCAAATTTGTGAGCCATTTGTACGTCGAAGAGCCATACGCCACTTGGAGAAAGGTAGAGTCGTGATTTTTGGTGCAGGAACGGGAAATCCATATTTTACTACAGATTCTGCAGCAGCATTAAGAGCGATTGAAATTAGTGCAGATGCAGTTTTAAAAGGTACCCGAGTTGACGGGATTTACACTGCAGATCCTGAAAAAGATCCTGCGGCAGTAAAATACAGCGAAATTTCTTTTAAAGAAGTTTATGCTAAAGGCTTAAATGTAATGGATATGACTGCCTTTACACTTTGCGAAGAGAATAAAGTTCCTATCATTGTATTTGATATGAATAAAAACGGCAATTTTATGAAAATCGCCAACGGAGAAGAAATCGGCACCCTGGTTCAAGGTTAAAATCTAACCAATTTTTATATTTTTGTATAAATACTACACATTATGAATGACCTCATAAAGAAACAATTAGAAGATGCTCAAGCTACAATGGAAAAAGCAATTGCCCACTGTGAAGCTGAATTAACTAAAATAAGAGCTGGAAAGGCATCTGCAGGCATGCTTGATGGTATCATGGTTGACTATTATGGTAATCCAACTCCGTTAGCACAGGTTGGAAGTATCAATACACCAGATGCCCGGACACTTATCATTCAGCCCTGGGAAAAACAATTATTAGTTCCTATAGAACGTGCTATTATGGAAGCTAATATTGGCATTAATCCCCAGAATGATGGTGTAATTATTCGCTTAGTAGTACCTCCTTTAACAGAAGAGAGACGTAAGGAGTTGGTGAAAAAAGTTAAGGAAGAAGCTGAGCGTGGAAGAATTACCGTAAGAAATATCCGTAAAGATGCCAATACAAAAATCCAGAAATTGAAAGGCGAGGGCATTTCAGATGATGAGATCAAGACTGGAGAAGGTGAAGTGCAAAAAATAACAGATGCTTATATCATAAAAGTTGATAAACACGCAGAAGTGAAAGAAAAAGACATAATGACAATTTAAACTTTGACAATCTTTAAAAGATTGTCAAAGTAATACAATATAAAAGGGAATGTTGCTAAGCTTCATTCCCTTTGTTTATTTTTGAGCCCCAAACAAAAAGAAGATGAAATTATTACTCCAATACTTAAAGGCACACAAGTGGATTGTAGCATTAGCATTATTTCTAGCGGCTATGAACATCGGATTTTCATTAATGGACCCGGCAATTACGGGTAAATTAATGGATAGATATATCACTAAGGCTCATCTTTACCAGTCAGATAAGAGTGCTTATATCAAGGGAGTACTCGAATTAATTGGTTATGCAATTGGAGTTGCAATGGTATCCCGAATCGCTAAGAACTTTCAGGACTATTTTACGAGTATTATTATCCAAAAGGTTGGTGCTAAAATGTATGCAGATGGCCTTAAACACTCGCTTGAACTTCCTTATCAGGTGTTCGAGGATCAAAGAAGTGGAGAAACCTTGTCTATTTTACAGAAAGTTAGAACTGATAGTGAAAAGTTCATTACATCTTTTATTAGTATTCTCTTTATCAGCTTTATCGGATTATTGTTCGTCATAGTTTATTCGCTTTCTATTAGCTACAAAGTAACGCTCGTTTATGCCGCCTCTATTCCAATCATTAGTTTTATCAGTTGGTTTTTGAGTAGAAAAATTAAGGTCATACAACGCTCTATTATCTCAGAAACTACGGCGTTGGCAGGTTCAACAACAGAGTCGCTCCGCAATATTGAATTGGTTAAAAGTTTAGGCTTAGCGGACCAAGAAATCGGCCGTTTAAATACCACCACGTATAAAATTTTAGGGCTGGAACTGAAAAAGGTTAAATATGTTCGAAGCATGAGCTTTGTGCAGGGAACAACTGTAAACTTAGTGCGAAGTACCATGATTGTCGTATTGCTCATGCTAATTTTTGAAAACAACATCACACCGGGTCAGTATCTGTCGTTTTTATTTTATTCTTTCTTTTTATTCGGGCCCCTGCAAGAAATTGGAACCGTAATTTTGGCCTGGAGAGAGGCTGAGGTGTCATTAGGTAATTTCAAAAAGATTTTAAACACACCCATTGAACACAAGCCTTTGAATCCAGTCATCGTGCAGAAAATTAATGCATTGTCTTTCGAAAATGTAAGTTTCAGACACTTGTCTGGCAAAAATAACGCGCTAAATAATATCTATTTTAATACAAAAGAGGGCGAAACAATTGCCTTTGTAGGCCCTTCTGGCTCTGGTAAAACGACCTTGGTTAAGCTGTTAGTCGGCTTATATCAACCCGTAGAAGGAAAAGTGTTGTACAACCAAGTTTCGGGAAAGGATATTGATTTAAATCTATTAAGAGAAAAAATTGGCTTTGTAACCCAAGACACCCAGTTGTTTTCGGGAACAATTAGAGAGAACCTTCAGTTCGTTAAGCCAGGAGCAAGTGATGAAGATTGTATGCGGGTTTTGCATCAGGCAGCCTGCCAAAACCTTTTAGCACGTGCTGATAATGGATTGGATACCATAATTGGCGAGGGCGGCGTGAAAGTGTCTGGAGGTGAAAAGCAGCGCCTTTCTATAGCAAGAGCATTGTTACGTAAACCGGATATTTTAGTTTTTGATGAAGCAACTTCCTCCTTGGATTCGCTAACAGAGGAAGAAATTACAGCTACAATACGGGATGTTTCAGAACTTACTAGTCAGATTACTATTTTAATCGCCCATAGATTATCAACCATTCGCCATGCGGATCGGATTTATGTATTAGAGAAAGGTAATATCATTGAGCAAGGGAAGCACGCGGAGTTATTGGCAGAAAAGGGCTTGTACTTCGCCATGTGGAGGCAACAAGTTGGAGAAAGGGTCGATTAAACCTGATCCTCAATTTTTTCTGCAGGTTTTATGTCAGCTAAAGTTAAGGGTAATAAATTTTTGGTTTTGAAATAAGTAATTGCGGCAATCCCCAAGGTCATACTGCCTCCAAACACCACTGCCGGAACAGTACGCATTAACTTTGCGGTTAAACCCGATTCGAACGCTCCAATCTCATTAGATGAGCCAATAAACATGCTATTTACGGCCGATACCCTGCCTCGCATTTGATCTGGTGTAAGCAACTGCATAATTGTTGAACGAATCACTACACTCACACTATCAAATGCACCTTCGCAAAATAAGAAGAATAAAGTGAGGTAGAAACTAGTGGATAAACCATAGCATATTATGCTTAAACCAAAACCCGTAACGGCAATTAACAAATTGCGCCAAGGTTTATTCATCGGCGAGAATCGCGTCATGATTAACATGGTAATCACTGCGCCGATTGAGGCTGCAGCTCTCATATAGCCCAAACCTTCGGAGCCAACTTTTAAAATATCCTCAGCAAAAACAGGCAGCAATGCTACTGCTCCTCCAAAAAATACGGAGAATAAATCAAGGCTTATCGCGGCTAACATCATTTTGCTTTTAAAAACAAAATTAATTCCTTCTTTTAAACTCTTCACAATACTTTCTTTGGGAATGAATGTGGGCGGGTGCGTTTTTAAAAAGAAAATGCAGATGAGCGAGAATATAATAAAGCTAATGATTACCATATAGGTAGGCGTTATTCCATAAAACGCATAAATCAATCCTCCTGTTAATGGACCTAAAATTGAGGCCATTTGCCAGAAAGAGCTACTCCATGTACTCCCATTGGCATACAAATCTTTGGGAATAATCTGTGCCATTAATGAAAATGTTGCCGGACCGAAAAAGCCTCTCGCTAAGCCCACCCCAAATATCATCGCATACATGATGGGCACGATGTAGCTTGTTGGTACGTAAGCATGCATTCTATTGGAAGTAACCACTAACATGATGATGGAACACAACAATACTCCGGCAAATATTTTTAATAATAATCCTCTTTTTTCAGTCTTATCAGCTATATATCCTCCGTAAAGCGCTATGCCAATGGCGGGAATTGCTTCGCAGAGACCAATTAGACCCAATGCCAAAGGATCTTTTGTGAGGTAATAGATATGGAAACCAATGATTACTGCCTGCATTTGATAAGCAAAAGTGAAGAAGAAGCGCATTCCGATATAGGAGCGAAATTCTCGATAACGCAATGCCGCGAATGGATCTTTTTTTTCTACAATGACAGATTGTTCTTCCAAAGTGATTTATTTTTAAAGTTCGAATAGCACAAACGGACAGTCAAACCGTATGTCTGAGTCCTCGCTAAATTAAGGGTTGAGCCGGGTTATTTTTATAATAATCCAATTTATATTGAAACATTTCGCTCATCTTGGATGCCCTCCATTTTGCTTCATCAGCCTTTGCACCTACAAAATTTTCATCTATAGTTTCGTTAAATAACTTGATCCATGTATCGAAGTGCTGTTTTTCAATAGGCAATTTAGCATGCTTTAAAAAGGGACTACCGGCGTACGCTTGGGTATCCAACAAAAGCGTTTGCCAAAAACCATACATTTTTTCTAAATGAATAGGCCATTTATCGCCAATCACCTCATTAAAAATAGGAGCTAAAAGCGAATTATCGCGAACTTTGCCATAAAAATTATCGACCAATAATTTTACGTCATCTAAATTGAGAATATCAGCGTTTTTCATTGTTGCAGACAAAGATAAGACGTTCTATTTAAAGTCTATCTATTATAGGGATATTCGTTTACCCAATTAAACTTCCTGTTGATTAACTTGTACTTTTTAAGGTCTACCTTTTTTAAAATAATAGTGGTAGAGTCACGGTGCAATATTCCATTTAAAATGATCCTGTCTCCACCAGAGAAACGATATTTAAAGAGACTTTTCTGCGTTTCATCATTTGGATTGTCGTTAAACTTAATTTGTTTAGTAAGCGTGTCGACTTTAACTGAAACATATTCTGTTGAGTCATTCATAAACTTTATTCTTACCCAATCCTTAGTTTGGATAATCAGTTCCCTCCATCTCCCGTAATCGGTTGTAAGTGGGGGCAGGTCCACTTTGTTAATCGTGAACTGTTCAACCTCATAGATGCCGTAAAGTGGAGGTTTTACCGCCAATTCACCATATTGTTTCGAAGCTTTTAGAGACCCGTTAATAAGAGTTAATGTAAAGTAAATAATTACTAAATATTTGAAAGCATATAGCGCATAGAACATCCATTTTTTCCTATAAACAGGAGCTTCTATAATTTGTAGACTTACCGAATTTCCTGTGAGGAAAAACTGTATGATTTTTTTTAGATACGGAGCTAAAATGAAAAGGCACATCACTACGAGGGTAGTTGAAAGTATTTTCACCGGGACATCATAAAAATAATTCATACTCATCACATGTACAGAGGCGGCTAGGCTCAAAAATGCCCCCACAACCATTGTCCGGCGGAATAGCAACAAGACAGATGAAACCTCAATAATGCCCATGAAAATATTATAACCTTTGGAATAGCCAAGAAAAGTCCAAGCTAAACCCATGGGAGACGAATCACCGTAAGCCTGGGTTAGACGGGATAAATAAGGAGATGGAAACTGCAGTTTAATGATCTTAACCATCCCGTAATTAATGAGCGTAAATGCTACATAACAACGAACTAATACCAATAACCAATAGTATAACTTATTGTAGTTTTTTCTTTTGTAATCAATGGCCGACCACAGGCCTGCAGCAATAACCGAAACGATTGTGCTGAAAAGAAGTAAGACATAGTCATAACTGGTATCGCCACTGCCATTGGTAAAGATGGTATAATCATACTCATAGCCAACCACATTCGCGGAGAACCAAGGGATGAATTGATGCATCCATTGTATTGGGTATTGAGCTAAAACATTGAAAAAGGGGAAAGCGCCGTTATTATTAAACGTAATATAAAGCACAAATAAAATAAAGAACGCCCTAAAGCTATATTTTTTAAAAAAACTCCATTGAGCGTCATTCATAATCAAAACTACTTTATTTAGCCGAACATCGCAAGCGCCTATTTGTCTAAATTACAGCATTATAAAAATCTTGATAGGCTAATCTTAAGTCGTCAGCTTGGTTTATGGCTGAAGATACTGCAATTCCATAAATACCCGTGGAAAGTAATGAATCTGTATCCTGTAAAGTAACCCCTCCAACTGCTAAAATTGGTAGTTCAAGAGCCATCGACTTTAATGTTTGGGAAGCCTCAAGATACCCCTTAACGCCAAGTAATGGGGCGTTATTTGGTTTCGTTGTGGTAACCTTAAAAGGACCAAAACCGGCATAATCTGCGCCCTCTTTCGCCAAGCGGATTAAATTTTCAATAGTGTTTGATGATCCGCCCAGAGTAAACGCTTCTCCAATATGTTTCCGCAGTGCGATAAAATCTGCATCCATATCTTCTATATGAAATCCCTGAATATCTGCCTTCCCTTTCAAATGGATATGATCTGTTACAATCAACGTAGCACCCCAATCGTCACAAATTTCAGCAATGATGTGAATGTCTGCCAGAAGATCTTTATCATTTTTGCTTAGGCAGCGATATTGAATCCATTTTGCTCCAGCCTCACAAGCTAATTGCGCCTGATTAATATGCGTATGCTGTGGAATGTCATGGGTAATAAAATGTAATTTCTCAATAAACTTTTTCATGCCAAAATTGCCTTTCTCTTTAAAATTTCAAATTTAAACTCAACATTAAGTTCGTGCCCGATTGCGCAAAATAAAAGTTCTCGGTAGTTAATGAGCCTCCACTAAAATAGCCGAAAGTGTATCCGTTGCTTTCATATTTTTCATTCAGCACATTATTGACTAACAATGCGAGATTGATATTCTTAAAACCTTTTAAATTAAGCGTATAGCCAAACCGTGCATTGTTAACCCAATAGGCTGCTAATTTGCGAGTATTATTTTGAGTGTTGTCTAAATATTGCCCGCCAACATGCTTAGATTGCCAACTTAAAGCTAGTGACTTCGTGGGGTTGTAAACTAACTCCCCAGAAAGGATTGAACTCGGAGAAAAAGAAATGGTCGTATTGGTGTAAGTGTTTTCTTGCTGACCGCCGTTGTCATAGTCATCTATAAACTCGGTAAAATGCTTAATTTTATTGCGGCTCAAGGAAGCGTTGGCCAATACAGAAAACTGATCGTTAAGTCTGCAGGTCGCATCAAATTCAACGCCTATGCGGTAGCTATCTGCCACATTCTGTCTGAAATATTCTCCTACATCATTGATTTTCCCAGTAGTTACTAGCTGATCTTTATACCACATGCCATACAAATTTAAACCACCAGCTAATTTGTCTCCGTTGAAACGATAACCAGCTTCCAGATTATTTAGTTTCTCTGGTTTAGGGATTGTGCCAGCATTCACATTTATATAGTCATCTCTTCCAGGTTCTTTGTTAGCGACACTTAATGATGCGTAAACGTTTGAATTTGTCGAAATAAAATAGCTTGCTCCAATTTTTGGATTAAAAAAGTTTAGCTCATCTTTAACGTTTAGTTGATATATATTCTTGTCAGTTCCCAGTACATCATAATAAATGCGACGATATTGTAAGTCAGCAAAAAGATTTAATTTTTCTGTAGGATTATATCCAACCTTTAAGAAGGTGTTAAAGTCGGTTTTAAATCCGTCATTGTCATAGTAATGCCTATCATTTGTACCATTGCTGGCATATTGCGCATAAATAACCTGCCCAAAATGAGCACCTTTGTATTCGTTATATCCACCGCCTAGTGTTAACTGCCAGCCAGCGCTAGGTTTATAATTGAAAGCATAAGTAAAACCATAAAAATCATTATCCAACCATCTTCTTCGAATTAAGTCCGTTCTACTGATTGTAGTTCCATCAATTACTACTGGCTGAAGACCATAATTGGTTAATTTTTGAGATTCCTTAAATTCTTCATAATAACCTTTACCGGCGGTGTAGTGTAATGCTCCGTTGAAAGAAAATTTCTCATTAAACTGTTTCGCATAGAGCAATTGATAATGATCCTGCCAATAATTGTCGGTCTGATCCTGATAAGTAAAACTGTTATAGGTTCTACTATTTGAGTTCAATAAGTTTGCAGCATCGGCAGAGTTTAACTCATTTCTAGCAATGTAGGCATTCATCCTAGCCACATCTCCGTTTAAGCGAGATTCGGGAATTCCATTCCATGCCTGGTAAGTTTTTTCACTTCCTGAAAATACATTAACTCTAAGTAAATCAGTTTTTCCGTGATAAGCTCCTGAAACAAAATAAGATTTTAAATTAGAAGCCGCTCTATCTATAAATCCATCAGATTTAATGCGAGATAAACGCCCATCAAAGCTCCATTGATCATTAATTAAACCTGTTCCAACTTTAACGGTATTTTTCCAGGTGTCAAATGAGCCGTAAGTGTTATTAATTTCCGCATAAGGATTGCTTTCCCCAGCCGTAGTTTGGATATTTAAGCTTCCTCCAAATGCACCTGCCCCATTGGTTGAGGTACCAACACCGCGCTGGATTTGAATATTGTCAACTGAAGACGCAAAATCAGGCATGTTAACCCAAAAAGTACCCTGACTTTCGCTATCGTTATATGGAATACCGTTAAGCGTAACATTTACTCTTGTAGCATCACTACCGCGGATGCGAATTCCTGTGTAACCTACTCCAGCTCCAGCATCGGAGGTTACCACTACACCAGGCGTATTATCGAGGATGAAGGGTAGATCCTGACCGAAATTGTGCTTAGCGATAGTTTCCTTATCAATATTCTTAAAGGTGGCAGCAGCATTCGATGATGCGCGGGTTGCGCTCACCACAATTTCGTTCGCCAAAAAGGTAAGCGGTGTTAGCTTGAAGTTTAAGGTGATATTTGCTTGCAAATTAATTATTTGTGTTTCACTTTGATATCCCAAAAAACTAGCGGTGATCGTATAATCGCCTGCGGGTAGGTTTTTTAATTCAAAATGACCATTTTCACTAGTTGAAGCAACTGTTTTTCCTTTCAACCGGATGGTTGCACCATTTAAAAAATTGTTAGCGTTTTTTTCGGAAACAGTTCCCGAAATGTTGAACTGCGCCATCATGAGTAGCGGGCACAATAAAGCAGCTAATACTGCCGTCGTAATTTTTTTCAATTTATTTTTCCTTTAGTTAAACCTGCCGATAGTAGGGGTACTCCCGACTCTAGTTAAACTCTATAAACCATTCCCTACGCCAGCATTATCTGGATCAGGTGCATTCAGAACTTTCGCTCTAAAATGGGTATTTTCTCAGCCCGTATTTGCGTTTTTTACAAAACAAGGCACCCCTTATTGATGTTGCAAAGGTAAGCTAAAAGGATTGGTAAAAAAAATGTTTCCGAAATAGATGTCTTTATGTTTTATAAGACCTCACTTCTTAAAAATCCATCAATGGCTTCAATTACATTTTGTAACCGATCGTTAAGTCCACCAACCACTACGTAATTGGCATTTAAAAACTTCAACTCTTTATGCCATACAGACATAAAATGTTCACGCATATGTGGGAAATCTCTTAACGGGTCTTCCATCCATGGTAAATCGATATCCAGTAGTACATAAAAATCGTAAGGCTTAGCTTGTAAGGCATCCGTTACAATTTGAGGAGTCTCACCGAGCATTTCGTCGCTCCATATTTTAACCGTTAAGAAAGTTGTATCACAAATAATAAAATCGCTTTCAGTTATTGCCAAAACAGATTCTTCAAGTGCCACCTGACCATGAAACATGTTGATTTCATCTTGCAGTGTACAATCCGCAGTTAATGCAGCACAATAATAACGCGCATATTCAGGAACCCAGGGTACTTGGTAGTGCTTCGCCAAAGCTTTGGAAATAGTCGACTTCCCCGTGCTTTCGGGGCCAACAATAGCTATTTTTTTAATTGCGCTGTTCACGATAAGTTTTTCTCCAATCTAAATACCCCATTGTAGCAATGCCGATATATAAAGCGTACATCAATCCGGTAGCATACAGGTCTTTAGAAAAATACACACCTACGTAAATTAGGTCAACAAAAATCCAAATCAACCAGTTTTGCAATACTTTTCTAGCTAAAAAAATTTGTCCAATCAAACTACAAGCCGTGCAAAAACTGTCTATAAAAGGAAATGAGGCATCAGTTTGCTGATATAATAAGAAGCCCAGTGTGATGGTAAATACAACTGCCCCCAATACAGATAATAAAATTTCCCGCGTAGTAATGATAGTAATTGGACGGGATTCTGTTGGGTTATTACGCTGTTTACTCCAAAAATACCAACCATAAACATTCATTACAAAGAAATAGAGCTGCAAACCCATGTCTGCATATAGCTTTGTCTCGAAAAATATAAAGATATAAATGATTACGCTCACAATGGCCACCGGCCAATTCCAAATATTGTTTTTTGCTGCTAACCAAACACATAAAATGCCGGTAAAAACACCGCACCATTCTAGTATTCCAGTTCCAAACAAAAAATGAGTAATGCTTTCACGAAAAGTTTCGATTAATAACATGCTTCAAAAGTAGGAAATAGAATTAGCATTGAAGCCTCCCGCTTTGACAAAGTTAAAATACTAAGATTCCCATCCTGTACAAGTTTAGTTTTCAACATTTTTTGCTGTCCGGTCTAGTATCCAATATTTCAATTTCCTTTAGAATCAAAAAATCCGATAGGGAACAACCCCTACCGGATAATAAACCAAACAAACTATTTATGAAGAATATCCTCAAAGAATGAGGAAGCTTTAGATCTATTTTGTATTTGGCGAAGAACTTAAATTAATGGCCGCTCTCACACTTACATCACTTGTTAAATTGTTTCTTAACACATATTCCAATTTAATTCTCAAATTGTTTCCTTTAACGTACTCATCAATAAAACGTGAGTTGTCTACATCTAGTACAAGATTGTTGCCAATATTTTCAGACACATCACTTCTTGACGCTACCATGACTTCTGCGCCACCATCGTTAATAATATATAATTTAACAGATTTAAATACTCCTAAATTCTGATTACTCGGATTGCTTGCATCTAAACGCGCTGAAGCGACCCTCACTTCTTTAATGTAGGTGGCTCCATTTTGATTTCCGAAAATCTGATCAAAACTGCTAGCCGTGCTTGTAGCCACAATTGTTGTATTACTTTTGGAGCTCATAGGCACAACTAAGGTGGCCGTATAAGGGAACGTAGACTTGATGATAGACTGCACCGTGCCACAGCCCATGTTAGCACTTATAATACAAATAAGAATTATGATCGCTTTTTTCATAATAGTTAATTAACAAATAATTATTCAGAAAGTTTTGTATAGAAAATGAAATTTCCAAAAGGCAGAAATGTAGGGATTATCATACATCTACCTGTTTGCCAATATTCTTTAAAACAATATGAAAGGGAAAGTGTTGATTTAAGCAATTGTAAACTAAAAATTAATGATCATGAAAAGTGCGAGTTTAAAAATCTTAACCGTTGCAACTTTATCTATAGGGTTGTTTGCATTCGGTTCGATTAAAGAAGGCGGGATCCAAGGCAAGGTTACTCCCGCCGAAGGAGCAAGAGAGGTAGTCGCCGTTGCGGGAACTGATACCCTAAGATCACAAATCAGCAACGGGACTTTTGTTTTTAGCAATGTAAAAAAGGGAACTTATACCATTTGGATTAAAGCCAATGCACCCTATAAAGATGCTGCTGTCGAAAATGTTTCAGTTGCTGATAGCGCAACAACAGATATTGGAGAAGTTAAATTACTCCAGTAAATAATTCATGTGTGTGAATTTAAAAAAAGAGGGCCAACTGCCCTCTTTTTTATTTTAAAATCCTATCTTTGCATCCCGACAGATAAGTTGGGATATTTCACATTGTAATAGCGCATTTTCCCAAGCTATCGTCAAATTTTGATTTTACTTTAGACTTTTTTTAAACCCCTACAATGCCTAAAGACACCTCCATACGCTCCGTACTTATTATTGGATCTGGACCTATTATCATTGGTCAAGCATGTGAATTCGATTACTCTGGCTCGCAAGCAGCCCTTTCTTTGAAGGAAGAAGGTATAGCCGTTTCCATTATCAATTCTAATCCGGCAACGATCATGACCGATAAGGTTATTGGTGATCATGTTTATCTGAGACCATTAACCCTCGAATCGATCGAACAGATTTTAATTGAACATGCCAACTCTCCAACCTTACCAACCATTGATGCGGTATTACCAACAATGGGAGGTCAAACTGCCTTAAACCTTTGTGTTGATGCAGAAGAACGTGGTCTATGGAAAGCGCATAACGTAAGAATTATTGGTGTTGACGTAGCCGCAATCGAAAAGACAGAGAATAGAGAATCATTCCGTCAACTTATGGTCGACATAGGTGTAGGCGTTGCTCCTTCGAAAATTGCTAATTCATTTTTAGAAGGTAAGGAAGCTGCCCAAGAGATCGGCTATCCATTAGTAATTCGCCCTTCTTATACATTAGGAGGTTCGGGGGGTGGTTTTGTGCATAAGAAGGAAGATTTTGATGCGGCCCTAAAACGCGGTTTAGAAGCTTCACCAACGCACGAAGTGTTGGTAGAAAAAGCTGTTTTAGGGTGGAAAGAATATGAATTGGAGTTGTTGAGAGATAGCAATGATAATGTAATCATCATCTGCTCCATCGAAAATTTCGACCCAATGGGTATTCATACTGGAGACTCCATCACAGTTGCACCTGCAATGACCTTGTCCGACCGTTGTTACCAGGAGATGCGTAATCAAGCTATAAAAATGATGCGTGCTATCGGGAATTTTGCAGGAGGATGTAACGTGCAATTTTCTGTAAATCCTGATAATGATGATATTATCGCGATTGAAATTAATCCACGTGTTTCTCGTTCATCAGCTTTGGCAAGTAAAGCAACAGGCTATCCGATCGCTAAAATTGCCGCAAAACTCGCAATAGGCTATAACCTAGATGAAATAGAAAACCAAATCACCAAAACAACTTCAGCATATTTTGAACCAACTTTAGATTATGTAATCGTAAAGATCCCTCGTTGGAACTTCGATAAATTTAAAGGAGCTAATCCCGAACTAGGCCTGCAAATGAAAGCAGTTGGGGAAGTAATGGCTATAGGCCGAAGCTTTATCGAAGCGTTGCAAAAAGCTTGTCAGAGTTTAGAAATTGGTAGAGCGGGCCTAGGTGCTGATGGCAAGCAAAAAAGGAACATTGAAGAAATTATGCATGGTTTGGAACATCCAAGCTGGAACAGATTGTTCCTGATTAAAGACGCCATGAGTATGGGGGTACCACTTGAATCTATCCGTAAGGTAACGAAAATCGATAAGTGGTTTTTAATCCAAATCCAGGAAATGGTTAATTTGGAAATTGAACTAAAACGCTATTCGCTAAATAATATTCCTAAAGATTTCTTCTTTAACCTAAAACAAAAGGGTTTCTCTGATGAACAAATTGCCTGGGTATTAGGTAATGTAACAGAAGACGAAGTATACAACCGCCGTAAGGAGTTAGGAATAAAACGAGTTTATAAAATGGTTGATACCTGTGCAGCTGAATTTGCCGCACAAACACCCTATTTCTACTCTACTTTTGAAGAAGCGCCAATACAGATATCGCTTTTAGGAAATGAAACGCTTTCAACAGGAGATGAACTGGGTACCAATGAATCGATTTCTTCCGATAAGAAAAAGGTAATCGTATTAGGCTCCGGACCGAATAGAATTGGGCAAGGTATAGAATTCGATTACTCGTGTGTACACGGCTTGCTAGCGGCAAAAGAGAGCGGTTTCGAAGCGATTATGATTAACTGTAATCCCGAAACAGTATCTACCGATTTTAACATGGCCAACAAATTATATTTTGAGCCAGTATTCTGGGAGCATGTAAGAGAAATTATCGATCTTGAGAATCCAATAGGGGTAATCGTTCAGTTAGGTGGTCAAACTGCCTTAAAGATGGCCGAAAAGCTGCACGAGAACAATATCAAAATTATCGGTACTGCCTATAATGATATGGATGTTGCTGAAGACCGGGGACGCTTCTCCGATCTGCTGAAAGAATTAGATATTCCTTATCCGAAATACGGTGTTGCGGAGAATGCAGAAGAAGCAATTGTAGTTGCAAATGAAGTTGGTTATCCAGTTTTAGTCAGACCTAGTTATGTATTAGGCGGACAAGGTATGAGCATTGTGATTAACGATGAAGATCTTGAAAAAGCAGTAGTGAAGCTATTAGGTGATCTGCCTGGCAATCGTGTATTGATTGACCACTTTTTGGATAGAGCGGAAGAAACAGAATCAGACTCCATTTGTGATGGAACTGATGTGCATATCGTTGGCTTAATGGAACATATTGAGCCTGCAGGGATCCACTCTGGAGATTCTTTTGCAGTTTTACCTCCCTTTAGCTTGTCAGAAAAGGTAATTGCAGATATGGAAACATACTCTAAAAAAATAGCTAAAGCATTAAATGTAATTGGCTTATTAAATATTCAATTCGCAGTTAAAGATGATAAGGTTTACGTAATTGAGGCCAATCCAAGAGCCTCACGTACGGTTCCTTTTATTGCTAAAGCTTATGATGTGCCTTATATTAATATTGCGGCAAGAATTATGTTGGGTGTAAATAAATTAAGAGACTTTAACATTGTTCGTAAACTCGAAGGTTATGCTATCAAAGAACCAGTATTCTCATTTGATAAATTCCCTGAAGTAACTAAGGAACTTGGTCCGGAAATGAAGTCTACCGGAGAATCTATTTACTTTATTAAAGATTTAGAAGACCCTTATTTCCGTAAGCTATATAAAGATAAGTCGATGTACTTGTCAAAATAAGAAGGAAAAGTCGTCATTGCGAGGAGCGTAGCGACGAAGCAATCTAGACCCAGAGTTTAGATTGCTTCATTCTTCGCAATGACGGATACTTATTTCGTCCAAATTCTCGTATTCAAATCTAATTCCCTAATAATTAAGAGCATGAAACCAAGAATGTTCATGTCCTCCTTTAATAGATCAGGTCTTAGTAGCGTTTTGAATACGGGCGCCTCAAAGTAGTTATGAGCCAAAGGAAAAGCAATGTAAACCGAAGAATTAATAAAAGATAAAGATACACAGTAGGCCGAGCGTTCGTTTAATTCGCTAATGCTGTCCATCATTGCAGGGGTCAAAATATATCTTGCCTCAATTTGATCCGTTCCGTAGGTTACAAAATTTTTGTTAAAGTATTCGTTTTCTAACTGAATTAAATCTTTATCTCCGAAAGAGAAAAGGTTTTTCGAGAACCAAGCGCCAATGGAAGACCCAAAATCTTTAGGGCGAACCACTGTAACGCCATTAAAGTTCTTATTGAAATCGGCCGTAAAAATGATACCCTTTAAGATGTCGTGCCAGTGAACTTGGCGGCCATTTTTTGTCTGGGTTTCTGTCTTATATTCGGCGTGTACCTCCGCAAAATAAAAGGTAGTTTTCTCATCTTTCCCACTAATTAAATCTTCGGTATGATAGCGGTCTGGTCGCCTGGTAAACAGTTGAGACCCTACAAATTCCGATTCAGCAATCCCGTCATTATGGTTAAAAGTAATGCTTTGGTTCAACGTGTTTAACGAAGCACCGATCACTTCTTGTTTGAAGCGATACTTATATTGCGCTATGTCATCGCTAATGCGATATAAAATTACCATTCCCAGAACGATAAAAGCTGCCCCAACAATCAAAGCAATCACTGGTTGGCCTGCAGAAAACACTAGAAATGCTGCAAATGCCCCTAGTAGTATTGCACCCCAGCCTTGGAACTTGCTGGCAGCTATTTTTTTTCGTTGAATTTCTAGTTCGGCAATTACATTTTCTATAGCCGGACTGACTTTAAAATCAGTGTCCATTAATTATTAAAAAGATTTTTAGCACTAATATTAGCGCGTTCTACTTCGGCCGTTTCTAAAACAGGCATAGTTTGGTAGCCTAACATTCCAGCAAACATATTTCCAGGGAACATCATTACAGCATTATTATAAGAGGTAACGGAAGAATTATAATTTCTACGTGCTGCAGCTATTTGCTCTTCACTTTCTGTCCAGGTACTTTGTAGGTTCAAGAAGTTTTGGTTTGCTTTTAAATCCGGATAGTTCTCTACACTAACCATTAAGCCCTTTACAGCAGTACCTATTTGCGTATCTAAAGCTAATTTTTCACCCTCACTTACACTGTTTCCCATAGCTTTTCCTCTTAGTTCGGTAATCTTAGTCAAGGTATCGCCTTCATACTGCATATATTGTTTAACAGTTTCTACTAGATTTGGAAGTAGATCAAAACGTTTTTTAAGCATCACGTCAATTGCAGAGAATGCGTTGGCAACTTGGTTCTTCTTGCCAATTAATGAATTGTAAATTCCGATACCGAATATTAATACGGCGATTGCAATAATTGCTACAATGATCATGGTTAGTTAATTTAAGTCTATGATAAATATATAAATTTTATGATGATATAGATGAACTCAAAGGTTTTCTGTTACAGATTTTTTAAAAAAAAGAAACCCTGCTCCGGAGAGAGCAGGGTTCAATCAATCAATATTAAAAAGGAGAACCTTTCTAATTAGTTCAAAATTACAACTCCTTTTGCTTCAAACACAATTTCTTTTTTAGGTTTTGTAATTTTAGCAATTTCAGCTTCCGATTTTTTTGCATCTTCAGCAAAATGCTTTAAGTCTTCTACAGAAGTTTCTTTGCGCTCAGCAAAACCATCAATCACTACTTTTTTACCAGCAATATCTTTTGGCATAAAGAACGCATAGTCTTTGAAATTCACGAACATTGTTTCGCCATTTGGCATCGCCAAGTTCATAAAACATCCCTTTTTCTGGCACACCAATGTTACCACTCCGGTAACTTTCATGTCAGCCTTAGGTTTGTCGCCCAACTTCGTGCTAATTTCCGCAGTAGTAATAACGTCGCCTTTTTTAACGCCTTCGCCAAATGATTTGCCATCAAATGTGTTTGCATCCTGAGCGTACGAAAATGCAGTAACAAAACAAAAGATAACGCTTAAAATAAATTTATTCATCATGTTATTATTTAAAAAGTGATAAGTATTCATTCAATTTAGTTACAAAAATATTTAAAATCTTTCTAAATAGGGAATGTTGTCCAATAAAAATAAAAAACCCCATTACCATCCGATAATGGGGCTAATCATCCCTCTAAATTTAACACTTAGGCATGGTAGCCTAACATACTACTCTATACAAAAGGGCATCCAAGGATTATGTTTAATCAGAAATATTCATTAATCGATTAAAAATCAATGAATTATGTGTTATGTTTTTTGCTCACCAATTCGATAGTGGAAGGCCGCAGGGGAAAAAACACCTTAAATTGAGCTTATTTTGGGTAAAAAGCTCCTTCATTCTTGATAATTTAAGCAGAAGAGAAGATAATTAACCGAAAAGCAATGAAAAGACCTCCTCAATTTTACTTACCGTGATAATTTTTATCTTGAACTTATCTGCTATTAAGCCTTTGAGATTATAATTGGAGATGAATATTTGCTCAAATCCTAATTTTTCAGCTTCAGCTATTCGTTGTTCAATTCTATTAACTGCTCTAATTTCACCAGACAGGCCTACTTCGGCAGCAAAACAGATTTTAGAGGAAATAAAAATATCTTCATGGGAAGAAATAATGGCGGCCATAATGGCCAAGTCGATCGCGGGATCTTCTACTTTTATTCCTCCAGCAATATTTAAGAATACATCCTTTGCACTTAATCGAAATCCACATCTTTTTTCGAGCACTGCCAACAACATATTCATTCGCTTCGTGTCAAAGCCTGTAGCAGAGCGCTGGGGTGTTCCGTAAGCCGAAATGCTGACTAATGCTTGTGTTTCGATAAGCATTGGCCTGGCACCTTCTAAAGTAGCAGAGATGGCAATGCCACTTAATTCTTCATCGCGCTGTAAAAGCAAAATCTCTGAAGGATTGGAAACCTCTCTCAAACCATTGCTTTGCATAGCATAAATGCCTAACTCCGCTGCCGCACCGAAACGATTTTTAATAGATCTTAAAATGCGGTAGATGTGGTGACGGTCGCCTTCAAATTGCAAAACCGTATCCACCATATGCTCCAATATTTTAGGTCCTGCAATGGCGCCATCTTTCGTAATGTGGCCAATTAAAAACACAGGTGTCGCAGTTTCTTTAGCAAACCTCAATAACTCCGCTGTACATTCCCTTACTTGTGAAACACTCCCAGGGGTTGAATCAATATGCGCTGAATGAAGTGTTTGTATTGAATCAATAATTACGATCTCAGGAGCTAAGTCCTCAATCTGCTTGAATATATTTTGAGTTGAAGTTTCTGTTAAAATGTAGCAATCGGCTTTAGGCTGACTGGTAATCCTTTCTGCCCGCATTTTTATTTGTTGTTCGCTTTCTTCTCCCGAAACGTACAGAATTTTACGTCCTGGTACATTTAAAGCGAGTTGCAGCAGGAGGGTAGATTTCCCAATACCAGGTTCGCCTCCAATTAAAACCACCGAGCCTGCAACTAACCCGCCTCCTAATACTCGATCTAACTCCGCATCTCCGGTAACCGACCTTTCTTCAGTAGTACTTTGAATTTCTTCAACTTTGTTGGGCTTGTTTAAGCGGTGGTTTCCTGAGTTTGATTTCCAAGTGGGAACATTGATCGTTCCTTTTTCGATAATTTCCTCTGCAAAAGTATTCCAACTATTACATGATGGACATTTACCAAGCCATTTTGCAGATTCATACCCACAACTCTGACAGAAATATGCTGATTTAGTTTTAGCCAATTTTTTGTTTTTTAGTTCGAAAGTTAGGACGTACAAGAGTTTGAAAATCAGGAAGTCCGAAAGCCTGAACACAGTAAGTCCGAGAGTCATGTCTTATTCCTTCGTCATTGCGAGCGTAGCGAAGCAATCTCTTGCTCATAGTAAAATCCATCTCCGCACAAATTTAATCTTTACAGTATGTATTTGGAGATAAAATTCTTAACAAAAAAAGGTACTGTTATAAATTCCAAATGTTTATATGCTTAAATGGCAAATACCAATTTTTCATGATCATGTTTTTAGGGACAATAGCTAACATCCCCGCTAAGGATGATAAGTTTATTTTTAAAAACGGGTAGATGATAGCCGTTTGATCAGAACTTTCATTTAGTTTGAAAAATTGATTTATTTCAATTTTTCAAACATTAATATTTTGCTATTCTCCAACAGCACCAATCTTTCCCTTTTGACCTCAATAATTTTATAATTGACTATATGGGGTTCAATGTAATACTTCGTTTGAGGACGTAAGTAAACGATAATACTTGTTGTTTTGTTCATTAATCTTTTTATAGGTATGGAAACTCGGTAGTAGCCTATACAATCTATTGTAAAATAACCTACAACGTTATTATTGTAAATAGTCATATTGCCTAGTCCATTATTATTTGTAGGAATAACACTTAGGGGGGAGTTGTAAACATCTCTCAAACCATAATTGGCTGCCATCGTGGTCCCACTACTATCGAACACTTTAACATCAACGATTGCAGAGCCAGCTGGTTTGTCGGCACTAGATATTTGATAGCTAGAGGTATCCTGATCTGAAAAGAGCTGGTACTTTAAAATCAGTCGGTTATTTTTTATGCGATACGTCCCTGCACCAATACTTACTGTTACATCCCCCTGAATTTCCTCCCTGAAATGTTTTTTTGAGAAGGTAATGGTTCTACTTGCAGAGAAATCCTCATTTTTATAACGATAGGATCCATCTATACTTTGGGCATTACAAATAATTGAAAGAAAAATGGCAATTAAAAAAAAATAATAGGTTTTCATATTAACATCCTCCTGCAGCTCCTTTTTTAGGTTGGGTTACACCATTTAAATTTTTACCTGTTTGTTCTATTGAAATAAGATTTTTTATTCTAAGTTGTACATCGGCAGGAAACTCTTGAAAAGCTTTTGTGTCAAATAAACCTCCCCAAGCTAGATCATGATAGAATCTACTCTTTTCTAAAGTAGTAGAAAAAGTATATCCTTTACTATCACCATATTCCGATAAGGAAATTGCTATTTGAGACACAAATAGTCTTGTCATTTCGTTATGATGTATTTCATTTAGATCAGGTCTCTTTTTTTTATTAAATTCATCTACAAGGTTAGCGTATTCTTTGGTAGCATTAACCGTATCATTGGCGAAATAAGCAACCAAATAAGCATGGACACCCTCATGCAATAATGTTTTTGCAATAGCTAAGTTTGAGCCATTTATAAATTCAATATTGTTAATGGTTGTGGTAACGGTGTTGGTTGTCCTATTCCAATAACTAGTTGTCGCTAATGTCCCGGGTGATGTAGATCCACTTATTAAATTCCATTTGTATTTCGGGTCGTCGTTTGTAAATGTTCTGATTAAGCCATTAACCAAGCCATTATGATCTTTTATATCGCTTAGTACACTTTTCATACAGTCATTTAATAAACTATCTCTAATCTCTGGCGGACACGCTGTTATTCCCGTTGTACCACCCATACAGGTGCCACAGTTGGGGTTCACATAGGCACTTCCTCCCATTACCCCGGCACAGTCTACCACCTCATCGCAATCCGTAGGGGGGAGAACCATGACCTTATTTCTCAAAGTTTTTTTAGAGGAGACCAATGGTGGGTCATCGGGACATGGATTATAATCACCCGGAGGTGTAGGGGTGGTACCTCCACTGCCATCGCCCGGATTCGGCGCGTCAACACAGGTTGTAACCCGATACTCTATGTAAACATAGCCCGCTCTGGCATCCCCTTCCAGGTAACAGCCTGTGTCCCAAGGCGCATGTTGCCCTGATCCACAAGCGTAAGGTATTTCATAGAAATAATCTATAGAAGTGCATATCTGGGCAACAAGGCTTGTGTTCGGCTTTTTGATACCGCTTTTGGTCGAAGCGGTAGTCGTCTTAGGCACGGTTCCATTGTTGAGGTTGAGATAGGTAATGCTTATGTCCCCCTCAAACTTACCGCTATGCCCCTTCCTCCACTCCGCTATCCATTTTTTTGTAGGGGTGTAGGTGTTTACAAAAGCGATGGTTCCATCGGGCCCCTCGTCTATCGTTAGGTTTTGAAAGGCAACGGCTCTTTTACTGGGAAGTTCTACAGGGAAAACGTACATCGTATGGCCATTTGCCTTAATCACTTTGATGCTGTCGGTAGCGATGCTGAAACCAAGGTAGGTTTGGTCAGTATGGATGGACATTTTTTTTGACTTCGAGGACAAAGCGGTCATGAACTCCTGCTTTAAACTGCCGAGCGCACTGAGGTTGGCTTTTTTCTGGAACTGGGCCAGGTTGATGATTTCAACTTTTGGGCCGTTTTTATAGTTGAGCATCTCCTTCTTGCGGGCGGGGTCTATTT
>NZ_FOPP01000021.1 GCF_900113525.1 Pedobacter insulae
GGTTACGTTAGAACGGATTGTAGACAGAAGGAACATCGAGAGGGCATTATTGCAGGTTACACGCAATAAAGGCGCTGCAGGTGTGGACGGGATGCAGACCGATGAGCTTCGGGACTACCTGAACGCAAACTGGAAAATGCTAAAGTCAAGCCTGCTGGATGGGAGCTATCGTCCAAGCCCCGTAAGAAAGGTAGAGATACCCAAACCTGACGGCGGCATTCGGATACTTGGCATCCCTACAGTTATCGACAGGATGTTGCAGCAGGCGTTAAGCCAATTGCTCATCCCTATCTACGAGGCACAGTTCTCGAACTACAGTTATGGCTTTCGACCGAACAGGAATGCACATCAGGCCGTATTACAGGCACAAAGTTACCTTAAGGACGGAAAGGAATGGGTGGTGGAGCTTGATCTGGAGAAATTCTTCGATAAGGTAAACCACGACCGCCTGATGAGCAGGCTAAGTAAATCCATAAAGGACAAGCCAGCTTTAAAGCTTATCAGAAAATTTCTTACCACTGGGATACTTGAACAAGGCGTGGAAACCGTAAGGACGGCGGGAACACCACAAGGTAGCCCATTAAGCCCAGTGCTTTCCAATATAGTGTTGGATGAACTGGACAGGGAACTTGAACGAAGGGGACACGTATTTGTTCGGTATGCCGATGACTGCAGTATTTACGTTAAGACCGAACGGGCGGCCTCGAGGGTCAGGACAAGTATCACTAATTACCTCGAAGGAGAATTATTGCTAAAAGTGAACATGGACAAGACCAAGGTCAGCTATGGAGATGACAGCACACTGCTTGGCTTCTCTTTCGAGAAAAGCCCGACACAAAGTTGGCTGATCCAATTAGCGAAAAGTTCCATTACCCGAATCAAAGCAAAATGTAAAGGCATAACTAAACGTAACAATGGAAAGTCGGAACAGCAAGTGCTACATAACCTTCAAGTCGTAATTGATGGTTGGGTAAATTACTTTAAGCTAGCCAGAGCGATAACCCGCCCTCTGAAGAAAATTGACCATTACGTGCGGGTACGGCTGCGAATGCACCAGTGGAAAGCATGGAAACGTGCGTCTGCGAGAATAAAGGGGCTCCTTAAATTAGGGGCTTCTAAACGGGACGCCTACAGGTGGGCGCATAGCAGCAAGGGTTATATCAGGGCGGCACAGGGATGGATTCTTTCAACAACACTCACGTTGGAAGAACTTAAACGCCGCGGCTACCGAGGCTTCATGGATACCTACTATTGGAAGAAGAAGAGAGCACAGACAACATTATTCTAACAAACCGCCGTATACCGAACGGTACGTACGGTGGTGTGAGAGGACAGGTAGCCAACTAATGGCTATCTTCCTACTCGATT
>NZ_FOPP01000006.1 GCF_900113525.1 Pedobacter insulae
TTCCTTCTCTCGTTACCTCCGTAGCGGGTTGCAAAGGTAGAAAACTTTTTCTTTTTCGCAAACTTTATTTTGAATTATTTTCAGGTTTCAGCTAAGTAGCTGTCCACCTGATATTCCCCTCCAAAACGCTATCTCAATAACCCAATCTGCATCTTTATCCTTTTTCCCTTCCTCCGAAGCGGGATGCAAAAGTAGGAAAATTATCCGCCACCGCAAACTCTTAAAACCTTTTTTCCTAAACTATTCCATAACTCAATGGTTCTCAATAAGAAAAATATTACCGGTCATACTCCCGCACAACCGCACAGCTCCAAATCTCACTACCCGCACTCAATTGAAACGAACCCGTAAAGCCAATTTCACAACAGTTTCACGAACCAACCACTTACCTACTACTTACCTACTACTTTGCTACTACTTACCTACTACTTAGCTAGCCCTTGCCCTTGGGTAAAGATTTACCAAAGTAACACCTTTTATATATAAGGATTTAAAACGGATATTTGTTAGCACATGCATATATTATATATATACCTGTTTCGCGTAGTTTTCAATCTTAATTTATTGGTTATCCAGTTTAACCAATTCACTACCTATCTAAAGTATGTTAAAAATTGTTAAGTGTTTGATTGGCTGAAACGCTTTATTTAGCTTAGCACGATTATTTTTAATTGACGTTATCGTATTATTACCTTATCTTTGCACAATGTTTAAAGTTAAACACTTACTGATTTTAAGTTTCACTGTCCTATTATTAAGCCTTGCAGGTTGTAAGAGCCGTTTTGAAAAGTTACGTCTGAGCAATGACGTTTCTAAAAAATATCAGGAAGGTATTCGCTTGTATAATAAAAAAGACTATTCAAAAGCTTTAATCCTGTTTGAGGGTTTAGCTCAAAAATATCGTGGAACAGCTGAAGCTGAGGACTTGAATTATTATTATGCCTTTACACTTTACCGCTTAAAAGACTATACAACAGCTCGTTATAAGTTTAAAGAATTTGCGGATACTTATCCTAACAGTAAATACGCTGAAGAATGTAGATATTACGGAGCTTATTGTTATTATCTTGACTCACCTAACTCATCATTAGACCAAGAGAATACTTATAAAGCAATTGACGCATTACAGTTGTTCATCAATTATTATCCTAAAAGTGAACGTGCAGTGCAGGCTGCCCAATATATTGCCAATCTACGTGACAAGCTAGAAACTAAAGCATTTGATAATGCAAAACTTTATTACACCTTAGGGGGGTATGATGTAGCTTATTACAGATCGGCTGTTGTGGCTTTAAAAAATACCCAGATTGAGTTTCCGGATATTAAATATATTGAAGAGATCGATTTATTAATTGTGAAATCTCAATATATGTATGCAAAAAATAGCTATCCACACAGACAGGAAGAACGTTTCCAAGAAGCAATTGGTTATTACAATGAGTTTATGGAAGCTCATCCTGATAGTAAATTGGTGAGTGAGGCAAAACAACTAAAAGAAGATAGTGAAGCTGGAATTGCATCAGCAAGAAAAATACTCGCAAAGGAAGCTGAAGAAGCAGCAAAATATGCAGCATTAGCTAAAAAAGACGAGAAACAAAAAGATACAACTACAAAAAAAGCAGAGATTAAAACCCCAATAAAATAATGAATACACAAAAACCCGCTATACCAAATACTACGGTAACGAGAAATGTACATGATTTGGATGCTACTACTGATAACATCTATGAATCATTAGTGATAATTTCAAAAAGGGCAAATCAGATTTCTAATAATATGAAAGAAGAGTTACATGGAAAATTAGCTGAATTCGCTTCTTCAAATGATAACTTAGAAGAAATCTTCGAAAACAGAGAGCAAATTGAAATAAGCAAACATTATGAGCGCATGCCTAAGCCAAGCTTGATTGCAATTGATGAGTTTTTAAATGAGAAAGTTTATCATAGAAACCCCGCTAAAGAGCAAAAGTAAGTAGCTTTGGGACTGCATGTCCATGCACTATGCTATTAAATAAAAATATCCTACTTGGCGTTTGCGGTAGCATTGCTGCCTATAAATCGGCACTCTTAGTGAGAGCGTTCATTAAGGCTGGCGCAAACGTTAAAGTTATTCTTACTGCTGATGCAAATAATTTTATTACGCCCCTCACGTTAGCTACCCTTTCAAAAAATCCCGTGTACACCCAATACTTCGATGCCGAAACCGGCGTTTGGAGTAATCATGTAGAATTAGGTCTTTGGGCTGATTATATGATTATTGCACCAGCGAGTGCGAATACCTTAGCCAAAATGGCAAATGGGATCTGCGACAATTTACTTACCGCCGTTTACTTATCTGCCAAATGCCCCGTTTTTTTTGCGCCGGCAATGGATCTAGATATGTGGAAGCACGAAAGCACAAGAGAAAATATTGCGCAACTACAGAACTTTGGGAATACAGTTATAGCTCCAAATAGTGGTGAATTAGCAAGTGGCTTATTTGGGGAAGGAAGAATGGCGGAACCTGATGAAATAACTAAATTTCTGACTGCGCATATTAGGGCTGGTTTACCATTATTAGATAAAAAGGCCTTGGTAACCGCTGGTCCCACTTTTGAAGCAATAGATCCTGTACGTTTCATCGGCAACCACTCGTCAGGCAAAATGGGCTTCGCCATTGCCGAATGCCTAGTTTCTTTAGGCGCTGATGTTACTTTGGTAACCGGTCCGACAGCTGAAAAAAGCAATTATAACTTAAGGAGGGTTGATGTAGTTAGTGCTGCAGAAATGAACGAAGCATGTTTAGCGTATTTTACAGCAAGCGATATCATAGTAATGAGCGCTGCTGTGGCAGACTATACCCCTGTGCAGGTGGCTTCTCAAAAAATTAAAAAAGCTGATACTGAATTCCACATCGCCTTGCGTAAAACGACAGACATTTTAGCAGGGCTGGGAATATTGAAGCAAAAACATCAGCTATTAGTAGGCTTCGCGCTCGAAACCGAAAACGAAGCAGACTTCGCCCAACAAAAATTACTGAAAAAAAATTTAGATCTTATTGTGTTGAATTCCCTAAACGATGACGGCGCAGGGTTTAAGACCAACACGAATAAAATAACTATCTTTAATCGGGCGCTCGAAAAGACCGTGTTTGAACTCAAAAGCAAACACGAAGTGGCAGCTGACATTTGTAAAGAAATACTCAACCTATTGGTGTAATGAAAAAACTTGCCTGCTTCCTCCTAATTTTATTGAGTTATGGTTATGTCTATTCGCAGGAGCTTAATGCTAAAGTTCAGGTATTAGCACCGAATGTTTCTAACATCAACAAGAAGAATCTTGAAGATCTTCAAACAGTGATAAGGGATTTTCTGAACAATAACAAATGGACCAATGACACCTATTTGCCGCAAGAGAGAATAGATTGCAATTTTGTACTTACCCTAACAGGATGGGATGGAAACTCTAGCTATAGCGCTGAAGCCCAAATCCAATCGAGCAGGCCCGTTTTTGGCAGTTCCTATTTTACTACTCTTTTAAATATGAACGATAAGGATTTTGATTTTAGTTATAATCAAGGTCAGACTTTAGATTTTTCAGAGCAGAATTTCATCACCAATCTTAGCTCTCTCCTAGCCTATTATGCTTATACAATTATAGGGCTAGACAAAGATAGCTTTAGTAAATTGGGGGGGGAATTGCTTTATAATAAGGCTCAAAGCACCTTAAACATCGCACAAACAGCTGGCAGTAAAGGCTGGAAAGCATTTGACGGTTTGCGTAACCGCTATTGGTTAAATGAAAATCTTTTAAACAATAGTTTCCAAGAATTACGCGTGTTCATTTATAACTTTCATTTAAATGGCCTCGATCTCCTTCAGGAAAACCAAACCAATGCACTTAAAAAAATAGTAAATTCTTTATCTTTACTTCAACAGATGGACAAGCAAAAGCTAGGCTCCATTTTCCCAAATGTTTATTTTGCTAGCAAAGCTGATGAAATCGTAAACGTATTATCGCTTGCTGAGGCACAAGATAGAATCAAAGCGTATAACTTTTTAAGCGTGATCGACCCTGCCAACATCAGCAAATACGAAGGGCTGAAAAAATAATTGTTAAATTTTTGTTAAAACATTTTGTTTATACGAATACTTTCGTACATTTGAATACGAAATAATTCGTACATATAATATGATGAGCATTAACAACAGCAAACCAACTGAAAGCGAATTAGAAATCCTACAAGTTCTTTGGCAAAAAGAGCGTTGTACGGTTCGCGATGTGCATGAGACTTTAGCTAAGAAAGATGCTGGCTATACGACCACCCTAAAACTAATGCAGATTATGCATGAAAAAGGTCTGGTAGAAAGAGATACAACCGCAAAGACACATGTCTATAAGGCGTTATTAAATCAGGAAAAAACCCAACAACAATTGGTAAACAAAATGATAGATAATGTATTTAATGGATCGGCTGCAAGGTTGGTTATGCAGGCGCTTGGGAACCAAAGTGCAAGCAAGGAGGAAATAGAATTAATTAAAGACTATCTGGAGAAGATTGAAGGTAAATATTGATACTCGAAAACATGGAAGCAATGTTAAGCAATTTGATTAAAGCTCTTGGATGGAGCATTTTTCACTCACTATGGCAAGGTGCATTAATTTATGCCCTATTATTCGTAATACTAATGGCAATACCTAAACTCAATGCCAAACTGAAGCATAATCTAGCCTTTGGATCAATGTTATTGATGTTTGGTAGTTTTTGTTTTACTTTTTACTCAACATTTGAAGTTCCTTTAACAAATACGCAACAGGCAACAGTTAATGCCTTCATTGCCCAAGCAAGTTTACAAGACTTAAGCTTACTAAAATCTAGCAATTTCCTTAATACCGAATCTTGGTTCCCGCTCGTTACTAGCGCATATGCCATAGGTATCGCTATTCAACTCCTATTGTTATTTTCAGGTTATCAAAAGCTTAAGCAACTAAAGAAAGCAAATACAATAACTGTTTCTGAAGAATGGAATAAAATATTTCAGACAATCCTTGGGCAGTTAAATATCAATAAAGAAGTTAAGTTCTTCTTATCAGCCCGCGTTAATGTGCCTTTGGTTATCGGCTATTTTAAACCGGTGGTTCTATTTCCAATAGCACTAGCTACCCAACTCGAAATCAAACAGGTTGAAGCTATATTAATCCACGAATTATCACATATCCGCAGAAATGATTATGCCTTGAACTTGATCAAAACATTTATAGAAACCTTGCTATTCTTTAATCCATTTATATGGCTGGCAGGTAAATTTATCCGCATAGAACGGGAACATGCCTGCGACGATTTAGTGGTAAAGTATACAGGAACACCATTAACCTATGCCCATGCACTTTTAAAGCTCGAATTACTTAAAGATAAGCAAGCGCCTATATTGTCACTTGCCGCAACAGGAACCAATCAACATTTATATCAAAGAATCAAAAGAATAACGAATATGAAAACAACTTACATCAATGCAAAACAACAGCTTGTTATCTTTGCATTAACTTTATCGACTGTTTTATCCCTAGCTTGGATGAATCCAAAAAAACCTGCAATTAAAAAAGCTAAGAGCTTATCCACCATTGATAAAATTGCCACCGAAAACAAAAGCATAAACAATCATCTTGTGCTAAAAGCAGATACGGACACAACTAAAAAGAAAAAGAGAGTAGTTAAGTCGACCATTACCATCACTGATGATAACGGCAATACAAAAATCTACAATTCTATTAAAGATTTACCTGACAGTTTAAGGTCGATTGTAATCAGAAACAAATTTATAGGCGACTCTCTTTCAGCTTTTTATAGTTCTAAGGAATGGAAAGATAAAATGGCTAAAATACAATTGAATGCTGAAGATATGAGAAAACGGTTTGAATCCAAGGAATGGAAGGATCAAATGGCTAAAATACAGTTGAATGCGGAAGAAATGAGAAAAAAATTCGACTCAAAAGAATGGAAAGATCAGGTAGCCAAAATGCAATTCAATGCGGAAGAAATGAAGAAAAAGTTCGAGTCCAAAGAATGGAAAGACCATATTGCAAAAATGCAATTGAACGCAGAAGAAATGAGGAAAAAATTTGAGTCGAAAGAGTGGAAAGACCATATTGCCAAAATGCAATTCAATGCGGAGGAGATGAAGAAAAAATTTGAGTCGAAAGAGTGGAAAGATCAAATGGCTAAAATCCAGTTCAATGCTGAAGAGCTAAAGAAAAAATTCGATTCTCCTGAATGGAAACAAAAAATAGAGGAATTGAAAAAGCTTCAGGAGACTCCTGAATATAAAGAGTTGAAAAAGAAGTTTGATAACGACCTTAATGAATTGAAAAAACAAAAAGGAATTAAAAACGATATCACATTCAATTAAAAGCCAAACAAATGAAACAGTTAAAAGGGTAAGGATATTTTCTTACCCTTTTTTGCTTATTTTAGCATTCAATATGCTACAGAAACTTACGATACGCAATTACGCATTGATCGACAGCCTAGACATAGAATTCGATCAGGGTTTAAATATAATTACCGGAGAAACGGGGGCGGGAAAATCAATTATTCTCGGTGCTTTGTCACTTATTTTAGGACAGCGTGCGGAAAGTAAATATTTCTTTAATCAAGATAAAAAATGTGTAATAGAAGGGATATTCGCTTTAGCCAATGATCAATTAAAAAGTCTATTGGAGGATCTAGACTTAGATTTTTCTAACGAGAGTGTTCTTCGAAGGGAAATTTCAATGGATGGAAAATCAAGAGCCTTCGTGAATGACACCCCGGTTAATTTGTCGACACTAAAACTTATCGGTGAGCAGTTAATAGCCATACATTCCCAGCACGCCACCCTCGAGCTAAATGATGCTGATTTTCAATTGTTAATTGTTGATTCTTTAGCTGATCATGCTAACGCTCTGACAAACTACAGGCTAGGCTTTAAACAATTAAAGTCCGACCAGGCCCGTTTGCAAAAATTGATCTCAGCGGCCGATGAATCCAGAAATAAACAAGATTACGAACAGTTTCTATTTGATGAGTTAGCGCAGGCAAATTTAAAAACAGATGAGCAAAAGGTTTTAGAAGATGAACTTGAGCGATTAACACATGCCGAAACAATTAAAAGAAATTTAATCAATGCAGCTGGTTTATTGGCAGAAAATGAAATTTCGGCAGTTACAATTATAAAAGAAGCCAATTTACACTTACAAAATATTGAAAAATATGATCCTGCGATTCACAGTTTGTTTGAACGCTTAAGATCTGCTGCTATTGAAATAAAAGACATAGCGGATGAAACTTCGGCTATTGAAGAAAAAACGGTTTGGGATGATGGCAGACTAAACATGATTAACCAGCGATTAGATTTAATTTATAGTCTGCAACAAAAACATAGGGTAAGTACCGTTGCAGATCTGATTTTAATTCAGCAAAAGCTAGAAGACAATTTAAACCAGCTCCTTTCATCGGATGAGGAAATAGAAACCTTAAAAATAGCCAATCAAACTTTAGTCGAGTCGCTCCAAGCTCAGGCAGCAGTAATTAGTGCTAACAGGAAAAAAGCTATCAAATTCGCTGAACAACAAATTACAACTACTTTAAAACTGTTGGAGATGTCTAATGCCTCAATTGTTTTGACGCATCAGTTATCGGCTAAATTAACAAAAGATGGTGTTGATGAAATACAATTACTCTTTACAGCTAATACTGGGCAAGCTCCTGCCCCACTAAGCAAAGTTGCATCTGGAGGCGAACTATCCCGATTAATGTTAGCCATTAAGGCATTATTGGCAAAACATACTTCGTTGCCCACCCTAATATTCGACGAAATTGACACCGGTATATCGGGAGAAACGGCACTAAAAGTTGGGAATGTAATTGCATCACTTGGTAAAAATATGCAAGTTTTATCCATTACTCACTTACCGCAGATCGCAGCCAAAGGGAATGCTCATTATTTTGTATTTAAGAATGAGAAGGAGCTAAAAACTACCACTGGTATAAAAAAACTTAATCACGACGAAAGAATTTTAGCAATAGCGGAAATGTTAACAGGCAAAAATCCTGGTGCATCAGCTTTACAAAATGCCAAGGAATTGTTGGGATAACATAGAATGGTTATGAAAATTCAATATCTCCTCTTATTCACTTGTTTTATTCCATTTTATACGATGGCTCAAGATTTTTCAAAAATAGACGAGATCTTAAAAGATTATGATGGTAGCAAGCCCGGTGCTGCTTTGGCTATCATTAGAGACGGAAAAGTAATTTATAGCAAAGGCTATGGATTAAGTGATTTAGAATCTCATCAAAAAGTAACGGACCAAAGTAATTTTCGACTAGCTTCGGTGACTAAACAATTTACCGCAGCAGCTATATTACAACTTATTGAGCGTGGAAAATTGAGCTTAAAAACCAAACTAAATGATTGTTTTGATGCCTTACCAAGCTATGCAACGACGATCAATATCCGACAGATGTTAAACCACACTTCGGGAATACTAGATTACGATGACTTTATTGATGAAAGTGAAAAAACAGCTCAATTAGCTGATGCCGATGTGCTAAAAGCTTGCAGGAGCTTTAGCAAAACTTATTTCGAACCAGGAACAACTTATCGCTATAGCAACACCGCTTATGTATTACTAGGTTTAATTATTGAAAAATATAGCGGTATGCCTTATTCTGATTATTTAGCAAAACATATTTTCAAACCTTTAAAAATGAAAAATACCATTGCTTATGTAAAAGGAGTAAACGAGATTAGTCATCGAGCCTACGGATACGGCACAAGCCAAGGTAAATGGATTAGAAAAGATCAAAGTAGTACCAGTGCTACCCTGGGCGATGGGGGCATTTATAGCAACCTGAAGGATCTCACAAAATGGGACGCTGCCCTATATTTGGATAAAATTCTTCCTAAAAAAGTATGGTTGTCTGCCTTCGAGCAACAAAGTTTAAAAAATGGAACGAAAATAGCGTATGGGTTTGGATGGCATTTAAAACAAAGTAGCAGTGGGCAGGCTATAGTTTATCATACAGGAAGCACTACAAGTTTTAGAAACGTATTTTACCGAATTCCGGAAGAAAAACTCAGCCTTATTTTGTTAACCAATAGAAATACGCCAGAGGAAACCGAAATGACAACCTTAGCTGAGAAAATTCTTTCAAAACTAATATTTTAGTTAAATTTAACGGATGAAAAGTTTTTATCTGGGTTTTATATTATGTGTATGTCTTAGTGCCCACGTTTTTGCACAAGAAGGATATATAATTAGTGGTACGATAAAAGATAAAAAAGAGGTCTTACCCGGTGCCAGCGTGTATGTAAGCGGATATAAGATTGCTACAGTTACCAATGGCGACGGAAAATTTAGCTTACCGAAACTTGCTCCCGGCAATTATGACATTCTAATACAAATGATCGGATATAACCCCTATTCAAAAAACATCATTATCTCCGACAAAGCAATTGATGTTACCATAACGCTCACCGAGAATACAACATTTTTAAAAGAAGTTGTGATTAAGCCAGATCCCAATCGTGCCTATTATTTGGCCTTATTTAAAGAATATTTTATCGGCAAATCGCCAAATGCAGCGCAGTGCAAAATACTTAATACGAATGTATTAAATTTCTATGACGACAAAGAAACCAGAACAGTAACGACAACGGCGAGCGATTTTTTGATTATAGAAAATGTTGCGTTAGGCTACAGAATAAAGTACCTGTTAGAAAGCTTTGAATATGACTATAAAACAAAGATTATTTACTACGCCGGACACCCACATTTTGAAGAATTAAGCGGCAGTAAAGCGAAGAAAAAGAAATGGCTTAGGAACCGGGAGATTGCTTACAATGGTTCAATCCAACATTTTTTCAAATCCCTATACCACAATACGATTGCCGAAAATGGTTTCGTCATTAATAAGCTCGGAACAATTCCCAATACAAACAGAAAACCAGATAGCTTAATAAACGCAAACATTAAAAGATTGACTGCAGGTAAACAAGGCCTAGTAAATTCATTAACCTTTAACGGAGATGACTCCTTATCATATTGGATTAAGCAAAGGAATTTACCAAAGACATTCAACACAGTTAACAGAGCTGATGTCTTGATTGATACTTTGGTAAAAAGACAGGATAAAGATCTTAAGATGATCAAATTTAAAGATGCACTTTACATAATTTATAAGAACGAGACGGAAGATTCAGCCTATACACATTCGGGGCATAAGCAAAATCGTCCCTTAGATGTAGGTAATTTTCAGATTTCTGTCCTCAGTTTAATCGAGCCCAGCATTAGTTTTTACGCTAACGGCGGGGTTTATAGTCCAAAAAGCAGTTTATACAGTGGCTATTGGGCCTATGAAAAAATGGCCGATATGGTGCCCATGGAATATCGTTAGCATTAATTAACCTGTAGCGGTTTACTGCCTACGCTTTCTACACCCGCTAGATCTACCGTTTTTAACTGATAAATATTCAATTGCCCAGCCACATAACTCCTTGTAGCCACTGCATCCTTGTCAGGAGATACGGTTTCAATTAACATGAAAGCCTTACCGTTCCACTTATAGAGTTTATAAACCTTTACCTTTAATGTTTCGTCTTTCAGCCATTTAATATTCAAAACATTATCATAAACGGCAGCTTTCAGGTATGTCGGACCAAATTCTCGTTCAAATGGATTCTTGTAGACAAAGGTCATGCTAGGGATACTTTCTTTATTTACCCCTATGGATTTGACCTGGAATGCATCTCCATCTTTAAGATTTGCGATAGTCAAATAATTTATTTGATTATCAGTGTAGCCATCTTTTAATAACCTAAAGGCTGTTTCTCCTTTTCTTTTTTGGTAAACCTGATATCCGGAAATCTCTTGTCGACGCAAGCTATCAACGGTCCAAACCAAACTATAGGTCGTGTCATTCGCCGTCAATATTCGCAAATCAGTAGGCGGGGCTATTCCTTGGCTACCAAAACCAAAGGAAATTGTCGCCGTATCAGAATGTTTACTTAAATCAAATGAATTGCTTTCCGCTACCACAACATATTGATACATTTCCCTGGGTTTTAACGAGCTCAGTGTGTCCTTCCAGAGATATTGCCCAGTTTTATTTTTAAAAATTAAAGGAGAGGAAACTTCAAATTCTCCAGCATTCCCTATTCTTTTCTTAATATAAAATCCTCTTGCAAATTCATTGTTATTCTTCCAGCTAACTACAATGGCTTTATTTCTCTGTTCAGTTTTTATCCCATTAACTTTATAGGGTATGATAGGAAATTGGGGTACCACAACAACTGAGGCAGATGAATAAACTCTATCACTGTTAAACCCCTTCATATCTAATCTATAAAAGAATGGTTCATTGGCATCGTTTACCTTGTCAATATATAAAGTGTCTTGAGGATTGATATTTGAAATCAACTGATATTTACCATCCATCGATCGACTACGCAAAAGTGCGATGTCTTTTACCCAATAGTTATCAGATATTTTCCAGTTTAAGATAATATTGTTCGTATGCTTTGCATTAACCGCATTAAAAACTGTTGCGATTGGCCTAACGTCAGGCGCGAAGGCATAGGCCCATATACTTTCTGCATCTACCGTTAAGGTGTCCTTCTTAATTTTTAAAATGTACTGATATACACCAGGAGAATTCCTTACACTTGTATCAGCAAATTTTACAGTTGTGCGAGTGGCTATTTTTTTATTTGCTCTAATTAATTTTTCTCCGTCATTGCCTTTTCGATATACGTTCATCACTAAAGTATCTGTTCCAGCAATTTTTATTGGATTGTAACTCAAAATTATATCCCCACCTTCATAAGTAGCTGTTACTTTTTGTTGCGCAACAATTGAAGTTGAAACCAGGAGCAGGAAACTTCCTATTAAATATTTCATGATCGTATTTTTAAATTTAATTAAAGAGATGGTTTAAAACTAAAACCACTTCCATCTTTCTTTAGCTCCAACTTCGGATTAACACCTATTTGTCCAAGGCAGTAGGATATATTGGCACTTATGCCGAAGAGAATAGAACCACCCAAGCCATTTGCATCATACATCAAGGTGAATTTCCCTGCTGCACCTCCCGACAAACCAATTGTGCACAATTCGAGATCATACAGACAGGATGCATTAGCATAGGCTATACCCCCAATGCTTACAGTTTTTGAACCGTCTGAATCTAATATAAAATTAATATCTACCCCCGCAGAAAAATCAAATACAGGAACAAAAGCCCCTACCAGAGGAATATCTTTTAAACTTGGACCTGGGAGCTGTGGCAAGTCATTTTTATCTAGCGATTTCATAACGTTCACATAAAAACCTTTTAGGCCATTATTAAGCCCAGTTGGCAATTGGCTGTTGAGTGTAACACCCTGTAATTTTTGACCTAAATAAGTCGGGAACGCCGAGGTATAATAGCCTAAAGCTATACCACTTTTAAAGCCTCCTGTTATACAACTTGGTAAAGCCGTAACCGATGCATCAGTTACAATACCTACTACAAGAAATCCATTTTTATCGATTTGCAAATTAATATTTGCATCATTAATTGTTACGGGGCCAATTGGCAAATTAGCGTCTACCAAATTTAAAGTACCACTAAATGAGGCTTTATCAAAATCGAAAACAATATCAAGATCTCCAAACGGCGTACTAATTCCATCAAGTTGAAGTCCTTTCCCTCCCTCTTTATTTTTAATAGCACCGTTGACTTGGAAATCTATTAAATCGCCACCTTGAGCAAATAAATTTTTGCCTTCTTTGTTTACAAAATTGGTTGGTTTCCCGATAAAATTAACCAAAGTCCATTTGTTATTTGAAACAAAGTTTCCGCCACTTTGGATCTCCATATTTTTAGCGCCCATCGCAATTTTTTGCTTTGGCAAGAAGTCCATTTTAATAACTCCAGGTGTTTTCGTCAGTGTCCCCCTAATACCTTTAATAGCATCTTCGGGCCCATTTTTGTAGATCAAAACCCTTCCTTCTACGGCAAGGTTATCCTGTGATAGCTGAAAGGAAGTGCCTTCAAATTTAACTTTCCCTTCCATTTCAACATCGGTTTGCAATTTATCCACGGTTAAAACATTTCCGTTTTTATCGGCAAATTGGCTCAAAGGATTTTTCGTGTATTTAAACCTACCGGTAACGTTTGCTGGAGCTCCTGGTATCTCTAAATTCGTATTGCCAACTAGCGTAAAGAAATCATCGGCCACGTCAATACCCGTAACATCTTGCGATAGCACATTGTAGTAGTTAATTTTTGTAGGTGCTACAATAATTGTTTTATGCTTTCCATCACTGTAATCGGTTAGCATATTAATATTTACTCTGGATTTACCCATTCCCGGCAAGTCATCTACGTATGCTACCGTTTCGGCACTACTTGCAAGATTTAAGCGGTAATGTGGTTTTTGATCAAACGGAGCAGCTGGGTCGAAATTTAAAGTCATCTTCGCATCCGCCGCTAATTTTAGCGGAGTGATATTGGCCAAAGTTAGCGCCTCCTTACCTGTTAACTTTGAAATCCCTAAATCAACACTAGCAGGCATTATGATTAAATCTTTTAGCGTTACCTGCGGTAAGCTTGTTTTTAAAGTGCCGTTTAAAACTTTAAATCCACCTTGATTAATATCATAAGATAGTCCTGTACCTAAGATAGCCCATTTCTCTAAAGGCATATTAATGTTGCCATCATACTGTTTCCATTCTATATTGTTCTGTGTTACCGTGAAACTTCCAGCAGGCATTGTTTTAGCGTCCAAAAGCGGTATATTCAAGAGAACATTCGCATTCATATGATATCCATCAGCATTAAATTTAGAGCCAGTGCCAAGTTTCGCCGTAAAATTGTGAATGCTAAAACTGTCCTTACCATATAACGCCTGTAAACCATACCTGCTTTCTGCTGCAAAATCTGGCTTAGCAGAAAACACCTTTGTTGGATTATTTACCAGTGCTGCACTTCCACCTAAACGATAAGAACTACCAATTAAAAATTTGCCGGTGTATTTATAGCTAAAATTAAAAGATGATAATTCGGAGGTCAGAAATCCTTCTAAAACCCCATAGCTACCATCTAATCTGATAACAAGCTTGTTGTATACCTTTTCTTGATCGGAAGCAATAACCTCGCATGCATACTTATCATAAACCATTACCTTTAAGGAAGTAGCCTCTACGTTTATCACTTTTGTCGTTGGACTAAAACCATTTTTTGAAGTTTGTACAGCCAGTTGCACAAAAGGCAATTTAGTTTCGCTAAGTTCCATTTTAAAACCATTATTGCTAGGTAATTTAATGAAAGCTCCAGTAATTACCGATGTAGCATAGCTTTGTTTAACTAGCGAGTGAACTTCTATTGGCAAGCCCCAAATTTCGGCCTTAGCACTTAGTGCTGTTAGCGAGAAATTAGCAATTGGATTACTAGGCGATGCTTCCAATTCTGACCTAACATAACCTGGTGCACCACTTTTTACAGCATAAATCTTGATAGGCAGATCTGCATAATACTGTCCATAGGAAAACCAAAACTTAGGACTAGTGGATCCATATAGGGTGTACTTTCCATCCATACCTGTTGTGGTAGAATTTTGAACTTCGCCATCAGCATTTGTACCACTTATGGTATAAACTCTGGCTCCAGCAATTGGCAAACCCGTAGTTGCATCTTTCACAACACCGCTTATAATTTGTGCTTTACGCAATGCAATCACAATGGGTGCTCCAGGTTCCTTCCTAATCGGTATCGACTTATAGTCATCATAAGTTACATAATTAGTAGCAACCACTCGAACTTTAAATTCATTACCCGGACTTGCTATAGCGTACTCTTTTGTTAATCCGGTATAAGGGTCGCTATTGTGATATTCATAGGTATTGTTGCCAATACCAACGTAGCTACTAATAGGTTGACCACTGTCTGCATCTACAACTTTAAAAATAACGCGATGCAGTTTTTCCTTTAAAACAATGGTACCATTTACTTTCCCCAAATTATTCGTGATCATAGTCATATCACTTTCCTTGATGTTAGGATATAAGCTTTCACCGAAATAGTTATCCACCACGGGTGCAATTGTTAGAGACTGATAACCACTTTGTGTTCTTTCAATATAAAACACCCCACCATTATAGGTTTTGATATAAGGACCATTTCCAACTTTTACATTGGCCATTACAGGTTGCCCTTTTTCATTAACCACCCTTCCATATACTGCTCCCACTCCTACCATCACTTGCTCTGCAGTGGAGGGGAAACGTTCGCCTAATGCTATGTTTTGTTGATTGGCAACGTATTTATCAGCGAAACCCAGCTTAGAGATAACAATGGTACGCAAACGGTTTTCCTTTAAATCTTTAATTTGCAAATAGCCATTTGCATCGGTTTTGAAATACTCATCTTCCACTAAGGTTTTTTTCTGATCGTTGGTATATCCTTGTATATGAACACTTGCATAAGGTACTGCTTGTGTAGCCCCATTTTGCACCGTGATAGCCCTAAGGTAAATCTCAGGAAGTTTAGGTTTCAATATAATCGGCTTCGCAGCAATTTTTGTTTCAACTATAAAGTCGCTATTAAATTTAGCATATAAATCACCCACCGATCCTCCTTTTAACAATTCACCGTTTTGAGACCGGTAGTTAAAATTCCCTTCAAAAGGGTTAACTGGAACGCGAGGGAGATGGCCATGGGTAATCAATAGATTTGTAAATCTCGCAAAGCCGTTGGCATCAGTTTTTACAACAGCAACAAGTGGTAAATCAATATCATCCGATTTATCGTCTTTTACCTTGGTAGTTTGATTAGCGTAACTTTCTGCGTCTGCCTCCCATGGCATAGTTATATTATTATCTTGCTGATCAGAGCTGCTTGTCGGGCCCCACCATGCTCCATCAGGTGGAGGTGTAAAAAATGTATGTTGATCCAACATCTCTACAGGGTAGTTCGCTAATGGTTTGCCTGAAGTTACCGCTTGATTACTTGTTTTATCGCTTACGACTTGAACGGTGTAATTGTAGCTTTTAACAAAAACGATTTCATCTGGAATCGTAACTGTTTTTCCTACCTGAGGCATCACATAAACGTCGGGACTTGTAAAATAGCGTTCATCACTAAATTCTCCAATATCACCAGGTACGTGATGTCTACCAACAATCATCCTAATAACCCCAAAATAACTGTACTCTTTACTTGCTTCAGTTACTTTACCCGTACCTATATAGCCAATCTTGTAGTTGTTTACAAAGGTATAGCTAAAACTGCCGTCTTCTTTTAGCGTAGTACTTCCGATATTTCGTATGCCTGATATTTTTTCTCCGTTTAGTACCAAAGGATACATATCCGTTGAGTAACCTGGATAAGGTTTGAGTTCACTGAGTTTTTTAGGGTTTTTCGTTTGGCTCTGCAGTACTACATACACAAAGTTCAACTTTACACTTTTTAAAGGATGGATATCGACCCCTATGGGAAAAGTATTGTTTTCGAAATAACTAGGGAAATTGTTATTGTCATATTTATCCACTGAAATCATTTTAGGAGCACCGGAAGCGTTTACCCCACCTTTTGGATCAATTTGGAACATAGAGGTCACAGGCGGAAAATTAAGTTCTTTCTTTATAGGCACCTCGTTTTCACCCTTGAACCTATAAAATAATTTACCTGCTATCGTACTCGAAATTGGCGCTGGCGGAGCTACGGCTACTGGTTTAGGAGCGCCTTTATAGGTAAATTCTATAATATTACTTCTTCCAAAATTTTCAATGCGCATGGATTTACCATCTGGATTGTTGCCGCTGGCAATAACTTGAATAGCATATGTAGCGTCCTCCTCGAGCTTTATGCGTCCATGATTTCTTGCATATATTATATCTTCGTTAAGTTTAGGAGCCTCCAAAACAAAACTATTAAGCATTTGCTTATAGGATAACACTACCTGAACGTTATTATCCAAGGAGCTTATGGCATCCAATCCTGGCATTAACTTGACTATTTTTATTTCGTAAGCAGGATCATATGTCGTGTTAGACTTATCCCAGGCAACGTTAATTTTTGGTTGTGAAAAATCATTCAGTTGAGCAACAATATCGCCAAATTTCGGACTGGTGATTACTGGTGCCAAAGGCAATATCTCTTCGTTTTTTAAAACTGAATATTCAAAAATATTGATGGCACTATAACCATCATTTTTAATTGCAGTAGATACTCCCAGATCATTCGCCCTAACTCTCCAAGCATAGGTCCTTCCAACTTTTAATATTGGGTCGGCATTGGTTACTCTATAAGTATTTGCATAAAGAACGTCTTTATTAATTAGGAAATCACCCTTCGCAAAAGCCTGGGCAGGATCTGATATTGGCGTAGCAAGTTCCACAACCTGAAAATTATATCTGAAATAGCCCTGAACCTTAAAATCCCAATCAAATGCAATATTTTGAGGAGAAGTTAACGTAACCTTACCATTTGCAATTGGGCTAAGCAATAGAGGCGACTCAACTTCATTTTTTGGATTATAAGAAAATGTATTGATGGTACTTGATGCTGCTAATTTCGATTGAGCTCTAGAAAACTGATCTACTGCGCTTACTCTCCAAGCATATCTTTTCCCAACAATTAATGGTGAATTTGAATTCGGCAATGTATAACTCAGGCCATTAACGTTTTCATAGATCACAAACTTGTTTAAGCTAAATATTTGCTCAGGATTCCCTCCTGAACCCGGCATTTCCACTACTTGCAAAACATACCCATTTTTCGGTGATGAAACATTTGTCCACTGGAAAAATGGCCTGTTGCTTGTTGAAATAATATTTGCATGTTCTTTCGGGCTGGTTAATATCGGAGGCGAGTCTAAATTGACCTGACTTGCATAAGTAAATAAATTAGCCTGGCTAACCCCTCCGTTTTTAAAAACAACTTTCCCACTTGGGTCGACAGCCTTTACCCTCCATGCATATAATTTTCCCACTAACAGCGGTGGGTCTGCCGGAGATAAAACATAAGAAAACCCATTTAATGTTCTATTAACCAAAGGAAATGATACGCTATTTAAAACCTGATTTGGATCTGCGGCACGCAAAGGCATTTCAGCAATTTGCAAAACATATTGTGTCCCCATGGGAGCAAAACCTGGATTTAGCCAATTAAAAACAACGCTTTGAGGGGTTGTTGAAAATATAGAAAAGTTAGCTGTCGGACTAACCAAAACCGGAGCATCTGGATAGGTAATCGTTATATTGGTACACCCCAAAGGTGCGTTTGACGAGATCAGCTGATTGGTATTCATATCTACCGCTTGTATACAAAAACTATAGTTCCCTTCGGGTAAACGAGAAGATTGTACCAGTTTAACTTTATCAACTCCATAAACATTCAAAGAACTTAAATCGAAAATATCTCTTAAAGCCAACCCATTTAGCTGTTTAGTTTCATTGGGATTTAAGATAAGAGGCTGTAACGGAATATAATTAGACTTTGTTGTAATTCTGATTCCATTATCTCCGCTAAGTTGACCCGTAAGCTTAATTTTTTTTGACGATGAGGTTAAGTTTCTCACGATTAATAAAACTTTACTCGCATTTACACCGGCATAGTCTGAATAATATGGGGAATAGGGAGGAAGTATATTTACTGTTAAACTAACTTGGGGGCTTGCTTGTTGACCTAAAGCGTTGAAATTAAATACCATCAAAATTAGCATCAAGCATAGTGATCGAAGGAGGCTGCGATAATCTTTATTCATTAGTAATATCTTTTGCATAGCGGATGGGAGTTAGAACTAAAATGAATGTGATAAAGAAAGATTGCTATATATTTCGTTAAAGGATGGTAGTGTAATATCTTTCGAATTACTCTTCAAATAATTGATAGATAGATTGGCAGCATTCTTCTTAGTAAAGCGAAATGAACCATTTAAACTTCCATTTAGAATGTTACCCGCTTTAATTTTATTATTTTTTTGTTGTTGAAGACTAATTGCGGCACTTAAACCCACCTTACCCTCCCAAAAATCTTTCGTAACTCCTAGTGATGGTCCAAAAAAAACCGTGTGACCCAAATAAATATCTGCTACAGTATAGTTCAGACTAGCATTAAAGTTAAAACCGGACTTAGGAAAGCCCAGCTGATATGAAAAATTTGCCGTTTTACTGTTGGATAAATTTTGAGCGGAAGTGAACCTATTCAAATCTATTAACGATTGGATATTACCTACTAAGATAAAACTGTGCGATACCAAGGTGTCTGTTAAACTATACCGTAGCATGCCACTCAGGTTATGATTGGTCTTAGCCACTCTCAAAGTATCAACAATAGGGTTTAAACCCCGATCTTGTGTAATCCCATAATTTGAATAGCGTATATCAACTCCGTAATTAGCTCTGTTAAAATTCGCATTGAACGAACCTATCTTACGGTTAGATTGATAGGCTTTATCTTTCATTAAGTTATCGTTCTGTAAGCCAATAGCCCCATTCAACTGCATTTGACCTTTAATCAATTTCACACCACCCTCAACAGTATAATTTTGAACATCACTTTCTGTATAATAAGCCCCCATGCTTTTATAATCTGGATCTACTCGTTTATACTTTACTAATATAGTATAGTTTTTACCTTGGTAACCTAGGCTGGTGTGACCTGCTGTAAGCACTTGTGTTGAGGCATTTAACATAATTAAATCCCGAATAAAATCTATCTTGTCAAGTTTTAAATTTTTAACTGTATCGTCCTGCAAGTTCCTTGTATATAAACTTCCAGATGCATCTAACTCAAATATGAAATGTTTAAAAAAAGTGAACCTACTCTCCATACCTAGAACTAAATTTTCTGAAGGAGTTAAATTATAAGAACTTGGTCTGCTGACTAAGGAGGTTACCTCATCTTTAGCTCTTAACATGATTAAATCAACATGATTTTGGGGTGTTCCAAAGCCTAACTTGGTACTGAACCCTAATCTTTTATAGGCTGGGGTTTGGGCAAATGCCGTAGGCAGTGTAAGGTCTTCTTCAATAGCCTTATTAAAACGTCCATAAATAACACCGAATCTCAGTTTGCCTGGATTTAGCTCTACTCCGCCGCCTAAAAAATTGTAACCAGCCAAAGTGTAGTTCGACCATTGTATACTTTGCCAACCCGCATGTACAGTAATCCACTTATAGGTTGGACTAATACCGTATTGATTAAAAGGTTGTGTAAAGCCCCGCTGCTGATCGCTAACTACTACACTGAAAGGAAATGAAACCCCATAAATAGACAGTGTGGGCGCACCACTTAGCAAATATGAAAAGGCTCTTTGACGAGCGGGAATTCCGCTTGAATTATAGGTGCCAATTCCTAAACCCAATGTACCATTGATGGCGAATGGTTTAGCTTTTACAACTTGTTCAATATCTTGCGCTCTGACGGTTCCAAAAAATTGAGACACTAAAAGGAAGAAACATAAAAGTAATAGCCTTTTCATATCAATTCAATTTCTTGAAATCACTTTCTCTTATATTAAATTTTATCATCATTTGAGACATAGGAATGATTGGCTGACCCCCTTTCACGCTCGAGATAGCTCCGCTATTTGTGTATGGCACTAGAACTATTCTAACTTTATTTATGCTAGGGCTGACATAACTTCCATTTTTTCTTTCGATAATTCTTGCCGAGGCGGCAGTTAGAGTGATTCTACTTTTGGAAAAAATACCGGTAAAGGTAGTATCACCTTCTACAACTTGCTTCCAACCTGTTACAACATCTCTCATATAAACCAACATTAAGCTGTTTTGAGCTGTTGCTAGTGCTGATGCCGGAATTTGAAAAACAGAAGTGCTATCATTATAATTACCATTTCTATGTATTCTTAAATTAGCCAAGTCAAAATAATAAGATGATTCGTAACCCCAACTGAAAGTTGCATTATCAGGCGTTTCAAATAAAAGATTACTGGCACCACCTCCCCCACCACTAGGCCCTATTAATGAAGTTCCAGCACCCCACACACCTCCTGTTTTTGGACCATAAATAGTGTAATTCGTTGTATTGATATAGAAATCCCCATTTACACCCACTGTATTAGCAGGTGCTCCGGTTCCATTTAAAATCCCATTTCCATTCGTACCATTTAAACCGTCGGTTCCTTTTAAACTAGCCCCTATACCCCATCCGAACATTGGATTAGCACTTTTCGGACCGTACAATGCGATGGGAATTCTTGAAATATAAAAATCGCCGGCCTTTCCTAAATTAGGATCAGGAGCAGTTTCTCCGCTATAGAAGATAGTACCATCGGCACCTGCAGGACCCACTGGACCTTGCGCACCATCAGCACCACGAAGTAAGATTGGAATTCCCCAACCAGCAGTATCTTTTGGTCCATATAGTAAATAGTTCGTTTTATCTAAATAGTAATCGCCAGCGGCGCCATATCCAACAGCAGGTGCACCATTACCACTTAACGTTACACTTCCGTTAGCTCCATTGGTGCCGTTCGTACCGTTTGCCCCATTCGTACCGTTGGTTCCCTTCAACACCAAACCTAATCCCCAACCGGTGTTGGCTTTAGGGCCATATAAATTTCCTGTATTCTGATCTAAATAGTAATCCCCATTCAGTCCAATCGTACTTAAAGGAGTTCCAGAGCCGCTGTAAATAATACTTCCATCTTTACCAGCAGCGCCAGCGGGACCTTGTGCACCATCAGCTCCGCGTAAAACAATTGGGATACCCCACCCTGATTCCAGTTTTGGTCCATATAATTGATAGCTTGATTTATCTAAATAATAATCGCCCGCATTTCCTAAAGCTGCAGCGGGAGCCCCATTACCACTTAAGGTAACACTTCCGTTTGTACCATTTGTTCCATTAGTACCATTTGTTCCGTTTGCTCCGTTAGTTCCGTTCGTACCATTTACGCCCATCAAAGTAATGGCAGTTCCCCATCCAGCAACTAGTTTCGGACCGTACAAGTTCCCTGTACTTTTGTCGAGATAATAGTCCCCTATTGAACCTAAAGCAGCAACAGGAGTCCCTAGGCCACTATAAATAATGCTGCCATCTTTGCCCGCAGCACCCATAGGACCTGCATCTCCTGTTGTTCCTTGTGGGCCAGCTGGCCCCTCTGGCCCCTCCAAACCGGTTTCGGAACATGAGGAAAAGATAACACCAATAAAGCAAATCATTAAAAGATAGGTGTATTTCATAGGAATAAAATTTTAATAATTGAAGATAATCTTGATCGGAGCGCAATTCGGGATATTATCGATGAACGGACAGGAATAATCGGTCAAAGGAAATTGAATGTTAGAATTCGGGATTCATCGAATCTGGCCGATAAATTACTCGAAACTTTCCCTCTGCCAATTTTGAACTCCGCACTGGGTTGGTTTCGTAAATTGCATACATCGTGGGTGAAAAAGTACCCTCGATGATATAAGCCGCTTTGTCGCTTTTATCAATTTTTGTAACTTGAACAGTATTTTCTTGCACTGGATGCTCCATTGTTGTGCTAGCGGTTTCTTTATCAGAACTTTTAGCCTCCGGATAGTAAAACACGCCACTCAGCATCCCATCATCATTTCTTATAGATGGATAACTCCCAACAGTTAGTTTATCCTTTGCATGGAATGAAAGATCTATTCTTGAACCATCTTCGGCCTCAGCGAAAATCGAAAACTGATGCCCCAATTCCTTATAGCTCAAGGTATAGGCTTTAAACTCCTTAGAGGGGAAAGCTTCCCATAATTTACCCTCAATTTTAACTGAGAAATATTCATCATCATTTACAATTGTTGCTGCAGCTTCGACCTTGTCTTCACTTTTGGTATTTGAATTACAGGCAATAAGAACCAAGCTAACTAGAAAGCTAGCGAACATACCTTTCAGGTTTAAGTTAAATTTCATGTTGTTTAATTTTACAATTAAACTTAAGTGCTAACCCGTAGATTCCATGAGATAATCTATCAGAGGCCGTAAATAATCGTTGAAGGGAAATTTAAGCAAGCGTAACCGTTATAATTGTGCCTTCTGCCGTACTGGTTATTTGTAAGGTTCCATTTAATGTATGCAACAATTCTTTAACAATCACTAGCCCATAACCAGACAATTTACTTTTCACATAGTTGTTGTTTAAAAGCTCGTCAATTTTTTGCTGAGGCATAATTTCCCCGCTATTCAAAATGGAGATAAAAGACTGCCCAGCATCGTTAATTCCTCCATTTATCAATATAGAAGAGTCATTGTTGGCGTGATTAATAGCATTTTGGAGGAGATTGCGCAACACGATTATGAGCAAGTTTTGATCAGTGAGTAAACTCTTTATAGTTAAATCGCCTACTTTAATCGTTACGTTCTTAACGCTTGTCTGGTTGTGAATTAAAACAATGGATTCCTCTATTAATTGATGAACATTGACTTCTTCGAGGTCTAGTTCAAAGTTTTCCATCTGACTTTTAGCCCACAACAATAAGTCTTCCATTGTGACAAGTATTGCGCTGGCAGAATGCAGTAATTTCTTTTGACGAACTAATTTTTCATCTTCAGAGATTTGTCCAGCATCAATCTGCAGTAATTTAAAAAATGTAAACAACTGGCTCACGGGTGCCCTTAAATCGTGCGAAATAATACTAAATAGCTTTGATTTGGTTTGATTGGAAACTAGCAACTGTGAATTAAGTAGATCCAATTGCTGATTTTTCTTATCCAAAAGGAGATTTACTTTTTGCTTATCCTTATAATTATACAAAATCATTGCAGCAATAATCAACACTAATAATACACTAATGAGCAAAATGGTTTTGTATTGCCTCTGTCGGATGAGCTCCTTTTCCTGTGCCTCACTTTGAGCATTTAGAAAATTTATACGTTCTTCTTTTTGAGCATTCTTATACTTAAACTCAATCACATTGATATCTTCCTTTGTTTTTTCTACATAAATGGCGTCTCTTAACAGATTATATTTATGATAAAACAAATTAGCTTTTCGATAATTACCAATCTGCTCGTAGCTTTGGGCAAGTTTCAGGTTGATACTTGCAAACACATCATTGCTAAAGCTATTAGAATTTGGAAGGGCCTTCTCAAAATAACTGATTGCTTCTTTATAGTTTTGCTGTTGATAGGTTAGGTTCCCCATCATATTGATAACCATCATAACCGCCTCCTTACTTTCCGAGATCATCCCTTTTTCGTAAGCTGTTTTCGCATATTTAATTGCCAGTGGAATGTTTGATCGTGCAAGATAATATTCGGCGAACAACCTATTGACATCACTGATATCCCAGGCAGATTCATAAATATCTACCTTCATTGTTCCGTAAACTTTGTTATAGTAAAGAGTGGCGCTGTCTATCCTGGAAAGATTTAAATAAGCTTGTTGCATTTTTTTATACAGTCTCACTCTTCCTCCTGTATAATTTACAAAATAAGGCTCGCCTTGTTTAAGAAAAGTTAAGGCCTTTTGATTTTGATTTAACCGCAAATACAAACTTCCCAACTCTGAAAAAGCTAAACCTAAATTAACTCTTGATTGGTTATCTTTTTTTTGTTTATATAGGAATTCTTTGGTGGTTAAAGAGCCTATTAACAATGCTATTGCCTGTGTATAAGAGCCCCTGTGTAAAAAATCGTCACTTAATGCTGATACAACTTTATCTTTTAAGTAAACATCCTTTATTTCTCTTCTTAAAACATTTAGTCTCTTCACATAAGAGTTTGTTTCTTCAACTTCACCTAAAAAACGGTACAAATAATTGATCTCCTGAATTGCGGATATCTCAATATCATACTCGTTTCCACGCTGCGCATTCATGATACTATTTCCTAGATAATATAAAGCACTATCATTGTTGAGCATAATTTTATAAGACATTCCTATGAGGAATTGAAATCTGGAAAGGTTTTTAAAATCGCTCTGCTTTGTAAAAGAAATTCCCTTTTTCGAAATCTTTATTAATTCATTGAAATCTTTTAACGTTCCCTTTGATTGGATATAGTTATATAACCGATAGCTATAGTTATAATACTCAGTGGCGCTATTTGAATTTGTGTTTTTTGCCAATCTCCCTATTCCTTGTTCAGCTGGAGTACTGATCGAGGTTAAGCAACATACTAACATAAGAACAACAAATCGCTGCATGATGAATTAATAGCCTTTCTTATTATTTGAAATCATTACTTAGCATTGAAAATTCTTTTGGTTTCTCTCACATAGGTCTTCCCCACTGGGATAATGATACAGCCCATGTCAATCGATTTATTATCACAACTCTTAATCTTATTCATAGAGACTACATAGCTACGGTGAATTCTTATAAATTTTCCTTCAGGCAACGACTCCATAAAATTAGAAAGTGTTGCCAAGGTAAGGTAAGATTTCTTCTCAGTTACAATCTTTGTGTAATCACCATAAGCTTCTAGATAAATCACTTCATTGGCATTCAAATGAATAAAATGATAGCCTTCCTTAAAAATGATCTTCTCATTTTCAAAGAGCACATCATAAGCTTCTGCTTTACCTTTTAGCTTAACAAAATCGACTATTCTTCTCATGCAGCTTTCAAATCTATCACCTTCCAAAGGCTTTAGAATAAAATCAAAAACTTTTAATTGGAATCCTTGCAAAGCGAATTCGGGATGAGAAGAAATGAAAACATTAATCGTTTCTAGGGTCGAAATAGACTTCACAAAATCAACACCATTCATTCCAGGCATATCAATATCCAAAAATAAAATATCCGGTTGATGCGAATTAATCGCACTCAAAGCATCAATTGGGTTACAATAACTTCCTAGAATTTTGATATTTTGAAAAGATGAAAGTTCAGCTTCAACAGCCATTCTATCTATATCATCGTCATCAACTACGATGCAAGTGAGTGCGTTTTTCATAAAAAGCAGATTTATAGGCACATAAACATACATAAAAATATTAGCTTATCCATCTATGTTGATAATTAAGTCAACATATTGCTAAAAATATTAGTAATTTTAAATTATGAACTTTGTTGAAGAAAATCAAAACAATTATTTAAACGGGCGAGGGGCTCAAATCAATACTGCTAATAAATTTCTCCGAAACACCCTAGCTAAAGAGCATGTTGAGGGCATAGATGATTGGGATGAACCTAATGAAAAGACCACTTTTATTATAGGAAAATCAAAGTCGATAGCGAATAAAGTCGACAGTCCAGATGTTGGCATGTGGTATTCCCTTAATCCATATCAGGGTTGTGAACATGGTTGTATTTATTGCTACGCTCGCAATTCGCATGAATATTGGGGTTTTAGTGCAGGATTAGATTTTGAACGAAAAATAATTGTAAAACAAGATGCCCCCCACCTCTTTAAAAAATTCTTGGAAAAGAAGTCCTGGGATGCCACTCCTATTTCGTTATCAGGAAATACCGATTGCTATCAACCTGCAGAAAGGAAGTTTAAATTAACCAGGCAACTGTTAGAGATTGCCTTAGCTTATAAGCAACCGATAGGGATGATTACAAAAAATTCGTTGATCTTAAGGGATTTAGATATTTTACAGGAAATGGCAAAATATAAATTGGTAATGGTTTATGTGTCAACTACTTCCTTGAATGAAAAATTAAGACTGAAAATGGAGCCGAGAACAACTACAGCTAAACAGCGGTTAAAGGTAATTGAGGAATTGAGCAAGGCTGGATTACCAACTGGAGTGATGGCGGCACCAATTGTTCCTGGATTAAATAGTCATGAAATACCTGCCATTTTAAAAGCCGCAGCTAACAATGGCGCTAAAAGTGCAGGCTATACAATCGTTAGATTAAATGGTTCTTTGCACGACCTATTTAAAGATTGGTTGCAAAAAAATTTCCCTGATCGTTTTGATAAAGTATGGCATCAAATCCAGTCCTGCCACAATGGAAAAGTAAACGATAGTAGATTTGGCACAAGAATGAGGGGGGAGGGCAACTTTGCAGAGATGATTCGCGAAACTTTTAAACTTCATTGTAAAATCAACAAGCTAAATACGGAATCTATTATTTTAAATAGAGGTTTATTTAAAGTGCCACAGGCTCAAATAAGTTTGTTCTAATAAAGAAATAAATCATAAAAAAGAGGCTCCCTTAATTTAAGAAAAGCCTCCCAACTTGCGTGTATGAAAAAAGTAGAATACGTTTATTTTACACCGAAAACATCAATCTCAGCTAAAAACGTATGGTTTGTACCAACCCGCTGAGGTTCTAAAGCTGTTACTTTCAGGTAGCGATATGCCTTTGCAGATGAAACTGGAAAATTCTGTAAGTCGTTAGAAATAATGAAGTTAAACTCGCCTAAACTTGTAAATGTTGCCCCATCACTGCTTCCTTCGATTTTAAATTTTTTCATCCCTACCGCGTTTGGAGTAGCCGCGTATCTGTTTGTTAAACCAACAGAAATCATTTTAACTTCCTTTTTCATATCTATTAAAACCCAATGAGGATAAGGAGTTACTACTGAATAATCGGTATGCCAAAAAGTCTTAGAATCATTATCTATCAATTTCTCGGGGGTGCCAGTAGGAGCAACATCAGCAGAAAAACTAGAGGCTGTGACTGTCCACCCCTCTTTTGAAACGGTTACCGCGGTAGATTTATCTTCGAAAATAACCGAGTCAGCTTTATCACAGGCCGTCACAAAAAATAGGGCACTTATTGCTAGTAAATATTTAATTTTTTTCATTAGAATATAATTTTAATGGTTGTCAATTTTAAGGATTTTGGATAAGCTTATTATTCTTATCTATTTCATTTTGGGGAATAAATGAGACTATTTTACTATCTCCTGGCTGTATAGTCTGGTTTGTTGAAGTTCCAGTTCCCGGATAATTCCTTATTAACGCTCTATTGTTTCTGAATAGATCGTAGGCTCGGTGCCCTTCGAACGCCAGCTCGTACCAGCGTTCATCCAACACTGCGTCTAAAACAGATTTACCACTTAGTGTTAATCCTGCTAGTGTAAGATTGGCAATTCCCGCTCTCGTTCTAATCCGATTAACATCATCCAATGCCAATTGGTCATTACCCAATTTGGCATTTGCTTCTGCTCTATTTAAATACATTTCCGCGAGACGTAAGTAAACAGGTGAACTTAGGTTTACGATGCCTTCTTGCAAACTGTATTTATTGATATAGTACATTGGCACATTCGGAGTAATTTTATTGTTCAATTTTACGACGCCATTTTCCATCAGCGGACTTATAAATTTTAATCTTAAGTCTTGTGGGTTTGCATTTAACGCATCATAGAATTTTTTAGATGCATAAATTTCTCCCCAGCCACTGGCAGCCTGATTTAATGGATTTCCACTTGCATCTCCACTGAAATACATTGAGCCTATTGATGAAAAGCCCCTATCTTCTGTCTTAATATGTCTAATGCAGAAAATTGTCTCTTTATTTCCATCAGGTGCACCTCTAAAATAGGTTGGATATTCACTGGAAGTCAACAGACTATATCTGCCAGAATTGATTACCTTATCAGCATACTCCACTGCTTTTTCATTATTCTCCATATATAAATAAACCCGAGATAATAAGGCGAAAGCCACTTCTTTTGAGGCAAATGAATTTGACTTAGATTGGCTCATAAAATCGCCGGCCTTTAATAAATCCGCAACTACCGCATCGTACACATCCTTTACGTTACTTCTTGCCAATGTTAATTTCTCTTCATCTGTTAATCCATCTTTTAAGATCGGCACGCCAAGGTTTACCGTTGGATTTTGTGTATATGGACGTGCAAAAATGCGTACCAAATTAAAATGAAGCATTCCTCTTATATACAGATTTTCGCCCTTCAATTGCTTTAAAGCTGTGCTTGCATTGTCATCAATGGATTCAATTACCCTATTGGCGGCACTGATTGATCTGTATGCGCTCGACCAAAAGTTTGCAGCATGCCCAGATGTTTTAATCGGAGTATATTTATAAATATTACTTAAATCGTCTGAAGAGTTTTGTCCCTGGGCAACTTCGTCAGTGGGATATTCAGTGAAAAAATAACCGCTTCTTACGTATGCTTCTGCTTTAAAAAGTGCATAAGTTCCAATAGTAGCTGTTTCAATATCAGCCTCGCTTGTTAAAGCCGATTTTTCATCAATGGCTGTTGATGGGTTAAATGTTTTCTTACATGCGGTCATACCTACTGCGAACAGGCAGGTAACTATCAGCATTTTCAAATATTTTGTTTTCATGAGAAAAAATGTTTAATTTTTTAAATAATGGTCTCGGCCTGGTTCAAAAACTATAGTGAGATATTAACGCCAAATAAAAATTTCTTACTTATTGGGTATTTGATAGATGATACTCCATCCCCTAACTCAACCTCCGGATCTGTTCCCGTAAATTTTGTTAAGGTCCATAAGTTATCTCCACTAATAAATATTCTTACCTTATTAACCTTAGCCTTGTTAAGCCAAGCGGTTGGCAAATTGTAACCTAGCGTTACATTGCGTAATCGAAGGTAGCTTCCGTTTTCTAAATATCTAGTCGAAGTGGCGTTTGAGTTATCAGCTCTGCCATGCACTGGCTTAGGATGAGTTGCCAAATCGCCTGGCTTTTCCCATCTGCTCCATCCTTTAGCCAAATTCATTTGGTTATAACTTTCATATAATCCATCACTGTCAAAAAAGAAGCGGCTGTCATTATATACATAGTTCCCGTACACAAAATTAAAAAAGGTAGATAGTGTAAAGTTTTTATAAGTAAAATCGTTGGTTAAGCCGCCGGTGAATTTTGGGGCGGATGATTTGCCGGTATAAAGCCTGCTAGCAGCATTATAATTAGTGGTATAGGTTAAAAATTCCTTTCCATCGGCGTCTTTTACTCTATTTTCCCATAGCGGTGAGCCCGTAGCTGGATCAACGCCAGACCAAACAGGCATAAACCACTCATCCATATCGTGTCCTACGGCAATAGGTTGCCTGGCACCGGTGCTTACTTCGGTACGGCCTTGATTTACCTCCAATACTTTATTTCTATTAAAAGCCATGTTCAAGTTGGTTTCCCATTTAAAGTCTTTTACGAAATTCTTAGTGGTTAAATTAAATTCAATCCCTCTATTTCTCACATTACCCACGTTCTCATACACGCCACTGTAGCCTGTCGTTGCAGGTAAAGGCCTAAAGAACAACAATGAGGCCGCCTCCTTATGGTAAGCATCTACACTCAAATCAATTCTTTTAAACAAGGTAATGTCTACTCCTATATTTGCTGATTTCGATTTTTCCCAAGTTAAATCTGGGTTCGCTTTTTGACTAGGTGCCGCTCCCGGTAATCCTGCATAACTAGCGCCAGAAGAAATTGAATATAGGCCTAAGGCCGCATAATAGCCAATACCATACGCATTACCTGTTGTACCATAGCTTGAGCGAAGCTTTAAGAAAGTAATCGCCTTGTTATTTTTTAGGAAATCTTCATTGCTTGCAATCCAAGAAGCCCCCAATTGGTAGAAGTTTCCATTTGGTTTATTGCTGCCAAATCGAGAAGAATATTCACTTACATAGGACGCAACAGCGTAATATTTTTCGTTAAAACTATAATCTACTTGTCCAAGATATTTACTGAATTGATAGGTATCATTACCGCCTGAAGGGTTCGTTACAATGTCAGTCGCAGTACTGAAAGCGTCCCTACCAGCCGGTAAATTTTTCACATTTGCACTAAGCGACTCTGAGTACCCTTGCTCAATCTCACCAACTGCCAACACCGCTAAACTATGCTTACCAAAGTTATTGCTGTACCTCAATCGGTTGGAGGTTAAAAATGTATTATTGTAAGAATTAGAGGCGTATGCCGTCCCATTGTTGGTAGCCCCAGACTTTGTCCTTTTATCATTAAAGCTGTCACTTCGATAGTTCACTAGGTTACCTCTATTGTAGGAAGATAAAGTTAGATTTTTAAGAACGTTGTAGTCTAAATTAATATCTGCACTTACGTTAAAACTCTTTGCCCTGGATGTATTATATTGTAATGTGTGTAGAAAATTATCCCTATCACGACCGTACCATGTTCCGTATCTAGCGTCAATGGGTGTACCATCTGGATTATACGCTGGGTCAAACGGCATGTTTACATAACTATCGTATAAAGTTCCTCCGGCGTTGTACACATCGTTAATGAAAATTCCATTTAGGAAACTTGAAATCTTAAATTTATCAGATAATTTTTGGGTAAAGTTTCCACGTAGGTTATATCCAGTTTTATCATTGTGGATCAACGTGCCCTCTTCTTTATAATAATTGCCGGAAAGATAAAATGTAGATTTCTCAGAACCCCCAGAAGCTGAAAGTGTATGTGTGTTTACCATTCCCTTTCTAAAACCAAGATCCCACCAATCTGTGTTATTATTTAATCGTTCAGGTGTTAATCCACTATAAAATTTACTTTGATAATCGTACAGTTCTTGTGAATTCATTAAACTAAAATTCCCTGTTGATGCCTCGGTAAAACCCATTGTTGTGTTATAACTTACTACCGATTTGCCGCTTTTCCCGGTTTTAGTCGTAATAATGATTACGCCGTTTGCCGCTCTAGAGCCATATAAGCCGGTCGCCGCAGCATCTTTTAAAATGGTAATTGTTTCCACATCAGTGGGATTGTAATTTCCACCTATGTTACCATCGACCACAATTAAAGGTGCTGTGCTGGCGTTGATTGATCCTGTGCCACGAACAATAATACTCGAGCCACTGGTTGGTGATCCCGAAGCGGTTGAAACGACTACACCCGGTGCGCGACCCTGCAATAAACTACTTACTTCATTAGAAGTTACATCCCTAAGCTTGTCGCCGGTTACAACAGAAATAGAACTCGAAATCTCACTTTGCTTTTTAGTAGAGTAGCCTACTACAACCACCTCTCCCAAACTTGTCGAGCTTTCTTCTAGTTCCACATTTATGGTAGTTTGACCTCCAACAGTTATCTCTTTTGGTGTGAAACCTATGTAGGAAAAAACAAGGATACTTGTCCTTTCTGCATTGATAGAATAATCGCCATTTGCATCTGATAAAGAGCCTATTTGGGAACCCTTAATCATAACAGAAGCACCAATTATTGGTTGGCCATTTTTATCGGTAATTTTTCCCTTAATTGTTACAAATTGAGAGTTGTTTCTCAATTCACTTATAAAAGCACTTCTTTTAAATGCCATTGATTGGGTGTTGGTAGTAAGCTGAATCGCCGTAGCAAGCAGCAATACTTTACCCACCTTGCAATAATGCTTTGCTTTGTTCGGTAGTATTGTTTTCATATAGGTTAAGTTTTACTTGGTTTAGTCGAATATTTAAACCAAACTAAAAATTTTGCATCCAAGATAAATGGCTCAACATAACGCAAACGTTTGATTGTAATAATGAAGGCGTTTTGAGAAAAAAGAGAATTAGAACAAATCTATGAAATGCTTAAAAATGGATATATTTAAGCCATCAAAATCCCAAATTGAAGTGAGAAAATCTCCAATACGAAAAGAAATTTTGTAAGTGTTCAATAATTGCCTTAAATTTTTAATATCGAGCGCAAAAAAAACAAAAAAAAAACAAACGTTTGCACTAAACTTTATTCAAGTTTTAAATTATCTGTATTTTAGGCAAGAAAAAGCCATGAACATAGCTCTTATTACCTACAACGATAACGGTTTTTATCACACGCTGTCGCCAGAAAATGAGGATGATTTATTAATCAAGTTTCTGAACTCAAAAGAATTCAATGTTGAAAAAATTGTATGGAATACTCCTGTGGTTAACTGGGAGCATTTTGACCTAGCGATCTTAAAATCTCCTTGGGATTACTTTAACCTAATCGAAGACTTTTACCAATGGTTAAGGGTTTTAGAAGAGAAGAAGGTGAAATTGCTTAACCCTATCGCTACTGTAAGGTGGAATGCAGACAAACATTACTTGAAAGATATAAGTGAAAGTGGGTTGGGAGTAGCTAAATGCATATTCTTGGAAAAGGGGATTGAAATTTCATTAAAAAATTACTTCAATAGTTTAGGCTTTTCAAAACTAATTGTGAAACCAGCCGTAAGCGGTGGATCAAAAAATACATTCAAGGTAACTTCAGAAAACGTAGCCGAAATCAATCTTCAACTCAACGAACTATTAAAAAAAGAATCGTACATTTTACAGCCTTTCTTAAAAGAAATTGAGGAAGCAGGCGAATGGTCATTTTTATTTTTTGGGGGCGAGTATAGCCATGCTTTGTTAAAAAAGGCAAAGGAGGGCGACTTTAGGGTGCAACACTCATTTGGAGGAACTATTCATCCGCAAGAACCACCAGTTCATTTAATCGAAACTGCAAAAAAATACGTAGATCAATTTGCAAAAGGTTGTTTGTATGCCCGGGTTGATGGGGTATTGGTAAATAACGAATTTCAGTTAATGGAGCTCGAGCTTATTGAGCCATTTCTATTTTTAGAAACAAATCCAAATAGTTACGAGAATTATTACCAAGCTTTGTTAAAGACCTACGAAGTTTTATAAACACTTCGTAGGTCTAATTTATCTAAGCACCTTCTTCTTTTTTCTTTTTCTTACCAGCGCTTTTATTTATAACGGTAATTTCTTCTTTTTCCTTATCGTAATCAATTTCAAGAGTATCTCCATCGTGAATTTCGCCTTTCAAAATTTCTTCCGCAATTGGATCTTCCAGATATTTCTGAATAGCACGTTTTAATGGTCGAGCTCCAAAAGCACTATCAAAACCTTTATCAGCGATAAATTCTTTAGCGGCATCTGTTAGCTTTACTTCGTAACCTAAATTGTGAACCCTACCAAACAATGCCTTTAATTCAATATCAATAATTTTGAAGATTTCATCTTTACCTAGGCTGTTAAACACAACCACATCATCAACACGATTTAAAAACTCCGGAGCGAATGCACGCTTTAATGCATTCTCTATCACTCCTCTGCTGTGCGTATCACTCTGACTAATTTTCGCTGAAGTCGAGAACCCAACTCCTGCTCCAAAATCTTTCAACTGGCGCGCACCAATGTTTGAAGTCATAATGATAATCGTATTTCTGAAATCAACTTTACGGCCTAAGCTATCAGTTAGTTGACCCTCATCGAGTACCTGTAATAGAATATTAAATACATCAGGGTGCGCTTTTTCAATCTCATCGAGCAAAATTACTGCATAGGGTTTTCTACGAACCTTTTCCGTTAATTGTCCGCCTTCTTCGTAACCAACATAACCCGGAGGCGCTCCAACTAAACGCGAAACAGCAAACTTCTCCATGTATTCACTCATGTCAATTTGAATAAGCGAATCATCGCTATCAAACATAAATCTAGCTAACTCTTTCGCTAATTCTGTTTTACCAACACCGGTGGGACCTAAAAATATAAATGACCCGATTGGTTTTTTAGGATCTTTTAACCCAGCCCTTGTACGTTGAATAGCTTTGGTTAATTTCTTAATTGCATCGTCCTGACCAATAATTTTCTCAGCTACGGTATCGTACATGTTCAATAGTTTAACACTATCAGTCTGTCCAACGCGTTGCAAAGGAATGCCTGTCATCATCGAAACTACTTCAGCAACGTTATCTTCACTTACTTCATAGCGTTTCGTTTTGGTTTCTGCTTCCCACTGGGCTTTTGCCTGTTCTAATTCTTCTAATAAATTCTTCTCAGTATCTCTTAATTTTGCAGCCTCTTCATACTTCTGGCTTTTCACCACTTTATTCTTCTCGATCTTAATATCTTCAATCTTACTTTCAATTGTAATGATATTTTCTGGAACGTGAATATTGGTCAAGTGAACCCTAGATCCCGCTTCATCTAAAGCATCAATTGCTTTATCTGGTAAGAAGCGGTCAGTAATATATCTTGTGGTTAGTGCAACACATGCGTTGATTGCTTCATCTGTATAAGTAACCCCATGATGATCTTCATATTTTTCCTTAATACGGTTTAAGATCTCAACAGTCTCATCAGGTGTTGCTGGCTCAATCATCACTTTTTGAAAACGGCGATCTAAAGCACCATCTTTTTCAATATATTGACGATATTCATCTAAAGTAGTTGCTCCTATGCATTGTATTTCGCCCCTAGCTAAAGCAGGTTTAAACATATTTGATGCATCTAACGAGCCAGAAGCACCACCAGCACCAACAATCGTATGGATCTCATCGATAAACAAAATAACATCAGTAGATTTTTCCAGCTCATTCATTACGGCTTTCATCCGTTCTTCAAACTGGCCGCGGTATTTAGTGCCAGCAACTAACGAAGCTAGATCTAAAGTAACTACGCGCTTATTAAAGAGTACCCTTGATACTTTGCGTTGAACAATTCTTAAAGCCAAACCTTCGGCGATGGCAGATTTACCAACTCCAGGCTCACCAATTAAAATTGGATTGTTCTTTTTACGGCGTGACAAAATCTGCGAAACACGTTCAATCTCTTTTTCACGCCCTACGATTGGGTCTAATCGTCCTTCCTCGGCAGCTCGGGTTAAATCGCGTCCAAAATTATCAAGTACCGGTGTCTTAGATTTAATATCAGATACCTTTTTTGGAGCACTAAAACTTTCTTCTTCCTGGAAATCGTCATCGCCACCACCGGCGGTACCACCTCCATGTGCTTCATCTCTGAAACCATTTTTATTTACCTCGACTTCTTGTTTAAAGATCTCATAAGTAATACTGTATTGCAATAATATTTGCGAAGCAATGTTGTCATCATCTCTTAAAATCGACAACAGCAAATGCTCCGTACCGATTAAATCGCTTTTAAAAATCTTAGCTTCAAGATAGGTAATTTTTAAAACCTTTTCGGCTTGCTTAGTTAAAGGAATGTTGCCTAAATTAACAGTAACACTTGAAGTACCGCGAACGGCCTCTTCAATTGAACGGCGAAGTTTAGAAGTATCAACTCCTAAGGATTTCAAAATTTTGATGGCCATACCATCACCTTCGCGAATAAGCCCTAATAACAAATGCTCAGCGCCTATATAATCGTGTCCTAATCTCAGGGCTTCTTCCCTGCTAAAAGAAATCACGTCTTTTACTTGTGGAGAAAATTTCGCTTCCATAATATGTGTGTAAACGGGATGACTCTAAACTATAAATTACTTTTATAATAATGGTCTCCCAGTTTATATATTTTATCAACAATTACGCCATTTTAGTGGATAAGGTTGCTACTTACCTTATTCTTTATTTACGTAATTAAATGGCAAATAGGTTTTTAGCTTTATTTAAAGCTAATTTAAGCAATGTATAGTAGATTTTGTCGGTTTTATGTAAGGTTTTAATAGCGCCTAATAACTGACATATTGCTAGTGAGGTGGCTAACAGTAGCAGTTTTGACAGGATCAATATAAGACATCATAAGATCCAGGTCCGGTTCTTTTTGGGGTAATTTTCGCAAGCTAGTTGTCTACAATAAGCTATGTGCCTATGAATACCTGAAAGAACTTACGCTGAGGAAAACAATTGCAAAAAAAATTAAATAGCTGATTACAAACTAAATACACCATTTTAATGAAATATTTCACAATTGATCAATTATTATATTTATAATTGCAGTGTACTACTTAACCAATACACTTAACATGATTACTATTCAGAACCTAACTTTTGGTTATCAAAAAAACAAACCTGTATTAGCAAACTTAAATCTACAGCTTGAGTCAGGAAAAATTTACGGTTTACTAGGTGCAAATGGAGCTGGAAAGAGCAGCCTATTACATCAGATATGTGGCATCATCTTTCCCCAATCTGGCAAAATTGAGGTCGATCAACATGAGCCAGCCAAACGTAAACTCGATTTTCTAAAGTCAATTTACATCTTGCCTGAAGAAGTTGATACACCCAATATTGCTATTAAAGAATATGCAGAGATCTACTCCCCTTTTTATGAAAAATTTGACTTTTCATTGTTTAATAATTTACTAACTGACTTTGAAATACCGGAGCATGGTAGTCTACATCAAATTAGTTATGGTCAGAAGAAAAAAGTAATGATCGCCTTTGGCATTGCCACAAGGTCTAAATATCTATTCTTTGACGAACCAACAAATGGCCTAGACATTCCATCAAAAAAACAATTTAGAAAAATAATAGCTAGTGCATTTGAAGAAGATCAGATCATCATGATTAGCACACATCAAGTGAGAGATTTGGATCAGTTGATTGATTGCATATTGATACTAGACGACAAAAAAATCATCCTTCAAGCCGATGTAAACGACATCACAGAAAAACTTGTATTTAAACAGGTTTTAGACCTCTCGCAATCAGCTAATGTGATTTATAGCGAAGGCGGGTTGAAAGGCCACGTGGTTGTCGCAAAAAACGTAAACCAAGAAAACTCCAAACTAGACATGGAGCTTTTCTTTAATGCTGTTTCTGCTGAAAAGAACTCAATTCTTTCCTTATTTAAAAAACTTTAATTTATGAGATTTTCATTTACCCGTTTTAATCATCTGTTCATGAAACAATTGAGAGAAAACAAAAAAGCTTATCTACTAGGACTAATTGCCTTACCTATTTTAATGGGCGTTGTCTCCTTAATCATGGCCTATTCCGGTAATTTTTCCGAAGACAATCAAAGCGCAGTCTTGGTTTTTGGCATACTCATTATTGGGGGATTTTTTTGCAGCACATTGCTAGGTGATTATGCGCTTAAACCAAGCGCTATCCGCTCGCTTATCTTGCCAACAACTAATTTAGAAAAACTATTTGTTGCCATTGTTTTTGGATTAATAATTTTTCCAGTCATTTACCTAGCTTTAGTCTACCCGGTAATTTTGCTGGTAAATTATATAGATTTCGAAGTTTTTGGCAATTTATACTTAACAGATCCCATTACAGGAAAGGGCTTGACAGGGTTTATAATTGGAACCACTTCAATTTTATCATTTGTACTTTTATGTTCTCTTTTTTATAGGAAATTCATATTCATCAAAGCATCTTTGACTTTTGTGTGCCTAATATTTCTACTGGTTGCCTCTAATAGTGCAATTGCAAATAAACTAATCGGCGATAGCCAACCAACCCAATTTACGAAAGATTTTAAAAAGAATATGGGGACTAAAGTCTTAAAATTTGAACTGACTGGTTCTAGCCCGTTTTCTCGTTTAGAATTTAGTGATGGCTCATTTCAACCATTATATATAGTGCTTGACAATACCATGGGCCGTCTACCTTTTATATTAGCCCTGTTAATTATGCCTGCTATGTTACTTGCTTGCTTTTATAGGCTTAGAGAAATTGAACTTTAAATCATGGACTTTAACGTTAATTTACCAATTTATTTGCAAATAGCAGAGTATGTGTGTGATAGAATTCTGTTACAGCAATGGCTGCCCGATGAAAAAATACCATCAATTAGAGAACTAGCAATAGAGCTTGAAGTTACACACAATACGGTTCTTAGAACATTTGAGCATTTGCAAAGTAAAAACATAGTCTATACAAAAAGAGGCCTGGGCTATTTTATAGAACCAAATGCACTTAATTTACTTAATGCTAGCAGAAAAGAACACTTTCTAAAAGAAGAACTTCCAAGTCTTTTTTACAAAATGAACATCATTGGATTTGAAATAGATGAGCTGGTAAATGAATTCGAAAAATTTAAAAATAAAAACAACTCTTAAATATGAAAACTAGTTATAAAATTCTAATAGCATTTGCTACCCTCATTTTTACAAGCTTAATTATTTGTAATATATCCCTAAAGGCAAAATACAAAAATGGAGAATTCGACATGGTGAAAGTCTCAGATGATATCTTTCAATTAAACAACTTAAAAAAAGTAATGCTAAAAGATTTTAAACATGTGGTGATAAATGGCGCAATTATCACGAAAAACAATAGGGAAATAACTCTAAACCCAAACTTTAGGATTAGCAGCAACAAAAATCAACCCAATACATTAGGATTAAATTCCAATCTTAAATCAATCTTAAAACAACGTATTAGCCATGACACACTATATATTTCCTTTCAAAAGAATAAAATAAATGAAGACAATCTGAGACGGTTAAACTTCAGCTTAATCATACTGCAAACTAATAACTTACAATCCTTAAGCGCAAAGAATTTAAACTGTACAGCTGAAAGCTTACAAACCGACAAATCATTTTTAGTTACTGCCGAAAAATCAGGAATCACATTGAACTATATACATACGGAATCTTTAACTCTTAAAGTTGGAAACAATAGCAGTGTTACCTTGTTAGATCAAAAAATAACTACCTTAAATTATGATCTTGCTAGGGGTTCTTCACTTAATCTCCTTAATAGAAATTTTGTCGGCAAAATTAATTGTCTAAACCCCTCAAAAAATATTAGTGAAACATATTTCGATCGCAAGTCCTTCGTCGCGGCGTATGCAGATGATAAGATAAATTAAAATGTGGAGTTCCACATTTACCATTATCTTTGCACACAAATACTAATCATATGTCAGACGAGAAAATAATCTTTTCAATGGCTGGAGTGAGTAAAATCTATCCACCACAAAAACAGGTTTTAAAAAATATCTACTTATCATTCTTTTACGGAGCTAAAATTGGCGTTGTTGGTTTAAACGGATCGGGTAAATCATCATTACTGAAAATAATTGCGGGATTAGACAAGTCATTTCAAGGGGAAGTTGTTTTTAGTCCGGGCTTTAGTGTTGGCTATTTAGCGCAAGAACCAATCTTAGATGAAAATAAAACGGTTCGTGAAGTAGTTGAAGAGGGTGTCGCAGAAATTACTTCGATCCTTAAAGAATATGAAGAAGTTAACGAAGCATTTGGCTTAGAAGAAAATTATTCGGATGCCGACAAAATGGATAAACTGATGGCTCGCCAGGGCGAGTTGCAGGATAAGATTGATGCGGTTAACGCTTGGGAGCTTGACACAAAATTGGAAAGAGCGATGGATGCCCTTCGCTGTCCTGAACCCGAGACCAAAATCGGTGTACTTTCTGGGGGTGAACGCAGACGAGTGGCTATGTGCCGTTTGTTGTTGCAAGAACCTGATGTTTTATTATTAGATGAGCCAACCAACCACTTGGATGCTGAAAGTATTGATTGGTTAGAGCAATTTTTACAGAATTACAAAGGAACTGTTATTGCCGTTACCCACGACAGGTATTTCTTGGACAATGTTGCTGGGTGGATCTTAGAATTGGATCGCGGTGAAGGTATTCCTTGGAAAGGCAATTATTCATCATGGCTAGACCAAAAAGCGAAACGCCTGGCGCAAGAAGATAAAACTGAAAGCAAGCGTCAAAAAGCCTTGGAGCGTGAGCTCGAATGGGTGCGTATGGCTCCAAAAGCCCGTCACGCAAAATCTAAAGCGCGTTTGGCTAATTATGATAAGTTAGCTTCAGAAGATGGCAAGGAACGTGAAGATAAACTAGAATTATTTATTCCGGCAGGTCCGCGCCTAGGAAATGTGGTAATCGAAGCAAATGAGGTTACTAAAGCCTATGGCGATAAAATTTTATTCGAAAACCTTACCTTCTCTTTACCCCCTGCTGGCATTGTAGGGATTATTGGTCCGAATGGAGCTGGTAAAACCACCTTATTCCGTTTAATTACGGGACAAGAACAACCCGACAAAGGGACATTTAGAGTTGGTGAAACCGTGGCATTGGGCTACGTAGATCAAATGCATAATGATTTGGATGCTGAAAAAACTGTTTATGAAAATATAACCGATGGTTTAGACAATATTCAGCTAGGCAATAAAGCCGTTAATGGTAGAGCTTATGTTTCGAAATTTAATTTTAACGGTGGCGATCAACAGAAAAAAGTTGGTATTTTATCGGGCGGTGAGAGAAATCGAGTACACCTGGCTATTACCTTAAAAAAAGGTGCCAATGTGTTATTACTCGATGAACCCACCAATGATATTGACGTAAACACTTTACGCGCGCTAGAAGAAGCCTTAGAAAATTTCGGCGGTTGTGCGGTTGTTATTAGTCACGATAGATGGTTTTTAGACAGAATTTGCACGCATATCCTAGCCTTTGAAGGTAACTCAGAAGTATATTTCTTCGAGGGAAATTATTCTGATTACGAAGAAAACAGAAAGAAGAGACTGGGAGACGTAACCCCACATAGGATTAGATACAAAAAACTAGTTTAGGGATTTTAACATTGACAGCGTTATCAGTACGATATGAAAAACTTTGTCAATGTTAAGTTGTTATATAGCTAATTAACCGACTTATATTTGAAATTATGAAGAGAATACTTGTTGTTGATGACGACGATGACGTACTGGAAACTACCCAGTTGATTTTAGAAATAGCAGGCTACGATGTCGAACCTTTAAATGACGCTGAATTAATTTTCGACCGCATTGAGGAGTTCGAACCTAATTTAATTATCCTGGATATCGTTTTGGGTAAGATTGATGGAAGAGTGATTTGCGGTCAGATCAAATGTCACCAGGATACTAAAGATATACCAGTTTTAATGATGTCAGGTCTTTACGACATACAAGAAGTCCAAGAAATGGAATGCGCACCAGACGACTTTATGTCCAAGCCCTTTAAAATGGATGTACTTTTAGAAAAAATTGAAAAACTAGTTAACAAAAAAAAACCAGTAAGGTATGATATAAACTAACACCTGATCTATACTTTTTTCTCCTCTCTAGGTCCTCGTTTATAAATGACTAAGCCATTTAAAAAGTTGCGCAAAATCTGATCTCCGCATTTTTTAAAATTTGGATGTTCATCATTCCTGAAGATATCTCCTAGCTCACTCTTCGTAACGGTAAAGTTTACCAAATTACAGATTTCAATAATCTGATCACTATTTAAGGATAATGCTACCCTTAGCTTCTTCATAATATCGTTGTTGCTCATCAGTTTTTCTTTTAATTTCTTTAATTGTTGATTGTCGGTTTTTGGTAGGCTTTCGTTTACCTGCGAAAACCCAACTAGCTTACTAACTACATCGCTGTTTCAATTTTAACTTTTTTATTTTTCACTCTTTCACTGGCCAAGGCCCTAATTACCTGCGACACTAGTTTTCTCTTAATGGCCACATAGGATGCCTGGTCTTTAACTTCGATCAAACCTACATCTTCCTTTTGCAATCCACCTTTTTTAAGCAATAAACCAACTATATCGATTTTATTAACCTTATCTTTTTTCCCCGCACTAATATATAAAGTTTGCCAGATACTATCCTGAGGTAGTTTATAAGGCCCCTTTAATTGTTCTACTTCAATATCTGCTTTTAAAAATGGATATTTCTCATCATCAGCAATAATTAAATAGGCTGTGCCCTTCGCATTCATTCTAGCGGTTCTTCCATTGCGGTGTAGAAATGCATCTTCCGTATACGGTAGTTGATAGTGAATAATAAATTCAACTTCCGGGATATCTAAGCCTCTTGCTGCAAGATCTGTAGTGATTAAAATCTTAATACTGCCATTTCTAAACTTCAATAAAGCTCTTTCCCGTTCGTCCTGTTCCATCCCACCATGAAAAATATCATGCGCCAAATCCTTATCAATTAATAGATCACTAATCCGGTCTACGGTTTCCCGATGATTGCAAAAAATTAAGGTGGTTTTACTTCCAATCTTACAAATCAACTCGAATAAAGTAACCAATTTATCTTCGGCAGTTGTAGGCACTTTCTTTAATTTTAAATCGGGCGCAATCTGCAGGTCCTTTAAAAAATTTATTTCAGTTGGACTTTTTAATCCGGTAAACGTAGGAATTTCATCCATCGCAGTTGCAGAAGTTAAAATTCTTTGCTTCAATGATAAAAGTTGTCTGATAATGTAAGACATATCCTCCGTGAACCCAAATTCTAACGCTTTATCAAATTCATCCAACACCAGGGTAGTGATGGTAGATTCATCAAAATTTTGATGACGAAGATGATAAGCAATTCTACCCGGTGTACCAATTAACACGGAAGGCGCTTGTTCAAGATTATTCCTTTCGGTTTTAATAGGATGCCCGCCATAGCAGCAGTTTACTTTAAAACCAGTAGCCATTTGTTTGAAAACCTGCTCTATTTGCAAAGCCAATTCTCGCGATGGTACTAAAATAAGGCATTGTACTCCCTTTACTCCTACTTTCAAATTCGCTAAAACCGGTAATAAAAAAGCCAGGGTTTTACCAGAACCTGTTGGCGCTAAAACCAGTATATCGCTTCCAGTTTTCGTTGCCGAGATTGCAGCCAACTGCATCTCGTTAAGCGCAGTGATCTTTAAATTATCAAGTACTGGTTGAATTATCATGATGCAAAGGTAAGGATAAGTTTGACGTAAAGCGTAAAGCGTTTTTAGGTAAGGATGTATATACACTCGACGATTTACTCCATAACTTGTTGACAACCAATAAAATGTTAAGAAATAACAATATTAACTTAACAATAATATCATTTTAAGCACCTAATTTTAGGATACCTGATCAGGAAGCAAGTATAATGGATAACATTTAAACCAAAAAACATATGACCTGGAAGAAGTTTAGCGGCGAAGTTATACACTCGTCAATCTTAGAAGAAGTAGAACAAGCGATTATTCGAGAAACCGAAAATGGTTACAAACTCAAGGTATGCATCGGAACGGATTCTCAAGTGAAAGGGACTGTTACCGACTTTGCAACCGTAATTGTATTACTCAGAGAACATCACGGGGGCTTTATGTATATTGCACAAGATAAAAGCACACAACAAATGAGCATTAAAGAGCGCATGCTGGTAGAAGTGCAAAAATCTATCGAAACAGCCTATTCAATTTGCGATTTATTGGATATTTATGATGTCGACTTAGAAGTTCACGCAGATATCAATACCAGTCCGATGTTTAAATCTAATAAAGCGCTCAACGAAGCAATGGGTTACATTTTAAGCATGGGCTTCATTTTCAAAGCTAAACCGGAAGCGTTCGCTAGTTCTACTTGCGCAGATAAAATGGTTCACTAACCCTACCAATTCTTCTTAACGATTGTTCTTTCCAGACGGTCATTGGGAGTTTCAGTTTTGCCTATCATATAGTCTTTAAATGATTGAGCAAAATGGTGAGCATATTGAGCAGCTTGGATCTGGTACTCCCGCCATTGTACTGCATTTAGCTTACCTGGATTATTTTCTAATGGTGTGCCTTTATGGGTAGCAGCCACAAAATTCCCATAACGATCCCTGTAATAAGGAATAAAATTAAAATTTGAGAGCCAAAAGCGATACTTACCGTCCTTTACTTCCGCCCGGAAATGGTAGGAAATTTCCCCAGAAGGATGCGACATTACCAATACTGTTTTATTGATAACTAGCTTTCCGACTGCCATGAAAGAGCTATCACCGTGTACCTCTTTTTGTTTTACATCTTTGAAGGTTTTTTTTAGAAAATCCGTAACCTTTTCACTTAGCTGCGCACTAGGCATTCCATTTATTTCCACTAATTCATAATAGATAAACTTACCCTGCTCATCCACCCCCAAGAGCTCATTCTGGGCATCGCAAAAGGAGAAGCTGAGCAAGAGTAGTAAAAAAATACTGATAAATTTCATGAGCAGACACTCAAATTAAAAGCTATATACGGCAGCCAACGAAAATTGTGATGCAGATTTAATTCCCAAACCATTTTTCATAAAGCTCTGAGAAAAGTCCTTGTCATCATCAAAACGGATTTCCGGGATAAAGGTCAACCCACCAGATTTAATATTACCGGAAAGGGTTAAAGACGTTACCGTGGCTTCAGGTGCCGCACCTACGCCCTTAATTTTAAACCCTTCCCCTCTAAGTCCCAAAGCAAAACTTGGCGTGAACGAATATTGTGGATAGATCGCAACACCCGCATAACCTCCATTATCATCTGAAATCGTGTAATCGGCAGCATTTAACCCCAACTTAAATTTCTCTGTAATTTGATAAGCTGTAGTTAAATCTAAAATTGTTCCTGTTCCTGCAGCACCAGCAGATTTGCCCGACAATACATTTAAATAAGCTGTCCATCCCTCAACAGGGCTTATCGTTAACTGAGCGCCAATATGCGAAACACCATTAAAATCCTGGTAAACATTCCAATCATTAAATAGACCCGCCATCAAACTTACCTTGTCAGAAAACGTATAAGATGCCTTGATACCAGCATTTTGAAAAGGACCCGATCCAAATAAGTAAGAAGTTGAGTAGTTGAAATTTGCTGTCGGAGAAATTACTTCATACCCTACAAAGGTTCCCATGTAGCCTGCAGTCATGCTAAATTTCTCTGTAAATGCATAACTAACATATAAATTCTGGATATGAAAACTATTTGTTGTTTCATCATAAACACCATTGGCATTAGGAATAGATTGCGCTTGTCCTCTTGGTCCAAATGATAATTCACCAACAAACGATGCTTTCCCAGTCGTTTTTTTCAATGCAAGATCTATCATTCCCAGAGAAATTGAGTTTTGTTCATTAGCAAAGTAAGTTTTGATGTTGCCTGCCTTGTTAAAATCATATTTATAATAGGTATCAACAGAACCTGATATTTGCAGGGGCGATGGTGCAGTGTCCTGGGCATAGGTAATTGTTGCTAAACCTAACGCGGATAACGAGAGTAGAATTTTGATTTTCATATCTTAAAATTTACAGCGATGAGTAATTAATTAAATGTTTGGAATTTCTTGACCGGCAACGATTAATGTACCTTGAGTATATTTCTCGTCGTGTTGACTGGCATCCAGACCTTCTTCCTCTTCTTCAGCACTAACCCGTATTGGTTGGAATAAATTAATTACTTTGAAAATAAAGAATGACAATACAAAACTAAAAATGATCACGATTAACGCCCCTTTTAACTGCGTTAGAAAGAAAGCTGGATTTCCATAAAACAAACCATCTGCACCAGCAGCATTTACTGTTTTAGTGGCAAAGACCCCGGTTAATAACATACCTACTATACCGCCAACACCGTGGCAAGGAAACACGTCCAGCGTATCATCTAAACTTGTTTTTTGTTTCCAGGAAACTACCAAATTTGAAATAACCGCAGCAATTGCACCAATAAATATACTGGCAGGAATACCCACAAAACCCGCACCAGGTGTGATGGCAACTAAACCGACAACCGCACCAATACAGAAACCTAAAACTGACGGCTTTTTACCTCTTGCAACATCAAAAAACATCCAAGATAACCCTGCAGCACCTGCAGCAGTATTAGTCGTTAAAAATGCCGAAACAGCTAAACTATTTGCTCCCAGCGCAGAACCAGCATTAAAACCGAACCAGCCAAACCATAATAAGCCAGTACCAATTAGCACATAAGGTATATTTGCAGGCGGAACTTCTTTATGTTCCAAGTGAGATTTTCTACGTTTTAACACCAACGCTCCCGCTAAGGCTGCCATACCTGCCGAAATATGTACCACTGTACCTCCAGCAAAATCTAAAACACCCATTTTCAAAAGAAAGCCTTCAGGATGCCAAGTCCAGTGTGCCAATGGAGAGTAAACAAACAAGGCGAAAAGGACGATGAACAAAATATACGAAGTGAAACGAATACGTTCCGCCACTGCACCAACAACCAAGCCAGGCGTAATAATGGCAAACATCAATTGGAAAACAGCAAACAGGGAAAGGGGAATTGTTAAATCGGCTCCATTCTGTAAATGTGGAGCACCAGAATTTACTCCTTGAAAGAAGAAAAATGTACCAGGGTCGCCTATAAATCCACCTATGGTATCACCAAAAGCTAAACTGAAACCACACACTACCCATAATACGGTTATTACACCGGCGGCAACAACACTTTTAATCATCGTCGACAAAATATTTTTACGATGAACCATCCCTCCATAAAAAAACGCCAAGCCGGGAGTCATCAAAAAAACGAATGCCGCAGCAATTAGTATAAAAGCGATATCAGGACCGCTGTATTTTCCCTCATCAAAGTTTGGGAGCAAAGGAACAAATAGCGACAATATTGCAACTATCATTAAAACTGCAAACGGACCCCATTGTTTAAATAAAACTTTTGCCATAGAATTTAGTTATTTTTCGTGTTTATTTGATTAATTATTATAAAAATAGAAATAATTATTAATTAATTACACATTATTTTAATAAAAAAATGATTTTTTATTAAAAAATATAATAATAATCCATTTTTATACAACAAAAACCAAACAAATACTTAGAAATAAAGAATATAATACCAAAATTTACATCATTTATCCATTAATTTAGCTGAATTACACCAAATAAAATTATAATAATTAAAAATTATAACAAAAACCTCACTATTTTCTGAGAAACACTGTTAATCATGATAAAAAATCTACTAATTCACATCCCGCTAGTTGTTTTAGTTAGCCTATACTTTTTTTATCTATTGGGCTAAGACAAGCTTCGCCTCTGCTTCGGGATTGTTTCGTACTTTTTTCGAGATGAGTCCAATATGAGTCCAGTATGAGTCCAATATAAGTCCAACTTTTACCGTAAAAAGCTGGACTTAACATAGATTCAATTTTCACTTTATTTAGATTTATCTCAAAGCGGTCTCGAACCAAGTACGAGGCTGTCCCGAGCAAGAGCGGAACAGAGACAAGGTCAATAACTTGAATGGATGTTTAAGAAGGAAATGGGTTAGTGTGTGAACTATATGCTACGCATACGCTGAGCCTTGAACAACACCTCTTCGTTCAATCTCCTTATCCATATAGGTTTGGATAGCTGATTTATTTAATCCCCAGTTGGGCGCAATTAATAAGTCCCAATCCGATATCCCAAATAAACGTTGAATAACGATATCAGGCCGTAGTAAAGGGATTAACTCACAAAGTAAATCTGTATACTCTTCGAGGGTAAATAATTTGAAGGGGTTCTTTTTATACTTAGCACCCATGATGGAGCCATCTACAACATGGAGGTGGTGGAACTTGACGAATTTAATTTGAGGAAAGCGGTTGATCTCATGAATATAACCTTTCATCATCTCACGCGTTTCCCATGGAAAGCCAAAAATTGTATGCACACAGAGATCCAATTTTGAATTTTCGAGAAGTTCCACAGCTTTCACAAATTCACCGTGACTACAACCTCTATTGATCTGTTCCAAAGTTTCATCATAGATCGATTCCATTCCCATTTCTAAATCTACATCGAAACGGTCGGTATAACCCTCTAGTAAGGCTACTTTTTCGGCATCAATACAATCAGGACGTGTACCCACAGCAAAACCAACTACATCTTCAGCATTTACCGCCAGCGCTTCGTCGTACATCATCTTTAAATAGTGCACTGGCGCATAGGTATTGGTGTTAGGCTGAAAGTAAACAATAAATTTATCTGCTTTGTAAGAAGTTCTTGCTCGTTGCATCCCTTCTAAAAGCTGATCTTTGATATTGGGATTTTTACGGGAGGGCTCTGGTGTAAAAGAATCGACGTTACAATAGGTACACCCTCCGTAACCTTTGCTACCATCGCGGTTAGGACAGGTAAAACCACCATCAACAATTACTTTAAATACACGCTTACCCTGATATTTTTCACGCAGGTGTACCCCATAGCTTTTATACCCCTTAATACCCAAATCTATTGCCGTTCCCATTCTGCAAAAATACGAGGATTTTATGAGAATCCTATTCCTTAGGCTTAGTAATATAATACACAGGTATTCCCACCAACATAATAACTACACCCCAGCCACAAGTGCTCGTTTTAGTAATTAACAACGAAACACATATGGCAGTCGCGGCTATAATATATATAAAAGGTAAAACCGGATAACCAAATGCTTTATAAGGACGTTCTGCATTGGGCATTTTTCTTCTTAAAATAAAAATTCCATATATAGTTAATATATAAAATATGATTACGATAATCATCACATAATCCAACAGATCACCATATTTACCCGTTAAGCATAATGCCGATGCCCAAATACATTGAGCCCACAATGCCCATGCTGGAACACTGGCCGCATTTAAATGAGCAGCTTTTTTAAAGAACAAACCATCTTTCGCCATTGTATAATATACCCTCGAACCCGCCATAATCAGCCCATTATTGCAGGCAAAAGTTGAGATCATGATCATGACCGCAATGATGATCGTACCTGTATTTCCAAAAATATACTGCGCTGCATCTACCGCTACCCGGTCTTCTTTGGCAAAGGCAATTTCATTTAATGGCATCACTGCCACATACATTAAATTTGCCAATACATAAATAACACTCACGATTAACGTACCCAAGAACAAGCTCAAACCTACATTTCGTTGTGGGTTTTTAATTTCACCTGCTATAAACGTAACTCCATTCCAGGCATCACTACTAAAAAGTGAGCCGACCATCGACGCTGCAATACCGGCCGCTAATGCGGTACCACCTATACTAATCCAAGCGGCCGAAGGCGCATCAAACATTTTCGAGTCCCAAGCGTTTGCCCAGTTGGCATCCCAAACTGCACTGCTAGCACCCAAGGTAAAACCAAATATAATTAACCCAAATAACGAAAGTATTTTAATGATTGTTAAAAAAGTTTGCAGCGACTTACTATTCTTAACACCTCTGCTATTGATATAAGTAAGCAATATTATCGTAAAGATCGACACAAGTTGAGCGGCATTTAACTTAAACGACCCAAGTTCGTATAATATATTCTTTTCGCTGACAACGGGTATTAAGTAAGCCGTAAACTTTGAAAATGCAACACCAACTGCAGCGATCGTCCCTGTTTGAATAACCGCAAAAAAGCTCCAACCATACAAGAAAGCAATTAATTTATTATAGGCTTCTTTTAGGTAAACGTATTGGCCACCAGCTTTTGGAAACATCGCACTTAACTCTCCGTAGCTTACTGCAGCAATCATGGTAATGACCGCAGTTAATACCCAAATTAAAATTAACCAGCCCGCCGACCCTACTTGTCGTGCGATATCTGCACTTACGATAAATATTCCCGAACCGATCATCGAGCCTACAACGAGCATGGTGCCGTCAAACAGACCAAGTTCTCTTTTAAAAGAACCTTCTTCTTTTTGGTTTTTCATTAGTCTTTAGTTTGTTTTTTAATGGTGATGAAGCTATCATGAGTGTATTTATGCTTTTATCTGGTGAACACACTCATGATGGTTTCATTAGTTTTTAGTTTGTTTTAATGGTGATGAAGCTATCATGAGGGTGTTTTTTTGCCTTTATTGGCGAGTACAATCATGGTGGTTCCATTTTTTAGTTTATTTGTTGTTTTTTTGGTTTATATTGGGCTAATATATATTAAAAAAGGTGGAAAAAAAATAGGCTCAGAGAATGATAATCACGGATATTTGGAGAAACCGAAAAAATGTTAACAATCATTTACTTAAAAATTTGATTATTAGCTAAACACGCTTATTTTTGCAACCCTTGTATTATTTTTATTTCACAACAAAACAACTAAACTATAAAATTAAAGTATGGAGTTTCTACAAAACAATTTAATCTATTCCATTCCACTATTGGGCTTAATCGGTATTCTGGTTATGGCAGTAAAAAGTGCATGGGTAAACAAACAAGATGCTGGTGACGCAAATATGCAGGAACTTGCCGGCTACATTGCCGATGGTGCGATGGCCTTTCTAAAAGCAGAATGGAAAGTATTGAGCATTTTTGCGGTCTTCGCCGCAGCTTTACTAGCCTACTCTGGAACTATCCATGAAATTAATGGTAAAGAAATCCACTCAAGCTGGATCATCTCCATTTCTTTCTTAATTGGTGCTTTTTTCTCGGCATTTGCTGGATACATTGGCATGAAAGCGGCCACAAAAGCAAATGTTCGTACTACACAGGCTGCGAGAACGAGTTTAAAACAAGCTTTAAAAGTTAGCTTTACCGGCGGAACTGTAATGGGTCTTGGTGTAGCAGGTTTAGCTGTTTTAGGTTTGGGAGGATTATTCATTGTATTTCTTTCTTATTTTGATGTGATCGGCGCTGATGGGGCTGTAAGCGTGATCAATATGAAAACTGCTATTGAAGTATTAACAGGATTCTCTCTTGGAGCTGAATCGATTGCTTTATTTGCGCGTGTTGGTGGTGGCATTTATACTAAAGCGGCCGACGTTGGTGCAGATTTAGTTGGTAAAGTTGAAGCTGGTATTCCTGAAGATGACGTACGTAATCCTGCAACTATTGCGGATAACGTGGGTGACAATGTAGGTGATGTTGCTGGTATGGGCGCTGATTTATTCGGTTCCTATGTAGCTACCATTTTAGCTACTATGGTATTGGGACAAGAGATCACGGTGGTTGATAAATTTGGAGGCATGTCTCCTATCCTATTGCCAATGGTAATTTGCGGATTGGGAATCATCTTCTCGATTATAGGAACATGGTTCGTAACTATTAAGGATGAGAAATCTAATGTTCAAAATGCTTTGAATCTTGGTAACTGGTCGTCGATTGTGATTACAGCTATTGCATCCTTCTTTATTGTAAAATGGATGTTGCCAGATACTTTAAATCTTCGTGGTTATGAGTTTTCTAGTATGAATGTATTTTATGCAATCATGGTGGGTTTGGTAGTAGGAACGATCATGAGCATTATTACTGAATATTATACGGCGATGGGCAAAGCGCCTGTTAATTCAATTATCCAGCAATCTTCTACCGGTCACGCAACAAATATCATTGCAGGTTTATCCGTAGGAATGAAATCAACGGTTATTCCTATTTTAGTGTTAGCGGGCGGGATTATGGCTTCGTACTACTTTGCAGGCTTGTATGGTGTAGCAATCGCTGCTGCAGGTATGATGGCAACCACTGCGATGCAATTAGCGATTGATGCATTTGGACCTATTGCAGATAACGCAGGTGGTATTGCAGAAATGAGTCAACTACCGCCGGAAGTTCGCGAGCGTACTGATAATTTAGATGCAGTAGGAAATACCACTGCTGCTACGGGAAAAGGATTTGCAATTGCTTCGGCTGCATTAACTTCTCTAGCTTTGTTCGCAGCCTTTGTGGGTATTGCAGGTATTACAGCAATTGATATCTATAAGGCTCCTGTGTTAGCAGGTTTATTTGTTGGAGGTATGATACCTTTCGTATTCTCTGCATTGTGTATTCAAGCTGTCGGTAAAGCTGCCATGGATATGGTTCAGGAGGTGCGTAGACAGTTTCGCGATATTCCAGGTATCATGGAATATAAAGCGAAACCAGAATATGAAAAATGTGTAGCTATTTCAACTAAAGCATCTATCCGTGAGATGATGTTACCTGGCGCTATTGCGTTAATCACACCAGTAATTGTAGGTTTTACTTTTGGCCCTGAGGTATTAGGGGGGTTATTGGCAGGGGTAACTGTATCAGGTGTTTTAATGGGTATTTTCCAATCTAATGCAGGTGGAGCGTGGGATAATGCAAAAAAATCATTCGAGAAAGGTGTGGAGATCAATGGGGAAATGTATTATAAAAAATCAGAACCACACAAAGCTTCTGTTACCGGCGATACAGTAGGTGATCCATTTAAGGATACTTCTGGCCCCTCGATGAACATCCTCATCAAATTAATGTCTATCGTGTCATTGGTTATCGCTCCTTACATTGCTATTAGTGCAGTTAATGAGACTGGCAGTACTGAGGTGATCAAAGAAATTAGGATCACTAAATCTGTTGATTCGTTAGGCAACGAGCGCGTAGATACCATAAAAAATGAGGTAGATACAATTATAAAACGTTAGTGAGTTATAAATGTTACACATAATAAAGGCCACTTTGACAAACTTTGAAAAGTTTGTCAAAGTGGCCTTTATTATTACATTAATTTTATTTAGGTTTGAACCTACAAATTATTAATACTGTTAAACTAAACCAAAAATCTAAACAAACTATATGAGTTTATTTGTTAAGAAATCAGTCGAACAGCTTTTATTAGATTCTGCTGAATCTGAAAAAGGCTTAAAACGTACCCTATCTGCCGGATCCCTAGTGGCGCTTGGCATTGGAGCTATCATAGGAGCCGGTCTCTTTGTAAGAACTGCTGCTGCCGCTGCTCAAAATGCCGGACCTTCAGTTACTATCGGCTTTATATTAGCTGCAATTGGCTGTGCATTAGCAGGTTTATGTTATGCCGAATTATCTTCATCTATTCCAATCTCTGGTAGTGCTTACACTTATACCTACGCTACAATGGGCGAGTTTATGGCCTGGATTATCGGATGGGATTTAGTATTAGAATACGCAGTTGGTGCTGCCACAGTGGGTATAGCATGGAGTGAGTATTTAAATAATTTTCTTGTGGAAGTCGTCGGGGTCGGGGCCATACCCTATCAATGGTGTCACTCGCCTTTTCAAACCTCACCAGATGGCGTAACGGGTATCATTAATATTCCGGCACTTTTGATCGTTTCTGTTCTTAGTTTATTATTAATTAAGGGAACTAAAGAATCTGCGATTGTGAACAACTTGATCGTGATTGTAAAAGTGACCATTGTGATCATGATTATCATCTTAGGATGGGGCTATGTTAATCCTGCATACCACACACCTTATATCCCTGAAGCTACAACTTATACCGACCATCAAGGAATTACGTACAATTTCGGAGGTATCATGGGAATTTTAGGGGCTGCAGGAACAGTGTTCTTCGCTTTTATTGGTTTCGATGCGGTAAGTACTGCTGCGCAGGAAACTAAAAACCCAAAGACAGCAATGCCAATTGGTATTTTAGGCTCATTGGCAGTTTGTACCGTGTTGTATATTCTGTTTGCACACGTATTAACTGGACTTGCGCCGCTTGAGTTCTTTAGAGATCCAAGTAAAGGTGGAGAAGCTTCGGTTGTTGCTGCTATTAAGGAAGGGATGCCCGCTACTTACAGTTGGTTAAGTAAGTCGGTTACAGTGGCTATTTTAGCAGGATTTTCATCGGTAATTTTGGTGATGTTACTTGGACAAAGCCGCGTATTCTATTCGATGAGTAAAGACGGATTATTACCTGCAGTATTTTCCAAGTTACACCCTAAGTATCAAACTCCATATAAAGGTAACTTAGTGATTTTAATTTTAGTGGGCGTTTTTGCTGCTTTTGTTCCTGGCGATGTGGTGGGACACATGACCAGTATTGGTACTTTGTTTGCCTTTATGTTAGTTTGTGTAGCTGTAATTATTTTAAGAAAAACCAATCCAGAATTGCCTCGTCAATTTAAGACTCCGCTTGTGCCATTTATCCCAATTCTTGGGGTTATTGCCTGTGGGTTAATGATATTCGGTTTAGGATGGGAAAACTGGCTGAGATTATTTGCCTGGTTAGCTATAGGTTTTGTTATCTATTTCTTATATAGCCGCAAACACTCAAAGTTAAACCACCCAGATAAAGAATAACCTTGATATAATTAAAGCCCCTGAAAAATCAGGGGCTTTTTTTGTTGGCGTGGATTTTATAATTTCATCACACTAATATTTTACCTTTACCTAAAATTAAATAAGATGGACTACTTTAAATTTGATTTCAGCCAAATTCTTTCTACCACCATGGTTTTATTTGCCATTATTGATATTTTAGGTTCAATTCCTATTATTATCGAACTTCGAAAGAAAGCAGGACATATCCAATCGGAAAAGGCCGCAATTGTAGCCACGGTGCTGATGATCATATTTTTATTTGCCGGAAAAACATTGCTGGCTGTGATTGGGGTTGACGTGGCTTCATTCGCAATTGCGGGATCATTTGTGATTTTTGCCATTGCTATGGAAATGGTATTAGGCCTCACGCTGTTCAGGGATGAAGTACCAGAAACAGTTTCCATCGTTCCACTCGCATTCCCACTCATTGCTGGAGCGGGAACTATGACTACGCTTTTATCATTAAAAACAGAATACACTACGCCGAACATTATTGTTGGCATTATGTTAAATATGCTGTTTGTTTACTTTGTATTAAAGAACACCAACCGACTAGAGAAACTTTTCGGCAAAACTGGATTAAATATTTTACGTAAAGCTTTTGGAATTATATTATTGGCAATTGCAATTAAGTTATTTAGGACAAATACGGGTCTATAGTTAAACTGTAACAAAAATTCACTAAATTAGTCTTATATCTGTAAAGCCCTTATCATGAACAGCTTTGAGCAATTTACGCTAATTATAGGCCTGCTAGCCGTTCTTTTCGAAGCTATTAAGCATTTGAAAGAGAAAATTAAACAATGGTTTAGCCATAGTTAGCAAACTATTGCTTTATAAACCGGGCTACGAACATGCTATCAGCTTTATCATGATAACCCTTAATTAGTTCCATCTGTTCCAGTTTAACCGGGAAATTTTCTTCAATATAGCTTACTACATCTTCATTTTCTGCTTTAAAAACAGAGCAGGTCATATAAATCAAAGGCTTGCCTGGTTTTAGGTATTTAATTACGTTTCCGGCGAACGCCTTCTGTAATTTCACATAACTTTCAATCTTATATTTTTCGAAGAACCACAGCATTTCAGGTGTACGCCCCCATGTTCCTGAACCCGAGCAAGGTGCATCCAACAAAATTCCATCAAACTCATAATGATGTAAAGTTTGGTCATTATTTTGGAGCAGATCAATTACCTTTTTATGGTATTTTTTAATTCCGGCGGACTGAAAACGTTCATCGAGATTGTTCAGACTATTTTCTCTTACATCACTCACTAATAATTCGATATTGGGCTCAATGTCATGCAACAAAAGCGATTTCCCTCCAGACGCAGCGCAGCAATCCCACCAATAATCATATTTTTCGGGCTTAAAATATGCGCCTGTTTTTTGAGAGGATAGGTCTTGCACCTGATATAATCTAGAGTCGGTAATAACATCTTCTAATTTAGTCCCATTAGGTAGGGCAAGCGCATTTGCTATCACTTCGGTAGCGGGCACATCTTTAGCTAATAACTGATTAATCACCGCCTGGATATGGGTGCCCTTAACTCTTATGAAAAGATTAGGTTGAATAAAGAAAGAACGAAAAAATTGCGCTTGGTCAATAGCTGGCGATAAATGGGTATGTAAAATAAAAACCTCTGCCAACTTGAACGTCGGATATTCACGTTCCACCAATTTTATCTTATCATCCAGAGGAAGTTCGATGGAGGGACTTAAATTATTTAGGTAGGTTTCTACAACCAGGCTGGTGCTTTGTTGACAAAGAAAATCGCCAATAGCTAGGCGTTGTAGAGGTGTTAATTCGGAGAGTGCCTTTCCCAATCGAAAAAAGCTATAGATATAACGCGCTGCCCATCTCCTATCAGATGACCCCATTTGCTTATTTTGCTTGAAGTACGCGAACAAAAAACGGTGTAATGGCAATACTCCATCATAACTTTGATAAATTTGCTCAAAAGCTCTAATTTGATGTTCTACTCTCATGCCCCAAACCCATTAATGGCTATTTGATTTTTAATTAATTAAACTTAAAGTAAGATTTTTATAAGTTAAAAGCATTAAATCTTTATTATAATATCCATAGAGAGGATCATATCCAAAGTTAAAAGTATTATGCAGGCCTTTGTATTTGTCTTTGGTCATGAAATCGAGATAATTCTTCCCATGTTTGGCCAATAGCTTCCCAAAATAGAAACCAATATCAAATCCTTTAAATGAGTACTCGCTGGGTTCGAAGTTGAAATTAAAGCGGTATTTTTTGATGAAAGAAATAACATTTGAATCCTTATAATTGATCATGTAGGACGTGCTCAAAACTGTATTTAAAGCCTGCAGCTGGGTAATATTATAATTTTGTTTAATCCAATTTGGGTGTCCAAAGAGTTGAAATTGATAGTCTTGAGCCCTCAACTTTGCTATTTTCGCCAACTTATCAATCGTCGGCCCCACAAAACCAGGGTCAGAGGAACAGACAATAACCGCATACTTTTTGCCTTTAACCATCCTCGTTTCGAACGCATAGGCCGAAGTGAATTCCTGGACAATCAGGGCAGGATACTTTTGTTTAAAGAAAGTCTTTATCGGGGTAGCAAACTCTTCATCTTCTGTCTTTTTTGGGTTGATTAGTACAACAATGCTATTGGCAGCCTGAAACTTTGACCCAATGTATCCTGCGATCTTCTCACCGTGCTGATCGATAGAACTTACAATAGAGATCAGCTTTGGGTTGCTAAAATCACTTGGTTTAGAAGCTGCTAGAGGAGAAACAATGGGCAAATCGTTGCGAATAGCGAAGTTGGTTAAATTCTTTACTCCTTCAGGAAAAACAGGTCCAATAACAAGATGACTATTCATCAGATCGTCCTTCTTTGTTAACGATATCAACTGCGTATTATCGTCCTTTGTATCATACACATTTACTTTAAAATTTAAACCAAAGCTAGCAGCTGAATCAATTCCCATTTTAACACCTTGATAAAAATCAATTGCCATGTCGGTGCGATCTATCTGTGCCTTTGTAGCGGTTTCCAGATTTATTTGATTTAACTTAAAAGGTATTAATAGTGAGATGCTTGCCTCCGTAAACCTTTGAACAGGTTTTGCAGGTGAACTAGTACTATTTTCCTTGGGAATCGTTTTAACAGGGGGTTTTGTAACCGTACTGATCTTCGGAGAACAGGCTGCGATGATTGTTACCAAAAAAAGCAATAGTTTTAGTCTTGAGTCTGTAATCCGTAGTTTTAAGTCCATAGGCATTAGTCTGACGTTAGCATAGCGCATAAAGCTTAATGGTTAACTGGTTAACTTAGTTAATTGTTTCAATTAGTTTCATTAATTATACTTTAGACCACGGACTAAAGATTCCGACCTATTCCCACTCAATCGTTGCAGGTGGTTTTGAACTTATATCGTACACCACCCTGTTAATACCCCTAACTTTATTGATGATTTCATTTGAGATTTTTGCCAGTACAGGATAAGGTAAGTGGCACCAATCTGCGGTCATACCGTCCACAGACTCTACCGCTCTCAAACATATAACGTTTTCATACGTTCTTTCATCGCCCATTACCCCAACAGATTGAACGGGTAAGAATATTGCGCCGGCTTGCCACACTTGATCGTATAAGCCCGCTTCCTTTAAATTATTGATATAAATTGCATCTGCCTCTTGCAGGATGGCTACTTTTTCTGCTGTAACATCACCTAAAATACGAATGGCTAAGCCTGGCCCCGGGAAAGGATGACGGCCTAGTATAAAACTTTCTATTCCTAATGATTTCCCTACCCTTCTTACTTCATCCTTAAATAGCGTATTTAATGGCTCCACAATTTTGAGTTTCATAAAATCTGGTAGTCCACCTACATTATGGTGCGATTTTATAGTTGCCGACGGTCCTTTTATAGAAACCGACTCAATTATATCTGGATAAATTGTACCTTGTGCAAGCCATACTACGTCTTTAACCTCATGTGCGGCATCATCAAAAACCTCGATAAAAACTCTACCGATCGCTTTTCGTTTTAATTCTGGATCTTTAACACCCGCTAACTGAGTCAAAAATCTATCTTTTGCATCGATGCCGCGAATGTTTAATCCCAGATCTTTATATTGTGCTAATACGCTTTCAAATTCGTCCTTCCTAAGCAAGCCATTATCAACAAAAATACAGTGTAAATTTTTTCCAATTGCCTTGTGCAATAGAATGGCGGCCACGCTCGAATCAACACCTCCCGATAATCCTAATACTACTTTGTCATTCCCTAATTTTTCCTTCAACTCGGCGATGGTAGTTTCCACAAAGGCATCGGCTGTCCAATCTTGTGAGCAACCACAAATATCTACCAGAAAATTTTCCAATAATATTTTCCCATCAACCGTATGGGTAACCTCTGGGTGGAATTGGATCCCATAGGTATTCGTATCCTTCACTTGGTAACCAGCTACTTTCACATCAGCAGTACTAGCAATAATTTCGAAGTTATCTGGAACATACTTAATTGTATCTCCGTGGCTCATCCACACTTGAGAATCAATATTTATACCTTTAAATAACTTATTGGCATTATTTACATGGCTTAAATTTGCTCTGCCGTATTCTCTGCTATTTGATGCTTGAACATCTCCCTCATTTTGTTGTGCTATAAATTGTGCGCCATAACAAACTGCCAATAATGGGAATGCCTTAAACAAACCTAAATCAACAAATGGTGCATCTTCCTGACGAACAGAATACGGGCTACCGGATAATATGATTCCTTTTACTGTTGAATCTAATTCAGGAATATGGTTAAATGGGTGGATTTCACAGTAAACATTAAGTTCGCGAACGCGACGGGCAATAAGCTGAGTAAACTGCGAACCAAAATCGAGGATGATGATTTTTTCTAGCATGCGCAAAGGTAGGAATTAAAGAGCGAAAATTAATTAGTTAATTTGCTAATTAGCTAATTAACCAATTAACTAATTAGTATACTGCTTTACTTCCACACCAAACCTGATTAAAAAATCAACCCCTTCATCACTTGATAATCCTTTGTAGGCTGCATACGAATCCTTAAAATAAACCTTTTTTATGCCAGATGATAGAATAAGTCGGGCACAGGCAATACACGGAGACAGTGTAGTGTATAAAGTAGAGCCGCCAATTTTTGATCCATTCTTTACCGCATACAAAATAGCATTTTCTTCTGCATGCAAGGCTAAGGAACAGCTTCCCTTACTGTCTCTGTCACAGCCATGTTCTGGCCACTCTTCATCACAATTATGTGTTCCCGCTGGGGGACCATTATAACCAATTGATATAATTCTTGTATCCTTTGTTAGCACCGCCCCAACATGCGCTCTTACACAATGTGATCGGAGCGCAAGTTCGGATGCTAAATTCATAAAAATTTGAATAAAACTTGGTTTAGGCATTTGTACCCGCTTTATGTCCTTTAATTGCGAAATAGATAATATATAAATAAGCTGGCAACATGGTTATTAAAAATGAATGCTGGAAATCAATTTGCATTTTATCTTTTAAGAAACCGTAAATTGGTAGCACTAAAGCGCCTCCGGCAATTCCCATAATCATAATTGCAGAGCCTGTTTTTGTAAATTTACCCAAACCTTTAATACCCAGAGGAAATATGGCTGGCCACATTAACGAGTTCGCTAATCCTAACAGCGCTACAGCGTAATAAGATACATAACCCTCCGTAAATGCAGATATAATTGTTAACACTACGCCGAAAATGGCACATAATCTTAAAGCCAGTTGTTGAGAGATAAGGCGAGGAATTGCAAATACACCAAATACATAGCCTACCAACATACAGAACAATGTAAAGGTGGTTGAAAAACGTAAAATATCGGCATCGATATTTAATTCCCGTCCATATGTTGTAATTCCGTCTCCAGCCATAACTTCTACCGCTACACAGCAAAAAATAGCGAAAGCCCCTAAAAACAGATGAGGGTACTGAAATATACTTGTTTTAGCAGATTTTGCGATTGACGAATTTGCTTTTGTAGCTACAACGCTTTCATCTCCATCTTCATTTACGTCTGGCAAATGCACAAACTTTATGAGTATGGCAAACAAAACAAAAATAACTGCTAGCGCAATGTAAGGCGTGTGAACTCTTTGCAACAGCTCATCCAAAATTGCATTCTTTTGTGCTAAATCTGTAGTTGCATTTAACTTGGCCGTTACTTCTTCTGAATTTTTTAAAAACAGCACTCCAAAAATAATAGGAACTATAACGCCTGCACCCTTATTACATAATCCTGCAATAGAAATACGGGAGGCAGCGCTATCAATTGGCCCAATAATACTTAAATATGGATTTACCGCAGTTTGAAGCAATGCCATTGCAGATCCCTGAATAAAGATCCCTGTCAAAAACAACCCATAACTCCTATTATCGGCTGCTGGAATAAATATCAAAGAACCAATACCCAACACCACCATTCCAATTACCAAACCGTTTTTAAAGCCTACTTTCCGTAAAATCCAAGAACTTGGTAAGGCTAGGAAAAAATAGGCGATATAGGAGGCAAATGTTACAAAGAAAGCTTGTAAGTCTGTTTCCAAATTTAGCGCCAACTTTAGAAAGGGGATTAACGTTCCGTTGGCCCAGGTTACAAAGCCGAAGATAAAAAACAAAGCGCAGCAGATCACCATTGGCAAAAATGCGGTTTTGTTAGTTTGATTAGTTGTTTGAGACATTAGGTTTGTTTTTAAAAAAATGTAGTAAAATTTTATAGTTGAAAAATGGGTTGATAATATTAATGGCCGCCTGATATTTTCTCATCGAAACTAATCCCCTGCGCTTTGAGTATGCTGCTTGCTTTGACTGCATAAAATACTAAATATGCAAAACACACAATACCCACCACGTAACTATATTGGATGCCTATAGACTCGGCAACCAGACCTTGTAACGGACTGATAATAGCTCCTCCCATAATCATCATAATCAGGAAACTACTACCTTGACTTGTATTTTTACCTAATCCACTTACTGCTAAGGTAAATATGCATGGCCATAAGGTACTGCAAAATAATCCAACGCTTGTAAATGCATATACGCTTACCATTCCCTCTGTAAACATACCGACAAGTAAAGCTAAAATACCTACACCCGAAAAGATAAGTAACATGCGGGCAGGATTCCCTTTACTTGCCATATCTGCAATTATTAATACTAGAATTATGGCAGCATACACATAAAAAGGTGCTAGATCATGTTTTGCTATAGCATTAACAAGTAAGAAAATTCCAAATGCCAAATATGGGGCAATAAACCTCAAAACCTTCTGCAAGCTAATGTTTTCTGTGAAAGCCTCAACAGCCCCGGTCCAACGGCCAATCATCATACTTGCCCAATATAAAGAGATGTAAGGTGCAATATCTTTTGTGGAGAAGCCTAAATTCTTTATCATGTATTCTGGCAGATTACTTGCCGTTGATACCTCGACACCTACATAAACAAATATGGCGATCATTCCCAATACCAATTGTGGATATTTTAAAGCAGAACCCCGTTGAGTACCACCCTTTTCTTCTACTTCTATTAAAGTCGGTCTGTCTGGCAGCGATGAGAATTTTAAAAGGATAGCTACAACTAGAAATGCAGCACCTAAAATTAAATAGGGAATTTTAACACTTTGAATGTCGAGTGTTGTATCACCACTGGTGGCGGTACCAAAAATAGCAAAGCTTACTATGAGGGGTCCTATCGTTGTACCAAAATTGTTTATACCTCCTGCTAGAGTTAATCTTTGTGAGCCTGTTTTAATTGGCCCCAACGCAATTGCCAGTGGATTTGCAACAGTTTGCTGCAAAGAAAACCCTAAGGCCACAATAAACAAACCAGACAACATCAAAGGAAATGAACCATTATTTGCAGCTGGGTAAAACAAAAGAGTTCCCAGCGCAGAAATTCCTAATCCCAGAGCCAAACTATTTTTATACCCAATTTTATTGATTAAATCCGTTTTCATCATTGCTGAAATGCCAATGTAAATAAGCGATCCTACAGTATATGCGATATAAAAAGCAAATGATACTAACTGACTTTCAAATTGAGATAGTGTAAATGCCTCCTTAAAAACAGGTATAAGTATATCATTACTTGCTGCTACGAATCCCCAAAAAAAGAATACGGTTACCAAGGGAATAAACTGACCCCATTTGGTTTGTGAATTTTGTTCCATTTAAGATTTAGTAATTGTTTAGTCTATTTAAATTTAGTTCGTTAAACATAAATAAAATATATCGCTTACTAAAGTGTAATTTTTACACGAGCATCATTTAAATAAACGTCAGAACAACGTATATAAGGAGATTTTTACTGAAAAACTTGCTACAACAATTAAGAAAATGACCCATTTTTAGCTTTAAAAATCGCATATTAGCATAAAAAATATAGAAGGCTAATGTTTGAAGCGATTTTATTGGGTATGGGAGCTGGACTAATTTCCTCATTTTTAACTGGTCCCGTTTTTTTTTCTATGATTAAAACGAGTATAGAAAAAGGGTTTAAGGCTGGATTTTCATTAGCAATTGGGGTAATTTTTAGTGATGTTATTTTAATCGGAATTGTACTTTTTGGCAGTCAGTTTCTCGAATACCAAGAGAGTTTTGATAAATATGTGGGTTTTATAGGGGGTGCATTTTTATTCGCTGTTGGCCTCTATTATCTATTTGCGACGGTAGCCATCAACTATGATAATAATACCTTGCAAAAGGTAAGCAAGCGCGGTTATCTGATTAAGGGGTTTCTGATGTGCATCCTAACCCCATCTACATTGATGTTTTGGATCATTGTGAGTAGTATTATCTCAGTTAAACTGAACAATAGACTAGATGAAAAATTATTTTGTTTCTTTATTGCGATGGGAACACAATTAACCATAGATGGTTTGAAGAGCTACTACTCGAGTAAACTACGTTATAGGATAAAAGAAAGTGCGCTCAAAACCTTAAATAAAGTAGCAGGTGTAATTATTATATTGTTTGCATTGTGGTTGGTGTTTAAAACATACAACCAGTTTTATTAAGGTTATTGTTGTATAATCGTCATTGCGAGGTACGAAGCAAGCTGGCGATTAGATTGCTTCGTGCCTCGCAATGACGGGGAGGCCTCTCAATCAAGGAGAAGCTCCCGATGAAGGGGAAGCTTCCTATGACGGAGAAGCTTCCGATGATGATCATCGAAAAGTTAATGCTTAATAAGCTCGCTGATTATTTCCTTCTTTCCAGTTTACAAAGGCTTTATTTACAACTTTATTACCTCCCGGGGTTGGGTAATTTCCAGAGAAATACCAATCTCCGGTGTGGTTAGGGCAAGCAATATGTAAATTATCCAGCGTTTGATAAATAACTTCAACTTCGGCAACCGTTCCTGAAGGGGTAATGATTTTAGCAATTTGATCAGAAATCTCCTGCTGCTTGAAAGGACGATAAATATCCTTTACATAATTAACAATCTCCTCTTTAGGCAATAATAGAGAAGCTTTACATTTCTGGTAAACATCTTCAATAACATTTTCCATTCCGCGCTCTTTCAAAAGCTGTATAGCGGCATCAAAAGCAACAAACTGCCCCATTTTCGACATATCAATGCCATAGCAATCCGGATAGCGAATCTGAGGAGCAGAGGAAACTATAATAATTTTCTTTGGATGTAGCCTGTCGATGATTTTTATGATGCTTTGTTTTAGCGTGGTTCCCCTTACAATCGAATCATCTACCGCAACCAAGGTGTCCGTATGATTTTTTATCACGCCATAGGTGGTATCATAAACATGAGCCACCATTTCTCCCCTATCAGCATCAGCCGTGATAAATGTCCTTAATTTTACGTCCTTAATGGCTAACTTCTCAACTCTTGGAGCCATCGACAATAATTCTTCAAGTTCGGCATCATTTAACTGGTCTTTACGGTTTAACAAAGTATCCTTTTGTACACCTCTCACATGTTCATGCAAACCTTCAACCATTCCGTAAAATGAAACTTCGGCAGTATTTGGGATAAAAGAGAATACGGTATTTTTTAAATCGCTCTTAACGGCCGACAAAACTTGAGGAATTAATAAATGTCCTAGTTTTTTCCGCTCTTTATAGATATCGGCATCACTGCCTCTAGAAAAATAAATCCTTTCAAACGAGCAAGCTCTCTTCTCCGTCGGCTCACGGTACATTTCCTGGGTAACCGTTCCGTCTTTTTTAACAATTAAGGCATGCCCAGGTTCAATTTCCTTTACCTGTTTAAGCTGAACATTAAATGCAGTCTGGATAGCAGGACGCTCTGAGGCAGCCACTACAATCTCGTCGTCGGCATAATAAAACGCCGGGCGAATACCGGAGGGATCACGTAATACAAATGCATCCCCGTTCCCCACAATACCTGAAATCGTATAACCCCCATCCCAGTTTTTTGCCGAACGGCGAAGAATATTGGCGATATTCAGATTATCCGAAATTTTATGGGTAATATCAACATTGCTTAATCCTTCTTTCTTATAGTCATCAAACAGCTCCTGGTTTTCGTCATCCAGAAAGTGTCCTATTTTTTCAAGCACGGTAACGGTATCTGCCTTTTCTTTGGGATGCTGGCCGAGTTCATATAATTGTTCCAACAACTCGTCAACATTGGTCATGTTAAAATTACCGGCAATCACCAAATTCCTAGTCATCCAGTTATTTTGCCTTAAAAAAGGATGGCAATTCTCGATGCTGTTCTTACCATGGGTACCATAACGCAAATGGCCTAATAAAACCTCGCCAATAAAGCTCACGTTTTGTTTCAGCCATTCCGTGTCCTTCATCAACTCTGGGGTTTCATTTTGTATGTCGACAAATTTGTTCTGTACATACCCAAAAATATCAGCAACTGCATTCTGGGCCATAGAGCGATAACGACTAATGTACCTAGATCCAGGCTTCATATCGAGTTTAATGGTTGCAATACCAGCGCCATCCTGACCACGATTGTGCTGTTTTTCCATTAACAAATATAATTTGTTAAGTCCGTAAAGAGCAGTACCGTACTTTTCTTGATAGTATGACAGCGGTTTTAAGAGGCGGATAAAGGCTATCCCGCATTCGTGCTTGATCTGATCACTCATTGATTGATGATTGAGCCGCAAATTTACCCTTTTAAAAATTTAAAACCTAAAAAGAAATGAAAGGAAATTTACAACAAACATCATCTCATTGTTATTTTTCATTTACCGACTTGAGTTGCCGAGTTCGTAAGTCGGTTTGGCTGAGATATCCTCGCCTAAAAAAACGGTGGCGTGTTGGTTGAAGCTCGTAACATCTCCCGAGGTATAGAACTCCCTCCGAGCATTTCTTGCCAAGCTATGTTCCATTTCTGGATGCCTTGTTAAATAATCAGCTAAGCTGTTAGCCACAATCTCGCCCTGGGATAGCAGTTTAACAGTATCGGGGAGGATTTTTTCAAGCTTAGGAATAAGGAGTGGGTAGTGCGTGCAGGCTAATAAAATGCAATCGATCTCAGGCGATTGCTCCATTAATTGATGAACATATTTGGCCACAAAATAATCGGCACCCGGTTGTAAATGCTCACCATTCTCGATCAGTGGTACCCATATGGGGCAACTCTGCTGATGAACTTTGGTGTTCGGAAAAAAATGGTTGATTTCTATGGGGTAAGAATTCGAATTGATCGTACCACGGGTCCCCATTATTCCAATATGATGCCGGCTGGTATAATTACCAATCACTTCTGCAGTTGGTCTGATTACGCCTAACACTCGCCGATCAGGATAGTTTTTAGGGAGATCTAACTGCTGAATATTTCTAAGGGCCTTAGCAGACGCGGTGTTACAGGCTAGGATTACGAGTTCACAACCCCGCTCAAATAGCCACATTACACATTCTCGGGTGTATTGATAAACTGTTTCAAATGAGTGGTCTCCATAGGGCGACCGCGCGTTATCTCCTAAATAAATATAATCGTAGTTCGGCAGCTTATCTGCAATCGCTTTAAAGACTGTTAAACCTCCAAAACCTGAGTCGAAAATCCCTATTGGAGCACTGTTTTTCATCATCGAAAAAGTTGAATGGTTAAGAAGCATAAAAAAGCGGAATTGAGTTATCACTCAATTCCGCTAAAGATATTAAATTATCGCTAATTAGTTCTTTTTAGCTGGAGTACTTGCAGTTGTGCTAATTCCCAATTTTGTTTTAACAGCAGCTGTTAAATCTTCACCGCCATCAGCATAAAGTATATTATTAAAGCCTTGTTGAGCAGATAAATCAAAAACATAAGCAATTCCTTTTTCTTTAGCAACTGCAGCAATTGCAGTCGACAATTTTTTACTTACTGCAGGAAATAATTCACTTTGTTTGTCGCGAAGATCTTTATCTGCTTTTGCTTTGGCATCTTCAATTCTTTTTTGAAAATCCTGAAGATCTTGGCCAGCCGCTTGCAATTCTTTAGCTAAAACATCCAGTTCTTTAGTGATTACGTCTCTATTTGCCTCACTGATATTTCTTTGTTTCTCTTGCGCAACTTTCTCCTTATCCTGAGCAGCTTTTAGTTTTGTTTGATACTCAGACACCATTTTCTCGATCTCAGTCTGCCTGGTCTTCGCCAATGTCTCCAACGTTGCTTGAGCAGTTTTAGCTTCAGGCATCGCATCATAAAGGTCGTCAGAGTTAAGGTGACCAAATTTTTGTTGTGCATTTGCGATGTTAGCAGTAAGCATTAATGCAGCCGCCACAAAAAATACGTTAATTAACTTTCTCATCTTTTTATTTTACTTAATTGTTGTTTTATAATTTATTGTGTGTTTGATTTCTATTTTACCAAAGTACCAGGTTTATAACCCAATCTTGTAATAACATCATTGCTAATATCATAATTGCTACTTGCATAAATCATCATTGTGGATTCACTACTTTTATCAAAAACAAAATCTATGAATTTGCTTTTGGCAGTTTCGCTGATTATGGTAGCGATTTTCTCCTGAATAGGTTTAAGCAATTTTGCCCGTAGCTGAAAAAGCTCTCCATCGGGGCCAAACTTCAACCGTTGCAATTCTTTTGCTTTTTTCTCCTTTTCAATGATATCATTCTCTCTTCTTTTACGCATTTCGTCGGTTAATAAAACCTGATCTGCTTGATATGACTTGTACATTTTATCTATCTCCATAAAACTCTCATCAACCTGCTTTTGATATTGCTGAGACATCCCGTCAATTTGGTTTAACGAAGATTTATATTCTGGTAAATGTTTCAAAATATATTCAGTATCTACATAAGCAAATTTTTGTGCCGATGCTCCTAATCCTATTAGAAGTAAAAAGCTAAAAAAAATAAGTTTCTTCATCTCGATATATTCTATTAATTAAAGCCACCAATTTGTTGCGCAATACTAAAGTGGAACTGACCTTTATTAGCGTCAGGAATACCAGGTATTTTATCAAATCCATATCCGTAATCAATTCCAAGCAATCCAAATATCGGTAAAAATATTTTCGCTCCAACACCAATAGATCTTCTGATGTTAAATGGATTATAGTCACTGAATTTGTTCCAGGTATTTCCACCTTCAGCGAAAGTAGTTAAAAAAGCTGTGGCTTGCTGACTGCTAATTACTGGATATCTTAATTCGATCACATACTTGGTAAAAATCGGACTACCTGAACTTTGGGCTATTGTTGTATTGGCACCTAATGGAACTACTGAGTTATTTGAATAACCACGCATCGCTATCAATTCAGATCCCTGTAAAAAGTCAAACCCCTGCATACCATCACCTCCTAATTTAAAGCGCTCAAATGCCGATTGACCAACTGCATTATTATAAGAACCTAAAAATCCAAATTGCGCTTGCGCTTTTAGCACCAGCTGTTTACTTCCTAAAGTCGCTATAGTTTGGAACCATTGCGATTCAAATTTCCATTTATGGTACTCGGTAAACTTATAACGCAGTTTATCTGAAGCTATTGCATAGTTTACATTGTTAAGTAATGAGTAAGGAGGTGTAGCTTGGATGGTAAATTTAAGATAAGCACCACCGGTAGGGAAAATATTGTGATTTCTCGAATCCCTTGCAATTTCTTGCGTTAAGTTCAAGTTATAAGAGGTACCTGTACTAAATAAGTAACCAGGGTAGTTATTTAATACATACTGATTTAAATTCACAGCATGTGATAACGAGAACCAATTATCCGGCCATTTCAGTTTTCTACCTAAACTAACCGAAACCCCATTCAAACGAATCTTCTGAAAGTCGCTAGAGCTCGCAGATAAACCGTTTGATTGTAAGGAAGTAAACGCACTCAGACCAAAACTAACCGGTTTTTTACCTCCAAACCAAGGTTCAGAGAAAGAGAAACTGTAAGATTGGTAAAACTTACCATTCGTTTGTCCGCGCAAGCTTAGTTTTTGTCCATCTCCTTTAGGCAGTGGTTTATAGGCTTCCCCATTAAATATATTTCTTAAAGAGAAGTTATTGAATGTTAAACCTAAGGTACCTATTACCCTGCCGCCGCCGAAACCTCCAGATAGTTCAACCTGATCTGACGGCTTTTCTTCAACGTGATACTCAATATCTACCGTTCCATCCGCTGCATTAGGCTTTGGAATCGGATTAGTTTTTGACTCATCAAAGTTGCCTAGCTGACCAATTTCACGAATACTTCTCACCAAAAGCTCTTTAGAAAATTTCTCGCCAGGTTTAGTATATACATTACGCAATACTACCCTGTCATTCGTGATCGTATTTCCTACAACTGAAATCTTATTGTTCGTATACTGAGGACCTTCATAAATCCTCATTTCAATGTCTACTGTATCATTATAGATCTTAGTTTGAACCGGATCTATATTAAATGTTAAATATCCATCATTTAAATATACACTAGAAACATCATCTCCATTGGCACTGCCTCGTAATTTAGCTTCTAATTTTTCTTCACTAAATAACTGTCCTTTTTCAATTCCAAATACTTTCTCTAAAAATTCGGTCGTATATTTTGCATTACCAACCCAGGTAATGTTACCGAAATAATATTTAGGCCCTTCGTGCAAATCAATATCAATGCCGATAGATTTATCATTGTACCTATAAATACTATCCTTTAAGATTGCGGCTTCCCTATAGCCGTTCTCTTGCATTTTCGCAATTAGTTTTACTTTATCTTCTTCGTACTTTTCTTTGTTAAATTTACCACTACCAAAAACTTTATAAAAAGCCTGCTGCTTAGTTTTTTTAAGGAACTTTCTCAGTTTTGCTGACTTAAAATCTTTGTTGCCAGTAAAATTAATTTCATGAACTTTAACTCGTTTACCTTTATCTATCAACACTTGCAAAATCACACTGTTTTCTTGGTTGGTATCTGGTTTAGATTTAAAATCTATCGTGGTAAAAAAGTAACCCTTATCTAGCAAATACTTATTAATAATGGCCTTCGTAGTATTGTACAAATTATCATTGATGATTGTCTTCCCAGCTTTATCCTGTAATCTCTCGGCGATATCTGTCTTCTGGGATTTGGTAACTCCAATAAACTCAAACGCTGTCAAGCGAGGACGCTCCACAACTTCAATATCAAAATACACAGTGTCAGAGACAATTTTGGAGATATTTAATTTAACATCATCAAATAAGCCCTGAAGCCATAAATTTTTAATTGCATTTGCAGTAGCTTCACCTGGAAGTGTAATTGTCTCACCTCTTGTTAACTTTGAGAGAATGATGATTACTTCTTTGTCAGTATACTTACTACCACTTAAAGTTGTGCCACCAATGATATATTCTTTCGGATTAAAATAATCTAAATCTAAACCATTAACGGTTAAGCTAGGTCTTGCAGGAGCTTGAGTACGGATTTGTGCTAGTGCTGGAAAGCCAATCAATAACAAAAATAGGAGTTGGTATATTCTTTTCATTTACAATCTAAAAAACGTTGCTAAGTTAGTTTAAACACATGTTAAAAAGTGTTAAAAGTAAAATTAGTTCAATTGTTCACTAATTTTCCCGAAGCGACGTTCGCGTTTTTGGAAATCTACAATGGCTTCAAAAAGATCTTCTCTTCTAAAGTCGGGCCATAAGGTTTCGGTAAAATATAATTCGGTATAAGCAATTTGCCAGAGCAAAAAATTACTTACCCTATGTTCACCACTGGTACGGATCATTAATTCTGGATCAGGGATATGATGAGTAGTGAGTTGGGCTGCAAAAACCTCTTCATTAATATCTTCTAAATTAATTTCTTGTGATTGTACTTGGGTGATTAGTTTCTTGGCTGCCTCTATAATTTCCCATTTTGCGCTGTAGCTTAATGCTAATGTTAAGGTGCATTTGGTGTTTTTAGAAGTAATTTCCATTACATTGGCTAAATCATCGATACATTTCTGGGGTAATGATTTTAGATCCCCAATGGCATTTAGACGGACATTGTTTTTATTCAGTGTTTCTGCTTCATTGTTGATGGTAGAGATCAGCAGTTCCATTAAAGCATTTACTTCATCAATTGGTCTGTTCCAATTTTCTGCCGAAAAGGCATATACCGTGAGATATTTGATTCCAATATCAACACAGCCTTCTACAATATCTTTCACCGAAAGCACGCCGCTTTCATGTCCAAATACTCTAAATTTACCTTGATTTTTTGCCCAGCGACCGTTACCATCCATGATAATGGCAATGTGTACTGGCAAACGATTGATGTCTATTTGTTCTTTATATCCCATTAACGTTTAATCGTACCCTAAAAAGTAAAACATTTTGGGCTCACAAAGGTATAAGATATCCCAATATTTACAAATACATAAGTATCTCTTTTTCTAAAATCACCTCTTTGATCTCCAGGGCGATATAAATAGCTGCCTCCACTTGTCGGCAGCTCTCTTGAGCGATCTGATAATTCTTGACTAATGCCTACATTAAAAGAATTGGTACTATTCCATTGTGAAGGGTCTGGATATTTCCCGCTCACATCATCCAGGTAATCGGTAAAGGTTGTTCGATATCCTATTTGCGCAAACAGCGTAATATTCTCGTTTTTCTTGTACTTAACCCCTGCTCCATAAGGAATCGTCATTGCATAGTTACGATATTGTTTTGGAAGCCCTTCTGTATTGTACTCTCTTAACTTGATTTTGTCCTCTAAACGAATTGTTGTAGGTTCAAAGATAACTCCACCAACTCCTGCAAATAAGTAAGGGCTAAATCGCTTCCGGCTTCCGGGAGAATACATATCAAAGAAATTCAAGCTTCCAATAAATGCAATTTCATTGAGTGAGGTCTTAAAATTCAAATTCCGATTTCTCAATTCATCATTATTTGACCGCGCATCATCGCCTTTTATTTTACCATAATTGTAGTGTATACCCACCCCCCAATATGGATCAATATTAATTTTCGCGAATATACCTGCGTTGACGCCACTGATTTTTACTGGATTAAACTGATTAAATTCGCCAATATACCCAGTCCCACCCATATTAACTCCTATCTCCGCTCGTTGGGCGTATATAAACTTTTGAGCGCTGATTAAAATAAAAAAGGAAAGAATTATTTTTTTATACTGCATTTTAATAGTTCCGGGTGTCAATCCCCCAAAGTAATTTATTCCTTAACGTAGTTAAATAACTTTCATTGTTAAGTCTGATTAAATTAACGTAGAAATTTGCCTTATTAACGGTTACCTTAACTGATCTATCAACTGTTTCTGTTCTAGAATCGCATGAAACGAGGAACTTTGTACTTCTAGCTTCAATTTCAAATGTCAAAGACACATCGTCTGGAACAATAATAGGCCTAACATTCAAGTTATGTGGGGCAATGGGTGTAATTACAAAATTCTGAGCATTAGGCAATATGATTGGTCCGCCACAACTAAGCGAATAAGCTGTTGAACCTGTCGGCGTAGCGATAATTAATCCGTCAGCCCAATAAGAGTTAATGAATTCTCCATTCATGTAGGCATGAATAATCATCATCGCCGAATTATCTCTTCTATGGATAGTAATATCGTTTAAGGCAAAGTTTTCTTGTCCGAACAGTTCGCTCTTAGATTCCAAATTGAGCACGATTCTTTTATCTAACGAATATTCACCCTTTACCAGGGCTTCTATCGCTTTCCTGATTTCGTTTTTATTGATACTGGCCAAAAAGCCCAACCGTCCGAAATTTATTCCGATCACTGGAATTTCAGAATTTCTGATCAGCGAAAGTGTATCCAGCATGGTACCATCGCCGCCCAGACTCAACAAAACATCGGCATGGTCTACCAGTTCCTGGTGATTGGCAAATACAGTTACCGTTTCTGGCAGTGTGATTTTTTTCTTGATGAAATGATTAAATTTCTGATAAACCAAGATGGTAATATGGTGTTCTGTAAGCGCATCAAACACTTCCTGAACAAAAGGCAAAACGCTGTCGTTAAATTCTCTACCGTAAATTGCTATCTTCATCCAGCTTTTATACGTTTAAATAATTCATGAATGAATTGAACCGATCTGCTGTACCATTATCAGATTGAGTTTGATTAAAAACTGCCTTCACTTCGTATTCATAGCGTTCAAATGAAGCAATGATCCCCGAAAGCTCGGATTTATTGATCTTTAAAGTAACCTCGAGGCGTGTTGAATCGGGGAAAGAACTCACATAGGAAGAAAGTATCTGTGCATTATCAGCCTCTACTATTTGAGCCATGTGGGCCAAAGAATTATTTCTATTGTTGATGGAAAGCACAATAATACCCCCAGGCTCCTTCACAGCATACATTTCTGCTGTGCAATGGAGTAGATTATGGATAGAAACCAGACCTAAATAATTATTTTTTGCATCCAGTACGGGGACGATAGATAACTGCAGTTCATTGAACAACCTGATAATATCGTAAACGTGAGCGCTATCGAAGACAAAGGGATTATGGATGGCTAAGGATAAACCGCCTAGTGGAGTTTCCTGATCTCTTACCTCAACCAGCTCGTCTTCCGAAACCAATCCTAAAAATTGAGTTTCATTTACAATTGGCAAGTGATAGAGCTTAAACTCACTCATCCGCTCCAAGGCCTTCCGAACTGTGTCAGATGTTTTAAGAGGGGGGATTACATTCGATATGAGCTCTATTGCTAACATTATTTCAGTAATATTCTATTTAAAAATTTATCCAGATAATCATTAAAAATTTCCGGCCGCTCCATCATCGGCGCATGGCCACATTGATCTACCCAATTTAACTCAGAATTAGGCAATAATTCGTGAAATTCAACTGCTACTTCTGGCGGGGTAATTTTATCCTGTTTACCCCATATTAATGATACTGGAATCGTTATTCTCGATAATTCTTTCGACATATTATGGCGAATGGCCGATTTTGCCAGCGCTAATATCCGAATTACCCGGGACCTGTCATTTACTGACTTAAAAACCTCGTCTACCAATTCTTTGGTGGCCGTAGCAGGGTCGTAAAAAGTATATTCTACCTTCTCTCTTATATAGTCGTAGCTTTCTCTTCTTGGAAAAGAGCCGCCAAAAGCATTTTCATATAAGCCGGAACTTCCGGTAAGTACTAATGCCTTCACAAATTCCTGATGAGCAGCTGTAAACACTAGTCCCACATGCCCTCCAAGTGAATTACCGATTAAAACAACCTGGTTTAGTTTTCTATATTTTAAGAACCGGTGAACGTATTTAGACAAACTTTTTACACCCAGTGTAAGCAGGGGTAAATCGTATATCGGCAAGATCGGAACCACCACATGATAATTTTTCTGGAAATGATCTAATGCAGGCTCCCAGTTACTTAACTCTCCCATTAATCCATGAAGTAACACGAGGGTTTGACCGGTACCCGCCTCGATGTATTTAAACCCATCCTCTTCTATAACTTCGTACTTCATATATATAATTATGTGTGGTTATGCTACTAAGTTAATAGAGTAAAATTAAATTAAAGCAATTATTTGTTTTTTTTTAGTATGGAGTTAGGCTCCCAACTGAGCTTTTACCAACTCTCCGATTAATTTTCCATCAGCTTTGCCCGCAAGCTCCTTATTTGCTATTCCCATTACCTTTCCCATTTCTTTGATAGAAGACGCCCCTGTTTCTGCTATAATCCTTGCTACTACTGCTGCAATGGCGTCACTGTCTAACTGTTGAGGTAAAAATTGGTTAATGACATCAATCTCTTCTTGCTCCACCGCAAACAAATCTTCCCTGCCTTGATCTTTATAAATCGTTGCCGATTCTTTACGCTGTTTTACCAAACGTTGCAAGATTTTCAGCTCAGCTTCTTCTGTAAGCTCCTCTGCTTGTCCTTTCTCTGTTTTAGCAAGCAAAATCGCTGCTTTTATGGCTCTCAAACCTCTTAGCTTAGCTTGATCTTTGGCTAACATGGCTTGTTTTATTTCTTGGTCTATGGTATTTGCTATCATTTCTAATCTCTTTTAATCAAATTTCCATTTGCTTGCGCAGTTGGCATAATCAGCATATCATTGACATTAACGTGTGCCGGCCTGCTTACCGCAAACCAAATAGCCTCTGCAATATCTTGCGCAACTAAGGGCTCAAATCCATCATATACTTTTTTTGCCCTTGCTTCATCTCCTTTAAAGCGCACAATAGAAAACTCCGTTTCTACTGCCCCTGGATGAATCCCCGTTACTTTGATGCCATGGGGCAGCAAATCAATGCGCATCGCTTTATTTAACGCATCAACCGCATGTTTTGTAGCGCAATATACATTACCATTGGCATATACCTCTTTCCCGGCAATTGAGCCAATATTAATGATATGTCCTTTTTTGCGCTCCACCATCCAGGTCGATACAATTTTAGTAACATATAATAAGCCTTTAATGTTTGTATCGATCATGGTATCCCAATCGTCTGTATTTCCCTTGTCTATTGGATCCAAGCCTTGGCTCAAGCCTGCATTATTTATTAAAACATCTACCTTCTTCCATTGGGGAGATAAGGTTCCAAGTTTATAGGTTAATTCTTCTTTATCTCTCACATCCACCTGAAGCACTTTTACTTCTATAGTATGGCTGGTTTTTAATTGGTCAGCCAGTTGCTCCAGCAATGCTGCTCTCCGACCTACTAAAATTAAATGATAACCTTGTTCAGCAAAAGTGTGTGCACAGGCTTTACCTATACCAGAGCTGGCTCCTGTGATTAAAGCAGTTTTAGTCATATGCTATCGATATTACGATAGGCAAAGGTAAATTTTTTGGAGCAGATTTACTCGAAAAATAAACTGAATGTAAAATGCCTAAGCTTTGCCTTTTCGATTGGGTTGGCAAAAACGGTATTTTCGTGAATTATAATGTCTTTAAATGAATGGGACACTTTTACTTCTGTAGACATCTTAAAAAAAGGAAAATAGAAATCCATGCCTGCTCCTGCTTCATAAGAAAGAAAGTTTCTTTTATTTCTAAGATTCTTTTCCTGTTCGTCTAGTATATCGATGTTACTTTGCTTTTTCTTGGAAGCCATGTCGACCGAATATTTAAGTCCGCCTAACACATAAGCCCTGAAATTCATCAACCTATTAGATTTAAGCTTCAAACTTAGCGGCATATCAATCATGGTAGCTTGTGTTTTTTTTGAAACGATTTCATCACTGCCCGCATAGGTATAATCCATAATTCGATCACTAAACACTAACGTAGGAGTAAAACGTCCGTCCACATTATTGGTAATTTTGCCATTGGCCACAAAACCTATCGCAAAGCCAGGGGTGGGCTTAGAGGAGATGGAATTAAAACTTCTCGGATCATCATTAGCGTCCGAATAGGGATCTCTCCAATTAGGATTCTTCCAAATTTTATATTCTGCCGATATATATTGAAAAGTATAGCCCCAATTGTAGGAGCCATCATCTATACCTCCTGCCCAATTTTGAGCATTTACAACTTTTGTAGCACAAAGCAAAACAATAAAAAGGAGTGTTAATTTCTTCATCTATTTGATACCGGTATAAATTGCACTTATTCCAAACGTTAAAGAGCGGTGTTTGGTATTTTTGTAGCCCACTTTTTCCATTAATGCGGTAAAGGTTTTTCCATCAGGGAAAGCTGCCACAGATTCTGGTAAATAAGTGTAGGCTTGTTTATCTTTTGAAAATAATCTGCCAAAAAAAGGTGTAATATATTTAAAATAGAAATTATACAGTTGTTTAATAGGAAAAGCTTTAGGTTTAGAAAATTCTAAAATCACAATTTTGCCATTTGGCTTTAACACTCTCAACATATCCGACAAGCCCTTTTCAAGATTCTGATAATTTCTAACGCCAAATGCTACCGTGATGGCATCGAAAGTATGATCTTCGAAATTTAACCCTTCAGAGTCCCCCAGTTGTACAGCGAACACCCCTGCTAAATTACGCTCCGCAATTTTTTTTTGTGCTACCGCCAACATTCCTTCAGAAATGTCTACCCCAATTATTTTTTTAGGTTTTAATATTTTGATCGATTCGAATGCGAAATCACCCGTTCCAGTGGCTACGTCCAGCATTATTTGAGGTTGTATTGCTTTCAATTCTTTAATGGCTTTTCGTCGCCAGATGATGTCAATACCCAAGGAAAGAAAGTGATTTAGGAAGTCGTAAGTACCAGAAATATTATTGAACATTTCGGCAACTTGTTCTTTTTTACTATTTGCTGTTTGGTAAGGGGTTACGTGCTGGTTTGTCATTGGCGGTAAAGATAGGGTTAATCTTCATTGCCAACAAGCGCTTAGCTCAAAAGTGATTTTTATAGTTTTTTCAAAGGCCTAGCTAAGTAGTAGGTAAGTAGTAACTAAGTAGTAGGTAAGTAGTAGGTAAGTGGTTCCTTCGTGAAAGTAACAAAATTCCTTACCTTTGCGTCATGATCATAAAATCAGCCACATTCGTTGTAAGCAATACCAAAGTATCGGCTTTGCCCTTACCAAATATGCCGGAGTATGCCTTTATTGGCCGTTCTAATGTTGGCAAATCTTCGTTAATTAATATGTTGGTGAACCAACAAGGTTTGGCTAAAACCTCTCAACGGCCAGGAAAAACACAACTCATCAATCATTTTTTAGTGAACGAAAAATGGTATATTGTAGATTTACCGGGTTATGGTTATGCTAAAGTTTCGAAAAGCAGCAGAGAAAAGTGGGAAAAATTTATCAGGAACTATCTTACCAAGAGGGAAAGTTTACAGTGTGTTTTCGTATTGATAGACAGCAGATTAGAGCCTCAAAAAATTGATCTGGAGTTTTGCTCATGGCTGGGTGAGTGTCAAATTCCATTTGCATTGGTTTATACCAAGGCCGACAAGCAGTCTGCTCCAAAAACGGATCAAAATGTAGCGAAGTTTAACAAAGCACTGTTAGGATGGTTTGAAGAAGTACCGCCATTCTTTATCACCTCGGCAGAAAAAGGCCAGGGTAGAGAGCAGGTTTTACAATTCGTCCAAGCAGTAAATGAAGATTTTGTGATGCCGGTTTTTACCAGTCCTGAGTCAAAAGTCTGAAGTCTGGCGTTTAATTTCTAAGCAGTAATGAAAAAATATTTCTCCCTTGTTCTTTTTGCACACTCCATATTTGCGATGCCTTTTGCCTTGATTGGCTTTTTTTTAGGCGTTACTACCACTTCGAATCCTTTTAATTGGTATTTATTGGCTTTAGTAATTTTGTGCATGGTATTTGCCCGAAATGCGGCCATGGCATTTAACAGGTACCTTGACCGGAACATTGATGCCAAGAACCCACGTACCCTCATGCGAGATATTCCGGCGGGTAAGGTTTCGGCAAATGAGGCCCTCCTGTTCGTGATCGTTAACTGTGTACTCTTTATAGCAGCCACAGCATTTATCAATCCACTTTGTTTTTATTTATCGCCGGTGGCACTGTTTGTCGTGTTATTTTACAGCTACACCAAACGCTTTACTGCGCTTTGCCATTTGGTTTTGGGATTAGGCTTATCCCTTGCCCCTATTGGCGCCTACATTGCGGTAACAGGACATTTTAATATCGTGCCCTTGTTTTACTCTTTTGCCGTGCTGTTTTGGGTAAGTGGGTTTGATATTATTTACGCCCTGCAAGATGAAGGTTTTGATAGGGAGGAAAACCTCCATTCCATTCCAGCGACAATGGGCATCAAAAATGCTTTAAGATTATCGGTCGTATTACACGTTTTATCCGCTATATGCGTTATATTGCCGTTGTTCTACACAAGTTTTAGCTGGGTTTACTATATTGGCATTGCATTCTTTTGCAGCATGCTCATTTATCAGCACTTGCTGGTTAAGCCAAATGATATAAGCAAGGTAGACCGGGCATTTGCAACCACGAATGGCTATGCTTCTGTGATATTTGCAATCTGCTTTTTGGTAGATGCGTTTATAAGAAATTAAAGATATAACAATGATTATTCAAAAAAAACAAAGAACCTATATCCCTCAAGACCTTAAAATTGAATGGGAAAGCTTATCGCCCATTCTAGACGAATTACTGAAAAGGGAAATCAACAATGTTGGTGATCTGGAACAGTGGTTAAAAGATAAAAGTGAATTCGAAGCTGCCCTTGAAGAAGACTTTGCATGGCGGTACATTAAGATGAGCTGTGATACGGCCAACGAACAGTTAGTAAAAGATTTCCAGTATTTCGCTACAGAAATTGAACCTAAAATCTCACCGATTGGCAATGAACTGAACAAAAAATTTAGTGAAAGTCCGTTTATAGATGAATTGGACCAAGACAAATACTTTGTTTACATACGTGCGGTTAAAAAAGCTTTAGAGTTGTACCGTGAAGAAAACATTGAGCTTTTTACACAGTTGCAGGTGGCCCAGCAGAAATATCAAAGTATTACCGGAGCAATGAGCGTAAAAATTAACGATCAGGAATACACTTTAGAGCAAGCTGCAAACTTTTTAAAGGACACCGACCGCAGCGTTAGACAAAACGCCTGGGAAACAATCCAGCAACGCCGTTTAGCCGATAAAGATGAATTAAACATTTTGTTTGATGAGCTAATTGCGATGCGACATAAAGTTGCTTTAAATGCGGGCTTTGAGAACTATCGCGACTATATGTTCCAGGCATTGGGCCGGTTTGATTATGACGCTAAAGATTGTTATGATTTTGCCGTGGCTATTGAGCAGGAAATTGTTCCTGTTTTAAAGGAGCAGGCAGAGAAAAGAGCAGACGCCCTAGGTTTAACTACCCTAAAACCATGGGATATGGAGGTTAGTACTACGGGCAAACCTGCCTTGAAACCATTTGCGAGCGGCCAGGAGTTAATTGACAAAAGCATTGACTGTTTTACAGCAATTAGTCCAGTTTTAGGCGAGAAATTAGCCATTATGAAGGCTAACAACCTGTTCGACGTAGAAAGTAGAATGGGCAAAGCACCCGGCGGATATAATTATCCACTTGCCGAAACCGGAGCGCCTTTTATTTTCATGAATTCTGCAAACTCTTTAAGAGATTTAACGACCATGGTGCACGAAGGTGGCCATGCAGTGCATACTTTTTTAACGGCTAACTTGGCCTTGAACGACTTTAAACATTGTCCTTCTGAAGTGGCAGAATTAGCGTCCATGAGCATGGAGTTAATCTCTATGGACAATTGGAATATCTATTTCGATAAAGAAGAAGATTTAATCCGCGCTAAGAAAGAGCAGCTGGTTGATGTATTAAAAACATTGCCATGGGTGGCGGTTATTGATCAGTTCCAGCACTGGATTTATACTAACCCTGATCATAATTCGGCCGATAGAGAGATTGCCTTTAAACAAATTTACAGTAGATTTGGGGCAGGCTTTGCAAATTGGGAGGGCTTTGAGCAGCAATTCGGAAATCTTTGGCAAAAACAATTACATCTTTTCGAAGTTCCATTCTATTATATTGAATATGCCATTGCACAGCTAGGGGCCATTGCCGTTTGGAAAAATTACAAGGAAAACCCAGAACAAGCACTTGATCAATATTTAGCTGCCCTTGCTTTAGGTTACACCAAACCAATGAATGAGATTTACGAGACTGCCGGCATCAAATTTGACTTTAGCGCGGAGTATGTGAAAGAATTGGCAGCGTTTGTAAAAGAAGAATTGGAGAAATTGGGATAGCAATTACCACTTAAATTAATAAATTAGCAAAAAATAAATACCATGGAACAACACGAGATTACAGGAAATTTACTACCATTAATTAGTGTAGGCATAATTTGCCTGGCAATATTTGTAACTGCATTTTCACTCACATTTTTTAGAAAAGCTGATACGAGCGATAAAAAGCATTAAGATAGTTTGTGGCGGTGGCTAAGGTTAAAAACTGATATTTTTTTTATAAGTTTGGGCAAACTAACCAATTTATGTTCGAAAAACTATTTAGAAAAAAATCTGTAAGTAAAATCTTAGAAGATGCAGCAAAAGGCTATGGAGACCATAATGCGTCGCTACACAAGACTTTAGGCGTAAGGGATTTGACAGCATTTGGTATTGCTGCGATTATTGGTGCTGGTATTTTTAGCACCATTGGTAAAGCAAGTGCAGATGGCGGACCAGCCGTTATATTCCTATTCATTTTTACTGCGGTTGCTTGTAGTTTTGCGGCTTTTGCCTATGCAGAATTTGCTTCAATGGTTCCTGTTTCGGGAAGTGCTTACACCTATTCATACGTTGCATTTGGCGAATTAGTAGCTTGGATCATCGGTTGGTCGCTTATTATGGAGTATGCAATTGGCAACATTACCGTGGCCATATCATGGTCCGACTATTTCACGGGCCTCCTCTCCTCTATTCGAATACCCGCATTAGGAATTGATGGCATTAACATCCCTAGTTGGGCCACCATGGATTATCTGACTGCCTTTAACGGGCATAAGCATGCTGAAGCGTTGATAAGCGCGGGGAAAAGTATCGCGAACTTAGATGATGCCACAAGTATTGCCAATCAGGCTTGGCTAACAGCTCCAAGAATTGGCAGCTTTCACTTGGTTGCTGACTTACCTGCTTTGGGAATTATCATTTTCATTACCTGGTTAGTTTACCGTGGGATGAAAGAATCAAGAAATGCTAGTAATGCCATGGTAATTGTTAAACTGGCAGTTATCTTATTGGTATTAGCCGTAGGCGTTTTTTATATTGACACAGAAAACTGGAATCCATTTGCTCCAAATGGCGTATCTGGCGTATTAAAAGGTGTTTCAGCAGTATTTTTTGCCTATATCGGTTTCGATGCCATCTCTACCACTGCAGAGGAATGTAAAAATCCTCAAAGGGATTTACCAAGGGGGATGATGTGGGCGATTATTATTTGTACGGTGCTTTATGTGGCCATTGCGCTCGTACTTACCGGTATCGTTAAATCTGACACATTAGCGGTGGGCGACCCGCTAGCATTTGTTTTTGATCAGATAGACTTAAAATTAATGAGTGGTATTATTGCCGTGAGTGCAGTATTCGCTATGGCAAGTGTATTGCTGGTTTTCCAAATGGGACAGCCTCGTATTTGGATGAGCATGAGTAGAGATGGACTTCTTCCTAAATCCTTTTCCAGGATTCATCCAAAATATAAAACGCCTTCGTTTGCAACGATTGTAGTTGGCTTTGTGGTAGCGGTTCCCTCTTTGTTCATGAACCTTACTATTGTTACCGACCTTTGCTCTATTGGTACTTTGTTTGCCTTTGTGCTGGTTTGCGCCGGGGTATTGGTGCTACAGAATAAACCTGACGTCCAGAGAGGTAAATTCAGGATACCTTACGTAAATTCCAAATTTATTATTCCAATAGCCTTTATTGCCGTACTTGTTCTAGCCTTTACGAAGTTTAAAGCCGAGAGTAGTGCTTTCTTAAACAACACACCTCAAATAAATTCTCCTGTTACCTTTATTACCTCTTTAAGTACAACGGAATTGGAGACTGTAAAACAGGAAATCAGTGCGAGTCCGGTTGTGTTGCAAGGAAAACAAATTGATGCAGAAGCTTATTTAAATAGTTTAAACGACGAACAATATGCGCAGTTTATTGAGAAATCCAGTATTTCCTACGATAAAAAATTTGAAAGCGGTTGGTCGTTGTTTAAGCATAAAATCCCGATGTGGATTTTCTTGTTTATTTGTGTAGTAGTCGGCTATTACTGTGTGACTAAAAACCTGTCGTTGATCCCTGTACTGGGATTGTTGAGCTGCTTATACATGATGTGCGAGCTTGGCATTAGTAATTGGATAGGTTTTGGAATTTGGCTGGTGGTTGGACTGATTGTTTATTTCGCCTACGGCTTTAGACATAGCAAATTAGGAGCGGCAAAAGTATAGGATTCTTTTTGTTAATTCGTCATTGCGAGGAACGAAGCAATCTGTTAATGAGATTGCTTCGTTCCTCGCAATGACGGAAAAACACCTCGCAATGACGGGAAACAACACGCTTTTGACCCTATACGGCCAACCTATTTAATTCTATATCTTCCGGAGTAACAAAAATCAAGGGAACTTTCTCTACATCAACATAGCTAGAGTCGAGCCCAAAACTAGTTTCTTCAGACAGACTGAAATGCTTTAACATAAAATAGTAGTCCATAATACTGCGTTCATAAAAACTCAAATTTGTGAACTTAGACAGGTGCTTTTCTAACAATACAAAGCGAAAATCGCCTGTTATCTTGTGTTTGTTTAAAGAGGTATACTGACTGGTGATATCAACTTCGCCATTCTTCACTAACTCTTCAACAACTTTACGGTAGAGAAGATTAACGCGTTGCTCAATTCTAAAGCCCAGTTTAAAATCTATCCGAATAAGTTTGCCCGGGATTAAAAATTCTACCTTATAATCCATGGTATAAGGTTCATCCATTACATCCACGTGAACTAACCAATAAACATCGGCCCTTTTTGGTTCCTTTTGAATAATAGAATAGATTATTTTCGACTCGATTTCTGTTTTAAAATTGGCGCTGGTTAAATAAACAAGTTGAGAGGAATATTTAGGAACCGAAACATCATCGCTTAGCTCTTTCAAGATGCCATAATATTCTTCTATTTCTACATATTTAACAAAACGGTTTTTGATCTTCCTGGCACTATACCAGGTCCACATTACACTTAATAAAGCACAACTTATGAGTAAGGTAACCCAACCTCCATGAATGAATTTAGCCATATTACCTACTAAGAAAGAGAGCTCAATTACACCATAAACTGAGACAAACATTACGATGAGGTATATTGGAAATTTCTTTCGAAGCATGTAAACGGCAACCAGCACGGTGGTCATCAGAAATGTTAAATTGATCGCTAAACCATATGCTCCCTCCATATTGTCGGATTTTTTGAAAATCAACACAATGATGATACAACCCACACATAGTAACCAATTAATAGAAGGGACATACAACTGTCCTTTTTGCACACTTGGATAGTTGATGCGCACCTTTGGCCAAAGGTTCAAACGAACTGCTTCTGATATAAGTGTAAACGAACCAGAAATCATAGCCTGCGAAGCAATAATTGCCGCCATGGTGGCTAAGATAACCATGTACAAAACCATACCGTCGGGTATCAGCTTAAAGAAAGGGTTGGTTAACGCATTATGTGGGTCATAACCAGGATTTTTTAAGATCCACGCTCCTTGCCCTAGGTAATTGAAGATCAGCATCATTTTCACAAAAATCCAGCTAATTCGAATATTTCTTTTACCACAGTGTCCTAAGTCGCTATACAAAGCTTCCGCTCCGGTTGTACAAAGAAAAACACCACCCAATATGACCAATGCAGCTGGGTTTGTAACCAATAAATGTATGGCGTAGTATGGATTTAAAGCTTTGAATATAGACGGATCATGTACAATTTGGGAAATACCCGCTACTCCAAGTGCTGCAAACCAAAGAAACATTATTGGTCCAAACAGCTTTCCAACTAAATTTGTTCCAAACTGCTGGATAATAAAGAGCAAGGAGATAATCGCAATGACGATAGGCAATACGGAAACCTGTGGAAATACGACATGTAAACCTTCAATTGCTGAAGTAACGGTAATACTTGGTGTGATCATTCCATCGGCCAATAGAGCGGCACCTCCAATAATGGCAGGTATTACAAGCCATTTAGCTTTTTTCCGGACTAGGGAATATAAAGAAAATATGCCTCCTTCCCCTTTATTATCTGCACGAAGGGTAATAATTACATATTTTACTGTGGTTTGAAGTGTGAGGGTCCAGATTATACATGACAGCGCACCTAGTACCAAATCAGTATTGATTGTTTGTCCACTTTCAACAACCGTTTTGAATATGGCCTTTAGGGTGTATAAGGGTGAGGTTCCAATATCTCCAAAAACAATACCTAAACTAACCAGAACGCCACCCGCTGTAAGGGCATTTACATTTTTATGACTCGCCACAATGTTAAAATTTGGAGGCAAAAATAATTAATTAATATGGAACAAAAATTATTATTTCTCATTATTGTGACAAGGCAATAGCTTATTTACGATAAAGCGTCGCTTACAAATGTGGTAAAACATCCAGCATACATAGCAAAATCAAAACATTATTAAACGTTCCAGTTTGTTAAATATTGTTAAAATTTTCATAAGGAAATAATTTGTTTGATTTCCTTATTTAATTTTTTATATTTTTGCCAGTACTACATATGGGAAAAAAATCAATAATAGGGCTATTTTGGAGTTTTCTATGCATCATCTGCATAGGATTTGCCTCTAATTCAGCGGTTTTTGCCCAAAAAACGGATAGCAGCAAAATTTCTATCAAACCAAAACCCAGGGTAGTCAGTAGATTACCCGTAATTAGGGGAAGTGTTCAGGCTTACAAGCCAGGCAATATCAGTTTTAACACCACTAGCAGCACATCCACACAGAGTGTCAACGCAAGTAATGTAAAATCTGGAAAAATTTTAACGATTTTAAAACTTTACCCGAATCCAGTTTCGGAGTACTTAAATATTAATATGCGTTTAGAAAAAGACGCTAACTTATCCGTTAAGATTACCGATTTGTTAGGGAATGATATCATTTCGCTCATGAATGACAGGGGGATGGCTGGCGAACAAACTAAAACGTTTACTATTCCGAACAAACTTAATCCAGGCATCTATTTTGTAAAGGTAAACGCCGGTGGTGACTTAAAGGTGCTTAAAATTTCAGTACTGTAAATCGTAAATTGTTTGTTAAAACCCTTTTACCCTTATGAAAATTATTGCCATTGGCCGCAACTATGCCGCACATGCGAAAGAACTAAATAACGAAGTTCCAACAAAACCAGTTATTTTTTTGAAACCTGACACCGCTGTTTTAAAAGACAACAAGCCTTTTTATATCCCAGATTTTTCTAACGACATTCATTTTGAGTTGGAGGTAGTTTTAAAAGTTAGTAAAGAGGGTAAGTACATAGCCGAAAAATTTGCTCCCAACTATTATGATGAAATAGGTTTGGGAATAGATTTTACAGCACGCGACATTCAAAATCAGCATAAAGAGAAAGGGCTCCCATGGGAATTGGCGAAAGCTTTCGATAACTCTGCGGCCATTAGTAATTTTTTACCTAAAAGCGACTTCATTGACCTTTATAATTTAGGTTTCGAACTTAAGGTAAACGAAGAAACGAGGCAGCAAGGGCATACTTCAAACCTCTTATTTTCGTTTGAAAAGATAATTGCCTTTGTATCCCAATATATTACCTTAAAAAAAGGAGACCTGATTTTTACGGGTACGCCGCAAGGTGTTGGGCAAGTTAAGCAGGGAGATCATTTAGCTGCGTGGCTTGAGGGCAAACAATTACTCGATTTTAAAATTAAATAGTACGGATGCATTATAAAAGTCAAATTGCTCTTTACGTCACTGCCTTTATACTCTCCGCTGCCAATTGTGCAGCACAAAAAATTTATAGCGATCATAAATATCCGTTAACGGATTTTAGGCAACCATTAGATATTAGTCCCCCAGCATTGGCCGGTTCTTTTGGTGAGCTCCGCACTAATCATTTTCATTCGGGAATTGATTTCAGAACGAACCAAAAAATCGGATATCCGGTTTACGCCGTTGCGGATGGCTATGTGGCAAGATTGAGGGTTCAAAATAGTGGATTTGGTTTAGCGCTTTATTTAAATCATTCCAATGGTTACACTTCGGTATATGGACACCTTTCGCGTTTTAATCCTAAAATTGGGCAGGAAGTAAAAAATATCCAATATCGTAATAAGCGCTATGAAATCGACGAGTTTCCAAATGCCGATCTTATGCCAGTTCGTAAGGGTGATATTATTGCCTATTCAGGTAATACCGGCAGTTCTGGAGGTCCCCATTTACATTTCGAACTGCGTGATACCAAAACCGAGGCAACCATTAACCCGCAATTATTGGGAATCCAAATTCCTGATAATATCCCTCCTGTTATTACCGCAATGTATGTTTACCGATTAAATGAACAACCATTTAACGAATTCACTCCAAAGCAATATTTTCAGGTAACTGGCAATAACGGAAAATATAATTTAAATAAAGTAAAAACCATTAATCTAAGCGGTGAAGTTGGCTTTGGAATAGTTGCTACGGATAAGCACAATGGGATGTCGGGCATTAACGGAGTGTATTCGATTGAACTAGCACTCGACGGAGACATCATTTATACTTCTGCTTTAGAACGATTTAGTTTTGAAAATAGTAGAGCCATCAATTCTCATCTAGATTATCCGGCGTTGTTAACTTATAAACGTAGTATTCAGAAAAGTTTTGTCGACCCAGGAAACCCATTGCAGATTTACAGCAATTTAATTAACCAGGGTAGAGTAAGCTTTAATGATGGAAAATTGCATCAGTTACAGTACATCCTTACTGATGCCAAAGGGAATAAAAGCACCTTGATATTTAATGTTCAAGCTGATACCAAAGCAACGATTACCTCCCCGGCAACCCCAGCAGAAATCACCTTCGCATTTAATAAAGTTAATGAATTTGTAAATGATGAAATTAAAGTGGTTTTTCCAAAAGGCACATTATATAACGATCTCAACTTTATCTATAAAAAACTTCCTAAGCCACAAACAAATGCTTTCTCGCCCATTCATCAGATCCAAAACAATTTAACTCCATTGCACTTAGGTTTTGAGCTCTCTATCAAAGCAGACAGTTCTTTAACCAAGCATCAAAATAAGGCACTCATTGTAAACACCAACCGTAGCTCGCAAGGGGGCACCTTTGAAAATGGCTATATAAAAACGACTGTAAAAACATTTGGCAACTTCTTTATTGCGATAGATACTATTGCACCTGTTATTATACCGATTAACCTATCCCAAGGGAAGAACATGAAGAACATTAGTAAAATGACTTTTAAAATCAAAGATAATCTTTCTGGGATTAAAAGCTTTAATGGCTATATTGATGGCAAATGGATTTTAATGGAGTTTGATACTAAGACCGCTACGTTATGGCATACTTTTGATGAAAGAACATCGAGCGGCAAACATGACTTAGCATTACAGGTGGTCGACATGAAAGATAATATAAAGCGGTACGCTATTGAGTTTTATAAATAATAAACAACTTCTATGGAATTAAAACAAGGAGATCAGGCTCCAAAATTTACCTCGACAGACCAAAATGGAAATACGGTTACTTTAAATCAATTCAAGGGCAAGAAAGTTGTTTTGTATTTTTATCCAAAAGATAATACGCCTGGTTGCACTGCAGAGGCGTGCGACTTCAGAGATAATTATCAGGGTTTGGTAGCCAAAGGCATTGAAGTGCTTGGTGTGAGTGTTGATGATGAAAAGTCGCACCAAAAATTCGTTACGAAATTTAATTTACCCTTTACCCTTTTAGCCGATACAGATCATAAAATTGTGGAGGCATATGGTGTATGGGGAGAGAAAAATATGTATGGTAAAAAATATATGGGTACTGTTAGAACTACTTTTATCATTGATGAAGAAGGCACAATTGCACATATCATCACAAAAGTTGACACAAAAAATCCATCTGAACAGGTTTTAAGTCTACTAGCTTAGTAAACATTAAAATTTTATAATTACCTTGCAATTTTAAAACATGATAAGCAATGAAACATACAATTAGCGAACTTGAAGATATCGCTTCGCAGGTTAGAAGAGATGTACTTAGAATGGTGCACGCGGTACAATCCGGTCACCCAGGTGCATCATTAGGCTGTGCCGATTTTTTTACGGCACTCTATTTCGAGGTCCTTAACCACAATCCTGAATTTAAAATGGATGGTATTGGTGAAGATCTGTTCTTTTTATCAAACGGTCATATTTCCCCAGTTTGGTATAGCGTGTTGGCAAGATCTGGCTATTTTGAAGTGAGTGAATTAGCTACTTTTAGAAAACTTGACTCGAGGTTACAGGGTCATCCGACTACCCACGAGGGTTTACCTGGAGTTAGGGTTGCCTCAGGTTCATTAGGGCAGGGTTTATCTGTTGCGATCGGTGCTGCTTTGGTGAAAAAATTAAATGGTGACAAATCTTTGGTTTATACTTTACAAGGGGATGGAGAACTACAGGAAGGCCAAAATTGGGAAGCATTTATGTTTGCCCCTTTTCATAAGGTAGACAATTTGATTGCAAGTATTGACTATAACGGCCAACAGATTGATGGTCCTACGGAAAAAGTACTTTCCCTGGAAAACCTTCAAGCTAAATTTGAAGCATTCGGGTGGCATGTAATCACTTCAGACGGCAATGACATGGGAGAAATTACCAAGGCGCTACATTATGCTAAGTCATTAACCGGAAAAGGTAAACCTATTTTAAACCTAATGAGTACCCAAATGGGCTATGGAGTTGATTTTATGGTTGGAACCCACAAATGGCATGGTTCCCCTCCAAACGATGATCAATTGAAAACAGCACTTGATCAAATAAAAGAAACAGCAGGGGATTACTAATTTTATAAGGGAGTAATGAAAGCCTGCGAAGCAAGCTTGAATACCATTAAAAATAATAGACACTAATGAAAAAGTATACATATACAGATAAAAAAGATACACGTTCGGGTTTTGGTGCTGGATTACATGAGGCTGGGAAGCGCAATGAAAATGTAGTTGCCCTTTGCGCAGATTTAGTTGGTTCCTTAAAAATGGACGCCTTTATTAAAGATTTTCCGGATAGGTTTGTGCAGGTTGGAATCGCCGAAGCCAACATGATGGGTATTGCAGCTGGGATGACTATTGGTGGGAAGATTCCTTTTACAGGAACTTTTGCTAATTTCTCTACAGGCAGGGTTTACGATCAAATTCGTCAGTCTATCGCCTACTCGGGCAAAAATGTAAAAATTTGTGCCTCACATGCGGGTTTAACTTTGGGTGAAGATGGGGCAACACATCAAATTTTAGAAGATATAGGTTTAATGAAAATGTTGCCTGGCATGGTCGTGATCAATCCTTGTGATTATAATCAAACCAAAGCGGCAACATTGGCTATTATGGACTATGAAGGACCAGTTTATTTACGCTTCGGCCGTCCGGTAATCCCTGTATTTACGCCTGAAGATCAAAAATTTGAAATTGGCAAAGCATGGATGGTTAACGAAGGTAAGGATGTAACGATCATTGCTACCGGACACATGGTATGGAGAGCAATTGAAGCCGGCGAAAAATTAGCGGAGTTGGGAATTGATGCAGAGATTATCAATATTCATACGATTAAACCTTTGGATGAGGAAGCTATTCTAAAATCTGTTCAAAAAACAGGTTGCGTAGTAACTTGTGAAGAGCATAATAAGTTCGGTGGACTTGGAGAAAGTGTATCTCGTTTATTAACTACAACCTATCTTGCTCCCCAAGAATTTGTAGCCGTTAATGATAGTTTTGGAGAAAGTGCAACTCCGGATCAATTAATGACGAAATACAAGTTGGATCCTGCTGATATTGTTGCAGCGGCGCAGAAAGTAATGAAAAGAAAAAAATAACAACGTAAATTTACCACCTCAGGAAATTCTTAAAATTGCTGGGGTGGTAAAATAACGAACTCCTATGAAACAAGTTGAAGACTCAGAGATATTGCTGAAATTTAGTGTGGAGAAAACACGGAATGAGGCCTTCAATTTACTTTTAAATAAATATCAACAAAAAATTTATTGGCATATCCGCCGCTTGGTTATTGATCACGATGATACGGATGATCTCGTTCAAGAGACTTTTGTGAAAGTTTGGAAAAATCTAGCAAATTTTCGAAGTGATTCTCAACTTTACACCTGGATTTATCGTATCGCGACTAATGAATCAATCACTTTTTTAAATAAAAAGAAACTCAAAAATAATATTTCTTTAGATGATGTAAGCAGCGAATTGGCTGAAAGTTTAACCGCTTCACATTACTTTGACGGAGACAAAATTCAACGTAAACTACAAGAAGCTATATTGACACTACCTGAAAAACAAAGGATAATTTTTAACATGAAGTATTTTGACGACATGAAATATGATGAAATTTCTGAAGTATTAGGGACCACTGTTGGTGCGCTTAAGGCTTCATTTCATATTGCCGTTAAAAAAATTGAGGCTATTTTAACAAATGATAAGTTAGAGTATTAAACCTTTTAAGAAAAAATCTATCAATAGTACGTGATGAATATAAGAGATGAAAATATGGAGTGGGAAAATGAAGCGCCGATACTTGCTGCACTTCCTCGAGTTACCCCATATCGTGTGCCCGATAATTATTTTAATGAGCTAACGGCTCATTTAAATTCAGCTGCATTTTTAGATGGTTTAACTCAAGGAGAAAGAAATGGTTTTACCGTTCCTACCAACTATTTTGAGGAATTAAATGACCAAATTAGCAGTAGAATTGCATTGGAACAATTTAAATCAATTACCAGTAGCGAGGGTTTCTCAACGCCTTCAAACTACTTCGACAAACTTCAAGCAAATATATTAAGTCAGACTATAGACGTTAAGCCAAAAACAAAAACTGTTCGTTTATGGCAGTCGGATTTAGTTCGATATGCAGCTGCAGCTTGTTTGATCATATTAACTGCTAGTGGTCTGTATTTTAATCAACAACGTACTGTTAAAAAGGGTCAATCTACCGTATTGGCTAGTGAGGCTGTTCTTTATGATATTGATGAAAGTGTAATTATTGAGCATTTGAAAGAAAGTCAGCAAGCAACTAACAGTACTGCTTCACAGGCAGAAATGGAAAGCTATATACTTAATCACTATTCGTCGAACGATTTATCTAATAATTTATAATTAATGATATCCATGTATTTAAATTCAAAAACTCAAAACATAGGTTATTCATCTAAAGCAATTGTTATGATTAAAAGTTTACTGTTGATCTTAAGCTTTTGTTTTTTAGCGATAAATTCTTTTGCACAAGGCGGGCAACGGTTTGATAACGAAAAAATAGAGGCTTTTAAAGTTACTTTTTTCACTCAAAAGCTCGGTCTTTCTGTTGATGAAGCGAAGCTATTTTGGCCAATTTATAATGATTATCAGCGTGAGCAAAATTCCCTTCGCAGAGATCATATGCAAAAAATGATCAGTTTTAGAAAAGTTCAAGACATTGACGAAATGACCGATGCAGAAGTACAGGCCTTAATTAATAACGACTTCGATTTCAAGCAAAGGGGTCTGTATATTGAAAAAAAATATTACAACAAACTTAAATTAAGCTTACCCATTAAAACTGTAGGTAAATTTTATAGGGCTCAGGAGGCTTTTAAAAGGGAACTCTTAAATCAGTTTAGGAATGGTGGCGTAAAAAAAGACAACTAAATACATAATTAATTTTTTAAGGAAATCCCGTTTGTTAATTCAGATGGGATTTTTTGTTTTTCCAGACTTTTCCGACTTCGTAAGTCGGCTTCTGGAGGCCGACTTACGAAGTCGGAGTTTAATTTAAAAAGCTTATTTTTGCCCTATGTTAACACAGCGCCAGTTATTTCTTCAGCATAATGCCCAAACATCTTTAACACCTCTTTTGCTTGAATTTGTTAGGGCAAAAGGTATTTATTTATTTGATAATGCCGGTAAGAAATATGTTGATTTAATTGCTGGAATTGGTGTTAGTAATGTTGGTCATTGTCACCCTAAAGTTGTAGAAGCCGTACAAAGACAAGCCGAAACCTATATGCACTTAATGGTTTATGGCGAATATGTGCAGAGTCCGCAAGTAAATTTTGCCAAGGCCTTAGCGGACATACTACCTCCTAATTTGAGTTGCACTTATTTTGTAAATTCTGGAGCGGAGGCTGTAGAAGGGGCGATGAAATTGGTAAAAAAATTCACCCATAGAACCTCAATCATTGCCTGTAAAAACAGCTATCATGGGAGTACCCAAGGGGCTTTAAGCTTAATGGGAAATGAAGAATTTAAACAGGCATATCGTCCATTACTACCTGACGTTAAATTTATTAACTTTAACAATGCTGATGACCTGACACAGATTACCCCAAATACGGCGGCAGTTTTTATAGAAACCATACAAGGTGAAGCAGGTATACGCGTGCCCGATGTAGGTTATTTACAAGCACTTCGTAAAAAATGTGATGAGACAGGGACGCTTTTGGTATTTGATGAAATTCAATGTGGCTTTGGCCGAACGGGTAAAATGTTCGGTTATCAGCATTTTGACATTATACCAGATGTGTTGTTATTGGCAAAAGGCATAGGTGGAGGAATGCCTATTGGCGCATTTATAGCATCAGCTAAAATAATGTCTGTATTTACAGAAAATCCTATTTTAGGTCATATTACCACATTCGGAGGACATCCGGTTAGTTGTGCAGCAGGCCTGGCTACATTAAATGTGATTTTGGAAGAGGATTTAGTTCGAGACGTACAAAAAAAGGGCGAGTTATTTAAAACATTGCTTCAACATCCAGCCATTAAAGAAGTTCGTGGCCGAGGGTTGATGTTGGCCGTTGAATTCGATAGCTATGAAACCAACAAAGCGATTATAGATGCTTGTATAGCGGATGGCTTGCTTACTGATTGGTTTTTACATTGCAGCAATTCCATGCGCATAGCGCCACCTTTAACCATCACAGAAGAGGAAATAAGAGATGCTTGCAAGATCATTTTAAAGAATATTTAGCGCTGACTATCCCATTTTTTGACGTTTAATCAAATATCCCTGTAATATATGATCGAAGCCTTCTTTAATATCTGCATCAACTAAATCAATTTTATATTGTGCACATTTTAAAGTCAGTTGTTGTCGATAACTAGCCATCTCGTCCAAATAAGCCTGCTTAACTTTCGAAGTATGGGCTTTTAAAACCGCCCCAGTTTCCATATCCACAAATTGATAAGGCCTATTGGCAAAATTAAAAGTTACTTCTTTATCCTTATCTGTCACGTTAAAAATAACTACTTCATGTTTATTGAACTTCAGGTGTTGTAATGCTGAGAATAAGGCTGAAATTTTATCTTCATCATGCACAGTTTGCATCATGTCACTAAAAACCACCACTAAAGATCTTTTATGGATCAGTTCTGCAATTTGATGTAAAGCCAGTGCCAAATTAGTCTGTACATTTAATTTTTGTGACTGTAATACTAGTTCTAATTGCGAAAACAGATATTTTTGATGGGTATTGGTTGATTTAGCGGCTGTATTTAATGTTAATTGATCCGTAAACAAACTTAAGCCAAAAGCGTCCCGTTGCTTTTTTAGTAAATACATTAATGCTGCCGTACTCTGTATGGAGAAAGTTAACTTATTATAATTATCATCAGGAAAGTACATTGAAGAGGACGTATCAATTACAAACTGACAACGGAGATTAGTTTCTTCTTCATATCGTTTGCTAAAAAGTTTGTCAGTTTTAGCAAATAATTTCCAATCGATGTTTTTAACGCTGTCCCCCGTATTGTACAATCGATGTTCAGCGAATTCGACTGAAAAACCATGGAAAGGACTTTTATGCAATCCTGTAATAAACCCTTCAACTACTTGCCTAGCCAATAATTCGAGGTTTGCAGTAAGTTGAAGATTTTCGTATCCTTTGGTTGATGTCATTAAGTAAAGCTAAGCATTTGAATTTTTTATTCCATAAAAAAATCCGAACTCAAAAGTTGAATTCGGATTTAAATATAAGATTGCTTTGCTTCATGCTTCGCAACTCCTCGCAAATGACGAGACACATTTCGTATTTAAGCTTATAATTGTTTATCAAGTTTACCAGCCAATACTGATTTTGGAACAGCACCAACTTGCTTATCTACAACTTCACCATTCTTAAAGAATAGGAGTGCAGGTATATTACGAATTCCAAATTGAGTTGAAATTTGAGGATTATTATCAACATTCACTTTACCAACTAACGCTTTTCCTTCATATTCTTTCGAAATTTCGTCTACCACAGGACCAACCATACGACAAGGACCACACCACTCTGCCCAAAAATCTACTAATACAGGTTTATCTGACTTTAATACAACTTCCTCGAAGTTTGCATCTGTTATTTCTAATGCCATAACTTATTTTTTAATTTATATACAAATATATTATCAATTGTAGTGCCATCAATAGCACTATGTCAATATGACACTAATTCAACTTATAGTTTACAACATTCAGTTTCGTCAATTGTTCTAAAAATTGATTGTTTGGATTTATTTTAAGTGACTTTGAGGGTAATTCCAATTTTAAGTTCTGTTCCCTATCATACACTTCAAAATTTAACTTACAATTATGTCGCTCACTGTTCTCTTTATTTTCGCTTAAAATAATATCAATTTTTTCCATTAAATCTTCATTTACCTCTTCTATAGGAACCTGAATAGTTATACATTTTGTCAGTTTATCGCGCAACTCTGATAGCAGGTCTATCGAAGTTACTTTAAATTCCCAGTCGCCCTCTTTCTTAAATCGTTCTCCTACTCTTCCTCTAATTTGCAAGAAATATCCTTCTGTTAAAAACTGCTTAAACTTCAAGAAATCATCACCAAATAAAGCAATCTCACAACTATCATCATAATCTTCAAAAATGAACGTACCAAATGGTTTACCTGTTTTAGTAATTCTTTGAGAAGCTATTACCACTAAGCCTCCAACAACTAAATCTCTATTCTTAATGGATTCAAACTCTGCTAGAATCTCCTCGTTTGTGTCTCCACTCCGTATTTTATTCACTACACTTAAATGTCTAACACTGTGCTGACAAAAATGTGTGAGCTCAAAACGATAGTCATCTAATGGATGGCCAGATAAGAAGATCCCTATCGCATCTTTTTCATATTTCAAACGATCAATTAAACCCCATTCTGGCGAAACGGGGAAGCTTGGTTCCAAAATTAAATCCGCTTTCGATCCACCAAAAAGTGAGGCTTGAGAAGAGTTTTCATTATTCTGGAAATCGTTCGCATACTTAATCAACTTTTCGATACCGTTTAACTTATCATTGGCTCCAATATAAAAATACTGTGCTCGATGAAAGCCGAACGCATCAAAAGCACCACTATATACAAAACTCTCGTAGGCTTTTTTATTGACAATTCTTGTATTTGAGCGTTTAGAAAAATCAAATACTGTCTCATATGCCCCGTTGGCCACTCTTTCTTCAATGATACTTTCTACAGCTTTTTCTCCAACTCCTTTTACGGCCGACATGCCGAATCTTATTTCTCCTTTTGCATTTACTGAGAACTTCAAATCCGATTCATTCACATCCGGACCTAACACAGTGACACCCATTTGTCTGCATTCTTCCATAAAAAAGGCCACCTGTTTAATATCACTCATGTTATTGGAAAGTACCGCAGCCATGTATTCTGCGGGATAATTTGCCTTTAAATAGGCTGTTTGGTAAGCAATCCAGGCATAGCAAGTTGAGTGTGATTTGTTGAAGGCATATTCTGCGAAAGCTTCCCAATCTTTCCAGATCTTTTCCAGGATTTTTTCATCATGTCCTTTTTCTGCAGCTTGTTTGATGAACTTCGGCTTCATTTTATCCAATACATCCCGCTGTTTTTTACCCATCGCTTTACGCAAAACATCGGCCTCACCTTTGGTAAAATCTGCTAACTTTTGCGACAAAAGCATTACCTGCTCTTGATATACTGTAATCCCATAAGTTTCTTTTAAAAGCTCCTCACAGGCTTCCAAATCGTACTTGATTTCTTCTTCGCCATTTTTTCGTTTTACGAAACTTGGGATATAAGCAATTGGTCCAGGCCGGTATAATGCATTCATGGCAATTAAATCTCCAAAAACTGTTGGTTTTAGCTCCTTCATGTATTTTTGCATGCCGGGACTCTCATACTGAAAAATCCCTACTGTTTCGCCACGTTGAAAGAGCTCGTAGGTTTTAACATCATCAATGGGAAATGCATCAGGATCCAGATCGATATGATGTCTTTTTTTGACAAGCTTTACGGTGTCTTTGATTAGGGTTAAGGTTTTTAACCCCAAGAAGTCCATTTTTAATAGTCCTGCGCTTTCAACAACCGAGTTGTCGAATTGCGTTACATACAAATCCGAATCTTTTGCAGTGGCAACCGGAACAAAGTTTGTGATATCATCCGGTGTAATAATTACTCCACAAGCGTGGATACCCGTGTTACGTAAAGAACCCTCTAAGATAATGGCCTGTTCTATCGTTTCGGCACTTAGATTTTTAGCAGCGGCTAAAGCTTTTAACTCAACAATTTTTTCATATTCATCTGGTCTAAGCGCACCTTTTAAAGCCTTTTCTTCCAAATTAAATATCTTCGCCAATTTCATATTCGGAATAAGCTTGGCAATCTTATCTGCTTCAAAAAGTGGTAAATCTAATACCCTAGCCGTATCACGGATAGAGGATTTTGCCGCCATCGTACCATAAGTGATAATTTGGGCAACCTGACTTGAGCCGTACTTATCAATTACGTATTCCATTACGCGGCCCCTGCCCTCATCATCAAAGTCGATATCAATATCGGGCATCGATACACGGTCTGGGTTAAGGAAACGCTCAAATAGCAAATCGTATTTTAAGGGGTCAATATTGGTGATCCACAAACAATACGCCACTACTGATCCCGCCGCCGAACCACGTCCCGGACCCACCGAAACATCTCGTCTGCGCGCCTCGGCAATAAAGTCCTGTACAATTAAGAAATAGCCGGGGTAACCGGTTTTTTCAATTGTTGCAAGCTCAAAATCTAAACGTTCAGTGATTTCTTCTGTGAGCTCACCGTACCTTTTTTTAGCCCCTTCGTAAGTCAAATATTTTAAATACTTATTTTCTCCACGTTTGCCACCATCCTGTTCATCTTCAGCCACTAAAAACTCTGGCGGGATGCCAAATTTCGGTAGTAGCACTTCCCTGGCAAGTTCGTAGGGCTCAATTTTATCAACAATTTCCTGGGTACTTAAAATCGCTTCCGGCAAATCAGCGAAGAGCGCTTTCATTTCATCGGCCGACTTGAAATAATATTCTTGATTTGGCAACCCATACCGGTAACCTCTGCCCCTTCCTATCGGAGTAGCCTGCTTTTCTGCATCTTTTACACACAATAAAATATCATGTGCATTCGCATCTTTTTTATTGATGTAATAAGTATTGTTGGTTGCCACAAACCTTACTTCGTGTTTCTTGGCTAAGGTGATCAAATCAGGATTGACACGGTCTTCGTTTTCTTGATTATGGCGCATTAACTCAATATAAAAATCAGCACCAAACTGCTCTTTCCACCATAACAATGCTTCTTCCGCCTGCTTTTCACCCATATTTAGGAGTTTGCTAGGAATTTCTCCATACAAATTCCCAGAAAGCACAATAATATCATCTTTGTATTGCTCAACTACATTTTTATCAATCCGCGGTACATAATAAAAGCCTTTGGTATAGGCAATCGACGACATCTTCGCCAAATTATGATAGCCTTTCTTACTTTTTGCTAATAACACCACTTGATAGCCATCATCCTTACGGGTTTTATCCGTATGGTTTTCGCAAACAAAAAACTCTACACCAACAATTGGTTTTAAAATGTGAGCAACAGGTGGTTCTCCTTTTTCTGCCGCCTCGGCATTTTTTACTTTAGCATCTTTATTGTGTTTAGATACATTACTTACAAAATGAAATGCACCCATCATATTGGCATGATCAGTTAAAGCAACCGCGGGCATCTTTTGGTCGGCCGCAGCCTTAACCAGGGCTGGAACACTAATGGTTGACTGTAAAACAGAAAACTGGGTATGGTTATGTAAATGTGAAAAACTAGCTGTTGCAAGTTCTTCTTTATTACCCGCTAAAGTTTGTTTAGATATGCCGCCAGCTTCAGTACTTTTTTGGCGTTTTCTAATTTCCTCAGAAGCTGCTTTTAAATTAATGTGTTGCAAACCTGCTCCCGCTATTGGAATAGGATTGGCATCAGCAAAGCGCCTGAAATAATCGGTATCTACCTGAAGATCTTCCTTTTTAAAAACTTGTTTTTTAATCAGCTCCAAGAAGCATCTTGTAGTGGCTTCCACATCCGCAGTTGCGTTGTGTGCTTCAGAGAAAGGAACGCCAAAAAGATATTGGTGGAGTTCGGTTAGATTTGGCAATTTAAACCTCCCGCCCCTACCTCCCGGTAGTTTTAAAAGGTCGGCTGTAATCTCTGTACAAGTATCCAAAACAGGCATGCTGGCCATCGGACTGTCAACCCCTAAACGATGGAATTCGCAACCCATGATGTTTATGTCGAACCCCACATTTTGCCCTACTACAAACTTCGCTTTTGCTAAAGCAGCATTAAATTTTACTAAAACGTCGGTAAGTTCAATACCTCTTTCCTGAGCCAATTCTGTAGAAATTCCGTGAATGCGCTCTGCATCATAAGGTATATTAAATCCATCCGGTTTTACCAGATAGTCTTGATGCTCTATCAGGTTCCCTAGCTCATCATGTAACTGCCAGGCAATTTGAATACAACGCGGCCAATTATCAGTATCGGTAATTGGGGCATTATAATTACGTGGCAAACCTGTTGTTTCGGTGTCAAATATTAGATACATAGTTGGGAAATGATGGAATCCAAAAATAACCAATTTAGTAGTGGAAAGTGTCAGTAATTTATCAACACCTAAAAAGACATTATAATTATAAAAATCACTTTGTTAAGCTAATGCAAATTGATAACTTCGGCACATAAATAATTTCTATCCAAAAATCTATAACACATACACAATGAAGATAACGGTAGTTGGGGCTGGTGCAGTTGGTGCCACCTGTGCAGACAACATTGCAAGAAAAGAATTAGCTGAAGAATTAGTATTGTTAGACATTAAAGAAGGCTTTGCTGAAGGTAAGGCAATTGACATGATGCAAACTGCTGCTTTATTAGGCTTTGATACTAAAATTAAAGGCGTAACCAATGATTACAGCCAAACTGCGGGATCTGCAGTAGCAGTAATTACTTCGGGCCTACCTCGTAAACCGGGGATGACTCGTGAAGAGTTAATTGGCATCAATGCAGGCATTGTTAAAGGTGTGGCAGAAAATATTTTAAAGTATTCTCCGGAAGCGATTATTATCGTAATCAGTAACCCTATGGATACCATGACCTATTTAGCATTAAAATCGTTAGGCTTACCTAAAAATCGTATCATCGGGATGGGTGGAACTTTAGATAGTGCTCGTTTTAAATATTATTTAAGTGTAGCATTAGGCTGTAATTCTAACGATTTACAAGGATTTGTAATTGGCGGCCATGGTGACACAACGATGATTCCATTAACTCGTTATGCAACTTACCAAAGTTTACCTGTTAGTGACTTACTGGATGAAGCGACTCTGGCAAAAGTAGCTGCCGATACCATGGTTGGTGGCGCTACGTTAACTGGCTTATTAGGTACTTCTGCTTGGTATGCTCCAGGTGCTGCAGGTGCTGCATTAGTTGAAGCAATTGTGCGTGATGAGAAAAAACTATTTACCTGCTGTGTAGCCTTAGAAGGCGAATATGGTCAACAAGATATCTGTTTAGGCGTTCCAGTTATCGTTGGACGAAATGGATGGGAAAAAATCATTGACTATAAATTAAACGAAACTGAACAAGCAGCATTTAATAAAAGTGCAGATGCAGTACGTAGTATGAATAATGTTTTAGCTGAAATGAAATTAGTTTAAATGAGAACGATTACCGTTCCATTAACCTTAATTAACTTACAAGACGACGGTTTCCACCTTTTGGTGGAAATTGTTGTTTTCGGGGAAAATTTAGTTGCCGTATTAGATACCGGTGCATCGCGATCTGTTTTTGACAAAGGACTAATGGAAAAACACATTACAGAACTGACGGTTAATGATGACACCCAGGCAGCAACCATCTTCAGTACCTCTACTACGCTACAGGGTGTAATTCCGAAGTTGAAAATTGGGCAACTAACCTTAAAAAACTATACTGCAGTAGGACTCGACTTACAAAGTGTGTCCGACACCTACCTACAGCTGGGTCACCCCCCGGTAGCCGGCATTATTGGAGGCGATATTTTGACTGAATTTAATGCCAAGATTGATTATAAGAAAAGATTGTTGAGGCTTTATAAGGCTTAATTATGGAAATTGGTTAATTAACTAAGCGAGTAAAACCGTAAATTGTATGAGATACCAAAAAATTTTATGTTTAATCTTATTTTGCTCTCCCCTTGTTCTTTCGGCACAAGAAATCAAAATTATTGACAAACCAATTATTTACGATTCTACGCGAATCCAATTAACTTTACAATATCTTAAAGATAGGCATGGCATAAACCAAAAAACAGTTGAAATAGAACCCAAAATAATTGTACTTCATTGGACTGCTTCAAAAACAATGCTGTCAGCCTTTAATACTTTTAATAAACCAACACTAGATGGCGGCCGCAAGGCTATTGCCGGGGCGAGTAACCTCAATGTATCTTCTCAATTTTTAATAGATAGAGATGGAAGCATATATCGGCTGATGCCGGAAAATGTTTTTGCTCGACATGTAATTGGCTTAAACTATTGTGCTATTGGCGTAGAAAATGTTGGTAGCAACGATTTCCCCTTAACAAAGGAACAACTTATCGCCAATGAACAATTGGTTCGTTACTTAAGTAAAAAATATGAAATCACCCATTTAATTGGCCATTACGAATATAATCAATTCAAAGGGACAAAGTTGTGGAAGGAAACCGATCCAAATTATCAAACTGGAAAAACTGACCCAGGCGTAGCTTTCATGGAAAAAATCAGGATAAATCTTAAAGATCTCAAATTAAAGGGGGCTTCTGATTAAAAATAAAGCTTGTTAATTTAATTTGTTTATGCTTAACTTTAAGTAAACCAAACAAATTAAATTATGAAGATATTAAAAGTAGTACTTGGAATTATCGCCGCGCTATTGATTATTTTTTTCGTAGGCGGTATTTTTTTACCAAAAACTTATTCAGTTAACAGATCTACTGTAATTAATGCGCCGGACAGTGTTATTTACAAAAACATCGCCGACTTTAATGAATTTTACAAATGGAATCCATGGGCTAAAATGGAACCTACAGCCAAAACCACTGTAACTGGTGACGTTGCACAACCCGGTCATTTGTATACCTGGGAAGGCGATAAAACTGGTTCAGGCTACATGAAAGTGAAAAGCGTGGAGCCTAGCAAAATGGTTGATATAGAATTAAAATTCCTTAAACCATTTGAAAGTTCATCGGATACTCGATTTGACATCATTAAGGAAGGCGATGGAAATAAGGTTACTTGGACCATGAGTGGAGAGAATGTTGGCACTATGAACAAGTGGATGGGCTTAATGATGGACGGAATGATTGGAAAAGACTTTGAAGATGGTTTAAAATTCCTAAAAGAAAAATCTGAGTCGGGGAAATAGGCAACAAAATTGGCGCATAAAAAAACCCTTCAGCATTCCATCTGAAGGGTTTTTTTATGCGCCTGTTTATTAAGCGTCTATCTTAGCATATTTTGCATTCCGTTCAATAAATTCTCTACGGGGAGCAACTTCGTCGCCCATCAACATAGAGAAGGTATGGTCACACTCTGCAGCATTTTCAATAGTCGCTTTTAACAAGGTACGGTTGGCAGGGTTTAAGGTGGTATCCCATAATTGCTCTGCATTCATCTCTCCCAAACCTTTATAACGTTGAATGTGTACACTTTCCTCTTTACCTGCACCTTTTAAACGCTGAACTGCAGCATCGCGTTGCGCGTCATTCCAGCAGTATTCAAAATCTTTACCCTTTTTAACTTGATAAAGTGGTGGAGCCGCAATATAAACATAACCGGCTTCGATTAATGCTCTCATGTAACGGTAAAAGAAGGTTAAGATTAACGTGGTAATGTGGGACCCGTCGATATCAGCATCCGTCATGATTACAATCTTATGATAACGAAGCTTTTGCAGATTTAATGCTTTATCATCTTCAGGGGTTCCGATACTTACCCCTAAAGCCGTAAACATATTTTTAATCTCATCATTTTCGTAAATCTTATGCTCCATGGCTTTCTCCACGTTCAGGATTTTTCCTTTTAAGGGTAGAATAGCTTGAAAGTTACGATCGCGACCTTGCTTTGCAGTACCACCCGCAGAGTCTCCCTCTACCAGGTACAACTCACATTTTTCTGGATCACTATCAGAACAATCGGCTAATTTTCCAGGTAAACCTGAACCACCCATTACACTTTTACGTTGCACCATTTCACGTGCTTTACGAGCTGCCGCGCGAGCCGTAGCAGCTAAAATAACCTTATTAACGATCATCTTAGCTTCTTTTGGGTTTTCCTCCAGATAAGCACCCAAAGCCTCCCCTACCGCAACATCAACTGCACCCATTACCTCAGAGTTACCTAATTTGGTTTTAGTCTGACCTTCGAACTGCGGTTCTTGAACTTTTACAGAAACTACAGCGGTTAGACCCTCTCTAAAGTCATCGCCGGTAATTTCCATTTTAAGGTTTTTTAACAAACCTGATTTATCTGCATAACTTTTTAAAGTCCGAGTTAAGCCTCTCCTAAAACCTGCGATATGCGTTCCCCCTTCGTGGGTGTTAATATTGTTTACATAGGAATGTACATTCTCTGAGTAACTGTCATTGTATTGAAAGGCCAGTTCAACCGGCACTCCATTCTTTATACCGTCAATATAAATAGGCTCTGGCAAGAATGATGCTCTAGTGCCATCCAGAAACTGAACAAACTCTTTTAATCCCCCATCCGAGTGGAAGGTTTCAGTTAAGAAAGAGCCATCTTCCTGCGGATCACGCTCATCTGTTAGCGTTAAGGTGATGCCCTTATTTAAATAAGCTAGCTCACGTAAACGAGCCGCCAATGTATCATACTTATATTCTGTTGTTTGGGTGAAAATAGTAGGATCCGGTGTAAAAGTTACAATGGTACCTCTTTTGTCGGTGGTACCTACTTCTTTTACATCGTACTGTGGAACACCAATTTTGTATTCCTGCATCCAGATTTTGCCTTCGCGGTGAACTTCAGCTTTTAAGTCGGTTGATAAAGCATTCACACAGCTTACCCCCACACCATGCAAACCACCAGAAACTTTGTAAGTATCCTTATCAAATTTACCACCGGCATGCAAAACTGTCATTACAATCTCTAAAGCCGACTTATTTTCTTTGGTGTTGATTCCTGTTGGAATACCACGACCATTATCTTCAACCCGAATAGAATTATCTGCTAAAATATTTACAATAACAGTGTCTGCGTGACCCGCTAAAGCCTCATCAATTGAGTTATCTACAACTTCGTAAACCAAATGGTGCAAACCCTTCACACCCGTATCACCAATGTACATCGAAGGACGCTTACGAACAGCCTCTAAACCTTCTAAAACCTGTATGTTATCTGCCGAATAATTTGACTTTAAATCTTTTTCTTCGCTCATAATTTTGTTTAATACTTAAAGAATCAAAAATAACCATTTTACACGAATTAACGCAGATTGTGGATAACTATTTGACTGTTGAAAGCTAGATAATTTAATTAAAAAACGCTTGTTTTTAGGATACTCCAATTTGATTTTTATATTTGTTAAAATTTAACAAACCAGAACGCTCCGACAGGGGGAAAATAAAAGCAATTTCATGAAATCAACTACATTAAAATTAGGCAGTTTAGCTACTGCAATAGCATTAGTTTCTGTATTAACTGCCTGCGGGAATAAAGACAATAAGGCGGAAACAAATAAACCAACTTCCACTACTGTTGCAGCCGATGAGAAAATCGTATATGTTAACTCTGATTCGTTATTAACGAAGTATGAATATTTTAAAGACCTTAAGGCAAAAATGGAAACTAAAGGTAAAGCAGCCGAAAGTGATTTAGCCGCTAAATCCCAAGCTTTTCAGCGTGAAGTACAACAATATCAACAGCAGCAAAACACGATGCCTGCAGACCAGCGAGCTTCTACAGAGCAAAGATTAGCACGTAAACAACAAGAATTACAAGCTTATCAGCAAAATGCGGGTGCTGCCCTGCAAAACGACCAAGCTAAAGAACAAGAGGTGCTTTATAATAAAGTAGCTGAATATTTAAAAGGCTATGCAAAAACCAAAGGTTATAAAATGGTTTTAACTTATTCAAAAGGCAATAGCGCTATTTTGTTTGCAGATGAAAGTTTAGATGTAACAAGTGCAGTGATCGTTGGCTTAAATGAAGCCTATAAGAAAGATAAAAAATAGTAAGTGCTTAGGAAGAATGATATTTTAAATAATGCTCCGAGAAATCGGAGCTTTTATTTTGCGTTAGATAAAATGAAAAGCCAATTTCCATTACGGAAACTGGCTTTCGACTTATGTGTGTGATTATAAAATTTGTTCTTACTTATTTCGTAGCTTCCTTACTTCCTTTCGCCAAAGCAATCATCATATCCAATTCTTTTACGGTCCCATCTGCAGAGCCGCTGAAACCCACCTTTTTAAACCGGATGTTTCCATTTCCATCTACAATAAATTTAGTTGGAATCCCCTCAACCTTGTACTGTTCAATAACTTCAAATTTGCTGGGATCTTTAGGGTTTTTTGTATCCAACAACACATTAAAGGTATAATTGGAGTTTGCGGCTGCCCAGTCTTTGACAACCTTTTCTCTATTTTCTTCGGTTTGCCAGGTGTTAACAAATAAGAAAACTACATTAGGGTCGCTTTTGTATTTATCAACTGCTTTCTGCATACCGGGAAATGAAGCAATGCATGGTCCACACCAAGTTGCCCAATAATCAACGATCACGACCTTACCTTTCAATGCCGCAAGAGATACAGTTTCTCCCTTAAGATTAGTTAAGCTGAATTTTGGAGCTGGCATATTGATCATCTCTTTAACAAATTTAGCGTGTTCCTTTTCTAAAGCTTCTTTTTCCAATGCCGCATAATAAGTATCGAACGGTTGGCTCCCTTTGTATCCTAACTTTAAATCAGCTTTCATTTGCTCTGTACCCTGACCTGCTTTGATAAATCTTTCCGCATAGGTAACGACTTTATCATTTTGCCCCGCCTTTGCCAAAAAGGTCACATATCTCCCATTCATTTCCGCATTGGTGAAATTGTTTTGATTTACTGCGATTTCCTGATATTTTAATGCTTCGGCATCTTTCCCTAAATGATGAAGTAGCAGTGCATATGTATCTGCGTACATTCCATAATTACTTTCTAAGCCTTTCAAATAATCTTCCTTCGAAGCATACATAGCCGGAACCGGATCATTTTTAGCCTGCTCAAGCAATGCTAGTGATTTTTGCGAGATAGCGCTGGCAAAGTCCAAATTCTCTTTCTTTTCAGCACTTGGCCAAGCATAAGAATTATAAATCGATGCTAAAGTAGTTTTACTAGTTACTTTATTAGCATATTCTTCAAATTTCGCATTGTCTTTGGCTTCTGCATAGGCACCCGCAATCTGTGCATAAAAACCTTCAATTTTTTCTGCATCGGCTTTTTTACTCGGGTTTAAGTCGAAATTCTTTATGAACGCCGCTAACTTTTCTATCTTCTTGGCAGCGTCTTTTTCATTGTATATGCCGTTGGCCGATATATTATAAGCATAAGTACCTTTTGGATATTTTGCCTTTACTAGATTGTATACAGAGTCTGATGATGACTTTCGCTTTAAAACAGTATATAAGCTTGCCATTTTGATAAAATCTTCTTCTTTGGGATTGGGGCTACTATTCAATAAGGCAATTTGATCGCTTACCAATTTACCTCCTTTAACTTTATCCAATCCATACTGCAAATTCATATAAAGCACTACGTATTTGGATTGCAGGGCTGGATCTTGTTCAAATGATTTTTCTAGCGCAGCAATAGCCTTAACCTTATCAGCCTTCACGCCAGCAAATGCACTTCCCATCCCATTATAAAATTGTGCTTCCCAATAATAGGCCATTGCTGTAGGACTATCTCCTTTATAAAACAACGTATAATATCCGTTTGGGTTATCATCTTTTGTGCCGTCGGCTGCAAAAGTTATTACCGCAATAGCTGTGCTATCTATAGGTGTAAAAGAACCTTTATATACCGCCCCCTCTTTGGTAAGGGGAATATCTATTACCTTTTGCTTTGTGTTTACAAAAGTATAGGCTACACACTTTACGTTGGCCAGCATAGCCAATTTACCTCCTGTAGGATCATATGTAAATGAAAGTGGCGCGCCAGCTTCTGGCTTTTTACTTGAGAAAGTTACACTTTGAGCCGCTAAATCCAGCATAGTAAAAGCCGCCATAACGAATAAGAGAATTTTTTTCATATTCTTGGAATTTAGGTTTAATAAACTAAATATATAGTTTATTTTTTAATCTACCAAATATTTTATAAGTTATTTATTTTTAACAAGATAAGGTCATCGGAATGATTTTCACTAAATTTGTTTCAATGAATAGTTACGAACAACAAGTCAACTTAGCACTTCAATCCTGGAAACTCGAATTAATGAAAAAGCCAAGCCGATTAGGCAGCCTGGCTACCAAAGTACAGCGCAAAATAAACAGCTATATCCCTACTAAAGTACATAAAGCAATTACGTCTGCCATTAAACAAATGGTCAAGGCAGTGTTATTTGGTTCAACCTATACCACTTCGGCTATGCCGGATGAAAGCTTAAGTTTATTGCATCGGGAATCGTTGGTACAAGCGAAAATTGATTCTTATGCAAAAACCGGCGCTGCTGAAGGAGGAATTACCGGTGCAGGAGGGTTTTTAATGAGTATGGCAGATTTCCCTATTTTGATTGGGATAAAGTTAAAAATGCTCTTTGAAATCGCCTCTTTATACGGTTTTGATGTGAGGGATTATCGAGAACGCCTATACATCTTACACATATTTCAACTGGCATTTTCTAGTAAAACAGGAACTCAGAACATATTTCATCAAATGCAAAACTGGAACGAAAAACTCATTGTCTTACCCGAGAGCGCCGATCAATTCGACTGGCAGACTTTTCAGCAAGAATATCGTGATTATATCGATTTAGCAAAACTTGCCCAATTGCTTCCAGTTGTTGGTGCTGCAGTTGGAGCTGTTGCCAATTATCAATTAATAAAAAAATTAGGTAAAACGGCTATGATGGCCTATCGAATGAGATTTGAGAGCTTAAAGATTTAAGCCTCATCAAACATTCCTCCAATCAAGTCGTCAGTTTCTCTTCGCTCTTTTTTTGTAGGCCTCCCAGCTCCTCGATCACGCTTTAAAGTCGGCGCATGAAACATGGATTTAAAGGCGTGAGTTTCTTCAACCGGTGTTAGATCCTTATATTTTGTAACGGCAATTTTAGCTTCTACCCTATTGTAAAGTAACTCAACAACTTCGATTACCTTTTTTTCAATCCCCTTAGAAACTTGATATATTTCACCAACTTTTACAATAGCCGATGGCTTTGAGTTTTGTCCATTGAGTTTTACTCGTCCAGCTTTACAGGCATCAGTAGCCAAACTTCGCGTTTTAAATAAGCGAATTGCCCATAGATATTTATCAATCCTTAATTTCTCAATCTCCTTCATAAAAACCAAAAGTAAGTTAATTTGGTTAATTGGTTAATTGTTGAACTGGTTAAATGTAAGCAAATAGTTACTTAATTGAATAAAAATCGTTTATTTTGTAAAAAATTATAAAAATCATGATCGAAGATTTAAAAAAGCTAATAGAAGCTGCTTGGGAAGACAGATCCTTGTTGGGATACACTGAATATTGTGAGGCAATTGAAGCCGTTATAAAGAAACTTGATGCAGGAGAGTTACGTGTTGCTGAGCCAATTTTAAATACTTGGGGAATTAATGAATGGATTAAAAAAGCGGTAATCATGTATTTTCCGATTAAGGAAATGAAAGAGATTAAAAATAATCCTTTCGTTTACCATGATAAAATGGAGCTAAAAACTGATTATAAATCTACTGGTGTTCGTGTTGTACCAATGGCCAGCGCACGTTACGGTGCTTATTTAGCTAAAGGTGTAATCATGATGCCGTCTTATGTAAATATTGGCGCCTATGTAGACGAAGGTACAATGGTTGACACCTGGGCTACCGTTGGGTCATGCGCCCAAATTGGCAAACGTGTACACTTAAGTGGTGGTGTGGGCATTGGTGGGGTTTTGGAGCCTGTGCAAGCTGCGCCCGTTATTATTGAAGACGATTGTTTCATTGGTTCAAGAGCGATTGTTGTAGAAGGGGTAAAAGTTGAAAGAGAAGCAGTTTTAGGTGCAAATGTAGTATTAACAGCATCTACTAAAATCATCGATGTGACCGGTTCAACCCCTATTGAATATAAAGGTGTTGTCCCAGCTCGTTCTGTAGTGATACCCGGCTCTTATACAAAGAAATTTCCAGCAGGTGAATTTCAAGTGCCTTGCGCATTAATTATCGGTCAGCGCAAAGAATCAACTGATAAAAAAACTTCCCTTAATGATGCATTGAGAGAAAACAATGTAGCCGTATAAGCTTAAGGTGAAAGAAATACGCAGAAAGTTAAAAGCTGAAAGCGAGAAGTCGGAGCTCCCTGAAAATAGTTTCGGCCTTTCAGCTCTTAGCTCTCCGCTCCGAATCGGATATGATGGTAAACGTGCAGCGAATAACGTAACTGGTCTGGGCAACTATAGCCGTTCGTTAATTGAGCATTTGGCAACTCAATTTCCAGCAAATCAATATTATGTGTATACTCCAAAAATAACTGAAGCCCTTAAAAAACATCAATTGTTTTTGAAAGATAATGTGAAGCTGGAGTTACCGCCCAAAAATAGTACCTCACCAATTTGGAGAAGTGTAGGCGTGGTTTTGGAACTAATTCGTAATAAAGTTGCTCTTTATCATGGATTAAATCACGAAATTCCATACGGTCTCAAAGAGAATGGAATAAAAAGTATTGTCACCATTCACGACTTGATTTTTTTAGTAAAACCACGCTATTATAAATTTTTTGACCGCTTTATTTATAAATACAAAAGCAGATATGCGTGTAAACACGCCGATCGAATTATTGCCATAAGCGAGCAGACCAAAAGAGATATTATCTATTTTTATAAAATTGATCCGGCAAAAATTGATGTCGTTTATCAAAGCTGTGACAATCAATTTAAGAATCTATTAGGAGAGAATGAGCGTGAGTTTATCCGTAATAAATATAAACTTCCACAAAATTATCTATTAAATGTTGGTACTGTAGAGGAACGCAAAAATCTCTTGGTTATCATTGAGGCCCTGCCCTATATCGATTCTTCTTATCCGCTAGTGGTGATTGGAAAAGAAACACCGTACCTTAAAATTATTAAAAAAAAAATTGAAGCTTTGGACCTTCAAAAACGAGTAATCTTTTTAAAGAATATTCCCTTTAGCGACTTGCCGGGAATCTATCAAATGGCCAGTACGTTTATATATCCTTCCAAATACGAAGGTTTTGGTATTCCCATAATCGAAGCGTTGTACGGGAAAGTTCCTGTTGTTGCCGCTACGGGGTCTTGTTTAGAAGAAGCAGGCGGCCCTGGCAGTCGGTATATTACCCCTACCGATAGTAGCGCACTCGCAGACGCGATAAATACCATCATAAAAAGTAAAGAAGTTAGTAGTTTAATGGCCGAGGAAGGTCTAAAATATGTTCAACGTTTTAATGCAGACGTGGTTACAAAACAAATGATGGACTGTTATCTTAAAACATTAAACGAATGAAAAGCTGTGTAGTTGTTTTTCCTTTATATAGAAGTCCAAATCCTTTAGAACTCTCGTTTCTTGAAAACGGGATTAAGTTAACTGGCAGTTTTAAGCAAGTTGTGGTTGCGCCAGAAGGCTTAGTTATAGACAATTCTTTTGGAATGCTTGAAAAACTTGAAGTTAAGCGGTTTGGTAAACATTACTTTGAAGGCATAAAAGGTTATAACCAGTTATTATTATCTCGTAGCTTTTACACTACGTTTGCTTTATTTGATTACATATTAATACATCAAGCTGATGTATTTTTATTTAAAGATGAGCTTGCATCTTGGTGTGAAAAGAACTACGACTACATTGGGGCACCCTGGTTAAGATCTGATAAATTAAATCGGGGAATTTTGTATAATGCATTCCAACGAATGAAATTAGCGTTCAGGAAAAACAGGATATATGCCACTCGGCATAATAAGGTTGGAAATGGTGGGCTGTCTCTACGCAAAGTAAACACAGCCCTAAAAATACTTGACAGCATTTCCCCATCTGTATTAAACCAATACATGCATGCCGAGGGACCTCAATTCAATGAAGACATTTTTTGGTCGCTGATAGCCCCTACGGTTCATCCATCCTATACCATTCCAGAAATGGTTGAAGCTATGCGATTTGCTATTGAATTTGAACCTGCCGAAGCCTATGAAATGATAAACCAAGATTTACCTTTTGGTTGCCATGCTCCCTTGAAACATAACGTAGAATTTTGGAGAAAATTTATTCCTACGCTACAAGAAATAGCCACAAATAAGTAATTCGAAGCAAAATATTTACATCGGTATTAATTTGACGTGTTTGGTTGGGGAGGGTATTGCGCCAATATTTCGTTAACACCCACCTGTAGGCGTTCTTCTCTTTTGTTAAAGCTGTCTAAGTTAAAACCTGCTCCTCTTCCGTGCCATATAAGGATCTTCTTCTCTGGGTCTAAGAAATCAATAATGATAGTTCCTTCACGATAATAATTGACATAACTGGGACCACCCCAAAATGGGCCCCAACCTCGTCCCCATCCCCAACCCCAGCCACCATAAAAACCGGGACCGTAATGATCGGCTCTTTCTTTCGCAACCACCACTAAATTCACCAAAAGATCTGGTGAACTCGATTTTGTAAAGCCCTTTGCATTCATTGTCGTCTCCACTGCAGCCATCAACCTACGTTTGTCTAAGTTGTTTAACCTGATCTTTTCAAGGCCTTTATCGTAAAATCCATAAGTTTTGTAAGCGCTAAAATCTACCTGCTTGTCGAAGTCCGATGCGGTTCGTAGCGTAGCACATCCTGCAAATACTGCTCCAACCAGAAGAAGTATTGCTATTTTTTTTACTGTTTTCATTATGTGTGTTTTAGTTAACCTTTATTAAAAACGAATATTTAGGCCATTTAGTTTTTTCAATCTTGCCGGTTCGAATGCAAATGAAAAATAGCTAACTTTACCGTCATGCTTAAAGAAGAAATAACTAGAGCGTTAGCCGTATTAAATAAGGGGGGTGTTATCCTATACCCTACCGATACGGTTTGGGGTTTAGGATGCGATGCAACAAATGAAGACGCAGTCGCAAAAATCAATGCGATTAAAGGTCGAGCTGCCGATAAAAGTTTTATTGTTTTATTAGCTTCTGACAATCAACTACAAAGTTATGTAACTGAAATACCAGATGTTGCTTATGAATTAATAGAATATGCAGAAAACCCATTGACCATTATCTTTCAAGGAGCTAAAAATTTAGCAAAGAATGCAATCAACATTGACGGCAGCATTGGAATTCGAGTTGTGAAACATGACTTTTGTGAGGCGCTCATTCAGCGCCTGCGCAGACCAATAATCTCAACATCTGCCAATTTATCTGGGCAACCAACTCCCTCATTCTTTGACGAAATCTCGCAAGACATTTTAGATGCTGTTGATTATGTGGTAGGAATTGACCAGGAACTTCGGCTAGTTAAAAAACCTTCCACTATTGTAAAGTTAGGGCCAACCGGACAATTTGAATTTATAAGAAAGTAAAGTTAATTATTGTGAAGAAATCCCTACAAAATCCCATATTTAAAGTTCTAGCGTCATTAGCTGAACATTCGAAAACAGAAGTATTTGTAATTGGAGGTTTTGTACGTGATCTATTTTTGGCACGTCCATCAAAAGACATTGATATCTTGGTAATTGGTAATGGAATAGATTTCGCTGAGAAAGTTGGCGCCAAACTAAGAACTAAAGTTGCTGTATTTAAGAATTTTGGGACTGCCATGCTTAAGCACGAAGACTTAGAAATTGAATTTGTGGGTGCTAGAAAAGAATCCTATCGTTCAGATTCCAGAAAACCAATTGTAGAGAATGGTAGCTTAGCGGATGACCAGTTACGCAGAGATTTTACCATCAATGCTTTAGCAATATCTTTAAACAAAGCTAATTATGGTGAAATAATTGACCCATTTAATGGGTTGGCAGACCTAGCGCAAAAATTAATTCGTACACCTTTAGATCCGTCCATCACTTTTTCAGATGACCCATTGCGAATGATGAGGGCAATTCGATTCGCTACCCAGCTGAATTTTGAGATTGACGCCGTTGCATTAGCCGCAATTGAAAAGCAAAAAGAAAGAATCAATATCGTTTCGAAAGAAAGAATTACCGATGAACTAAATAAGATCATTTTAGCTAAAACCCCCTCCATAGGCTTTAAGCATTTATTTAACACAGGTTTATTACAACTGATTTTTCCGCAGATGGCTGCGCTTTACGGCGTAGAAATTATCAAGGGTAAAGGGCATAAGGATAACTTTTACCATACCTTACAGGTTTTGGATAACATCTGTGAGCATACGAATGATCTCTGGTTAAGATGGGCAGCAATTTTACACGACATAGCTAAACCTGCAACCAAGAGGTTTGAAGAAGGCCATGGTTGGACATTTCATGGCCATGAAGACAGGGGAGCAAGAATGGTTCCGCAGATTTTTGCTCAATTAAAACTTCCTTTGAATGAGAAAATGAAGTATGTTCAAAAGTTGGTGCAGTTACATTTGCGCCCAATTGTCCTGGCTCAAGAAACTGTTACAGACTCAGCTGTTAGACGCTTATTGTTTGAAGCGGGCGACGAAATTGAAAGTTTAATGATCTTGTGCAACGCCGATGTAACCACTAAGAATGAGTATAAGGTTAAAAAATATCGTAATAATTTTGAGTTGGTTAAACAGAAACTCAAAGATGTGGAAGAAAGAGATCAGTTAAGAAATTGGCAACCTCCTGTTAGTGGCAATGATATTATGCAGGCATTTGGACTACAAGCTGGAAGAGAAGTTGGTATCCTAAAAAACGCAATTCGGGAAGCTATTTTAGAAGGCGAAATTTCCAACAATTACAGCGAAGCCTTCAGTTTTATGCTTTTAAAAGCAAAAGAATTAGGTTTGAAGCCCATAGCAAATAAACTTGACTAAACAGGCAAAGACCTAATGACATCAGGTCTTTGCCCATAATTATCATTGATTATATAGAAGAAATAATAAATTTTCTGGAATATAACCATCAATAGACTTAATTTTACCGTTTTCTGATTTAATTACACTATTGTAATAGGTTATTTTCGCATCACCAATTGATTTAATCTTACCATTTTCAGAAGGAAAGATGCTATTGTAGTATTCTATTCTAATGTCGCCAACAGATTTAATTTTTCCATTTTCTGAAGGAAAGATACTGTTATAATATTCAAATTTAGTATCGCCTATCGACTTAACCTTTCCGTTTTCTGAAGGAAAGATACTGTTGTAATATTCAAATTTAGTATCGCCTATCGACTTAACCTTTCCGTTTTCTGAAGGAAAGATACTGTTGTAATATTCAATCCTTTTATCACTGCCTGAAGATTGAGCTTTGACTGATAAAAGAAAGGTAGAAAGAGCTATGACCATCAGACCTCTAACATAAGGCATAAAAAAGCCTCTTTGGGTTAATTGTAAATTTTTCATTTGTGTATTTATTTGTGTGTGTGTAGTGCAAAATAGGTATTCCTACTTAAGAAAACAAGCAACATTTATGCCTTGATAACATAATAAGCATAAAAAAACATTTACATTAAATTCGGGTTTTAATACAATTAATAGAGCAATGGTAGCATTTACACAGTAAAAATTATTTTTTATTTCTTAATTTTACAACAAGAAACAGCATAACGAATGGCAATTTATAGATTTAGAATTTCTTTTGAAGATTTTGATGATGTGGTAAGAGAAATAGATATCAAAACAAATCAAACTTTCGAAGACCTACACCGGGCTATTCATCGCTCAACAGGATATGATGCAGAAAAATCGTCTTCATTTTATGTGAGTACAGATAATTGGATTAAGGGAGACGAAATAGCACTTTTACCTAACCAGCGCAAAATAGACAATGGCATCACGTTAATGGGAAAATCGAAGCTTAGCAGCTTTGTGGAAGATCCACATCAGAAATTCTATTATATCTATAACTTTGAACGTCCTTTCGATTTCCATGTTGAACTTATTAAAATCATTCTTGAAAACGACCCGAACATTGAATATCCGTTTTTAGTAAAAAGCATTGGTGAAGCGCCAAAAATAATTGACAAAAACAACATGGCCGGTTTTGTCGCGGCTGCTACGGCAACCTCTAGTGAATTTGATTTCTTAAATGAACTAGATTTTGTGCCTGAAGATACGGAAGAATTAGAAGCTATGGGAGGCCGAGGAATCAATGCAGAGGAAGTTGACGAAGAAAGTGAAGAGGAAGAGGAAAAAGACGAATTTGCTGAAGGGGATGATGATTATGCAGAAGATTTTGGAAGTGGCAAAGACGACGATTATTAATCAGGGCGTATGCCGGAGAAAAATTTAATCGTTATAGTTGGTCCTACTGCTATTGGGAAAACATCATTAGCCATTGAACTGGCAAACCATTTTCATACGGAGATTATTTCCGCAGATTCACGGCAATTCTTTAGGGAAATTAATATCGGTACGGCAAAACCTTCTAAAGAAGAACTTGCTGCCGCAAAGCACCATTTTATAGATTCGCATAGCATTAGCACGCTATTTAGCACAGGAGATTTTGAGTCGGAAGCGCTGAAACTTATGGACGAACTCTATAAAAAGTATGATGTATTAATTATGGTTGGCGGATCGGGCTTGTATATAGATTCGATATGTAAAGGTCTTGATGAACTACCAGAGATAGACTTAAACATTCGTGAGCAGCTTAATGAGCAATTTGCTAACAAAGGGATTATAGATATACAAAACCAGCTTCGAACTTTAGATCCAGAATATTTTGCAAAAGTAGATCAATTCAATCCACAGCGCATGATCAGAGGCCTGGAAGTTGTTTTATCAACTGGCAAAAAATTATCTTCATTCTTAACCGCTGCAAAAAAAGAAAGACCCTTCAACATCTTAAAGATTGGCTTAAATACAGATAGAACGGTAGTATATCAAAGAATAAATGATCGCGTTGATATGATGATGAAGGATGGGTTACTTGACGAAGTTATAGCACTTGAGCCCTATCGGCAATATAATGCGTTAAATACTGTAGGTTATTCCGAATTATTCGATTATCTGGCAGGTAAGATAGATTTAGAATCAGCCGTTGCGATGATTAAACAAAATACCCGCCGTTTTGCCAAACGCCAATTAACCTGGTTTAGAAGGGATGAAAATACCAAATGGTTTGAGCCGAAAGAAACGGATAAAATTCTAGCACATATAAATCAATTCGTAAATTCACCAATTAGCTAATTGCTTAAGCTTGTGCTGTGGGTCCGCCAAAATTCAAGGGAAATCCGACAGCTTCTTCCTGCATTTTTATTTTACCATTTGTTGCTTCAAATTTTTCGATATTATCTTGCATGGCATGCATTAAACGTTTTGCGTGCTCGGGAGTTAAAATAATTCTAGATTTTACCTTAGCCTTAGGGATGCCAGGCATCACTCTAATAAAATCTACAACGAACTCTGTGTTGGAATGCGTAATGATTGCCAGGTTAGAGAAAATTCCTTCTGCAATTTCTTCGGATAATTCTATATTGATTTGGTTTTCGTTCTGTTGTTCTTCCATGATAATCAAAAATAAAAAATTAAGCCGATAATCTACAATCTTTAGAATTATATCTTATGATCTGCCTAAGTTATTCATTAAGCAGTTTTCTTACTTTGTTTAACATCTCATCAGCGGTAATATTTGCTAAGTCCTTAATCTCAAAATCCTCCAGCGCTTTATTCAATTCGGCCAACTTTGAGCTCCGCCCATTTTGTTGATAAAGCGATCTTAATTGTTTAATTTTTTCAAAATCCTGACCACCTTCAATCAATTTTTCAAATCTAACTGAACTGAGTGGACCCGGATAAATTTGGTAGGTATCGCCAGCAGGCCAAGTTGTAAAACGAGTATCAATAAGTGGATTTTTTGTCCAACTATTATAAGCCCAACGCAAATATCCATCCATATTCTTATGTGCGGTGTACCAGCCCATCCAAACAGATTCGGCGGGAGATGAAAAACTAAAGCCATTAGGATATGGTTCGGTACAACAGGTGTACCATGTACTAATTTTTCCAGCTTCCTTACGTTTCTGTAATACATTTGCAGGAAAACTCCACCTAGAAGCAATACAATAATTGTCAATATCTGCTTCAATCTCCGCGTGATAATCTCCGGCCAATGCTATTTTCCAATTTTGATCTACAGATTTCAGCAACTTAATCACATCTTGCATAGCTTTCATCGGTCTCTCATCCATCGCTATATACGTTTTGTTAAACCAGCCCTTTTCTTTCAGATGTTTGGTAAAATCTGTAAGCATTGTTTTCCAAAAAGCATTATAGGCAGGTGTGCCTATAGGGTCAGTAAAAATCACTTCCTTTTGTAGGTTTTCGTCATAATAGGTAAAAGCGATCTTCCAAGGTACCATGCTGTAACAATTAATTCGTTGATCAATTCCGCAATCCATTACAAATGAGACATATTTATCGAACAAATTATAATCATATACCCAACTTCCATCCTTCTTTTTCGTCCATTTCACCAAACTCGGATAATCGTCGTAGGTTTGATGGCCCCATGGTTCATTTACTATACTTGTGGTAATTGTTTTCTGCCCCGCATTGACCAACATCTGATAGTAGCTTTTCATATAACCAAAATGTTCATTACCCCATAAAGGCACATTATGTACGCGAGCAATTGATGCTGGATGTTGCCATAAATCTAAATCGTAAGCCCATTCCCTGGGTGCAGGTAAGGTTCTATTCAATACTTCTACCTGTATTGGCAAAGTGATTTCCTGGGTTCCAGAAATTTTAACTGTGCCTTTATAATTACCTGGAAGAGTATTTTCAGGCACTTTAATACTTATCCAAATCGGTTGTGTTGTATTTTGCTCAATTACAAGTGACGATGTTTTAGTGTCGATAAGATCAGCAACGTAAGAAGAATCGAAATCTTTTGCTTTGCGATGACCACATCCATTTCTAAATTCATCAGTGATTACATATTTAATAAACCCAGTACTGATATTTTCCTTTTTCAACAAATTACCTCGTTCATCTTCCAAGTCATTAATTTGCACGCGTATTGCAACTGACTTGTCTCTTGTCCACGTTAATAATTGAGTATGAATTTTTTCGCCTTTCCATGCTTTAGTCGACCAACTTTTTTGCAAGGCAACTTTTGGGGGTAAATTTTTCGCAAAACGTTGGTCCGCCGATGCAAAGCTTGTGTTTAATCCACTCGGTGCTCCCAACCAAAAGTGTGCTATAGTATGATTGTCTAATTTGGGCTGTTTTTGTAAAGCCAAACTTACATCTTGGGCTTTTAAATTTAGCGTAATGCAAGCAGAAAGGATTAAAAATAGATATTTCATAAACCTAAGATAAATAATTAGGTCTGAGGTGAAAAAATTAGTAGTTGCTAATTTCACACAAACGTTTGTGTTGTAGACATAAAAAAAGTCCCGATTTTCATCGGGACTTTTATATTCAATCATTAAGATAAATTAAGCCTCTACTTCTTCTTCAGCTTTAGATGCTAATAATTTATCGTATTCTTCTTGAGAACCTACAATGATACGCTCGTAGCCACGCACACCGGTACCTGATGGGATCAAGTGACCAACAATTACGTTCTCTTTCAAGCCTAACATGTTATCGCGTTTACCAGCAATAGCCGCCTCATTTAACACCTTAGTAGTTTCCTGGAAGGAAGCTGCGGAGATGAACGATTTAGTTCCTAATGATGCTCTAGTAATACCTTGCAAAATTGAACTAGCAGTTGCAGGTTTTGCATCACGCACTTCAATTTGCTTCATATCTTTACGTTTTAATTGAGAATTTTCATCTCTTAATTTACGTAAAGAAAGAATCTGGCCAGGTTTTACAACGTTTGAATCTCCAGCATCTACAACAACTTTCTTGTCATAAATCTCGTCGTTCTCCACTTGGAAATCCCAACGATCAACAGAATCATTTTCTAAGAAACGAGTATCACCCGGATCTTCGATATGCACTTTCTGCATCATTTGGTGTACAATTACTTCAAAGTGCTTATCGTTAATTTTTACACCTTGTAAACGGTAAACCTCTTGGATACCATTCACTAAGTATTCTTGTACAGCAGCGGGGCCTTTAATTGCTAAAATATCAGCTGGAGAGATTGATCCATCTGATAATGGCATACCAGCTTTCACAAAGTCATTGTCTTGAACCAAAATGTGTTTAGACAATGGCACTAAATATTTCTTAATTTCTCCATCTTTAGATTCGATAGTCATCTCACGATTACCACGTTTAACACCGCCTAAAGTTACCACACCATCAATTTCGGTTACTACCGCCGGGTTTGATGGGTTACGTGCTTCGAATAATTCCGTTACACGTGGTAAACCGCCTGTAATATCTCGGGTTTTACCTGTTGCACGAGGTATTTTAACTAGGATCTGACCAGTTTGAACTGCTTCACCCTCTTCAATAGCGATGTGAGCTCCTACCGGAATGTTATAATTCCTAATCAGCTCGCCTTTTTTATCAACTACCTGAATAGCAGGGTTTTTAGTCTTATCACGTGTATCGATAATTACTTTCTCACGGTGACCAGTTTGCTCATCTGATTCTTCACGGAAAGTTACCCCTTCCACGATTGCATCAAAATGAATTTTACCTGCAAACTCTGAAATAATAACCGCGTTATATGGATCCCATGAACAGATTTTATCGCCTTTACTAACTTTATCTCCTTCTTTAACATATAAGAATGCACCATAAGGAACGTTGTTAGTTACGATTACTTTACCAGTTCCTGGTTCCGTAATTTTAAACTCACCTGAACGACCTAATACGATATCAACCACACCTTCTTCTGTAGTAGTTGGAACAGTACGTAGGTTTTCAAATTCGATTACCCCATCAAATTTCGCATTGATCTGAGATTCTGCAGCGATGTTTGATGCAGTACCACCCACGTGGAACGTACGTAAGGTTAACTGTGTACCCGGCTCACCGATAGACTGTGCAGCAATTACACCTACAGCCTCTCCTCTTTGAACACGTTTACCAGAGGCCAAGTTACGACCATAACAAAGGGCGCAAACCCCTCTTTTGTTCTCACAAGTTAATACCGAACGAATTTCGATACCTTCTAATGGAGATTCTTCAATTGTTTTAGCAATTTCTTCAGAAATATCTTCGCCAGCACCCACTAATAATTGCCCATCTAATGGGTTAAATACGTCATGAAGCGAAATACGACCTAAAATTCTGTCATATAATGGCTCAACTATATCTTCATTATCTTTTAAAGCTGTAGTGTACATACCTCTTAAAGTACCACAGTCTACCGCATTTACAATCATATCTTGCGCCACGTCATGCAAACGACGAGTTAAGTAACCCGCATCCGCCGTTTTTAACGCTGTATCCGCCAAACCTTTACGAGCACCGTGAGTAGAGATAAAGTACTCTAGTACAGATAATCCCTCTTTAAAGTTGGATAAAATCGGATTTTCAATAATCTCACCACCAGAACCTGATTTTTGAGGCTTAGCCATCAAACCACGCATACCTGCTAGCTGACGAATTTGTTCCTTCGAACCACGTGCTCCTGAATCTAGCATCATGTAAACCGAGTTGAAACCTTGGTTATCACTTGACAATTGATTCATTACAAATGAAGTTAAACGATTGTTAATACGTGTCCAAATATCGATAATTTGGTTGTAACGCTCGTTGTTGGTAATGAAACCCATGTTATAGTTGTTTCTTACCTCTTCTACTTCGCCTGCAGCTTGTTCTAATAATGTATGTTTTTCTACCGGAATATTTACATCCTGTAGGTTAAACGATAAACCACCTTGGAATGCCATTTTGAAACCTAATTCTTTGATATCATCTAAGAATCTTGCAGAACGAGCCATACCTGTCATTTTAACTACCTCACCAATGATATCCCTTAGTGATTTTTTAGTTAACAATTCATTGATATAACCTACTTCTTCGGGCACCATTTGGTTAAATAGTACTCTACCAACAGTAGTTTCTGTTAATTTATTTACAATTGTACCATCCTCTTGCTTTACATTTACCTTTACTTTGATAAAAGCATGTAAATCAATTTTCTTCTCATTATAAGCAATAATTACTTCTTCCGGAGAATAGAATGATTGATCTTGTCCTTTTACAACACGACTTGCGTCAGTTCTACGGCCTTTAGTAATATAATAAAGACCCAAAACCATATCCTGAGAAGGTACCGTAATTGGCGTACCGTTAGCAGGGTTCAAAATGTTGTGCGCAGCAAGCATTAGTACTTGGGCTTCCAAAATTGCGGCATGACCTAAAGGTAAATGCACCGCCATCTGGTCACCGTCAAAATCCGCGTTAAACGCCGTACACACTAATGGGTGTAACTGGATTGCTTTTCCTTCAATTAAACGCGGTTGGAAAGACTGGATACCTAATCTGTGCAACGTAGGCGCACGGTTAAGTAATACAGGGTGTCCTTTCAATACGTTTTCAAGAATATCCCATACCAATGGATCTTTTCTATCTACAATTTTCTTAGCAGACTTAACAGTTTTCACTATTCCTCTTTCTATCATCTTACGAATGATAAATGGTTTGAATAGCTCAGCTGCCATATCTTTTGGTAAACCACATTCGTGTAATTTTAGGTTTGGACCTACAACAATTACCGAACGAGCTGAATAATCTACACGTTTACCTAATAAGTTCTGACGGAAACGACCTTGTTTACCTTTCAAAATATCTGAAAGTGATTTTAAGGCCCGGTTACCTTCAGTTTTAACAGCATTTACTTTACGTGAGTTGTCGAATAACGAATCTACAGCTTCCTGTAACATACGTTTCTCGTTACGTAAAATAACCTCTGGTGCTTTAATCTCGATCAAACGCTTTAAACGGTTGTTACGGATAATTACACGACGATATAAATCATTTAAATCTGAAGTTGCAAAACGACCTCCTTCTAAAGGAACTAGTGGACGTAACTCTGGTGGAATAACTGGAACGATTTTAATAATCATCCACTCTGGGTTATTCTCAATACGTGTTCTAGCACCGCGGAAAGCCTCAACAACTTGAAGACGTTTTAACGCCTCGTTTTTACGTTGTTGTGAAGTTTCATTGGCTGCTTGGTGACGTAAGTTATAAGATAAAGTATCTAAGTCAATACGTTTTAATAAGTCTTCTAATGCTTCAGCACCCATTTTGGCGATGAATTTATTAGGATCTTTATCATCTAGATATTGATTTTCTTTAGGTAATTTATCTAAAATATCCAAATATTCTTCCTCAGTAAGGAAGTCCATATAATTGATACCTTGATCGGCCATTAAACCCGATTGGATTACTACATAACGTTCGTAGTAAATAATTAAGTCCAATCTTTTGGTTGGCAAACCTAAAAGGTAACCGATTTTGTTTGGTAACGAACGGAAATACCAGATATGCGCAACAGGAACCACCAAGTTGATGTGTCCCATACGCTCTCTACGTACTTTTTTCTCAGTTACTTCAACACCACAACGATCACAAACAATACCTTTATAACGGATACGTTTGTACTTACCGCAATGACATTCGTAATCTTTTACCGGACCAAAAATACGCTCGCAGAACAAACCATCACGTTCAGGTTTGTAAGTACGATAGTTGATCGTCTCAGGTTTTAACACCTCACCACTTGAACGCTCTAAGATATTCTCAGGCGATGCCAAGCTAATGGTAATCGAGGTGAAATTGCTTTTTAATTTATTATCCTTTTTGTAAGACATAGCTCTTTAATTTTGAGTACTTAGTTACTAGTAGTTAGTAGTTAGTAGTTAGTAATTAGATAGACTAAACGCCCAGATCTAAATACTAAATACTATATACTAAATACCTCTGCTAAATACTATTTAGTCTAACGTAATATCTAAACCTAAACCTCTTAACTCATGTACCAATACATTGAATGATTCTGGTACACCTGGAGTAGGTAGGTTTTCGCCTTTAACAATGGCTTCGTAAGTTTTGGCTCTTCCAACAACATCATCCGATTTAACCGTTAAGATTTCTTGAAGGATATTAGCAGCACCAAATGCTTCTAATGCCCAAACCTCCATCTCACCAAAACGCTGACCACCGAATTGTGCTTTACCACCCAATGGTTGTTGTGTAATTAATGAGTATGGTCCGATAGAACGAGCGTGCATCTTATCGTCAACCATGTGACCCAGTTTAAGCATATAAATAATACCTACTGTTGTCGGCTGATCAAATTTCTCGCCTGTTAAACCATTGTGTAAGTAAGTTCTTCCTGAAGCAGGAACGCCAGCTTTAGCAATCCACTCTTCAACCTCATCAGATTTAGCACCATCAAAAATCGGAGTTGCAAATTTAACACCCAGTTCTTTTCCAGCCCATGCCAATACGGTTTCGTAGATCTGACCCAAGTTCATACGTGAAGGCACACCTAGTGGGTTCAACACGATATCAACAGGTGTTCCATCTTCTAAGAATGGCATATCTTCATCACGTACAATACGAGCAACAATACCCTTGTTACCGTGACGACCAGCCATCTTATCACCTACTTTTAATTTACGTTTTTTAGCTACATAAACTTTCGCCATTTGAACAATTCCTGATGGTAACTCATCACCAACACTAATTGCAAATTTATCGCGTTTATAAGCACCTAATTCTTCATTTACACGGATACCATAGTTATGTAATAACAACTTGATCTGATCATTTTTATCATCATCAGTTGTCCATTTGTATGGATTAATATGTGCATACTCTAGGTCTGCCAATATTTTCTGTGTGAACTTAGCACCTTTAGCGATTAACATTTCCTTGTACACGTTAAATACACCTTGAGATGTTTTACCGTTTACAATTTGGAATAATTTATCAACTAACTCATTTTTAAGGTTCTCTGTAGCTAAATTATATCTCTTATCTAATTTCTCAATCGCTGATTTTTCTTCTGCTTTAGTAGTTTTCTTAGCTCTTGAGAATAATTTAGTATCGATTACCACACCTTTAATTGAAGGTGGGGTTTTCAAGGAAGCATCTTTAACATCACCGGCTTTATCACCAAAGATTGCACGAAGTAATTTTTCTTCTGGTGAAGGATCAGACTCTCCTTTTGGCGTAATTTTACCAATTAGGATATCGCCTTCTTTTACTTCAGCACCGATACGGATAATACCGTTTTCATCTAAATCTTTAGTAGCTTCTTCAGAAACGTTAGGAATATCTGGTGTTAACTCCTCTTCTCCACGTTTTGTATCACGCACTTCTAATTCAAATTCTTCGATATGTAAAGAGGTAAAGATATCATCTCTAACAATACGCTCGTTAATTACAATCGCATCCTCAAAGTTATATCCTTGCCAAGGCATGAAAGCAACCTTTAAGTTTCTTCCTAATGCCAATTCTCCATTTTCAGTTGCATAACCCTCACAAAGCACTTGTCCCTTACTAACTTTCTCGCCTTTTTTAACAATTGGCTTCAAATTGATACAAGTATTCTGGTTGGTTTTTTTGAACTTGGTTAATCTATATGTTTTGCTATCACCTTCAAATGAAACTAAACGATCTCCATCGTTACGTACATATTTAATGGTAATTTCATTTGCATCTACATACTCAACAACACCTTCGCCTTCAGCATTGATCAACGTTCTTGAATCACGTGCAACGCGACCTTCCAAACCTGTACCAACAATTGGCGCCTCTGGACGTAACAATGGCACGGCCTGACGTTGCATGTTCGATCCCATCAAAGCCCTGTTCGCATCATCATGCTCTAAGAAAGGAATCAAAGAAGCAGCGATTGATGTAATTTGATTAGGGGCAATATCCATTAAGTCTAATTTCTCAGGCTCAATAATTGGGAAGTCACCCTCGTAACGTGCTTTAACGCGTGCGGTGGTAAAGTTACCTTTATCATCATAAGCAGCGTTTGCCTGAGCGATAGTTTTACCATCCTCGTCTTCTGCAGATAAATAAATAACGTCTTTATCAACTGCTACAACACCATTCTCAACAATTTTATAAGGAGTTTCGATGAAACCTAAATTGTTAATTTTAGCGTGTACACAAAGTGATGAAATCAAACCGATGTTTGGTCCCTCTGGAGTTTCGATTGTACATAAACGACCGTAGTGCGTATAGTGAACGTCACGAACTTCGAAACCTGCACGCTCCCGTGATAAACCACCTGGGCCTAAGGCTGACAAACGACGTTTGTGTGTAATCTCTGCCAAAGGATTGGTTTGATCCATGAACTGAGATAACTGGTTGGTACCAAAGAAAGAGTTAATAACCGACGATAAAGTACGGGCATTAATCAAATCTGTAGGTGTAAACACTTCGTTATCACGAATATTCATACGCTCACGGATTGTCCTGGCCATACGTGCTAAACCTACACCAAACTGAGCATATAATTGCTCACCTACGGTACGTACACGACGGTTAGACAAGTGATCGATATCATCCACTTCTTCTTTAGAGTTGATCAACTTGATTAAATATTTAACAATTGCAATAATATCTGCTTTGGTTAAAACTTTAACGTGATCAGGTGTATCCATTTTTAACTTACGGTTGATGCGGTATCTACCTACATCACCTAAGTCATAACGTTTATCTGAGAAGAATAAACGCTCGATGATACCTCTTGCGGTTTCCTCATCAGGTGGTTCTGCGTTACGCAAAGCACGATAGATGTTTTCTACAGCCTCTTTTTCAGAGTTTGAGGTATCTTTTTGTAAAGTGTTATATATAATGGTATAATCAGCTTGAGAGGCACCATCATCTTTTGACAAGATAATAGTTTTAACACCTGCATCAATGATCATATCGATATGGTCGTCTTCTAGAACGGTATCCCTGTCTAAGATTACTTCATTACGGTCGATAGAAACTACCTCACCTGTATCTTCATCAACAAAATCTTCAACCCATTTTCTTAAAACTCTCGCCGCAAGTTTACGTCCGATATATTTCTTCAAACCAGATTTGCTAACTTTTACTTCGTCGGCAAGATCAAATAATTCAAGGATGTCTTTATCAGAATCGTAACCAATTGCGCGCAATAAGGTGGTTACCGGGAATTTTTTCTTACGGTCGATATACGCATACATTACGTTATTTACGTCTGTTGCGAACTCAATCCAAGAACCTTTGAAAGGGATAACACGGGCCGAGTACAACTTGGTTCCGTTAGTGTGGCGGCTTTGGCCGAAGAACACACCAGGAGATCTGTGCAATTGAGAAACAATTACACGTTCAGCACCGTTAATCACAAAAGTACCTTTAGGAGTCATATAAGGTATGGTTCCTAAGTATACATCTTGAATGATAGTTTCAAAATCCTCGTGCTCTGCATCGTTACAAGAAAGCTTAAGCTTTGCTTTTAACGGAACACTATAAGTTAACCCACGATCGATACATTCAGGAATGTCATAACGTGGTGGGTCAATAAAATAATCTAAGAATTCTAAAACGAAAATGTTTCTAGAATCTGTGATTGGGAAATTTTCAGCAAATACTTTAAATAAACCTTCTGTGTGACGGTTATCTGAAGTTGTTTCTATCTGAAAAAATTCTCTAAATGATTGCAACTGCACATCCAAAAAATCTGGATAATCAATGATGTGCTTACTACGTGCAAAATTTACTCTTTGGTCTACGACTTTATTTGCCAAGGGACTAAATTTAATTTAGTTTAAGAATAAACTATTTGCTTGGTTTGCCTTTAAACATAACACCAACCAAACAAGATGAAATGTTTATAAACGGGAATAGACTCCGACTTGACAGTCGGAGTCTTAATTCACTTAGAACTTTGACAATCTTTGGAAGATTGTCAAAGTAGAGAGATTACTTAATCTCAACTACAGCTCCAGCTTCTTCTAATTGTTTTTTCAAAGCTTCTGCTTCGTCTTTAGCAACACCTGATTTTAATTCTTTAGGTGCACCATCAACTAAGTCTTTCGCTTCTTTCAAACCTAAACCAGTTAAGTCTTTTACCAATTTCACAACTGCTAATTTCTGACCACCAGCTTCTTTCAAGATTACATCGAAAGTAGATTTTTCTTCAACTGCAGCAGCTTCGCCACCAGCAGCAGGACCTGCAACAGCAACTGCAGCTGCAGCTGGTTCGATACCATACTCGTCTTTTAAGATTTGAGCTAATTCGTTAACTTCTTTAACTGTTAAGTTTACCAATTGCTCAGCAAACGCTTTTAAATCTGCCATTTTATTAAGATTTTAAAAATTTACGTAATAATAATTTTGTTTAATTCGAACTTAAGGTGTCCGTTAACCTCTTTCTTGTAGTGTTTTAACAATACCTGCAATTTTCGAACCGCCTGATTGTAATGCCGAAACAACGTTTTTAGCTGGTGATTGTAATAGACCGATGATTTCGCCAATAAGTTCTTCTCTTGATTTAAGACTTACTAATGAATCTAGGTGGTTATCACCAACAAATATAGCTGAATCGATATAAGCTGCTTTAAGCGCTGGTTTCTCTTCTTTACCTTTTCTTAGGCTTTTGATCAGCTTAGCTGGAGCATTACCTACTGTTGAAAATAATAAAGCCGATTGGCCTTTTAACGCTGTGAATATCTCAGATGAGTCGCCTTCTAAACCATCGATCGCAATTTTGATCAAGGTATTTTTTGCAACTTTCATTTCGATACCGCTTTCGAAACATTTGCGACGGATGTTATTTACTTTCTCAACAGATAATCCAGAGGTATCAGCAATATAAAAATTGCCATACTCTTGCATTTTCTCTTGTAGAGCTAAAACTACTTCTTGTTTTTGTTCTCTGTTCATAATTAGATCCCCGCTACTGATTTAGTTTCGATTGCAATTCCAGGACTCATTGTTGAAGAAACATGAATGCTCTTAAAATAAGTTCCTTTTGCAGCAGATGGTTTCAATTTTGAAATCGTTTGAAGAACTTCTAACGCATTTTCATATATTTTCTCTGCTGAGAATGATACTTTTCCTATTGAAGCATGGATGATACCAGTTTTGTCAACCTTAAAATCAATCTTTCCGCCTTTTACATCAGTTACAGCTTTACCAACTTCGTTAGTTACTGTACCTGATTTTGGGTTTGGCATAAGGTTACGTGGACCTAAAACTCGGCCCAGTTTACCTACTTTTGCCATACAAGCAGGAGTAGTGATAATAATGTCAACATCTGTCCAACCACCTTCAATCTTTGCCACATATTCGTCTAAACCAACGAAATCTGCTCCTGCAGCTTTAGCCTCTTCTTCCTTATCAGGAGTACAAAGTACCAAAACGCGAACAGTTTTTCCGGTTCCGTGAGGTAAAGTAGCAATACCACGCACCATTTGATTGGCTTTACGTGGATCTACACCTAAACTTACATCGATATCAACCGATGCATCAAATTTAGTGGTAGTGATTTCTTTTACCAAAGCAGTCGCATCCTTTAAAGAATACGATTTACCGATTTCGAGTTTAGCGTGTGCCAGTTTTTGATTTTTTGTTAATTTCGCCACTGTTGTAAACTGTTATTTGTTAATTAATTTGTCCAAGGTGCATCACCACTAACGGTGATTCCCATACTGCGTGCTGTTCCTGCTACCATTTTCATAGCAGACTCGATAGTGAAAGCATTTAAATCAGTCATCTTATCTTCAGCAATTGACTTAACTTGATCCCAAGTCACCGAACCAACTTTCTTACGGTTGGGCTCAGCAGAACCACTCGTTAATTTTGTAGCATCCAATAATTGAATAGCCACTGGAGGGGTTTTGATGATAAATTCGAAAGACTTGTCGACATATACAGTAATTACAACGGGTAATACTTTACCTGGCTTATCTTGGGTACGAGCATTGAATTGTTTACAAAACTCCATGATATTAACACCTTTAGCACCTAATGCAGGTCCTACTGGTGGTGATGGGTTTGCAGCTCCGCCTTTGATTTGTAATTTAACAAGTGCACCGACTTCTTTTGCCATTTTCTGATTTGTTAATTGTAATACTCAATGTTAAATATTGGAAGCATGTAACATTTAAGACCTTAATGCTATAGGAATATAGCAAAAGGACTGCAAAGATATGAATAATCTTGCAGTCCTCAAATATATTTTTTAAAATAAATTTTATTCTTTCTCTACTTGCATATAGTTAAGTTCCAGCGGTGTTTTACGTCCGAAGATTTTAACCATAACTTTCAATTTTTTCTTTTCTTCGTTTACTTCCTCAATAACGCCTGTAAAACCATTGAATGGACCATCCATTACTTTCACATTTTCACCTACATAGTAAGCTACATTCATGGTTTCGCCTTGTTGGCTCATTTCATCAACCTTACCTAAAATACGGTTAACTTCTGCCTGGCGCATCGGAATCGCATTTCCAGCTTTATCACCTAAAAATCCAATTACACTATTTACCCCTTTGATAATATGCTCAAGCTCCCCATCAAGGGTTGCTTCAATTAAAACATAACCAGGGTAAAAATTACGTTCTTTAGCTATTTTCTTTCCCTCTTTCATTTGGTAGTATTTTTCCATAGGGATTAATACCTGAGGTACCAAATGTGAAAGACCTAAACGGCTAATTTCAGAATCGATGTATTGTTTTACCTTCTTTTCTTTACCGCTTACCGCTCTAACTACATACCATTTTAACTGATCGTTCATCTAGTATATAAATTAAATTGATTCATAAAACGCTTGCAAAATAGCAGTAGCACCTTTGTCCATTCCAAATATTACTATTGCAATGATTAACGAAGCTACTAAAACCAATACTGCCGAATTTTGTAAGTCACCCCAAGTAGGCCAAGTTACCTTATCGGTCATTTCTTCGTATGATTCTTTAATAAATTGAACTACACCAGCCATATTTATATTTTTTTTTGCACGGGTGGAGAGATTCGAACTCCCATCAACGGTTTTGGAGACCGGTATGCTACCATTGCACCACACCCGTGTTTAGTAAAGCAAAGTGCCTAAGCCGTACAGCATCAGGCACTTTGCAATTCTTCTTATTAATTGATCCCGTTAAGGATTATTATTTAACAATTTCAGTTACCTGACCTGCACCTACTGTTCTACCACCTTCACGGATAGCGAAACGTAGACCTTTTTCCATTGCGATTGCGTTAATCAATTTAACACTGATTGTAACGTTATCACCTGGCATAACCATTTCAGTTCCTTCAGCTAGAGAGATTTCTCCTGTAACGTCTGTGGTACGGAAATAGAATTGAGGACGGTATTTGTTAAAGAATGGCGTGTGACGACCACCTTCAGCTTTTGATAATACATAGATCTCAGCTTTGAAATCAGTATGAGGAGTTACTGAACCTGGTTTACAGATTACCATACCACGACGGATATCAGTTTTCTCAATACCACGTAACAATAAACCTACGTTATCACCTGCTTCACCATAATCAAGGATCTTACGGAACATCTCAACACCAGTTACTGTAGATTTTAAGTTCTCAGCACCCATACCTAAGATTTCCACTGGATCACCAGAGTTGATTTGACCACGCTCAATACGACCAGTTGCAACAGTACCACGACCAGTGATCGAGAATACATCTTCAACAGGCATTAAAAAAGGAAGTTCAGTCAAACGTGGAGGAATTGGAATGTAGTTATCTACAGCGTCCATTAATTCCATAATTTTTCCAACCCATTTTGCATCACCGTTCAAGCCACCAAGAGCTGAACCTTGAATTACAGGGATATCATCACCAGGGAATTCATAGAAAGATAATAATTCACGAACTTCCATCTCTACTAATTCTAGTAATTCTGGATCATCCACCATATCAACTTTGTTCATGAAAACAACTAACGAAGGTACACCTACCTGACGAGCTAATAGAATGTGCTCGCGAGTTTGTGGCATCGGACCATCTGTAGCAGCAACAACGATGATAGCACCGTCCATTTGAGCCGCACCAGTAACCATGTTTTTCACATAATCCGCGTGACCTGGACAGTCAACGTGTGCATAGTGACGGTTAGCTGTTGAATACTCAACGTGAGCTGTGTTAATCGTGATACCTCTTTCTTTTTCCTCTGGAGCAGAGTCAATTGATTCAAATGAACGTGCCTCAGATAAACCAGCATCAGCTAAACATTTAGTAATAGCTGCTGTTAAGGTTGTTTTACCGTGGTCAACGTGACCGATAGTGCCGATATTTAAGTGCGGCTTGCTGCGGTCAAACTTTTCTTTTGCCATGTTTTTATACTTATTAGTAGGTTAACTTTTTATTTATTTATTGTTTTGATACAAAATTCAATACAAAAAACCTTGTTGATTCTGTTTTCACAGATTTAACAAAGTATTTCGTTCCTTTATTATTACCAGAGCCAACTATGGGAATTGAACCCATGACCTCTTCCTTACCAAGGAAGTGCTCTACCGCTGAGCTAAGTCGGCTTTTAATATTCAGCTCATTCTTAATGAGCGGAAGACGAGGTTCGAACTCGCGACCTATAGCTTGGAAGGCTATCGCTCTACCAACTGAGCTACTTCCGCTTTTTTATTTAGCCAATTAGCAATTTTATCATTTTAGCTAATGGTGGGGGGAGAAGGATTCGAACCTTCGAAATCTTGCGATAACAGAGTTACAGTCTGTCCCATTTGGCCGCTCTGGAATCCCCCCCCTTTTACTTCATACTTACATACAAAATAAAAAGAGCCTCCTATCGGAATCGAACCAATGACCTACTGATTACAAGTCAGTTGCTCTACCAGCTGAGCTAAGGAGGCTTATATCTTTCATCAATTCATAAAAATCGATGTTTTGGATAAAATTTTAAACTTTCATAGAACTTTCATTTCCTTTGCGACCAACGCCCCTTCCGAAATGGAATGCAAATCTACAAAAATTAATCTTGTAACAAAATATATTTTCAAAAAAAATTGGCGAGTTATGCCTCGCCAATTTCATATTCATTTATGTGGTGAAATACTACCCTAATAATCAGACACTTCATTTGCACTTAGCAATTCTTTGTGCTCACTTAATTTTGCTCTAGTTTTATCTTTATGTTTAGTAATTTGCTTTTTTAACGACTCGATAGCTAAATCTGTAGCTTCTTCGAATGATTTACACTGCTCCTTGGCGAATAATGTTACGCCCGGAACCATTAATTTTATCTCAGATATCTTGTTTGCTTCATCTTCAACATTTTCCAATTTTAAATAAACTTCTCCTCCAATAATCTGGTCGAAGAATATATCTAACTTATCTACCTTCTTTTGAATAAAGTCTAATAGTTTTTTGTCTGCATTGAAATGGATCGACTGTACTCTAATTTTCATGTTTTCCTCCTTTTTTATGCCTTTGGATGGGCTTGTTTATATATTGATTTTAAGCGTTCAACAGAATTATGCGTATAAACTTGTGTAGCAGCCAAACTTGCATGCCCCAACAACTCTTTAATGGCATTTAAATCAGCACCCCGATTGAGCAAACTACTTGCAAAAGAATGGCGCAATACGTGCGGGCTCTTTTTATCTTGCGTTGATATAAGCGTTAAGTAGCGCTGTACTATTCGATAAATCATTCTAGGATAAGCAGCAGTCCCGGTATTGGTAACGATTAATGCTGCAGTTTTGTTGTCAAAATTTTGAGCTAATTTTAGTTTAATATAGGTTTCAACTTCTTTAAGCAACGAGCTATGCAAGGGTACAATTCGTTCTTTACTCCTCTTTCCCAATACTTTAATCGTGGATTCGTACGTATTAATATCCGTGTCTTTTAAAAGTAACAATTCCGCTAAGCGAATGCCCGTTCCGAAAAGGAGCTCTAAAACGATTTTATCTCGCTTAGAAGCAAAATCGTCTGTAAATACTGTTTGCGAATCTAATAATTGATCGAGTTTATGATCTTCAATAAAAACAGGTAGTCGTTTCGGTATTTTAGGCGCCTTAATTAACAGCATCGGATTAGCAGCAAGCGTACCTTCTCTTTGTAAGTATTTATAAAAACTACGAAGGGATGACATCTTGCGATTGATGGCGTTGGCCGAAATCTGGTCGTCCATCAGCGCCACCATAAAACTCCTCACCTGAGCCGCTTTGCAACTTAAAAGTGTTAATTCGCAGTTATCCTTTATGTATTGCTCAAATTGACATAAATCTGTTTCATAAGCCACCAATGTATGGGGTGAGTATCGCTTCTCGTCCTTTAAATATGTTAAGAAACTGCTGATGAGCATAGGCCTTAATCTTCGTGGTATGTGAATATACAAAAAAAATAGTTGATGCAATTTTTTTAGCAGAAAATATTACCAATTAATTATGCTTAATCACAATGGTAGGTTTGTTCGGTTATCGACTAATTGCGCTATTAAATAGGCATGCGTATATCTGCGTTGATCGTGGGTTTACTGTGCGTCTGGGCACGGCTTATGCACGACCAATGCACGGCTGATGCACGGTTGATGCACGGCAGTATTAAACGAGTATCGAAGGAATATACTCCAACTCTAAAGGCAAAAACCCCGACTAATGCCGAGGTTTTTATATCTAGAAATCAATTTAGAACTATAAAGTTCCTTCTTGGTTCATGTTCTGAATGTATACAGCGTGTTTAATTTCTGTACGACGAGCAACAGATTTTTTCTCGTATGCCTGACGACTACGTAATTCTCTCAATACACCAGTTTTCTCAAACTTTTTCTTGAAACGTTTTAGCGCTTTATCTAATGATTCGCCGTCTTTAATGTTAATTATAATCATAACGTGAAATACCTCCTCTCGATGTTTTTGGGATTGCAAAGATAGGAAGTATTATTTAATTAAGGAAATTTATCTTACTTATCCTTATTTAGTTAATTGCGCTTAAAAAATTATCAATATCTGCTTGTGTTGAAACCGCTACTGGAACATTGACATGCAAGCCATTGCTAATGGTAAAATTACTATATCCAAAATAGATCCTATCGTCCATATCTACCGAGATAATTACCAATTTACCCGTCATCCCAATTGGCATCGAGTTTAAATAACTTTGGTGTTTGTTGATAGATAATTCAAAAGGCAATCCGATTACATTATTTATGGCATCAAAAATTAAATAGGCTCGCTGATCTTTAATACTGGGCGAAGCACCCGCATAAACGGGACTAGCTGTAATGGTTGTTTTTGGGTTCGGATTATTATAAAAGTAATCGCAGTTTACCCACCCAAAGTTTGGCAAAGCAAATTGATAGTAAGTTGGGGTCGTTGTTACCCTGGCTTTTTGGTTCAACATCCAAGTACTATCGGAACTTGTCGTCCCTTTAAATTCGAATAAATCCATTGGTGACGTACTTAACGTGGTAGGTACTTTAACCATTACTTCAGCTGCTGGGTTAAGTTTTAATAGCTGGCCATTTTTCAAAGCCAAAACCTGAAATTCACCTCCCGATACTAATAATTGTTTATTTGATTCGGTCATTTTTCCAGAGAGAAGAATATCCCCTTTGGTCATTACTTCTTTTAAACTCAGTTTGATATTACCTGTTACCTGATTTCCGCTGGCATCTAAAAATGCGTTGGCAGGGAAATCAAGTTTTATCCCCTTATTGCCTGTAATACTGAATCCCGTGCCGGCAACGCCATTAAATAGTTGTGTTGGCACACTAAACTTGTTGTTGAAATCGGCTAAACTTAAAGTTGGCCCTTCGGTTACTCCGCCATCTTTTTTACATCCTGTTGAAAAAAGTATGGCTACTGCTGCGATTAAAATTGAATTTTTCATGGTTATATAATTAAATTGTTATACCATGATATCAAGCGATGCTGAATTTTGTTACCCCCCTTTTTTACTTTTATATTGTCATAGATATTTCCGTATATTTAATCTATATGAATGTGATTATATGAAAAGGCTAAAACTGATTATCATCCTTTTACTTGGTGGAACGTACGATTCCTATTCACAGAAAATATTCGATACACATATTCATGGCGAGGCAAAACCTGATTTACAAATGCAGCAATTGGCAGGTGCTGGTGTATATAAAGCGGCCATTAGCACGTCTTGGGATTTGCAAAACACTTATCGAGACAAGTACAAAACCGAACTGCTCTTCGGATTAATGCTCGCTTGCCCCAATGGGAAAGTTCCTTATAGCGGGCAACCTTGCTTCTCCAATGGAAAAGATTTGCCTGACATTAAATGGGTTGAACAGTTAATTATCGCCAAAAAAATCGATTTTATTGGAGAAGTATTAAGCCAATATTATGGGATTTCCCCGTCAGACAAACTCTTACACCCTTATTACGCGTTAGCTGAAAAATACAATCTCCCGGTAGGGATCCATACTGGATTAGCCGGTCCGAATCATGGATCTCCAAATTTCCGAGTGAGCTTAGGAAGTCCGATCTTAATGGAAGAGCTTATCATCAAGTTTCCGAAGTTAAAAGTTTGGATTATGCATACCGGTTATCCTTTTTTAGCGGATGCGATTGGTGTGATGAGTGTTTACCGGAATGTATATACGGACATATCTGCCATTTCAAACCCCTATATTATTCCTAAAAAGGAATTTTATAGTATCATGAAAAAATTAATTGATGCTGGCTTTGAAGATAGATTAATGTTTGGCTCTGATAATGGCGATATTAAACAAGCGATAGAGTCTGTAAATAATCTAGACTTTTTATCTACCGCGCAAAGAGAGAAGATCTTTTTTAAGAATGCAGAAGTTTTTTTTAAGAAATAAGTGTCAATCTATTTTTTGGAACCAATTGGAAAATCGGAAGCAATTCAAGCATTTTTAAAGTCAATTATTAAAGAATAAAAAACTAATTAATAAAATATGAAACTAATTATACTGGCGGTACCCCTACTCACATGGACTGCCTGCACTCAAAAAACTGTTGTTGACAAAAATACTGAAGCCGAAAAAATTATGCAGATTAGCCGCGAATGGTCAAAAGCAGTTGCCACAAAAGATGTTGACAAAATAGTAAGCTATTGGGCAGACGATGCAATAATGTATTCAACAGGTGAAGAACCACTGAAAGGTAAAGCAGCCATTAGGGCCATGGTTCAGAAAAGCTTTACCGATCCGGACTTTGAGATTAGCTGGGAGCCAAAATCTGCGGAAGTATCAAAGAGTGGTGATTTGGGATATTTGCTCGAAGAATCAAAAATGACATACAAGGATGCAACCGGAAAAAAGACAACACTGTTATTTAATGGCGTAACGATTTGGAGAAAGGGGGCTGATGGTAACTGGAAGAATATCGTGGATATGATGAGTCCGGCGGCAAATAAATAAAATTTATGTGATAGCCGCAGGACTCCATGGCAACCTAAAACAAAAGAAGAATATGAAAAGATTAATCCAACACTTGCTTCTTCATTTTTCAGCAGCTCACACTCATCGTAAAGCCGCTATTTATACATAAGCTACTTCAAGATCTCTCTCGCTATGACAATCTTTTGGATTTCGGAAGTCCCCTCCCCGATTGTACATAACTTACTATCTCGGTAAAACTTCTCAACTGGAAAATCTTTGGTATAACCATAGCCTCCAAAAATCTGTACTGCCTCCGTGGCACATCGAACCGCAACTTCTGAAGCATAGTATTTTGCCATTGCCGATTCTTTGCTCATTGGCAGATGACGGTTTTTTAAATCTGCCGCCTGGCGAATCAATAATTCTGCAGCTTCAATTTCGGTTGCCATATCGGCTAGTTTAAAACTAATAGCCTGGAAGCTTGAAATAGCCACACCGAATTGGTGACGTTCTTTTGAGTAAGCCAAAGCTGCATCATAAGCACCTTTAGCAATACCAAGTGACAGTGCCGCGATAGAAATACGGCCTCCATCTAATACTTTCATCGCTTGCTTAAAGCCATCGCCCTCTACACCTAAAAGATTAGCTTTCGAAACCCTACAATTATCGAATATCATTTCAGTAGTTTCTGATGCGCGCATGCCTAATTTGTTCTCTTTTTTGCCGGCCGAAAAACCGGGAGTACCACGTTCAACTACAATTGCTGAAATTCCTTTCGAGCTTCCAGCATCACCTGTACGAACCATTACTACGGCAACATCGCCAGATTTACCATGGGTAATCCAGTTTTTAGCGCCATTAATTACATATTCATCTCCATCCAAAACCGCAGTGGTTGTCATTCTTAAAGCATCCGAACCCGTGTTAGCCTCGGTTAGTCCCCAGGCTCCGATCCATTCGGCTGTTGCCAATTTAGGCAACCATTTTTGCTTTTGCTCTTCATTGCCAAACGCTAAAATGTGGCCGGTACATAAAGAGTTATGCGCCGCAAGCGATAAACCTATTGAACCACAAACGCGTGAAACTTCTACAATCACGTCTACATATTCTTGATAGCCAAATCCTGATCCGCCATAATTTTCTGGAACTAAAACCCCCATTAAGCCGAGTTCACCTAATTGCTTAAAAATCTCTATGGGGAAATGTTGCGCTTCATCCCATTCCATTAAATGTTGACGAATATTCTTTTCGGCAAAGTCGCTTACCATTTTTTTAATTAGATCTTGGTTTTCTGTAGTTTGGAAATTGAAACCTGCTTGCATATTTTGGATTTACTTTAAAAAAGAAATTTTGAATTCAAACCTTTAAATATAGGGTCCCAATTCAAAATTTCGAAGATTTATATTTGGTTTGGGACAATGATAAGTAAATATTATTACAATGCAAGCATAATAAAATCGACTATAAAGTAGAACGATTTGGTATTTGGTTCAATACCTTTATTGAGGAAATATCGTTAGCTAAAAAGCCATCAAAAAATAGTTAGATTTTTTTTAGCATTTTTAGTCCGACTTACGAAGTCGGCTTAATTTGGTCGACTTACGAAGTCGGTGGTTTTTAGGCCGACTTACGAAGTCGGAGTCGACAGGATACTTAATTTCAACATAAAAACGCTACAATGGATTTTAAAATGGACGAACAAACTTACGGCGACTTGAATGTCTTCGGAGGTAGTGAAAATAATTTCTCGTTGTTTGCCCTCTTTAAAAAGACTAAAACTGTTGGCGGGAGAGCACTTATGGAGCATTGGATGAGAAATCCTTCTAATTCAATTGAAGAGCTTCAAAAAAGAACAGCAGCTATCAATTATTTCTCAAGCTCGGTTAATGAACTCCTGATAGATCACGATCAGTTTGACTTGATTTTGCATTATGTGAATTATGATCGGGGCTTTTTAAGGAGTAATATATTGGATTCATTTTTTCCCTGGCTTAGCAACCGAATTAAAGCTAACCAAAACTATTATGTTGTTCAGGTTGGAATAAAACATCTATTAGTCCTACTAAAATATGCCGATGAGTTATCTTCCCAATTTATCGACTTGCATGCACCTGCCCGTTTACAGGAGTTAGCCATTAAAATCCATACTATCCTAGAAAAGCCAGGGATCCGGTATGCAACTTCATTAAGTCATAAAACGCAGTTTTCCTTTCGTCAGCTTGGCAAATTAGATACTTTGATTAGAAGAGAAAACCGCTTGACGGTACTTGAATTGTTAGCCCTATTTTATGAATTAGATGTATTTGAAGGACTTGCAAAGGTGGCCAAGGAACGAGCGTTTTGCATACCGACTTACCTGGAGGATGGGCCTATCAGCATAGCAATTTCAGGCTTATTTCATCCTGCGTTAGCAGAACCTATTAAAAATGATCTAAAAATTGATCACCAAAATAATTTGATCTTTCTAAGTGGCTCTAACATGGCGGGCAAGTCTTCCTTGTTAAAATCGATAGGCATAGCGGTTTATTTGGCGCATCTAGGCTTCCCAGTACCCGCTGCGAGCATGCAGACTGTTGTGTTTAATGGTTTAATCACCACTATCAATTTGGCAGACATGATTGAAAGTGGGCTGAGTCATTATTACAGCGAGGTAATGAGGGTTAAAAAAATCGCACTGCTTTTAACTGAAAGAAAAAGAATGTTTATCATTTTAGATGAGCTATTTAAAGGAACAAATGCCCAGGATGCCTTTGATGCGTCATTGTTGGTAGTTAATGGTCTTGCAGTTATTCCGAATTCGATATTTATTGTTTCCAGCCATATTACAGCGTTAGCTGATGAGCTAAAAGCTAAAAATATTGCTTTTAAATACTTGGAGCACCTAATTGTTGATGAAAAGCCAAAATTCACCTATCAATTAAAAACCGGCGTGTCCACGAATGGGATTGGAATGTATTTTATTGAAAGGGAAAATATTTTGGGATTGCTGGCAGAGGCAAGAAACTAATCAGCGGTAAAATCATACATAAACGTTAAAAATCCACTAAAGAATAAACATCTTCCGAAAAAGAACTGAGTCTCTCTTTGCCATTTAAAAACCCAAGGCTGATTAGAAAAGAATAACCTGCAACTTGCGCACCCAATTGCTCAACAAGCTGTGATGCCGCAACAACAGTTCCTCCGGTAGCTAATAAGTCATCATGAATTAATACCTGCAGGCCCGCTCCAAACGCATCCTCGTGAACTTCAAGCGTTGCACTGCCGTATTCTAACTCATAGCTTTGTTGAATAGTTTTATAGGGCAATTTACCTGCTTTGCGAATCGGGACAAACGGCACATCTAAGGCTTGAGCTAGCGCTAGTCCGAATAAAAAACCACGACTTTCAATGCCCGCTACTACGTCGATTTTAATGCCGTTTAATTGTAAAACAAGTGCTGATGTAATCTCGCCGCATAAGGCTGGATCTTTTAAGATTGGAGTAATATCTTTAAAAATAATCCCGGGCTTCGGGAAGTTGGGTACATCTCTTAAAGTTGCTTTTATCTTAGCTGCTAACATTAAAATTGTAAATATGGTGTGAGCTGTTCAATTGTTTGGGAGCTCAAGATAAGCAATTTTTTAAGGTCGGCAATACTAGTATAGTTTCCATGCTGCTTTCTATATTGAATAATGGCGTTAATTTGCTTGTATTTTAAATATGGATGGTTTTTAAAGATTTCGAAATCAGCCGTATTGATGTCGATCTTTTTGATCAAAGAAGGATCAATTTGGATCTGACCTTTAATTTCGTTGAATTTTAGGCTATCCAATCCATAAACCTCCATTAATTGTTCCTTTTTATAAAAACCTCCCAAGCGCCCGCGGTAGCTAACAATCCTTCGCGCAAAGGTAGGCCCTATACCCTTAACTTGATCCAGATTAGTCGTATCAGCAGTATTAATCTCTATACTAATGAACTGTTTAACAGGCATTTTCACATGCTTTGTATTCCATTGTTCATTTCTAGACCCTCCCGCTTCAATATGAATATAAGGTTGTAAACGTTCAAATACCGTTGGAGAAATAGCGTACATTTTCTTAACATCATCCACTTTATAGAACTTTCCACCTTTACTACGGTAATTCAAAATTGATTGCGCTTGCTTAGTTGATAAACCCAGCTTTTCCCAATCTGTTACATCAATTTGATTGGGATCGAATTTAAATAAAGTAATCTTGGCTTTAAGTTCTTTTGCATTTGGACGCCTATATCTATCCGCCTTACTACGAAAGTCCTCTTGATCAATCAACGTTAATTTGTGGATTGCTTTAGTTTCATAATCGGTCATTAGTTCTTCCTTAGGCGAAAAACTTTCATAGATATAGGGCGTAACAATTGTTAGACTAATTAATCCAAGCAAGGCAAGTACGGCATTATACTCCCGCTTTGTGAGACTGAAATAATGAGTGAGCCAATGTTTAATAACGAAGCGCGTTGGGCGTTTTTGATGCATAAAAGATGTGTCATATAACCATAAAAACCAATATCATTTCAACTAATGCATAGGTAGTACAAATTTTTAGCTTATTTTTGAAACTGCTTGCCAAATTATAATCCAAAAGGTAGTAATTATTTTAATCATCAAAGGCTCCATCTAACCAAAAAAACACAGATCAACTAGATGAAAATTATAACAAAAACAGAGTTTGCTAAAGCGACCAAAATTGACAAATTAGGCGTCCCAGGGCTTGCCGCCCTGATGATGGAGGTCATGAAACTCAACGATATAAACAAAGTATTTTCTAAAAATGAGCATTTTGCGGGATTAGAATTTGTTGATAAAATTTTAGAAACCATAGGCGTTACGATTGATTTCGACGAAGAAGACCTTAAAAACATCCCTAAAACTGGCGGCTTTATTGCCATTGCCAATCACCCTTACGGAGGCGTAGAAGGCTTAGCACTTGTTAGGTTGCTTTGCACAGTTAGACCAGAAGCTAAAGTGATGGTTAATTTTATTTTAAAGAAAATTCCCAACCTTAGCGAATTCTTTGTAGCGGTAAACCCGTTTGAGAATGTACAACATTCATCGAGTATAAGCGGCTTAAAGGCGACTTTCGACCTATTACAAAATGGAACGCCGATAGGTATTTTTCCCGCCGGTGAGGTCTCCACTTTTAACCTCGATAGCCAGGAAGTTACCGATCGCCTTTGGCATCCAGTTGTAGGGAAATTAATTTCGCGCGCCAAAGTACCAGTAATCCCTATCTATTTCCACGGTAATAATGGCGTGTTATTTAACATTTTAAGTTTTATCCACCCAACGCTTAGAACCGCTAAACTGCCTTCGGAATTTTTAAATAAACAAGGTTTAAAAATTAAGGTTAGAATAGGAAAACCAATCAAAATTGAAGATATTTCTTATAAAAAAGACACCAACAAACTCCTTGATTTTTTAAGGGCAAGAACCTATGCTTTGGGAACCAGCTTAGACCAGGAGAAAAAATTATTTAACCCTATCAATCCTTTCAAAAGAAAGAAAAAGCCTGCACAAGTTGTTGATGAAACAGATCGAAACCTGATTGTAAAGGAAGTTGAACAGCTGTTAGATTTTAAAGTTTGGGAAGAAAAGAATTACGAAGTTTATATCACTCCCACTGTAAACATTCCCCATATTTTAAGAGAAATTGGCCGGTTGCGCGAAATCACTTTTAGGGAAGTGGGTGAAGGAACCAATAAGAAAATAGACTTAGACAACTACGACATCTATTACAATCACCTGTTTATTTGGGATAAAGACTTACAAAATATTGTTGGTGCTTATCGAATTGGAAAAGGTGATGAAATATTAGACACGATGGGGCGACGGGGATTTTATCTTTCGGAACTTTTCAAAATTAAAGAGCCATTCTATCCGGTTTTGAGACAGGGAATTGAACTGGGCAGGTCGTGGATTAGAAAGGAATATCAGCTTAAACCGCTCCCTCTATTCTTGTTGTGGAAAGGGATCTTAAAATACCTGGTAGATAATCCAAAATATCGTTATATGTTTGGACCGGTGAGTATTAGCAATAATTTTTCTACTTTCTCTAAATCTTTGATAGTGGACTATATTACTAAAAATCACTTTGATTACGAACTAGCGAGCTACGTAAAGCCTAAAAACAAATTTAAAGCGGATTTATCCCCTATTGCTACGGATTTATTAGTGGAAAGTAGTGGAACTTTAAAAGACCTAGACGGATTAATTGGTGATATTGAAAATTCACATATTAAAATCCCAGTATTATTACGCCAATATTTAAACTTAAATGCAAAAATCATTTGCTTTAATATAGACCCTAAATTCTCAGATTGTCTGGATGGATTTTTAGTGGTTGACCTACAAAAAATTCCTTCGGAAATGCTGGAAAAAGTTGGAAAAAACTTTTAAAAAAGCGAAACCCCGGTAACCAGCCGGGGTTTCTTGTTATCAACTAACCTAAACTCATTAAACATTAACCAAATATTTAATACTCCAAAGTTAATCCAGTTGTATTAAATCCAGGTTAATTTTAGGTTATAAATGAGATTAAAACACTGAAAATTGTACTTGTGCTTTTTAAATATAAACCCACGTTGAGCTAACAAAGATGATTGTAGGTCCAATACTGTTAAAAAACAAACAAATGGGAAGCTAGTGATCAACAGCTGCTACAGAAAAGAAGAAATCTGGAGATAAAATTGTACCGCTAGTTTTAGATTTGGCTCTAACTACAACCCTAGAACTATATTCATCTAAACGATCATTAGCCTCTATGGCTACTTTTTTTTCCCCATTTAATGGTGTCTGTTTTGTTGCTCCATAGGGATAAACTAAAAACTGTTTTTCATTGTAAAAATAAGCCGAGGGATCCTCTACTTCCCACTCCCAATATATATCGGAGTCACTAATTGTTGAACTGCTATTGGTAAATTCGACAATAAAGATAAACTTCCAAACGTTATATTCCATCATTCCATTTGTATTATACCAAGTACCATATGCATGAGGAAAGCCACAATCGCTCCCGATCAATACTGTTTCATCTTTACTGACCTTACTAATATTAATTGGATACTTAGGGCTGACGGTAACATTAAAATTGAAGGTTTGAGGAGTGAATGTCATTGGCCCACTTGATGGTATTGTTAAAATTGTATGTGGGATTTGAACATTTAAAGTAATAGGAGAGTTGGTATTGTTTATAAATTTGTATTCGGAAGTAGACGGATTACTAGTGTTTAGATAATATGAAGTGTTCCACAAAGAAGACTGCACATCTGAATTATTGGTAATTGGGTGACCGAAAGTCGATATCTTCTTTTGATTATTTTCACCACTAGCTGATATTTTAATTATACCGCCTGACTCAACAGTTGTACCTGAAGCAGCAAGAGAAATTGTCTGAGCTACGACATTTTTGATACTAATAAAATAGACCACAGCGATAATTAATAGATTGAAATGAATTTTCATGATTAAAAATTTGGTAAAAAGGTTGTTCAATTACTTAATTTGCTCTCCATTTTTATAAATGATAATAGGGTGGCTTTTATATAGTTCAATCAATTTTTGATTACTTATTTCGCCTATTTCGTTTGCTATAAACGCCTCTTTTAGGCCATCATACCTGATTTCCGAAGTATCTTTCCCCAAAAGTTGACCCAGGTATAATTTTAACGAGTCAACATCAACCTCCCTTTTAAAGATGGATTTTCCTTTGTTAATTTGTACCTGAACCAAATCGTTCTCAGGTACCTGTTTTTCACAACTAACAACAATTGTCATCCCAAAAAATGCAACTATTGCATTTCTTATGAATTTAGATCTAAAATTTTTCATATATAAATCTAAAACTCCAATTTATACATAAGTTAAGTAACCGTTAAATAAGCCTTAAGCATTCTAGAGTATTAATTGAAATGACAAATAGAGTACTTGAAAAAAGCTTCGGAGATTTAAGATTTTCAAAGCAAGACTAAAAGTGTGTGAATTGTTTTTATATATTTAATATTAAATAATGATTAACCTAAAAAGATCTATTCTCTACTTTATTTTAATGCTTATTGGACTTACCTTTTCCAATCGAGTCTATGGACAAAACTATAGTTTTGAAATCTATGGCAATACTTTCAATTTAAAGGTTGAAAACTCATTTTTATTAGAAAACCTGGAATCAATTTCAACTCAATCTATTAACGTTGCGTACAACAGACTAAATGAAAGTCATTATCAACCAATAATTGACACCTTACTAGCCTATCAAAAAGATAAGAACTTAAACGATTGGTTATTTTATCAATTGATAAGAAGAACAGCAGAGGAAATAAGCCCTAAAAAACAGAGCTATGAACGTTATACCATTTACAAATGGTTTTTATTGGGCAAATCTGGATATGATGCGAGACTTACTGTAGTTGATGATAGAATTGTTATGTATATATACAATGACGAAAATATTTCAGATATTCCTTCTATAGTAATTGGTAAGAAAAAATACATGTGTCTAAATTATCACGATTATGCGCATACCAACTTTACCTCATTACCAGAAGTGGAAGTATTAAGCATTTCTAATGCTAGTAAATCTTTTTCGTACCGAATTACCCAAATGCCAGACTTTAATCCAAAAAGTTATAAAGAAAAGAAAATAACTTTTAGATATAAAATGCAAGATTATCATTTCGACATCAAATTAAATAGTGAAGTTGAAGCCATATTCAAAAACTATCCTGGAGTTGATTTTTCGTACTCTTTTAACATTCCACTAACCAAAGAAACCTATAGCTCATTAATTCCAATCTTAAAAATCAACATAAGTAAGATGTCGCAAAAAAAAGGTATTGATTATCTTATGCGTTTTACCAGATATGCATTTCTTTATGAAGATGACAGCAACAACTTTGGAAAAGAAAAAAGATTATCCCCTGAGCAAACTTTATTAAATCAGTATAGTGATTGCGACGACAGGGCGGCCTTATTTTTCTATTTAGTCAAAGAGATTTATAATTTACCAATGATTGTATTGTTATACCCAACACACGTAACTATGGCTGTACAACTTGATAAAACAAAGGGAAATCGGATAAATTATAATGGCAAATCTTATACATTCTGCGAACCAACGCCACAATTAAAAGACTTAAGAATAGGACAACTTTCTCCAAAGTTTAAAAAAGAGCATTATGAGATAGTTTATGCTTACGATCCTATTAAATAAAAAGCACCTTACGGTTGTCGCAAGGTACTTTTATCAAAACTATAGGGAATTATTATCTTTTATCTGTTCTAACCCATGCAGCATTTGTCCAATCAGAACCAGCTTGTACTGCACCTTTATAATTTGCAGCAGTAAAGAAAGAATCTAAAGTAGTTGGATTTATTGCTCCTGTTGCGCTTGCACCAACAAATACACCTATGATGTACGGTGGCTTTGTACTTGTTTCAGTTATTGTATTTGTATAAGATGCATCAATAAACATATTTATACCTGTAAATGGGGGAGTAACATTGTTTACTTTAGTAGGTTTGAATGCCCAAGTTTTGATATTAGAAATATCAGAATTTTTGATAGAAAGTGAGCCATCTGCCATATTAGCTAATGTACCGTCATGTTCTAAATCAATACCATTGTTAAAGTTATATACTACGAAGTTGTGTAATTTACCTTTTGTACCTTCGCGTAATTTTATACCTAGTGTTTTACCAGTCTCAGTAGCAGATGTAGGATCATCACCTGTCTTAGCCGTTAATGAACCAACTAAGGTTATATTAGAAAGTGTTGGGTTAGAAAATGGACTAGCTGCATTGTTTTTATTACTATTATCAGCTTCGATGCCTCTATCGGCTACACCATCGGCTTGCACACCTATTAAGAATTGACCTTTACCAGACCAGCCAAACGTCCAATCGAAAGTATCATCTTGGGCACCATAAGCAAAAAGATATTTCACATTTACCGTACCTCCAAAAAATTCAAAAGCATCATCTCCACCTCTATATACAGCCAGGTTCTCAACTACCGTTCCATTGCCAACACCTTCAAAAGTAAAACCATTATGTTCTTTATCCGCAGTTTGCTTTTTACCAGTATATTCAACGCGAATAAATTTTAAAGTACCTGAATTATCAGCTGCATTCGAGCCACCGTAACTTACACCTGCTCCCATTTCTGAAGAAATTCGACCACCTTCACCATTTACTGGAGCAGACCCACACACAATTATCCCCCCCCAGTCTTGCTCTTTCGGTGCTGCTTTGCCAGAGGTAAATACAATTGGACTATTTGCAGTACCTTGAGCCATTATTTTAGCTCCAGGCTCAATTAATAAGTAAGCTGTTGCAGGTTCATTTGCATCAGACTTTACCGTAACACCTTCTTCGATTGTTAAAGTTTGACCACTTTTAACGTGAACACCCCCTTTTAATACATAGGAATTTCCTTTGGTTAATGTTACATTAGAAGTTATATCACCTGTAATTACCGTCCCATTTGGCAATGCCCCATCCATTCCTGAATCATCAGTTTTTTTATCCTTTTTACAAGCATTAAATACTGACATTACTGCTACTGCAGCTAAGAAGAAAAATCTTGAACTCTTGAAATTATTCATATTAATTATTTAATTTTCTATTTATTACAAATCAATAGATTTAGTGTTAATTATAGATTAGGTAATTGTTATCAGTTAATCAAGTTAACGTTATCACACTATTAATTCTTAAAAGGTATAGTTAAGGTTAACACTAACATTCATTCCTCTTTTATATTGATTATAGGTAAGGTTATTCTTGGTGTACTCTTGTTGAAATCTGATGGTTGGGTTGAGTAGGTTTCCGAAATTCAAATCCAAACCAATCTTATTACCCAACTTTGTATTAACAACAAAGTCTAATGTGTTTACAGGCATTTCATAAATGTCTCCGGCTTGTTGTGCCCCTGCTACGAATAATCGTTTACCAAATACATTATATGTTAACGTAAAGGTGGTGTTCGATTTGGCAGACCATTTATGTTTATAGCTATAATCAAAATTAATCAAATAGGGCGATGCTCCAAACAATGGGCGTGATCGGTTAGTTGGCGCAATTGGTTTTACCGAATTGTCGATCGTTTCTTGGCTTACAGCAATATTGCTATAAATATATGAGCCATTAAAACCGAAAGACATATTTTTACCTAAATTACGATTGTATTCTAGCTCTACTCCTCCCAAGGCTGCCTTATCTGTGTTCATGTAAGTAAACAAGGGATCTGCAGAATTAACCTGGCTTAATTCAATCGGCTTGTCTATAAATTTACCAAATACACTTACGGCAAATATTTCTGCGTTTGAAGGGTAGAATTCGTACTTCAAGTCGGCATTATAATTTGAACTGTTCACCAGATCTGGATTTCCTTCTCCTTCGGCAATCCCGAAACCTACGTTATATCTAAAAGGGGCAGATTCAACAAATTGTGGACGAGATATCGTTCTGCTAACGGCAAACAAAACGTTTGCTTTATCCGTTAATGTATGTTTTAAAGTAAGGGCAGGTAAAAGGTCTAACCCGTCTAATTTTTTTATTTTAAAAGGCGAATCGTAAGTTTGGCTACCAGATTTATAATAGGTATTTTGCTGTGAGTATTCTGCTCTTAAACCGGCTATAAGCTTTAATCTATTATTGAATTCAAAGTTAAAGTTAACGAATGAAGCAGCTATTAATAGGTCCGCTTCATAATCATTCGGTGCATAATATGACTCGGTATAACGAAAAGATTGCGCATCCTCCCCGCTACCCAAATTATTATCATTCAAATAACTATCTACTTGATCTAGGCTTAGTGTTGGATTTAAACCAATTCTAGTTTCAATTTGTCTAGAATTAAAAACTCTACTCTTATATCTTCCTTGAAATCCAAATTGTAAACTTTCAAATGCTACTTCTTTGTTTCTTGAAAAGTAATCGACCGATATATTTGCTGAGATATCGTCTTCATTTAAATCTGCGAAGAACCTATGATTATCGCTATTATTAAATTTTAAAAAGGAATAGGTTCCATTTTTGTTGTCAATAAAACTATTTTGAACTCGATCTGGCGTACTGCCAGTAATATTAGTAAACCCAATTGTATACTTTAACATGAAACTCTCGTTAAGGTTATTTGTCCCCGCAAATTGCCCTGTTGACAATGAATTTTGAACATATGAATTTCTTCGAGCATAAATATCACCGCTTAGATCTGATTTAAAACCTTGCTGATCGAAAATATCATTTCTCGAGTCGTTTACAAATAAACCGGTAATTGAATAGTTGCTTTTATTTCCTGCTTTAAAATATAGGTTCAACAAGGCTGATGTATTTGTAGTTAAGCTATATTTATCGGTGTGATATAAATAATCTGGCGCTTGTTGAGCATTATAAATTGCGCTGATTCCCCCATTATATGTAAAATCATTTTTATAGCCTAAGTGTGCTAAAAAACCGAACCTTTTACCGTTTCCTAGTTCATATAAATCTCCTCCAGCAAATGAAAATCCAGTATTTACGGGTGCAGATAACAACTCAGGCGACCATTGGGTGGCAAATGCTGATTTTAAGTTGGGCTGATTAACCGACTCATAAACTTTTAACTTATCGATAGCTTGGGGTAATGACCGATGGGCCCTATCAAAACCAAAATAATTCAGCGCAGTTCTATCTGTTGTGTAAAAGTCTTTACCTGTAGTTATAGAATTGTACCCACTGGATAAACCTACTTTAAAAAAGCCTTGTACAGGATAATCCTTCGTTACAATATCTATAGAACCCCCAGAAAAGTCGCCATATAGTTCAGGCGAGTAAGATTTCGTAACACCAATATTTTTAACCACTGCTGTAGGAAATATATCAAGAGGGATTAGCTTTAAATCTGGATTGGTAGACGGTATGGGCAAGCCATTTAATGTAGTGTTGTTATAGCGATCGCCCAAACCACGAACAAAAACATTTTTGTTGCCAACTATTGATACACCAGCAATTCTGCTTACACCTTCGCCAACATTCGACAATCCTTTGCGACTTAGTTCCTGGGCACCTATTTTTTGTACAATAACTGTCGATTTCTGCCTTTCAAGATTTAAAGCCACTGCCGATTCTTTATTGCTCTTACCTGAAATTACAACCTGACTAAGCGTTTGAGAAGAACTCTCTTCTAAGGTTACATTTAGTGTGGTAGTTTGATTATCTAAAACCTCTATATTTGAAATACTTTGCGTATTATAATTATAGAAAATAACCTCTACAATATATTTACCTCTTGTCAAATTAGGTAGAACAAAGCGCCCAGCCGTATCAGTAGGGACTGCGGTAGTAGCTCCGCTGATTTTAACCGCTGCACCAATTATAACTTCCCCAGTTTTTTTATCGGTTATGGTTCCTGAGATTTTACCCGAACCTTGAGCAAAAACGATCGCACTAAAACTTACCAATAGCAAGGTGAAAAATGCTTTTTTAAATGTTGCTTGTGATTTCAATTTGTCTGAAAATTTGTTTCAGCAAAACTATTACCACAATGTTATCTGTATGTTAGCAGCAGATTACCATTCGTTTATGCAAAGGTTAAGTAATTGTTAACTGGCGCTTAGGGGCAGTGTAGGGGGGTTAGTGGTAAGATTGGGGAAGGCTTAACAGGTTTTAAGAAATTAACAAATAGTTAATACGAGAACAAGCTCTATGTTCTCTGCGAAATACTCTTGTTTCTCAGTGTTAAATTTTACGTTTTTTCTTTATCTAGCTTTGCGCTTCTTTAAGATTGCTTCGTACCTCGCAATGACGATCTTTCCTTAATACCTCAAACCTATTTTTTTACAGATAAAATGTAGTAACCAGATAGGGCCGATTAACAGAAACTTAACATCATCTAAAAATGAAGGCTTCCTCCCTTCTATCTTGTGACCAATAAATTGACCAATCCACGCCAGTACAAAAATTGCCACATAAATTAAACAAGAAGTTAAGCTACCCAAGCCGTACAACAATTCGATTTTTACAATGAAATAACTCATTATACCAACAATGCCAGCCATTAACCAAGCAAGTACTGGAGATAATGTGAAATAATAGTATACAGAAAAAGCAATGACAAATGATGCCCAGTTTAAAAAAGTATTGTATTGACCTAAAAAATCAAGATGAGGAAAGGGAATCTGCCAAACCAAACCTAGTAAACTAAAAACTATCAGCGGTACACAAATCCAATGAATTACTTCATTCGTATGGTTTTGATGGCTTTCGGCGTACTTATCGAAAAGGATATCAACTGGTCGTTTTTCAATTTTTTCCATGGAGATTTGAATTAATTGTATAAAATTAAAAAAAGCGATGGAAATTCCATCGCTTAAAAATTATTGTTGATCCTTCACTTTGCGAGGGATGAGAAGCTTACTTAGCAAATGCTACCGATCTAGTTTCTCTAATTACCGTCACCTTAATCTGACCCGGATAAGTCATTTCAGTTTGGATACGGGTAGAGATATCAGCTGCCAATAATTCTGCTTGCTGATCGCTAATGCGTTCGCTTTCTACGATTACACGTAGTTCCCTACCAGCCTGAATAGCAAAAGTTTTTTCAACTCCTGGATAAGATAAAGCCAGTTCTTCTAATTCTTTTAAGCGTTTGATATAACTTTCTACAACTTCACGTCTAGCACCTGGCCTAGCACCAGAAATTGAATCGCATGCCTGGATAATTGGCGAAATCATAGAGGTCATCTCGATCTCGTCATGGTGAGCTCCAATCGCATTACAAATTTCCGGATGTTCCTTATATTTTTCAGCTAATTGCATACCTAAAATTGCGTGTGGTAATTCGGGATTATCATCAGGCACTTTACCTATATCGTGTAATAATCCTGCACGTTTAGCCATTTTAGCATTTAAACCGAGCTCGGCTGCCATGGTTGCGCAGAAATTTGCAACCTCACGAGAGTGATGTAGCAAATTTTGTCCGTAGGATGAACGGTAACGCATACGACCCACCATTCTAATTAACTCGGGATGCAGCCCATGAATTCCTAAATCAATTACAGTACGTTCACCGATTTCTACTATTTCGTCTTCAATTTGTTTTTTGGTTTTCGCTACAACCTCTTCAATACGCGCAGGATGTATCCGGCCATCGGTTACCAAACGGTGTAATGCCAAGCGGGCAATTTCTCTCCTAACTGGATCAAAACCAGACAAGATAATCGCTTCCGGGGTATCGTCTACAATAATCTCAATACCAGTCGCAGCTTCTAACGCACGGATGTTTCTTCCTTCTCTTCCAATTACGCGTCCTTTGATCTCGTCATTATCGATGTGAAAAATTGATACTGAATTCTCAATAGCGGCCTCTGCAGCTGTACGTTGAATGGTTTGGATAACAACTTTTTTAGCCTCTTTGCTTGCGGTGAGCTTGGCTTCATCAACAATATCTTTAACCTGCATCATTGCTTGAGAACGCGCTTCACTTTTCATGTTCTCAACCAATTGGTTTTTAGCTTCTTCAGCGCTTAAACCTGCAATGGTTTCTAATTGTTGAACGTGTTGATTTTTTAGAATATCTACCTCTTCCTGTTTTTTTATGGCAACTGCAGTCTGTTTCTCCAAATTAGCCTTATGATTATCTAATTCCTGCTCTTTACGGTTCATGTTCTCTAATTTTTGATTTAGAGATTGTTCCTTTTGTTTAATAGAGTTTTCGCGTTGGTTGACTTCATTATTTCGTGAATTTACCTGTTGTTCATGCTCGGCTTTCATCTGTAAAAACTTCTCCTTCGCTTCTAAAAGCCTGTCCTTTTTTAAGATTTCTGCGTTACTTTCTGCATCTTTTAATATTTTTTTAGCTTTATTTTGAGCAGCAATTTCTTGTTGCTTAAACAAACTTCGCAAAAGGTATCTTCCTAAAACTACGCCAATAATTAAACTGACCAGTATGCATCCTATTATTCCTAATATCTCCATTATTTCTCTTTTGTTTTAATGAATGGTCCTATCATAATTTTTCAAGCATGACATTGGCTCCATTTTTTTGTTATATAAAAAAACCGTAACTAAATATTTATGACTCATGCCAAAAAAATCAACTGCGCATCAGGGATGGCAATTAAATCTTCTTGTACTATTGAAACATAAAAATCTAGCCACGGCCAAATTTCTAAACTACCTATAAAGAACGTTTTTATTTAGCGAAAAACTCGTTTAATAAACTATCTAAATCTTCAACTTTTTCAGCAACTGCAGTATCCTGGTTTTGCACCTTATGTTCTGTTCTCAATACCGCTGTTGCATAATGCAACACTGCCATTGATAGCAAATCCTGCTTATCTCTAACCGCATAATTTTCTTGGTAGTCTTTTATACGTTCATTAATAATTTTAGCAGCCCGTCTTACGATTTCTTCTTCCTCAACATTTACCTTTAGGGGGTAAATACGGTCAGAAATAGTTATTTTAATCGAGATTTCTCCCATTTTTGTAGCTTTGTTTCAATAATTATGTTGCTTATTTTTTAAGTAACACTACGCACTTATCAATTTCACGCACAAATTCGTTAATTTTTTGCTTTATATCAAGCGTCTTTTCACTTGTTCCTTCAATACTCTTCGCTAATTTGAGTACTCTTACTTTTTCGTCTAATTCTAAACCTTTGCTTTTTGCCAATTCCAGCGCCAGTTTTGTTTGCTTGTTTTCAACTTTCAACAACTCATTTTCTTCTTGCAATGCATTACAAAGCTCAATTAAGCGATTTGTTTTTTGCAACACATTATCTAATTGACTGGCAACAGAAGACATCGTTAAATAAAATTAAAATTTAAAACAATCAAACTAATTTAAGAAATCTTACTTTCTTATTTCTGCATTTGCACTTTGCGCTAAGTTATGGATAATCTTTTGCATAATCGCATCAATTTGCTTATCGGTTAAAGTTTGCTCCTCATCCTGCAAAGTGAAATTCAATGCATACGATTTTTTACCTTCAGGGAGCTTATTTCCTTCATAAACATCAAACACCTGCACACTCTTAACTAATTTTTTCTCGCTTTTAAAAGCAATTGCCTTTAACTCATTAAACGTAACCCGCTTATCTACCAACATTGACAAATCTCTTCTTACTGCAGGATACTTAGGTACTTCTTTATTTATTATAGTGTTTTTCTTGACTGCGTCCAATAATGCTGCCCAATCAAAATCAGCATAAAACACTTCTTTTTCCACATCCGTTTGTTTTCTATCTGCGGCTGTAACTGCACCAAAGGTTACTAAGGGCTTATCACCTCTAAAGTATTTTAACCCAAAAGCAAAGTTTTCGTCTTTAACCTCTTCTATCTGGTAATTTGCAATCCCCATTCTACCAATGATCGCATCAACAGCTGCTTTAAGATTGTAGAAGGTAGAAGGTGTTGTCACATGGTTCCATTGTTCACTTTGCTTAGCACCGGTAACTAAAATCAATAACCGCGGCTTCTCTACGTACTTACCCTCAAGAAGGTGATAGGTTTTACCGAACTCGTAAAATTTAAGATCTGCATTTTTACGGTTTTGATTGTAGGCAACACTCTCTAAAGCCGGCTGCAGCAAACTCTGACGCATTACGTTTAAATCTGAGCTTAAAGGATTCAAAATCTGTACTGCTTCCTCAGGCCTTTTAGAAAAACTAGCGCGAGTTAGCGAGTTGCACCAGATCTCCAAAAACCCATTGGCGGTTAATAGGTCGGCAATTAGATTTTGAATATTTTCCTTATTGGGTTTTTCGGTGAAAGCGAGTGACGCATTTACTTTGGTGGGAATATGGATATTATTATAGCCATAAATCCTTAACACCTCTTCTGTAATATCACATTCGCGCGTAACATCTACTTTATATGGTGGAACTTTTAAATTTAAGCCTTCAGCTGTTTCGCCTACTATCTCAATACCTAATGCCACAATAATTCCTCTTATTTCTTCCTTTGGTATGTCCTGACCTATTAATTTAACAATATTTGCATAGCTAACTGCTACATCAAATGGGTTTGCTTTTACAGGATAATGATCAGCAATAGCAGATGATATTTCTCCACCAGCAACTTCCTGAATTAATAGCGCTGCTCTTTTTAAGGCTATTACCGTAATCTCCGGATCGGTACCTCGTTCAAACCTAAATGAAGCATCTGTTTTTAAATTATGTCTTTTAGAAGTTTTACGAACTGAAACAGCATTAAAGTATGCACTTTCTAAGAAAATTGTGGTTGTCTGTTCATTTACCCCAGAATTTTTACCGCCAAAAACTCCGGCAATACACATGGGTTCTTCAAGGTTGCAAATCATTAAATCATCAGCTGAGAGCTTACGTTCTACTTCATCCAATGTGGTAAAAGATGTTCCTTCAACACATTTTTTTACAACGACCTGTTTACCTTTAATCTGCGAGGCATCAAATGCATGTAAGGGCTGTCCTAATTCATGTAGTACATAATTGGTTACATCAACAATGTTATTGATTGGGCGGATGCCAATTACCTTTAATTTATCCTTTAACCAGTCTGGCGATGACTTTACGGTTACGCCACTTATACTTACACTACTGTAACGTGGACAAGCAACTGCATCTTCCACTTTTACCGCTATGTTTAAGCTTTCATTAGCCACCTTAAAGGCGCTCACGTCGGGCATTTGGTAGCTAGTGCGTAAATAGGCCGCTAAATCCCTAGCTACACCTAAATGAGAGGCTGCATCAGCCCTGTTAGGCGTTAAGCCGATTTCGAACATAAAATCATCTTCCATTTTAAAGTATGATTTTGCTGCAATTCCGATTTGGATATCTTCTGGCAATACCATAATCCCCGCATGAGAAGCACCTAATCCAATTTCATCTTCAGCACAAATCATGCCCTCTGAAACTTCACCTCTGATTTTCGATTTGTTGATTTTGAAAGGCTCACCCTCATTAGGATAAACAGTAGTGCCTACAGTTGCCACAACAACTTTCTGACCTGCAGCTACATTTGGCGCCCCACAAACAATCTGTAAAAGTTCCTCGCCACCCACATCAACCTTCGTTACACGTAAACGATCTGCATTTGGATGCTGTGCACAATCAACAACGTGACCGATTACCAAGCCTTCCAAGCCACCAACAATTGGCTGCACTTTTTCCAAGCTTTCAACTTCCAGCCCAATATCTGTTAAAATTAGAGAAATTTCTTGTGGAGTTTTATCGGTATTTATGAATTGCTTAAGCCAGCTGTATGATATTTTCATCGTCGAGGTATTGCGTTTTTGAACCGCAAAGATATTATTTAATACGGAAAGAAGAAAGAATTAGTCCGATTGACCACTGAACCGAAATTATCCCAATTATTTCACTACAACGAAAGGGCGTGTCTTTACAACGCCATTAATCCAAACTTTTTGCAATAGCGTATTTGTTTTCCTGTTTTCGTTAAACTCACCAACAATTTCATCCTCAGTGCCGTCTTTGTATCTAATGAACTGAGTAATTTTATTTCCATTAAAACTCTCAGGGCTAACATCAAAGTACATTTGAAAGATATGCTTGTTATTGGAATTGCGAATTTTAAAAAACTTCGCAACATCTAAATTCCCTCGATAAAGACGAACTTTTGCTCCGTTCTTTAATATTAATATATCTATATTTTCTTCGTTAAGCGCCCCTGGGGTATTAGGATTTAAAAGATCGTAGCCATTTGAGTTCATGATCGATAGGTCTACAGTTGCATCGATTATCGTACAACAGTTCTTCTCTCTACATGATATTTGAATGAGGGCTACAAATAAAATCAGTGCTATCCTTTTCATAAAATTTATAGAAAATCAAGTTAAAATTTAAGCTTTACAAAAACTGGCAAGTGATCAGAATAATAACGTTGATCTTTACTGTCAGACAACGTAGCATGCTTCAACACTTTAAAACCTTTATTTACAAAGATATAATCAATTCTATTCTTCAATTCACTGTTGAAATTAAATGAGTTAAAAGTGCCATTTGGCCCATAATGTGGCTCCAGTGAAATATCCTTTGCATCCGTTAAGAAAGATTTTATAGTAGCAATCGCCTCAGTTTCTGGGGTTACATTTAAATCTCCTGTAAATATAACCGGCAACTTAGGTGCAATTTCCTGAATCTTTTGTTTAATCAATTTTGCAGATTCAATTCTTGCTTGTACACCAACGTGATCGTAGTGGGTATTAAAAACTAGGAATTCCTTTTTATTCGATTTGTCGTACAGCTTAACCCAAGAACAAACCCTGTTCAAAGCAGCGTCCCAACCTTTACTGGGAACATCGGGCGTAGCGGATAACCAAAAAATACCCCCATCCTTTTTTATAAAACGATCTTTATTAAAGTAGATAGCAGAAAACTCGCCTTTACGCTGACCGTCATCTCTGCCAGCACCTACTACGTCGAAATTAGTACCAGCTAATAAATAGTCGAACTGATCCGACAAAGCTTCCTGGACACATAAAATATCGGTATCATAAAATTTAACCAGTGCTTTGACGTTTTCCTTTCTTTTCTCCCAAACATTCGCCCCATCTGTATCATTACTATATCTAATATTATAAGTAATAACATTAAGGGGGTGATTTTTTTGGGCGTAACTAACTTGTCCGACTAAAAAAAGCAATATTAATAAGGCAACTATTTTTTTCATATGAATGCTAAGCTACGTAATCTTGTTTTAATTGACTAATTGAAATCTACCAAGTTTTCATCAGCCATGCTTAAAAAGTAATGATCTGTTATAATAAGATGGTCTAGTACAGGCAATCCTAGCATTTTTCCTGCTTCAATTAATTTCCTGGTAATACTGATATCAGAGCTACTGGCCGTAAGATTTCCCGAAGGATGGTTGTGACCAAGTATGATAGAGGCTGCATTTTGTTCGAGGGCTACTTTAAATATTACTTTTGGATCTACAACAGTCATAGCCTGACCGCCTTTACTAATATGCTGCTTTGCGATAACGCGATGAGATCGGTTAAGTAAAAGAATCCAAAATTCTTCTTGGGTCAAATCTGCCATTTCAGGTCTAAAAAGAGCGTCGGCATCTTTAGAAGAAACTATCTTAAGGAGTTCTTTGCTATTTTCCCTGCCATCTCTTCTTCTTCCAAGCTCTAAGGCAGCTATAATACCCATCGCTTTGACAGCTCCAATTCCCTTAAATTTAGCGAGCTCTTTCACACCCAGTTTTGCGAGTTTATTAAGGTCATTTTCATAATACCGAAGAATACGCTTACTTAAATCGACCACCGACTCATCTCTATTACCAGACCCTATCAAAATAGCAATCAATTCTGCATTTGTTAGGGCTCTCCTGCCTTTCAACATCAATTTTTCACGGGGCCGATCTGCCTCCGCCCAAGTTTTAACTCCTAATTTTTGAGCATCATTTTCCATCCAACTGCTGGTTTAATTATTATTAATAACGGGGATGGATTATTTCTTGCTTAAAGGTAAGGAATTCTAAGACCGATTTGGCGCAAAAAAAAACGGAATAGTAATTAAACTATCCCGTCTATATCTTTAATAAAAAGCGACTATTTTAAACCGTTAACGAATTTCGTTAATTTAGATTTATTGTTTGCAGCTTTATTTTTATGAATAACATTCTTTTTAGCTAAACGATCTAACATAGAAATTACTTTAGGTAATAACTCAGCACCAGTTTTTTTATCTTCAACAGCACGTAATCTTTTGATAAAGGTACGGGTAGTTTTTGCTTGATATCTGTTACGTAGACGTTTTGTCGCGTTTGCTCTAATTCTTTTTAAAGACGATTTATGATTTGCCATTCTTGTTTAGCCTTTTATCTTCTGTGTTTACTAATTTTCGGACTGCAAATATAGAGTTTATGTTTTTAAAATGCAAAATGCTTTTGAAATATTTTTTTTATTATTTTTTCCGACTTCGTAAGTCGACCTAAAAACGTCGACTTACGAAGTCGGATTTTAAAGCCAAACCATCCTCCTAAAAAGAAAAACGCTTAAAATATTTCCTTTAAAAGCCTAAAATGTTATTTTTGAAAAAATACTAGCTTAGTATGTTGTCAAGTAAAACTCCTAATCAATAGTCATTAGCGATCAATTGACTAAGAAACTCTTGCGATTAAAAACAAATCATACCATGAAAAAACGTATCGCCATTTTTGCTTCAGGATCAGGATCAAATGCACAAAAATTAATGGAGCATTTTAGACGCAGCGCAGAAGTAGAGATAGCTCTGGTGTTAACAAACAATGCAGACGCATATGTTTTGCAACGTGCAGACAGCTTTGAGATTCCTTCCCATATTTTCGATAGAGATGAATTTTATCATACCGACAATATTATCGACCTGCTTAAAAATCTAGATATTGATCTAATCGTGCTAGCTGGATTCCTGTGGTTAATCCCTAAGAATTTATTGCAGGAGTATCCAGGAAGGATTATCAATATACATCCTGCAATCTTACCTAAATATGGAGGTAAAGGCATGTATGGAGATTTTGTTCACCTTGCCGTGATGGAAGCCAATGAACCTGAAGGTGGCATCACAATTCATTATGTAGATGAAAATTACGATGAAGGTGAATATATCTATCAAGCAAAATACCGTATTGATAAAAGCGACAACCTGGAAATGATCAAGTTTAAAGGCCAACAACTAGAACATTTGCATTACCCCCGTATAGTAGAGGGCATTATAAAAAAGATCAAGAAATAGTCTTTTCCCTAAACTCAGAAATTCGTAATATTTTTCTACTCGTTTTTCTTTAAAAAATCGTCGTATTTTCTTACCTTTGCGGCTTAAAATAACAGCCCTAATGAGTCAGTCAATAAAGATCAAAAACGCTTTAATTTCAGTTTATTATAAAGATGGATTAGCTCCTCTTGTTCAATATCTTGCACAGCAAGGTGTAACCCTATTTTCTACTGGTGGAACCGAACAGTTTATCAAAGATTTAGGTTTACCTGTTACCGCAGTTGAAGATTTAACCGGATATCCATCTATTTTAGGCGGTCGTGTAAAAACGTTACACCCAAAAGTTTTTGGTGGTATTTTAAACCGTAGAAATTTAAGCGACGATCAAGCTCAAATTGCTCAATATGAAATTCCCGAAATTGATTTGGTTATAGTCGACCTTTATCCATTTGAGGAAACAGTAAAAGCTGGCGGTACGGATGCCGAGATTATCGAAAAAATTGACATTGGCGGTATTTCCTTAATCCGTGCAGCTGCCAAAAACTTTAATGATGTAGTAATTATTGCTTCAAAAGATAGTTATAGTACATTATTAGACCAACTGACGCGTCAAGACGGCACAACTACTTTAGCGCAGCGTAAAGCTTACGCAAAGGAGGCTTTCCATACTTCTTCTCATTATGACACTGCAATCTTTGAATATTTTAATGAAGAAGAGCCGCTCCACGTTTTTAAACAAAGTATAAAACAAGCTCAAACATTGCGTTATGGCGAAAACCCTCATCAACAAGGTACTTTTTATGGCAATTTAGAGGAGATGTTTACCAAGCTAAATGGCAAAGAATTGAGTTATAACAATTTAGTTGATGTTGATGCAGCAGTTAGTCTGATTGATGAATTTACGGAACCTACTTTTGCCATCTTAAAACATACAAATGCTTGTGGCTTAGCTTCAAGACCAACAGTTTTAGAAGCTTGGAAAGACGCATTAGCATGCGATCCGGTTTCGGCCTTTGGCGGTGTTTTAATCACTAATAAAGAAGTCGATTTAGCTACTGCGACAGAAATCAACAATTTGTTTTTCGAAGTGCTTATCGCACCATCTTATCAACCAGAAGCTGTAGAGTTGTTCAAAGCAAAGAAAAACAGAGTTATTTTACAGCGTAATGAGGTTGAATTGAGCAAAAAACAATTTAAAACACTACTGAACGGTGTAATTGAACAGGACAAAGATTTAAGCTTAGAAGCTGCAGATCAAATGACCGTTGTCACAGAAAAAGCGCCGTCTGACGCTGCGATTCAGGACCTGATTTTCGCAAACAAAATTGTAAAACATACCAAATCAAACACCATTGTTTTCGTGAAAGACAACGTTTTAATTGCGAGTGGTGTTGGTCAAACTTCCCGAGTTGATGCCTTGAAACAAGCCATTGTAAAAGCTGATTCATTTGGGTTCAGTTTACAGGAATCGGTAATGGCTTCTGATGCATTCTTCCCTTTCCCTGATTGTGTGGAGTTAGCCGCTGATGCCGGAATTGTTGCTGTATTACAACCTGGAGGCTCAATAAAAGACCAAGATTCAATTGACATGGCCAATCAAAAAGGCATTTCAATGGTTACTACAGGCGTTAGACATTTTAAACATTAAAATTGAATTAGCTCTCTGTTCATTTTGAATAAGATGAATAAACACGAATGCATTTTTTTTTAATTTTAAATACAATAAAAAGGTGTATTTTTACATTGTATAGGTACACTTAATTTTAATACAACAATCATCAATGGGATTATTTAACTGGTTTACGCAAGAAGTGGCTATCGATTTAGGTACTGCGAACACCCTCATCATACATAACGACAAAGTAGTAGTAGACGAACCTTCGATAGTAGCTTTTGACAGGCAGACAAACAAAATCATCGCCATTGGTCGCCAAGCCATGCAAATGGAAGGTAAAACACATGACAACATTAGAACGGTTAGACCATTAAAAGATGGAGTAATTGCTGATTTTAATGCCGCTGAAGCCATGATTAAAGGCATGATTAGAATGCTAAATGGCGGAAAAGGCTGGATGTTTCCCTCGTTGCGAATGGTAATCTGTATTCCTTCTGGCATTACAGAAGTTGAAAAACGTGCGGTAAGAGACAGCGCGGAAATTGCTGGTGCTAAAGAAGTTTATCTTATACATGAGCCAATGGCCGCAGCAGTAGGTATTGGGATCGATGTAGAGGAACCAATGGGAAATATGATCATCGATATAGGTGGTGGAACAACCGAAATTGCTGTTATTGCGCTATCTGGTATTGTTTGTGATCAATCTATTCGCGTTGCGGGCGATAACTTTGATTCAGATATCGTGAATTACATCCGCCGCCAGCACAATATTATGATTGGTGATCGTACCGCAGAAAAAATTAAGATCGAAGTTGGCGCAGCTTTACCTGAGTTAGCTGATCCTCCTGCCGATTTCGCTGTTCAAGGAAGAGATTTAATGACGGGAGTTCCAAAGCAAATCACGGTTTCTTATACAGAAATAGCGCACTGCCTGGATAAATCAATCTCAAAAATTGAAGAAGCAATTCTGAAGGCTTTGGAGATTACTCCACCAGAACTTTCTGCAGATATTTATCAAACCGGTATTTATTTAACCGGTGGTGGAGCTTTATTACGCGGGCTTGATAAACGTGTTGCCGCTAAAACAAAGCTTCCAGTTCATGTTGCTGAAGACCCACTTAGAGCGGTTGTTCGTGGAACAGGGATAGCCTTAAAAAATATAGGCGGTTTTAAATTTTTAATGCAATAATTCAGAGTTGCAGTATGTGAGTTATGGGTTGCAAGCCCAAACTTTCAACGTGCAACCTTCAACTTTCAACTAAGATGCGTAACCTTTGGATTTTCATAAGTAGATATAACGCATTCTTTTTTTTCATCATTTTCTTTACTATTGGTATTTTCCTTTGCATTAAAAATAATGCTTACCAAAGAAGTATTACCTTAAATTCTACCAATTCAGTAGTTGGAAGTTTATACGAACGCTTAAATGTAATTAAACGCTACTTATACCTTGGTCAGGCCAATGATAGTTTGGCACTGGAAAATGCAAAGCTTAGAAGCGAATTGTTGAATATCAAAAACGTAGATAGCAGCAAAATTGTGAATATTAAAGATACTATTTACAACCAACAGTATACGCTCCTATCGGCTAAGGTAATTAAGAACTCTATCACTCACCGTAATAACTACATCACCATTAACAAAGGTAGTAAGGATGGAATAAGTAGAGACATGGCTGTTATTTCTCCTCAAAATGGTGTGGTAGGATTTATTATGGACGTCTCTGCTAATTTTTCAACTATTCGATCCCTGCTCAATAAAGAGACACACATTAGTGTGCTCATCAAAAAAAACAATGCTTTTGGATCCTTGGTATGGGGTGAAGGGAATTTTAACCTCAAAAAGGCCTATGTAAAGGAAATTCCGAATCATTATAAAATCAATTTAAAAGATACCATTATCACTTCAGGAGCTGGGGGTTTCCCGAAAGGAATTGCTGTGGGACGAATTAGTAATACACAAATCAGCACCGGCGATAGCTTTATGACTTTGGAAATCGATCTTTTTAACGATTTTAGTTCCTTGCAATATGTTTACATTATCAAAGATAGGTTAGCGTTAGAACAAAAACTTTTAGAAGCTAAATTACCCAATGAACAGTAAAGTTATTTTTATTAACCTATTTAGATGGATTGTACTTTTATTTGTACAGATTTTCTTACTGCGAAACATTGGTTTCTATAATTTATCTACGCCCTTTCTTTATATCTTATTCATTTTAGTACTTCCATTTAATACACCCAATTTAATCTTATACAGTTTAGCCTTTCTTACAGGCTTAACTGTTGACGCATTTTACGACACCTTAGGCGTTCATACTGCGGGCTGTGTGGCATTAGCTTTTGTGAGAATTTTATTTATATCGGTTAGTTTAAATCGAGAATCGATCGATGAACCTGAACCATCCTTAGGCAATATGGGTTTTAAGTGGTTCTCCCTATATATCATTCTATGTATCCTAATACATCATATTGTGGTATTTTTTCTGGAAGCATTTAAATTAACCGAGTTTAGTTATACTATTGGAAGGACATTATTAAGTGCCGTTTTTACGTTATTTATAATCTTACTAACAGAATTTATCTTTCATAATAGAAAATCGAACTAATGGATCAATTATTTAATAGACGATACATTATTCAAGGCTTATTTATTGTAATTGCACTTATTCTACTAGGTAAATTATTTTACATGCAGGTTGCTAGTGATAAGTATTTTCTAGATGCCAACAATAATGCATTGCGTAAACTGTATGTATATCCTGCGCGTGGAGTGATAGTTGATCGAAACCATAAGATTTTAGCGCAAAACCAGCCCACTTATGATTTGTTGGTAATACCAAACCAAGTGAAAGCTTTTGACACTTTATCCCTCTGCAAAATAATAGGAATTGATACGGTTGAATTTAATGAGAAACTTCGTAAAGCAATTGTGTATTCTCGAGGTCGGGCTTCTATCTTCCAAAAACTCTTATCTATCGAAACCTATGCTTCGCTACAAGAAAAGATGCATAACTATAGTGGTTTTTTTGTTCAAAACAGAACCATTCGTTATTATCCAGATAGCATCGCCGGTCAGTTTTTAGGCTACGTAAAGGAGGTTTCACCCTTTGAAATAGAAAAGCATGATGGTTACTACAAACCTGGGGATGATATTGGCAAAAGTGGAATAGAGAAGTTCTACGAACCATACCTGAGAGGAAAAAAGGGGGTAAAACACGTACTGTACAACAATAAAAACGTAGCTCAAGGCAGTTATGCAGACGGCAAACTAGATTCACTAGCCATTTCTGGCGAACAATTGGTGACAACTATTGATAGCCGTATCCAAAAACTAGGGGAAGAGTTATTAGCCCATAAGGTTGGGAGCTTAGTAGCCATTGAACCAAGTACTGGCGAGATTTTAGCCTTTGTGAGTAGTCCGGGTTATGACCCTAACAAAATGATTGGAAGAGAAACTGGCAATAACTATTCCGAACTTTCCAAAAATCCATACCGGCCGCTAACTGTTAGGCCAATATCTGGCAGATATTCCCCTGGATCGGCTTTCAAGCCCTTAGATGCACTTATTGCTTTGCAAGATGGCGTGATTGACGCCAACTCGACGTTCTTTTGCCCAGGCTACTTTATGTCGGGAAGTCGAAAAGTAAAATGTGAACATGTAGATTTAAATACCAACTTGAGATGGGGATTGTCCCGATCTTGCAACACCTATTTCTTTAACATTTTTGCCAAAATGATGACTAAAAATGGGGTTAAAAATCAGCGAGCCACCTATGAGGAATGGCAAAAAAAAGTACGGAAATTCGGGATTGGAGATACCCTAGGAATAGACTTCCCGGGAGAAAAAGCCTTCAAATTATATAGAAAGGCAGATTATGACCGCATGTATAAAAATCGTTGGAACTATAATACGGTTCTATCCGTAGCCATTGGTCAGGGAGAGATTACCACTACACCGCTGCAAATGGCCAATATAATGGCTATTATAGCTAACAGAGGCTACTACATTAAACCGCATGTTGTAAAAGGAATAGGTAACAATGAATTAATTGATAAAAAATATAAAGAAAAACATTTTGCCGGTGTTGACGCACGGCACTATGATCCCGTGATAGACGGCATGCAAGACGCAGTAAACACATCAACCGGAACGGCAATTGAATCACGCTTACGTAATATCATCATGTGCGGAAAAACGGGAACAGTACAAAACTCCCAGAACGGTGGTAAAAATCACTCAGTATTCATTGGTTTCGCACCCCGCGATAACCCAAAAATTGCCATCGCCGTCATTATTGAAAATGGGGGGTACGGTGGATCTTATGCAGCCCCAATTGCGAGTTTCATTACAGAAAAATATTTAACCGATTCGCTTTCTGGCAGACTCATTAATGGAAGTTCTATCGAAAAATACAAAGCTGATAATTTACTTCCAGCGCTAATAGCCAAGCCTGTTAAACGTGTGGTTAAAGCAGATACCACTAAGAAATCGGATAGTACGAATAACTCATTGCCAATTAAAAGTAAAACGCCCCAAGTTAAGATCAATTCAACCGCAATACTCCCTACTAAGCAAGTTATAAAGCCAAAAAAATGATTCAACAACAAAGCAATCGATTTTTCTTTAATGTAGACTGGATAACGATCCTAATCTACATCGCTTTGTGCATGATTGGGTTTTTAAATATTTTCTCGGTACAATACGATCCTGATAAATCTGCTGCTTTTAGTTTTGCTGCCGAATATGGCAAACAACTTATTTTCATATTCACAGCATTAATTTTAGGCCTATCTATTTTACTATTCGATGCAAAATTCTTCAGTGTCTTTGCTCCCGTGATTTATGGGGTTACCATTATTTTACTCATAGCCGTGTTGGTAATCGGGAAGAACGTTGGTGGAAACCAGGCCTGGATTCAAATTGGCTCTTTTAGTTTGCAACCTTCCGAACTGGCTAAATTTGGTACTGCGTTACTATTGGCGCGCTACATCAGCACGTTTAATATTAAGCTTAATACCCTAAGACCTATCTTAATATCCATGGGCATTATTGGTTTGCCTATGTGCTTAATTATGCTTCAACCAGACGCAGGATCAATGTTGGTCTTTCTTTCATTTATGTTCCCCCTATACCGGGAAGGTTTACCAGGAAACTTACTTATCATATTTTGGGGAATGGTATTGCTATTTATACTCAATTTATTTTTGAGCTCCTTTTTGCTTATATCAATTATCTTATTAATAGGTGGCCTCTTCGCGTACAACAACCGTAAAAGGAAACAAAAAATAATTAGCATCAGCATCATTACTTTACTAGCAATCGGTTACCTATTTGTTGCAAAATATATATTCTATAATATATTAAAGCCTCACCAACAAACACGTATCGAGTTAATCTTAGGATTAAAATCCGATAATAAAGGGGCGGGCTATAATGTAATTCAATCTAAAATCGCCATTGGCGCTGGACAAGTTACCGGCAGAGGATTTTTACAAGGAACCCAAACCAAATATGATTATGTACCAGCCCAAAGCACTGATTTTATCTTTTCCACCGTGGGCGAGGAATGGGGATTTGTTGGATGTTTTGCAGTAATTGCCCTCTTTATCTTTTTATTATTAAGGATTATTAATATGGCCGAGCGACAACGTTCTGTATTTTCCAGAGTATATGGTTACGCTATTGCCTGCATTATTTTCTTCCACGTATTTATCAATATTGGAATGACAATAGGAGTAATGCCTGTTATTGGCATTCCCTTACCTTTCATAAGCTATGGAGGCTCATCACTCTGGAGTTTTACAATCTTGCTGTTTATTTTCTTAAAACTCGATTCGAATAGAATGGGCTTTATTTAAAAGTTCTTTCTTTTTTAGCTATTTAAACCTTTGATTCAAAAGCGCATAAAACTTATCGACAGTAGCTTGCTTCTCGGCCCAGTTGTTTTTAACGGCATAATTTTTCTTGAAAAAATTATCTGCAGCTTCAAAATTAGGAAGCCTATTGGCTAAATCAATCGCTTCGGCATAAGCCAGGTTGTAACCATTGAAAAGATCTTTAATGTATAGCAGTTTATCATTCAAGTTAATACCTTGTTTCAAATCACTTATTGAATTTGCTCCATTTTGGTTATTTAAACTTTTGTCAGTCCTTGCAGCAAGTAATTCGTTCAATGTAGGTTTATAACCGGGGTCTTCAACGGCCGCTTGAGTTTTGTTAATCGCCGGTTCGATCGCTTCCTTCAACTCCAAATCTGCTTCTTGGATTGGGAATTCTTCTTCCTCAATTAGTTGTGAAACTAAAAAAGGCTCTGGTCCTATTTCATCATCATCCGTCTCGATAGGTACTGAATTCAATTTTCCTTTTTGCGCCAGTATATTTTCTTCTTCCTCACTTAAAGGGCGGTTAAATAATTCATCAATAGGCTTCTGTTCGAAATCAAATTTTTCATCCGCTACATTCTCGTGCTCAGAATGCTCATTTAAGATAAATTCGAAAGTAGAGGGCTCATTGTCAATTTTAAAAATCTCCTCTTCAATTACCTTAACATCAATGAGTTCTTCTTCCTTAACCCCAATGGTATCGCTATTAGATTCTTCTGCAAATGCTATTGTTTCAACTTGTTCCTCCTGCAATGGTTCACGATAATATTCAGATTCCAACTCCTCAGTTCTATCAATAGTTGAATTGGTGGCTTTTACCTCATTTACTTCTTCGCTAGCCTGTATTTCAAGTGGCTGCCCACTCTTACTTACTTTAATAAGAATTTGAGCATGATTTGCTAAAAAATCAGCATTTGCGTGAAAAAGTGCTAATTCCAATTCATTTAGCTGTTGTGGGTTCTGAGCTAAAAATTCATATTGACTATTTAACTCATTTAAAATCACTCCAATTTTCTTAAAAAGGTCTTCTTGGTTCATCATAGCAATTAAACGAAAAAATTTATTGTTTATGTTAACAGTGAACCCAAAAGTAATATAAAAATCTGTTATTACGTGGTGTTTAAAGAGAATTTTAGCTAATTTTGGAGATGTTATTTAGCGAACAAAACTTTAGAAGAGGTGAATTTTGTGGAAGCATTGAAGTTATCTGTGGTTCGATGTTTTCTGGTAAAACAGAAGAGTTAATCAGGCGACTAAAACGCGCACAAATCGCTAAACTAAATGTTGAAATCTTTAAGCCTAAAACAGATACGCGATATGATGAAAATGCGGTGGTATCGCATGATTTAAATTCCATACAATCGACCCCGGTTGCCCATTCTTCCTCAATTTTATTATTAGGCACAAACACTCAAGTGGTAGGTATCGATGAGGCGCAATTTTTTGATGACAACTTACCGGATGTATGCAATAAATTAGCTCTTAAGGGAATTCGCGTAATTATAGCAGGTTTAGATATGGATTTTCAAGGTAAACCATTTGGTCCGATGCCAGCGCTCTTGGCTATCGCTGAGCACGTAACCAAAGTTAACGCTGTATGTATGCAATGTGGTAGCCCAGCTGTTTATTCTTATCGCACCGCTGCAAACGATGCGAAGATTTTATTAGGAGAAAAAGATAGTTATGAGCCTCGTTGCAGAGCTTGCTATAACGCCTTAGGATAATTCAGTTCCAATAACCAGTTCATCCCACTATTTTACCACCATCATTTTTAAAGCTTTCTGATAGCCGCCCGCACTAAGCTGGTAAAAATACACTCCCGCCGGTAACTTATTTAAATTAACCGGAACATGATAACTTCCAGCATTTAAGGTTTCATTTATGAGCGTTTGAACTACTCTGCCAAGCACATTCGTTAAGGTTAATTTTGTAGCGGATCTTTCGGCAATGCTAAACGGTATAGTTGTAAAATCCTTCGCTGGATTTGGATAATTCTGCTTCAATAAGAACGCTGTTGCGTCTCCGGGCTGGGGGTCTGTGGGTTTATTTTGAATAGTTTCATACTTTGTTTGCGCCGCATTACCACTGTTCAATAGGTCGCTTAAATTATCTCCGCTAATAAAAGCATAGGCAACGGTTATAGTTCCATTTGCCGGTATGCTATATGGGCCGCTTCCTATCGTATACATAATATCATAACCATTACCTGTAGTTCCTAAACTTGTTGATTTTATACCTGAACTCAAAGCCTGGTATTTCTCGGCTGTCGTAAATTTATTATCCGCCAATGGATCACCAACTAACTGATACGACATTGGATAATAGGCAGCAGGCGCTGAATTTGTCAATAATCGAACTCCAGCATAAGGATAATCGACATTTTCTCTTGCAAAGGCATAAGCAGTTTTAGTTGCAGCGTCATATCGAGTAGCGTTGGCTGATGATTCATCTAAATCCCAATCGGTAAACATGCCTGTATATACACCTTGTAGCGTTGTAGAAGAAGTATTGGTGATATCGTAATTTACAATTACATATTTATCATCCGGAGCTGTCGCATAAGCAAACATCTTTGACTTAACTTTTAACCCTATCGGATTACTAGCGCCTTCATCCGTGAATGTAGCAACCCACTCAAAGGCTGCTTGAGAACCACTTACTTTTGCTGCGCTAATAAGCTTAACAAAATCTTCACTAGAATTCCCCTCACTCCTAGCGTTATTCGAAACCTGTGTGGGCGAATTACCAATCATTAATGCTGCTTCAAAAAGCATGGGCTCATCTCTATAAATAAATCCCAGGCCACCCGTAGCATCGGCCTTGCTAAAACCAACCCTACCATTTGAGGTAAAGGTAGTGCTCGTTTTATTAACAGTTACATTTAAATAATCCAAAGCTACCGTGATAGTATAAAATTCAGTATCAAGGTAACTGCCTCCATTTCCCGAGTAGTTTATTTTAAAAGTTACTTCTTGATTTTGCGGAGTATTTGCCAAAATCTTAACAGCCACAGGGCCAATATTTGTTTTTGTTTCTAGTGTTCCCATACTACCCACTAAAATACTGGAATTTAAGATCTGTACATATGGACTGGTACTCGATATATCGACCGTCAGGCCTGCAACCGGAGTTAAAAAACTCTTTAAATCTAAGCTTAAAGTTAACTCACTTCCCGCCGTGCGGCTGCCATTACTTTGGTCGGCAATAGCTATTTGTTGGTAGCGTACGGAGGAAGTTGGTTGGGTTAATGCTTTGTAAACATTTAATCTTCCTTTGCCCATTTTGTTGGCATGCATTGGATTTAAAGCATCTATTGGATCGGCTGTGGTACGCAGCACCTCTCCTATTTGCAAACCGTTGTAATTTGGATACTTCACCTTTACCAATGCCGCAGCACTTGCAACCATAGGTGTGGCCATCGAAGTACCGCTTAAAGACCCATATTTATTGTCATTACGCGTATTAAAAATTGAAGTACCAGGTGCAGAAATATCAACTGAATATCCATAAGTAGAAAAACCCGACTTAACATCGGCATTGGTAACCGAAGCTACCGATAATACGCCCTTATACGCCGCAGGGTAACTAGGTTCTTCATCAGACTCATTTCCGGCCGCAGCGATAATCAAACTCCCTTTAGCAACGGCATAGTCCACCATTTCTTGCCCGAATTGTCCTCCCCCCGGACCACCCCAGGAACAATTAATTATTTTCGCACCATGATCAGCAGCATACTTTATTCCTTCATACCCTTTGTAAATACTTCTGCCGTTGTTATCAGCACCAGTTTTAATAATCATTAACTTAGCATTAAAAGCAATACTTGCAACACCCCTACCATTATCGCTAACAGCGCTGGCAATACCACTAACATGTACGCCGTGATCTGTAGTATCGCTAGTTACATCTGGATTGTTATCCGGAATCATGGTCGAAGCGGAATTTCCAACAAAATCCCATCCGCTATAATTATCTATGTAGCCATCATTGTCATCATCTATTCCATTTACTGGGTCAGCAGTATTTAAATAAATATTTGCCGCTAAATCTTCGTGTTGCAAATCGGATCCAGAATCTACAATGGCTAGAATAACCGAGCTTGCGTCGCGTAAAACGTCCCAAGCCTGCGGGGCTTGTACCTTTGTTAAATAACTTTGATTAGTATAATTAGGGTCGTTAGGAACATAAGATGTTTTATAAATATAACTTGGCTCGGCATATAAGATCTGTTCATCCTTTAGCAACGCATTTATGACATCTGTAATACTTTGGCCACCTTCATATTGCGCAACGTATAAATCGCTCAAATCGGGTAAAGGACTTTGGGCAAGTGATTGAGTACCCACTGATTTTAAGTTACTGGGAAATAATTTTTTCAAACTGACAATAGAAACGCCCTTAGCATTAAGTTGGATTTTTGCAACAGAAGCAATACTATTTACTTGCTTGCTACTTGACTTTTTAAACTTGACTATAAGCGTATTAGGAAGATAATCTTTTGAAGTTACGCCCTTAGGTAATACGAATCTACCCACCTTAACGAGCGAATTAGGGTCATCTTGCTTAAAAGCAAGGATGATAAATAGGCAAAGTAAAATGGGGTAGAGTTTATTCATTCAGTATTTGTAGGTAGCACTTACGAATATATTGAGAATCAATGTGTAATCCAAGAACATTTCACTGTCGCATATACCCCCTATAATTGTCTCTTTTCACCTGAATTGTTCGCTAAAAAAAGCTGAATTTTATTTAATCTTTTATCGCTGTCAATTGTTAATAATTGCGATGTAAATTAAAGCAATCAAATTTTATAACCTTTAACCTATCAATATGGACTTTAACATTGAAATCAATGCATCACGAGAAAAAGTATGGGATGTACTTTTTGGAGAAAAAACTTATCCAATATGGACCACTGCCTTTAGTGAAGGATCCAAAGTAGAAACGGACTGGAAAAAAGGGAGTAAGGCGCTGTTTTTAGATTCAAGCAATCGGGGAATGGTTTCCAGAATTGCCGACAATGTACCGAACGAGTACATGTCTATCGAACATTTAGGAATGTACGATAATGGTGTGGAAGATTACGAAAGCGAACAGGTAAAAATGTGGGCTGGCGCTAAAGAAAACTATACGCTCACCGATTTAGGAGGTAAAACCAATTTACACATCTTTATGGAAATGGATGAGTCGGAACAAAACAAACAAATGATCGATATGTTCGCAGAGATGTGGCCCAAAGCCCTAGCTAAAGTTAAGGAGCTTGCCGAATCGACGGAAGAAATTATCCCACCCGTAGTGGTTTAAAAATGTATTGACTTACGAAGTTAACAGACCAAGCGCAAAACAAACTTCGTAAGTCTTTTAACTTATAACTAGGGGTAAATTATCCCAATTTACTTCCTGTATTAATCACTTTTACACCGTTGAAACGAGTAGTTGCACTTCCATGTGATACGGCACTTACTTGACTAGGCTGGCCTTTCCCATCAGAGAACGTTCCACCCAAACGGTAATCGTTTTTTCCGCAGCGTTTGGCACATGCATTCCAAAATTCTTGCGTATTTGACTGATAGGCAGCATCTTTGAACATCCCTATAATTTTTCCATCCTTAACTTCGTAGGCTAATTGCGCGCTAAATTGAAAATTATAGCGCTGCTGATCTATCGAATAAGAATTACGACCGAACATATAGATACCTTTTTCTACATCCTTAACCATTTCTGCCGCTGTTAGCGAAGTGTTATCTGGGGCCAACGACACATTAGGCATCCGTTGAAACTGAATGCTGTCCCAACTGTCAGCATAACAGCAACCTTGAGATTCTTTTAACCCCAAAATATGCGCCTGGTCTCTAATAGTTTGATAATTCACCAAAATTCCTTTTTTAATGATATCCCAGCTCCCACACTTAACACCTTCATCATCATAACCAACTGCACCCAGTGAACCAACTTCTAATTTATCGGCAATAACGTCGACCTGATCACTACCAAAGTTAAATTTCTTACTCTCCCACTTGTCGAGCGTTAAAAAACTTGTCCCAGCATAATTAGCTTCATAACCAAGCACGCGATCTAACTCTGTTGGGTGTCCTACCGATTCGTGAATGGTTAAGAAAAGGTGTGATGGATCTAATATTAAATCATATTTGCCAGCAGGAACAGGTTTAGCTTTTAATTTTTCGCTCACATGACGAGTGGCTTCTTTAACGTCTTCGAACATGTCATACCGCTTTTTATACATGGTAACCGGGCCGCCCTTTATTTTTTCTTCCTCTTTAGGCGTCAAATATTCAAAACCCATTCCCATAGGGGAACTCAAAGCATTGCGAGTTTCAAATTTCCCACTAGTAGCATCAATTTTTGTTACCGTAAAGTTCGGCCATATCCGATGAATATCTTGATCAATATACGATCCTTCTGTAGAAGCAAAATATTTTTGTTCATTGACCATGAACAAGTTTGAGCTAACATATTTAGCCCCACCTTTTAGCGCCTCACTATTTACATTTAATAACAATTCTACTTTCTGCGGTATTGGCACTGTAAATGCGTTCACTTCCAACGGTGTTTTCCAACTTACCTCTCCATAACCTTTTTGCGGAGCAAGCTGCACTGGCTCACTCATTAATTTAGAATTTCCTTTTGCAATGGCAACCGCTAATTCTGCTGCTTTGGCAATACTGGCATTATCCAGATTGTTAGTAGCTGCAAAACCCCATGACCCATTTGCCAATACCCTCACGCCTAACCCAAAAGATTCACCATTGGCTACATTCTCTACTCTGGCATCTCTAGTAGCTACTACCTGATTTAAGTATCTTCCAATCCGCACATCGGCATAAGTGGCTCCTTTAGATTTGGCTGCATTTAAAGCTATATCTGCCATTTGTTTCTTCAGCTTTACATCCACTGGAATTAAAGCCTCTTCAACTGAAATTGTCCTTCCAAAAGTATTTAAACTAGGTAGCATGGCAGCGCCTGCACCTAAACTCGTCAGGTATAAAAAATCTCTTCTTCTCATTTTTTTTATTTCGAATTCGTGTTATTCCGACTTCGTAAGTCGGGGTAAGACACCCCGACTTACGAAGTCGGCAATTCGTCGGCAATTCCTAAATCGCGTCAGATAGTGACGAAAAAGTAAAGTCTTTAATTTTCATGGGAGGAATCATTCCGCTACCTGTTCTAACTGGTTTGCCAAGTGCCTCAACATTGTTTAACATAATTACCGGGCTTTCATTGAACCTGAAGTTTTTGATTGGGAATTTGATTTCACCATTTTCAATGTAGAAAGTACCGTCACGTGTAAGACCTGTTAATAATAAGGTTTGAGGATCTACTGAACGTATATACCAAAACCGAGTAACCAAAATTCCTTTTTCCGTACTTTTAATTAAATCTTGTAAAGATTGTGTTCCCCCTTCAATCACCATACTTCGTGCAAATGGTAAAGGCTCTACACCTTTTTTCGCTGCCCAAAATCTAGAGTATGCTAAATTTTTAACCACTCCATTTTTTACCCAATCGGTTCTTTTAAGTGCCAAACCATCGCCATTCCAGGTAGCTGAGGGTAGCTCTGGATTCATCGGGTCTGAATAAATATTCACATTTTCAGAAAATAATTGCTCACCTAGACGCGTGCCTCCACCTTTCTTACTCATGAAACTTCTCCCTTCATCAGCACTTCTGGCATCGAAACCTCTAAACATACTCCCTAAAATGTCACTCGCTGCCAAAGGCTCTAGGATAACAGTGTACTTTCCTGGTTCAATCGCTTTGGCACCCGCCGACCCTGTTGCCTTGCTCGCAGCAATTTTGCTTAAAGCAAGCACGTCCATTTTACTTAAATCATTAAAATCTTGTTCAACATAGCCAGAACCAGTACCTTCTTTATTTCTAATCGTAACAGAAAATGAGACACTGGTAGATTTATTATAGGCAAACAATCCTTTAGAATTCATAACCGAATTGAAACGGGTAGAATTTTCTAAGAAACCTGCAGCATCTAAATTAGCCGCCTTAGCCACATTTAAGCTCTTACCAACCATTTCTGCCCTAGTATCGGGAGTCATCGCCGCAGTATGCTCATTAAAAGTTTTTGATTCTTGAAAATTCTGAGTCCCTAATAAAGGCATAAACTCTGGATTCTCTGGTGCAAGCTTAGCTAATTCTTCTGCTCTACTTACTACTTTCTTAAGCGAGCTATCATCAAATTCATTGATAGATGCACTACCTGTTTTTTTACCGAAAGTGGAATTTACGGATAAACTCATTACATCAATTTGTCCCGCTGTAGACACCGCGTTACGCGCATAACGGATGTTACCTCCATTGGATCCGTTTAAACTCACCTCGCATGAGTCTGCCTTAGAAAAACTGAGTACTTTTTTTAATATTGTCTGGGCTTCTTCTTTACTTAATATGGCCATAATTATATTTTTCTAGCTGTATTTATAACATTAACTCCTTTAAACCTCGTCGTAGAACTACCGTGAGACACGGCACTGCTTTGACCGGGCTGACCTTTGCCATCGTTAAATGAGCCTCCTAGGCGATAGTCACTTTCATCGCAAATTGCCGAACAAGAGTTCCAAAATTCTTGAGTATTCGATTGGTAAGCCACGTCGTTAAGCATTCCAACAATTTTGCCTTCTTTTACCTCATAGTATAGTTGTCCCCCGAACTGGAAGTTGTAACGCTGCTGATCTATCGAATAACTGCCATCGCCAATAATGTAAATCCCCTTTTCTACATCTTTAATCATATCCGCTACACTTAGTTTCGATTTGCCAGGCTCTAAAGAAACATTTGGCATCCTTTGGAACTGTACATCATCCCAGCCCTGTGCATAACAACAACCTTGCGATTCCGTTAATCCGATAATATGGGCCTGATCTCTAATGGTCTGATAGTTTACCAATACCCCATCTTTAATGAGATTCCACTTTTTACACTTTACTCCTTCATCGTCATAGCCAACCGCACCGAGCGAACCTACCTGGGTTTTATCGGCAATAATATTTACCTTATCGCTACCAAACTTAAAGTTTTTCGATTGCCACTTATCTAAAGTTAAGAAACTTGTACCTGCATAGTTGGCTTCATAGCCTAATACACGATCTAATTCTGTTGGGTGGCCGACAGATTCGTGGATGGTTAGCCACAAATGTGACGGATCCAAGATTAGATCATATTTACCGGCTTCAACTGATTTCGCAGTAATCTTCTCTTTAGCAACGCGGGTTGCCTGTTTAACATCTTCCAATATATCATACCTTCCCTTGTAACGCGTAACTACCCCACTAATTTTATCTTCAGGTCGTGCATTCATATATTCGTAGCCCATACCCATTGGCGAACTTAATGCGGATTGAGTTTTGAACTTACCAGAAGCTCTGTCGATAACAGTCACTCCAAACGAAGGGTAAATACGGTGAATATCTTGATCGATATAAGATCCGTCTGTTGAGGCGAAGTATTTTTGCTCATTTACTGCAAACAAAGCTGCATTTACAAAACTTGCACCATTTTGCATGGCAATGTCGTTCACATTCAATAAGAGATCAACTTTCTCTTGAATGGGAACTTCAAAAGCATTGATTGCTAAGGGGGTTTTCCAATTCACTTCTCCAAAACCTTTTTGAGGGGCCAATTGTACGGGCTCACCTTGTATTTTTGCATTAGCTTTTGCAACGGCAACAGCTTCTTGTGCAGTTTTTGCAATAGATTCTTTAGTTACCGCATTGGTTGCCGCAAAACCCCAACATCCGTTAGCAATAACTCTAATTCCAACTCCAAAAGATTCGGTATTGGCAACACCCTGCACACGTTTATCCCGCGTAGAAACAAATTGATTCAAATAGCGGCCAATACGCACATCGGTATAGGTGGCCCCTTTAGCCTTTGCTGCATTTAACGCAACATCTGCCAGTTCCTTTTTAATTTTAACATCTATCTTATCCAGCGCTTGTAAAGGGTCTATTGAATTGCCATAAGCAGATAAATCCGACAACAGCATCGCCCCCATTCCCATTCCAGACAAATAGAGAAAGTCTTTTCTTTTCAAAACGGTTTAGTTTAATGGTTCAAAAAGTAAGATAGCAAATTCTAATATTAAAACATTATAACATTTTAGTTTCATTAGACTCAAGACTGTGTAAACGCTATTTATTTGCTAAAAACCTTTGTTCATACCATAAATAAGAAATGCTTAATAAAAAAATACCAAAAAACCACCATTTGCTAATTTCTTCCTCAGCGTGGAGTTCAACCTCGTCGAAATTCACTACTGAATTACGTTGCCTTGCTTCATAATTTACGGTACTATTTAACTTAGCGAAATTTTTAGCTGCTTTCCAGTCCGTCCTTTTGTAGTGATACAGGTAAGTCACCTTGCGATTGATTGATACTGTTGACCAGCCAGGTTTCGCTGCCCAAAAATAGCCATCCCATAAAAACGGAAGCTCCATGTTTTGCCTCGGACTAATCGGGATACTATCGATCAAAACCAGTGGTGGCTTGTAATCATTTAAGTTGATTTTTATTGTTGATTTTTCATAAACGCTCGGCCACTTAGGTGTAACCTCAAATGAATAGAATGGAATTTCTTTCCTTGACGCTTTTTCAAAAAGGTGCGACCAAAACTTGGCATAACGCATTTGATTTCCCACTAATTGCCATTGATACGTAGACGACTGAGTAGTGGTTAAAATCTTCCCCATCCCGCTTAACTTAATACTCACCATGGTTTTTCCAGTCGAATCAGAAATTAATGGTTGTTCCCCTAGCCCAGTTTTAGCCGCCTTAATAATTAAACCCATTCCATTGCTAACCTCCCGGTACACGGTTGCTCTATCACTTAAACTCAACGATCTTAACTCATCCTCATCAATTATTACCAAATCTATGTCCTTAAGCCATGGTGAATTAAGTCGATTAAGATTTACAGGTTTCCTATTTAGAAAGTCGGTACTGTATTTATTTTTACTAATCTGACTTCTAAAAGCGACCGGATAATGATTTTCGTATAACCATTGCTTCAAAAATTTATATTCAAAATCTGGAAAAGAAGCTAAAATTAAAACACTGATAGGTTTTTCGCTCACTATCTCAAAAGGCACTGGATCTATAGATAGGGTGTCATTTCCCTGCAAGGCAATTAACTTAAAAACTGCCCTACCTATGTGCTTAGGCTGAGTGGAAAAAGAAAAGTTATTCATGCCTTTCGTTTTAACAGTTAATGAATCCAAACTTCTACCCATACCGTAGAGCTTTAGCTTTATCTTCTTTTCAGTAGGATTATGGAACTTACCTTGAATGATAAAAGTTTCGGAAATATTTAACTTCTTTGGCCAACTAACTGAGAGAATCCCTGTTGGGATAACTGCCGGATGAAAGTAAATCTGATAGTCTGCTAATGTTTTTAATTCTTGCTCGGCAAGTCCGTAACCATAAATATTTATTTTTCTTATGTCTGGGTGGGTTTTTAAATGATATGTTAAATCTGCTAAATAAGTGATCTTCTTTTTTTTATTAACTAAAAACACACTCGAATCCAGCGTATAAACATTGGCTTTCAATGCTTTTATGGCCTCTAAAGATGCGCCCTCAGTTAGAAGATTTAACTCATGTATGGGCTCGTTCTTCTTGGTATTATACCTGACTGGAAACATTAGAAACACAAAAGCACCCACCATTAGCATACTCGCAACAATTCTCCATAACAATCTTGATTTGTCCCTACGCCTTATTTCTTTGTAGAGGAGAAATGAAGCAAAAGCCAGGCAGCAAATTATGATAAGATAGCTAAATTCCATCATTATTGGTTTGCGTTTTGGAGGTGATTAAAATAACTACGGTATAAATTAACCTCTGGTGAGGCGACTGGCGCTTGTGGTTTTGATATTTCCTTTCCCAACAACTTTTGAATTGTGCTTTGTACAATATCGATATCCGCTACATTTACATTATTGGCCAGGCTAATTTTACGAATTGCCTTGAGCGCAGCCAAATAAGAAGTAGGATGCGTTGAAGCAGCAATAATGAGTTGCTTTTCACCGGCACGTAACAACTCGCGATCGCCATAATTAAATGCCCTACCGGTTTTCCGATATTCTAAAATCGACAAAAGAATCTTCAATTCCTCTATTGAACGATCCGTATGCTCAAAGGTCGCATGTTGTGTAGGTTGAACAATTTTAGTTAACTCACCACTTAAGCGTTTTTCCATTTTTAGCTTAGTGGTTTTAAGCGTTGTTTTCGCAACATAAGCCCTGGATTTTTGCTGTAAATCCTTCAATAAGCGAAGGGCCTTATACTCATAAGGAAGTGCTTCTTGCGGTTTGTAGGTCCTCAATCTCAATTCAGAACTCCACATTTCATTCAAAACAGCTTTCAACTGTTTCTTTAACTCAGGTTCAAAAAATGTTGCATCTTCAGCAATATCGTGCTTATGAGCATACTCGTCCATTAATGCCTTTACATCCCCAAAGGCTGCTGTTGTATGCTCTTCGCCCTCCTCATGGTCATGTTCGCCCCCAATCGCAGTTTCGGATTCCTCTCCTAAAAATTTTCCATACCTCAGGCGTAACAACTTTTGATCCATCCCCAATGAATTGCTTCTATTTTTAAATTCCTCAAGCGCCAGTGTTCCCTGTTCCTTTAATAGCTTTTCGGTATCGATAATAATCTGTCGCTGACTCCGAAAATACGCTGGAACCAGGTCAATTCCTTTAGCCATTCCGGCCATGCTCATCAATTCAGTGGTATCAACAATTGTTACCATATACACATCTGACCTACTATGCTGACCATGATTATCTTTGGCCATGATAAAGAAATACAGCTCGTCGCCAGGTTTCATACCCAAAGCCGTTAAATCAAGTATTTTAGTTAACCTAACTGCCATTTTGTTATTAACATCCGTATTGAAACTCAATTTCTTCTCCGTGAAACTCACTCCCTCTCCTTTGCCGCTCGAAAGCGTGGCCGAAATATATGCATCGCTAATTCCGTAATCATCTTTTAGCAAAGCGGCTAGGTTAACTTTTGGTACTTGGCCAACATCAATCGTAGTATATGGCGTGGGAGCGATAATTTTAATACTTACGGGCAAATCCGGAATAATTTCTATGGGGTAGAGATCCGACTTTTTTCCATCCAGCTCTATTTGGTAAAAACCAGCTTGGTTAATCACCCTGCTAAAGCGACCATCCTCGTTTAACGTTATTATTTCACGATCATTAAAAATTAACCGAAGTTTTTTAACCGCAACAGTGGTTTCAATTCGCCAAACTACCTGTGCTCCGATTTCGGCTTTAAGGGTAAATTGATTTTGAGTTCTGGTTTTTTTTCCCGTATAAGCTGGTGGCAATATTTGAACATTAAAATCTTTAATCCCGGGCAATAGCTGTTCCTTTACAGCATTTAAGTTGGTAAGAGCGGCTGGAGGTTGACTGACCAATGTATTTAAAGGCAAAAATTGATGAACAATTAATACACCGATCAGTAAGATGAGGTTAACCCAAATTCCTTTAGAAGCTTTTTTCAAACTATTGGGAAGTGGAAAAGCGCCATTGATCTTGTCTCTCTGAAATCTTTCCAACAATGACAAATCTTGTAAGGGTTTCAGCAATAAACCTGCGCTTTCTTCAAGTTCAGGATAGGCTACATTTAAATAATTGGCAACTTCCAATTTTGTCACTCCCCACGTTGGCTTGAATATTAGCATTCCGCAAAATACTGTCATAAAAGTAACTGCAAATATCATAACAGAATTAACTGCTACAAAGGTGGCCATAGACGTCAACAGTATTCCTATCGCCAGGCTCAACAAAGTGATTTTTAAAAAATAAATCACAATCAGTTTAAACCTGAACTTTGTAATCCAATAGTTACCTTCAGCCTCTTCCATAATCCGCACTTGTTTTTTTTGATAAGGACAGCACCCGCTCGGTAATCAATAAAACAAACGCTATCCCCCAAATCCAGTCCTTTAGATCTTGACGATTATTGATGGTTAAGCCGATTGTTGCGTTATGATAAGTTGTGGGTATTTGCTGCTGCGCTAGAATTCTTTGATCGGCATCATGCGTTTCGAAGCCAAAATTAGGATCATTTGGTTGCCCAAGTACAATCGGAACAAGGGACTTAATAAATTGTTCATTCCACACCAGTTCCGTCCATTCAGCATTAAAGCGGCTGTAAAAATAGAAATGATTAAAGTTTGCATCAGTATCTTTAATGAGGATTGGTTCTCCAAAACCATCCTCCCAAACAGTGGTTCCTTTCTGGTCATCGACGGCGATCCTCTTTTTAAGCGCTAAGGTTTGCCCTGGGCTTGAAGCTATTTGAAGTGTGGAGTTAACCAAGATGGTTTTCCCTTTCTTATAACTGATCAAACTTGCTCCTTTTTTGTAACCAGTTAATGGTACCGGTTTATCTGAAAGCCAGAACAGCAAATCAGCTTTCACAGATGATCCGTTCCAATTATCGATTTTAATGCTCCTTTTGGTAAAACTGGCAATTGCATTTAATGCAGCTTTGATATATTTCGAGTCGCTGCCATTCGGCTCATAGATTACCGCATTGATAGGAGGCAAATCTTGCAACAAGCTACTTGTATAACTTGTTAAAGTCGGGATCGACTTTCCTTCATAAATTTTAGCTAAAAACTTAGTGGTCCAGGTTTTTACGGTATCTCCAGATGGAAGGTCGTTCCAAATCAGCCTAAAGCTGGGCTTAGGTAAATTCCCTTCAAAATGGAGCAATCTACGGTCTGCAAACACATTTGCTGAATATCCCGAAGGAATTTGAGTATTTAACTCCTTAAGCAAAGCAGTATAACTTACACTTCTCGTCCTGGAATATTCCGCTGTACTATCTTTCAATGAGATTTTAGCAAAGCCTAGATTAAAATCACGCATTTCGAAGCCAAGCTTCATCAGTGAATCTATTGTGGGTTTCGAAGCTTCGTAAACCTTTCCTATTTGTCTTTTATCTATCAAAATCCAACCTGCATTTTTACGATTTGACGATGTTATCGTATGATATGGCTGCGCTAATACAAATGCTATCAATGTGATTATTAAACATCTAACTATAAACAGCAATATGTCGGTTATCTTAATATTTTTAGAACTTGCAGTGGCGTTTTCGCCAAGTAAAGCAATACTGCCAATTTTTAAAACTTTTCCTTTTTTTACATTCCAAAGGTGAATGACTACAGGAACAATTAATCCTGCAAGTGCTAGTAAACCGATGGGATATAGTAAGGCCATTAAACTTTCAATTTATTCCGCTGTTTTAAGAAATCTCTCAATGCCTGATCTAAAGGTTCATCGGTCGTAATTGTTCTATAATAAATTCTCCGATCTAACATGTGATTTCGGGTTTTGTCTAAGTAATTCCTAAGTTTAGTTTGATAGGTTGATCTAGCTTTTGTTTGATCTATTTGAAGCGTTTGACCAGTTTCCAGATCTTCGAAAGTGGAGTAGCCTTTAAAATCGAGCTCAATTTCATTCCTAGATAAGACATGGAAGACTAGAATTTCATGCCCAAGTGCATTCAGCGTATCTAATAAATCGAAAATCTCCTCAGCGGTTTGATAAAGATCGGTAACAAAAACTAATAATTCACGATTTTGTGTGCCTGAGAAAATCTCTTTGTAGTGTATGGGTTTTGTAAATTCCCCTTCAGGTTTTAGCTGCTCCAGCTGAAAAAACAGTCTCGCTAAGTGCTGATAATCCTGCTTGGCTACCATAGAAAACAATTCGGTGTTTTTAAAAATATACAGACCAATCGCATCGCCTTGTAAGTTTGCCAAATATGCTAAACAGGCGGTTAGGTAGCGTGCATAATCAATTTTTGTAAACTCACCGTCGTGATGATTCATAGAAGCACTCGCATCAACTAAAAAACGAACAGCAATATTGGTTTCAACCTCCGATTCGCGGATATAATATCTATCTGATCTGGCAAACATCTTCCAATCTAAGCTACGCAGATCGTCTCCAGGCTGATAACTTCTGTATTGGCTAAACTCTAATCCAGGGCCTTTTATGGTGCTTTTATTAATCCCACTCATGAATCCATCTATCGTTGTTTTTGCCGACAAATTAAGATCTTTAATCGCCATCATTACTTTCGGATCGAGCAGTTTACTCATTTAAATAACTTTTTTTGGTCGCGAGATAGTTTTTACCAACTCAGCGGTAACTTGGTCTGAGGATACATTTTCAGCTTCTGCTTTAAAATTCATTAGCACCCTATGCCTAAGAACGGGGTAAGCCATTGTCTGTAAATCTTCCATAATAACCGAATATCTTCCATAAAACAACGCACGTGCTTTAGCAGTTAGTATCAATGCTTGTCCAGCCCTTGGGCCGGCACCCCATCGCACCCATTCCTTTACAAAACCAACCGAAGTGGTATCTGGACGGGTTGCTCGGATAAATTCACTAACATATGCGATTAACTCATCATTAATGCTAACTTCTCTTGTCAACGATTGTAGCTGTTTAATTTCGTCGGCGCCAATAATAGGGCTAACAATTGCTTTGTGAGCACCTGTTGTAGTGCTTAATATTCGCGCTTCTTCCACCGCCGTGGGATAACCAATCTTTATATATAAAAGAAAACGATCTAGTTGCGCCTCTGGAAGAGGGTAAGTACCCGCCTGTTCTATAGGGTTTTGGGTGGCCAAGATAAAGAAAGGACGATCTAATGGATAAGTTTGTCCGCCATAAGTTACTTCAAATTCTTGCATGGCTTCCAGCAAAGCTGATTGTGTTTTTGGAGGAGTACGGTTTACTTCGTCAGCAAGAACGATGTTAGCGAAGAGCGGTCCTTTATTAAACTTGAAGAAGCGTTTGCCTGTTGCATGATCTTCCTCTAATATTTCCGTACCTACAATATCAGTAGGCATCAAATCTGGTGTAAACTGGATTCTCCTAAACGACAAACTGAGCGCCTGGGATAGGGTGCGCACCATTAGCGTTTTCGCCAGCCCTGGCACACCCTCCAACAAGCAGTGCCCACCTGCCATTAAAGCAATCAACATTTCCTCAATAACGACATCTTGACCCACAATTACTTTTTGGATTTCGCTTTTTAAAAGACCTATTTTGCCAATTAATGTTTTTACGTTACTTTCTGAGTTATCCAAAACCATTATTTTTAGTTTACTGAGCTAATGTGCCTCAATATAGGTCATATTGCAATTATTCTTGCTTCGAAAAGTAACAATATCAAAAAATTTACAAGATATGTAAGTTAAAAATCTGAAATGACAAAAATTGACACTAATTTAGAACGATGCAAAGCGCCAAGTTTACTTTTGCGAGGATAAAATATAACTCTGGAGATTGGGATACGGATCAGCGGATGCCTTCAAATCTTTTGAATTCACTTTTAGAGTATACCACCATTCCCTTAAATGAGGAGGAAAAAATTGTGGAACTTAGCAGCAATGACTTGTTCAACTATCCATTTTGTTATTTAAGTGGGCATAAATTGGTTCAATTTAGCAAGCAAGAAGCGACAAATTTTAAAACCTATGTACAAAACGGCGGATTCGTTTTCGTAGACGATTGTAATCATGACATAGATGGCCTTTTTGCCAAATCATTTGAGGCACAAATGAGCAATTTATTCGGCGCACAATCGCTAAAAAAAATCCCTAATAACCACCCGCTATACAGCGCCTTCTTTAAATTTGAAAAAGGTCCCCCTACTACTTCCTTCGAGCTTAATGGCTGGGGCGACGATCTCGTTCACGATTATTTAAAAGCGGTGACCATCAACAACAGAATTGGGGTATTGTATAGTAATAAAGATTATGGATGCGAATGGGACTATGACTATAAAAACAAGCGTTTTTTAGCTGAAGATAACACCAAATTTGGAGTGAATATCATTTTGTATGCAATGGGCGTTAATGCAAGTTAAAGTCTCCCTTAGCAAATTTGTATTTTAATTTGTAATTAGTCTAAATAGTTTGCATCTTTGTAGCCACAAGCAAATAGCTAAAATGCAGCAAACCTTACCAATACCTTCTGCCGTTTTTACCGAAGTGTTTAGCACTCATAATGGTGCCATTTATCAATCTGATAGCGAAAATTGCTGGTATATAGATTTTGCAGGTAAGTTAGCTCGATTTGATTACCGCAATTTGTTAAAATTAAAAAAAGCTGTTTATCAAATTGATATTGAAGATCTGCTTTTGAACAGTACTAAATCTGCTGATTTAGAAATCATTTTCATCTGCGCTTGTGATCATTGTTATGTCTTATCGCTTATCCAAATTATTAAGCTAAAAGAGTTACTCCAGGGTACTTTTACCATGCTTGAGCTTAATCATATCATTTACGATCGCCTTTATAGAATTATCATCTAGTTCCTTCCCCCTCTTTCTTAGTTAGAATTAGAATAGTTCCATATTGGCTTTAAATTCGTTATCTAACTTTTATAGCACTATTTTTGATATATTAATACCACTAAATATCAAAGAAAATGAAAGACATTATACGCGCGAAGTGCTTAATTTCATCAGATGTAGAAGCACTTATTAACCAGCAAATTAAAAAAGAAGCTCATTCTTCTGCTATTTATCTTTCAATGGCATCTTGGTGCAATCGCAATGGATACGATTTTTCTGCCGACTACTTTTTTAAGCAGTCTGAAGAGGAAAGAATGCACCAACTTAAATTTTATAAATATGTTTTGGATATGGGCGGTACAGCCATTTCACCAGAAATAACCAACATTAAAATAGAATATAACTCATTTCGTGAGGTTTTTGAAGAAGCACTGGATCAAGAGATTAGTGTTACCCAATCTATTAAAAACATTGCTGCACGATGCCATAAAGAACAAGATTACGTAACGTTAGAATTCTTAAACTGGTTCTTTAGAGAACAAAGAGAAGAAGAATACAAAGCTCGTCGTGCGCTCGAATTGTTCGATGTAATTGGTGAAGAGGGAACGGGCAGATGGCAGATCGACAAACATGTTGGTCAGATCAACTATTCGGCTGAAGCCTAATCACTCGGTCACATTTAATAAAAAGGGAACATTTTGACAATCTTTATATGATTGTCAAAATGTTCCCTTTTTTCGTTATATTCACATTATGTCAAAAAAAGACAAAAAGAACAAGGATAAAGATAAAAAAAAGAAGAAAAAGAAAAAAGAATGCTGTGAGAAGTATCTGAAAGGGAAAAGGTGCGATAATTGTCCAAATGGATAAACCTAGCCAGACAACCATTCTTTGAAAATTACCGATTTCCTTCTACTGGTGATCAATTCTTTAGCACTCGGTATACAGTGTGCTATTTTAAGAAATCGTAATTGGTACGAACTAAATGACACAATTGCTGCGCGGTGCACAATATCTTTTCTATTAATCTGAAAATAATCCGCAGGGTTCAGAAAACCCATCGATTCAGCTATTGTATGGGGCCAAATAGTTTTCACACCATTGAAATCCACTGCAAAACAAATTTTATTTTCATGGTAAATGATAGCAGGTAAGTTTGCTTCAAGTGCACTACTACGTAAAGAGCCCATCATTGCAGGGTCTATCTCTATCATTTGATAGCGGATCTTCGGTACTTTTACATACTCGTAGTACAATAAATAAACCACATTTATTGTAAATATAAAAAGTAGAATATAAACAAATAGGTTCTTAAAATAGCCAGAGGTGAATATATTTTCATCCTTAATCCAGAATAGAATCATTGCGAGTAAAAATGCATTAACTGATGCAAAAAAAAACCCGAAAATGAATTGGTACTTCAGTCGCTTAGCAGCTGAACCATGTTCATCAAAGACTTTGTTTATTATTCGGCTTACCATATAAATGTATTCAATCAATAAATAAGCGATCAACATACTGTAAAATAGTGAAGCGTAATAGTAGCCCTTATTAAACAATTCTAACCAGGACTTTTTGGTGCCATGCACAACCACAAAATGGGAAGCCAATAAAGCAACAAACACACGAATTAACAAGTGGTAAATTCTTTTTCTAGTTAACATTTTAATCGGGATTTAAAGATATGTTCATAAACGTAGCCTAAATAAATAAATAATCAAATTATTGAAATGGATAATGTACCGTTCATCAAAAAAGATGTTACCGCTTGGTAAAGCTCCGTCTAAAAATGCCCTTTAAACACATCAAAAGGCATTACTTTCGATTTGAGCTAAAATACATTGGCTCAATTAATTTTCGTAAAAATGGAGAAACAACCATTCACACCCGCCGGTATTTTAGCCTTACAGCAGTGGCTCTATAAGCTACCCCCACTTCAATTTAATGAAGAGATCCTAACAATGAATACCAACTTCGAAGCTTGGTCATTAGCACATCTGGAACTTACTACAGCGCAGCTTACTTTTTTTAATCAGCTAAGTGAAACAGCCAAAAGTGATTTGGCTTGCAAGATCCAATTAGGGGCAGCGTATAAAAAGTTAATCACCTTAATTCAGCATCAGCAAAAAAGCAGTGCTCCAATTCCTGAAGAAGACAAGCTCTTTGAACCGAAAAGCAGCATAACCGTTACAAGCCATAGCGACGGCACCTATGACGTAAATGGGGAGGTTGAAATAGCGGTGACTTATATCAGCTAAACTTACCCTGCCTGCTAAGCAGACAGGGTTTTTATTTAATATATGGAGTTAGACTTTCCCTTAGTGGCCATCAAACTAAAAATAGCTACTTATGCAGCGTTAAGGCCCGAGGCTTGGGCTCAAATTTCCGCACGACTTAAGCTAGTGGTGCTAAAAAAAGATGAACGTTTTAATAGAGAAAATAGCAGCTTAGCTTATGTGATCAATGGATTAATGAAAGAACATGATATCCAAGCCCGCAAGAAACCAGCTATCGTGAATTTTATCGATAGCCAAAATTTTATCATTACAACAGGATATAATCAGAATCGCTTTTTAAAGGCTATTACCGGTACTACAATCGCCTATCTAGATTTTGAAAGCCTACTTGCCCTATTCTTAATTTACAAGGAACTAAAACCGGTATATGATGCCGCTTTAACCAATTATCAAGAAGGAATAGATTTTAGATTTAATTTACTCGAAGAAAGATTGGCCACCAAAAGAATACAACTTTTTATAGCGCACTACCGCCCTCTTCTTTCCTATATCAGAAAAAAAGACATGGCCAATTATTGCCATATCCCCTACGATAATTTTGTACGCCATTACAATAACCTGTTATAAAGTTCACTAATGGTTTACTGATAGTTGTCTGCCTTTTTTACTTCCCAATATCAGTTACAAGCCTAATGTATTGGAGTTAGTTTTGATCTGTCTCATTTAACTATGAAAAATATGAAATCGTTTTTACTAGATCATAAAGAACAAATACTTATTTATACCTGTACAATATTGGTTTTTCTGTGGATTTATACCGCCCTTAGTAAGCTGTCTGATCTCACAGAATTTAAAAAACAGCTGGATAATCAAACTTTTGGGAATAGCACAGCTACATTTTTATTTTGGTTTATCCCCATTAGTGAACTTACCGCAGCAGCTCTCTTGCTATTTCGCAAAACCCGTTACGCTGGTTTAATGCTCTCTACCCTATTAATGTTTTTGTTTACAGGCTATATTGCTTTGGTACTGCTAGGCTTTTACGAGCGGACACCTTGTAGCTGTGGTGGCGTATTAAAAGAAATGAGCTGGCAAATGCATTTATGGTTTAATATCTTCTTTTTATTACTTAGCGGATTAGGGATTTTCTTGGCTCGTTTCCCAGCGCACAGCAAAAAAAGAATAAGGAATAAATCTACAATGCTTTTTTAAGTTCGGGGAACATTTAAAAGCAGGTATTAAGCCTACCATAGTGGCTATATAAAAATCAATCTTAAAATTTTAAAACCAACTTTTTCGTCTGCTTTTTCAAATGCAAAATAGCAGTCTATTACAATGAAAAATTTAAAAAAATTGTTACCAGCGTTTGCCTTAGTAGTAGGCTTAGGTTTAGTGTTTACCCAAAGTGCTTTTAAAGCTGAGAAAACAAGTTATACTTATTATCGTGTTGGAGGAGAATGGGTAGCAGCGATACCTGGATATTCTTGTAATGAAGCGGAGACTGAAATCTGCAGTGAAGTATTTGACCATCCAAATCCAACACCGGAGGAAAATGGCACTGATACCGTTTTAGGAGAATATCTTCCAGATTAATATCCGGGTAAGAAGGAGGCTGTCTAACTAACAGCCTCCTTTATTGATTATCTTTCGTTCTGAATTAATCCCCCCAATATTACAGCATCGTTAGGAATTGCGAAAACATAGCGTTTATCATTAGGAAGCAGTTGATACTCTTTATTTAATATATTTCTTTTCATAGTAATTTTATCCTCATTGATTAAATTGAACCTGCGTAAATCAGACCACCTTAAGCCTCTACAAACTAATTCCTTCCTCCGCTCTGCTAATATCTTACTTAGCGCATCTTTTTGATTTATGGCAGTGAGTGGAACAAATTGGTTCTTTTTCCATCTTTTAACCAATAACTTATTTAAATTAGCCATAGCTTCTTCCACAGCTCCTTCCCTTGCTAAACACTCTGCCTGAATTAAAATCATTTCGTCAGTAGCCAACCCATTAAAATATTGCCTTGCGCCTGAATAGTTCCCTTTCATCGACCAATATTTTCCGTTTTTTCGAAAAAACATTGGTTTCCTAAGATCCCCATTTCCATAAGAAGCAGTTAAAGAAGAGTCGATGCAAACAACAGATGAACCAGTGAAAGTTAGATCTAGTATAGTTGCATAAAAGATAACTTCATCATTAACAGCAAGCAAAGGATTAGGTAATGGTCGTGTAGAAGTAGAGTCTAAAAGATTATAATCAAGTAATTTCTCATTACTTGCTAGTACTATTGAAGCATATTGCTTACTCATTTTATAATTAGACATCGCTAAATACACACGTGCAAGTAATGCTTGAGCAGCTGCTTTAGATGGCCTCGATTTTGCGGATCCTCCAGTTGAGAATAACTCAATTGAGCGTTCTAAGTCCTTAACCACCAGATCATAGCTCTCTTTAAGATTTGACCGCGGAACCACCTCATTCACATCGGCAGACAGCCTGATTGGAACTCCCAATAGTGAATTTTCATTTCCACCACCATAAGGTGCAGCGAAAACCTGTAACAGGTTAAAGAAAGCAAATGCACGATAAAATAATGCTGAGGCATGTATTTGACCCATCCCAACTTTATCTGTTTCAGTATCCTTAATCTTCTCTAAACCATCTAATACAATATTGCAATAAAAAACTTGGGAATAAGGAGTATTCCAGCCACTGATGATCGGTATATTTTGATAAGTATCTTGCGACCAGATATAGGCATTCTGACTTATTATATCTAAGGAACTAAAACCTCCATCATCTACAAAACAATCATCAGCTGCTATATGTTGCAAGTCTGGCACACGATTCATCGTTATATTATCTAGCAAAGCTTGAAAATCTGCTAATTTCTGCGGAATCAACAAGGCTTTATTTGGTTTCTTGTCCAAAAAATCTTTTTGACAAGCAAATAAGGATAATAAGCAAATCCCTATTAGAAGTTGTGTATATTTTTTAATCATTTCTTTTAAAAATTAAGTTTAAGGCCCATTGCAATTGATTTCCCTAGAGGTGCAATATTAAAATATTCCGGATCTATGGCAAATTTAGTAGCCTTCCATATAATACCTAGGTTGCTCGCATATGCATACAATTCAAGGTTTTTAACACCAAGGAGAGTTTTCTTTACAGCATAGCTAAATCTAACATCCGCTAACCGGATGTGATCTCCTTTTTCAACTAAAACCGAAGAATAAAGATAAAGGTTGTCCCTCGAATTGTTAAGTGCAGTAGGCATAGAGGGAACAGAAGTTATCAGTTCATCGCCTGCTTTTTGCCATCTCAAGCTGTAATCCCCATGCCCACCTTTAGCGGTCAGTACGTTATTGTATCTGATGGATTGTCGCCTAAAATAATGTCCAAATTTATAAGAGATATTTGCCGATAAAGTAAAATTCTTGAAAGTAAAACTGTTCCTGATCGTACCAAAAAAATCAGGCCTTAACGAACCATGGAAAATCAAATTTTCTGGTGTTATGCCACTAATTACCTTTGCATAATCCTTGCTTGGCACGCCATCCAAGTAGCCTCTCGGATCACCAGTTAAAGGGTCTAGTCCTGCCCAATCATAACTATAAACGCTGAATATCGGAAAACCTGTTTTAGGAATACCCGCAAATTGCAGGTAGCTATCTACCGTGGCATTGGCACCATAATAGCTTACTTTTTCACGGTTAAAGGCCATGAGCAAATTCGTATTCCATATAAAACTAGCACTAACGATATTATTACTGTTAATGGACAAATCAATCCCATGTCCTTTCGTATTGGCCGTGTTTCCATTGAAAGTTTTAATACCCGTGGTAGGGTCAAATGGAATTGCTCCAATTAAGTCAATTCCATTCTTACGGTATATATCAATGGTTCCATTTATCCGTGATGAAAACAAGCCAAAGTCTACTCCTAAGTTTATAATTTTAACCCGTTCCCATCTTAAAGAAGGGTTTGGCGGATTTTCAACTACCGCAAAAGGCAATAAACTGGCGCTAGTGCTACCATTAGAATATCTTGCAGTTGTATAAGCAGATAAGCTGCGATTTACATTTCCGTTATACCCAAATGAGCTACGCAAATTTAAATGATTTACAACCTTAGATTTGAAAAATGGTTCTGATGAAATATTCCAAGCTGCTCCTAATGAATAAAGCGGAACTCCCTTTTGGTTATAATCTACACCAAATAAATTACTCTGATCCAATCTAGCACTCCCAGAAAACGTATATCGATTTTTGTAACTGTAAACAATATTTGTAAAGTAGGATAAGTATCGCTCACTTAACTCAGTACTACTTACACCACTTGGAACACTTACTAAAAGCCCAGGATAAGCCAATTGTTCAAAAGGAGTTAAATAATCAACATCTCTACTCGTGGCGTGCTCACTGTCATATCCATAAAGATTATAACTGTTTGTTATGGTAGTTAAATCCTTAATTTCTGTCCCAATTATCCCAGTGATGTTATTTATATCATTCCATGTTTTGTTATAGTTAAGTTGAGCTCTGGCATAATGCCCCTCAAGCTTGCCCATAGTCTTTTCATAAATACCTCCAATCGGAACATTATAAGTTAGTTTACCATCAGCGGCAACTTGCGTAAAGTTGTTGATCAAATTTCTGGCGTAGTAACTTTTTTCACTATTTAAAGTATAATCGTGTGTATCATTTCTATTAAATTGATACCGGAGTTCAAAATTTAAATCCTGATTCCATTTATACTTTAATCCTGTATTGAAACGATATTCTTGCTGACCAGTATTTCTATCCGAGAGACCAATATTATCAAGCGGATTGTAATTCCAGCTGAGCAATTTTTTCTGTGTAGCACTTTCCACAAAAGAGGCACGGTAATTTTTGATAACATTTTGCGTATTTCCATGGTCATCAACCAATCTGGCATACGGATAAAGCTCGGTTGCTCCACTAAAATATAAATTACCTGGATTATTTAACTGACCATTATTGTTTGAATAATTAAAGCTATTAGACAACTCCAATTTGTTTTTAAAAAATAGATAGTTGGTAGCAGCGTTTAGCGTGATCCGTTTATTTTCATTACCTACCAAATTAGCTAATTCCCCATCGTAACCAAATGACAGGAAGTAATTATTTGAAATACTTCCCCCTTTAAGGTTAACTGCATATTGTTGTGATACATTATTACGATTCAAATAGCTACTCAAATCATTTCTTAAGTCAATCTTTTTCAAAGCATCCAAACCTTGGTTCATTTCAGACTCAGAGATTTTGCCATTTTTGTGCGCCAACATTAATTCAACTGCCGGGGTTAAAGGCTGGTTGTTAATGGAACTGATAGCCGCATTATAGTAACCCTTCCCAAATAACATTTTTTCAACATCAATGTAGTCGCCCGAGTTCATTCTACTGTTATAGAAAAGATTTGGCCGTTCTCCAATAGTATAATTTGCGGTGGTAGATACAATAGGTTCCCCATTCATACCTTTTTTTGTGGTTATGACAATCACACCATTCCCAGCCCTAGCACCCCATATAGAGGCAGCTGAAGCATCTTTTAGGATAGTGATGGTTTCTACATCATTAGGATTAATAGAGGTTATATCTCCATCATATGGAAAATTGTCTATCACAATTAGTGGATTATTACTTGAATTAATAGTGGCTGTGCCTCTAATTGAAATCGAATACCGGTCTACAGACGAACCCGATCTATTAAATGCCAAACCTGGCACCATATCTTCCAAACTTTGCAGAATGTTTGAGGATACCTTTCGCGTCAACAATTGGTTGTTGAGTTGCGAATAAGAACCTGTTACCCGGTGTTTAGGGATTTGTTGATATCCACTATTGACCACAACTTCCTGAAGCTGTTGTTCAGTTTCTACCATTTCTATTTGCATGGGCATATTAGGATCTGTTCCAAGCCGAACTGTTAACGATTTGTATCCAAAATGGGTAAAAGTAAGCCATTCATTACCTAAACTTGAAATACTAAACCTCCCAGAATTGTCTGTCACAATCACCTGCTGACTTCCAGCAATAGCAACATTAACCTCATTTAAAGGAAGTTTGGTCGTTGCTGATTTAACTGTTCCGTTAAAGACCATCGTCTTTTGAGCAATGGCAGACTGAAACAGACCTACCAAAAGAATAATTATTAGGCTATTTTTCATCTTTACTCGGGGTTTTATTTGCTACATATAAAGGATTATCTCTGAAAACGAGCATATCAATTTCTGCTTCCTTTTCAACAAAGGCTAAACCATATTTGGCAAGTTCCAAATTAATTTTATTTACATTTTCGAAACCTGTAAGTTCAATATTTACTTTTCCCAAATAACCAGTTCCATCTATAACAGGCAACTTACTATGCTGCATATAAAAACTATTACAGTGATATATAAATTTGGTGAACGTTACATTTGCAAATTTTTTGAGTTTATTATCGTCAGGAGAAACAGGTACTAGTTTACTGATGTCTATTTTACCAAAGTCGGCTGTTTTGGTAAGCACTAAACATTTGACCTTTCTTTTTTCAAACCCTACTATATATTGGCTAAAAACCCTACGCAGATCCTCCGTCATTATTTTAAATACATCAAGCCTCAAATTATTGGGAACAATCAATTCGTAACAGAAAGCATTTGTTTTCCGCCATTCTTTATAGGTTAGTGACTTAGGCACCCTTCCAAAAGCCAGTGTGTCCTTTAGTTCAACTATCATTTGATTTCTACGGAAATACCTAATCTGTTCTCCCATAGCAACAGAAAAAAGAGTTTCAATGCTAATGTTTGTAAAAGTTACTTTTCGCGGCAAATCACTCTTAATGGTATACCTGGTATTATAACCACTATGTAAACCGTCAATAAAACCCGTAAGTAATGATTGATAATAGATTTTATTAACTGCACCTAAATCACTAGAAGCTACTAAAGGTAATCTTGGATCGTAAGCAACCTGCATGTCAGCTTTTTTCTGAAAACTTGAGGTCTGACGTAAAAGTGCCTCTTGGATAGACTTAGCGTTAATTTCTTTATGATCAGTGATGGCAATCACTTTGCCTTCTCCATCTATCCACACATAGTGCGGCAGGTAAACATGTGGAAATAATGCATTTAGCTCCTTTTGGTCGGTTAAAACAGGAATACTGAAATGGCGACCCTGCTGTTTTTCAAATTTCTTCAGAAAAGGTATTACTTCATTTGCCGTTTGATAGGTTGTGGAAATAAACTGAATTTTATTTCCAAAAACTTTCTGCAAGCTATCCATTTGGGGTATCATAGCTACACAAGGCTGGCACCAGGTTGCCCAAAAATCGAGTATTACTAGTCTTCCTTTAAAATCTGATAGATTAGCAGTAGTACTTTTATAATTATAGAGATTGGTAAGCTTTACTTCTGGCACCATCTGTCCAATCTGTAGCCCGCGTTTAATCACATCTACTGCCTTATTTTCTTGCGCATTCACACAAAAATTTAGGCAAAGCAGTGCCAGTACGGATAATGCCGTTATTTTTTTCATCATATGGTTTGTATTTGGTTCTTCAACTAACTTTGTAAAAAGCCAGTCGAAATGGTTTAGTTAATCGATAAATTTTTGACAATAAAAAGCAGGCAGCACTTTATTAAAGTACCTAACTATTACTAACTAAAATGATATTGCCTTGCCGCCTGCTTGTATTTTTATTAAACAGGATTTTTAGGCTTTAGCGCATAAAGCCTGTTAAAAGGACAAGTGGAGTTGTGATTAACTGAAAAACAAAAACCAAACCTAGCTTTTCTTAAAAAGCTTAAGATAAAAATGATTACAGATTTGGTTAGTTTTTTCATAGCTCGTATCGGTTATACGAGTCTCTGATATATAAAACACCATAGCGGGCCCTAAATACCATCTTGCTAGGTTTTCGACGACCCTTGAAACGGAATTACAATAGAGCCCATAGCGCTATAGTGTGTGCAAAATACACAAAATATTGCCATGGGCATTAATCTATTGTCCCGTTCAATTGCAATTGTCGAAATTTAGCAAGCGAGACTCCTTTAATTAATACCTGATTATAAATCAAATGTAATAAATTTTTTAGATAAGTCAATATTTATATTGACTTATTTTACCCTAATTATCAACAGTTTGCACAATGCAACCAATGCCCATAGCAATCTTCAAAATAAAGCTAGCTAAACGCATCCGCCAACTCAGAAAAGAAGCGAAACTTTCGCAGGCAGAACTCGCCACTAAAATTGGTTTCAAAGACAAACAGATCGTTAACAACTACGAAATTAATGGCGCCAACCCAACCGCATACAACCTGGTCTTAATTGCTGAAGCCTTAAACGTTACACTCGACGAACTATTGGATTTCAGCAAATAGCTTTCTGCTAAACATTTTTCTTAGCGAAATGTTATTCCAGCTTGGCAAAGTAATCCCCTACTTATTAGTCCAGTTTATTCAAACTTATATCTTGGAACCTCTTATTGTGGGGGAACAGGTCAACATAAATCCTTTGTTTACCATCATGTCTATCTTACTAGGAGAGTTTGTTTGGGAATCGCCGGGATGATTCTCGCTGTGCCACTACTGGGTATGATCAAAATAATATGCGACAATTACCCCTCATTGCAGCCTTACGGATTTCTCTTAGGTCCCGAAAGCCCACAAAAAAAACGGCCAAACTTAATGGAAAAAATCAAAAATTGGTTTAATTAAATATCGCTTTGTTTATGGCTCATTTGCGGGAGGTATCCAGCCCTTAATGCATTCACAACTGATTGAGGAGTTAGCACCGCTACGCTTGTAATATTTAAGGTTTCTTTGCCGTTTAAATAACCCGACGGAGTCCATTGAAAGATTTGTTCATCAACTAATAAATAAGCCTTTTGTGCAATAGCAACAAAGGTTCCGTTTGGTAGTGTTGAAATAAGGGCTGTATGGGTCACTTTCTGCTGATGGACATCAATGCGTTCCCGCTGTAAAATTGCATCAATCTTACCAATCGTTGTTTTGCGGTCATACCCATAATGGGGGTTTCCCGAAAGCCATGCTTGTTTAAAACGGTTTGCATCGGCCCGTCGGCATTCAAAACAAGGTCTGTGCCCCGCGGCAAGGGCCGTAGCTTCATCTAAGAAAAATAACTCCGTCCATAGGTTTGGAGCCATAATTTGTCGCTGTCTATCTTTAAATTGGAGCAAGCAGATAATCCAAGCTTGATGTTTAAATGGCCGTAATATTGTTTTTCCATTACCATGTAATTGTCCCCGATTTCCAAGCCAAGTACCACGAGCACTCGTCTCAATGATGTTTCCGAACGGATTAACTCTATTTTGCGCCATTTTTATTAGCCTCTTAGTTAAAACTCGATGCTAATCTTAACTCCTCCTTGTAATAATCTAATTTTCTCGGAAGTTACACTCGAAAAAGGAACCTTCACGAACGGTCCTATATTTAAGTTTACATTACCGAAATTCTGCTTCTTTCCTGCAGAAAAATTAAAAAATCCCATGTAATTGTTCAATGGCTCTATACTTTTTTCGGTCTGGTTCTCATTAACTGCTACCAATACTTCATTTCTACTGCCGGCAGCGTACTGCGGCATGGAGGCCAGTCCTTCAGCAGAATAAGTATATTCCAACTTATCATTGATGAGGCCTAAGGCCGAAACACCGGCGGCTGCGTAAAATCCACCCTTAGTGTGATATTGAATACCCAATGGTAATTCGATACCCGTTAAGGCCAAATTTGCATCTTGCGCAATGCTATTAGAGGAAGCGACTAGAGAACTTCCATCAGATTTAGCCGTAATGGCTGTATACATCAGTCCACTACTAATGGACAAATGGCGCCCTAATTTATAGGAAAGCTCCATTCCCCCACCGAAATTCATTTTCTGATTGCCTATTGCAGGCGAAACTACCAGCGCATAAGAAAGCTTCTTAGTACTTTTTTCATCAACGTTAGCCACACGATTGCGGTTCATTAAACTATCATAGGTGCCAGCACGCACGGTCGAATTTTCCGCTAATTTATCAGTCAGTGAACCTGTGACAGCAACATCTTTAGGCGTATAATCGGGTACCAGAGAAGAATTTTCTGCCGGTTTGTTTTGGGCTACGGCAATAATAGGCGGATCTACCTTGCTGATAATCGGAACAATAGATTTTTCAGCAGCTCGCTTAGGATTTCCATCCTGTTTATGTGCGATTGTTACCTCTTCCTCCACTATTAAATTATCATTATTTGCTTTAAATTCACTTTCGCTATTCCTCTTAGGAGTTTGCACTTCATTCTTCACAAGGGAATCCTTGGTTTGTAACGGATCTTTTTTAATAACTTCAAACAATCCAAAACTTAAGAGCAGCAAAACCGCTGCAGCTGCAGTCCAGGCATACACAGGCCATTTCCGTATCCGCTTCTTCCTAGTCACCACAAATTCCTCCCACGCACCAACCTCATAAGCATCCTCGTGGCCTTGAAGAACTTCCTCTACCTGATTAAAAAACGCTTCCTCTTCTTCTATTTTCTTTTTCATCCTGCTTGATACAAGGTAATCAACTTTTCTCTTGCCCGCTTTAAGTACACCCTACTAGTATTGGGCAGCATATTTAACTCTTTTGCAATTTCTTCGTGCGAAAATCCTTCTATGGCATGCATATTGAATATCACTTGTTGAATAGGAGGCAAATGATTTAATAAATTCATAATATCATTATACGATAACCTGTCTGACGGTTGTACCGACATTTCTAAAATACTCTCTTCGGGAACCTCTTCCGCATACAAAATCTGCTTCTGTGCCCTAAACCTATCAATTGCTAAATTGGCAGTAATTTTCCCAATCCATCCTTTAAAAACTTTTGAAAGTCCAGGCTCTTCGCCATCAAAATGAAAAGTAGAGATCTTATTGAAAATCTTTACAAACACATCATTTACAACCTCTCTCACCATTTCCCTTTCCTTTAAATATCTAAAAGCCACGCCAGAAACATAACCATAAAAGGTTTTATATAGCAGCTGTTCACATGAAAACTCTTTATTCACACAACCTTCGATAATTCGTCTTAGGTCTGGCTCCTTTTTCTGCACTTTTAAACATTAGAAACCATTGCCTTTTAGGCAATGGTTAAGATTATAATATAAATTGATTAACTGTTTTATTTTAATAGTTTTTGATAACAGCAACTCCAAGTGCATCATTCCCTACTTCGGTTTTTAGTCCTTTTGCCCAAATTGTGTAACTGTGACCTGCCTCTAAATTTACAGCCGGAATACTAACCGTATCGGTAAGCGCAGCATGGTTTCTAATTACAAAAGTATAGGCAGCATTCCCATTAACCTCAATATAATCGCTCGCCGCTTTATAGGCTTTCTCACTCACCAATGTCGAACCATTTGTTAAACCGAGGTTCAAGAGCCCTGCGTCTTTACTCATATTAACAAATCTAATATGAGCCTTATTTGCCGCTGGCCTGGTTAAGCTGTCTTGTAAAAGTACCAATTCTGTTTCTGGCCATTTGCCAGCCAAAAATAAAGAATAAAATCTACCATCTCTCAAATTAAACTTTCCAGTAGCTTTTTTCTCACTTCCTTGAAAAAAAGAAACTTCTCTTTCGCCAGAATAAGCATTTAGATAACCGATATTTTTGCCAAAATTAAAAATGTCGTTATTTGCCTGATTCTGTCCAATAAATACCCTTAGATCTGGAGCCCCTGCAGCAGCATTTACAAATGAAAGAGCCGAAACAGCAGGATTTTCAATAGGATCCTTTTTGCAGCTTGCAAGGGTTAATGTTACAAGTGCGAGAAGGATTACTTTTATAGATATTTTAAAGTATTGCATAATTGTTCTATGTTTTTAATATTAATAATTAACGGCTAGCTAACCTGTTTAACAATTAAACGAATACCAACAACCATACGTGACAGCATTTGAAATTATTTTTTATATTTAAGAAATAGATATTTATGCTTAGCTTAAAGCTTCTCAAAAATGACGAAAGTTAGTAAAATTTTATTTCATGCCAGTTGGTTAAGTTCGGTATACTTCCTCCTGCTACTTCTTAACAACTATATCATTAAATCTGATGTTTTTTTAATAGGATTTATCCAAGAACTGGCTACAATCCCAATTATGTTTGCTCAATTCGGCCTCTGTGTTGCGGCTTTAATTTATTGGATAAAAGATAGTTTTAGGTTAAAAGAATATTCTTTTTATACCGTGGTGATCTCGTTTTGTAACATTGCGTTCATTGTTTTAAGCTTTACTAGCTGGTAGGTTAATTTGGATTTTAAAAAAATTAAATGCAACTTTGATGCATTAATGAAAGACAAGGAAAAACATACACTCAATGCCCTTCATAAGTTGGTTAGCTATTTTATGGTATTGCTTTTTCTTGCCTTTCCTATTGTTCAAGTTGTCCATTGGCATGCGCACGCTTCCAAAATCACCACTCATAATGATAGCAAGTTAGTGATAGACAACATCGCTGAACAATGCAAAATTTGTGACTTTCTGGCACATAAACAGCTCAAAGAGTTTCATATGTCGAACTCAATTGAATTAGTTGTCCCAATTGTACAGCCTGTTAAAACTTGCACAAACTTAATTTCGGGCAATTACACTTTTACCTTAAACGGTTTTACAAATAAGGGTCCCCCAACCCCTCTCTGCTAATCTCTCCTCCGGTATTTCGGCATAGCCCGAACCTACTGATAATTCACACATCTTTTCTTTTTCCCTGCTATGGCTAAGAAACTCCTTTAAAGGCTATTTCTTTCGTTAGCAAGTTTATGTTTTTATGATAATGAAGAAATTCAGTATCCTCAGCTTCATGCTGTTTTTGCAGACCTTTGTTTTTGCCCAGCAAGCTCAGCTCACCGTACACGTAACAGGTGCCCGTGGTTTTGCTATCAATGATGCGAGGGTGACGATTAATGGCACTCGACAAATTTATACAGACTCAATTGGTCAATTCGTGCTCAGCGGCATCGTAGGCGCCACTTACTCCCTTCGTATTAGCAAACAAGGATATCTCAATGAAAACAGACAAATAAAGTTAGAGTCCAAAAATCAATCGTTAACCATTAGTCTGGCTACGTTAAGCCATCAACTAGATGAAGTACTTGTTAAAGAGAACCGGAATTTGATTAGAAAAGGAGAGGAAGTGTTAAATGTAGCAGTAGTTAACTCGGATTTCATTCAGCGTAACCTAGGGGGAAGCTTAATGAAAACGCTGGAGCGGTTACCCGGTATAAAAACCATTGGTATTGGGTCAGGTCAGTCGAAACCGCTTATCAGGGGGCTGGGCTTTAACAGAGTGGTGGCGGTAGACAAAGGCATCAAACATGAAGGACAACAATGGGGAGCCGATCACGGCCTCGAGCTTGATCAATTTGCTGCCGGAGAGGTTGAAATATTAAAAGGGGCAACTTCATTTATGTATGGATCTGATGCCATTGCTGGTGTAATAAATGTAAAACCCTCCCGGCCCCCTTTAAAACATACAATTGCCGGTAATGTAGATTTGATTGGGAAAACCAACAACAATTTATACGGAACCTCGGTCAACTTACTCGGAAGAAATGATAAATTCTTCTTTGACACCAGGTTTACCTATCAGGATTATGACGACTATCGGGTACCGACAGATCGGGTATACGTTTATGACTTTGAAGTACCGATAACCAACAACTACCTGAGAAATACAGCAGGAAAAGAAACTGGAATACATTGGAGTGCTGGAGTAATTGGTGAAAAATCAAATACTGTTTTTTACTTCAGTAATGTTCATAGTAAAAGTGGCTTCTTTGCCAATGCTCATGGATTAGAACCCAGAAAAGTAGCTGCTGAATTTCATGATCGTTCGAATAGCGACATCCAATTGCCAAGTCAGGAAGTAAATCACCTAAAACTTATCAATAGAACGGCTTACCAATTTGAGCAGCACAAAATTGAGCTAGAGCTAGGCTTTCAACGAAATTTTAGGCAAGAATTTAATCAGTATGTAAACCATGGCTATATGCCTGCCAATTACCCTAGCAACCTCCAAATCCCAAAAGATCTTGAGCGTGAGTTCGATAAGAAAGTACTCTCAGCGAACCTCCGCAATAAATTCATTTTAAATGCACATCAATTCACCATTGGAACAAACCTAGAATTCCAGGACAACCTCATAAACGGGTGGACTTTTCTTGTGCCATCATTTAAGCAATATACTGCTGGCATATTTATCTACGACCAATTAAAACTGAATGAAACACTTATACTCCAGGGTGCAATTCGTTACGATTACGGGAAAATGAAACTCGCAAAATATACCGATTGGTTTGAATCTAACGATTCCCAAAAACTGGTTCGGGCAGAGAATCTTACCCGTAATTTCAATAGTTTAGTTTGGTCGCTCGGTGTAAATTACAACCCGTCAAAGTTATTTTTCAAAGCAAATATTGGCAAAAGCTTCAGAATACCCATTGCAAAAGAACTCGGCGCAAACGGGGTAAATTATCATTATTTCAGCTACGAAAAAGGAGACCCTGGTCTTTCTCCGGAAAAATCATATCAGTTGGATGCAACTTTAGGATGGAAAGAGAGGAGCTGGTCGCTAAATATCAGTCCTTTTTACAATTACTTTCCGAATTACATCTATCTAAACCCCACGGCTAACTATGATTACTTCTATGGCGCCGGAAATCAGGTTTTTGAGTACGCACAAAGTAAGGTGATCCGCTATGGTGGAGAACTTGAATTCAATTACAAATTAACAAGCTTCCTAAACGCCGAAATATTGGGTGAATACCTTTATGCAATGCAAATATCTGGGGTCAAAAAAGGATTTACCCTCCCTTTTTCTCCCCCTCCATCGCTATTGTTAAATCTCACTTATTCTCCAAAAGACACTAAACTATTTAAAGATTCTTATTTCTCTGCAGATTATCGAATAACTGGCAAGCAGCACCACATTGTCCCACCGGAGAAAAAAACCGAAGGCTATCAAGTTATCAACCTGCAAATTGGAACGAGCCTACATTTTTATAATCAACCGCTTAGGGTAAGTCTGCAAGCCCAAAACCTGACGAATAAAAAATACATGAACCATACCAGCTTTTACCGCTTAATCGCACTACCCGAGGCAGGGAGGGACATTGTACTGTCCTTGAAAATCCCTTTCAAATTAGTTAAACACAATCACAATTAATATATCATCATTAAAATTAAAAAATCCATTATGCAAATTATTAACACAAAAACAACCACTATGAAAATCACTAAATTCTTTTTAATGCTGGCTACAATAGCAGCACTATTTACGGCTTGCAAGAAAGACAAAATTCTTGAAATGCCAACCATTACTGACATGGAAGTTGGTACCGCCAACAGCAAGGTAGCTTTTCCAGGCACCGATTTACATATTGAAGCTAAACTCGATGCTAAAGAAACGATCTCCAGCGTAAAGCTTGCCATTACCCCTATCTCAGCAACAGGATGGACACTTAACGAGGAATTCACAGCAGGCTATATTGGCAGCAAAAACTCAGAATTCCACGAACATGTAGATATTCCTACTGATGCTGAGCTTGGAAAATATCGGATAGTTTTAACGTTAACCGATCAAAAAGGACAGGTTACCACTTCAGAATCAGAACTAGAATTAAAATATGACCCAACACTACCACAAGCTACCAATTTTGAGGTTGGTCTAAATACCGCCGGTAACGATTTGCACCTGGAAGCGAACATTACCGCTGTGAACAAAATTGCCAAAATCATTGTCGAGGTTCATGGAGGTACTTATGAAAAAGAAGTCGAGTACACTGATGCCGCAATGGTTGGTTCAACTACTTACAATTTACACAAACACGTTAATGTAACGGATGCACCAAAAGGCCACTACCATGTTCATCTTAAGATTGTAGACCAGGCAGGTAAAGAAAACGAATTCGAACAACACTTCGACAAAAACTAAAAAACGACTTCATAACATGAAAAAATTTAAAAAACTAGTTGTTTTATTTTATCTCATTGGCATTTTTGCAGTTGGGTGTAAAAAAGATGAAGGCGAGGTAGATATCGAATATCCGATAATTGATATTGCTTTTGCAGATGCTTTTCCCATTCAGTGTAGCACATTTACACGGGGGCAAACAATTACATTTAAAGCAAAATTTACCGATAACGCAGCACTCGGGTCTTACAGTTTAGACATTCATCACAATTTCGACCACCATTCTCATAGTACAGAGGTATCAAATTGCACCGCCGAAGCTGTAAAAACTCCTATCAAACCTTTTTTATTGATTAAAACTTTTCAAATTCCGGCGGGACAAACAATGTATGAAGCGAATAATCAGCTCACAATTCCTGCAGATATTGATGCTGGCGATTATCATTTTCTAATTAAACTGACCGACAAAGAAGGGTGGCAAACCTTGAAGGGAATCAGTATTAAAATAATTTAAATTGGCAGGCAGATTTTCCATTTGGAAAATCTGCCTTATTTTCTGACCTCAAAAGTAAAAATCCTCGTTCCTGGCACGCCATTAGCAGACAACCCATTGATAACTCCCATATAAGTTCCAGGTAGATCGGAAGTAAAGAAACTAAAACTGCCTTTCCCGCTGGCATCTGTTTTTATAGTGGGAGACCAATATAATACATTTCTAAAATCGGGTAACCGGCTATTTACCTGAAGATCTGTTTCATAAGTGGGACTATAAAACTCGCGCTGTAATTGCATCCCTTCATAATCTAATACCACCGCATTCGGGTTAATATAGCTACTTCCAAAGTTAGGTTTAAAGCTGGTGAAGTTTAATATCCCATCAAATACCGCAGTGCCATAATAATAGCGCTCGCGTACAATGTCCAACTTCTTAACCTTTTTAGGATCAATTTCCATTACCTTGTTCATGTTAAAATAGGGTACTCCATCCAACAAAACCAAAGGTGTTCCATCTAAAAAGTCTGCTTTCCCTAAAACCCGAATGGTATAATCTTTTTGCGGTTTAGCGATAAATACCTCGCTTACATATTCCCGAAGCACATCTTCCATAAGATCGAACCGTGTATAGTCATCAAGTCTATAAGTTTTATAAGGTTTTCCAAAAAAGTTCGTAGTATCCACTCTCGGAGTGTTAAATCGCTTCCGCTCATTGGCAAAATAAGCGTTTTGAACTTGCGAACTCAAACTATGGGTTTGAATATCATTCAACAAACTTGGTTTGATAACCAGCTCTGGATATTCAAATTTACTGGATTGGTCAGAAAATGGACTTTCAACATCGATGATTGAAACAGTATCACTTCTTGTATTGGTTTGTATAACAATCTCATTCGTACCATAGAAGTCCTTCGTATTAAAAAAGAACTGACCAAGGGTATCCGTTACAGAGGTGAAAAATTGAAGTCGGGTACCAGGAACTCCCAAATACACATGTTCATTAATTCTTCGTTTGCCGTTTACTCCCTTCAATACACCATTTATTAAATGTCCTCTTACTTCTGGCAAAAACTTTACAACGGGAGGATTGCTGTTTAAAACCTCATTCCAGGCAAACCGTCTCCAACCCTGGGTGAGCAAAAGATGATCTAAGGCCCTCTTCGTTTCTTCCTCATTGTTTGAAAAATAATAGGCAGGAGATTCGATCTGCCCTTTTAATTCAGAACTTAACCAGAGATAACTTAAGATATCTTGTTGATCGATTCCTTGTAGAGAATCAATTTGCCTTACTGAAATGGATAAATCTGCATTTGAAGGCTCATTCTTTTCGTTCTTCAAGCTAAGATCTACAGTCACTTTTTTCCTAGTGCTATATGTAGTTAAATCTGTTTTGCTTTCAATTTTTAGTTGTTGTGCCGGTCTTTTAAAATATAAACGTTCACTTACGGCTTGCCCATTCTCATTGAAAATAGTTAGATGCGAAATCCCGTCATTTAATTGGGCTTTTTCAATTTTAAACATCACTTTTCCACTGCTCAGTTTACCCGTTGATGCAGATAGTGTTTTTTTACCATTATGAGCAAAAAGATATACTTGATTGGCGTTTACATTAGTCGCTACAGTAAGGCTTAGAAAATCAGGGTCATCATCTGTTAGCATTATATTATAGCCTTGTTTCTTTGCAATAGGCAAATCCTTAATGATGATTTCCTTTTTCGTCGCACCCGCTATGGCTTTATAAGTTTGATCAGCCAGCGGCGTAAAAATAAACTTACCAAGTCCGAATTTTAAAGATTGGAAACGAGCTACCGTATCATTTTTCTGGTTAACAATTACGCCCTTGATCTCAGCTCCCTTTCCGTCCAATCCGACTACCTTAAAACCAATACTATTGGCTACACCCTCTACCAGATCTCCTCCTTCTGGAAAAAACTGCATTACATATTCAGCTTTTCCATTCTTTTTCTGTTCCGGAGCAACAAGCGGATTTATCAAAGTAAGCTGTTTCTCGAAAAAATGGCTAACCCCATAATTCTGCATCCACTTTGTATACGCTCTAAATTTATAATTTCCACTACCAATCGTGGATGGAATTACCATCGACCCACTTGCCATACCACTTTTAAGTTCCACCTTTGTTTGCGCAACAGCAACATTGTTACGATCGGTTATTTCTATGTAAACGAGTTTACTTAAATCAACCGTTTTGTTGGTTAAGGCATCTACATTATAGACTTTAAACCAAAGCAACTCTCCCGTTATGTATTGTTCCTTATCGGTTTGTATAAAAATCTTCTCCTGGAAAGTATCCTGATAGTTGTTAAAAGCACTTTGCACTTTTTCTAATACCTGCCCACTGGCTGATAGCTTAACAACCATTAATACACTTAGTAAAATCAACTTTGGATAAATTCTCTTCATATATCAAGCTATTACTGCCAAAATGATGGCCTTTTATTTGTCCCCGTTAAAGTGCAATCAGCGCATTCTCTACCCGAAGAGTAATATCCTCCTTCCGGGGCATAATCTATTGGAATATTAATTCCAGACGCAAAAAATCCGACAAGTTCGGCTTGGCTTTTAGGTATCACAACAAAGGGAGGTCTCACACACCTTGGATTTTTCTTCAGAAAAAAAGAGGGGGGTAAATCTTTCTTTACTATGAAGATTCGTTTTTGTTGCACCGTGCCAGCACTAATGTACCCCAGGACAGGTTCATCCGGTACATTTTCATTGTGTATATTTCCTTTAATCTCAGAGGGTTGAGCATCAAAAATAGAGCCTAGCGTTTCCGTATTCTTTTTGAGTTGCTCATAGAATTGATAAGCTTCCTTTGTTAACGCATATTGTTTAACCAAAATGCTATATTTTTCACCCAACCTTTCCGCATGATGGTCGATTAAAGTGATCGGGCTTTCAAAAATAACATCCTTTTCAAGTTTAGCAGTAGAGCCCAAAAGAATGGTACTTGAATTATAATTGCCCCAACACTGAAAAATCTGATGCGTGGTTAAGTTCCGCTCTACAACCTCAACCCCGTTAAACATTAAAACCGACTGAAACGGCGCATAGAAGATCCAAGTGTCTGTATACTCCCAACGATAATAACGGCTATTTTGAGTTTCGTCATGCGTATTAACTGCAATTTGCAGACCATTAGCTCCAATTTTCCAAGTCACGTCATCAATTGGGGGAGATTCTTTAGCCGACACAAAATCAGATAAGTAATTTGTGTTAGTGGAAGTTTTAATCTTTAATCTATATTTCTTACTAGCCGATAAATTTAGCGAAGGAGCACCATAAACGCCGTTCCCCTTTTCTATTAATGCATAGGTTTCATTTGTTTCGCTTTCCACCATAACAGTCGCACCTGCTTCGGGTTTAATAGCTTGCTTATCATCTAAAAAAACCGTTCTGCTTAATGTAATAATAGTAGAATCATTTCCAGTATTAATAAAGCCCTCAACAACCAGCAAATTGCTATTCGTCTGCAAAACATCAGGTTTAAACCTTTCCTTGCAACTACTTAAAACTGCCGCAATCAGCACAAATTTCAATATATAGCTTAATCTCATTTTATATTCGTATATGTTGTTAAAACTTTATATTATAATTAATGAAAGGTATGGTTGAGGCAAAAATGGAGAGTTTGTATCCATTAATTACTCCACCTTCCTGTGTAAAATAGGTTGAATAAGCATTCTTTCTTCCAGTTAAGTTATAAAAACCAATAGTGAAAGAGTTATGTGCCAACTGGTTAACTTTATGGTTTCCTTCAATGTTGAAAGAAATATCTGAGCGGAAATAATCGGGAATTCGATAAGCGTTCCTATCAGAGTAATAAACGCGCTCGCTACCAGCATAATAATATTTCCCAACAGGTAAAGTTATGGGTCTACCCGTGCTATAAGTCAAGGTCAACGAGAGATTATACCGATGTTTAAGCCTATAGTTTCCAATGAAATTAAACGCATGAGGTTTATCATAATTAGCCGGATAAAAATTACCACCATTGATAGACACCCCATTTGTTAAATCATCCATTTTTAACAGTGTACGGGAATATGCATAGCTCATCCAGCCATTTAGTTTGCCGATATTCTTTTTCACGAAAAACTCTAGTCCATAAGCTTTTCCCCTCGTATTAACTACATCAGTTTCAATATGATGGTTTAGCACGAGGTTCGCACCACTTTTATAATCTAAGTAGTCTTTCAATGTTTTATAGTACACTTCCACCGAAGTCTCATACATTTGAGATTCGAAGTTTTTATACACTCCCAAAGAAATTTGATTGCCAAGCTGAGGCTTAATATTAGGATCACTCAATTTCCATACATCTGTTGGGGCAATTGCGGTGGTATTTGACAAGAGGTGGATGTATTGCCGCAGCGTATTGTATGCAGCTTTAATGGAAAGGTCTGGCTTAAAATTATATCTAGCAGACACCCTAAATTCGGGTCCTTGATAGGTTTTGATCAACTTATTTTTTCCATACGTTGTAACATTCACCAAATTAGCTTCGGTTATAGGTAACCCAGGCGCATAGTTATTAACGCTTTGAGGACCCAGATAATTATAAAGGGAATAACGTAGGCCTGCCGTAATCGAAAAATTAGCATTTAGGTTGAACTGATCGCCCACGAATAGGGCGCTTTCTAAAGCTTGTTCCGCTGGAACCAAATTCGGTGTAACCAATGATCCATTACCCACAGGATTAAAATTCCCAGGCTGAAGTTGATAGTAGATGGATGACAAACCAAAATTAAGGGTATGTTTTTCAGCTACTCCATAGGTAAAATCATACTTAACACTTGATTGGTTAATGTTAAAGTTGAGTTTATAGGCATTCACAGGATTTACATCGCTCCTAATATTATATTCATAAAAATCAGTCGCTACTGTTAGCGCACTATTTAGTTTTTGGTTAATAGCGTTTTTCCATTTTAGCGAGAAGTTCCGATTACTGTAATTATAACCCGTATCACTATTTAATTTAAAGTTATCCTTACTATAATAGCCAGAAAAAGAAAGCTCGTTTTTGTCATTTATTTTATGGCTTAGGCCTAAATTGAAATCGTAAAAGTCTGCACTGCTATTCTTATAGGCGTCTGGCAATAATTTAAGTAGCCAATTCGTATAAGTACCCCGTCCACCAAAAATAAATGAAGTCTTTCCACTATCAATGGGACCTTCTATATTTAACCTACTGGTTATCAATCCAATGCCAGCACTTCCAGTTATTTTATTCTTGTCTCCGTCTCTATTTACTACTTCTAATACCGATGCTAATCGTCCACCAAACCTCTCGGGAATTGAGCTTTTATACAGTTGCACCTCTTTAACTAGCTCAGGGTTAAATGCTGAGAAAAATCCAAAAAAGTGTGTGGGATTGTAAATCGTTGCGTCATTTAATAGGATAAGGTTTTGATCTGCCGAACCACCACGAACATTAAATCCAGTGGTCGCCTCTCCAACAGATTGTACTCCTGGTAAAGTAAGTACCACTCTTAAAATATCGGGCTCTCCAAAAACAGCTGGAACTTTTTTAATTGTTTTAATGTCCAATCTGTTTACTCCCATCTCTAAACTTTTGGTGTTAGATGTTTTATCGGAAACAATCTTTACTTCCTTTAATGCGATATATTGTTCTTTAAGATTGATATTCAATCTTCCATCGGCATATAGCATAATTTGGCGTTTGGAGTCTCTGTTCGCCCCTGCTTTTATCATTAAGGTATGGGCACCATTCGGTAAGCTTAAGGAATAGAGACCAGCTTCATTGGTACGAGCGCTATACTTTAGATCGGCTGTATGAATAGTTGCCCCAAAAATTGGCGCACCAGTATTTAAATCTCTAATATAACCAGCGATCGTTGCTATTCCCTTTTTTATTTCATTGGTTTTAATGCCAATTTCATAAATTTTATTGGGTGTAACTGCCTCTAGAATTTTATCCACTTCCTCTATAGTGGCAATACGTATTGGCTTTCGGCTGTTCGGCTCACTATCGGATGCTTTTGCATTGTTGGGATAATATCCTTCCCCCATTTCAAGGCTAATCAGTTTATCCTTTATCAAAAATACCTCATTCTTATAGATAACGAAGTTAACGGCTGTGTTTTCAAAAATTCTTTTTAAAACATCCGATAAGGTTCTTTGTGCTATTTTTGCAGTGAACCGCATACTATCCAAACTTGCAGCATCATAGTAAAATTGGAAACCGCTTTTAAATTCTAGCTCGTTCACAATGGTTTTAATTGTTGCTTGATTAAAATCTACATCCAGCTTACGACTAGCATTATTTTGTGCAAAGACTGTTGCAAAATTCAATAACAGAAAGCAATAAATGAAGATGCAGCTTAGGCGCCGATCAATTGTGTAAACTCTCATAATAAGTTGCTAAAACTACCATGGCTTCCTCGGGCTTTTGCTTAAATTTAATTTTATGCTCTTTTAAATACTTTTTTAGTTCATTCTTTTTATCTGGAAATAGATTTAAGAATGAATTTTCACTTTCAATCGCATAATATTTTCCCTCTTTTTCTATATAATAATTTGTTTTTGGCATGAAATAATAAGTCACTTCTTTATCCTTTAAACCTATCTGTTGCTTTTTATAGCGTTTTACAAATATTTTGATGTTGCCGTCAAAAATGTAATCAAAAAAACCCGGCTTTATAATAGATCGCGTTGTGTCAGTAACGTCTATATACTTGAAATGGTGATTGTTAATATAAAAATCAGACACCTTCTCGCTAATTAGGCTAAACATCGCATATTTCCCATACAAAGTGATCACCTTATCCTCGTAAATATTGTACATAAGCGGGATATCATCAAAACCTACCCCATCATATTTCACATAACCATTTACGAAAGCTGTTTGATCCTGAAAATTGGGCGATCCGATTACATTTGCACCGTAGTTCTGAAAAGATGGCCCGTTATAAAGTCTGGAATGTTGCTTAATGGCTGTTTTAAAAAGTGCCTCCACTCTATCAATTGGACTTCCATTCGGTTGTGCTTCTTTTGATGTTTGGGCATAAAGAGGATTTATGCAAAAAAAAACCACACAAAATACTTTGATTAACAGCATCCAACGCCCATGCATACCTATTAGTTTTATATGTAATAATAGTAAAAGTTTCTTAACTTAAGAAATAGTTTTTAAAGCAAGATAAGCTATGTTTTATTGTTTGGTAATGCTATTACCTATAGCGCAAATAACAAAATTCCGAACGCTGCCAACAAAAAATAAGCAACTAACCCGCCTGCTCCTGCATAATCTTTGGCAATGCGTTGCCCTAAAAATAAACTCAGCAAACTAACAGCAGATAATTGCAAACCGAGTAACAACAGCATGCTTTCTTGGGTAAAAAAATAGTAAACACTACCTCCAAAACTTAACAACCCCGCTGCAACTTCTAACAACGTAATCAATATAAAGAGCAAGGGCGAGAAGTTTTTTAAAAAAGTTTTCTCGAAAACACTGTTAATGTACCCCTTGTTTCCATCATAATCAAAAACTTTATCTAACCCAGATTGCAGGAATAGAATGCCAAAAAATAAGCCGACAAGAATTTGTAAGAAAGTAAGTATTGAATGATCCATGGTTTAAATATAAGTAATCCATAAAGAAATTTAGCTATATTAGTACTCCATTTGTTGCATAACTACCCCTCTGCAAAAAATCAGTAGAATTTCTTGGTTCCTGTTTGGCTCGGTAAAGTGAGATACCAACTCCTGCCCTTATAGGTATCTAAGATAGGGTGAGTCCCAGTTGAGTCCCACTTGAGTCCCACTTGAGTCACAGTTTTTTGCATTAAACTGGGACTCAACTAGGAGTTTTTCTAGTTTCAATAGTGTTGCATGGTTGTTCAATCTCAGAGCAGGTAATAACGTGATAAGCATGAAGTAAAGTCCTGTTATTAATTTGAGTAACGTAAGCGCTGACTCCTTTTCTACCTTTCTGCTTCCTCTGTGATGGTCCGGATTACTATATCGATTTCTTTTGCTGTTTGTAAAAGCATTGGATGTATCTCATAAAAAGTTTCCGGATCTTTATCTTTGGTATCTATTAAGGAAATCAAACCCATAAAGGCGGCTAAGGGTGCGCGGAGCTTGTGAGATTGAATAAAAGAGATTTCGCGCAACTTTGCATTTTGAACTTCAATTTCTGCAATATACCTTTTTTGTTCAGTGACATCCTGCATTGAGCCTATTATCCGGTTACCGCGCCCATGCTCATCATATTGTATATACGACCGATCGAAAACCGCTTTGTATTTACCGTTTGCACATTGGAACCGATATTCCAATTTAGACTTCGCCAATCCCTGCTTTATCATACTAACGAAATGTGCCAGGATTCGCTCAAGGTCATCAGGGTGTACTTTACTTTTCCACCAATCCAATGTTGTAAAATCGAGTTTGTAACCAAACAATCCCTGCAAGCCTTTGTTCCAAGTAATGGAACTCGTAGTGAGGTTCAGGTCCCAAATCGTATCACTCGTAGCTTTCGACACTGTATTGAACCTGTCCAGGATTTTTTTCCTTTCTATCTCCTGCAGAATTCGTTCGGTAACATCCCTGGAATTCGTAATAATACCTTTAATAACCGGATCGTTCAAGCGGTTGGTAATAATGGTTTCCATCCACCTTGTTTCACCATTAAAATGACGATATCTAAATGGCGGCATAATAACCCGGTTTTGAGTTTCCACGAGCTTAAACTGCAATCTTGCTGTTTCCCGGTCCTCAGGATGTACAAAATCAAACACATTCTTTCCTATCAGCAATTCGGGTTCTACTCCGAGCACCCTGGCAGCTGTAGGGCTAGCAAATTTATAAACTCCTTGCTGATCGAAGATGGTAACCAGATCTGAGCCATCTTGTACAAGTAGTTTGAACCGCTGCTCGCTAGAGGCAAGTGCTCCAGCGATGGTGTGTAACCCGGTAAGGTCTACAACGAATACCATTCGGGCAGCTTTATCGTTATAATACATTGACGTGCCCTTCACAGAGACAAAGAGCTCTTCACCGTTTTTCCTTTTGTGGATAACCAGCGACTGGTTGGTCATGTCTTTTTTAATTTGATTTTGTATAATATCGTCCAGAACAACTTTTTCCTCATCTGTCCGAATATCCTTTAGCTTCATTTTCAGGAACTCTTCCTTTGAATAACCATATAAGTCAACTGCGGCTTGGTTTACATCAAGAAATTGTAATGTCTCCAAATCATAGATCCATTTTGGGAGGGGGCTTTTTTCAAATGCAGCTTCACACTTCAAGCGTTCGTTTTCATCATTCCATTCAGTTTGTTTGGATCGACTAAGCTTATTTACAAGTAGTGAAATACCCGCGGGATTAAGAATTGCTTTAATTTCTAATATAAGGTCCTCGTCTTCGAACTTTGATTCAAATACTTTTTCTTGGTTAATATCTGTATCTGCTAGCAAATAGACATCAAGTTCGGCATAGATTGCCGAGAAAACCCCTGGCCAATTCTCCATTAAATGTGTACCCATTGGGGCCTTATTTGTTATGCTAAAAACTCGCGCGGCAGATGTATTCCATCCGGTAATGATCCATTCACGATTTACCTGGATATAGGCTTCTTTAATATAATCTAATATATTGTCAATTAAATTGTTATATGATTGAATTGGGCGATTCGACATTGCTAATTTTCTACATTAAATTATTGGATCCCGTTGAGGTCATCTCACATAATTCCCTAAGTTTTTCCGCATTTATAGGCTTACTGAGAAAGGTAAAAACATGCGGGTTTTGCAACGCCCGCTGTCTATCTTCGGGGTGCAGAGAAGATGATAACATAATAATGATACATTTTTTCCTTATTAGCTCTGGTAATTTCTCATACTCATCAAGGAAATCGAAGCCATTCATTTGAGGCATATTGATATCTAAAAAAATCAGATCAGGCAAGGCCTCAGGATTAGTTTTAAAACTCTCAAGCAATTCCAGTGCGTCCATAGCCGATTCTACAGTGATTATTTCATTTGAAAATTCGTACTTTTTCATCATCTTTTCAGCCATGTAGCGATCTATTTGAGCATCGTCTATAATCAATACTTTTCTATATTTCATAACTTTAGAGGTCATAGATTCTATTTCAATAGATTTGGTATTCTTAATTTAAATTCAGTCCCATTTCCAGGTATGGATGCCAAGTGAATGGTTCCCCCCAACTTATAAACAGCCTCTTTAACAATATACAGGCCTAGTCCCGAGCCAACTGATTTTTTGGACACCCGATAGAACATGTCGAAAATTCTTTCATGGAATTTCTCATCAATACCTATCCCATTGTCCTTAACAACAATGATCGCCTCGGACGCACAAATTTCAATAGTTACTGATACATAGGGAGTTTCTACATCCGGATTATAGTATCTTATAGCATTTGATATGAGGTTACTAAGGATAATATACAATCGGCTCCAATCGGAATGGAAACTGCTATTTTCAATGACATTAAATTTGATGGCTACCTTTCCATTCTCTCCGCTCATAAATTTAAGATTGCTGGCCGAATCAGTCAACATCTGGTTAAAGTCAATAATTTCGCTCTTGATATCTGAACGCGCATTTCTCGAATAGTCCAAGATGTCCAAGATGAATCCGTCCAGCTTTTTCACACTGTCTTTTATCATTGAGAGATTTTTGACCACATCACTTTGGTCAGTTTCTGCTTCCGTAAACTCTATAACACCCAGGATTGATGCGAGCGGCGCCCTCAGATCATGGGAAACGCTATACACAAAGCGGTCTAGTTCAGTATTGGTTTTCTTTAAATGCTTATTTGCAGAACTTAATGCTTCCTCGTATGTAATCCTTTCGCTCACGTCACGGAAATTGGTAATAAGTCCATTTACGGCAGGTTCATGCAAAAGGTTCTGGCTCACCCCTTCCAACCATATCCAGTCTCCTTCTTTCCTTCGGAACCTGGCGACAAACCTCGCGATGTTGCCTGGCTTTTCCAATATTTTCTCCCGCACCGCTATCAGCGCGCTTTGATCGTCGGAATGAAACAAAAACGGCATGTCCACGTAATGTAACTCCTCAGGGCTATATCCAGTGATACGTAACATGGAGTTTGATGCAAATAAAAGGTTTCTATCTAGGCTAGTGACAGCGATACCATCTGAGGAATTTTCAATCAGCGTCCGGAACTTTTGCTCGCTGGTTATTAAAGCTAGTTCCGCATCCTTTCGGGCAGTAATATCAGAACATACGCCATCAATACGTAGTAAATTCCCATCTTGATCTAGTGTAGGCGTTAGCGTGCCACCAAGCCAACGGATACTACCATCCTTATGGCGTATGCGGTATTCGTTCGTTACTACCTCTCCGCGTCTCATTATGGGGTCGCTTTGGTGAATAATGTGTTTGTCTTCCTCTAAAATCACGTCCATCCATAAGTAGTTGTCCTGGTAAAATTCATCAGCTGTATAACCATATACCTTTTCACAGGCCGGAGACATCTGCAGTAATCGATACTCCTGCATGTTTACCGAGTACAAAACTTCGTCTATTTTTTCGAAAAATATAGCCATCTCTCTATTTACCCTGTCTAACGCCTCGCTGGCTTCTTTGTTTTCGGTAATATCTTTCATCGCGCCGCATAGCTTCAAGGGCAGACCGGTATTGATGTCCCTTACAACCTCAGCGATGCTTCTTGTCACTATGATATGTCCGTTTGGTAAAATATGCCGCTGTTCTAGGTCATATTCTCTTCCCTCCTTTATAGAAATTTGTGCTGCTGCCATTACAACTTCTCTGTCATCAGGATGGACGGAGTTAATAAACGCAGTGAAAGAAGGAACGATTTCACCTGGCTCATAACCAAGGATTCGAAAAGTCTCTTCCGACCAATATTGTGGTGCGTCAGGATCATCAACAGATAAATCCAATTCCCAGCTTCCAATCTTTGCCATCTTTTGAGATAGCGCAAGGTGATATCTGTAATTTGGAACGTTTTCATAACCTTGACCACCAGAACTGCCACTATGTGAGGTAGATTGCATAGTTAGACTGAATTTGGGTAATTATGTTCAATTTAGTAAAAAAAATGATAAAGTGTTAACAATAGATTCCTTTGTTCGAAAGAACTTGATTGATAAAGGTTATTGAAACGACTTAGCAGCGAGGTCATTGCCATTTAAAGTGAGCGATTGCTCAAAAGAAGGAAAGCAGTAATCAGCACAGATGCTGATACTGGGCGCATTAAATTTTGTTCAGGTAATTGTCGACTTGCTTTTGAAGCTGCGCCTTAAATCCTTCATCCAGCTTTAATGCATTGGAATCAGCATTCACCAGTTTTCTTGCCATTTGATTAATTATAGCACTTTGCTTCATGAAAGTGACGCAAATCGAACATCCCGTCAAGTGTAATTTCAGTTCCATTTTTTCTCTTAACGTGATTTTGTAAATTTGCTGCTTTTCGATTAGAAAAGTCGCCTTCCGGCAATCGTAAGCTATTTTTGTTAAATCTGTTTTACTTAGCTCTTTCATCTCTTTCTAATTAAATCCAGTTTTTTTGAAGACAGGACCTCAGGCTCACCTTGCTTCTGTGAATAATTACCCAAAAATTCGATGAACTGATTTTGAGCTGCTTGCAAATCAGCTCGCTTCGCTCTTCATCAATGTGTTTCATAGAGAAGACGGATAGCCATAAGGCGGGAAGCTTATTCATACAGGCCTTCAATATCCTTTCAAATTCTTTATTTTCCAAAGCATCGTGTGTCTCGATCCCTAATTCTGCTGGTCTGTGCCGATCATTCCAGTGGCCATTATCCTGGTTAAAAAAGTCTTCATCCGGCACATTGATATCCGTATGAACGCCATGTGTATCGAACCCCGACGATCTGGAACGGTATACATCGATCAGCTTGTTTCTTAAGATTGAGGTAAGCCATGTTTTCTCAGAGCTTCTCCCTTCAAATTTTTCGCGGCGTTCCAGCGCCGCCAGAAAGGTATCCTGAACCAGATCTCTTGCCAGATTTTGATCTTTGATACGGGAAGCAGCATAGGAGTAAAGATAATCAGCGTACCTGCTCACCCAATGATGCGGGTCAATTGCCTTCTTATCAACAATATCAGATTCAGAATCTTTTTGTAGCATAGGTAAATTTAACGTTCTGTTTACTTTTCTTGTAAACCTTGTTTCCCAAAAGCGGTGAGTTGGTCTGCATTGAGATAACCTATCGCTCGACTTAGAATCTTTCCATTCATGTCAATGATTAAGAGCGTTGGATACTCTTCCACTCGCCATTTTGAAGCCAAGCCCGGTCCTTGTCCTCTTTCCATATCCACAGACAAATTAACAAAACTTTTATTGAAAAAATCTGCTGTCGGGCTGTGATTAAATGTCGTTTGCTTCAGTTGCTTACAGGGTCCGCACCAGCTCGCATAAGCATCAACAAACAGGTATTTACCTTCCGCCTTAGCTTTTTTTAAGGCAGTGACATAGTCATTTTTAATAAAGGCTATTGATCGGTTACCAACCACTGGATTGTGTTTAGGTAGCTCACTCATCTTGTCCGGGTACGAAAATGCGCTTAAGCACAGGAGCACTCCAAATAACAAGGACTGATATTTTATAATTTTTATCGTTTTAATATTCATTGACACTATCTTAAGCTTTTTCTATCTTACCATGTTACTTTTGCCAATTGCCTCAGATTTCTGACCTGAGTGCTGCTGCTGCTGCTGCCTTCATCAATGGCGCACTAAGCCTCTGGGTAATATCAGGATTAATATATTCGAAAAGGATGCGGCCCTTTCTGTTCAGGATAAACACCGAAGGGACAGGCAGCAACTTATCGACGTTTTTTCCTCCAGAAGTTCCCGGCAGAAATTTATCATAGCTTTTCGGCCCTTTGAATGCGATTCCAAAATCTTTTGCTACTTTCAGGTCTGCATCCGAAAGCAGTGTATAGCCAAGTTTTCCCTTATCCATGGTTTTACTTAAGTTTTCCGGACTATCCGTGCTAATAGCAATAAGTTGATAACCTAAATCTTTGAGTTCCTTTTCAATCTCCTGTAAGCCCGAAAGTTGTTTAGAGCAATACGGGCACCAGCCTCCACGATAAAACACCAGAATGGTTGGAGTCTGGGAAACCGACAGGTTCAAATCGAACATTTTCCCGCTTGATGTAGGCAACTTCACAACTGGGATTTGCTCTCCGGCTAGCAATGGGCTGATATCTTCAGCTTTCAAAGGCACCCCAGCAATCATCTTTATCGTATCATTGGGCTTCGATAACCCCTTTTCATTGGGCGGTAAAGGCTGTGCTACAACAATGGAATAGTCATTAAGCACAAAAAGGCCTAAAACCGGCAAAGCGAATAAAAATTTCCTGAAAACTGAGCGTCTGTTATAAGAGTTCTTCATACTGTTTTATGAGCTTAGTCGTAAATTACCTTAATTCCTTACAAAAATATTCACATTTCATGAAATCGGTTGGTGTAACATACGAAGGCAATCTTATCGGGAAATGTTCTTTGGAGCTTTTACTTCGAAATACAAAAGCGAAATCGAGCCAATGATTTGACTTTCCACCTCTCTGGTTCAAGATCTTTTCATTGCCATTATGGAGAATTTTTTTAACCAATAATTCGATAAAAATTACTGATTGAAACCGCTTGCACCGCGCTATTGTCAAAATTCATTTTAAAATAAAAAACCCCAGATTGCTCTGAGGTTTTTAAGTGGTATGGGCCGGGATCGAACCGGCGACACATGGATTTTCAGTCCATTGCTCTACCGACTGAGCTACCGTACCTACTTCCCGTTTGGGATTGCAAATGTAGTTTTTCTTTTTTTAATTACGAACATTTTTTAATTTTTCTTTTCTAAATCGTAGTCAAAGCCATAATTTCCGCTATAAATCAACCATTTACAATCAAAAATAAATGACTTCTATTCATATCCATTCTAAATTTTTAATTTTATGCATGCATAATAATAATTTTTAATGCTAAAACTTTTACCTTAGCCTAACCATTAACCCAGAACTATGGCTTCTCAAATTATATTTATCATACTTTGCCTTGCAGGTATTGCACTATTTAGCCTAAATGCGCGCAAAGTAATCCGTAACATTAAGTTAGGAAAACCTGAAAGTCGAAATGATCAACCCGCCAAAAGATGGCTTACCATGCTTAAAGTGGCTTTTGGTCAGACAAAAATGGCTGCCAGACCTATTCCATTCTTATTACATTTGGTGGTTTACCTTGGTTTTGTCATCATTAACATCGAGGTTTTAGAGATCATGATCGATGGTATTTTCGGTACTCATCGCGTATTTGCCGGACTCGGCGGCTTGTATAATTTCTTAATCGGTTCTTTCGAACTCTTAGCCTTAGGGGTATGGTTAGGTTGCGCCATTTTCTTAATCAGAAGAAACGTTTTAAAACTTAAACGCTTTAGTGGGGTAGAAATGAAATCCTGGCCAAAATCAGACGCCAACTACATTTTAATTACGGAAATACTTTTAATGACAGCCTTTTTATTAATGAATGCAGCTGATGCTAAGTTACAGGCACTCGGACAAGCGCATTACATTAATGCAGGCGCATTTCCAGTTAGCGCATGGCTACAAGGCTTATTGCCTGCAGACGCAGGTAGTTTGGTAATGATTGAAAGAATTTGTTGGTGGTTTCACATCGTAGGCATCTTTGCTTTTTTAAATTACCTACCCTACTCTAAACATTTCCATATCTTGTTTGCTTTTCCTAATACCTATTTCTCGAACCTAGAACCAAAAGGCGAATTTACCAATATGGCCAGTGTAACAAATGAGGTAAAGGCAATGCTTGATCCGGCTTTTGTTCCCTTAGAGGCAGCTCCAGGCAAATTTGGAGCTAAAGACATCAACGATCTGAGTTGGATTAATTTGATGAATGCCTACACCTGTACTGAATGCGGCAGGTGTACCTCTGTTTGTCCGGCTAATATAACAGGCAAATTACTGTCTCCCCGTAAAATTATGATGGATACACGCGATAGAATGGAAGAGGTTGGCAAGAACGTAGATAAACATGGTATTGATCACCAAGATGGCAAGGCATTATTAGATGATTATATTACCAGAGAAGAAATATGGGCATGCACAAGCTGCAATGCCTGTACAGAAGCTTGTCCAATTAATATTGATCCGTTGGCTATTATTGTAGAGCTCCGCAGATTTGCAATAATGGAAGAATCTAATGCTCCTTCAAGCATCAATGCTATGTTAGGTAATGTAGAGAACAATGGCGCTCCCTGGAAATATGCTCCTGCTGATAGATTTAATTGGGTAGAAGGGAGTTGATAGTTACTACATACTAATTACTAAATATTGAAAGAAAATGGAATTTAAAGTACCTACGATGGCCGAACTGATGGCTATGGGCGAAGAGCCAGAGATCTTGTTTTGGGTTGGTTGTGCAGGGAGTTACGATGAACGCGCACAAAAAATTACCCGTGACATCTGTAAAATCTTACATCATGTAGGTATTAAATACGCTGTTTTAGGCACCGAAGAGAGTTGTACTGGAGATCCCGCTAAGAGAGCAGGCAATGAATTTCTATTTCAGATGCAGGCTATGACGAATATCGAAGTGTTGAACGGATACAATATCAAAAAAATTGTAACAGGCTGTCCACATTGCTTTAATACCATAAAAAACGAATATCCAGGGTTGGGCGGTACGTATGAAGTGATTCATCATAGCCAACTTATACAAGACCTCATAAACGAGGGTAAACTTAAAGCCGAAGGCGGGGAAAGCTTTAAAGGTAAGAAAATTACTTTCCACGACCCTTGTTATTTAGGTAGAGGAAATAATGTTTACGAAGCACCTCGTAAGGCATTGGAAGTACTAGATGCGCAATTAGTAGAGATGAAACGTTGCAAAAGCAATGGGCTGTGCTGTGGAGCTGGTGGGGCACAAATGTTTAAAGAACCTGAAAGAGGAGATAAAGACATCAACATTGAACGAATTGAAGAAGCCCTAGCCACGCAGCCACAGGTAATTGCAGCCGGTTGTCCGTTTTGTATGACGATGCTAAGTGACGGCGTTAAGCTAAAGGACAAAGAACAGGAAATAAAAGTGTTGGATATTGCAGAGATTACTGCGCGTGCTAATGGACTTTAGGGATTTATTGGAAAATCCTTACTTCTTTGCTAACGCAATATTAACCTGTTTAAATTGATCAGCTAAGTTATTTAATATATACTGATCAACTTCTTTTAACGGAATTACCATTTTTGTGGCCATGGAGTCTATATCCCCTTTACGATCGTTATGTGTTTGAACAATCACATCATCACCATTGGTATATAAATGTAGTTCTCCACGCCTATCGTTGCCGTAATACTCGATCGACTTAAATCGTGATAAATTAAACGAAAAAAACTCCGTCTTTCCATTGGTGTAAACTTTCTTACACTTACAGAAACCAGTGTTAGTAACATTAAACTCATAGCGCTTTAAAGCATTCCCATCACTTGTGGAATCATAATATTTCGTTAAAGTGTTTTGAATGCTTTCCTCAGTACCTTGGAACCCGACACAGATTAAAAAAACTAAACAAATGGAAAAGAAAACCGACTTTTTTAAGGATAGTGTAAACTTTTGCATGATTTACAATTTTAAGTAAATGTAAATTAAATAAATTGATAAATTTGAATATGATTTTTTCTCCACAATCTAAAATTTGGATCTATCAAAGCAATCGTGCCTTTACCGCTAACGAGGTGATAGAAATCCAGCAAAAACTGGATGAATTTACTGCGCAATGGACGGCTCATGGGCATCAATTAAAAGCCAAAGCCGAGATCCGCTATAACTTTTTCATTGTTTTAATTGTAGATCAAGAATCGGCGAATGCCACAGGTTGTTCTATCGATTCATCGGTAAGGGTGATCAAAGAAATCGAACAAACCTATAATGTGGATTTATTTGACCGGTTTAATGTGGCCTACAAAATTAACGATGAAGTTTATGTAAATTCAAAAGAAGACTTTGAAACCCTAATTAGCATTAAAAATGTTACTTCAGAAACGATCGTATTCAATAACCTGGTTCAAACCTTAGCAGAATACGAGACTAAATGGGAAGTACCATTGGTTCAAAGTTGGCATAATATGATATTCGCTGAACAATTGAATAGTTAGTTTGTTTGTTATCCAAACAACTAACCATGAAACGCTGGCTCAAAATCTCCCTTAAAATACTGGCTATATTTTTTACTTTGGTTGTAGTAGTGTGGCTTTGTGCTGCCTACTATATTAATCATAATAATAAAGCTATCCTAAATACGATCCTTAAGCAACTTAATGCCAACGTAAATGGAAAAATTGAAGTCGCAAAAATGGAGACTACCTTACTTAAAGGGTTCCCGGGAGTTTCAGTTTCCCTAAAAAAGGTCATATTAAGAGATAGTTTATGGCAACAACACCATAACGATTTATTAAATGCGAACGATATAGCCGTTTCACTAAACATCTTTTCACTCATTACGGGAAACGTCGCTATTAGCAAAATTGGCATTAACAATGCACGTATTTACCTTTATACAGATAGCACTGGTTATAGCAACACGAGTATGTTTGCACGTAAGACCAAAGCTCCAGTGAACAAAAAAGATCAGCAAGCTTTTGAAATAAAACGGATAGACTTTAACAAGGTTGATCTTATTGTAGATAATCGCAGAAGGTTTAAACTTTTCAATTTTTTAGTGGATGAATTAAAAGGCAAAATAGATTATCCTGATTCTGGCTGGAATGGTAGCCTTAAGGTAAAAACCAAAATCAAAAGTTTTGCCTTCAACACCAAAAAAGGTAGCTTTTTGGAAGGAAAAACATTAACAGGAACTTTAGTGACCCACTATAATAATGCTCGAAAAGAAATAACTATTGAGCAGAAGAAGCTCAATATTGGTGGCGATGAATTTCTAATTGGGGCAAAAATTAGCCTGGCAAAAAATGAATCAGCCTTCGCTATAGATGTACGGGCCGACAAAATCTTATACCAGAACATTGCCTTGCTCCTTTCACCAAACATCTCAACTAAACTTTTAAAGTTTGTAATCGACAAACCCATTTCAGTTGTTGGCCACATTATCGATGATGGCACTAAAGCCAATAGGGATCCCCTAATTGACGTACGAATACAGGTAAAAGATAATGGGATAACCATTCCGTCGGGACGGTTAACAAAATGTAGTTTTACTGGTACATTTACCAACAGAGATACGGTAGATAAACCAATAGGCGACCGCAACTCCGCTATCCGGTTCTTCGCATTGAGGGGCGATTACTATAATGCCCCGTTAAAAATTGACACATTTGCAGTTACTAATTTGGAAAGGCCTATTGCTGCAGGTTTCATAACCTCAGAATTCCCATTAGCAAAGCTAAACAGTTCTTTTGGCGGAGAAACCTTTAATTTTAAGAATGGAACAGCCGATGTAAGGCTTTACTGTAAAACAGATATTGATAATTTTAGATTTACCAAACCAGTGCTTTCCGGTAACATCGTGATAAAAGAGGCTGATATTACCTATATACCTCGGAATATGAATTTAGTAAACAGTAACCTAACGTTAAATTTTAACCATAAAGACTTAAACATCACTAATAGTAGATTTCAGCTTGGAAAAAGCATCCTGAACATGAACTGTTCCATTGCCAACTTCCTGAATTTCTATTATACAGACCCAGAAAAGATAGTGGTCGACCTTAATCTAAGCAGTCCCACTTTATCATTGAGCGAATTCATGTCCTTTTTAGGGCCGAGAAAAACAACGGTTAAAAAGCCGGCAATAAAAAACGCTCCTAAAGAAGTTTCTGATCAATTAGCAGCCGTTCTAGAAGCATCGAAAGTAAATATTAAGCTCAACGTTAATAAAGCCATCTACAAACGATTTACGGCAAATAATTTAAACGCTAATGTTTCAATGATAGGGAACGGAATCTATTTCAATAAAATTAACATCAGCCATGCGGGTGGAAACTTAAACTTAACCGGAAACATTAAGCAATCGGGTTCAGTTAATAAATTTGTTCTCAATGCAATTATTAGGCGGGTAAATGTTAAAGAGTTTTTCTATGCCTTTGAAAACTTCGGACAAACCTCTATTACCAGTCAAAACCTAAGAGGCTATTTATCGGCTAAAGTAAACACAACAGGCAGCATTACCGATAAAGGAAACATAGTTTCGCGGGCAATGTATGGCCAGGTAATATTCAATCTCAACAATGCAGCGTTGATAGGTTTTGAGCCACTTCAAAAAGTTCAGAAATTCGCATTTCCTAACAGAGATTTTTCTAACATTATCATCAACAATTTAGACGGCACGATGACCTTAAATGGAGATAGAATAGCCATTAGTCCGATGCAAATTAACACCAGTGTGTTAAACTTTAACATGAAAGGTATTTATGGTTTGAGTGATGGCACAGATATCGCATTAGATGTTCCGCTACGAAACCCAAAGAAGAACGAGGGAATAACAGACAAAGAAGAGCTTAAACTTGCCAGGATGAAGGGTATTGTACTCCATCTTAGAGCAATTGACGATGGCAAAGGAGGTATAAAAGTAAGATGGAATAGAAATAGAGACTAAAAATCCAACGGCCCCAATCTTCTCATATTTTTCATAATAAGATATTGTCTGTGATAAATATAGCTTGTTGCTTTCTTAGGGGTCCAGCGTCTTGGATTTGGAAAGCAGGCTACAATTAAAGATGCTTCAGCGCGCGAAAGATTTTTGCATGATTTACCATAATAAGCCAGTGCTGCGGCCTCGGCACCGTAAATTCCATCGCCCATTTCAATTACATTCAGGTAAACTTCTAAAATGCGCTCCTTACTCCACAGCAATTCTATTAACAAGGTAAAATAAGCTTCGAAGCCTTTTCGGATGTAAGACCTTCCTGGCCATAAAAAAACATTCTTCGCTGTTTGTTGAGAAATGGTGCTCCCACCCTTTACTTTTTTACCTTTCGCATTACTTTGATAGGCTTTTTCTATGGCTTTGATATCAAAACCGATATGCTTTAAAAACAATTGATCTTCGGCAGCAACTGCAGCCCGTTTCATATTATCAGCAATATCCTCAAACTTTACCCATTTTTTCTCAATTTTTCCTTTCTTATCATCAGCCTTACGCTCCCAATTTCGTTTTACCATTAATAAGGTTATTGGCGGATTAATGAAGCGGTAAGCTAACACCCAAATTACGCTCACCAGTATAAACCACAGGATAACCTTTCCGGTAATAATGCTAATGCGCTTAAATAAGAGTTGCTTTTGCTGGGTGGGCTTCGCTTTTCTTTTTGTCATGATGGCAAAGGTATATAAAGTTTGTAACTTTACTTTATGACAGCAAACAGTTTCCATTCTATTGCTTCGCATAAAAGGGTTAGGTATTTAGCCCTAGTTTTTGCTCTTTTCATTGCTTTTACGGTATTTCAAGATTTTTTGGAGTCCCATATTAATGGCTATTCATTTTTCCTTTCAGAATCATTGCTGTTCAAAACATTTTGGCTACTCTTTCTCCCAATCTTATTATTCCAACATTATTTAATGGAGGATTTACTTTCTTGGCAAAATAAAATCTTAACTGGCTTAATTTCTATTTTAACGCCGACAATACTGCATTTAGCACTATTCCCCTTGTGCATCTGGTTGCTTTCAAAGTCATTTTTCGATCATACCTATTATTACAGCAGAACATTTGGCTATACTATAGCTGAAGATTTTTATAAGTATATAGCTATATATAGTCTGGGAGCATTTGTCAATTATTATCTTCAAAATTTAAGGTCCCAGTCTAAACAACCATCTAATGAGCTGCCCAAAAAATTGACTTTCAATACAGGGAAAAAGTATGTAACCATTTCGGTGGACGAAATCATTTATATTAAAACATCAGCGCCATATATTCTCGTGCATATTGATGGGGGTCAATATCTTCATAATGAAACCTTAAAGTCTTTTGGCAAAAAATTAGCAAACAAGCAGTTCATCAGGGTGCATAAATCTACGATCATCAACCTACAAAAGGTTATTTCCTATAAATCTAGGTCGAACGGTGATTACGATATATCATTAATCGATGGTACGATAGTAAGATTAAGTAGAAATTATAGTGCTGAGTTTAAAGCCTATTTTAGCATTAACACAGCTTAGCATAAAATTCACACGGGTTAACCTATTGAATTTGCGCTGCTCATTATTTTATTCAAGGTTTGAAGAAATTTAATTCTTATGAACCTAAATAAACTTACCCTTTTTCGCTTATTCATTTATGTTGCTTTCTTGAACTCGTGCAGCGGTCAGCACAAAAATACCACGAACACAAGACCTGATAGTCCTGAAAGAAAAGTAGTCGGCGGCTTTTGTGATGGCTGTGAACTCATGTACATCGGCATACCCCAAAATATTACCTCGATAGATACAAGTAGTGGTTGGAAGGAGTATGGGCAACAATTAATGGTTACTGGAAAAGTATTAAAATTAGATGGCAAGACACCAGCAAAAAACGTAATTCTATACTATTGGCAAACCGACACCAAGGGGTACTACTCTCCTCGTAAAGATGTGCCAGAAAAGGCCTCACGTCACGGACATGTTCGGGGTTGGGTAAAAACAAATGCAGATGGAAAATATACTATTTACACGAACAGGCCAACTGCCTATCCCGACGGATCGGAACCTGCCCATATTCATATTTCAATTAAGGAGCCCAATATTGCCACTGCGTATTACATCGACGATTTGGTATTTGATGATGATATAATATTATTGAAAAAAATGAGAAACACTAAACCAAAGAACAGGGGCGGAAGCGGTATACTCAGAGTTTTACAACAAGGCAGCTTACAAATTGCCGAACATAATATTATATTAGGGTTAAACATCCCAAACTATCCAAGCGAAAAGCCAAATCTATCTGGTTTAGCAATTGGAGAAGATAGCCCCTCTTTTATGCCCTTTCACGCATGGGGGCCTGACAAAGGTTCTACAACCTGCCCAGTTTGTAAATATGGTCGCTATCATGGATTACTTTATTTTGTAGGAAATTTACCTAACTGGGAGGAAATAAAGAAATGGTTGCGTTTTTTAGAGCAGGAAAGCTTAAGTCGAAAACAATATTTAAAGGTTTATTTTATCTACGGAAACGAACTACACTATCATAAGGCGACCGTGCAGGCGATGCTTGAAAAAATAGGTAAAGAGCTTGGGCTAACCCAGCTTGCGCTCACTTTTGTACCATCATTTGCTGATACTAAAAGTGAAGCTCACCTTAACAAGATTAATCCCGATGTATCGAATACCTTTGTTATGTATAAGCATAGAAAAATTGTAGCAAAATTCGTTGATTTGAAGCCAAATCAGCACAATTTTGAACTGATCTCACGTACCTTAAACGCAACGAAAGGAAATTATTTTAACCTTTTCGAGCTGCCGAATCATTAGTATGCACGAATTTAAGTGCAGTTAATTTAAAATTTTATCTATTTTGGTATAAATAATATCCCAATGCTGAGAAACATATCCTATTTACTTGCAATTACTGTTTTAATGTTTTGTGTAGCGGCCGCGTTACCCGAAGACCCAAATAAGCCTCAATGGAAACCTTTATTTAACGGCAAGGATATAAAAGATTGGAATGTCAAAATTCATCACCACGACTATAATGTAAATTTCGGTAATACATTTAGGGTGGAAGACGGTCTGATTAAAGTGAGGTATGATCAGTATGATGACTTTAATGATCAGTTCGGGCATTTATACTACAAAACTCCATTTTCTTACTACCACCTTAAACTGGAATACCGGTTTGTTGGCAAATTACAAAAAGGAGCACCAGATTATACTTTACTTAATAGCGGGGTGATGTTCCACTCGCAAGACCCTAAAACAATGCCGAAAGAGCAAGATTGGCCTATTTCTATTGAAATGCAATTTTTAGCTGGTCTAGGTGATGGCAAACCGAGACCAACGGGCAATATGTGCTCACCGGGTACTCACGTTGTTTATCAAGGCAAAATTGCCGCTACTCACTGCATCAACTCTATTTCCAAAACCTATGAGGGCGACCAGTGGGTAAAAGCGGAACTGATCGTATTAGGAGATTCGCTCATCACACACATTATTAATGGTGATACCGTATTAAAGTATTCGAAACCTCAAATTGGCGGTGATATTGCCAACAGGTATGACCCTAAGATTAAAATAGATGGTAAAATGCTAAAAAGTGGTTTTATCGCACTACAGAGTGAAGGGCAGCCAATAGATTTTAAAAATATAGAGATCAAAGATTTAACTCCAAATAAAAAGTAAGTGGCAAAGTTAAGTGACAAAGAACAAGTAAATGAATATATAACCAAGCTGGGTAGTCCTCTTAAAGAATCGATTGAATATTTGAGGCAGTTCATTTTACAAGTCGATCCGGAAATTGGTGAACAAATTAAATGGAATAATCCAAGTTTTTATTATTCGGGAGAGATGAAAGCTTTTGATCCCAAAGAATATAAACGGGATATGATTGTTTTCAACTTACACAAAGGGAAGATTATGCTTGTCTTTCCCTCTGGTGCGAAGGTGAATGACACTAGCGGTTTATTGGATGGAAAGTTTACAGATGAAAGAAAGATTGTTGTTTTTACCGATCTGGAGGATATAAAAGCAAAAGAAAAAGATTTGCAGCAGGTAATTAAGACTTGGTTAAGATTGCTTCGTACCTCGCAATGACGGGATTACCTCGCAATGATAGATTAGTTCGCAATGATAGATTAGCTCGTAACAACGAACGTCCATAAAAAAGCCGTTCTTGAAATTCAAGAACGGCTAGTATTTATCATCAGACCCTTCACTTGAGCGTTGGGTGACAAGTTTTTGATATTATTCTGCTACAACTTCGAAAGGAACCTTAACTTTCACTTCTTTGTGCAAGTTTAAGTTAGCTACGTATTCGCCAACCATTTTAGGTTCTGTTTCGAAAGTAATACGACGACGATCTACCTCAAAACCTTTAGCTTTTAATGCATCAGCGATCATAATTGTATTTACAGCACCAAAGATTTTTCCAGTTTCGCCAGCTTTAGCACCAATGCTTAATTTCACATCAGTTAAACGCTCAGCAATACCTTCAGCATCTTTCTTAATTTTATCTTGTTTAAAAGCAGCTTGCTTTAAATTTTCTGCCAATACTTTTTTAGCAGATGGTGTAGCCAATTGTCCAAATCCTTGAGGAATTAGATAATTACGACCGTAACCTGGTTTTACTGTAACGATATCATCTTTCTCACCTAGTGATTTGATATCTTGCTTTAAAATAATTTCCATTTCTCTGCGCTTATTTTAATTGGTCAGTTACGAAAGGTAATAAACCGATATGACGAGCACGTTTAACAGCTTGAGCTATTTTACGTTGAAACTTTAATGAAGTACCAGTTAAACGACGAGGTAAAATTTTACCTTGATCATTGATGAATTTCAATAAGAAGTTTGCGTCTTTATAATCGATATATTTAATACCATTTTTTCTAAAACGACAATATTTTTTTCTGTTATCGTCCACTTTTGGAGCGGTAACATATTGTATTTGATCCTTTGCCATTATGCTCCAGCCTCCTCTTTCTTAGGTTTTTTGTTGAAAGCTCCACTACGTTTTTTCTCGCTATAAGCAATCGCATGACGATCTAATCTTACAGTTAAGAAACGTAAAACACGCTCATCACGTTTTAACGCTAATTCAAACTTGTTAATAAATTCCCCGTCAGATTTATACTCTGTAAGGTGGAAAAATCCGCTTGCTTTTTTTTCAATCGGATACGCTAATTTTCTCAGACCCCAATTGTCTTCTGCGACAATTTCGGCTCCGCTATCAGTAATAATGCTTTTGAATTTAGCTAATGCCTCTTTCGCAACATCTTCTGATAACAATGGGGTAAGAACGATAACAGTTTCGTACTGATTCATCTTTGTTATTTAATTGTTGTTTAATATTTTAATTCCGTCACTAAAACGGGTTGCAAATGTAGTGATATATTTTTAAAAATCAAAGTGTTAATGAGCCTGCCCATTTGATCATAAAAAAGGTTGACCATTCATTCGGTCAACCTCTATCCTATCTATATAGAACCTATGTAATAATTAATAGAGACGAATTGTCTCGATATACTCTTGATCTTTATGCTTAACAACAAAAGTAAGTTCTCTTGCATTAGTATTAGTCACATCAAATTTATGAATAGATTTCGCCTGTAAAAACTCCTTTTTGAATAGTTCATCATTGTACTCATTTAAAACAACGATATCTACCGCGCCTTCAATTGGCGTTTTTAAATCTAAAATCAACATGCCTTTTTCCCTAACAATAACCGGTTTAAAGAACGTTTTAATAGTTGGGCTAGACAAAATAGCTTTACCGTTTTCGATTAGAATTTGGTAAGAAGTTAACTTCAACGCAGATTCTAATTTAAGTGTATAATTTCCATCAGGAAAAGCATTTAAATTATATACTTTCTTTTCTGCCTTTGTAGTATGGATGTTTTGCTCATAAACAATTTCATCATCTTGAGCCACAATAGATAATTTGATGTTTTGTGCTTCATTAACCAAGAAAACAATTGATTTTTCGTCCTCGTTGTTAGTTTTAACTACAAACGAATCTTCATTTGCAATAGCTCCTAAAGAGGTAAATAATGCTGTCGCTAGGAAACCGATTTTTAAGAAATTTTTCATATGTGCCTGGATTTAAAGAGTTAATAAATAGTAATACCCAAAAATACGGGTGATTTAAAGTCTATTTTTATTGAATATTTGCTAATTTATATGCTATATTAACCCTGAAAAAGATAATACACATTAAATAGGCTAAAAAAGCATAAATATTTTGTATTTTTATGGCAATGAAGAAAATTAAACCTAGCTTCGAAATCGTCGAACCCTCTTTCGGAAGCTCCTTTTACTATTCAAAATATATCGAAAATGCTAATAACAAAGCGCATGTTTGGCATTATCACCCCGAAATTGAAATTGTTTTTGTAAATGGTGGTGCTGGAAAACGACAAATTGGTAGCCACATTTCTTATTATACAGATGGGGATCTAATATTAATCGGCAGCAATTTACCCCATTGTGGGTTTACTGATAGTAATACCGGGAATAAAAATGAAACAGTTATTCAACTGAAAGCTGATTTTTTAGGAAAAAGCTTTTTTCAACTTCAAGAAACAAAGTCGATTTTTGAACTGTTCGACAAGGCAAAAGGCGGCATTGCATTTGGCAGTAAAATAAAAGCTGCAGTAGGTTACCGGATTGAACTGATGGAGGAACAGCAACCTTTTGAAAGACTTTTAACCCTATTGAGCATTTTAAAAGAGTTAGAAGGATCTGATGATTATATCACCTTAAATGCTGCTGGCTTTTCTATGGAAATGCAACTTCAGGATAACGATCGGATTAATATGATTTTTAATTATGTGAAAGATCATTTTGCTGAAGAAATTAGTCTGGAGCACATTGCAGAAATGTCGAGTATGACAGTCCCTTCTTTTTGCAGATACTTTAAAAAGATTACCAAAAAAACATTTACCCGATTTGTAAATGAGTACAGGGTGGTACACGCTTCAAAACTATTGGCAGAAAAACCAACCAGCATCGCTAATATTAGCTACGAAAGTGGTTTTAAAAACTTCAGCCACTTTAATAAACTATTTAAAGAATTTACTGGCAAAAGCGCTTCACAATATCGAAAAGAACTCAAGTCTGTTATAAAATAGCCATACAACTTTTCAACATTCCAATTTTCCAACCTTACAACAATTAAAATTTTCCTATTTTCGCTGCGATGGAAAACTTTATCGTTTCGGCACGTAAATATCGTCCGGCTACATTTGAAACTGTAGTTGGTCAACAGCATATTACCGGCACGTTAAAAAACGCCATCAAGAACAATCAATTAGCCCAAGCTTTTTTATTTTGTGGCCCCAGAGGAGTAGGCAAAACTACTTGTGCACGTATTTTGGCTAAAACCATTAATTGTACTGCGCTTACGGCCGACATGGAAGCTTGTAGTACTTGCGAATCATGCATCTCATTTCAAACGGGTCACTCTTTTAATTTCCATGAGCTTGATGCGGCTTCTAATAATTCAGTAGACGATATCAGGAGTTTAATTGAACAGGTACGTATCCCGCCTCAAGCAGGAAAATATAAGATTTATATTATTGATGAGGTTCACATGCTTTCGGCAAATGCTTTTAATGCTTTTTTAAAAACTTTAGAAGAACCGCCTAGTTATGCCATCTTTATTTTAGCCACTACGGAGAAACATAAAATTTTGCCAACTATTTTATCCCGTTGTCAGATTTTTGATTTCAATAGAATTCAAGTCGAGGACATTGCTGGGCATTTAAATAAAATTGCCATTCGCGAAAGTATTAGTGTTGAAACAGATGGCTTACATATCATTGCGCAAAAAGCAGATGGTGGTTTGCGCGATGCACTTTCTATGTTTGATCAGATTGTAAGTTATACCAACAAAAATTTAACTTATAAATCAGTAATTGATAACCTTAATATTTTAGATTATGATTATTATTTCAAACTGGTAGATTATTTAGCAAGTGGAGATGTGAGCCAATCTTTATTATTGTTTAACGAAATACTAAACAATGGTTTTGATGGAAATAACTTTATCAATGGGCTAGCCAGTCACCTCAGAAACTTATTAGTAGGCAAGGATCCGCAAACCATTGAGTTGCTTGAAGTAAGCGAGAATATTAAGCAAAAATATCTTGCACAAAGTAAACAGTCCGATCTCGGTTTTATATTAACCGCTTTAAGCCTGGCAAATCAATGTGATTTAATTTATAAGAACAGCAAAAATCAACGCTTACAGGTAGAGTTGTCGCTCATTAAAATGTGCCACATCCATTCCGTTATTCAACTGGCACAATCACCTTCGTCCACTCTAAAAGCAACTGACACAGATCAGGATAAAAAAAAAACTTTAGTTAATAAAGTTGAGACCAAAGAAGCCGAGCCTGAAGGGCGAAAACCTGAAACCGCAACAATTGACGACTTAAAGGATTTCCTTGCCAAAGAGGATTTACAAGATCTTCCAGACCACTTAAACGTTGAGCTTCCTATCGAAGTTCCTACCCCTCGACCAAAGCCACAACTGCCTACCAGCAGATCGATTAAAATACAGCCCTTGGGTGCACACACAGGAGCTTCCCTAATTCCGTCCTTAACTGATTTGGAAAGAGTGGCGAATGGCGAAGAAGAAAAAGGTCCCCAATACCTAAATGGGGACGAAAAGCAAGATTTCACCACCGAGCAGTTTTTGGAGCTTTGGAAAGCATATACCCAAAAAGCTAAGGATCAAGATAAAATCCATCTTTTTACATTAATGAATAACGATCCGTTGATCAATGGAACCGAAATTACTGTATTGGTAGAAAACTTAGCTTTAGAAAGCACCCTTCAGGATGAGAAAATCGAGCTGTTAAATTTCTTACGCTCTGCACTCCGCAATTTTGATTTACAAATTGTTTCCAGAAGAGCCGAAAACACCCAGAAAAAACGCATTTACACCAATAAAGATAAGTATACCTATATGGTTGATAAGAATCCTCAGTTAGAAGAAATGAGGCGCCGCTTTAACTTGGATATCAACCCGTAGGTAGATCGTTCTTAGGATAGCCCTCTTCATCAAGATCATCTCTATAATCTTCTTCAGTTCTTCCTAAAATTTCATCTTCAGGACTTACCATTACGCTATCTCCATCATCATCGATATGCATCCCCAACTCATCAAGTTTATCTTTTGCTTTCTCCACATCTGATGCGTATTCGTCCCCTACATACGGATTAGCTTCATCATAAGTTGAATCATCATCCACAGATCCTGTAGCAACAGTTTCATAAGGCATGGGGTGATCGTAATCCTTATCGTTGCCTTTTACATCGAGCTCGTAGCTTTGTTTTTCTTTATCGAATGATAAATCATTAAAATCTTTTGTCTCACCTAAATCGGTAGGGTGCAATTTATCGTTAGACGGATTGTGGTTTGATGTTGTATCCATGATAATTAAATTTAGGAAATTTATATGGGAACAACAGGAATAATAGAATAATTGTTTTAGACAAAAAGCCCATCTGTAACCCAGATGGGCTTAAAAAACATAAAAACTTGTTACAGCGCTGCTAAAGCAGTATTAAATGTTTCACTAGGGCGCATCGCCTGATAAGCTAACTCATCATTGGGACGATAATAACCACCAATATTTTGCGGCTTACCTTGAGCTCCTATTAACTCCGCAGCAATTTTACTTTCATGCTCAGCAAGTGCTTTCGCTAATGGCGTAAACCTGGCTTGTAAATCGGCATCTTTCGATTGCGCAGCTAAAGCTTCAGCCCAATAAAAAGCTAAATAAAAATGTGAGCCCCTATTATCAATCTGTCCAACTTTACGTGCTGGCGATTTATCATTGGCTAAAAACTTCTCTGTAGCAACATCCAAAGTTTCAGCTAACACCAACGCTTTCTCGTTATGTTGAGTTTGCCCTAAATGCTCTAACGAAGCGCCCAAAGCTAAGAACTCACCTAATGAATCCCATCGCAAATAGCCTTCTTGAATAAATTGTTCAATATGTTTGGGTGCCGAACCTCCAGCTCCAGTTTCAAATAAACCACCGCCATTCATTAATGGCACAATCGATAACATTTTGGCCGACGTACCCAGCTCTAAAATCGGGAATAAATCTGTTAAATAATCACGCAATACGTTGCCAGTAACCGAAATAGTATCTAGGCCTTTGCGGATGCGCTCCAATGTAAATTTGGTGGCTTCAACGGGCGCTAGGATACGGATATCCAAACCATTGGTGTCAAAATCAGTCAGATAAGTTTTCACTTTAGCAATAATCTCACGGTCATGTGCTCTGTTTTCATCCAACCAAAAAACCGCAGGTGTAGCTGATAAACGTGCTCTGTTAACCGCTAGTTTTACCCAATCTTGGATAGGTGCATCTTTAGTTTGGCACATTCTAAAAATATCGCCCTTTTCTACCTGTTGATCAAAGTAAACTTTACCAGCTGCATCTGTTACACGGATTGTTCCCATTGCTTTAGCCTGAAAAGTTTTATCGTGAGAACCATATTCTTCGGCCTTTTGCGCCATTAGACCTACATTTGGAACTGAGCCCATTGTGGTTACATCAAATGCTCCATTGGTTTTACAATCGTTAATTGTTGCTGTATAAACACCTGCATAACAACGATCTGGAATTAAAGCGATTGTATCTTGCGCTTTCCCCTCTTTGTTCCACATTTGGCCCGAAGTACGGATCATGGCAGGCATTGAAGCATCAACAATTACATCTGAAGGAACATGTAAGTTGGTAATACCTTTATCAGAATTTACCATTGCCAAGGCCGGGCCGTTTGCTATCGCCGCAGCTAATGCCGCTTCAACTTCTGCTTGTTGCGGGTGTCCAGTAATTTTCGCATAAACATCACCTAAACCATTGCTTGTATCAACATTAAGTTCTTTAAATAGCTCAGCATATTTAGTGAATACCTCAGCAAAATAAACCTCTACAATTGCACCAAAAATAATGGGATCGGAAACCTTCATCATGGTTGCTTTTAAATGCGCCGACAATAATACACCTGCTTCTTTAGCTTCGGTAATTGCTTTAGCAACAAATGCTTTTAGTGCCGAAAGGCTCATTGCCGAGCAATCGATTACTTCACCTGCCTTTAAATTAGCTAAGCCTTTTAATTCAGTTATTGCGCCATTAGCATCAACAAATTCTATTTTAAACTGTGAAGCTACGTTAATTGTTACCGATTTCTCAGAACCATAAAAATCGCCCTCCGTCATACTTGCAACCCTGGTTTTCGAGTCTGCCGACCAGGCTCCCATTGAATGTGGGTTAACTTTTGCATAATTTTTAACCGCTTTAGGTGCTCTACGATCAGAATTACCTTCACGTAAAACCGGGTTAACTGCAGAACCTAATACTTTACCGTATTTAGCTTTAATGCCTTTTTCCTCTTCCGTTTGTGCATTTTCAGGATAATTTGGCAATGCATATCCTTGTGATTGCAATTCGGTAATAGCTCCTATCAACTGAGGGATTGATGCAGATATATTTGGGAGTTTAATGATATTGGCCTCTGGTGTGGTAGCGAGCTGACCAAGTTCAGTCAAGGCATCTCCTATTTTTTGATCGTCTTTTAAATATTCTGGAAAGTTCGCTAAAATCCTTCCTGCCAACGAAATATCTCTGGTTTCTACATCAATTCCGGCTGAAGCTGTAAAAGCTTGAACGATAGGTAGTAGTGAATATGTAGCCAACATTGGCGCCTCATCTGTTTTGGTGTAGATTATTTTCGAAGTATTGGACATAATTTATTGTGTTTCTTAAAATTCTCTAAAGATAAAAGAAACCAATGAATTTAAAGCCATTGATTTGTATTTTCGCCAAGAAATCGGCTTAAAAAAGAACCTTATGATATCAAGCGAACACCTGATTTTAAAACCGCTCTCTCATGATCAGTTAATCATGTATATTAAAAATGATAATTCATTAGAGACGGCACTAAAATTAAATCCTAGTCGAAAAATTATTTCTCCAGAATTAAGGGAGGCACTTGAAGAAACCATTTTGCCCAATGTTGCCGACCCGTTAAAAAATCATTTATTTTCTACTTTGTGGGGCATTATCTTAAAAATAGAAAATAAAATGATAGGGGATATTTGTTTTGTAGGGGAACCTGACAATCAAGGAGAGGTAGAAATTGGGTATGGGACCTATGAAGATTTCCGGGGAAAAGGATATATGACCGAAGCAGTTGCATGCCTTATTCAATGGACAAAAACACAAAATAACGTGAAGTCTATATTTGCACAAACAGCGAAAGACAATCCAGCATCTTATAGTATACTGGTAAAAAATAACTTTGAAAAAGTAGGTGAAGATGATAATTTGTTTAATTGGAGATTAATACTGCGATAAATCTATAAACAACTTAGCTAAATTTCTGTTTATTAGCTAAATTTACGATATGAAAACTCATTTTTTTAGGCTATCACTGCTATCTGCAACATTGTTATTTGGTACTAGTGCTTGCGGCCAGACTACCCCTGCAAAAACGGTTAAAACCGGTGCCGGAAAAACGATTACCTTACCAGAGGCAGATACCAAAGCTAGCAAAATAAATTTCAGTAAAGTAGTGGCCTGGCCAGAGGGAAAAACACCTACTGCTCCTCCAGGCTTTACGGTTACTAAGTTTGCGGAAGGGATGAAAAGTCCCAGAAATATTGTAATTGCACCAAATGGCGATGTTATTGTGGTGTTGTCTAATTCGCAAAGAACTAAAATTGAGCAGGCTTCAAATATTATTACTGGAAAAGCGCAATCTGAGGTACAAGGCAAAAGTGTAAACACAGTAATGTTATTCAGAGACGCTAATAAGGATGGAAAACCTGAAGTTGTATCAACATTTTTAACCGGTTTAAACCAACCTTATGGTGCAGCATTTATAGATAATTCATTTTATGTTGCCAATACAGATGGCGTATGGAAATATCCTTATAAAGCGGGCGACACACAAATTACCGGCGAAGGGCAAAAGATTTTAGACTTGCCTGCTGGGGGATACAATAACCATTGGACCAGGAACTTGATTGTGAACCCTGCTAAAACCAAAATTTATGTTTCAGTAGGTTCAGGAAGTAATGTGGCAGAAAAAGGATTAGAAAACGAAATAAGAAGAGCGAATATCATAGAATTTAACCCAGATGGTTCTGGCGAAAGAATTTATGGCAGTGGGTTACGCAATCCTGTGGGTATGGCCTGGGCTCCGGGCACAAATGTGCTGTGGACAGCAGTTAATGAACGAGATGGCTTAGGCGACGACCTTGTTCCCGATTATATTACCAGTGTAAAACCAGGTGCCTTTTATGGCTGGCCTTTTTCTTATTTTGGGCAAAATGAAGACCCTAGATTAAAAGGCCAGAATCCCGAATTAGTGGCAAAAGCTATTGTACCAGATATTCCTGTGGGTGCCCATACTGCTTCGTTGGGACTAGCTTTTTACACGGATAAAAAATTCCCTGCCAAATATCAAGGCGGTGCATTTATTGGTCAACATGGTTCTTGGAACCGTTCAGAGCTTGTTGGGTACAAAGTAGCCTTTATCCCTTTTAAAAACGGCAAACCAACAGGGCCACTTGAAGACTTTTTAACTGGCTTTGTGATAAATGATAAGGAAGTTTACGGTAAGCCTGTTGGAGTAGCAGTAGCACAAGATGGCGCATTACTTGTGGCCGATGACGTTAGCGGCATTATTTGGAGAGTTGCTGCCAAATGATTTTAAAATCGAGTTTAACCTTCTTATTTTCCCTATCACTTTTCGGCTGTTTTGCCCAAAGTAATGCAGATACGGTAAAAAAATTAAATGAGATCACAGTCAAAGGCTATTATAATCGCCAGCCTTTATTAAGAGCCGTTAGTGCCGTTAGTTTAATCGACTCCGCTCAATTTAATAATCAAAATTCAGCCTCTTTCGTCGGCCTGGCCAATTCAATCGCCGGTGTAAGGATGGAAGAACGATCGCCAGGCAGCTACCGGTTCTCTATCCGGGGAAGTTTATTGCGCTCGCCATTTGGCGTTAGGAACATAAAAGTTTACGTAGATGACTTTCCGCTAACGGATGCCGGTGGTAACACTTATCTAAATTTACTCGATGTAAAAAGCGTGGCTGCGATGGAAGTATACAAAGGCCCCGAAGCAAGTATTTTTGGAGCAAATACTGGTGGGGCAGTATTGATCAATACAACAGCGCTCGATAAAAACACCATCGAACTAGGCGCGTTTTTAGGCTCGTATGGTTTATTTAAGCAACATGCAAGTATAACCCACACTTACAAAAACTACCGTTTCAACTTGATTCAAGGTTACCAAAAAAGCGACGGTTATCGGGTAAATAGTGCGCTTAAAAGAAATTTTATCCAAACTACACAACTTTGGGATTATGCGCCAAAAGCTCAACTCAAAGCCCTGCTTTTTATGAGCGATCTATCTTATCAAACGCCCGGCGGTTTAACAGGTGCCCAATTGTTGCAAGATCCAAAAATGGCGAGACCGGCCACTCCTACTTTACCAGGCGCAGTTACTCAAAAAGCTGCCATCTATAATCAAACTATTTTTGGTGGCCTATCCCATTCATATGCATTTAATGCTAATCTTAAGCATGTGATTGCAATCTTTGGGTCTTCTACTGATTTTAAAAACCCTTTCATTACCAATTACGAAGAACGATATGAATATAATCTGGGCTCAAGAACCTTTCTGGATCTTTCATTCAACAGAACAAATTTAAGAGTAAGCACACAAGTTGGTTTAGAAGCCGCCTCTTCGGGCAGTGAGATTAACAATTTTAACAATAATAGTGGGAGTGCTGGTTTGTTACAGGCCAAAGACGATTTAACGGCAAATCAAACCTTTGCCTTTTTAAAGCTCGATCTTGATCTCCATCAACGCTTATTAATAGAATTGGGTGCCAGTTTAAACTTTTATAATTATCGCTATCAAAGCTATTTCCCCACTGCTTTGGCGCGAAAGCAGGAAAAGTTCACCAATCAGCTCATGCCTAAAATAGCTTTATCTTATTTGATAAATTCCATATTATCTGTAAGAAGTACAGTAAGTAAAGGCTATTCCCCTCCTACCATTGCCGAAGTAAGATCGTCAGACAATGTGATCAATACCAACTTACAAGCAGAATACGGTTGGAACTATGAGTTGGGCCTTAGGTTAAAGACATCGGATAACCGGATCTATGTTAATGTAAATGCATTTTCTTACCATTTAAAAGACGCCATTGTAAGAAGGTTAAATGAAAATGATACCGAATACTTTATCAATGCTGGCGGCACTAAACAAAAAGGTTTAGAAATTGAGGCTAGTGGATGGCTGGTTCCGCATCGGAAAGCGCACTTTTTGACCAGCTTACAACTGAGAAACAATTATACTTATAGCCATTTTAGGTTTCAAAACTTTACGAATGCCAATAACAATTATAACGGCCATAAGTTAACTGGCGTACCAGCACATACGGTGGCAAATAGTGCAGAATTTACATTTAATAAAGGCTTTTTTCTTTTTGCTCAACATAATTATGTTGCGGCTATCCCCCTAAATGACGCGAATACAGCAGAAGCCAAAGCTTATCATTTAACAGAGCTTAAAGCAGGGTTGAGAAATTTGGTGTTGGGAAAAGTTGAGGCGGAATTATTCTCTGGTGTAAATAACCTTTTTAATGCAACTTATAGTTTGGGCAATGATCTCAATGCGGTAGGTAGTCGATATTTTAACCCAGCAGCGAAAGTTAACTACTATTTTGGTTTCTTACTAAAATTCTGATTTTCTTGTTAAAATAGTTATCTTCAATTCTAATTTTATTAAAACCAAATATGTCGCAGTATATCCTGTCCCTCGATCAAGGAACTACAAGTTCAAGAGCCATTATTTTCAATAAAAAAGGTGAAGTTATAGCCGTTGCACAGAAAGAATTCACACAGATTTTTCCTCAGTCTGGCTGGGTAGAGCACGACGCTTTAGAGATCTGGTCGTCGCAGGCCAGTGTTGCTGCAGAGGCTACGGTAAAGGCCGGAATTAATGGAAAAAATATTGCTGCAATGGGAATTACCAATCAGCGAGAAACGGTAATTGTTTGGGACAAAAATACTGGTAAACCCATTTACAATGCCATTGTTTGGCAAGATAGAAGAACTGCTACCTTTTGCGATGAATTAAAGCAGGCTGGAAAAGAAGAGTTGATTAGTAGCAAAACAGGTTTAATTATCGATGCCTATTTCTCTGCTACCAAAATAAAGTGGATGTTGGACAACGTACCCAATGCAAGAGCGGAGGCCGAGGCTGGAAATTTAATTTGCGGAACCGTTGATACTTGGCTCATCTGGAACTTTACCAAGGGTGAATTGCACGTTACCGATGTGACCAATGCGTCTCGTACGCTACTTTTTAACATTCATACCATGGCTTGGGATGATGAATTACTGGAATTATTTACCATTCCAAAAAGCATGCTACCTTCGGTTAAGCAATCGAGTGAGGTATATGGTGAAACCAAATCTACCCTCTTTGCCCATCCAATACCTATAGCTGGCATTGCCGGCGATCAACAAGCTGCTTTATTTGGGCAAATGTGCACCAAGACAGGGATGGTAAAAAACACCTATGGTACTGGTTGCTTTATGTTGATGAACATTGGCAAAACGCCTAAGCTTTCTAAAAATAATCTGTTAACCACTGTGGCCTGGCAGGTAAATGGTGTAACAGAATATGCTTTAGAAGGCAGTATTTTTATTGCTGGCGCAGTGGTACAATGGTTAAGAGATGGTTTGGGGATTATCAAAACCGCAGCGGATATTGAAGAGTTAGCGCTAAAAGTTGAAGATACCGGTGGCGTATATTTTGTACCCGCGTTTGCCGGTCTGGGTGCTCCTTATTGGGATTCGAATGCGCGAGGAACAATTGTTGGTTTAAGTAGGGGCACTACCGCAAGTCACATTGCTCGTGCGGCTATTGAATCTATAGCTTATCAAACTGCCGATGTATTAAAAGCCATGGAAGCTGATGCAGGTGTAAAAATCCAGGAACTTAGGGTAGATGGCGGTGCGACAGCCAACAATATTCTGATGCAGTTTCAAGCTAATTTGTTAAACTGTAAAGTAATTAAACCTAAAGTAGTGGAAACAACAGCTTTGGGCGCAGCTTATTTAGCGGGTTTAGCTACTGGTTATTGGAAAGATATTGCAGAAATCCAACAGTTGTGGGAAAGCGACAAAGAGTTTAACCCAGTAGCACAATCGGTAGAAACCGAGAAAGGATTTGCTGAATGGAAAAGGGCTGTGTATGCGACCCAAAGTTGGAGTAATTCTTAAATTAACATTTAAATCGTAAAAAATGACACCTTATATTGCGGAATTAATTGGCACGGCTGTCCTGATCCTTTTAGGGGGCGGGGTTGTGGCCAATGTTGTATTAAACGAGACCAAAGGGAATAACAGTGGTTGGATGGTAATTACTACTGCCTGGGCCTTAGCAGTGTTTATAGGTGTAACTATTGCTGGGCCATACAGTGGTGCACATCTTAATCCTGCTGTTAGCGTGGGTTTAGCCATTAGTGGCAAATTTGCTTGGGCAGAAGTACCTGCTTATTGTGGCGCGCAGTTGGTGGGTGCTATGTTAGGTTCTACCTTAGTATGGGTATTTTATAAAGATCACTTTGATAAAACGACCGATAAAGGTTTGATTGCTGCACCATTTGCAACATCACCTGCTATTCGTAACCTATCAGCTAATTTAGTAAGTGAGATTATTGGCACTTTTGTATTAATTTTTAGTATTTTTTATATTACTGGCGCGGAATTAAGCGAACCAAAAACACCAATTGGATTAGGGGCAGTAGGCGCTATTCCAGTAGCTTTTTTAGTTTGGGTAATTGGTTTGGCTTTAGGTGGAACGACAGGCTATGCAATTAACCCTGTAAGGGACTTAGGGCCTCGAATTATGCATGCAGTTTTACCGATTAAAAATAAAGGTGCAACTGATTGGAGTTATGCTTGGGTGCCCATTTTAGGACCGATAATTGGCGCTAGTATGGCTGCGTTGTTGTATTTACAGTTGAAGTAATTGTAAACGCCACAAGTATCCTATTTTAGAAATAATTGAAAATGCCAGCAACCAACAGCTGGCATTTTCGTCGCACTAAGCAATCAATCTTCAGCTACCGCTGCAACAGTTCTCACCACCAACTCAACCTCGTTCACTACAATCTCGGTTATAAAGCGCTTTAAGCCTTCTTTAGAGGTATAGGTTTGACTAGCTAACTTACCAACAATAGCAATTTCTGAACCCTTTTTAATCAACTTCACGGCATCATCAGCCTTTCCATTCCAGAACACTAAATTAAACCATTGTGTTTGCTTGCTTTCCTCTCCATTTTTGTTCTTGTAGTATTCATTAATGGCAACACTTACCCTGGCAACTTTTTTGTTGTTTTCAAAAGGTGTTACGACTAAATCACTACCTGCAAATCCTGTTAGGTGTACGCTGTTTTTTAAATTGCTCATTCTCTTAAAGATTAAAGTTTCTAACTATTAACGACCAGCTGCCCTCCGACCGCCGACAAAACAAAGGTGGTGCTTAAAAAATGAGTTATTCGTATGATAAACATATACATCCGTTTAATAACGAATAAATGAAAAACTGCATTATTTCCTGTTTATCTAATTATTTTTTGTAGCTTAGGGTAATCATCCCATAATTAAAAACTCATAATTATGGAACGTTTTTGTTTAGACTGCAATTCCCTGCTGCAAGGTAGGGCTGATAAAAAGTTCTGCGATGATCAATGTCGCAGTAGTCACCACCATCGATTAAATGCCAGAGACCATGGTTTTGTTAATCAGGTTAATCAAATTCTCAAAAAGAATAGAAGTATATTGAAAGAAACCATACCCAATGGTAAAATCAGAGTAAACCGCGATAAGCTCTTAATCAAAGGTTTCAATTTCAATTTCCGTACACATACTTACCTTAATAAAAGAGGCGACACTTATTTCTTTTGTTATGAATTTGGATACTTAATACTAAAAGACAATGAGTTGCTAGTGGTAAAACAGGAGGAGAAATGAAAAGCAACAAACCGCGAACAGCGGTTTGGCGTCATGCGGGGGTGATACACTTAAATTCGGGTACAGTTTTTTGATTTGCCACACGACATCAAGCTACCAAACGTTTTATGTACATTCAACAAATAATAAATGATTGACAATTTACCGTTTAGCTGGCTGCCGACACTTATTGCTCCAATTGTTTTATTTGGACGATTAACGAAATATAAAACAGAAATTAAAACAAAATAAAAATACCGCGAATGGCAAGGAAACATCCTAAGGTCGCTGGATTTTGCAAGGAATTAATAAATCTGCACCTAACAAGGGTTTTAAACCTTTCGCGTTGCCCAAAAATCTAACAGAATCATCAACTTCACTAAGCCATCAATGTGATGGAAAGTTTAAAAAGACATTTTATAAAAAACAAAATGATTAAAGAAAAAATAATTTCAGCTTATGAACTAATGGCCGACAAGTACAATGAACTTATTGACCATAAGCCTCACAACGCATATTATGACAGACCCAATACACTTCAATTATTACCACCAGATGTAAAAGGGAAAACAATCCTTGACGCAGCTTGCGGTCCAGGAAAATATGCTGAAATTTTAATTAGTAAAGGAGCGACTGTTAAAGGTTTTGACATTAGCCCTAAAATGATAGCGTTAGCAATTAAAAGAAACAATAGTAAAGGTGAGTTTTTTGTTCACGATTTTTCAAACCATTTTTCTATGGTAGAAGATAATTCTTGCGACATAGTTCTTTGCGCATTAGCACTTCAATATATTGAAGATTGGACTTTTACCATAAAAGAATTTTATAGAGTTTTAAAAAATAGTGGCACCCTGGTAATATCAATTGAGCATCCTTTTAATGACTATATTTTTTTCAAATCAAACAAATATTTTGACATTGAGCACGTGAAATGCACCTGGAAAGGCTTTGGACAACCAATTGAAGTTAACAGTTTTAGAAGATCTTTAGGCGAGTGCATATCCCCATTAACAGACAATGGTTTTTACATTGACAAATTAGTAGAACCAAAACCAACAAAGGAGTTTGAGCAGTTAGATCCACGACATTATAAAGAACTTAATGAATTTCCTGCATTTCTCTGTATCAGAGCTATTAAGAAAAAAGAGAATTCTATTGAATAAAACTAAAAAACGTCAAAAAAACAAACAAACAGAAAGCAATTAACTTCGGCAAATAATTTCAGCACAGCACAGTGGATAAATTCAAACAATTTCTAAAAAATATTGCAGCCATTACAGACCATGAGCTTGCAGATACGCTTAGTTTTTTTACGGAAAAGAACTTACAAAAGGGCGATTTTTTTGTGAAGTCAGGCAAAGTTTGCCAATATGCAGCTTTTATTATGAAAGGAACTTTACGAACTTTTTATATCAACGACAAAGCGCAAGAAACGACCTCTTGCTTTTGTATTGAAAACAACTTTACAACTTCCTATAAAAGTTTCATTTTACAGCAACCTTCAAATTTGTTTATTCAAGCAATTGAATACACAGAACTTTTAGTTATTGATTATAACAACCTTCAAAAGCTGTACAAATCAAGTCCAACATGGCAAAACATTGGTAGAACAGTGGCAGAACAAGAATATATTGTAATGGAAAAATATGCTTCTGTGATGAATAATGAAACTGCAAAAGAAAAATATTTACGACTGTTACGAGAACAACCAAATGTAATTAAAAAAGCGCCAGTTGAAGACATTGCTTCTTATTTAGGCGTTACAAGAAGAACATTATCAAGAATACGCCAACAAATTTCCAAATAACATTTGAGGACATTTGTCCTTTACGACAATAAGCTAAGTGCCGAGATTTGAATAAAGTTTTAATTTCTTACCATATGGGATTTTTAATCTTAACAATTTTACTCTTAGCATTTGCTTTATTAGCAGTAATTGATGGTTTCTACCTTCATATTTTCAAGTACCAACTTTTCAATCATAAGGAAAGTAAATTTGAACATTTAACGCATACGATTCGGGCAATTTTATTTCCTCTGATTGTGTATTTTTTATTCATTACTCAAAATTGCCCGACAAGTTTTTATTTAGGTGTTTTATTTGTAGTTACCGACATTGTTGTTCTTGGCACAGATGCTTACTTAGAAAAAGATAGCAGAATTTTTATGGGTGGACTTCCAAGATGGGAATACATTTTACATTTGTTTGTTAATGGCTTTCACTTCGCTTCAATTGCTGTTTTTTTTGCTATAAAATTAACATTTACAGAAAACGGGATTGAGGTAATTCAAACCCTTTCCCACCTGAAAAACTTTGGACTGTTCCAATTTATTGCTTTAAACCTTTTGCCAGGAGCAATTATTTTGGCTTTATTACATATTTATACGAGCATAAATATAACTAAGGAATATTGGAATAATTTAAGAAGTAAAATAACTTGTTGCTAATTAGCGAAGCTTTCATCCCTTTCTGACATTATTTTAAATAACGCAAACCAAAATAGAAATATGAGCATAAAAAAGATACATTACATCTCAGGACTGACAATAACGATTTTCATTGGACTACATCTATTCAATCATTTCTGTAGCATTTTCGGTGCTGATAAACATATCGAAGTGATGAAAACTTTACGCCATTTCTATCGCAACATTTTTGCGGAGACAATTTTATTACTTGTGGTAATTGTGCAAATTATTTCAGGGCTAAAACTCTTTAGAAGTAATCGAAAAATAGCAGACTCTAAATTTGACAAACTGCAAATTTGGACTGGACTTTACTTGGCAATCTTTTTAATTATACATTTAAGTGCCGTCTTGGGAGGAAGACTCTTTTTACAGCTTGACACAAATTTTTATTTCGGTGTTGCGGGACTAAATTCATTTCCTTTAAACTTGTTTTTTATTCCATATTATGGACTTGCCATTTTATCTTTTTTTGGACACGTTGCGGCAATTCACAACAAGAAAATAAAGTCGAATTGGCTAAATCTGACACCAAACCAGCAAGCAAAAGCAATTTTAATTTTCGGGCTAATGTTGACAGTTACAATATTTTACGGACTGACAAACCAGTTTAAAGGCGTAAAAATACCCAAAGACTACGAAGTACTTATTGGAAAGTATTGAACAATAAACTATTGCACTAAACCAACTCAAAAAACTTATAAAAACACAAATAATCATGAAAAGAGTTACCATATTAATAATCATCCATTCCTTTTTTGCGAATTTTGCATTTTGCCAATCAACATCGAGTTCAGAAAAAGACAAAATTAATACTGTTTTGACTGAATTTATGCAGTGTATAGAAACTAAAGATAGCGTTAAGATGTACAACTTGTTTCATAAAGGGCCAGTAACTTGGGTAGGCGTTTACGCGGAAGTTACTCAAATTCAAAGACAGAAAAAAGATAGTTCAGCATTAAATTATAAGATTTCTGATTACAAAACATGGTTTAGAAATATAACATCAAAAGTAGAACCCCGAAGAGAAGATTTTACAAACATTCAAATAATCGAAGATGGCAATATAGCATCTGTTACTTTTGATTATAGTTTTTGGGTAAATGAGAAAAAAGGAAATTGGGGAAAAGAGTTTTGGCATTTAATTAAAGAGAGTGGAGAATGGAAAATAGCCAGTGTTATTTTTTCCATGGAGCTTGAAATGTATAAACCTGAATTTGAAATTACAAATAATGCAAATGTAGAAGCATCTAACTTGGTGAGAAAAATGGCAAACGAACTCCTAAATGTTGCTAAATTACCAGGTTTGTCTATCGCCATTCGTAAAAAGAACGAGATTATCTTTGCTGAAGGCTTTGGCTATTCTGATACGAAAAGAAAAATACCAATAACATCAAATACGCAATTTCGAGCAGCGTCAACTTCTAAGGCTATTGCAGTAACAGGTTTAGCAGTAATGATGCAAGAGGGGGTTATTGATATCGATGCAGAGGTTCAAAAATATGTTCCATCTTATCCTTTTAAAGAATACCCGATTACCCTGAAACAACTTGCAGGTAATATTTCAGGAATGCCACATTATTTAGGCAGTGACAAACTTGAAAACAGGTTCTATGTGAGTACTAAAGATGCATTGACAGTATTTTCGCATCATAAGCTACTTTTTAAACCACAAACAAAATACAGCTATTCCTCCGCAGGATTTGTATTATTATCGGCTGCAATGGAAGGTGCTTCTGGTATAAATTTTTTAGACTACTTGCAAGACAAAGTTTTTAATCCAATGGGGATGAAAAGCACAGAGCCAGATATGGGAAAATATCGAGTGATGCCGAATTTGACTAACTATTACGAGAAAAAAAGTGACAATTATGTCGTTATAAAAAATCCAAGAGACGTGAGCTCTATTTGGGCGGCAGGTGGATTTGTAACCACACCAACCGATCTAGTAAATATGACAAAAGCATATGCTAACGGTTATTTAACCAATAACACTGTGAAAAAGATGTTTCAAAGCCAGACTTTGTTGTCAGGTGAAAAAACAAATGTTGGTATAGGCTGGCGGATAGGTGCTGATATGGAAGAAAGAAATGTAATTGAACATGCTGGTGTTACAGAAGGGACAAGGTCGATCATTAGTTATTTCCCTGATGACGATATTGCCATCTCTGTCATAACAAACACTGACTGGGTAAGCTCAATAGAAGAAACAGCCCATATGTTAGCATTACCTTTTCTTAAAAAGATAAAAAATAGCTCTAAGCTTAGCGGAAATTATCGAATTAAAGCTAAAATTATGCAAAAAGGTAAAGAAACGGAAATTAAAGGTAAGCTTGATTTTGAAAAAGGCATCGGCAAAATAACTTTAGCAAACGACATCGTGTATGCTCTTATCCATGTAAGTGAAAACATTTACTCACTCATTAGCAATCAAGGTATTTATTATCTAAACATTGAAATAAAGGGAAATAATATAATAGGCGGAAGAGCGACGATGTACAAAACCCCAATGTTGGAAAAACCTATAAACATAAAGCCTTTTTTTACTTTTACTAGTGAATAAAAATCTTTGACACATACAACCAGTTTGTTCAAAATACAATTTTAGAAAAAGGCGAAGATGATTTCCTAAACTCACATAATAATGCCAATAAAGGAGTTGGTCTTTTTCGTTCAAAGGACAAAACCTTCTGCAATTGGGGTGCAACCTATTTGGAAAATATTAGGAAAAAAACCATATTAGTAGATAATTGTGCTCGACGTATTTGTATGTTCAGATTTAAGCGTTGACAATCTTTAATGCAATTATCCATGAAACAAATAGCGGCAATGTTCCTTTTTTTACTGTTTTTGGGAGTTTGTAAAGGGCAAACAAAAACAGTGGACTACTCAACCACAATTAAAGAGCAAGCAGGAATAATGGGACATCTTTTACTTAAAAAGGATTTTAATTCATTTTGTAGATACACATATCCCAGTATTATCGACATGATGGGGGGAAAGCAGAAAATGGTTGAAATAATGGAAAAGGGGTCAATAGCTATGCAATCAGAAGGGACGACATTCGTTGACGTAACCTTTGGAGACCCGTCCAAAATAATTGCTGTCGGAAATGAGCTTCAATTTACAGTACCACAGACAATTGAAATGAAAGTTCCAAATGGAAGGTTGACAACCCAATCAACACTCATAGCAATTTCAATTAATAAGGGTAAAAACTGGTATTTCGTAGACACTTCTGGCAAAGATATTTCGTCGATGAAAAAAGTATTGCCCAACCTAAGTGGAGATTTAAAGATTCCTAAAATGACACAGCCAATATTTTACCCGGACAAAAAACGAAAACCTAATATGGGGTGCCATTTTAATCTTTTAGTAAACTTCATGCAGAACTTATGAAAACAGTAAATGAAAATTTGAAAGATACTTAAGCGTTAATATGTATGAATTAAAGCAATATCAATTCGTTAAAGAGTCCAGAGATATTCTTTTTGAATATTGTAAAACAATTGCGCCGCAAGACTTTGTGAATGAAAATTCGTCTTTTGGTAGAGGTGGTAGCTTGAGGAATTTACTGGTCCATATTGCAAATACCTATGAATTTTGGATCGCAAACACCGCTTTAAAAAAAAATGTCATGTATGCTGAATATGGGGCAAATGAAAATATTCTAGATATTATTGAATTATTTAAACATGTAGATAATTTTATGTCCGAATTTCTAGAAACAATAGAAACACCGAACAGTGAAATCGAGTGTAAAATTAATGGAATGAAAAAAATGGTAGAGCCTTTCAAGCTTTTTTCACATGTTATTACACATGAATACCATCATAAAGGACAAATTTTATCCCTAAGTAGACATCTTGGATATATTCCTGTCGATACGGATATAATGAGATAAAAGCTTAAAATGAATTAAACAAAAACAAATGGACTACAAAAAATTAAGTGACGAAGAACTACTAAGCGAACATAAAAAAGTAAAAACTAATGATTTAATCAATGCAACTTTAATTGGCACATTTGTAGGGATCGCTTGCTACAGTACCATAAAACATGGTGCGGGATTCTTTACATTTTTCCCGCTATTCTTCGTATTTATCTTTTTAAAAAGGAAGAAAGACAATAAAGAACTTGAAAATGAATTAAAATCTCGAAATTTGAAATAAACACTGTAAATAGCATCCTATGAGGAAAATAATATCATTTATGCACCTATCGCTCGACGGTTTTGTTGCGGGGCCAAATGGAGAAATGGATTGGATTAAAGTTGATCAAGAAATTTTTGATTATGTGGGCACACGAATCAACAAAGGCAACACAGCATTATATGGACGCATAACTTATGAGATGATGGAAAGTTACTGGCCAACCGCAGCCGACAGTCCAACAGCTACCAAACATGACATCGAACACTCAAAATGGTACGCCCAAGTTCACAAAGTTGTTTTGTCAAAAACGTTGAAAGAAACAGCGTTAACTAATACAAAAATCATCAGCGATAACCTTTCAAATGAAATAAATGAGTTAAAGCAAACTGAAGGCGGAGATATTTTATTATTCGGCAGCCCAATAGCCACACACTCACTTATTCAACAAAACCTAATTGATGGTTACTGGCTGTTTGTTAATCCAGTTATTCTTGGGCAAGGAATTCCACTATTTAAAGACATCAAAGATAAAACAAAGCTTACCTTATTAAATACACATCAATTCTCTTGTGGAGTAACTGAATTGGATTATATAGTAAACAAGCAATAGCAGCGTTTACTAAGGGGATGATCTGGAATGTTAGCTTTAAGTAATAACGATAATTGAAGCAAAAAAATGAAATGAGGATTTGATTTCATTGTCTCAGTAATGGTTGAGAAAAAGACCCTGCAGTTTATAAAGATTTAGAAAATGATAAAGAACAGCAATTTTAAACGTCTTTTAGGTGTTTGGACCACCTCAGGCAGTATTAAATCGGAACATGGAAACCTAAATCTAACAGGTATTGACAGTTACGAATTAACACTTGATGGACATTTTATTTTGCATAAGGCAGATGTGAAAATGGGGGTCGAAAGCAGCCAAACCTTTGAAATGATCAAATTAGATAGCGCATTAGACAAGGCTAATATGCAATACTTCAATTCAAAGGGTGAAAATGGTAAGATGATAAGTTCAATCACTGACAATAATTTCAATATTGAGGGAAATGGCTTAAAGTTTAGCGGAAAATCCTTATTGAGCGTTCTATAATGCAAAAGCAAGACGTAGAAATATTTTATCCGGAAAGCGTTTCGGCATGGCGAAAATGGTTAGCAAAAAACCACCTTTCTAAACAGGCTGTATGGGTAGTTTTTTACAAAAAAGCAGCAGAGAAAGCGTCTATCACCTGGAGCGAATCCGTAGATGTTGCCCTTTGTTTTGGTTGGATAGACAGTAAGAAAATCAAAATAGACGAACAAAAATCACATCAGTTTTTTAGTAAACGAAAACCAAACAGCACGTGGTCTAAAATAAACAAAACCAAAGTAGAGCAGTTGATAGCCGATGGACTTATGGCAGACGCCGGTTTTAAAACTATTGAAGTCGCCAAACAAAATGGTTCGTGGAATATTTTAGATAGTGTGGAAGACTTAGTTATCCCCGCAGATCTTGAATTAGCGTTTAACGATAATTCAAGGGCAAAAGATTTTTTTTTGCAGCTAAGCAAATCCAGTAAGAAAGCTATTTTACAGTGGCTTGTTCTCGCTAAACGGCCAGAAACACGGATAAAACGCATAGCGGAAGTGATAGAACTCGCAAATCAACAAAAAAAACCAAAACATATAACATAAAGGATAAAGTTATTTCTCCCGGCTTAAAAAAACTTTTCTAACGATATTCGTATTTAAACCAGGTGTCTTAGAAAATTTCTAAATCAAACGATCAAGAGAAAAATAATCGCATTAACAATGACTTCCTTAGATGGAACGATGCAGGCTCCAGGTAGCCCAGATGAAGACCCCTCTGGAGATTTTGATATGGTGGGTGGCTAACGCTCTACCAGCGAACCAACTCCGGTAGAGAGCTGGCGATGTGGAAACTGGCACAATTGGTGCATAAAAAGATAGCAAGTAACGGATTTTATGGCAATAAAACCAGTCGACATTTGTATCTTAAAATTTGATATAATGAACGAAATTAAACACGACTAACTTATGGCGAAAATAATTTTAAGCATCTCTATGTCCTTAGATGGATTCACGGCTGGGCACAGCATTTCAGAAGATACTCCCCTTGGAGAAAACGGAGAATTACTTCATAAATGGCTATTCAGCGATAGCACCGATACCGACAAACGAATTGTTTCCGAACGCTTTGAAAACACTGGTGCCGTTATACTTGGAAGTAGAACATATAATACTGCAATTAGGAAAGCTTGGGATGGAAAATCCCCCTTTCCATTTCCGGCTTTTGTGTTGGTGAATGCAGCCCCAATAATGGAAGTAGCAGGATTTACTTTTGTTAAAGAAGGAATTACAAACGCGCTACACAAAGCAAAAACTGCGGCAAATAGTAAAAATATTTTAGTGATGGGTGGTGCAAATGTTGCCCAACAATTTCTTTCGCAAAATTTGCTCGATGAAATACATATTCAGATAGCGCCTGTGTTGTTGGGCAAGGGAGCATCGCTCTTTGGAACGTTGGCGGCACCACCACCTAATTTAATAAAATTCAATGCAATAGAAACAAAAGGCGCAACACATCTTTTTTTTAAAGTAAAAAAATAAATTTAGACAGCTGACCTTTTAAAATATTATCGAGAAAAGTATGAAGATGAATTGTAAATTTATATTACCAACTAAATAAATTTAAAATCATGAACGAAACTCAAAAATCTTTGTCAACATGGATACTGATCGTATCTGGACTTTTTGCACTACTTGAAGTTATGGTAAGCATTGCTTTATGTATCGAACCAGAGTCGGTTGTAGCAACGGTTGACCTTAGCGCAAAGGGAGTTGAATACGTTATTCGTATGTGGGCTGCCCGACAATTTGCGTTAGGTTTTATTTTTGCCTTTGCAACCTATAAAAAATCAATCGCCATGCTAACCACTGCGTATGTTTTCTTTTTGGTGATGTTTGTGGGTGATCTAATAATAGGAATCTTCCAAAAAGAAAATTCACTTATCATAAGCGCCATAGTAATGTGTATTGTTTCATCGGCAATGCTATATTTATTAAATAAAAGAAAACAAACTTAATTATGAAAGTCACGGACGAACACAACCAACGGATCGCGAAGATGACATTCGCCTCGGTATATCCGCATTATGTGACCAAGGTGGAGCGGAAAGGCAGAACGATAGCTGAGTTACATCAAGTCATTGAGTGGTTAACTGGCTATGACGAAAAAAAACTGCAAGAACTTATTGACAAAAAGGTAACCTTTGAAACTTTTTTTCAGCAGGCTTCACTAAACCCCAATGCACATCTCATCACAGGCCTAATTTGCGGCTATCGAATAGAAGATATCGAGAATCCTTTAACAAAACAGGCTCGATATTTAGATAAGATCATAGATGAGTTAGCCAAAGGGCGTAAGATGGAAAAGATTTTACGAAAAGCCTAGCATTGCTGATGGGGCTTAAAGTAATCTTCCTATCAATGAGCGGAGTTAGGGTTTACTTTTCATTGGAAACAGCGAATAGGATGAATTTATGGTTTTTGACTATTGTAGCAGCTTGGAGGCTTGGATCATAATATTTCTTAAAGCATTTTACAGGCTTAGCTGTTTGGAACATTGTCATCTATACCGCTATTAATATCCTATGCGGTTGGGATCTACGACAGTAGAAAAACTGAAAGATTAAAGGATTAGTATAACATGCGCATATCAAGACGGAAATTTATTCAATCTGGACTATTATTAACAAGCGGCTTAGTCTTAACTAATGGTTTTTGGATTGAAAAATTTTTTATTGAAACGAAAGAATTTTATGTAGCTTCAGCTACAAAAGAATCTAAGAACATACGGGTTGTTCAAATATCGGACATGCATCTCCAATCTTTAAATTATCAGTTAACTCAATTAACAAAAAAGCTAAATACGCTAAAGCCCGACTTGATTCTAATCACTGGAGATGCAATAGACAAGGCAACAAATATTCCAGTGCTCAATGATTTTCTAAAATTGATTGATCATGAGATCAAAAAAGTAGCCATTTTGGGTAATTGGGAGTACTGGGGGCAAGTGGATTTAACTGAATTAACTAAAATATATAAAGTTAATAACTGCGAATTACTGATCAATCAAACTGCTCAATATACTTTTAGGAACAAAACAATTTCTATTACCGGGATTGATGACTTTTTAGGTGGCAACGCTGATATTCATACCGCTGTCGGAAATTATCAAGCTAGCGATCATCATATCATTCTAAATCATTGTCCACAATATTGTAATCAAATCTCTACCCAAATTGATAAAAATATCCCTGTAGATTTTATACTTGCCGGCCATACGCATGGGGGACAAATTAATTTATTCGGTTATGCCCCTTTTTTACCACAAGGCAGTGGAAATTATGTAAAGGGATGGTATAATGAAGGTATCCACAAAGTGTATGTCTCCAAAGGAATTGGAACGAGTATCTTGCCCATAAGATTCGGCGCAAGGGCAGAAATAGCAATTTTTAATCTCTCATAAGCTAAATCATACAACCAAATGACGACACGAAATCTCTGCAAAGACAATTCTTTTAAATGAGGGTGAAGTTTCTAAACGAAAAACGTGGCTAACTGACTTGGAAATTAAATTTTCCTTATTAAAATGAAAGGACTATTATCGCCATCCGCTTGATCCTCTTACCACTAGTGTGGAAGGAATCATATAATCTTCTTTTATTAAACTAAAATTTCTTTTCTCGAGTGCTTTAAACAATAAAGTGGCTGCCGCCTTTCCCATCTCAAAAGCAGGCTGCGTAATGGTAGTGAGAGATGGATTAAGCATATCTGCCATTTCGAGGTTAGAAAAGCAAACAACTTTCACATCGCCCGGCATCTTTAATTTTAATGCCTCACAAGCCATGTAAATAGGGGTTGTTAATTTTTTAACCGATGCTACAATACCATTTGGCCTATTTTTTTGCTGAAGTAGCTTTTTAATTAAAAGATGATTTTGCACTGCATCATTGGTTCACTGAACAACTTGCTTCGTGTTTACGCTTATTTTATAATCACTCAACGCCTGTAAATAGCCTTCCAATCTCTTATTGCTGATCGATAAGCTGCTTGAAATGCTCAAAAAAGCTATCTGATCACAATTTTCTTGTATGAGGTGTGCAGTTGCTTTATAACCGCTCTCAAAATCATCTGTAATGATTTTCGCCGTGTCAACTTCATCGCAAGCTCTATCAAAAAAGACGAGCGGCAAGCCGTTCGAAATCAAGTCATTAATATGATCGCACTGTGAGGTTTCTCTCGATACTGATAAAAGTACACCGTCTACTCTTCCTCCTTGAAATTCCTTTAAGATCGTTTGTTCATTTTCAAAACTTTCATGCGTTAAGCAAATCAATACATGGTAGCCCTTCTCTTTAGCTACCGATTCAATACCATTAATCGCTAAGGAAAAAAAGCTATCTGCCACCTCGGGAATAACTACGCCAATATTTTTACTTTTCCTGCCACGCAAACTGCTGGCATAAGGATTGGGAACATAGTTGAGCCTTGTTGCTGTTTCCAATACGCGACGCTTGGTTTCTTCACTTATTTCCTAACTGTCGTTTAAAGCCTTTGAAACAGTTGAAACAGAAAGATTCAGCTCAGCAGCAAGTTCCTTAATATTGATACTCTTCATTTGGCTAAAATCAATGCTATTCGTGCTTTTGGATACAACATACAAAATTTCTTGTTAAAAAACGGTTTTATAACGAAAACGGTTTCGTAAATAAACCTAAGCCATTATAGGTCAAGTATGTTAAAAAAACTTCAAAATTAGAATAACCAAATTTTATGTAAGAGGATGAGTACAAATCAAAACGACTTCACCGCGAAGGAAGCAAATCCTTTAAACAATCTTGATGAATGGGAGGATGATTTATTGCTACGCTATCCAAATCCGGATGGCATCGCCACTGCAAAAGCAACTCAGGAATACCGTAATTATGAAGAGCCGGCCAGAGATACGGTTAAAGAATTTTACAGGTTAAAATAGATGGAGCTTCCAATTTACCTAGATATTTAGTGCAAAACCCTGGGTATTAAAAAAGTTTAATATTACACAAAGGCTGTTTCAGAAATGAAGCAGCCTCTTTCTTTTTATATAAATTGTTTAATAAATTCGGTAAAACAATTGATAAACTCAGAATAATGCAAACCACTAAAAATGATTACTTTCGAAAGGATTTTTAATAAACCCAAAATAATATTGAGATGAATAAACAAATTACCCCTTGCTTATGGTTCAATAACCAGGCAAAGGAAGCAGCAACTATGTACTGCTCCGTTTTTGCGCAGGCTAAAATTACATCTCAGTCGCATATAGTAACCGAAATTGAGGTGATGGAACAAAAATTTGTCTTATTAGACGGTGGCCCGATGTTTCAGCCTAATCCCTCCATTTCGTTTTATTACATCTGCGAAGAGGAACAAGAACTTGATCAAATCTGGAGTGCGTTTCTAAAAGAGGGAAAAGTGATGATGGCGCTAGAGAAATATCCGTGGGCAGAGAAATATGGATGGATCACAGACAAATTTGGCGTTTCATGGCAGCTTTCAGTAGGAAAAATAAGTGATGTAGGACAGAAAATAACTCCTTGTTTAATGTTCACTGGCAAACAATATGGGCGGGTTGATGAGGCAATTGCGCACTATTCTTCGATTTTTAAAAATGCAATTACCGACGGCATTCTTCGTTACCAGGCAAACGAACAACCAGATGAGGAAGGCAAAGTAAAACATGCGCAAATTAAATTAGATGGCGAAGCAATTATGTTAATGGAAAGTGCGGCTGCTCATGATTTTAAGTTCACAGAGGGCGTTTCGCTAACAATTTATTGTGAAACACAAGAAGAAATAGATTATTACTGGAATAAACTAAGTGAAAGCGGCGAGGAAAGTATGTGTGGCTGGTTGAAAGATAAATTTAACGTATCATGGCAAATTATTCCGACTATACTAGGAAAAATAATGAGCGACCCCGCAAAAGCAGGTAAGGCGGCTAAGGCATTCATGTCGATGCGAAAATTAAACATTGAGCAAATTGTACAAGCTTCTATCTCGTAAACACTTTCTTATCAGGTGAATATTTTTCAAAAAACACTAACTCTAAAAGCTAGAAGCCGAGGTTTTCATCTCGTTACTACAGAGATTTTAAATGAAATTCCAGAAATTAAAAGTTTAACTACGGGAATGTTGCAAGTCTTTATGCAACATACATCAGCGTCTTTAACGATTAACGAAAATGCAGATCCAACAGTAAGGGAGGATTTCGAAATGTGGTTCAATAAAGCTGTTCCAGAAAACGATCCAGATTATGAACATGATTATGAGGGTTCGGATGACATGCCGGCTCACTTAAAATCGGCATTGTTAGATACTTCCATACTCGTTCCCATTACTAACGGAAAACCTGCATTCGGAACTTGGCAAGGAATCTATTTATGCGAGCACAGAAATTATGGTGGTAGTAGAAATGTGGTAATAACGGCTTGGGGTATTTAATTTGCTAATTCAGCAACTTCAACCCAATTTCCATCCTCACGAATAATCTCTATGAGCTCGTTTAATGCTGATGGAGTATTTACGTTTTTTTTCACCACTTCTTTACCACGGTACAAGGTAATTTTCCCAGGGCCAGTGCCAACATAACCATAATCAGCATCGGCCATTTCTCCAGGTCCGTTTACGATACAGCCCATAATGGCAATTTTAATACCTTTTAAATGGTCGGTTTTTGAACGGATATATTGTGTGGTTTCCTGTAAATCGAAAAGCGTTCTGCCACAACTTGGACAGGAAATATATTCTGTTTTACTGATGCGCGTTCGGGTAGCTTGTAAAATCCCAAAGCTACTTGAATTAACCAATGATAAACCTATAGTTGTTGGGGCATTAATCCATACACCATCACCAAAACCATCTGTTAACAATGCTCCCAAATCACTTGCTGCATACAACATCAATTGATCAGCATCAACATTTAAATAAGTTCTTTTAATAATAACCGGTACTTGGATGTTTTGTGCTTGCAGGGCTACAAAAAAAGCGCGTTGTTGTTGCATCCCCATTTCTTGGCTGGTTTCGAGCACAACTATTGTTGAAGGCTGAAAAACTGGAAGGTTAGTAACTTCGAATTCGTCAGCGTTGATCACTAGAAAATTCAGTTCATTGTCGCCTAATTGGGCGTGCTTATAATCTTCTGTAGTAAGTAATGGATAACAATTTTGCTTATCGCTTAACTTAAGCCATGTCGCATAATTATAAACTTGTTTTAAATTTCCAGGGAAAGAAAAAGAAGGCAATTCATCCCCTAAATAAACCAAGTCACATGCCAAATCGGTTAAGTTATATTTATCCAAGCCCGCACTGTAGTTATAGCCTAACTGACTTAAGAAATAAGGATCTTTTAAATTTTGTTTGGTTACATCAATCATTACCACAGGGTGATGATGCCCGCCAATTTGATTTACAGATTGGGTTACTCTTCGAGCATACGCATAGGGAGAGTATGTTAAACTTTCTGCTTTCAACTTTGAACTTTCAATGCTCGTTGCCCGTCGTTCAAACCGATCTGCTAATGCTCTAGCCACAGGGGCTTCAAACTCTGGATCCTCGGTTAAAGAAACCCTTATGGTATCTCCCAAGCCATCAGCCAGCAAGGTGCCAATTCCAACTGCGGACTTAATTCTACCGTCTTCACCATCACCAGCTTCTGTAACACCCAAATGAAGTGGGTAATTCATACCTTCTTTTACCATCGTTTGAACGAGCAATCGATAGGCTTGTACCATTACCTGCGTATTACTGGCCTTCATTGAAATACAAAGGTTATAGTAATTTTGGTCTTCGCATATGCGGATAAATTCCATCGCTGACTCGACCATTCCACGTGGTGTATCGCCATAATGGCTCATAATTCGGTCAGATAAAGAACCATGATTGGTACCAATGCGCATAGCAGTACCGTACTCTTTACATATTTTAACTAAAGGGGTAAACTTTTTATAAATTCTCTCCAGTTCTGCTTGATAAGACTCCTCTGTATAAGCTAAATTCTCGAAGCGCTTTTTATCTGCATAATTACCTGGGTTTACGCGAACCTTTTCAACTATCCTAGCGGCTGATTCTGCTGCATTTGGTGTGAAATGTATATCTGCAATTAAGGGAACATCGTATCCTCTTGCACGTAATTCTTTCTTGATATTTGCTAGATTCTCGGCTTCCTTAATACTAGGAGCTGTAATACGCACATACTCACAGCCCGAGTGTACCATTCTAATGGTCTGTTCCACCGTTGCCAAAGTATCCATCGTATCGGTTGTGGTCATTGATTGGATCCGGATCGGATTTAACCCTCCCATTGGTAGATGACCAATCGTTATCTCTTTAGTTAAAAATCGTGAGTACGAGGTTAAACTATTGCAATAACCGCCACTTAATTCATGATTTACCGATAAATTTTCCATGCGGTACAAAGATAATTAAAAACGCCTTAAATCAGTCGCTGTTTTACAACCAATGTATTCGCAATGATGTCATGCCAACACTGTTGCTTCTTATTTAAAAAGCTATACAAATACCCAAAAAACAATGGCAAAACCGATAACACTTTTGCCAGGTTTCTACCTAACGACACACCTAGCTCAATCCTGCTGCCCTGCATATCAGTCACCTTAATATCTAGTAATCTTTTTCCAATTGTTGCTTGCTTTGCAGAAGCTTCGGCAAAACTGCTATAAACAAACTTAACGATTGGAATTAATGGTAACAAAGTTACCCCAACCAAAATACGTTGGGTTTTATGCTCAACAACTATGAAAATCAATAGCATAAAAATCACATATGCCAATGTTATAAAGAAGTAATCAACTACCGAAGCCAATAGTCTCTGATCAAACGAAGCAAAATATTGCGGCGCAGTTTGTTGATATCGAAAACCAAAAAGCTCACGTAGTTCTTCAAACTCGTGAGCCTCTTTATAGTCGTCCATTCCCGGCTTCCTGATAAAGGTTTCGGGTTTGATAGCTAATGCTTTTAATTCCTCAAATTCATATGGCCCTTCGGGCTTACCGTTGATAACAACTGTGTATTTCATCAATACCTTTTCACTTCAAAATTACTAAATCCTCCATCTAAGTTAATAAATATTTTCTTAGTAGAGTTTTGGTAATTCGCGCTTTCATAGGTGCCATCTTTTAACTTGGTAAAACCATCGAAATCTCTAGAAGAAAAACCAGTTCTGGTTACGATTCGGCAGCCTGAGCTCTCCGGAATTTCGATTTTTATATCGGCCATACCAACCTTTACATTCACATCAGTAATGGGCAATAAATTACCAATCTTTACATCAATATCAGCGGCCCCGCCATCAAATTTAAATGTTCTAACTTTATACTTCGTCAAATCAAAATCAACACTTCCAGCTCCCATTGCTACATTCATTTCCCATGTTGGCTGTACATTTAAATAAAAATCTACAGAATTTCCGTTATTTCCAAAATATGGACTTTTCGACTTCCCATTCATTTTAAAATTAATCGTATTCATCGAATCAGCCACATCTTTACGAAGCATAAACTTCATACCTTTTCTATTTTCTCTCACATCAGCAGCGAACAAACTATCTGTTTCCCCTTTTAATTCGTAGGTATTTGCACCTCCGCTTATATTTAAAATTGTTCTCTTCTCTGCATCTCCAGGTAAAAACGGTTCGGCATAATTAAGCTTTGAATGTTGGGCATTTTTCCATTCATCATCATCAATGTCGATGTGAATACTATCCCTATCCCACCACAAACCGTGCGCTGGTTTCGTTTGCCCTTTTACAAATAAGAATGATAAGGTTACTACTAAAATTCCTAATGAAATAATATTACCCGTTTGCGAGTTGTTCTTATTGAACAATATATTTACGCCCAGTATGATTAAAAATACCGGCCAAAAACTCCATACATTTCGCCAATAAAATTCTATAACCCCGAAGTTATCTAATAATAGTACACCGCCTATAAATAATAGGAGCACACCCCAAATTACTCTGTCAAGTTTCATCGTATTTATGTGTTTTTTTTTGTTAAACTTATACAATTGGTGCGGTTGTGTCATTATTTTCATCTTTCACAACAACCGGTTCATTTTGCGTCTCTGCCGAGGGCTTTTTAGCTTCTTCAGTTTCTCTTTTAAACTGCTCCCATTCTGTTTTTCTTTTGTTTTTAAAGATCAAACTAATACCCACAGCGACAATTACTAGTGGCCATAACTTATAAATGCTGAACCAAATTGGTATAAAAATAAATTGTTTAAGTAAAAAGTAAACCCCTAATAGTAAAATTATTAAACCCGCAACAGTCCGCCCAGTATCATTGCCTTTTGGAACAGTGTTGAAATCTGCATTATTCGGCATCGTAAAATTTGGCCCTGCATTTTGTGTATTCCATTTTGTTTGCGCATCACTATTGGCTGGATTGCTGAAAGCATTAGGAGAGTTAAACATAGGGTCATTAAAGGATTGGCCCTGCTTTTGGTAATAGTTGTTAAATTGAGAAAAACGGGCAGAAGGATCGTTTTTAGCTGGAAGCACTATCCAAAAAACAATGTATACCAATAACATCACTCCAGCTGTAAAAGCGGCTGACAATACAAATAGGATCCTAATCAATAATACATCATATCCCAAATAATCTGCTAAACCACTGGAAACGCCAGAGAAAACCTTATCGTGTTCGTTTCTATATAATTTCTTTTCCATTTCTATTTCTCCTATTATTTATTTGTCAAATTTTAACGGCGTTAGTACTATTTCATCAACATTTACTCCACTACTTAAACTTAAAATGGAGTAAACTGAATTTGCAATATCTTCAGGCTGTACAAATGTTTCGGCTGCTATCGTTGTTCCCTCCCAAGAAGCAGTTAATGTAGAACCTGGTAAAATCGCAGTAACTTTTACATTGAATTGTGCTAACTCTTTCCGTAATACATTATTAAGACTTAGCATCGCTGTTTTTGTTACAGAGTAACTCCCTGCATTTTCAACTGTTTGCCGACTGGCAACGGAGCATACATTAAAAATATGTCCAGATCTTGCATCACGCATCATTTTACCGAAATTCTTGCTCATATAATAGGCAACATTCACATTCAATTGTTGCTGTATTTCAAACACTTCATCCTCTTCGTCCAAAAAATTGCCCGGTATAAAAGTACCAACATTATTTATCAGTACATCAATAGTCGGCATTTTAGCTTTAACAGAATTAAAAAAAGAAATTACTTCCTCCTTTTTGCTGCAATCTATTGCCTGAGCAAAAACGGTAACGCCAAAATCTTGCAACTCATTTTGAAATGTTTTTAGCTCCGATGAATTTCTCGCACATATCGCCAAATTATAGCCATTTCGCGCTAAAATCGAAGCGATAGCCCTTCCTATTCCTTTCGAAGCCCCTGTAATAACTGCATTCATCTTTTTATTTTTTGACACAAAAAAGAGTATTTATATCCATAATCAATAATATTTTTGCATAAATACTTAATGGGAGAACATTTTTGTTGTTTCTTTGTATATTATGTTACTTACCAGCTAAACTATAAATAATGAATTTTACCAATTTTGGCAAATATATTCTGCTTTTAAAAGCTGTTTTCAGAAGACCAGAAAAAACTAAAATATATATAAAGGCCATTTTTCAGCAAATGGATTTTATTGGCGTCGGTTCTTTAGGGCTAATTAGCATCATTTCTACTTTTATAGGGGCAGTAATGACTTTACAGATTGCGTTCCAGTTGGTAAGTGATTTTATTCCGAAAACAATTATTGGCTCAGTTAATCGTGATTCAAGTATCTTAGAGTTAAGCCCAACCATTAGTGCGATCGTTTTAGCAGGAAAAATTGGATCCGCTATTTCTTCAGAAATTGGTACTATGCGCGTTACAGAACAAATTGATGCGCTCGAAATTATGGGGATCAATGCTCCTGGATACTTAATACTTCCAAAGATTATTGCCGGAATTACCATGGTTCCGGTTTTGGTAATTATTTCAATGGTATTAAGTATTGGGGGTGGTTATTTAGGAGGAACATTGTCTGGAGCCATTTCAGCAGCTGAGTATATTCAAGGTATCACTACCGATTTCAATCCCTATACTATTAATGTTGCTTTAACAAAGGCCTTTGTTTTTGGTTTTATCATTACCTCGGTGCCCGCGTATGAAGGATTTTATGTTAAAGGTGGAGCCTTAGAAGTTGCGCAAGCAAGTACCCGTGCGGTTGTAGTAAGCTGTATTAGCATTTTAGCTTGTGATTATATTGTAACCCAGCTTTTATTATGATCGAGATTAAAGACATCCACAAATCATTTGGCGAAAATGAGGTTTTAAAGGGAATTTCGGGTAAATTTGAAGCTGGTGTTACCAATTTGATTATCGGTGGCTCAGGATCAGGTAAAACCACATTATTGAAATGCATGATCGGCTTGCATCAACCCGAGCAAGGTAGTGTAGAATATGATGGTCGTGAATTTACTCAACTTAACTTCGAGCAAAGAATTGAAATTAGAAAAGAAATTGGTATGCTTTTTCAAGGCTCTGCTTTATTCGATTCAATGACCGTTGAAGAAAACGTGATGTTTCCGCTAAATATGTTCACCGAGCAAAGCAATAGCGAAAAATTAGACAGAGTAAATTTCTGTTTAGACAGGGTAAATCTTGAAGGAAAAAATAAACTCTTCCCTGCAGAACTTTCTGGAGGAATGAAAAAGAGAGTTGGAATTGCCCGGGCAATCGCCATGAATCCAAAATACCTTTTTTGCGATGAGCCAAACTCTGGACTTGATCCTAAGACATCAATCGTAATTGATGAGTTAATTAAAGAATTAACCGAGGAGTATAATACCACTACCATTGTAGTTACCCACGATATGAACTCAGTAATGGGTATCGGAGATTATATCATCTTTTTGCACGAAGGCAAAAAATTCTGGGAAGGCTCTAACAAAGAAATCGCTAAAACAGATATTGAAGAATTAAATGATTTTGTTTTTGCAAGCCGATTTATGAAAGCTGCAAAAGGAAAGTTTTAGTCGGGCCGTCATTCGAGATACGAAGCAATCTCCTCAAAGCATTGTTGTTAAAATTGCTTTGCTTCATGCTTCGCAACTCCTCGCAATGACGGGAACAAAAAGGAAACAATTAACCAGTTTATACGCTTAACCAATTAACCTCTCTTCTTATCATGATACAACTTTTAACCCCTACACACTGGAAAGATTACGAATTAATAGATTGTGGTGATTTCGAGAAATTGGAGCGTTTCGGCGATTTGATTTTATGCCGACCTGAACCCCAAGCTGTATGGAAAAAGATTTTATCACCACAAGAGTGGAAGAAAAAAACACATATTAACTTTAAAGGCCGCTCTGCTACTTCTGGAGAATGGCTAAAAGTGGATAAAAGTGCGCCTGACCGCTGGAATGTAAAATATCAGAATGACGATATTAGCATCAATTTACGTTTGGGACTTACTTCATTCAAACACGTTGGCGTGTTTCCAGAACAAGCTGTAAACTGGGATTATATCTCATCCAGCATTAAAAAATTTAAAAAACAATCTCCAAAGGTCCTCAATCTATTTGCTTACACAGGTGCAGCCTCCTTGGTTGCCAAAGCAGCAGGCGCTGATACTACACACGTTGATTCGATCAAACAAGTTGTAAATTGGGCAAACGAAAACCAAGAACTTTCAAAATTAAAAGATGTTCGTTGGGTAGTGGAAGATGCATTAAAGTTTGTAAAAAGAGAACTAAAGCGAGGTAAAAAATATAACGGCATTATTTTAGATCCACCTGCTTTCGGGCATGGACCAAACGGGGAGAAATGGAAATTGGAAGACCATATTCAGGAAATGATGCAAGACGTGGTTCAGCTATTGGATGAAGAAGAACATTTCTTGATTCTTAATACCTACTCACTTGGGTTTTCATCCGTAATTGTAGAAAATCTGATTAAAACATCTTTCCCACAGGTTAAAAATTTAGAAACTGGTGAGCTCTTCCTACAGGCAACTTCGGGTATCAAGTTACCATTAGGTGTATTTGGAAAATTTAATAAGTTTAAAAGTTAGCCAAGAAAGGCTTCCGCATCCACGAAAGCCTATTCTTAACAAAACAACCCTATCCTTTCTTAATCAACTTATATTCGATTACGGGTTTACCGCGCTCACCGCCATCTCCACCTACACCCATACTTACGAATTTTAATTTGTAAACATTGCCGCTAGCATCTTTAATAACATAAAAACGGGCTGTTATCCCGGTAGCAGGCTGGGTGCTTCTCCATTTATCTCCTATTGCGTTACGAGCTCCACTAAAGGTTACACTGGCAATATTTGCCGCTGCAAAATCGTCGTAACTAATTGTCGAACTAAGTACTTCACCAGCTTGTGTACCGCCTAAAGAGTTGATAAAAACTACATCCGAAAACCCATAAGGATAAGCACCACCCCCTCCAAAATAGATAGACCATGACCATACGAGGTCCCATTGGTGTTTTTGAGGCTCAACGGTTACAGCTTTCCCCTCGTCAAGTGATACAAATCCGAAATTATAGGTTACGTCTTTCCTGATATCTATTGTCTTAAAAGTAGTTTCATTTAATTTAGCATACTGTAAGGCGTACCCATCCCCCTTCCGTAAAATCCGCACTTTGTAAACCGTTTCGGCAGTAATTACTGAGGTATGGGTTCCGCCACTAGGACTAACCAAATACACTTTATTCTCTGATTCGATAGCAGACACTGCAGCAATAGCTGTCTTATTTAAAATACTCGACTCCCTAGGGTCATCAATTTTTACAAATTCATTCACATTTGGATTCATTAAATCAAGCGCAACTTCCGATTGAACAAAATCCGCTGCGGTTACTGCATTCAAATCTGTTTTCTCGATCCTTTTGGCCGTAGCGCCAGCGGTATTATTTAAAATCACTTTAAAATCACTACCTGAATAGAAACCCAATGTCCAACTTGTTCTCAGCACCTTCGTCTGCTCATCTGCACTTAGGTCCACAAATACTGAATTTGCTGCACCAGTTCCTATTGCCGCTTCAGCATTTAAGGTTAATATGCTTCCATCAGATGGTGGAATAACTAAAACTGGTTCATCATCCTTTTTACAAGAGGTAAATGTGATCGCCAGAAGGGTAACGGCTAGTATTGAATTTAATTTATTCATGATATTATTTATATATATTATTTATTAATTTTTATTCCAATTAAATGATACACCAAGCACATAAGAGCGTCCATAACTGTAAGGCAGAGTTGCACCGCCTATACTATGTGCACCACCACTAGCTGTAGAACTGTTTGTCAATTGTGTGATGTCAAAAAGATTTTTAATCCCTGCTGTAACCGTAATGTTCTGATATAAATTCTTGTTCAACATCAAATCTGCCCAGCTAAATGCACCAACCTTTACCAGCTTAGCATTTTGTGCATTATGCTCTGTACTTAATTGATAACTAGGTCGGGAACCAGCGTATTTATAGAATAAACTTATATTGCCATTCATTTTTGTAAAAGTGTAACTTAGGTTAGTAGTGAGCTCTGGCGACCATACAAATTCTGGAAGTTCTAAGATTGGTTCACTATCACCTAAACTATTAAACCTCCCAATATAGGCGAAGCCTACATTCATTTGAAGATTATTTAAAATCAAGCTATTATCAAGGGTTGCGCCAGTTGTTTTGTACTTAGCAATATTGATTAACGTAGTAACCGATGGATTTGAAGCATCAACTCCATAGTCAATTCTGTTCTTAAATAGATTATAAAAACCAGATAAGGTAGTCCGTAACTTTAAAACATGAAGTGCTAATGATCCATTAAAGCTGTTCGATTCCTCTGCCTTTAAATTGGTGTTACCCATAATGGAATGACTGGCATCAAAAAAATCATAGTACAACTCACGTAGAGCCGGAGCACGGAAACCGCGGGCATAAGCTAAGCGAAGATCCAGTGCATGCAATAAGCTAAATTTGGCATTGAGCGATGGAATTACGGAAGGTGCATCATATACCGAGTTCTTAATAAAACGCAATCCGGGTCTGATGTTTATCTTTTCCGTTGGTTTAATTTCTGAAGAAACAAAAAATGCATAGTCGTTAATGATTGGTGCTCCTTTAATCCTAGCTCCACTTGCTACATCGCTGTTCAGTTCAAAACCAGGCTGGATAGATATACTTTTTGAAGGCGAGTAAATAGCAGTCGTCCTAATTATGGCAGCATGAAATTTGGCGACATCCTGCTTTCCTGCTTCAGTCGATAACACCTCGCTGTTGTTTGTAAAATCATGAATTAAGCTTTTCGTTGATCTTTGTAAGTTCGTATAACCTGCTATCGCGGTAAATTGCAACCGCTCTGCGGCTTGCCATGCCGATTGAAGTTGTTGCGTATAACGATGGGTAGTATAAGTTTGCAACTCTCTCTTGTAGTTATTGGGATTCATACCTCCCCTACTCTCAATGGCTTCATTTAAACCATCAAAACGATACCAAATATTGAAGTTATCATTTCGATATCCGACTTTAGTATTTACCAAAAATTGCTCCTTCGGCTTCCATCTATTTGCAACGGAATTTACTTCTGCTATCGTTGCAGTTCGGGGCGCTAGATTCCAACCTCCAAAATCATTATGGGTAAACCCTGTCAGTAAATTCCAGCCATTATTTTGCCAATTCGCGCTAATATTCTTATTGTGATTTCCCTTACCGCGTAATAAACCATATTCATTTCCTGCTGTTTCATCTTGTATACGTGCCGAGACGTTAACCAATGATTTCCCAACGTTTTTCGTAATGATATTGATGGCACCTGCAAGAGCATCTGTGCCATATACTACAGAAACCGGTCCCTCCACAATTTCAATTCGTTCTACCGTATTGATGTCTATCTGATTTAAGCTCTCCCGGCTATCTGAACGATCCACCATAGGAACACCGTCCAAAAGTATCTTGATATTCCGACCACTCATCCCCATCAGCTCTACGTCGTTTGTACCTAAAGTTAAATCATTGCTAAAACGAAAACCTAATTCTGTGTTCAACACTTGTTGGATGTTAGTGGCCCCTCTTAGTCTAATTTTCTCCGCATTTATAATCCGAACATTGTAAACGGAATTTTTAAGCGATTGCGGTCCGAATTGAGCCGTAACTACAACTTCGTTTAATTGATCAACTTTTTCGCTAGCGATATGTTTTGTCGAATCTTCCTTTTGAGCAAACACAAAAGAGATAGTAACAGATAAATAAAAAATTGATAGTAGTATAAGTCGTTTCATTTTTATTATTTAGAATGATTTCAAATAACGAAGCAATGATATGACTTATTTAGACTAATTACAAATAATATTACAATTAACTAATTAGCAGTTAAGTCGTTTGACTTATTTATTTACATAAATAACTGACTATAAATACCTTATAACTTTAACATCAGGGTGTTGATAATTATAACTTAGCTAGTATTTGAAATAATGTATTTTTGATGTTGGATTTAATCTACCAGTATGAAACTAATTAAGCTTACAGCTCCCCTATTACTTGCTATCGCTGCTCTTTCTACCTTTTCTTGTACTACAGATACAAAGAAAAATGTTGAGAAAACTACCGTTAAAGACACTGCCGAAGTTGTAGAAGAAGAAAATTTACGTGCCCCAGTGGATACGGCAAAGTATGATGCGATTATGAAAAAACTGGCTAACGGTGATACTACTGGAAAATGGCCGGTAAAAAAACATCCTTACCCGCTTGATGGAGCAATACTTCCTTTTAAGCGTATCATTGTTTATTATGGAAACCTACATTCGAAAAAAATGGGTGCACTTGGAGAATATGCTCCAAAAGAAATGTGGGAACGTTTAAATAAAGAAGTGAAGCATTGGGAAAAAGTAGATCCTAGCACACCCGTACAAGTGGGCTTACATTATATCGCTGCTGTTGCCAGTGGAACTCCGGGAAAAGATGGAAAATATATCAATAGAATGGGTAATAAGCAGATCGATTCTGTGTTAAAGATTGCAAAAATGCAACCTAATACCATTGTATTTTTAGATTTACAAGTTGCCCTTAGTAACCTAAAAGCAGAGTTACCTCATATTGAAAAATATCTTCAATTGCCTCACGTCCATTTGGGCATAGATCCAGAATTCTCTATGAAGGATGGTTCATTACCTGGCAAAAAAATCGGAACCTATGATGCCGCTGATATTAATTATGTATCAGGTTATTTGGCAGACATGGTGAAAAAATATAATCTGCCTCCCAAAGTTTTTGTCATTCACCGTTTCACCCGTAAGATGGTAAGCAATTCACCTAGCATCAAACTCAGACCAGAAGTACAAATCGTAATGCACATGGATGGCTGGGGCGAGCCGGATCTGAAACTCGGTACTTATCGCCATTTTATTTACGGTGAACCGGTACAATTTACAGGCTTTAAAATATTCTACAAAAACGACTTGAAAAAAGCACCAAATCGTTTAATGACTCCAGAAGAGTTAATGAAGTTAAAACCAATACCTGTTTATATTCAATACCAATAATACCTTTGGTATTAAGTAAAAATTAAGATAGAAAATCCCATCCTGTAAATTAATAGGATGGGATTTTTTATATTTAAGAAATAATAAACTAATATGACTAACCAAACTCATAAACATGATAAATATTAAATTAAGAAGCAGAAAAGCTATTTGTTTTTCACTTTTATTCATTGCCGCTACTTCTTCAGCTATTGCACAAGAAAAAGCAAAGCCTGTATTTAAAGATGGAGAAGCTCAAATTGTACCTGCTTTTGATACACCCGATAAGTGGCTTCGCCATGACCTTTGGGTTGAAACCACATTCGATACCGATGGCGATGGAAAACTAGATCGTATGCATGTGAGCGTGACGCGACCATTTCAGACAGAAACTGAAGGATTAAAACTTCCAATCATTTACGAAACAAGTCCATATTTTGCCGGAACTGCAGGCACCGCACCCGGCACTTTTTGGGATGTAAAACATGAAGTAGGCGAAAAACCGCCAGTTGCGCGTATACACCCTGACGTAAAGCGTATTGGTAAACGACCAATTATCTCTAACTCCTTAATTAGAGAATGGGTTAAAAGAGGCTATATTATTGTACATTCTTCATCGCCGGGCACAGGACTTTCGCAAGGTTCACCGACAGTAGGCGGACTTAATGAATCGCTTGCTCCAAAAGCGGTAATTGAATGGTTGTCTGGAAAAGATAATGGCTTTACTAGTCCAGATGGAAATGAAAAAGTGAAAGCATTCTGGAGTACTGGAAATGTAGGTATGACGGGAACGTCTTACAATGGCACACTTCCCCTTGCCGCTGCAACTACTGGTGTAGAAGGATTAAAAGCAATTATACCAGTTGCACCAAATACTTCTTACTATCATTATTATCGTTCAAACGGTTTAATTAGAAACCCTGGAGGTTACTTAGGCGAGGACATTGATGTTTTATATGATTTCATCCATAGTGGAGCAGAAGATAAAAGAGCCTATAACAATAAAACGGTGAGAGATGAGGAAATGGCAAAAGGAATGGATCGCGTAACAGGAGATTACAATGATTTTTGGGCTGGTAGGGATTATCTAAACGCCATGAAACCTATGAAAGCAGCTTTACTGATGTCGCACGGATTTAACGACTGGAATGTAATGCCAGAGCATAGCTACAGAATTTACAAGGCAGCTGAAGCGAAAGGTTTACCAGTACAGATCTATTATCATCAGGGTGGCCACGGCGGTCCACCACCAATGAAAATGATGAACAGATGGTTTACACGCTACTTATTTGGAATTCAGAATGACGTTGAGAAAGATCCAAAAGCATGGATCGTAAGGGAGAAAGAAACAAATGCTAATCCAACTTCATACGCAAACTATCCAAACCCAAATGCTAGCGATGTAAAATTATATCTTGGAGCTGGAGGAAATACACATGGGAATCTGTCGACAACTAAACCAGCGAAACAAATTTCAGAAAAGTTAATTGATGATGTTTCTTTTGCAGGAAAAGACTTGGCTAAAGCCGAAAAGTCTGATCATCGTTTGCTATATGTTAGTCCCATTTTAAAAGAAGCCATTCATTTGTCCGGTCTTGCTCAGTTGACTGTGAAGTTAGCCAGTAGTAAACCTGCAGCGAATTTTTCGGTGTGGTTGGTAGCTTTACCTTGGAGTGAAGGCACGGGTGTAAAGTTAATGGACAATGTAATTACACGCGGCTGGGCAGATCCCCAGAACAGCAAATCGATTAGCAAAAGTTCCCCTTTAACACCAGGTAAGTTTGTTGAATTGAAATTTAACCTTCAGCCAGATGATCAAATTATTCCTGCGGGCAAACAGATCGCTTTAATGATCTTCTCCAGCGATAGAGAATTTACGCTTTGGCCTAAAGCAGGTACTGAAATAACAATTGACTTAAACGGCACTTCGCTTACTTTACCAGTGGTTGGCGGGGCCAGTGCGTTTGACAAGGCTATAAAATAAACCAGGTTATTGGCACTTCCGTCATTGCGAGGTACGAAGCAATCTTACAATCAGATTGCTTCGTACCTCGCAATGACGGATTAGGATTCGCATACAATCTTAGAAAAACCCTAATTGTCCTTTATCATCAATCTTAATATCTTCAGGGTTAGTAATCTCTAAATCTATCTTCTTTACTGGTTTAGGTTCTTCTTTCTTCTTAGGTTCATCACTGCTGCTTGCTGGTTGTTCGACGATTGGCACCGGTTCTTCCTGATGTGGTTTAGAACTTTGGCCTTCCTGATTTTCCAACCCCCTGTTCTCCGTCTTAAATACAGGCTTCTTCTTCAACTCCACAACAGGCTCTTTTGTTGTTTTAATTTCCGGCAATGTAGATTCCTCCACCACTTCTGGTACAACTTCCTCTATAATCACCTCGTTAACTGTTTCCTCTTTAATTAACGACTGCTCTGCCCGTTCCAAATCATGTTGTTCAACCGCTATTGGCTCTACATCATCTACAACGACTGATTCAACAACTTTAATCCCAATTTCAGATTCAGCATCAACCAGGCTAACATTTTTAACCTCATGTTGTGAGAGTCGGTTGCCGTTTGCTTTCAATCCCTTTACATCAATTAAATTTGCCAAATCTAATATCAACGTTTCCGGTGTCTTTGATTTTCCCTTCTCTACATCAACCTTTACTTGCGCATCGGGCTTACCGGTAATAAAAATCATCTTCGAACCAGGTTCTTCACTAATGATACTCACTTCTTTACCTGCAGGCTGCATTTCGAAGGTAAAGCGCTTTACATAATAATTTTTTGCCTTGGTATCATAATGTACCAAGCCATATACTTTTTGGGGATCAAATTTTTGCATTAAAACAATTCCCGGATCAAAGTGATTACTCAAATCAAATGAGGTGAGTTCATACCATCCTGCGGCATTCACCTGCAAAATTTTATCATCGCCATCAAATTCCCCTAAATATTTTCCTCTTCCATCAACATTTAGGCGTTTCAAAAGCTCGTCATACCAAATCTTCAAACCAGATAAAGTAGAAACACCTTTACTTTTGAGTGTTATCTTTTTTACAGGATATTTAGAAACGATATTACCTTGAGAAGCACGCCCTTTAATCGCAATATCCGCAAAATCAACATCAAATTGCAATTTCTTTAATTTCGAATGAGGTTTTAACTGCACATTGATTACCTCTGCCTCTCCATTAGGATTGGCGGTAAAATATAGAATTTTAGACCCTTTTGTACCCTTGGTCAAATCATATTCCTTATCTCGTGTAACACCTAATACGGCAAAACGCTTAATATAGTTTGTTCCACTCGCTCCATCTCTATAAATGAGATTATAAACGGTTCGCTCGTCTCCTTTCTTGAACACTTGGGCATGAATAATACCTTTACCAACAAATGTTTTTTCGGCAACTTTCGTTACAATACACTTTCCATCTTCTCTAAAAACAATAATCTCATCTATATCAGAGCAATCACCAACAAATTCATCTTTACGCAACCCTGTGCCAATAAACCCATCCTCTTTATTCATATAAAGTTTCACATTTGCCAAAGCAACTTTTGAAGCTTCTACCTTATCGAACAATCTAATTTCAGTTTTTCGCTCCCTACCTTTACCATATTTATCCTTCAATTTTTGAAACCATGCAATGGTATAATCAGTTAAATGGCGGAGATGACCTTTTACAACTTTAATTTCGTCTTCCAAAGCTTTCATCTGTTCATCGGCCTTTTTCACATCAAAACGAGTGATGCTACTCATCGGCTTATCGATTAGTTTTTTGAAATCTTCCGGTAAAATTTCCCGGTATAATGAAGGTTTAAATGGCTCGAATAAAATATTTAAAACTGTATTTACCACCTCAAAATCAGCTGCATTCTCGTACTCAGGATTTTTATACATTCCTTCCTGAATAAAAATCTTCAATAAAGAACTGAAGAAAATCTTTTCCTGCAATTCGTGTAGCCTAATTTCTAATTCACGCTTTAAAAGCTGCTTGGTAAAAAGTGTATTTTGATTTAAAATATCATTCACAGTTAAAAACTGTGGTTTATCGTCTTTGATGATACAGGTATTCGGAGAAATAGAAATTTCACAGGCCGTAAAAGCGTATAAAGCATCTATGGTTACATCAGGTGAAATACCCGGGGCCAATTGCACAACAATTTCCACATTAGCAGCCGTATTATCTTCGATTTTTTTAATCTTGATCTTACCTTTGTCATTGGCAACTAAAATACTATCAATTACAGATCCCGTTGTAGTGCTATACGGAACTTCGGTAATCACTAAAGTCTTTTTATCCTTTTCAGTGATTTTAGCTCGCACCCTAATTCTGCCCCCACGCATTCCCTCGTTGTAGTTAGAGAAATCGGCCATCCCCCCAGTAAAAAAATCTGGCAGAATGTTAGATTTATTCCCTTTCAAAATCTCAATAGAAGCATCCAAAAGCTCTACAAAGTTATGGGGCATTACTTTGGTGGCTAATCCAACTGCAATACCTTCGGCTCCTTGCGCTAATAATAGTGGAAATTTAACAGGTAAAGTTATTGGCTCATTATTTCTACCATCATAACTTAACTGCCACTCGGTAGTATCTGCATTAAAAACTACTTCGTTGGCAAATTTAGACAGGCGGGCTTCAATATATCGCGGCGCCGCAGCGCTATCGCCAGTAATAGGATCTCCCCAGTTACCCTGACAATCGATCAGCAAATCTTTTTGCCCAATTTGTACCATTGCATCACCAATGGAAGCATCACCATGCGGGTGATATTTCATGGTATTTCCAATCACGTTCGCAGCTTTATTGAAACGTCCATCGTCCATTTCCTTCAAAGAGTGCATAATGCGGCGCTGTACGGGCTTTAAGCCGTCGTGGATATGCGGTACCGCTCTATCCAGAATTACATAAGAAGCATAATCGAGAAACCAATTTTCATACAGTCCATTGATAGGAATAACTGTATGTTTATGTTCAACGCCATCCGGCTGGTTTGTCTCATTTAAGTTATTGTCTAATTCTTCGCTCATTCGCTTTCAATGTATTGGGATGCGTAAATATAACAGTTGGAATTAAAATTTTTGAGAGAAGTTTTACACAAAGGTTGGTTAAGATTTATTTATATTTACTACGGATGAAATATTGTATACTTTTATTTTTAACTACCTTTTTCACAAACCTTGCTAGTGCCCAAGAAAAAACTGCTGTTTATGAAAAACTAGCAAACTATGAATATGTTGATGTTGTAAAAGGCGGAAAAAAGAAGAAAATGCCCTTGCTTATCGCTTTTCATTATTCGGGAGGAAATCCAATCGAAACTTTAGCAGATTATGACCTTTTAAAAACTGCAGTACGTATAATCATCCCCAAAGGAAACTTCCCTAAACGAAGTGGATTTTCTTACTACCCAACAAATTACTATCAACAAGATAGCTTAACCCAGTATAACTTAGCCATGAAATCGGTAGATAGCATTGCTAAATTTGTAGCAGCTATTGAAAAAAAGTACAATACCGTTGCTGTGGTGAGTGGTATTTCTCAAGGTGGGGATATTTCTTTTCTACTAGCAAAACATTATCCCCATTTAATTCAAGCATCATTTCCATTCGCAGCAGTAATTCATTCCTTTATCAACAAAGAATTACTACACCAAGCGATAATCAAAAAACCTATTTATATTTTTCAGGGAGAAAGTGATCAAATCATACCTCATTTGTTAACTAAAAAGAAAGTAGGGGAAATTGGCAATAAAATGAATATTAAATTATTTACCTACCCTAAAGTTGGACATGAGATTTCAGCAGAAATGAAAATTGATTACTCAAAGCTGATGGACCAATATCTAAAAAAATAGGCATACTTTCTTATCCTACATCAAGCTGTCCGAAACCAGAATGTATTAACTTTGTTTAAAATAACAGATTATGGAACTAGGCATAGGAATGTTCGGCGACCTCCAAATTGGTCAGTCCACTCAACAACGTTTACAAGAGATTATCGAAGAAGTTAAACTGATGGATGAAGTCGGTCTGGATTTTTTTGGCATTGGTGAGCACCATCGCCCCGATTATGCAGTTTCTGTTCCAGAGATAATTTTGGCCGCTGCGTCAACGGTCACTAAGCATATAAAACTAGGTAGCGCTGTCTCGGTATTAAGTTCTTCAGATCCAGTTAAGCTGTACCAAAGTTTCGCAACAGTCGACCTCCTTTCAAATGGTCGTACTGAATTAATGGCTGGCAGAGGAAGCTTCATCGAATCATTCCCTTTATACGGTTACAATCTGCAAGATTACGATGAGCTTTATGAAGAAAAACTGGAACTACTCTTGAAAATTAATGCCAACCAAAAAATTAGCTGGGAAGGGAAATTTAGACCCGCCTTAAACAATCAAGAAATATTTCCTCGAGCTGTAAACGATCAGTTAAAAATCTGGGTTGCGATAGGCGGAACACCTGCTTCTGTTGAACGAGCTGGCAGACTGGGCTTACCGGTTATTTTTGCCATAATTGGCGGTAATCCTGCTCAATTTAAGCCTTTATTTGAGTACTATAAAGCTGTTTACCTACAAAACGGGCACGATATTGCCAAATTTGAAGTGGGTGTACACATGCATTCTTTTTTTGGGGAAGACAGTACCGAAACAGCCGATTACTATTACCCACTTTATTCGGCCCAAATGGACAGGGTTGGTCGCTCACGCGGATGGCCACCATTCCAAAAAAATCAGTTTGATTTAGGGAGAGGTAAAACAGGCGCCTTAATTATTGGTGATGCAAATGAAGCAATAGATAAGATATTGGCCGCGCAGGAAATGTTCGGACTAACCCGTTTCTCTGCGCATATGGATGTTGGCGCCCCTTCACATAACGAAATGATGAAATCGATTGAAATCTTTGGAACCAAAATTGCCCCTAAGATTAGAGAAGCGCTAATTTAATTATCCCCCAATCGGTCTTCTACAAAACCAAAAGGTAATAAACTTTTAATACTCTTCACTTTTAAGATTTTTCCATCAATACAGTAAAATAATACTTCGATTGGAGAGCTTTGCCTTTTCTCCGCTTCGATCATTACTTGTAAACAGGCCCCGCAAGAAGTAACCGGACTAGTAATCTTAAAATTATCTGTATGTGCTGTTATGGCCATCATTTTGATACTGCCATGTTGATAATTCGCACCTATGGTAAACAACGCCACCCGCTCTGCACAAAGACCAGAAGGGTAAGCAACGTTCTCTTGGTTACTTCCTAAAACAATTTGATTATCAGCTAATAATACGGCTGTACCAACGCTAAATTTTGAATAAGGGGAGTGAGCGGTTGCCAATGCTTCCACTGCTTTTTCACAAAGCATTTTGTCTAATTCCGATAGCTCCTCTATACAATCATAGGTCTCATAGCTAATCGTAAAATCTTGTGTATTCATAAACTAAACTTACAGATAATTTATCGCAATATAAACGCAAGATGAATGCCTTAGGTTTTTTCCCTGGCATATAGAACTTTTCTACCACTCATTTGTTTAAAAGGCACATGTTTATGGCATGGAATTGGTTAGATCAATAAGTCACCTCAAATTTATCTTGCTTGAATAGGAATCTACGTAAAGGCTTAAAAATATTTTTATGGATTATTGCGAGCATTATTATGCTGGTAATTCTGCTGGCGCTTTCGTTAAATATTCCCGCAGTCCAGAACTTCGTTAAAGATAAAGCAATCGCTTATCTCAAAAACAAGACTAAAACTGAAGTCAGCCTGGAAAGTATAAAGATTACCTTCCCCAAGGATGTAGTACTTAATAAGTTTTATATTGAAGATCTAAAACACGATACCCTGCTATTTGCAGAAAAACTGCAAGTAGACATAAGTTTATTTAAACTTTTAAAAAATACCGTTGAAATAAACAATATTGAACTAAAAAACATACGTGCCAACATTAAAAGAGTCAATCCTGATACTTCATTTAATTTTTCTTTTCTGGTTGATGCATTTATGATAGAAGAGAAGAAAAACCCAGAAGCAGACACAACGGCTCCACTTAAATTTAGGATAGACAAAGTATTATTTACTGATATTGGTCTTACTTACCGGGATGACGTTGCCGGAAACGACATGCGCCTGCAACTGGGAGAATTAAAAACAAAGATCAAAGAATTTGAGCTCGCTAAGCAACATTATGTAATTAAAACGCTTAGCCTAAAAAACACCTCGTTGAATTATTTACAACAAAAACCTTTAACACAATTAGTGCAGCACTTAACCAATAGTATTGATAGCGCGCATAAATCGACAGGCAAACTACCTAATATAGAAATTCAAGACTTAACTTTCAACAACGTCAATCTCAACTACGATGATAGATTGACAACTACAAAAGCAATCGCCAACCTTAATGACTTAGGCTTAGTCAATTTAAAAGTTGATTTAACCAATGGTAAATACATGGCAGATAAAGCCAGTCTCAGTAAATCGAAAATAGTTTTCGCATTCAAACCAGCACCTACTAATAACTTAAGCCCAGTTAAAGATACCGTACTATCAAAAGAATCGCCTTTTGGCTTAGTATTGAAAGCCATAGAGCTTAAAGACAATAGCCTGCGTTTCGATAACCTGGGAGCCAAACCATCGAAAGGTTTAGATTTTAACCATCTCTATATCACAAATTTAAATTTAGGTGCAGAAGAGTTTAGCTTTACTGATAAAGCTATAACAGTTAAATTAAACAACGCATCCTTAAAAGATAAGAGTGGATTGGTTTTAAATGAATTGAAAGGTGACGTTGTTTATAGCGACAAACAAATTAAGCTGACCAAATTAATTTTAAAAACACCAAGTACTACTATTAATAACTCAACAGCCTTAAATTTCAGCTCTTTGGATGACCTCACTAAGAATCCGGAAAGAGTGAGGATGAACGTAAACTTTAAAAACACAACAATTGGCTTAAAAGATGCCGTTTTCTTTAGTGAGGCAATCCCCTCGAATTATAGGAATGAAAAAATCAAAATCGACGCCAATATCAATGGATATTTAAACAATTTAAATATTGCTCAATTACAAGTTTCAGGACTAAAGAACACCCAAATTAACATTGCTGGAAAGGCCAAGGGATTGCCCGATATCAATAAGGCATATGTAGATCTAAACATCAAGAAACTATTCCTCACTAAACAAGATGTGTTATTAATAGTTCCAAAAAAATCACTTCCTCCAAGCATCGAATTGCCAAATGTTGTAAATGCCAAAGGGAAATTCACCGGCTCCATGAATAATTTCGGAACAAATTTAACCATCCAAACAGATATGGGCGGTGCGGCGATAGTGGCCAATATGAAAGGACCAAAAGGCAAAGAAAACTATACAGCAAATGTTAGTTTAGTAAATTTCAATGTAGGCAAACTCTTAAAACAACAAAAGACTTTAGGTAGAGTTTCTGCAAAAGCAGCTATAACAGGAACAGGCTTAGACCCAAAAACACTTTCTGCCCAGTTCAACGCAAAAATATTAAGTGCAACTTATAATAAATATAATTATAGGAACCTAGATATAACCGGGAATTATGCTAAGCAATTAGTTACAGTTAAAAGCAACATGGCCGACAGCAATGCTAACTTTAACTTAAATGCCCAAATAAATCTAGCGGGGAAATATCCATCGATTATAGGAGATATAGCACTTAAGCAGATTGATCTCCAAAAACTCAATTTTAGTCAAACTCCCTTCGTAATTGCTGGCAATATTAAAGCAAATATGACCACAGTTGATGTTGATTATTTGAACGGAAATGTCCTCGCAACCGGACTACAAGTAGTCAAAGAAGGTAAAAAATTTAATGTCGACACCGTGCAGATAAATGCTGCTTCAACGGCAACTTCCAATAGTATAGACCTTAAATCCGAATTAGTAAGTATTAAAATTGAGGGTAAATATCAACTAAGCAAGATTGGCACTGCGGTCATCAATCAAATTAATAAATACTATCGTTTTGGGGAAGTGGTGCCTATTGATGCACAAAGAATTAGATTTTCCATCAACATCTACAACCCTAAGTTTTTGAAAGACCTTGTACCTGAGTTGACTACTTTTACTCCATCAACCATCAATGGTTTATTAGACACCAAAAAAGACAGCTTGATTGTAAAAGGCAACTTCCCTAAAGTAGTTTACGGAGACTTCAAAATTGATAGCACGAGATTAGCGGTAAATAATACTGCTCAAAAATTAAGTTACGATATTTCTGTCAAGGCGGTTCAAAGTTCATCTATTGCCTTATTTAATTCTCAAATCAACGGTGCCGCAGCCAATAATCAGCTAGATGTCAACATATCCCTGCGTGATAGGCAGCGAAAAGACAAATATGTAATAGGGGGAATTTTCAAATCATTGAACCAAGATTTCAGCTTTAGCATCGATCCTAATAAAATCCTATTAGATTATGAAAAATGGATCGTTTCACCACAAAATTACATTCAATTTGGAAAGTCGGGCATACTTGCCAACGAATTTAATTTAAGCAGAGGGGGGCAATTATTAAGCATCAACAGTATCAGCAGCACGCCGAATTCTCCTTTAAGAGCAGAATTTAAAAATTTCGAAATCGAAACGCTAACCAAATTTGCCGAAACAGATACAACTTTGGTAGGAGGCACTATTAACGGAACGGTTGATGTGAAAGATTTAATGACAACACCGAAATTCGAAGCGAACTTAAATGTTAGCAACCTACGTTACCAAAAAGATGAGTTTGGTGATTTAAGCTTGAAAGTGAACAACAATACTGAAAATGCTTTTGAGGTTAACGCGCAACTAAAAGGGGTACACGAATTGAGGGCAAGTGGCTATTATTATACGGCACCTCAAAGTGCATTAAATCTGGCGCTAAACATAGATAAGATTGATTTGAAGGAAATTGAGAGCGTTAGCTTGGGGCAGATCAGGCAAGGAAAAGGTACACTAAGTGGCGAACTTTCTGTAAAAGGCGAATTAACCGCGCCTAAAATTTTAGGCTCGCTAAAGTTTAATGATGCAGCATTCAACATTGCATATGTAAACTCTTATTTCACCATGCCTACTCAAGAAATAAATTTTACGAATGAAGGTATACGATTTGATGAATTTACACTGATAGACTCGCTGGGTAAAAAAGCAACGGTAGACGGAATGATTAATACAACGAACTTTAAATCGGTAAAGTTCGCCCTAGATATTCGAACAAACAATTTCAGAGCAATCCATTCCACGGCGGCAGATAATGAAATAATTTATGGTACTGTTTTCCTAACAAGTACCATAAAAGTTAGGGGCGATCTGAATCAACCTGATGTAAATATGAACGTTAAGATAAATAAGGGAACCAAATTCTTTTACTCCTTACCAATCAATGATCCATCAGTGATTGACCAGGAGGGCATTGTCCAATTTATCGATGCAGATGCGCCTCCATTTAATGGACAAAAAGCATTAAATGCCGACAGTTTGAGTAGGGCACCATTAAAGGGCTTAAATCTTGTTGCCGACATTACCGTTGATCCGGAGGCGGAATTAAATGTAGTCGTTGACCCAGCCAACGGTGATGCGCTGATGGTTAAAGGCGATGCCAATTTAAACGCTACGGTTGATCCGAGTGGAAAAATTAGCTTGACAGGACGCTATGAAGTCATAGATGGTTCTTATAATTTATCCGTCGGCCCCTTAGGCAAGAAAGAATTTAGGATTGTAAAAGGCAGCACTATCATTTGGACTGGCGAACCTACGGCGGCGACCGTTAATTTAACTGCAGTATATGAAGTTAATGCCGCGCCAATTGATTTGATCAATGAACCGGGAAATGTTCAGGCTAAAACCAAACTACCATTTCAGGTTTATTTATATATGAAAGATGAGTTGCTAAAACCCACCATCTCCTTTAAAATTGATTTACCAGAAAACGAACGCGGCGCACTTGAAGGAACTGTTTATACGCAAATACAAAAGGTAAATCGCGATGAAAGCGAATTGAACAAACAGGTTTTTGCTTTACTGGCGTTGAACAGATTTATTGCAAACAATCCTTTCCAAAGCTTAGCTGGCGGAGGCGGAGGAGTTTCTACCCTGGCACGATCAAGCGTAAGTAAATTATTAACTGAGCAATTAAATAACCTGGCCTCCGATTTAATTCAAGGCGTAGATCTAAATTTCGATGTCAACTCATCAGAAGATTATTCTTCCGGTGCCTTAGCACAAAAAACAGATCTTGAAGTTGGCTTGTCTAAAAAACTACTAAATGATCGGCTAATTGTGACTGTTGGTAGCTCGTTTGGTTTGGAGGGCCCGAAAACGCCAGGTCAAAATTCAACAAATATTGCAGGTAACGTGAATGTAGAATATGCGCTGTCTGCCGATGGAAGATACCGCATACGAGCATACAGGCGAAACCAGAATGAAGGAGTAATTGAAGGGCAGATTATTGAAACAGGGCTCGGATTTACCTTGGTTGTCGACTACAACAAGTTCAAGGAAATATTCAGAAAGAAGAGAGATAGAGCAGCCATCCGCGAGGAAAGAAGAAAAAGAAGACAAACTCAAGAACAAACCAATGCAGCAAATTAAAATTTACTTTCTTTTATTTGCTTGTTTAATTGCGGCAAGCTGTAGCACAACCAGAAGGCTAAAGCCTGGTCAGGTTTTATATACCGGTGCTGATGTAAAAATAAATCCAGATTCGGCGGGGCGCATTGATCGGGAAAAAGATATCAAAAACACCCTTGAAACTAAAACTAGGCCTCGACCTAATAAGTCATTTCTGGGCATAAAATGGAAATTGCAGCTTTATAATCTGGCCCCTGACACGGTAAAACCAAGAGGTTTGGGCAATTGGTTGAAAAATAAAGTCGGCGAGGCTCCCGTTTTGCTAAGCGAAGTTAAACTCGGCTACAATAACAACGTTTTAAAAAGCTATTTAATTAGCCAGGGGTACTTACAAGCCGAAGTTACAGGTGACACCCTTGTGAAAAATAAAAAAGGTAAAGCAATTTACACCGCCTATACGGGATTACGATATAAAATTAACAGTATAAGTTTCCCGAAAGATACTGGAACGCTTACCCGCAATATAAACGTAAATAAAGATAAATCACTCATTAAAGTTGGCGAGTTTTACGATTTGGAAACCTATAAAAGTGAACGCATAAGAATTGATAATGACCTGAAAGAGAATGGATATTTCTATTTTAGTCCAGATTATTTACTTGTTCAAGTAGATAGCACCATTGGAAAAAATTTAGTAGACACCTGGGTCAAGGTTAAAGACATTACCCCTATTGCTGCATTAAAACCTTATACCATCAAAAACATCAATATTTATCCAAGTTATAATCTGAGAAGAGATAGTTTGTTGCGGGGCTTAGAACCGCTTGTTTATAAGGATTTTAATATTTACGATAACCGTAAAACCTTTAAACCGAAAGTTTTCGAGAGATTAGTGTTTTTTAAGAAAGGAGAAAAATACAACAGAAGAGACCACAATCAATCTTTGAATAGAATGGTAAACATTGGAGCTTTTCAAGATGTAAGGGCAGAGTTCTTACCATTGGATAGTTTTAGAAACAATGAGCTAGACCTCAATATTTACCTCACTCCATTGAAGAAAAACTCGCTATCTTTTTCCGTTACAGGAACTAATAAATCGAACAACTTCGTAGGTTCAGAAGTAAAAATAACGCAAACTACGAGAAACTTATTCAGGGGAGCAGAAATTTTAGATGTTAGCGCAAGTGGGGGCTTTGAAACACAATATAGCGGACAATCAAAAGGGATAAATTCCTATTCATTTACAGCGGAAGGGAAACTTACTTTCCCCCAATTTATTGTTCCTTTTTATAAACCGGAAAGTACTACCGCCTTCATTCCTAAAACAGTTGCCTCCCTGTCCTATCAGCTATTAAGTAGGGATACTGTATATAAATTGAACTCGTTTAAAGCTGAGTATGGTTATAATTGGAAAGAAAATCTATATAAAGAACACAATCTAAATCCCATTTCCATTAACCTTGTGAGACCGACCCAGCGTGACCCTGCGGATCTTCAGGAATTATACGATAAAACGCCAGGATTAGAAAACACTCTTCAGGAACAGTTCATTATTGGAAGTAACTATAACTTCACTTTTACAAACCAAATGGAAGATTCGCGTAGAAATAACACTTATTTTTATGGAAGTTTAGAAACTGGAGGTAATGTGTGGGGTCTATTTACGTCAAAAGATGAAAACGGAAAGCGGGCCATATTCGATATTCCGCTAACGCAATTTGTAAGGTTAGAAACCGATTTACGTAATTACCACAAAATTAACAGAAATTTAATCTGGGCCAATCGTCTAAATCTAGGCTACGGTCATGCCTACGGCAATAGTACTTCTTTGCCTTTTGTACGGCAATTTTTTGCTGGAGGCAGTAATGATGTGCGTGCGTTTAGAGCTCGTTCATTAGGTCCGGGCAGCTATAAGGTTCCCGAAGAGCAAACCTTTGCTGATCAGGCCGGCGACATTAAAGCGCTATTAAACACGGAATTACGCTTTAAGATTTCGGGCATTATACACGGGGCAGTATTTGCTGATGCTGGTAATATCTGGTTGAGAAAAGAAGACCCCGATAGGCCTGGCTCTGCTTTCAAGTTTAAAAATGCGTTTAGTGAGTTAGCAGTGGGCACAGGTGCAGGTATAAGAATTGATGCAACGATTTTTGTAATTCGACTGGACGGTGCATTTCCGATCCGCAAACCCTACTTGCCAAGCGGTGAAAGATGGGTCCTTAATCAAGTAGATTTTGGAAGTAAAACTTGGAGAAGAGAAAATTTTATTTTAAACATTGGTATAGGATATCCGTTTTAACATAATGATAAATCTAATTAAGAAAACCAGAAATTTTGCCGTACACGTATATCATTTATTTCTAGCAGCTGGAAAAGGTTTTATTGAAGATCGCGTAATGAAGTTAAGTGCTGCGCTTGCCTATTACACGATATTTTCGCTCACTCCCCTCATCATTATTATTATCTCTGCCGCCAGTTTGTTCTTGGGCGACAATATGGATCCCAATACCAAATTATTTGGAGAAATCAGCGAAATGATCGGTGCTAATGCAGCTAACCAGCTTAGAGAGTTTGTTAAAAACGCCAATCTTTCAGGCAAAAGTTCCTTTGGGTTAATCATCGGAATTGGCACCCTAATTATCGGATCAACTGCTATATTTATTGAAATACAAGATAGTATTAACTTGATCTGGAAAGTGAAAGCTGTCCCAAAAAAAGGATGGAAGAAACTCATTACAAACAGATTATTATCCTTTTCCCTTATCGCATCATTAGGCTTTCTACTTTTGGTATCGCTTGTGATAAACAGTGTAGTAGTTGGCATTGGAAGTAAATTAGAAGTTTATGCTGCCAAGGTTGGGATAGAACAGGTTTCTGAACTTTTAATGCTAGCCGTTACGAATTTGCTAACCTTAGCGGTCGTCACTACGATCTTTGCCATTATTTTCAAGGTTCTTCCTGATGTAAATTTAAAGTGGAAACCAGCCCTCGTAGGTGCATTATTCACCGCCTTACTATTTAGTTTGGGAAAATATTTGATTGGTATCTATATTGAAAAAGGGGAACCAGGCTCGGCCTTTGGTGCTGCTAGTTCTATCATTGTAATTTTACTTTGGGTTTATTACACGTCTATTATCTTATATTTCGGCGCAGAATTTACGCAGGCCTATACCGAGAAATTTGACACTGGCATTACCCCCTCTAAATATGCGGTACATTTAAAAACAATAGTAGTCGAGAAAAAGGTAGCTGTGCTTCCTCCTCAGCATCCAGAAGATACGGTCGACTGTCCCCAAGATTAAGTAAATTGCAATGCGATCTTATCCATAAGTTCCTTTTCTGAAAATGGTTTTGAGATTAAATCGTTCATGCCGGCGCTCTTATAAAGCAGTCGATCTTCGGCTAAGAGATGAGCGGTTACCCCCAAGATAGGCGTGTTGCGTTTAACAGCGTCACTACATGATCTAATTGCTTTTGATAAAACAACGCCATTAACGATTGGCATCTCAATATCAGTTAAAATAAGATCGTACTGATTTTGCTCAAATAATGCAAGTGCCTCTTGTCCATTATAGGCAACATCAGCAAATAACTGATGTTTTGATATCACCGTTTGAGCCAACAAAATATTCATTATATTATCATCCACCAACAAAATACGTTTGCCCACAAGTGTTGCCAGATCAATTGTGGGTGGACTTTCAACTGCTGATATCTTGTTGTCACAAATTTCATATGGAATTGAAAAACTAAAGATTGACCCTTTATCCAACTCACTCACCACGTTGATTTCTCCATTTTGAAATTCAACAATCTTTTTGCAAATAGCCAAGCCTAAGCCTGTCCCTTTGTGTCTAAATTGTGATGGCAGATAATTAACTTGTGCAAACTCATCAAATATCCGACCTAAATTAACTTCATCTATCCCTATCCCCGTATCTATAATCCATGCCTTCAATATCAATTGATTCCCCTTAGTCAGTTTAACGTCTGCTTTTAGCTTTACTGACCCTCTTTCAGTGAATTTAATTGCGTTACTTAGCAAATTCATCACGAGTTGCTTCAAACGAAGAGTGTCTCCCACAACGCAAAAATCCTTACCAAATGAAATATCGGTTTTTAGTTCAATGCCTTTCTGGACAGCTTGAATTGCCATAATATGCACTACTTCACTGATACAATCCATTAGGCTAAACGGAGCGATTTCAAGATTTACCCGATAAGCTTCATATTTGGAAAAATCTAAAATGTCATTCACCAGATCAAGCACCATGGCGGATGAACTTCGTATTGCGGTGAGTTGTGCGGCCTGATCCTTACTTAGTGCGCTTTGGCTAAGTTGTTCCGAAAAGCCAATTACTGAATTAAGAGGAGTTCTAATTTCATGGCTCATCGTTGTCAGAAACCTAGTTTTTGCCACGGCGAATTCAGCAGCCTTATCATTTGAAATAACTAGATCATTTTCGTTTTGATAGATCTTCCATAGATTATAAAAGATAAGGGCGACTATTAGAATAAGTAAAATAATGTTAAAGGAAATTTTATCAATATCCAATGGAGAATCTGCAGATTTAATTTTGCGGAGGTAAAAAAAAAGTGCACTAAGAAAAAGCGAAAGCACCAAAAATACGACTAAACCGTATCGAATGAAGGGACTTTTGAAAGAGATGGCAACCATATGAGATTAGTTTTTTTATATAGCAAGAATAGTTGTAAAAACTATGTCTCTCATATAATTAACCTCACAAATAACATGAAAGGGAGAAAATCACGCTTAAAGAGGATGCCGACTTATGCCACCTCTAAATTTCCATCGTCTACTCCCTCTTTTGTCAACTCTTCAACTTCTTTAACATCATCCTTTTCTATTCTTAAATTTTTGATGATATGTTGTTGCCTCTCTGGAGTATTCTTGCCCATATAATATTCAAGCAGTTTTTTAATGGTCTGTTCCTTTAATATTACCGGATCTAATCTAATATCTTTTCCTATAAACAAACCGAACTCATCTGGAGAAATTTCCCCTAAACCTTTAAATCGAGTTATTTCTGGCTTGCTACCTAATTTTGCAATAGCATCTCTTCGCTCTTCGTCGCTATAACAATAAATGGTTTCCTTTTTATTCCTTACCCTAAACAAAGGAGTTTGCAAAATATAAACGTGGCCCGCCTTTACCAAATCTGGAAAAAACTGTAGAAAGAAAGTCATCATTAACAAACGGATGTGCATACCATCCACATCAGCATCGGTTGCAATTACAATATTATTATAATGCAAGCCTTCAAGCCCATCCTCAATATTTAACGCATGTTGCAAAAGATTAAATTCTTCGTTTTCATACACCACTTTTTTAGTCAGCTCATAGCAATTTAAAGGTTTACCTTTTAAGCTAAATACTGCCTGACAATCCACATCTCTAGACTTAGTGATTGAGCCAGATGCAGAATCGCCTTCTGTTATAAAAAGAGTGGTTTCATACCTTTTATCGTGCGTACTATTAAAGTGAACCTTACAATCTCTTAGTTTTTTGTTATGTAAAGATGCTTTCTTTGCCCTATCATTGGCTAACTTTTTAATTCCTGCAATATCTTTACGCTCTCTTTCAGACTGGATGATTCTTTTTAACAGTGCATCGGCAACATCAGTATGTTTATGCAAATAATCATCCAGTTCCTTTTTTACAAAGTCAAGGATAAAAGTACGAACAGATGGCCCCTCCGGCCCCATATTCTGCGAGCCCAATTTAGTTTTTGTTTGCGATTCGAAAACTGGTTCCTGAACCCTCACCGAAACTGCAGCAATAATCGATGCCCTAACATCCGAAGCTTCAAATTCTTTTTTATAAAATTCTCGGATGGTCTTTACAACCGCTTCCCTAAATGCGGCCTGATGCGTACCTCCCTGGGTTGTATGCTGCCCATTTACAAAAGAATGATAATCTTCGCCATATTGTTGTCCGTGCGTCATTGCCACCTCTATATCCTGCCCCTTCAGGTGAATAATCGGATAGCGTAACTCTTCCGGCTTATTTTGCTTAGAAAGTAAATCATACAAACCACGCTCCGAGAAATATTTTTCATTATTAAAATTAATCGTCAACCCCGTATTCAAATAAACATAATTCCAAATCATGCTCTCTACAAAATCGGGGATATAGTGATAATTTCTAAAAATACTCTCATCAGGATAAAATGTAATCGCGGTACCGTTACGCTGTGTAGTATCAATAATAGAATGGTCGATCTGAATTTCTCCTTTAGAAAACTCAACCTTTTTTGTCTTACCGTCACGATACGACTGCACCACAAAATTTGTTGATAAAGCATTTACCGCTTTTGTACCCACTCCGTTTAATCCTACCGATTTCTGGAAAGCATTACTGTCATATTTACCCCCGGTATTTATTTTCGAAACGCAGTCAATTACCTTACCTAATGGAATACCTCTTCCATAATCCCGAATATTAACCTTTTGATCTGAAACGGTAATCTCTATTGTTTTTCCAGAACCCATCACAAACTCGTCAATTGAGTTATCGACAATCTCTTTTAAAAGTACGTAAATGCCGTCGTCCTGTGCTGAGCCATCGCCAAGCTTACCGATATACATACCAGGACGTAATCGAATATGTTCTTTCCAGTCGAGTGAGCGAATACTATCGTCGTTATAAATTGGTTCTGCCATTATCTTTCAGGTATAATACAAATTTAAGGTAATCCCACGGCAAATCAATTAGAAAGTTTCCACATTGGCTAATTAGCTAATTAACAAATTAAATCCTTATCTTCCAAACTCAATTTAAAACCAAATGCAAGAAAAAAAACAGCTCTCGCTTTTCGATCTATCTATGATTGTTGTAAGTCTGGTTATCGGCATGGGGATTTTCAGAACCCCAGTTAATGTTGCCAGCAAAGCTCAAATACCAGAATTATTCTTTTTAGCATGGATCGTAGGGGGCTTCGTTGCAATTTGTGGAGCCCTGACCTATGCTGAAATTGGGTCCAGGTACCCTGTTACCGGAGGATATTATAAAATTTTCTCCGTGTGTTACCATCCATCCATTGCCTTTGCCATTAACTGCATTATTGTTGTTTCGAATGCAGCCTCGGTTGCGGGCGTATCATTAATAGGCGCTGAATATTTGAGCAAAGTTATCCTAGATCCAGCAATGCAAACCGGCGAATATCGAATTGTAATTGCCGCCATTAGTATCATCATATTTTATGCAGTAAACTTACTAGGTTTAAAAACCAGTTCGAAGACACAAAATGTATTAACGGTAATCAAAATTGTTATGGTACTCACCTTAATTGGAGCAGTTTTTTTTGGCGAACAAACTACGAATATCACGCCAATCTTTAATACAGCCTCGGGCGAGCCAGCCACTTGGAGTGACTACGGAAAAGCATTAGGCTTATGTCTGATTGCCGTATCGTTCAGTTTTGGAGGTTATCAACAAACCATTAACTTTGGTGGTGAAGTAAAAGATGCGAAAAAGGTTATTCCTAGATCTATTATTTTGGGGCTCGCCATTATCATTTCGCTTTATCTTGCTATAAATTACGCTTACGTCCACGTTATTGGCTTCGAGCAACTTAAAACTGCCGAAAGCATTGCAGCAATTTTAGCTGGTAAAATTTTCGGCCCAATTGGTTTTACCCTGTTATCGGTACTCATCTATTTATCTGTTTTGGGCTATGTAAATGTAAATTTACTCAGTAACCCCAGAGCCATGTATGCCATGGGCGAAGAAAAAGCCCTACCCAGCATATTCACAAAAAAGACAAAAAAGCACGATGTAATGATCGTAAGTTTAACACTATTCACCATCATTGCTATACTTACCTTATTTTATGCTAAAACCTTTGATAAGATCTTGAACTACACGATTTTTTTAGATAGTGTAGGCATGATGTTTTCTGCTGCAGCGATTTTTTATCTTCGTAAAACAACTGCACATTTAGATAAGAAAACTATCTATACGATGAAATTCTACCCGATAATGCCCATTATTTTTATTGCCGCTTATCTTTTTGTGACGGTGAGTATTTATAATGACGATCCAAATGCTGCATTGAATGGCCTGATAATCTTCCTTGGCTTTGTCATTATTTATTTTCTCACCAAATACTTTAATACGCGTAAAGAAAAAAGAACCAACTGATGAATTTGTCATATATTTTAAATGAATTAGGAGAAGAAAGAGATCAATATTTTAATGCTATTGCTCCTCCCGTTATCCAGACCAGCAATTTTAAATTTAATACGGTAGCCGATTTCAGGGGAGCGTTGGCTGATGAATATCAAGGAAATCTGTATTCAAGAGGCTTTAATCCAACCATTGATATCTTAAGAAAAAAACTCGCAGCCCTCGATGGCGCCGAAGATGCCCTTGTTTTTAGTAGCGGAATAGCAGCAATAACAGTCCCGATTTTAGCGCTGCTACAAAGTGGTGATGAGGTGGTTTGCGTTGAAAATCCCTATAGTTGGACGATCAGACTTTTCAAGAATTTTCTACCAAAATTCGGCATAAAAACAACATTTATCGACGGAACGGATTTAAAGGAGCTCGAAGCGGCTATTTCCGACAGCACAAAGTTGATCTATTTAGAATCGCCGAACACCTTTAGTTTTGATGTGCAAGATCTTGCAGCTGTAGCCAAAATTGCAAACGCTCGTGGCATTTTAACAATGATCGATAATAGCTATTGTTCACCGCTTTACCAACAACCTATTGCGTATGGGATAGACTTAGTTGCCCAATCGGCCACCAAGTATTTAGCGGGCCACAGTGATGTAGTAGCAGGAGTAGTAACCGGGAAAAAAGAAGTCCTGGAAAAAATCTTCAACAATGAATACCTCAATATAGGAGCTGCACTAGCCCCTCAAAACGCCTGGTTAATTCTTCGGGGTTTACGCACCCTAGCCATTAGGCTCGACAAAATAAGTGAAACCGCCGATCAAGTGATCGAATACTTAAATCAACACCCTAAAATAGAACGGGTATTGCATCCTTTCCATGCCGATAATAAGGATTTAGCATTGGCGCGCAAACAAATGAAAAAATGTGGAGGCTTATTCAGCATCGTTTTAAAAAATAGTTCTTTAGAAAAGATTGAGACTTTTTGCAATAGCCTACAGCACATCTTAATGGCAGTTTCGTGGGGAGGTTATGAAAGTTTAGTAATGCCTGCATGTGCCGGATTAAGTAAAGCTGAATTTGACCCCAATAATAAACGCCATGTACTCATAAGGGTTTACGTTGGCCTGGAAGATGCTGATTATATTATTGCAGATTTAGACCAGGCTTTAGCGAGCATTCCTGTTTTTTAGACAGCATAAAGAGAAGTTAATTTATTTATGTATCTTTGCAGCGAAGCAGAATTTCTTTATCATTTAAAGCAACTCGCAAGTTAGTCCTTCCAGCAATGATTGTTCTAGCTTCTTCGCAATTTTACACTTAAAAATTATAATTTGTTATTTTCAGAATTAAACCTCATAGCTCCTATTTTAAAGGCGCTTGAAACCGAAGGTTATACACAACCTACCCCAATACAGGAACAATCTATTCCTTCTATTTTACAGAAACGCGATCTTTTAGGTTGCGCTCAAACTGGCACAGGAAAAACTGCAGCCTTTGCAATTCCAATGCTCCAGTTGTTGCACCAACCCCATTTAAATACAAAGGGACCGAAACCAATCAAAGCACTAATTTTAACGCCAACGCGTGAATTAGCTATACAGATCGAAGAAAGTTTCAAAGCATATGGACGTAATTTATCTCTTCGCCATCTGGTAATTTTTGGAGGAGTTGGTCAGAAAGCACAAACCGATGCCTTACAGCGTGGTGTTGATATCTTAGTGGCCACCCCTGGTCGCTTGTTAGATTTAATGAACCAAGGTTTTGTGAATTTACGTGACATCGAAATCTTTGTGCTCGACGAGGCGGATAGAATGTTGGACATGGGCTTTATCCATGATGTGAAAAAAGTAATCGCAAAATTACCTGCTAAAAGACAAACGTTGTTCTTCTCGGCAACAATGCCTACCGAAATTCAAAAACTATCGAGTACTATCTTAACTAATCCGGTAAAAGTTGAAGTTACGCCAGTTTCATCAACCGCCGAAAAAATACAACAAGCAGTTTATTTTGTAGAAAAACAAGATAAGAAGAACCTCTTAATCCACTTATTAAAAGATAAGAGCATTGAAACTGTATTGGTTTTTACCCGAACCAAGCATGGCGCAGATAAAGTGGTGAAAGATTTGATGAAAATCAACGTAAGGGCAGAAGCTATCCATGGCAATAAATCTCAGAATGCTCGTCAGCGTGCCTTAACAAACTTCAAAGCCCGCACCACACGTGTACTCGTTGCAACAGACATTGCTGCTCGTGGTATTGATGTAGATGAATTGGCACATGTTATCAATTATGAATTACCCAATATCCCAGAAACTTATGTTCACCGTATCGGTAGAACAGGAAGAGCAGGCTTAAGCGGCATTGCTTACTCATTCTGCGATGGCGAAGAGAAAGAGTTTTTAGATGACATTGAGAAGTTAATCGGATTAAAACTTCCTGTTAATGAAGATCACCCATTTGCTTTGAGCTGGCAGAATTTATTGGCAGCAGCAGCTGAAGCAAAAGGCAAAGGCAAGAAAAAGCCGAACCAACGGGAACCTCGTCGTGAAAGAGAACCAAATTTAAGTGGCGCAAAAAAGAGCTATAAACCCCATCATACCGGAAGTACCGCAGGAGCCAGTGCTGGCGGTGGTAACAGAAGGTTTAGCGGTGGCGGTAGTAGAAGAAGGGACTAGTAGTCTTCATTGCGAGATAGCACGTCATTGCGAGGTACGAAGCAATCTAAAGATTGCTTCGTACCTCGCAATGACGACAGTTCTATGCCAAACGAATTAAACCTTTCTGATTCTAATAATCCGCATCCAATGCAGTACTTTCATCATTGGATAAGTAGGATCAAATTCCCACCAACGGGTTGCAAAATTCGGACTATTAGGCTTTTTATGGTGGTTATTCTGAAACAGTTCACCCATCAGTAAGAAATCCCAAGGCAATGAATTTTTGCTATGGTCGTCGTTATCATGATTAGCATAACCATATTTATGACCACACCAATTCACAATTGCTCCATGTAACGGACCCATTAAAAAATGGATCGGCAATAATAGATACATCCACCAATATTCGGCAAAAACAATATAAAACCCAATGTAAGCCAGCATACATCCTATGCGCCAAAACCAACTATCGCCAATCCTATCAACCAGTGGCCATTCAGGGTAATTGCCTCTAAAAGCAGGTTCAGGCTCAATTTTATGTAAAAGATAGTTCAGATACATATTTTTGGTTGCCAACATCATGCCAAATACATCCTTGAAAAAATGTGGAGAATGCGGATCCTTTTCGGTATCGCTATAAGCATGGTGCATCCTATGCAAAATAGCGTAGGCCCGAGGATTTAAAAATGATGAGCCCTGAGATATTAATAAAATAAGGTAGAAAAATCGCTCCCAGAACTTCTCCATCTTAAACATCTTGTGCGATGAATAACGATGCAAGAAAAAAGTTTGACTAAATAACGATAGGAACCAGTGTGCTAAAAAAAACAATAATATAATCATGCAAATCCCCTACTACCTCCCAAAATCATCTTGAACACGAACAATATCACTCTCATCCGAAGGGTTTTCCGCATCCGTATGTTGCCAGATTTCTGCTACCACTCCCCAATCTTCCAGACCAATTAAACGGTGACGTTCACCTTGTTGTAATTTAATCTGATCTGTTGGATGATAAGACTTTAACTCTCCCTCTTCATCCGTAGCACTGGTTTTAATACCCACTGTACCACTTACAACCTGCCATATTTCGGCACGACGGTGATGATATTGCCAAGAAAGGCGGGTATTCGGTGCAACTATCAAAATCTTCGGACTTAACTTTCCTCCAATCTTTAAGCTATCCACCGCTAGTCCATCAAAATAAGTATCAGCAAACTGTTGGGCCTGTCCTTCATCTATCACAAAAAACCCGCCCCAAGGACGAGTTTCATCACGATTGATCACATTAAAACCCTCAATCTGCAAACGTTGGGCAACCGTATCGAATATTTCTTTTTTAGTAGAATCCATAATTGCCACAAAAATACGGCTTACAAATTAAAAAAGCGAACCTCCCTTACTTAATTTCAGTCACTACAACATCAATAGGCATTCCTGCTGTCTGCAAAATAAATGGGAAGTCTGGATTATTTAAGATCCAAAGTTCAACTTTGCCGTCTTCACTGGTAATGCGAGTGGCATCCATTTCCTTACCATCAATTTTCATGGGATTTGGATCCGGTGTCTTCGTTTTAAACTTAATCCCATTATAGGTAAGCGCTTTCGTATCAACCATCGATTTATAGGCTGCTTTTGAAATGACCCCATAGGTTTCTGTATCGCTTAACTTGGTAGTTCCTAATCCTGGCTGCGAAGTATAGATTGACGTCCCGTTTGCCAAACCTTTTTCGCTTATTACAAATTCGCCGTCGCCATAGCCTTCTACCGACCAGGCAAAGGTAATTGGCGTCTTGATAGATTTAATTGTAAAACTTACAGGTACTTCTTGTCCTTGAACAAAAGCACTTGCATAAACTCTTGTACCATCCTTAAATTCTGGCAATACTTTCTGCGCAAATACGCCTACAGAAATAAATAAACATACAACTGATAAAAAAATTCTCTTCATTTGGTTAAATAATTAGTTAGTTAAATTTATATAAAAAATCCGACTATATCAGTCCGTCAATTATTTTATCATCAACCCTATTCGGAAGGGTAACTCTTAAGGAAGGCGTCCGCTCCATCTCTCTTTTAATAGCAAAAACCGCTTCATCATTTCTTGCCCAGCTTCGTCTGGCAATCCCATTATTAACATCATAAAATAGCATTCCCCTGGCTTTTTGAGCTGCCGCTTCGCTACCATCCAACACCAGTCCAAACCCTCCGTTTATAACCTCTCCCCAACCTACTCCGCCACCATTATGAATCGACACCCAAGTGGCACCCCGAAAACTATCGCCAATCACGTTATGGATAGCCATGTCGGCCGTAAAACTACTTCCATCATAAATATTACTTGTTTCCCTGTACGGAGAATCGGTTCCACTAACGTCGTGATGATCTCTTCCTAAGATAACCGGACCGTGGAGTAAACCTGCTGTAACTGCCTCATTAAATCTCAAAGCAATTTTAGCTCTGCCTTCAGCATCGGCATACAGTATTCGCGCCTCCGAACCAACTACAAGGTCGTTAGACATCGCATTTTTAATCCAAATGATATTATCATCCAGTTGCTGTTGTATCTCCTTGGGGGCTGTTACCCGAATATCTTCCATCACTTCCATGGCCAAGCGATCTGTTGTAACAAGATCCTCTTTCCTACCCGATGAGCATACCCACCTGAACGGACCGAAACCAAAATCAAAGCATTTAGGACCTAAAATATCTTCTACATACGAACCGTATCTGAATTTCTCCCCTCCCTCATCAAAAATAGCGGCTCCTGCTCTTCCCGCTTCCAGCATAAAAGCATTTCCATAATCAAAAAAGTAAGTTCCCTTAGCAACATGCCTGTTAATGCAAGCAACCTGTCTTACTAAAGAAGATTCGACTTCCTTTTTAAAGGACGCTGGATTTTCGGCCATCATGCTATTCGCTTCCTCAAAACTTAGGCTAACCGGATAATAGCCTCCCGAAAATGGATTATGGAGTGACGTTTGGTCTGAACCAATGGTGACAAAAACCCCTTCCTCGTCAAATTTCTCCCACACATTAACTATATTGCCGATGTAGGCCAGAGAAACCGTTTCTTTATCACGCTGTGCTTTGCGGACCCTTTCTACTAAAGCTGGCAACCCTTCAATCAACTCATCGACCCATCCTTGTTCATATCTTTTTACAGCTGCCGTTGGATTTACTTCTGCACAAACTGTAATACACTTCGAAATATTTCCAGCTTTTGGCTGAGCGCCGCTCATGCCCCCTAATCCCGCAGTAAGAAACACCTTTCCTTCGGGCGTTTCATGGTCGGCAAGTTTTTTTCTAAACGCATTCATCAAAGTAATGGTGGTACCGTGCACAATGCCCTGCGGACCAATGTACATAAACGAACCGGCCGTCATCTGCCCATACTGTGTTACTCCCAGTGCAGTAAACTTCTCCAAATCTAGTTTACCTGAATAATTAGGGATCATCATTCCATTGCTAACCACTACCCGCGGCGCCGACGGATTTGAAGGGAACAGGCCCTGCGGATGTCCGCTATAAATATTAAGCGTCTGATAATCGGTCATGGTAGCCAAATATTGCATAGTGAGCAGGTACTGCGCCCAATTTTGAAATACACTCCCATTCCCTCCGTAGGTAATCAGCTCATGCGGAAACTGAGCAACCTTAGGGTCTAGATTATTTTGAATCATCAGCATAATGCATCCCGCCTGTTTGCTTTGAAATGGATAATCGCTTATTGAACGGGCATACATTTCATACTTCGGCATAAAACGATACATGTAAATTCGGCCATAGCTATTCAGTTCCTCAAAGAACTCAATGGCAAGTTCAGTATGCCATTCGGCAGGAAAATAGCGTAATGCATTACGAACGCTTAATTTCTTTTCCTCATCGTTTAACACATTTGCTCTAATAGGCGCATGCGCAATCTGTTTATCATAGCTATACTTTGCCGGTAAAGTGGCTGGTATACCTTGTAAAATTTGCTGTCTGAAGTCCATATTTTTATGTTTCTCTGTGGTAAATAGTTTGATCCCTTGGCCAGATGTCATTGCGAGGTTTGCGTCATTGCGAGGAGCGTAGCGACGAAGCAATCTAATCTGAGATTGCTTCGTACCTCGCAATGACGGGTACCTCGCAATGACGTTATCCAAAGGGAATTCCTGTCTCTTCCGCCTCACTTTTAGCAATCCTTAAAATATCAGCAGATCTAACCAAATCCGCGATTGTTTGAATCATATCATACATGATTTGATCCTCTTCTATATGAGCTACCTTTGAGCGAATAAACTCGTGAACAGCCGTTAATATTTTTCCTGGCTTTAATGGCGCATGGTAATCCAATGCCTGTGTAGCACAAAAAAGTTCAATGGCTAAAATTTGCTCCGTATTACCCATTACCTGATGGAGCTTTCTGGCGCCGATAGAGCCCATGCTTACATGATCTTCCTGTCCCAAAGAGGTTGGAATGCTATCAGCACTAGATGGGAAACAAAGTCCTTTATTCTCACTTGCCAACGCTGCCGAGGTATATTGTACAATCATAAAACCCGAATTGATGCCTGTTTCTTTCATTAACAACTTAGGCACTTCCTCATTTCCTTCAAGGGCTAAATAGATCCGGCGGTCACTGATATTTCCTATCTCAGCCGCGGCCAGACAGGCATAATCTAACGGCAAAGCGATAGGCTGACCGTGAAAATTCCCGCCACTAATGGTCGTCGAATCACTAAAAACGATCGGGTTATCGGTTACCGAGTTAATTTCTATTTCTACCGTTTCTTGCAGATGATTGAATGCATTACGAGATGCGCCATGTACTTGAGGGATGCACCGTAACGAATATGGATCCTGAACTTTCGCACAATTCAAATGTGATTGGCCGATCGCAGAATCTTGTAACAAAGCACGCATATTGGATGCTACCCGAAGCGTGCCAGCATAAGGCCGTAATTGATGAAGGCGCTCATCAAAGGGCTTTGCAGACCCTTTTAAGCCCTCTATCATCATAGCAGAAATGATATCTGCCTGATCAAGCAAATTACCCATCCTTTCAACTGCTTTTACGCCATGGGCCGACATAAACTGCGTTCCATTAATGAGTGCCAGCCCTTCTTTTGCACTTAGCAAAATGGGATTCATGTCGTATTTTTTTAAAAGTTCGGTAGTTTCTATAATCTCTCCGCCATAATGAACTTTCCCCAATCCGATTAAGGGTAAAAAAAGATGCGACAAAGGCGCTAAATCGCCCGAAGCACCAACAGAGCCTTGCTTTGGCACAACTGGAATGGCATCAACTTCCAAGAGCCACAGCATTCGGTCGAGTGTTGCTTCTTGCACGCCCGAAAAGCCTTTTGCCAAAGCATGGATTTTTAAGATCAGCATCAACTTCGAAATCTCTACATCAATTGGCTCGCCCACCCCTACTGCATGGCTTTTTAAGATATTTTCCTGAAGTTTCTTTGTGTCTGCCGGAGAAATCATAGTGGTACAAAGTGGGCCAAATCCTGTATTGATACCGTATACAGCATTATCACCCTTCGCAATTTTCTCTACCACAGCACTGCATTCCCTTACCCGCTCGCGCGCCTCTGGATCAAGTATTGCCTTAATTTTTCCACTACCTATTGCTAATGCATCTGTTACGGTTAAAAAATCTATCCCGTACTTAAAAATCTGCTCCATTGTTTTCATTATTAATTAAGTAAAATTAGCAATACATTTGATAACCATTAATACCAATTTTGTCATCAATTAATAATCATGAGTTATCAAATAGAGCTAAGACATCTACAGTATTTTCAAGTGCTAGGTAAAGAACTAAACTTTCATAGAGCTTCAGAAAAACTGTTTATTTCCCAACCAGGACTTAGCAGGCAGATTAAACAAATGGAAGAGATCTTTGGCGTTAGCCTCTTTGATCGCACGAAGCGCAAAGTTGAACTCACAGCAGCTGGAGCATATTTATTAAAAGAAGTAGACTTTATTTTTAGTCACCTAAAAAATGTGAAACAGCAAGTGGCCAACATTCAGCAAGGCAAATTAAGTGAATTAAGAATAGGTTTTCTTGGTTCCGCAGCGCAGAAGGTAATTCCAGAATTTGTTTCAGGATTAAATAGGGAACATCCTGGCATCAGAACTATTTTGGAAGAAATGCCTAACAAGCTTCAGCTAGAGCTTTTGCAGAAGCACGAGTTAGACATTGGTTTTGTGAGGGTGAAATCCTTTCCCGAAGGAATTGCCAGTCATCTAGTGCATAGAGATACGTTCTCGATTGTGTTACCCTTAAACCATCCGTTAAAATCGGCTACCTTTAATGAAATTAAAAAACTTAGTGAAAAACCTTTTATTTTCTTTTCAAGCGATGATAGTCCACATTACTTTGATTTGGTGATGAGCATTTGTGAAGACCATGGATTTAGGCCAACAGTATTTCACAAATCGATCAATGCATTAACTATTTTTAAATTAATTGAAGAAGGAATGGGCGTAGCGATTCTACCCACATCCCTGCAGTATGGCTACGATCTCAAAGTTAAATTTATTGAGCTAAACTACATTAAGCAGCAAACAGAGCTTTATTTGGTATGGAACGAGCAAAATAGAAATCCGTCTTTACTAGATGCTGTTAATTTTGTAAACGAAGCTTAGCTGCTAAGAAACTTATGTAAATAATTTAACCGCTCTTTTATCCCAATTTTAAGCAGGTTGAAACGTCGCTGCTCTTTGCTGCGCACCAGCAGTTTTTCCACTTGCGACAACAGCGCATTCAAGTCAAATGGCTTAGCAAGAAATGCATCGCAGCCATAATCTCTTACAGACCATAAGAGTTGTGGATAGGCTGAATACAAGATTACGGGCACATTACTAAACCGCAGGTCGTTTTTAATTTGCGAACATAATTCTCCACCATTTACTTGCGGCAGTAAGTACTCTATTAAAACGAGATCAGGGTTGTAATCCTTCAAAATAGGTAGGATATTCGGTGTATCTTTTACAATTTTACATTCATAACCAGCCGACTCAAAAAGTTCGCAAAGGATTTCCCCCAATGCTGGATCAGGTTCGATCACTAATATTTTTGGCACAAGATCCCGTACGCTTTCAGAATTTTTATCGATATTAAAATTTTGTATTGACATAGCTTTTCACTTAAAAATATACATCAAATAAAATCTAGATGGACAGCAGCATTAAAGAAGGCTACCCTTTCGGTAGCCCTTTCATGCAATTAATGATTAGCTAATAGAAATTTGTCGAGTAGTAACTTTTGCTTCTTCTCTTTTAGCAATCTGTAACAGCAAAATTCCGTCATTGTACTTAGCCTCGATATTGTTTTCATCTGCACTTTCAGGCAGCGTAAATGATCGAACAAATGAAGTGTAACTAAATTCCCTTCTGCTAAAATTTTTACCTTGCTGTTGGTTTTCTTGCTCTTTTTCTACGGAAATGCTTAATAAATTTCTTTCCAAGTTAATCTTGAACTCCTCTTTCACAAGTCCGGGAGCTGCAAGTTCGATTTGGAAGTGATCTGGGGTTTCACAAATATTCACCGCAGGTACTACCGCAATATCTCTTCCCGAAAAGAAACTATCGGTAAAGATCGAATCAAACACGTTGTTGAATGAAGGAATAAGTGTCCCTTCGCTTTTGTTTTTGTCTGAATTAAATTTAACCAGTGTCATTGGTTTTTCCTCCTTAATTTTTTTTAATGATTAAAACTATGATTAATTAAAATGGACATCCGTCCGGATAGGTAGATTCAATTGATATGCCAAAGGCGTTTTTGAATGTTTTAAACTGAAAATTTTTCAGTCGAAAGGAATATTTGACAGTTTTGCCTGTCGCTACTACCTCTGAAATTAAGATCGTGATCTAATCCACACCCCAAAAAGTATAGAGGAGACGATGATCAGGTAGGCATGACCATCAAGGTCGCAATTAATTAAACTATAAGTACCATAGGTGCCATTACTGTAAAACGGTGTCAAAGGAATGCGAATTCTACAAGGCGTTCCAGAAATTCCTGGGGGTAAGCAAAAGTCACTTACATCGCCATATGGTTGGTATGCATCGTAATCACTGCTAAAAATAATGAGCTTTTGAAACAGTACACCATCGCTATTTCTTCGACAACCAGTTTGAGCAAACGAGAAGCTAAAAAATATGATAAGTAGGAAGACGGTTAGTATTGCTTTCTTTCCCATGATGTTTGTATTTCCGATATGAACAAGCGTATTACTTGTTCATAATTGTCATAAAACTCGAGAGCGAAAAGGACGTTGCTAAATTTCTAACAAGGTTACACCGAAAAAGTTTTAGTTCTTTCCCTTAACTATGTCTATTTGCCCAAAAATATGAATAAGTTGGGTTGCTAAGACAGAGAACCGTTCCACATTTCTATCTCCATTAGCAATAATATAGATGCCCATACTGGGCGCTAATGCGAGGCGAATGCGAAACGGTTCTGGTTTTAAATT
>NZ_FOPP01000016.1 GCF_900113525.1 Pedobacter insulae
CTGCCGTGGTTTGGCCGTTCTACCAGCCATACTTACAGATCTCCCAGGGTAAGGATCATTCGCTTTCCGTTCATCTAACCGCTGCATCTACGTATCCACATTTCGTACAGTATGGGGCTTTTGTTTCTTTTGCAACATCGCCCATGTGGCACCGCCTTGGTATGCAGTTCCTGTCCGTCGGTCCAAACTTTTGCCGCCAGCTTCCTTCAGATTCGCAGTCGCCCACGACACCCTTGCTCTTGGCTAATACTTCCTACTGTAAAGGCGTATTCGGGACTTTCACCCTATAGCGCATACCCATGCCTGGCGCACCAAAACGGAGGCTACCATCCGGTAAACCTCCATTTAATTAACTAATTAACCTAAAATTATTACTGAAGATTTTAAATTTCAATAGACTCCAATCCGCATAAATTCGCTTCTTAATTTTTACAGGCCTTTAACTACCTTCAGAAAATCCGACTCAAACTCCCCATAGCTCTTCCTGGAAAGCCCAAAAGACTTGATGATTCCTGCAGAATCGATAAAAATAGTCTTTGGATAACCTCTAACGGCATAGTGCTCATACCATATTTTTTTGGGGGCTCCAAACATTCTATAAGTGGGAATAGAAGGATCCGAAAATTCATCAAGCTGAGCAAGCCACAAATTTCTATCTTCATCTACTGAAACAGCGATTAAGTCCACTCCCATTGCTTTTGCTGTTTTTTCATATAAAGGAAAAAGCATTTCCTTGAAATAACGAGCACTAAATGTACATGTAGAAAAATAATAGTAGATTATTGTCGGTCGACCAAAAAGTTTAGAGAATTTAAACTTATCACCTTTCAGGTCCTCTAATTCCAAATCAATGATAGGCTCACCAGGTACCGTTGCTGATTTCAATGCTAATACCTTATCTTTCCAGGGACTGTACTTCATCTGCGCCAAGTATTGAGAAAGTATAGATTTCGGGTCTGGATACCTTCCCAGATCTTTTGTTAAAAAAGCAGTAGCTAGCCTGTCTGCCACTTCACCAGAATGATTTGAATTCAGTATATCCAAGAAGGGTTTATTCTCAATTAGGCTAAGCACGCAAAGCCTCGCCAGTTCCATATCCATCCAAGTGGACGAAACCAATTGAGCTTGCTTAGAAAACTTAGGCCCAGGAAACTTTACTAGTGCAGATCTGGTTCTTTCATGCATAACTTTCAGCTCTTTCTCGTTGAAAAATCTCGGCATTTCTGAAAAATAAAAAACATAAAACGAATAAACTAAAGGGTGGTAGTGTGAACCATAGAGTTCCAAGAGGATCAAATCCTTCTTTTCAAGGGTTAAACTATTTCCAAATTTTTCCGCCAATGCTAGGTATGGAAAAATTGTACTATCTAATCTTTCAAGTTCTGAGATTTTTTTGTCAAAAACGTCCTTATTAAGCTCTTCAAACTCCAATCTGGCACCAAACACAGTTTTCTGTGCCTCCCATTGATCTCGGTATTTTTTTTCAGTAAAAATAGCTTCAGGATTAGCTGTTAGGATTGTGCGGGGCAGTTCGAACTCTTTTTGATGCTTAAGTCTATCCAATTGATACTGCAGCTCCAGCCCAGCGCCATCAGGCCCACCAAACATCAAAAAATTATCTTGAAGATTAATGGATATTTTGATGCTATCTCCTGGAAATAATATATAATTATCCAGCAATTTGCGCTTTCCTAACAGCACAGAAAAATGAATTGGTCTGTCAAAACTAGGTGCCTGGACAAGAAATTTCTTCGCCCTAGGATCGACAACCCCATCAAAAAAAGTTCCTGACTCCAGTTTGGGAAATATTTCTTCTTGACGAGCTGTGTGCCTTTTAGCAAAATAATAAGGTGTAAAAACGATTCTTAAATCCCCTAAAGAATCAGGATTTAAAAGCTCCCCATAGATTAATGGACCAGCATTATTTGGTTGGGAAATGGCAGGTGAAGCCACAGCTTGTGCGTAAAGTTCATCTCTATTCAGGAAAATCGAGATAGTCATCAAGACTAACGATGATATTAAAAATAATTTTTTCATGTGCTTTTGAGTGGCCTATAAGCGGCCTTTATTTAATAAAAAGGAATTATCTAGGATTTTGTTGCATTGGATTTAATGCAATTTCTTTGGGAGGAATTGGAATCACATATCTGATATCTCTGGGTGGAAGCGTTGAATTTTCCACGTTATAATTTCGGAAAAGCGTGATAGCTGTACTAGGATCATTATTATACCTTTTCAAGTCTAGCCATCTGATTCCCCTAAACACTAGCTCTTTTCTTCGTTCCAGCATAATGATATTTAAGAGATCATTATCCTTTACTCCTACATATGGCTGGAAAGAAGCTGGATTTATTCTGTTAGCAAGCAAGTAGTTTACAGACTCAAGTGCTCTATCATTTTGCCCAATCCTTACAGCCGCCTCAGCCCTGTTTAATAGCACTTCATTAATCGCCAGTCCCCCAAAAATGTAGTAGTCTCCTGTGTAATTCCCCCTAAAATTTTTTAAAGAATCCACCGAGCTGTTTTTAAAGAAGTAAAAAAGTCGTAAATCATCTTTACTATATAGTCTGACAATTTCAGGATTCACAAAGGTAGATGCGTCATATGCATAACGTCCACTAATCAATTCGCCATAATGGATCACCTCTGAATTAAATATTTGAAAAGAATAAGTTAGATTGGAATTCAACTTAGCATAATCCATAAGGACATCATCAATTTCCAAGGTTGCATTTGCATGTATATATGCAGCCTCATAGTCACCCATATAAAGATATATCCTACTTAAAAGCGCATGAGCTGCCCAAGCAGATGGCCTAGTCGGCACCTCAGGTTTATCCGGCAATATATTTAATCCAAATTTTAGGTCGTCGATGATTTGCTGATAACTGTCTTTTTGGGTTGAACGTTTTGCTTTCTGATTTAAGTCTGAGGTAAGTCTAATCGGCACTCCAAGTTGCATTGAATTAGTGGAGTTATAGTATTCCGCAAAATAACTCAAGGATTCAAAATGCCCCAATGCGCGATAAAATTTAGCAGAAGCTTCAAGAATTTTTGCTCGATTCTCCTCAGCTACGCTTCTAGTCTTATATCCTTTCAAACCATCCAATACCAAATTAGCGTGGAATACCTTTCTGTACGCATTATTCCAGTCAGAACCTACCTCATCAGGCAGGTAAAAATCTTTTCTCCAGAAATAAGCTGATACCTCTCTGTAATTCAAACGGGCCAAAATAGCTGGGCCCAAGAAAAGATCGTCCGAGCTCAGAAATCCTGCCAATGCTGAGGAATTCATTCCGCGGGGCTTTGCATCAAGTATGGCCTGAAAGTCGTCTAGGGTCTGAGGGACAACCAAAGAAATATCTGTCTTTTCATCAAAGTATTTTTCGCAGCTCGATAAAAGAAAAAAGCCCGAAAATAAAAGTAAGTAAGAAATATTTTTCATCTTTTTTATGTTTATAGTTTTAGAATTGTGCAAAAGTTTCCGCCAATATGATATGTAAACTTTCGTCTCTTCGGAGTGTAATCATTAGAGTATAATTTTTATGCCTATGGCAACCGTTTTTGGAAGTTGTGAAAATCTGTTTTCGGGATCCTTTGCTCGGTTAGATGCTTTCCAGATCATTCCCAAATTATTGAAGTAAGAATATAGTTGTATTTGTCCGAAACGAACCGGATTAAAATTAAAAGCTAATCTCACATCTTGAAAACGGATATGATCACCTCTTTCTACTAGTGCTGAACTTTTAAGATAAAAGGTATTCCTTGAGGAATTCACCATTCCAGGATCAGAAGGAATGGTCGTTTTATCTCCCTGACTTTTCCACCTGAGGTCATAGTCTGAATGCCCAATATTACCCCTATTGATTTCATCATAGTTAACAGATAAGTCTCTGAAATAATACCCCAGTCTGTAATTGATGTTAAACGAAAGATTCCATCCCTTCCAATCAAACTGGTTTCTCCATGCTCCAAAACTCGTTGGTCTAGAACTTCCGTGATAAATCAAACCCTCTTCTGGAAGTTGTAGGACTGCCTGGTAATCTTCACTAGGAATTCCTTCAATTACCCCCCTAGGTGCACCTGTTTCTGGATTTAATCCCCCCCAAGGATAGGAGTAGATATAATGGAGTGGTTTGCCCAGTACCGGAACCTCTGCACCAGGCTGTGAATTCATGATTTGAGAAGAAGTAGATCGCTTTTCAAAATCAGTCACCTTCTCTTTAACCAAACTGTAGAAAAAGGAACTTGTCCACTTTAGTTCTCCATTCAGTTTTCTATAATTTATACTTAGATCCATTCCATTAGTCGAAGTTGATGCATAATTAAGAACTGCCGATGTAAAACCAGATGAAGGGTAAACTTCCTGAGAACCCAACAGATCCAATCCAGCCTTTTGATAAAATTCCAATGCACCATACCAAGATCTTTTTCCCAATTCGAAGTCCAGTCCCAGATTAACAATCTTGATCCTTTCCCATCTGAGTTCAGGATTTGGAGGCGTTAAAATCCCTAAAAAAGGGTGACCGACCAATTCATTATAGCCTGCACTTAAGTAATCGGCTGTTGTAAAGGCTGTTGCTCTAGCGTTGGTATTCCCATTATAGCCATACGATGTTCTAAGTTTTAAATAGGACAGCCAGGATCCTGATAAGAATTCTTCTTCGGAAACTACCCACCCCAATCCAGCCGACCACAACGGAACTGTCTTTTGATTAGCGCTCACTCCAAAAAGATTAGACTTGTCCATCCTGCCGCTTCCGTTAATTATGTATCTATTCTTAAAGGTATATCCGAGATTTAGATATCCAGATAAATATCTATTGACGGTTCCTGAAAAATCATTCAAAAATGGTATTGTACTCTGAGAACCCGTAGAAAGTTGTGGATACAAGCCTACATAATCTACGGGCTTACTCAAACCAAGCAGATGATCATACCCATAAGAACGGTATGTACTCCCAGACCCTTGTTGATCCTTGAGTTCTATTCCTCCCAAAAGATTTAGTTGATGCTCGCCCGCAAACGTCTGGTCCCATGTTAACTGTGCTCTAAGCGTATGGCTATAATCACGATTCTTAGTTTCATCCAATATGCCACCCACTGGGACAGTATTGACCAGATTTCCCGCATTATCTAATCTTGAAAAATTATTGATCAGCTCTCTGGTATTATAAGCTTCCAAAGGTTGAAATAAACTATTTGAGGATTGGTTAATCCAGTATTGGTATAATGCAGTGGCTTTTAATCCGGATAGTATGTTATACCCCAAACTTGCATTTAACCTGAGGTCATTTGATCCACTTTTATTAGGGCTCAACCCGATTTCTTCTAAGGGCACATACTTCCAGTTCAACAAGCCCATGTCCGCTACAGATTCCTTGAAACGATCACTATAGGTTCTAAAAACAGGTAATGCATTCCCATTACCATCTGCCAGCCGATCGTATGCAAAGAAATTACCGATTGAGGGAAATGCGGATTCAGTAGTACCCAAACTAAGATACGTACCTACGCCAAGTTCCAGCCTCTTGTTTAAAAGGCTCCAATTCTGGTTGGATGAAAGTGTAAACCGTGAATTATTCTCTGTTAATCTGTTGGGTCTATTGTCATCCCAGCCCACAGAGAGTGTATAGTTATAATTTTCCAATCCCTTTGAAAGTCCTAATGCATACTGTTGGTTAAGAGAACCCCTATAGAAATACTTTTCTAAATCGTCACGTACGTCACTTGCTCGAAAGCCATTTAAGGAAAGTTCTAATTGTGAGTCTGAAATCATGCCATCTCTGTGCTGGAGTAAGGCTTCCACAACCGGGCTAAGCCTTGTTTTATTGTTGGCATTGACCTGTCCGTTATAATATCCTTTATTGAATAATTTGATTTCCTGATCCACAAATCCTGAAATCTGCATCTGCGGGATATATCGAGCATCTGGCTTTTGCCCCCAATTTGCATTTACATTAAAAGTTACTTGCGTTGCCTGGCCTTTTGAAGCCCTCTTAGTGGTTATTACAATTACCCCATTTCCTGCTCTTGCTCCCCAAATAGATGCGGCTGCCGCATCTTTGAGAACAGTAATACTCTGAACATCATTGGGATTAATACTACTTAAAGGCCCGTCGTAGGCTAGGTTATCAACCACTATCAGTGGCTGGTTTTCAGCTAAAATAGTACTCGATCCACGGATAATAATTTTCTGTTCCTGATTAGCTGAGAACCCGTCTTTTAACACGATTAGACCTGGAGTAACATCAGCAATTCTATCGATAATATTGGTACTCACCCTACGATTCAGCAACTCCGCATTTAATATTTCAAACGATCCCGTAGCCCTTTCTTTAGGCAACTCTTGATAACCCGTATTATAACTTACCTTAACTTCCTCAAGCTTTCCTGTACTAACAGTCATTTTGATGGCTCCTAAATCAGCTTTTACAACAACTTCCTTAGTTTCATAGCCCACAAAAGAAATAATAAGAATTGCCTTTTCATCTACATTAGTGAATGAAAATTCACCCTTGTCATTGGTTGTGGTCTTTCGCTCTGTCCCTTTAATTAATACTGATGCACCTGCTAAAGGCACGCCATTTTCATCAAGCAAGCGCCCTTTGACATCAATATTCACAAAATATGCTATTAACTTGTCAAGAATAGATTTTTCTTTTGGTTTAATGATAATGGTTTTACTGTCTATAGCAAAGGTAAAGGGTTGATCCTTAAAGACCTGTTGTAGCACTTCCTCTAGGCTGACACCTTTTACATTGATATTTACAGGTTTTGCGGCCGAAAAGATATTTTCGGTATACACGAATTCAAAGCCACTTTGCGACCGGATTTCCTTGATTACGGTTTTTAGTGGCGCATTTTTTTTGGATAGGCTGATCTTCTGTGCGAAGGAAGCCGCACTGACCTGCATTAAAGATGCTAGTAATATCACGACGATTAATCGCATAATCAGCAAAAATTTGGTATAAATTCTATACATTAGTGATTAGTTTGGTTAATGCAGTATGCCTGTAGCCTTCAAAACTTGGGCAACTGCGGTTGGTTAATAATTTATTATTGACATTCCAAGCTTTAATCAGGTCTCGATTGCCGTCGGGATCTGATTTTTACCGGAATGCCTTGTAGCTCAGCTACAATCTCATGTGTATTTCCATTTAAAAATGCGTTAAGTTAAACATCCAGTTAATTTTACTCTTCATAGGAGATATATTGTTATTTCGAAACGATAATTTTCCTGCCTTCAATCCTAAAATGTACCGCACCTGTCTTTTCTAAAATCCGCAGCACATGGGAAACATTCTCAAATCTCGACACTCCCCCGCCAAATCTTTCAGCAGGCAAATCGCCTTCATATACCACTTCTACATTGTACCAACGCGCTACATTGCGCATAATGGATTTGATATCCTCGTTCTCGAAACTGAACGTACTGTTCTTCCAGGCAACCGCTCTTTCTACATCGATCTCTTTCACTGTTAGCGCATTATTATTTAAAGTAGCTTGTTGTCCAGGCTTTAAGATAAGATCCTTTGCATTCTCTTTGGATGGCGAAATGCGAACGCTTCCCTCCACTAAAGTGGTTTTGATTGAGGGTTCGTTTATGTACGCATTCACGTTAAAATGAGTACCTAATACCTCTACTTCCTGAGCACTTGTTTTCACAATGAAAGGATGGGCTTTATCCTTAGCTACTTCAAAATATCCTTCACCTGTTAAAGTAACCTGCCTTTGATCAAGCTTGGCAAAACTGGTAGGATATTTTAAAGAGGATTCTGCATTTAAAAACACGAGGGTGCCATCAGGCAAACGCACCTGAAACTGTTCCCCCCGTGTAGTTGACAAGGTGTTGTATTGGACTGCATCATTGCGAGGCGACGAAGCAATCTCATAGATGATTTGTCCGTCGGCTGTTTTGGAAATACTCACACCTGATTCTTGGGCAAGCTTTCCTACCTTTTCATCAGAAACGTATATTTTTTGACCATTTGCCAACGTCAACGTGGCACCATTTTTTCCTGGAGCAATATCGTTTTGATAAGCACCAGTTTCGGTAGGCTGAATTTTACTATCGTAATAGAAATATCCTCCAACCATGAAAGCAAGTAATACCGCAGCTGCGACCGCAACTCGTGGCCATAGCTTCATTACCTTAACTGGTTTCTTCTGCAATTCAGCACGCTGGATAACATTGCGATAAATGGCCAGCGCCAGCTCGTCCTTGCTTTGATGGGAATTCACCTGATAACTTTCACCATCATCACTATAGTACCAATGGTTAAACTCTTCAAGTTCTATCTCGGTAATGTTCGCATCGACGATTTTCTGGGCTAGTTGAGTAATTCGCTGGTTATCCATTTCTAGGGCATTTATACACTAGTGTAATGAAGGCCCGCCAACCCTACCTTTTTTCTGAAATTATTTTTAATATGAAGCCCATAGGCACTGATTAGCTAAGAGCATGATGAAACCTTTGGTGCCTAAATCAGTGCGCAATAATTTTAGGGCATGGGTGATATGTTTCTCTACGGCTTTTTCGCTGATCTCTAGCTCTTCTGCTATTTTCTTATTGGTATAATGCTCGTCCCTACTCATTTTAAAGACCAGTTTGCATTTTTTGGGCAGGGTATCGATCACCTTGCTTAAGCGAGCCTGTAAAATTTCAAGGTCATATTGGCTCCAGTGTGACCCTGATGCATCTGCCTGTTCTTCTGCGTCCCTTGTTAAAGCTTGTTCGACAAGATTTCTGCGTTTACTTTTGGCGATCCGCTGGATTACCTGGAATTTAACGGCAACCGCAAGGTAGTTTTCCAGATTTTCACGGAGCTGGAAGTGCTCCTTATTTTTCCAAAGGGCATAGAATATTTCCTGTACACACTCTTGCGCTTCGGCTTCGTCACGAAGTTTTTTAACCGCGCTATAGTAAAGCTTTTCCCAATAGCGAATATAGATGATGCTAAAAGCCAGCTCGTCGCCTGTTTGTAGCAGAGAGATTAACTCGGCATCTGAATAATTGCTATACTGCGTATTATTTACCAATGGCGTTCGATTAAAAATTGTCAAATCTTTAACAATGATATGCAATTACTACCCATTTATCCAAATAAGACGTTCAAACAGCACAGATTAAAAAAGTGAAAATAACAATAGAGGCTACCATCCGGTGAGCCTCTATTTTAACTAACTAATTAACCTAAATTCTATATGAGCTTATTTTATCAAATTTTCGATCTCCTTTATTAACTGTTCAGTGGTGAGTGATGACAGGCCACTTGAACGTACCAATTTGCCATCCTGATCCACCAACATAAGGTATGGGTAACTACGAACGTCGAACTCCTTTATCAGCTGATGATGATCACCTCCAGTAGTTAGATTCACACCCGAGGGTGAAGTGTACTCACCTTCCGAAACGCTCTTTAGCCACTTGGATTGGTCCTTGTCCACAGAAATTGCGATTTTCACAAATTTGTCCGTGTTCTTAAAATGTTGTTCCAGCTTTTTCAACTGGCTTTGATATAGCCATTTGCAGGGCGAACAGCCGGTGAACCAAAAATCCAATAGCACAACTTTGCCTTTGAAGTCACTCATTTTTGTAAACTTGTTTTTGGTATCTGGCAGCTCGAAATTTACAAGTTTTCCTACACTACTGTTTTCAAGAATATGCTTCAATTCATCTCTCAGCCAAGGAGTTTTTATAATCTCTAGGGCTTTAGTGATTAAACCTACACTGTCTGACACGTGTTTATAATTATTAAATACGTACCTAGCGATGACTCGATCTCTAATTGCCCCTGTCAATTCTTGACAAACTATATCAATAAATGGTTTTTGCTCCTTGGCAGATACGACAATCATCCGTTTCATTAAATAGTTAATATAGGGTTGAGAATATTGCTGTTGATCATTAGGAACTAAGGGGTAGTCTTGTAAAAATTTATGATATGCCGAATCTACACGTTTATCCTTCATCTTGATATAATTGCCTAAGAAGCCTATACGCATACTTAAGAATTCACCAATTGTATTGCTATACAGCAGATTGTAAAATTTCTCTGATATTTCACCCTTGTTTCGCATTAAAGTTTTCCATTGCGCAGTTTTCTTGAAGTCATCTTGAAGGTACCTTAAAAGATAGTCTATTTCCTCAGTGCCAGGATTAAGGTATTGTAGCACCCTACCATAACCAGTTTTTGCCTTTTGTTGAGCAGTTTGGAATAAATGAAGTTTCAAACTATCTGCAAGAAACTCTTCCCTAGTCTGATTTCCTCCCAAACTAATCATAACTTCTTTTTGTTGAATTTTGTCGGCTAAAGCGGCTTCTGCTAACTCGCGTTGCACTCGGAATTTTTCAGCAGATTTACCCATAAACCCCATGCTTACCTGCAATTTAAGTGCGCTGATACGGAATAAAACGCTGTCTCCTGGCTCAACAACAAAATCATTTATGACACCATGTGCTTTGGTTCGTAAACTTATTTGTACAGGGTTTAAAAATGGGGGCAATTTGACTTCGAACGTTCGTTCCTTCATATTGCCTTGAAAAAGATTACCACGTGTAGTGCCAATGCGATAACGATGACTGGAAGGATAATTACTGGTGATAAATTTTTCATTAATTATTACCTCCACCGTATCAACATCGACATTGTTACTAATTTCGCCATAAATAACTGCTGATGCGGTTTTCTTCTTTACATCTTCGATCTTTTGAGCGAAGATAATATTTGGGAGAAATGCACAAAACATTCCTAAACACCAAAATCCTATAATATTGCTTAATTTATTAAACATCATAATACACTAACTAATTAAATTTATTTTCTAATTCTAACTCAAAAAGAGGAAGTGAAAGCGTAAACTGCCGATCGTTTTCAAGGCGGTAAACAACTCCTCGTATCTCGCGTGATATAGGGAGTTGAAGTTCACCCTTGGCGGCAAGTCTTTTCATATCCATCCAACGGGTTCCTCTAAAGACTAATTCCCTACGTCTCTCCCGCATAACTGTTTCCAAAGGATCTGGACCTATATTTTCGGTCCAAACTTTTAAATCTTTGTAGCGCTTCTGGGCAAGTGTATTCAAGAGACCCATACCTTCGTCAATTCTACCTAAGCGAACAGCTGATTCGGCTGCATTGAGCAGGATTTCTGAATAAGTGATTCCCGTAAATAAACTAAAACCTCCGGTGTAGGATCCTTTGAAAAGAGGTTTTCCTCCAGCATCGAGTTTGAAAAAAAGTTGCTTTCTAAAATCATTATCCACATAATCTGCATAGAGATCTGGGTTTATATAGCTAGCAGGACCATCGGTAACTAAATAATTGCTATGGTAACCGTAATATATAGACTCTTCATTAAAAAGTGTAAAAGGGTAAGGCTTCCCTGCAGAAAGTTCAGCATAGTTGAGAAGCTTATACGTAGAATTCAGCACTGAATTCGCCGCATCAAGACTTGCCCCATAGTTTCCTGAATAAAGATAAAATCTAGATAATAATGCTTTTACAGTTACTTTGTCAGGCCGGGTCTTAAAGGCTGCTTTTTGCTCAATTACGGAATATGCTTCGGTTAAATCTGCCTCAATTCTATCGAGAATATTCTTTATGGTCATCCATTCTGCTTTCGCGTTTACATCAGCAGAAAGTTGAATTGGAATTTGCATATTGTCGGTGTCTGGGCCTCCGTCTGGATGTGGCAGAAATAATTTAGCCAAATAGAACAATGCAGCAGCCCGAACAAAAAGTGCTTCACCTCTTAATGAACTTACTTCAGAATCACCGTTTCCGCCGATTTTCCCTAAAATATCGAGACAGATATTTGCATAAAAAACCTTCCTATGCAATCTGGAAAAATCAGTTGATCTTTCACCATGAGCAAAAATTTCTTCCTTCCACAAATAGGAATTTTGAAACCAAGGATTCAATCCTTCCCAATTTGGTGTAGTCGTGATCCAATCATCTGACAATGTAAAATTAAGTAAGGGGTTTTCATTTAGTGTCGTGTAATAATCAAGGAGGTATCTTACATCCTCCTTGGACTGGGGAACTAAAATCGATTTTTTTGGCTTTTCTGCGAGAAACTTTTCGCAGGAGACATTGGCTGTAAGTATGATTAAAAGCGCCGAAATGACAAAATATTTTTTCATAACAATTATTTATTAATGAGTAAAAAGGTATTTTAGAAATTCAATTTCATTCCTATTGCAAACGATCTAACCAGAGCAGCAGTCTGATAATCTGGGTCAAGCACATCTTTCGATGCTTTCCATAATATCCCCAAATTATTTGCGTAACTATAAAATTGTGCTGATTTGAATATTAGGCCTGGGAACTTCATTTTATTTATAGTATAAGAAAGTCGGATATCATTTAGTCTGATATGGTCACCTTTCTCTATCAATGCTGCCGAATTGAAATAAAAATTTTGCTGTCTTGAGTCTGCGGTTGCGGGCAATGACGGAATCTGTGTCGACTGTTCATCACCGGGTTTCTTCCATCTTTTATCAAAGTCGCCGTGGCCAATCCCTCCCCTTAGTAAGGAAAAATAATCAATAGAAAACCGCTTATAATAATACCCTAAACGATATGAAATATTAACAGACAAAGTCAGGCCTTTATATGAAAAGTCATTCCTAAATGCACCAAAGGAAGTTGGTCTGGCAGAACCGTGATACTGGAGATTTTCTACAGTGGCAGCGCTTGAAATAGCCAGATAGTCAGAGCTGGGCAGTCCGTTTAACACTCCTAAAGGATTTCCATTTTTCGGATCTAGACCTGCCCATTCGTATGTATAAACTCCATATAAAGGCTTGCCTACTATAGGTTGAGGAGATGCGCTGAAGGCTGTACCCAACAAGTTAGTAACAGTGGGTATCTTCTCAAAATCTAATACCTTTTCACTTAAGCCACTGTAGTTCAAAGTGGTTGTCCAGGAAAAATTTCCACGAAATGGTTTACCCGTCAAGGTCAGGTCCACGCCTCTAACTAGTGTTTTTGCAAAATTTCCCCTAAAATTGGTCAAACCCTTTGACGCCGGTAGTGAGTAATCACCAAGTAAATCCTCTGAATATTTTGAATAGTACTCAGCTGTCCCTGAAAAGATGCCATTTTTTGTTTCTACATCAATTGCAAGATTACTTGTCTTCACTTTTTCCCAGCGCAACGTAGGGTTTGGAGGATTAACAATTATAGCCCCTCGTAATTGTGGCAGCACATCATAACTAAAAAAATTTGCGTATTGAGCGGTAACCTCTGATGAAAGGCTTTTATCTACATTTCCACCATATCCAAAAGTAGCTCTAAACTTGAGAAAGGGCATATTGCGATCCTTTGCAAAACTTTCCTCCGAGAGGATCCAGGCACCACCTATAGACCACAAAGGTACACCACGCATATTGGCATCCACTCCGAAAATATTTGCCTGGTCTTTTCTGCCACTTACGTTCAAAAAGTAGCGGTGGCGGTAATCGTATCCAACATTGGCGTAATAAGATACGAAGCGATCTGTATTCCCGTCATGGGATATTCCGGAAAGCAAAGTCGCTTGTTGTCCCGGATTGTAGTAATAGCGGTATCTGGTAACCATGTCAACAGGAAGGCTGCTTCCCATGTCATCTCGATAACCGTAAAATCTATCTGAATGGCTTACCCCTTGAAGATCCCTGATTTCCATTCCCGCTATACCATTCAAATAATGCTTTGAAGCCAGTTCTTTTGCATAGGATAACTGGGGACGAAAAGTGTGTGAATAGGCATCTGATTGCGCCGTTGACAGGATATCTCCCATTGGGACCGGATAAGTGAAGCTTCCTTGTGCATCAACCTGTGTATACTTATTAATTTGGTCACGCGTGTAAAACAGTTCCTGAGGGTCGCGGTTTCTGGAGGCCCTAATGTTTTTCCAGTACTGATAAAACAGTCCAAATTTCAGGTCAGAAGTTAGCGAGTACTGCATCGAAGGATTGACACGGATATCGTAAGCTTGAGTATTATAGTCCTTCTTTCCGATTTCATTTAAGGGAACATAGGTCCAGTCCAATAAGCCATTATTCGTAACAGTGTTGATGTATCGTGTGCTGTAAATATTAGCGACAGCTAATGGATTGCCATTTTCATCTGCAAGTCTGTCGTAAGCATAGCCCCCAGGAATATCAGTACGGGTATGAGTATTTTGATTAGACATATTAATGCTGAGACCTATCTCCAATCTATCCGAAAGGGTTTTCCAGTGATCTCCAATAGAAAGTGTCAGCCTATTATTACCATTGCCCACTACATCCGGGCGTATGTTATCAAAACCTAATGAAACCTGATAGGCATGGCTTGCACTTCCGCCCGAAATAGACAGTGCATATTGCTGATTGATTCCCTTTTGGAGATAATAATCTCGAATGTAATTTCTAATGTCGGATTTACTGAAGAGGTTCATGCTGGCATCAGCTTCCTGGGCCGTAATTTTTCCATCCCTAAGTGCAATCAGTGTCTCTACCGCAGGGGGGAGTTTTGGTTTATTAGCATTGTTTTCCGAGCTACTATAGTAATTTCTTCCAAACAAATCCTTCTCAATATTGATAAAATCTGGTATAGACATCTGTGGAACATAGAACAAATCTCTATGCTCTGCCACTGTTACATTGGAATTTACGCTTACTTGCAAAGGCTGGTTATTTTTTCCTCGTTTTGTTGTGATGACAATTACACCATTCCCAGCCCTTGCGCCCCAAATGGATGCTGCCGCCGCATCCTTAAGAACCGAGATAGATTCAACATCATTCGGGTTGATGTTTTCTAAAGGTCCATCATAAGGGAAATTATCTACAATGATAAGCGGTGAAGTATTAGCATAAATAGTACTCCGTCCACGGATAGAAATAGGATCATTCCCCTTTTGCGGACCTCTGTTAAAAATCAACCCCGGAGTTACATCTTCCAATCTATCCAAAATATTAGTGCTCACTTTTCGGTCTATCAGTTCTTTACCCAATGACACAAAACTACCTGTCGCCCGTTCTTTCGGGATCTCCTGATATCCCGTATTATAAGTAACCTCAACCTCCGCAAGTTTGCCCGGATTTACCTTGAGAACCACGATTCCTAGATCCTCTTTCACCGGTATCTTACGTGTAAGGTAGCCGATATAGGAAACCTCTATCAAGGCATCCTCTGGAATATTCTTTAGCAAAAATTCGCCTTGACTTCCCGTTTGAGCTTGTCCACCAATCCGTTTTCCAGCAGGATCTAACACACGTACAGAAGCACCTGCCAAAGGTGTACCGAGTGAATCGGTAATTTTCCCTTTCACATCAATTGCCAGCCACCTTGCTATCAGGTTTTGAAAAAAGGATTGCTCTTTCTCCTTAATCGTTATTGTTTTTTCGTTAATAGAATAAGTTAGTGGTTGGTTTTCGAAAATCTGTTTAAGAACATCCTGAAAGTCTTGTCCGTTTACGTTGATATTAACAGGCCTAGCTACTTTGAGTTGATTCTCTGTGCACAGAAAAACATAGCCGCTTTGGTTTCTTAATTCCTTGAAGATAGTTTTAAGCGGCGCATTGGTTTTAGACAAGGTAATCTTTTGTCCAAATCCCGAAGCACTTACTTGGAGAAAGGTAGCTATTAATATAACGGTGGTTAATCGCATAATCAGCCATATTTTTGAAACATACCCCAAGGGCACATCACTGTGTTTAGTAAAATTTTTATACATTTGTTTGTTCAGTTCTAAGCAGTTTGCCTATGGTTTCGAAGCTTTGGCATCCTGCAATTAAAAGGTTGATAATTTATTATTAGCGGAGTTGAATTAATACCAGAGGTGTTAGACGCACTTCTGGTTTTTTTTATACTCCCATTCCCAGCCTTAGCTGTTCTGTCGTAATCTTATTTTCATGTTGTTTAGTTTAAAATGAGTAATCTGTTAATTATATTATTTAGTTGTTGCCTTTCCTTTGGATACATAAATTTTCTTTCCTTCAACTCTAAAATGCACTTTGCCAGTTTCTTCGAGTGATTTTAGCACTTTTGAAACATTGTCGAATTTAGAAACCCCACCCCAAAACTTTTCGTCAGAAACGGCTCCCACATACTCAACTTCTACATTATACCATCTTTCGACCATCCTCATCACTACTTGGATATTTTCACTTTCGAACATAAATTGGTTGTTTTTCCAGGCCACAGCTACTTGGACATCGGCCTCGGTAACTTTAATATTTCCATCTGCCGCTAAAATGGCCTGTTCATTCGGTTTTAAAATGGTGCTTTTATTATATGCCGAAACTTTAACGCTACCTTCAACTAGGGTAGTCCTAACATTCGCTTCGCTCTCATAGCTATTGATGTTAAATTGCGTGCCTAATACTTCCACTTCTTGTTTGTCTGTATTTACAATAAAAGGGTGTAGTTTATCCTTAGCAACTTCGAAATAGCCTTCCCCAGTAAGAGAAACCTGCCTTTTATCCAGTTTAGTAAAACTCGTGGGGTATTTAAGTGACGATTCGGCATTTAAAAACACGAGGGTTCCATCAGGCAAACGCAGCTGAACCTGTTCCCCCCGTGTAGTTGATAAGGTGTTGTATTGGATTGCACCATTGCGAGGAGACGAAGGCGACGCAGCAATCTCATAGATGATTTGTCCATCGGCAGTTTTGGAAATCTTTACGCCAGATTGATCGGCGATGTTTCCTGCAAGGGCATCGTTAATCAGGATTTTTTGGCCATTGGCCAAAGTCAAGGTTGCTCCATTTTTTCCTGGTGCGATATCATTTGCATATAATATTTGGCCTTTGTTTTCTTCCTTGGTTGCTTGGTACACATATAAGCCAAGGCCAAAACAAACTACTATAGAGGCGGCTACGGCTATTCGTTTCCATAAAGAGTAAACTTTAGGAATGCTTCCCTGTATTTTAGAGAAGAGTTCAACTTTTACTTTTTCGGGTATACCCATTTCAGCATCATTCCATGACGCATTGCCTGGTGCAATTCGATTCATGTAGGCATTATATAGGTTTAGCTCTTCTTCTGAAGCGTCACCATTAGCTATTTTCTCAATCAGCTTTAAGAATTGTTCTTTGTCCATAGTATTACTGCTACTATGAATAAGGCACTCAAACAGGATATAACACCTGCCTGTAAACCAACTAAAAATACAACCTGCTGTAAATCAGCAGAAAAATTATCAAATCGTAAGAAAAATACACGCCAATCTTCCCAGTGGAGCACGAAGTTTTTTTAAGGCCCTGGTAATATGATCGTCAACAGTTTTTTCAGAAATCCCTAATCGTTCTGAAATTTGTCGGTGACTAAGATGTTCATCTCTACTTAATAGAAATACTTCCCTGCACTTTTCGGGAAGATCATCGATTAGCTGAGCGATAAAACTTTTCAGTTCCTTTATTTCCACTAAGCTAATCTCGTCTGCTTGTAAATCGTGCGCTAGCATGTCTTCTATTAAGATTTCCCGAATTTTACCCTGCCGAATGAGATTGGCAATTTTGTACTTCACAGCGGTATAAAGGTATGATTGCAGGTTCGACTTTACTTTTATTGTCTTGCGGTTTTCCCATAGCCATAGAAAAACAGTTTGGCAAACGTCCATGCAATCTTCTTTGCGTTTTACGGCGTAATAGGCAGCTTTATATAAAAATTTCCAATGACGGTTATAGATTTCTGAAAATGCACCCTGATCGTCTGCTTTCATTAAATCGAGCAGTTCCTCATCGTTATATGCATGATATCCTTTCATCTATTGGTCAATTTTCTCTTAAATTTAGCAGGAAGATTCACCAATGTTAGCGATATTTTTTATTAAACCGAGAATTCTGATAAGATTTCATCAAATCGAGTAGGAAGATAGCCATTAGTTGGCTACCTGTCCTCTCACACCACCGTACGTACCGTTCGGTATACGGCGGTTTGTTAGAATAATGTTGTCTGTGCTCTCTTCTTCTTCCAATAGTAGGTATCCATGAAGCCTCGGTAGCCGCGGCGTTTAAGTTCTTCCAACGTGAGTGTTGTTGAAAGAATCCATCCCTGTGCCGCCCTGATATAACCCTTGCTGCTATGCGCCCACCTGTAGGCGTCCCGTTTAGAAGCCCCTAATTTAAGGAGCCCCTTTATTCTCGCAGACGCACGTTTCCATGCTTTCCACTGGTGCATTCGCAGCCGTACCCGCAC
>NZ_FOPP01000010.1 GCF_900113525.1 Pedobacter insulae
GGCGGATAATTTTCCTACTTTTGCATCCCGCTTCGGAGGAAGGGAAAAAGGATAAAGATGCAGATTGGGTTATTGAGATAGCGTTTTGGAGGGGAATATCAGGTGGACAGCTACTTAGCTGAAACCTGAAAATAATTCAAAATAAAGTTTGCGAAAAAGAAAAAGTTTTCTACCTTTGCAACCCGCTACGGAGGTAACGAGAGAAGGAAAAAGAGGGGGGGATTAAGTGAGGGTGATTGACATGGGAGACGGATTGATTATATCAAACAGGGGGCTGAAAAAAAAGTTCTGAAAAAAGTAAAAAAAAGTTTGGAATAAATAAAAAGTTTTCTACCTTTGCAGTCCCAAACGAAACGGGCGCCATTCAACGGATGTTGGGGAAGCGAAAAAAACGAGATTGAAACGACAGAAGACCGAAGGGAATATGTGGACTAAACAAGACCACATTGGAACGGAAAACAGGAAGTCGCCACATATAACAGACCGCCGTGAGGCAAGGTCGAAAAGTTCATTAAAGAGATATCATTACATAAGCGCAGCGGGGCAAACAGTACGGAAACAAAGTACATGTTACCGTTGCAGTTTTTTAAGTCTGTTTCTATCAGACAACATAATAATAGAATAAGACTATTTAATTTTAATAACACTAGAATACAAAATGGTCAGTGTTCGAACAAAACATTTTACAATGGAGAGTTTGATCCTGGCTCAGGATGAACGCTAGCGGCAGGCCTAATACATGCAAGTCGAGGGGTAGAGGTTGCTTGCAACCTTGAGACCGGCGCACGGGTGCGTAACGCGTATGCAACCTACCTTAATCTGGGGGATAGCCCGAAGAAATTCGGATTAACACCGCATAAAATCACAGTACCGCATGGTACAATGATCAAATATTTATAGGATTGAGATGGGCATGCGTGTCATTAGTTAGTTGGCGGGGTAACGGCCCACCAAGACCGCGATGACTAGGGGATCTGAGAGGATGACCCCCCACACTGGTACTGAGACACGGACCAGACTCCTACGGGAGGCAGCAGTAAGGAATATTGGTCAATGGAGGCAACTCTGAACCAGCCATGCCGCGTGCAGGAAGACAGCCCTCTGGGTCGTAAACTGCTTTTATTCGGGAATAAACCTACTTACGTGTAAGTAGCTGAATGTACCGAAGGAATAAGGATCGGCTAACTCCGTGCCAGCAGCCGCGGTAATACGGAGGATCCAAGCGTTATCCGGATTTATTGGGTTTAAAGGGTGCGTAGGCGGCCTGTTAAGTCAGGGGTGAAAGACGGTAGCTCAACTATCGCAGTGCCCTTGATACTGATGGGCTTGAATACACTAGAGGTAGGCGGAATGTGACAAGTAGCGGTGAAATGCATAGATATGTCACAGAACACCGATTGCGAAGGCAGCTTACTATGGTGTCATTGACGCTGAGGCACGAAAGCGTGGGGATCAAACAGGATTAGATACCCTGGTAGTCCACGCCCTAAACGATGAATACTCGCTGTTAGCGATATACAGTTAGCGGCTAAGCGAAAGCGTTAAGTATTCCACCTGGGGAGTACGCCCGCAAGGGTGAAACTCAAAGGAATTGACGGGGGCCCGCACAAGCGGAGGAGCATGTGGTTTAATTCGATGATACGCGAGGAACCTTACCCGGGCTTGAAAGTTAGTGAAGTATCCAGAGATGGATGCGTCCGCAAGGACACGAAACTAGGTGCTGCATGGCTGTCGTCAGCTCGTGCCGTGAGGTGTTGGGTTAAGTCCCGCAACGAGCGCAACCCCTATGTTTAGTTGCCAGCACGTTATGGTGGGGACTCTAAACAGACTGCCTGTGCAAACAGAGAGGAAGGAGGGGACGACGTCAAGTCATCATGGCCCTTACGTCCGGGGCTACACACGTGCTACAATGGATGGTACAGAGGGCAGCAAGCTGGCAACAGCAAGCAAATCTCAAAAAGCCATTCACAGTTCGGATTGGGGTCTGCAACTCGACCCCATGAAGTTGGATTCGCTAGTAATCGCATATCAGCAATGATGCGGTGAATACGTTCCCGGGCCTTGTACACACCGCCCGTCAAGCCATGGAAGTTGGGGGTACCTAAAGTACGTAACCGCAAGGAGCGTCCTAGGGTAAAACCGATAACTGGGGCTAAGTCGTAACAAGGTAGCCGTACCGGAAGGTGCGGCTGGAATACCTCCTTTCTGGAGTAGGATAGACTACCCGATGCGCTAAAAATGATAATGATATATATCTCTTAAGGAAAAACCCAGAAGATGAAGCCCAGTTGGTGCATACCGGCACAGCGGCGAGATTGGAAGATGATTACGATCTGCGAGAAGCGATTTACGAAGGAAACGGACACAGATCGCACTAACAGTCACCATCGAAGCAGTCCCGTAGCTCAGCCTGGTTAGAGCACTACACTGATAATGTAGGGGTCTCCAGTTCAAATCTGGACGGGACTACAAAAACGCTAAGTTTTTTTGGGGGATTAGCTCAGCTGGCTAGAGCGCCTGCCTTGCACGCAGGAGGTCAACGGTTCGACTCCGTTATTCTCCACCATCACCGGTGCTGTTATAAAAGCACGGAAATAGTGTTCCAGCGATGGGATACCGGGATAGAAAAGTTCTTTGACATATTGGAAGAAGTTAAAAAAGAAGAGCAAACAACAATAGAGACGTTGTTAGTTTGGAGTGCTTTCGGGCATGAAGATTTAACAATTATCAAAAAAGCATTTATATAGGCGCAAAAGGCTATATAGAGAAGAAAGTAAGAAAGAGTATACGGGGGATGCCTTGGCTCTCAGAGGCGATGAAAGACGTGATAAGCTGCGATAAGCCGTGGGGATTAGCAAATATGAATTGATCCGCGGATTTCTGAATGGGGAAACCTAGCTGATTGAAGATCAGTTGCACATAGTGCGCAAACCTGCCGAACTGAAACATCTAAGTAAGCAGAGGAAGAGAAAATAACAATGATTTCCTAAGTAGTGGCGAGCGAAAGGGAAAGAGCCCAAACCAGTTATGTTACGGCATAACTGGGGTTGTAGGACTACGATGTGTCATTAGCAAAATGAACTGGAATGGGATGGGAAGCCCAGCGATACACGGTGATAGCCCGGTACAGGAAAGTAATGCTAGGCTAGTAGTATCCTGAGTACCGCGAGGTCGGAGACGCCTTGTGGGAATCTGCCGGCACCATCCGGTAAGGCTAAATACTCCTGAGAGACCGATAGTGAACCAGTACCGTGAGGGAAAGGTGAAAAGAACCCCGAACAGGGGAGTGAAATAGAACCTGAAACCGTATACTTACAAGCGGTCGGAGCGTCCAGGTGGCGTGACGGCGTGCCTTTTGCATAATGAGCCTACGAGTTACTCTTCTCTGGCAAGGTTAAGTGTTTAAGACACGGATCCGAAGCGAAAGCGAGTCTGAATAGGGCGTATAGTCAGGGGAGGTAGACGCGAAACCTTGTGATCTACCCATGGACAGGTTGAAGGTGCGGTAACACGTACTGGAGGACCGAACCGATAAACGTTGAAAAGTTTCCGGATGATCTGTGGGTAGGGGTGAAAGGCTAATCAAACTGGGAAATAGCTCGTACTCCCCGAAATGTTTTTAGGAACAGCGTGGACATTGAGTTACATAGAGGTAGAGCTACTGATTGGGTGCGGGGGAGTCAAATCCTACCAAATCCAGACAAACTCCGAATGCTATGTAACATGGTCTGCAGTGAGGCGCGGGGTGCTAAGGTCACGCGCCGAGAGGGAAAGAACCCAGACCATCAGCTAAGGTCCCTAAATTACCGCTAAGTTGAACTAACGAGGTGCGATTGCATAGACAGCTAGGATGTTGGCTTGGAAGCAGCCATTCATTTAAAGAGTGCGTAACAGCTCACTAGTCGAGCGATCGTGCATGGATAATAAACGGGCATTAAGCGGTATACCGAAGCTATGGGTAATATTTATATTACGGTAGGGGAGCATTCCAGCGGCAGCGAAGTTGTAGCGTGAGCTATGGTGGAGCTTCTGGAAAAGCAAATGTAGGCATAAGTAACGATAAGGCGGGAGAGAAACCCGCCCACCGAAAGGATAAGGTTTCCTGATCAACGCTAATCGGATCAGGGTTAGTCGGGGCCTAAGGAGAACCCGAAAGGGATATTCGATGGACAACGGTTTAATATTACCGTACTTTTTATAACTGCGATGTGGGGACGGAGTAGTGACACTGCCGCGATCTGACGGAATAGATCGTTGAAGGCTGTAGGTATAGGAACGGTAGGCAAATCCGCCGATCCTGCTGAACGCTGATAGTACCGCGAGCCTTCGGGTAAGTGGATAGTGCAGGTAATCAGACTTCCAAGAAAAACCGCTAAGCTTCAGGTTATAAAAACCCGTACCGCAAACCGACACAGGTATCCGGGAAGAGAATTCTAAGGTGCTCGAGTGAATCATGGCTAAGGAACTCGGCAAAATGGCCCTGTAACTTCGGGAGAAGGGGCGCTGATAGCAATATCAGCCGCAGTGAAAAGGCCCAGGCGACTGTTTAACAAAAACACATGGCTTTGCAAAATCGAAAGATGAAGTATAAGGCCTGACACCTGCCCGGTGCTGGAAGGTTAAGAGGGGATGTTAGGGTTAAACCGAAGCATTGAATCGAAGCCCCAGTAAACGGCGGCCGTAACTATAACGGTCCTAAGGTAGCGAAATTCCTTGTCGGGTAAGTTCCGACCTGCACGAATGGTGTAACGATCTGGGCGCTGTCTCAGCCATGAGCTCGGTGAAATTGTGGTCCCGGTGAAGACGCCGGGTACCCGCAACGGGACGGAAAGACCCCATGCACCTTCACTACAATTTAACATTGACATTGGATACAGGATGTGTAGGATAGGTGGGAGGCTTTGAAGCGGCGTCGCTAGGCGTCGTGGAGCCAACGTTGAAATACCACCCTTTCTGTATTCGGTGTCTAACCCGACCAAGTCGGGGACATTGTTTGATGGGTAGTTTGACTGGGGTGGTCGCCTCCAAAAAGGTAACGGAGGCTTTCAAAGGTAAGCTCAGTACGCTTGGTAACCGTACGCGGAGTGCAATAGCATAAGCTTGCTTGACTGTGAGGCAGACAAGCCGAGCAGGGTCGAAAGACGGATATAGTGATCCGGTGGTTCTGCATGGAAGGGCCATCGCTCAAAGGATAAAAGGTACGCTGGGGATAACAGGCTGATCTCCCCCAAGAGCTCATATCGACGGGGAGGTTTGGCACCTCGATGTCGGCTCGTCACATCCTGGGGCTGGAGAAGGTCCCAAGGGTTCGGCTGTTCGCCGATTAAAGTGGCACGCGAGCTGGGTTCAGAACGTCGCGAGACAGTTCGGTCCCTATCTGTTGTGGGCGTAGGAATTTTGAGTGGGGCTGACCTTAGTACGAGAGGACCGGGTTGGACTAGCCTCTAGTGAATCTGTTGTTCCGCCAGGGGCATTGCAGAGTAGCTACGCTGGGAATAGATAAGCGCTGAAAGCATCTAAGTGCGAAACTAGCCACGAGATGAGAATTCCATATAGGGCCGTAGAAGACTACTACGTTGATAGGTCATAGATGTAAAGCTGGCGACAGCACAGTCGAGTGATACTAATAACCCGAAGCTTTCAAGAGCAATAGACTGTTGTTTGTTCTTCCTAACTAACTTCTTTCAATAATATGTCAATTGTTGAGTACATAGTATTTAGTACATAGTATTTAGATAAATTCGTCTAACTACTAACTGCTAAAGGCTAACTACTAACATTAAAAATATTTAGGTGCCTATATCGGCGGTGTCCACCTCTTCCCATTCCGAACAGAGAAGTTAAGCCCGCCAGAGCCGATGGTACTGCAGTAACATGTGGGAGAGTAGGTCGGCGCCAAATCTTAAAGTAAGCCTGTAACGAATGTTGCAGGCTTTTCTTGTTTATAGAGGTTTTTAACATGTTAAATTTTGTTAAAAACGATGTAACTTTAAGTGCACGATTTTTAAAACCGTATTTTTGTAAATTACGTTAATGTTTTTAAGCACAATCTGTTATGAAACTTAAGATATATATATTTATCATATTGCTATTTGCAACAAGCACCCAGGCTATTGCACAAGAAAAGAATGTAATACTTCCCAAAAATTGGTTTAACCTGGATCTCGCCACAAGTGGATACTTTGGTATCAGTACCGAAAAGGCTTATAAAGAACTATTAGTTAATAAAACCCCGAAAGAAAAGATCATTGTAGCTGTTATTGATGGTGGAACCGATATTAAACATGAAGATTTAAAAGATGTACTTTGGACCAACCCGAAAGAAATCCCTGATAATGGGATAGATGACGATGATAATGGATACATTGACGACATACATGGTTGGAATTTTATTGGGTCCAAAAAAGGCAATCTGACCTATGATAATTTAGAGCTGGTTAGAATTTTAAAGAAATATAAGCCTAAGTACCAGGCAACTATTATGACTACAGTTTTAGATAGTACAGAGAGAGCTGAATTTAGGATATATAAACGGGCTGAAGCGGAATTTGGAAGAAGATTTGATGAAGCCAGCCAAGCCTTCCCAATTTATATTGCCATCAAAAAGGTTTTAGATACAGTTGCATTTTCAAATAAGAAGAAGATTCCATCATTAGCAGACATAGAAAGATATAAGGCAGATGATGAGTTCGAAGAACAAATCATTAAGATCATTAGAAAAGGTTCTAAAGATGAAGGTGGGATCGAAAAATTTTATACCACAATAGAAAAAGGATATAAAGAACTTGATGTAATGTTACGTTACAATCTCAACGAAAAATTTGACGAGAGGGCTGAGATGGTTGGCGATGATTACTCCAATTCTGCTCAACGGTATTATGGAAATAATGATGTTGCGGGCCCTGATCCAGAGCATGGGACACATGTGTCAGGAATTATTGGCGCAAACCGAAATAATGAATTAGGTATTTTGGGCGTCGCAAATAATGTAAGCATTATGTCCATTAGGGTAGTGCCTCAAGGTGACGAAAGAGATAAAGATGTGGCTAACGGCATCCGCTATGCTGTTGACAATGGCGCTCGTGTTATAAATATGAGTTTTGGCAAAGGTTTTAAGTGGGATAAGAAAGCCGTTGATGAAGCCGTGAAGTATGCGGAATCTAAAGGCGTGCTGTTAGTTCATGCTGCTGGTAACGACAATAGCAATAATGATGAAGTCGAGAATTATCCAAATAAGTATTTCGAAAGTCCTGAAGCTACAGCCTATTGGAAGGCTAATCCAAAAAGGGAAACATTTGGATTTACGCCTCCTAAAAGGGTAGAAAATCAGCCAAGTCCATATGGTTATGGCTATGGAGACCGCGGGTTCAAAGTTAAGGTACCAGAAATTGTGATCGACACTGCAAAATTCAACTTGCCTCATGCAACCAACTGGATAGAGGTAGGCGCTAGTTCATATAAAGACGACAGTGATTTAAAGGCATCTTTTTCTAACTATGGAAAGTATAATGTTGATGTTTTTGCGCCTGGATTTATGATTAATTCAACAGTACCTAATTCTAAATATGAAGAAAATGATGGTACCAGTATGGCAGCGCCCGTGGTATCGGGATTGTCGGCATTGATTTTAAGTTACTATCCTAACTTAAAGCCTGCTGAAGTTAGAGATATTATTATTAAATCTGTATCCAAGGTTGATCATAAAGTAAAATATAAAAATGAAAAAGGTGAAACCGTCCGTTCTGCATTTTCAGAGATTTGCGTAAGTGGCGGAATTGTGAATGCCTATAACGCATTATTACTAGCTGAAACTTATAACAGAGCAAACTAGTTTAATATATTTTAATATTAAAATCCCTTAGCGCATGCTAAGGGATTTTTTGTTTCCTGCTTTCCGTAACAAATTAGTGGGGATTTTAATCCTGACTGCTATTTTGATAGCATTTTGTTGCTAAATGAGCGTAGCTATTTATTTAATTCTATTTTCTTATTAAGCCATTGGTGTTTTTGTTAGTCTATTTGTGAGAACCATGTAATTATCAACTATTACTTAAACACAAATGATCAAATTTTATTTACTTACCCTATTAACTTTCCTAAGTATAACGCTTAAGGCGCAGAAAGTTCCGGATATTCAAAATACGTCCTTAATTGCTCCAGTTAATCTACGAATTGATGGTAAAGCAACTGAATGGGGTGAAACTTTAGCGGCCGATAACAAAAGAACATCACTCTTATATAGTTTAGCAAACGATGATAAATATCTATATTTCGTAATCAAAGGAATTGGAACTCCGGTTATTAACAAGATAATGGCTGGGGGCATAACTTTTAATATAAATACTGAAGGGAAGAAAAAAGAAAAAGAATCTTTCAGCGTAACTTATCCCTTGGTGAAAAGAGTTCCTCGCGGACAAGGTGGCGGTAGGCAGGGAGGTGGACAAGCAAGAGGTGCTTTTGGCGGAGGTCAGGTTCAGAACAGAACCCCTTTATCAGCTGCTCAACGTGACTCGGCGAGTTTGGTTCAACACAAAGCACAATTGGCAACCGTTAAAGAGATTAAGGTTTCAGGCTTTAAGCTAATCACTGATTCATTGATTTCAATTTATAATGAGTACGGTTTAAAGACAGTAGCTTCGTTTGATAACAATGGAGCAATGATTTATGAATTAGCGATTCCATTAAATTTATTATCACTTTCAATTGATAAACCTAAAGAATTCGCTTACCAACTCAAAGTGAATGGTTTAGTGATGAACGGCTTTAACGGTGGCGGCGGACGTGGTAACCTTGGTAATGGTGGCGGGCGTGGTGGAGGAGGTGGCTTTGGCGGTGGAGGTAACTTTGGCGGCGGCAACAGCATGCAAGATCTGATGAGTCCAACAGATTTTTGGGGTAAATACACCCTCATTAAAAATTAATCCTGACAACAAACTCTATTATTTAGCCGATCATGATGAATTTTTTTAAATACCCTGCAAAAGGACTTGCCCTTTTTAGCTTGTTGTTGTGCTATACGACCAGTGTTTACGCACAAACTCCTCAAAATACACCAAAACCCTCCAGCGTTCCCCCACCGGTAGCTTTAAGGGAAATTAGTGGTATTGTGAAAGATACGGTAGACTTCGGTATTCCGGGTACTACAGTACGTTTATCATCTGAAAAAGATACCTTGGTGACCGTTACAAACGGAGATGGGGTTTTCGTCTTTAAAAACGTAAAATCGGCTACCTATACGCTTGCTATTTCAAATTTAGGTTTTAAGTCGCTCGTAGCAAAATTCAAGCAGAATGATGCAGTGGCCAGGATCGTAATGGATCCCATAATTTTGAAAGAGGCTCCGGCAAATACACTAAATGAAGTAGTCATAAATGGTACACCTTCCATAACTTATAAAACGGACACTGTTGAGTATAGAGCGAGCGATTATATTGTTAGGGAGAATGCAACTGTAGATGAATTGTTGAAGAAAATGGAGGGAATGGAAGTAGGAACTGATGGATCTCTTGTCCACCAAGGTACGGCTGTAACAAAAGCAAAAATCAATGGTAAAACCTATTTAGGAGGAGATGTGTCGACCGCCATACAAAATTTACCAGCCGAAATTGTGGATAAAATACAAATGGTTGATGATTACGGGGATCAAGCTGCAAGGACTGGAATTAAAGATGGAGATCCAGAGAAAATATTGAATATTGTAACCAGAGCTGATAAGTCTGTGGGTAACACCGCCAATATTAGAGCCGGTGGGGGTAATAATGAAAGATATGAAGGGTCTGTTTTCGCATCGAGACTGAATAAAAATCAAACTATCGGTGTAAATGCGCGCTTAAATAATACAGTAAATGGAGTCGCAAATAGTGGAGATAATGGCGGCGGCGGTGGTGGTAGAGGTGGCAATGGCGGTAGCAACTCTTCAGGTGGGAGTGGTGGAACTACAAACAACGGGAATAGTGCATTTTCTTTTAGAGATCAAATTGGTAAAAAAATTAAAATTAACACCAACTATCGCTACAATTTTGACAATGTAAATACCTTAAATAATAGCCTTACGATTCGCCCCGTTGGTAATCAATCACTGTTTATTTTGAATGACAGTAAGGGTGACAATAATAAGAAGGGCCATAATTTTAATCTGGAGTTGGAGGCAGATTTGGATAGCAATAATTATATCAAATTTACGCCATCCATCAATTATACTTCGTCATTATCGGGTAGCAAGTTTTCTATTTTCCAAACAGGCTCTATTCATCAAGACCAGATTGGTTCAAATACGAGCATAAATGAAACACCAAACCTGGAAGCAACGTTATTCTATCAACATTTGTTTGCAAAGCCAAGAAGGAATTTTTCCGTTCAGCTGAGCGTAAATTCGGTAAATACACAATCGGAGCAGGATCGTAATTCAAATGTAGTCGAATATTTAGATGGAACGACAGATGTGGTAAAAAAGCAACTTTTAACACATCGTTTGGTAGAGCGGGATAATTTAAGAAGTACTTATCGGGGGAGCGTTACTTACGTTGAACCAATTAACTTGAAATCACAATTCGAAATTAATACACAGGTGAACTACAATGGTTATGATAACAAGACTATTTCTAGCGATATTAATGCGGGAGGTGCTCCAAAGGTGATAGACTCATTAAGCAACATTTATGACTATTCATTTTTGCAGAGCAGAATTGCCGTTAATTATCGTTACGGCATTAATACTGGATCTAAAATTAAGTTTTCACTAGGTGCAACTGCAGTTCCCGCCTTATTAAGTGGTACAAAAGTTAGTTTAGGCACAACTACAAATAGAAGTAGTTTTAATATTATTCCCATTGCCAGATTTCAGTACTTATGGTCCCGTCAGCATAGCATGCAGATCAATTATTCTGGAAATGCCAATGAACCAAGTTTTGATCAGATCCAACCGGTGCGGGACGTTTCAAATCCCCAAAGTCCCGTTGTAGGTAATCCAGATTTAAAAGTAACTTTCAACCATGCTATCAATGGTTCTTATAATAATTATATCGCTAATGCGAAATTAAATTACTCGGTAAATATGAATGCAACCTTCGTTAACAATGCGGTGGTAAGGAATTCAGTAGAGATTATACAAGACGGAATTACCGTTTATGAAACCAGATATTTAAACATGTCTGGTGTTTACCGGGTAGGTGGTAACTACTCCATTAACAAACAGTTAGCAGATAGAAAATATAATCTTTCCTTTAAGGGGAGTGTGAATCATAATCACAACGTAGCCATGAGTAGAAATATTCAGTATACTTCCTCTGTTTGGAATATGAATAATCGTTTTGGGCCTCGTATTAATCCTAATGAATGGATGGAGGTAAATCCAAATGTTGGGTATAGTTTTATTAAGTCTAGCAACACTTTACCAACATCACTTGGAAGTTTAACTAAGACGCTTTCTTTGAATATTGACGGTAAATTTATTGCTTGGCAGAGCTGGATTTTAGGGTATAGCGCTAGTAAGAACTTCATCAGTGGGATTAATGCGAACATAAGTGCGAATCCATTGGTAATTGACAGTTATATGCAAAAGGAAATGTGGAAAAGGAGAGCGACGCTTACGCTCCAGGCTTTTGATATTCTTAATCAAAATAATTTTGTTAACCGCAACATTTCCGATGATGGAACACAGACTGACACCAAAACGAATGCATTAAGCCGTTATTTCATGGTTAGGCTAAGTATGCGCCTGCAAAAATGGACAGGAGCTAGGGGTCGTAATAATGCACAACCTATGCGTAGGGGAGATGGTAGTTTTCTGAATTAAGAATATTTTATTTAATTGTTATAGACTAAGTTATCAGTGCTGAAAATATTAGTCCTTTAAAAGTCTTTGGAGGTAATTTCAAAGACTTTTTGCTTTTTATAAGTTTTTTAATTTTTATTTGGAACGGTTTTATTCTATATATAGTAAAGTAAAAATTCTTCGCTCTTCAATTATTTTGTAGTTTAAATAGCTATAATTTTAAGATTGTAATTTAACGCAATATTGTATATTTATGATTAAGTACATTGATCTAAATATGTGCCTTTATAGCTATATTATAAGCTTTTAAATGAAATATTCACACGGTTGCTATCTGCTTTTTATACTTTTTCTCTTAAGTTTTACGGCTCAATCACAAGACAAAAGGATAGCACCATACATTAAAGCTTGGAAAGTTAGCGATACTAGTCAGACGAGGTTAGCTGAAGAAACTTATGCCCCTTATAGAAAAGTAAGAGATAGAAAAAATCTTCCTCGAGATCAAAAATTAGTTGCTGAGCTTTATCAATATTTGAGAAATCATCCAAACGATAGATTACATGTAAGGATAGTAATGTTTGACATACTAATCAAAACATCGCACAAAATTTGGCAAAGCAAAGCTGATTTAGAAAACATGAAAAATGCAATAAAAATTGCTTATAAATTAAAGGATGAGCAGTTAAAATCAGAATTATTTGCCATTTATGCATTAGCCAATTATTGGGATGACAGTAAATTTCTCTTGTACAGTTTTAAAGCTATTTTAATTCAGCAGAAATTGGGTCTTAAACTATTCAATTTTAAACAAAATAGATATTTTCAATTAAGTTCTGCGCTTTATAGGGCAGAAAGATATAAAGAAAGCATTTCTTATGGATTGCATTCTTTGCATGAAGATAAAACTAGCAATGAAAAAGATTCTGCGGATTACATTTTTCAAAATGATATTATTGGCGCAAGCTATCTGAAACTTAAAAAATTAGATAGCGCCGCTTATTATTATCAAAATATACTTAATATGCTTAGAAAGTATAGGTTTGATGTACAGATCATGAATGATATTTGGGGAGCGATTGCAAAAGGTAGGATTGGGCAAGTTTTATTGCTTAAAGGGGATGAGAAGGAAGGATTAAAATTAGTTGAAGAATATTTAACCACGGTTAAACAAAACAAAGATTCTATTAATATTGCCATCGGAGAGAATTTAATAGCACAAGTAAAGTATAATCAAAAAAAATATACTGAGGCGATTAGCAGGTGGAAGATTAGTGCTCATATTGCCACTAAAATGAAGTTAGATGAAGAAAGGGTCTCGTCATTATATGGGATAGCTAAAAGCTTTGCCGAACTTAAACATACTGACAGCACTTTTAAATATTTTAAACTTTACGAACAAATTCGAGATAAGCATCGTGACTGGTTAAATTCCTTAGAAACCGAAAGGCTAAAGTTGGAAATGGAGTTAGAGGATTTGCAAAGTAATATAGAGAAAGCAAATCTTAAGGTTGAATTCGAAAAAATGGTACGGAACTTTATTTTAGCTTTTATACTTTTTTTAACCATTATAGCGGTTTTATTGATAAAAAATAGGCTCAATAAAGTTAAAAATCAAAAATTACTTCTAATTGCCAAGCAACAAGAAACGGAAAAGCACATGTATGAAGCTAGAAAACATGTTGAAGAATTTAGCAAGCACATTTTAGAAAAAGATCGAATTATTTATGATTTATCTAAAGCTTTAAAAAATAATAAGATAATTGATTTTGATAAAGAAAACAATTCTTTATTGAAATATATTCTGGTTACCGATCAAGAGCTCGCAAAATTTAGGCTTATGATAACAGATGCCTATCCTGGATTTTTTGTAAGATTGGAAGCCATTCTTAAAAACATTACGCCAGCAGAGGAACGTTTAGCGAGCTTAATTTGTTTAAAGCTAAAAGATAGTCAAATGGCGAATATGCTGGGGATTAGTAAAGAAAGTGTAGCCAGAAGCAAGCGCCGGTTAAAACAACGGTTACCTATTCCGGAAGGCGAAACCTTAGAAAATTACATCTATAAGTTAGCCACATGGTATCCGCAGGATGCCTATTAAAGCAGGGCGTACGCTTTAAATTCATCTTGTTCAAGAATTGCTGTTTAAGCATAGTAAACGCCTGATACACATCTAAAATTGTATTTGTCCGCTTTTTTGTCCGCCTCAATTTACCCTCAAATGGCTAAAGAGTAGGCAATTTTACCCTATGATGTTTTCGAAAAACAGAAAGTGGGTAATTGTTATTGTGCTAATTGGGATAATAGCAATGTTGTTGACATGGTTTTACTTCGAAAACCGAATTGACAAAATATAAATCCCATCGATGAAGAAACTTTTACTCTATCTATTGCTCTTTGCAAGCTTAAAAACTATTGGGCAAACCATAACGCCCACGAGTGGTATTGTTTATGTAAAACAAAATGGTGCAGGTACAAAAACAGGAAGTAGTTGGGCAAATGCTGCGCCAGAATTAGCCGATGCCCTGAAAGCTGCAAAAACAAACTCCGCTATTACCCAAATCTGGGTAGCAGGTGGAACTTACAAGCCAAAATATAGCCCATTTAATTCAAATTTTGGCACTCCGGCTGGCCAACGCAATAGTTTTTTAATGGTTGATAATGTAAATTTATATGGAGGATTTGCTGGAAATGAAACCTCTTTAGCACAAAGGGATTTAAGTAATACTGCCAATATCAGCACTTTAAGCGGAGATCTAGACAATAGTAATTCAAAAACTGAAAATGATGCATATAATGTAGTAATTTCATCCAAAACTATTTCTCCGTTTCAAACTACGACCGAGATTAATGGATTTACGATTGTATTTGGAAATGGTGGTTCTGATGATTCTTTCGAGTTCATTAATTACACCTTTATAAACCCGAATTATGGTGGAGGTATCCATATAAATGGATCACAAATTGCGTTAGTTAATTTAACGCTAAAAAATAATAGCGCTCAATTTGGGGGTGGTATATATTTAGGCCAATGTACGGCAATTATTAAAAATGTGCTTATTGCTGGTAATACAGCAGTTCTTGGAGCAGGTATTTTTAATGACAACTTCAGTAATCTTACTATTACTAATTCAACAATTAGCGGAAATAGGGCATCACAGCGAGGTGGCGGAATTTACAGTTCTAACGCAAATTTAAGGTTATACAATACCATTGTTTATGGTAACAATAATGGGATTTATACAACTGGGTATCTTCAAGCCACTGAATATCAATATAGTTTAGTGCAAGAAAATCCATCGGGTACTGCGATGGTTAATTATACAGATAATGCTAATAAAATATTTTTAGATCCATTAGCACCAGGTTTAAACACGGGAGGAGATTACACGTTAAAACAAGGTAGCCCAACTATTAATTCGGGTAGCAATGCACTTTATACAGTTAATTTAAATACCGATAAAGATTTAGCAGGCAACCCACGTTTGTATAACAATGGCATTATAGATATGGGTGCTTACGAGCTTCAACAAGAAGTTGCCCAGACTATAACTGTAAGTAATGTAACCAAAACCTATGGCGATATAGCCTTTGAGCCAGGAGCCACTGTAGATAGCGGCCAGCCCTTAACCTACTCGAGTGCCGATAATAGCATTGCCGAGGCTTATCAAGATAACGCCGATGGCAATAAATGGAAAATTAACATCAAAAAAGCAGGTACAGTTAATATTACGGTAAATGCAAGTACGGCAACTGGTTTTGCTACCGAAACCAAAGATTTCACACTAACCATTAACCCTAAACCCCTTACAGCAAGCATAAAACCAAGTGCTGTGTTTAATAAAAATTACAATGGGAATACTCAAGGTACCATTGCCATTACAGATTTAAGCCTTGCTACTAGCTATGTAATTAATAGTGATGATGTACAATTAGCATTAAGTAGTAACGTAATTAATTACGATAGTAAAGATGCTGGGACTGGCAAAACTATAACTTTGGCCTTGGGGAACTTAAGCTTAACAGGAGCAAATGCCACAAATTATACAATAGCTAACCCTACGGCGTTAACAACTAATAACGGTGTTATAAATGCCATACCATTAACTTTAACTGCTAATAATGCAACAAAAGTTTACGATGGACAAGCCTACAGTGGAGGTAATGGTGTACAAGGTACGGGCTTTGTAAATAGCGAAAGTGTTGGCGATTTGACAGGTACTTTAACGTATGTAGGAACAGCACAAGGTGCAATAAATACAGGCACTTATACCATCATTCCAAGTGGCTTGAGCAGTAATAACTACAACATCAGCTATGTTAATGGGCAGTTAACCATCAACTTAAATAATGTAAACACCCTAACATTTAACACGCTAGCGGCAGGAGCCACTGTAAATAGAACTTACGGCGATGCCAGTATTAATGCCTCGGCAGTTGCCAGTTCGGGTTTACAGGCCTCGTATAGTAGCAGCAATGCCAATGTAGCCGCTGTAGATAACACGGGGCAAGTAAATATTATAGGGACAGGCACAACAGATATTATCGTAAATCAAAGCGGAAATAGCAATTATGGAGTTGCCACATCCATAAAAATAACCTTAAACGTTGCCAAAAAGAGCCTAACAGTAAAAGCTAACGATGCCACCAAAACTTTCGATAATATTGCCTTTCAAGGAGGTAATGGTGTAAGTTATGCAGGTTTTATCAACGGTGAAAATGCCAGCAATTTAACTGGGACTTTAAGTTTTTCAGGCACCAGTCAGGGCGCAATAAATACAGGTACCTATGCTATTATTCCAAGCGGTTTAAGTAGTAACAACTATAGCTTCGATTACCAGAGTGGTATATTAAATATTGTAGCTAGTGGAGCAAATACTTTAACCTTTACCAGCCAAGTATCTGGCGGCAACGTCATCAAAACTTACGGCAGTGGAGTTTTAGATGCATCAGCTACTGCAAGTTCAGGGTTGACAGTTAGTTATAACAGCAATAACACCACTGTAGCAACTGTGAGTTCTGCAGGACAAATTAACATTCAATCCGCTGGTACAGCTATCATTACTGCTATTCAGCCAGGCAATCAGAATATTAATGCGGCTACGCCAATTAGTTTTACTTTAACTGTAAACAAAGCTAATTTATCGATTACTGCCAATAACGACAATAAAGTATATGATGGAATAGGCTATGCTGGAGGAAACAACGTTACCTATACCGGTTTTGTAAATGGCGAGAATGCTAGTAATTTAACAGGGACCTTGAGTTATTCAGGTTCGGCACAGGGTGCAAAAAATGTGAACAGTTATTTTATAACACCTTCTGGTTTCAGCTCAAACAATTATAACATTACTTATCAGGATGGTAGTTTATCGATTACAAAAGCGGCTTTAACTATCACAGCCAATAACGCTAATAAATTATATAACGGACAAGCCTATTCAGGGGGCAATGGCATACTAAGTACAGGCTTTGTGAATAGTGAAACTGTAAGCGATTTAACAGGTACTTTAATATATGCAGGTACAGCACAAGGTGCAATAAATACCGGTACTTATACGATTGTTCCAAGTGGATTTTCGAGTAATAACTATAACATTACCTACGTAAACGGACAATTAATCGTTAATAAAAGTAATTCGAATGCGTTAAGTTTCAGTAACCAAACTGCTGGTAGCACGTTAAATAAAACCTATGGCGATGCCCTTATTGATGCTTCAGCAGTTGCCAGTTCGGGTTTAGCCGTAGCCTACAGCAGCAGCAATACAGCAGTAGCCATGGTAAGTACTTCAGGTCAGGTAACTATAAAAGGACCGGGAACCACAGATATTGTTGCTACTCAAAACGGTGATACAAATTATTGGGCTGCTACGCCTATAAAATTTACCATAGTCGTTTCGAAGAAAAACCTGATTGTAAAAGCAAATGATGCTACTAAAACTTACGATAATTTAGCTTACCAAGGCGGAAATGGAGTTAGTTATTCCGGCTTCATTACCGGGGAAAGTACCACAAACTTAACAGGAACTTTAAGCTATTCCGGAACCAGTCAGGGTGCATTGAATAGTGGTACATATACCATTATTCCTTCAGGACTAGCCAGTAATAACTACAACTTGACTTATCAAAACGGAAACTTAAATATATTACCTAGTTCTGCAAATACTTTAACCTTCAATAGCCAGGTTGTTGGAATAAATGTATATAAAACCTATGGCGATACTAATGTAAATGCTTCTGCAACTGCCAGTACGGGCCTACCGGTTTCTTACACTAGTAGTAATACCATGGTTGCAGGAGTGGACAGTAACGGCCAAGTATCCATTAGATCGGTAGGAACGACTACTATAACTGCTTTACAAGCAGGTAATGGTAATTTTAATGCAGCAACACCAATAAGTTTCAATTTGATTGTTGAAAAAGCTAATTTAACTATTACGGCAAATAGTGATCATAAAGTTTACGATGGGTTAATTTATACAGGAGGGAATGAGGTAAGTTATTCAGGTTTTGTATATAGTGATAACAAAAATGTTTTAAGTGGTACTTTAAAATATACGGGTAGCTCTCAAGGTGCTAAAAAAGTAAATAGCTATACCATTCATCCGTCAGGCCTTAGCTCTGGTAATTATAATATTGCATTTAAAGAAGGTGCCTTAATCATCACGAAAAAAGATATTAATGTTAATGTAGATGCAGATCAGCATAAATTGTTTGGAACAGTGGATCCAGTTTTTACTTATACCGTTACTCCGGCATTACTAAGTGGAGATAGCTTTACCGGTTCATTAAGTAGGGAAGTGGGAGAGAATGTTGGCAATTACTCCATTAATCAAGGTAGTTTGAGTGCAGGCAGCAATTATCATATTAGTTACACTGGTGCAATATTTAAAATTATGAATGCCCCGATAACAGGAATCAGCTTCAACTCACAAAGTTTTGGATACGATGGTACAGCTAAAGGTTTGGCTATCAGTGGAAATTTGCCTGCAGGTACGAGTGTAGTGTATAGCAACAATAGCTTAACCAATGTAGGTTCACAAATCGTGACAGCTAGCATAAGTGGAGGTAATTATGCGCCATTAACTTTATCAGCCACCTTAAGCATTACCAAAGCTAATCTCATAGTTTCTGCTACAAATGCCTCGATATGTCAAGGTGCTAGTTTACCTAGTTTCAACATCAGCTATGCTGGATTTAAGGGCGCTGATAACGAAAATAGTTTAAATAGCAAAGCTAGTGCCTCGGTAAATACCACAGGAAGTACAGTAGGTACGTATCTCATTACTTTGGCAGGAGCGGCGAGCAATAATTACAACATAGCATACATTAACGGTAGTTTAACAGTCAATGCTTTGCCAGCCCTCCAACTTACAAGCAGTATGGGAACTTCTATAAGCAAAGGTGATGCAGCAATTTTAACCGCTACGGGTGGTGGTAGCTACGTTTGGGCTAATGAGAATGGCGTCATTAGCGGTCAGAATACGGCAACACTAACGATAAGACCTAGTCAAACAACCATCTATACCGTTACAACGAGCAATTCAAGTGGATGTAGTACGAGTAAAAGCATTACAATTACCGTTACCGAGGATTTTAAAATAATAGCTACTAATGTTTTAAGTCCTAACGGTGATGGCATTAACGATGTTTGGAAAGTTGAAAACATCGATTTATATCCAAATAATGAAGTTAAAGTATTTGATAAAGGAGGCAGAGTTGTCTATCAGAAACGTGGATACGATAACAGTTGGAATGGGATGCTTAACGGCACCCCATTATCTGAAAATACGTATTACTATATCGTAGATTTCGGGAATGGGCAACGAGTTTTTAAAGGATTTATCACCATCGTTAGAGATTAATTAGATGAAAGAAATAAAACATATAGCGTTAATTATTTTATTAATGCTGAGCACAGGTATAGTACATGCACAGTTAAATCCTTTAACGATGCAATATTTTAATAATCGTTTTTTAGGGAATGCTGCCTATGCAGGAATTGATAGTGGATTGAACTTAAATTTAAATTATCGTAAACAATGGAATAACATTCCAGGATCTCCCGAAATACAAAACTTAACAGTCGATTATGGGTTTAAGAAAACGGGTTTAGGTTTAAATGTGAATGTAGATAAAGCGGGATTACAAAAAACAACCCATGTTACGGGAAGTTATGCCTACCATTTACCATTGAATGGTAAAGACAGTCACCTGAGTTTCGGACTCTCACTTGGCATGATGAATCAACGTGTTTCGGAGTCTGCCATTTCTGGCGATCCTAACGACCCCTTGGTGGCGCGGTACAATCAAAGGGAAACCTATATTGATGGCGATTTTGGATTTGTATACCAAAAGAGTGGCTTTAGTATAGAAGCTGCCTTGCCAAACCTCAATTTTTTATTTAAGAGGTCTTTAGTGAAGTCGGCCGACATCGCCACCTTTTATTCCGCAGCTAGTTATCGATTCAATGTGGATGAAAGTTTGGGAGGCATTGAATTGGAGCCTCGTATTGCTTACCGAGGCGTTAAAGGCTTTGATCAGGTTTTTGATTTAGGAGCGAATGCAAGTTTAGTAAACAATCAATTCATGCTGATGGGCATGTATCACAGCAATAAAAGCATGAGTTTAGGGACCAGTTTATTAATTAAACAACAATATTTAATTGGGGCTTCCTATACTAGCCAAACGAGTCAACTGCGTAACTATGCTAATGGGAGCTTTGAAGTGAACTTGAAACTGAAGTTATAGTATAACTATGTTAAATTATTTAATGTTTGCTACTAATTAAATATAAACAGAAAGTATGAATTAGAGAAACATATATTTTCCCTAATTTACAACAAGTTTTGACTAAAAAAAGAAGCGGCATACCAGAACTGGGTCTGAATTATGCCGCTTTTGCCGATTTGGTAGAAGGAACAGGATTTTTTGCGAACTTTTATGAGGATTTAAGTGCAATTTATGAAGCAAAGAATTTGAACTATTAATATTCTCTTAAAGTGGACTTGAGTGGGCTTCAATCTAACTTTTTATACCGATTTAACTATTCTAGATGAAGTAAAAATTTGAGGTATTATTGATATAACTATGACAAAGCATCTATTATCTAAATGGGGCTTGAACAATTCCAACACCATAGTCATCTGCATCCTCTTTTTTCAATTTGTCGTCTTTACAAGCAACCGTTATATTTGAGTATAATGTGTTAGCGTTAAATTGATTTTTTTTCAAAAGTTTTTCAGCCCACAAAGCTGCAATTCCTGCCACATGTGGGGTAGCCATGCTTGTTCCATCTAACGAAATTAAACCGTTAGTATTTGCTTCGGCAGAAATTATATCAACTCCTGGTGCGCAAAGCGTAGGATCCATATTAGAAAATGGAGCAACATATAGATTGCTTTTTTCCTTTCCCACAGCACCTACAGAAATTATACCTTCAGAAACCGCAGGCGGACTTACATTAATCCTGTATTGAGGTCTAGAACTTTCATTGCCAGAGGCAGCAATAATTATAACTGGTTGCGTAAATTTATTTTGTGATTGTACTCTAACTAAGTTAGCAAGACTTTCAAATAACAAAATGTTTTTCCTATAACCATCCAAAGCGGAAGATATTGCTGCCTCCTTGTGCATTCCATCCATTTCCAACTGCGCGGCATAACCTGGGAAATCAATTCCTAACGACATTGATATGATATTTGCACCAGAATTAACAGCCCAATTTATTGCATTAACTAAAATATCGCTCCCACCACCATTCACTCCTAATACTTTAGCTATTAATGCATCATCACTAGCATTGGCAATTCCGATCCTTCTTCCTTTGATGTCTCTTCCAAATGCTACGCCAGCGCAATGTGTGCCATGTCCTTCAATATCTCCGTTGCCTTCTCCTGTAAAATCTTTCTCATGCAATTTCATTCCTTTAAACGCTATATGTTTGCTATCAATTCCAGTATCCAAAATTGCTATTCTTATACCAGCACCATTAAATTCTGATTTGCTTGCAGCAACAGCTTCAATATTCCAAAGCTCATCTTTTATCTTGCTATCAGTTACTTTTAGTGGCTTGTTAATAGGTTGAATTAGTTTTAAAGGCATTATTGGCGCGATTGCAATGACATCACTATTTCGATTGTACAAATCGCTAGTTTTACCACTATCCATTTCCTCAATTGCTATATTTATTTTTGATGAACCCTGTAATGTATTTGGTTTCAATTTAAACGATAAATTTTCTGGAACAGGGCCAGAGGCTCTATATGTCGTAGCAAGCTTTTTATCAGTATAAAGTATAACGTGGTTTGTTTTCATAGATAGTTTGGATATTATTCTCTGTCAAGATTTTTAACGAAGGTTCGTACGAAAGTCGTTTAATGCACTTTTTTCCCAAGGAGCGAAATTTTCAGGATCTTTCCAAAATTCCACCCACGCTGAGTTTAATAAGTTTGAAACGCTTTTTGTCATATCTTTTGTAGCAATATCACATTTTATTTCTTTTGTAGCAACAAGACAGAATTCAGCTGCAGAACGCAAAAGCTTATCTGGAACCGCTATATTGAACTCGCTATCCTTCTTCGCACCAATTATCATCTTAAATTCTTCCCATTTTTCTTTCACCTCTGCAACTTCATCAGTAAATCCAATAAGCTCCAAACCAAACATAATCGCTTTCATTCTAGCGTCATCAGGAGGATGTGAAATTTTTTGAAATGTTGGAATCCTATAAACGTCCCAAGACATGCTTGTACACATATGCAAATTAGACCACAGATAGGCCGGCCCCAATGTGTAGGCAGCGAAAAGATCGCAGAAAAATTCAATAGACCAGTTTGCTAACCAAGACTCCTTATACACATGGATTGGATCAAAATCATCTGGTGCAGCTTTATTTAATTCTCTTCTACTAATTTCATCTTCAAAATGTTTCTTTACAGTAACATTGAAATATCCTAGGTTTTTTTGAAAGCCTTCTACTTTTGGATTATCTAATGACACTAAGGGATGTCCTAATTCATGATAAATATCTGCTAAATGAAGTAAAAATTCCGATTCAAGTAATGGTATGCAAATTAGATTGTAAGAGGGATAAATATTGTAATACTTTTGTGAAAGACAGGAAGCCACTGGAGTAGGCAAAGGATAATTGATTTCTTGGCAAATTTCGTGAACCAACTTGTTGACAAAGTCATCATCCGTGGCCTTTCTACTCATCGCGGCAATAACAACATTTTCAATGTGTGAGAGTTCCCCAGATATTCTTTTATACTGGACAAATTTTTGCCGAATATTTATTACGTTATTATATCCTTCATCTGAATATATATGGTTAAGTTCTGCAATAAACCCCTCAATCTCTCTGTTAGCAGTTGTGGCGAGCGGAGAGAAATATAAACCTAACTCACGTGCCCCTGGAATCTTTTGCATCAGGGCCTTGCCTTTACCGATTGCTTCCTTTATTGCTCCATTAATGTACGAATGCATAATTAATCACCTTTCATTTTTGATAATGCTTCGCTGTTTTCACCATCTAATATTTCTGCAATAAATTCAATTTTGGGGAGTGCTGCGTTTACTTTATTTTCTTCCAATTCTGTTATAAGAGATTTTATATAAACACTTAATTTTTTTTGATCATGGCGAAGTTCTCTTTCGATAATACTTGATAATAACTGGATTTGCGGCTGGGTATTTTCGATATCATTGATCTTTTTAAGTAAATCAATTAATTGCTCCTTCTTTTGTTCACTTACTTCTGAGTTTATTTTAACTCTTACAATAAACTCACTCAAGATGTCCAAATATTTTCCAGTTACACGAAAAAGATTTGTGTTTAATCCTAAATTACTCATAATAGTAAATTTTAATTGTGAACGGCTTTAAGAATGTCTAGATGTTCTTCATCATATTCACTTCCTAGCGTATTAATTCTTCGGTCAGTTATTTTAATAGTAATTGGAAAACGTGAACAGTCATCGGGTTTGGTATACGCCAAACAAGAAAGCATATAAATATCCTCAAGGACTTCCTCAATTGTCATTCCCTCTGTTTCGCACTTAATATATAATGGGTTTGAACTGCCACCATGTTGAAATTCTTTTCCGGTTGTACAAATAAATGCTTCTTTACTGTTCATTATTGTGTAAGTACCAACTTCTGGATTCTGAACAAGTCCATTGTCATTTGTTATTTTATAGATGTCAAAATCCTTTTGAACATCAAATAATCTAAAAGGCATAATTGAGTGTTTGGGTATTTCTACAAAGTTAACAGACGAGTTTGTAGGAAGTATTCCCTTATTTTTCAAAATTCTTATTGCCTCTAAAATACCTTCTTTCTCAGGCTTAAATAATCTTCCATCCCTGTGAATAACAATTTTCTCAATAGCTTGCTCAGATCGATTCGCTATATACGATATATTGCCGACAAGCATTTTTACAACTTGTCCATGAGATAAACGTTCTTTATTATCGGATTTGTCAAATCTTGTGAGAATGTTTTTAGAGAATTTATCTACAAAAGTAAATCCGGCTAACTTCTTTTTAACATCGATACCTATGGTAAGATCGCCATTTAGTGGTGAATTTAAGATATATGGCCACCGTTCATTATTTAATAGAACCTGATTGATAGCTACGCCATCAACGTAGCCAGTGTATTTTCCCCTACGTTCTTGCTTTACTACATATGTGGATTGACCGTTAATCGTTTTGTGTTCATAACAGTCTTTCAAAGTGTCACTATGCATTATACTTGAGGTAATGCCGTGTTCCTCATGACACTCAGAGACTACTAAAGCGGCAAGGTCATCATGCTGCCTTTTGACCCGTGCTATGCCAGTTGGCAGCATAATTACAGCGTAACCACCTTTTTTTGTCACATTCTCTGCAACTTTTTGAATTATCTCAAAACCTATTTCAACAACATTTCTTTTATTCCGGTCATCATAAGTTATTACTGTTGGAGACCAACCTTCCTCGGTTGGGTGCATTTTATTAACTTGTGTTATAAGATTATTCAAAAAATATTTATGATTTGCATACATATTATGAACCGTCTGTGGTATAATAAAGTACTGAGCTTGAAAAGTTGCATTAGTATAAAAACCTACATTTCCATCTAAAAGAAGACTTTTTCTTTTACGACCAAGTTGGTTAACAGAAACATTGATTGCATTTGATGTATTTCGAACTGAAACTGTTGTATTTTTGCCAAATAGGTAATCCGGTACTATAAATTTCTTTTTATCAACTACAAGGGGGAGCTCTGATACATCTATGGAAAGATTTCCAAACATCAACTTCTTTAAGAATCGATTTCGCACCGCCCTGATAAACCTTCTCCTGTAAAATGGTATTATGATAGATTTTTTATGGAGTTTGCTTACTATGGGGTCTTCGGTATCATAAACCTTATAACACAGACCTGCAATTATTCTGCGCTCTTCACCATCATTGTTTTTATATATGAGAACAGCAGCATCATCTGGTAGCGCAGCTACTTCAGGAGGCATACTCTTTCCAAATTTTTCTTGAGTGTCTTGAAGTAGTGAAATTTTTACTCCATCTGTTGGTCTTAAATATTTGTATTGTGATGCCGTCAGATCACTATATTGATCTGCCCTTATCTCATATTTCTTAGAACCATACTGATACACTAAATGTGAACCTCTCACATCTTGTTCTTTAAACTGCTTACGGGTCAGTCGCACATCTAAAGGTTGGGATGATACATACTTTTTAGTTACATCAATAGCTAATCCAAATCCCTTGGTAGGGAGTTCGACAACTCTAACGTAAAAGCCATTGTAGATTGCAACCTCTCTAAATGTTTCTATTGGATTTTCGTTATAAAAAGCATCACCTGAACCAGGTTGCCATAGAGAACGATTTTTATTAAGTTCGCTTTGTATATCAAATTGTAAAAATCTTAATATTATATTTTTAGTCGATTCATCATAGTTTAAAAAATCTATGCGAAATACCTGATTTAATTTTTTAAAACAGACCATAACATCCCTTTTAACAATATATTCTTCGGGCACACGCATTATAATCTCATTTTCATTCCTAATAACTAAAAATGGCTTGTTCTCCTTATTTATAGCAGTGACCGGATGCTTAAGTTTGTAAGATAAACTCTTAACTATAAACTGGATATTGCTATCATAATCTTCATCATTGTCATTCATTCCGCATATTTCATACAGAACATAGTCTGAAGTAAATAGATGAAGATTATTAATTGGAAAAATAACTGTCTCCTGTTTCATAATTGTTTGATTTACAAATTTTTTTAAAAGGACATTTTGGGCAATTTTCAAAATATTTGGTTGAAGGAAATTTATCAGGTGTTAATTGATCATATTTCTTATGACAACCGCACATATACATTTCGATAATGCTTGCATTTATACGGTCGCTGAATTCTTCAAGGGCGTATTCTGTAACCTCATAATCACGCTTAATTCGGTCTTTATGCAATAACTGATATTCTGTTAGCCTGTAGTCAAATATCCTATACTTCGAAATATCTGGCCAGTCTTCATGCGGTTTTATGTGAGCTACCTTATACAATGCTGCGGCATATGCAATTAGTTGCTCATCATATGAAACGTTCCCGTAGGTATGAACCTTCCAATCAAAAATATGTGGTGGGTCGTTTTCAAAAAATGCGATCAAATCGGGTATTGCTCTTACATTAAATCTGTCGAATGGATAAATTAATGTTCGCTGGCTAACTAGATATTTTGCTGACTTCAAATAATCTATAAAAGGATGATCGTCCAAAAGATTAGTTAGGGCTGTCAGAACATCTTCCCTCGCTTGCACAATGGTCGAATCATCAATCTGCTCTTCAAATTCGTAAGGAAGTAGTGCGGCAAATCCCTCATCATTAGATAAACCACTTTCAGTATTTCTGTACTTTTGAAAGATTGCATACTCAAGTTGCTTGTCAAAAACCTCCATCGCTTTATTTAAAAAGTAATCTTTCTTTATTGGAAACTTCTTGTTTAGAGCATTTACCAAGGAAGTACTAATAATACCATCAACTACAGATCCTCTCCAAGCCTCAATTGTTTGAAGTTTAGACAATATGGTAACTTCTCGCCTATAGGGGTCCTTCCTCACCTTAGCATTTGCTACAATATTACTATAGTACCACTGGTGCGGACAGCGCTTAAATTGCTTATCACTTGATATTGACCAAATCATTTTTTACGGCTTCTCATAAACTTTAAGTAATTCAGAAGTTCAACTTCTTCATCTTCAGTTATACTTCCAACTCTAAGTGCAATAGAACTTTTGTCCCGATTTATTTCAGCTACTTTTTTCTTTAAAGGTGGATAACCTACCTTTTCCATTAGTATATCGTATCCCACTCCATATATTTCTGAAAGTTTATGCAGTGTTAATGGGGACGGTTGTTTTATTTTTCCCGATTCAAGTTGACTCAAGTATGCATTTGAAACTTCTGTTTGTCTTTCTACTTCCCTTAATGTCAAGCCTTTGGATTCTCTAAGTGCTTTAAAATATCCTATATAATTCTCCATTTGTTATCTGTTGCTAAATTTCACAAGCAAATATAATTAACATTGCTAAGTATTGCAAGCATTTTTTTTAAAAAATTATTTAGCCTTGAAAAATGCTAAGATAACTTTGAGCTCACCAAAGGTTAATGTGGCTCCTAATTGAGCTTTTAAAGTAAAAATGTTATCCTTTCCGTTTTCATAAAAGCCTCTGACCAAACCAATTTTTTCATTGCTAACTAATTGTAAGATATCAATTTCACCTGTTTGAATATAAGGAGTAAGATGGTTAAATACAGCATCTGAATTAATCTTCAATTGCTCGCTTATTGAGTAAACATTATTTCCAACTTTAAAAAGAGAATAGCATCTCTCTTGAACACTGTCGTTACTTGGATTTTTAACGATAGTACTTGACTTTGTGGTATTTCTCTCTAGATTACTTATATTATCAGACGAATCAGAAAAATCATTTGTTATTACGATTTTATTCGTTAGATCATTCACTGCTTTAATCTTTGCAATTTTACCTATCAAGTAGGTTCGTATTTCTTGTAATTCTTTAACTGTTTTGCTATAGTGAAAATCATTTTTGTATTTTTTAATTGATACTTCCAACGGATTTATTAGTCCTGTTTGCATTTGATTAATAAAATACTCCGCGGCTTTAACAACTCTCTCGTGCAATTTTGGCTTATCCAATATTGTCAACTCAATCATCGCGCTTAATTCTTTACAAAACTTGCTGGAAACTTTTATTAACTGAACTAAAGCGTTAGAAACAGCAAAAGGAAAAATTAACTGTGGCAACTTACCACTATCAGCCAACGTTGGGGATATTGTAAAGGTCTCTAGCAATTTCATAATCAAATATTGATTCTGTTCTATTTCAAGATTAGATTTTGTAATACCAACTGTCATATTAGCTAGATACTTGACCAAATTCTGATCAACCAAAACCTGATCTGTCGTTATGGGAGACTTTAGGTGCAATCCATTAAAGCTTCGAATTCTGGAAAGTGCGACATAAGCTTGTCCGGGAACAAAGACTTTCTCAAGATCAATAATTGCCTCGTCAAATGTTAAGCCTTGGCTTTTATGTATCGTAATAGCGTATGCTAGCCTCAAAGGGAACTGTTCAAAAGTTCCAGAAATTGTTTGAGTAATGCCTTGACCAGTTGCAGAAACTAAAAATTTCTGATTAGTCCAGATTTCACGCTGAACAATAAAAGCTTCATCTTCGCCAAAATCAATTTCTATTTTATCAACCTCGATATTTAAAACTGTTCCGATCTTCCCATTGAAGTACTTTTTTGTTTTACCTCTTTCGTTTTTAAGCAGCATCACCCTAGCACCCACTTTAATTGACAAAATTAAGTCAGTTGGATAATTATCACGGTCAAATTCTCCGGTAATGATTGCGGTAAAGGAATACGCTTGCTTTGGCACCAAGGAAATTGATTCCCGATTGATCTCATCTGCTACAGCATTATGAGTTGTTAGAGTTATAGCCGTCTGGTAATTTGGATTTGTAATTATGCGCTTGTTTAAAGCTCCGAGGTATTTCTCAAGATTTGAATTATTCCTTATTGCATTCAAAATGTCGACAAACTCTTTATCAGTTTGGCGATATATCTTTTCAAGTGAAATGACAATGGGTGCCGCCTCTTCATAAGCTTTTGAATGCAAAAAATATAAGCTTTCGTACACAGTACTAAGCAAAGCTTGCTCCTGCGCAGTGGCAATTGGTGATAATTGCATTAAATCACCGATGAAGACTACTTGAATACCTCCAAAAGATTTGTCAGATCCTCTTATTTTTTTCAAAGTATGATCAATCGCATCTATGATATCGACTCTAACCATCGATATTTCATCAATTATAATAGTTTCGATTTCTAGTAAAAGTTTTTTCGAAGTAGAATTTACTTTTCGCTCGTCAAAGGTTTTGGTATTTAACGGAAGAAAAGGTAATAGAGGAAAGTTAAAAAGCGAATGAATGGTTACCCCACCGGCATTAATTGCAGCAACTCCTGTTGGAGCTACAATTAAAAATTTCTTGTAAGTTTTTTTTCGCAGGTGCTTAATGAAAGTACTTTTTCCAGTGCCAGCTTTTCCACTAATAAAAATACAGCGATTTGTACTATTGATTAGCTTTAACGCTAGTTTAAAATCTTCATTTTCACTTATAGTTTCCATACAATTTTTGATAGTGCCAAATCTACATAAAATGCAATTACAATCTTGTTAACCCTTGATGTTCTATAAGATGTTAATAGACCTTATCCTATTTACCTTGAAAGTTTTGAAGTGACATACATTGTTAAATATTTAATCACAAATTATAATTATGTCTCATTAAATTTAATAGTTTAGAACTTTTTAACTTTTCTATCCATACTGCCCACCAAGCACCTCATAGATTTATTTGGTGATGGCTTCATATTCCTCCCAGTCGAGTTCGTTTTTATGTGATATAGTGTTCAGTTGGTTTGTTTTGACGGACATTTTAGGACTTTGCATTTATGGGGTTACTTAACTTTCGTGGCTTATTTGTGTCAATCAAATTACTCAAAAAGCGTTCAAAGTAGTCAATATCTTCATTTGTTCCTGACAAAACCGTTGTACCATAATTGACATCAAACTTTAATTCCTTCAAATCTGATTTTCTGGCCTTGTCTGTAAAAAGAATATCTGCAGGTTGAAGAGCGGTCGAAATGCGCATTAAATCAATGTGATCACTTGACGTTTCTTTTCTTTTCTTAATACTCCATAAGCCTTCAATATGAGCTCTGATATTTAAAGTTGAAACAAAATTGTAGCGTTCCTTTTTTAACATTTTTATTAATTCGATAGCTTCTTTAGTAAGCAGCTTATTTTTCTTAAGAAGATATTCTATAATCAAATCGATATAATGTGGAACTTCTTGATCTTTAAACTGAACACCTCTAGTAATTATACCACCTTTAGCCACGAGTTCTTGCATTCTATCAATTAATTCATTAGCGTTGATCCACACCACAGCAGAAACCATGCGGTCGGCCACGGATTTTGCAATAGATTGTTGTTTGCTATTTGATCGCAGATGATTTATAAAAAGCGTGCCCTCAGAAATCATTCGCTGATATTTTGCATTATTCTGCTTGATGGTATTTAGCGAACCTTCAAATTTATCATTCGGAACCGAATGTTTAATAAATGTATTAAAAGTAATATTGTTGCCTCTAACAGAAGAAACAAGCAGTTGAGCTGATATTTCAGCATGATGCTTAAAATGATAGCCATTGGAAATTGTCCTAAAAAACTTATGTTGCCCCCTTGCACTTTCCTCAAATTTGGAGGCCGTTTCCACAATGTGCTCCAATGGCATCGGATAAATTGCCAAACCACTCTTAGCGGTGATTTCGACCATTTCCTTTATCCTTAACCATTCCTTCGAGTTGTCGAACATTCCACTCACCACAAATTGGTCGAGACATATGATAGGTTCCTTTTTTAAAAGTTTCGGCATTCTGTGAAATTACATATTCGAGTACCCTTTAAAATATCCAACCTATAATAAGCAAAGATATTTTTGATAAAATATACACGATAGTTATGTCGGCTGTCGGTTCCATATTGCATGTAACTCTTAAAGTTACAAAATGCTATATTAATTTAGCATCAATTTCACCTTATCAAAAACATGCGACAAATAATGTAATGATACACTTTGTATGATTACGATTTGGTTTTTCCAGAAAACGAGGTCTGGGGATACTGCTCATTTCCTTTGCATAAGTCAAAAGGCGATTCGTTAACTTTACGGCAAAGAGTTTTCTAAATTTATGGCCAACTTAAAGAATATAATCAATAAAAACCAACCCAATTTTGAAATCTGGGAACAGCAGTTAAACGATCACCTGCTGGCTCAATTCAATCCAGATGCAATTCAAGACAAGTTTGAGCATGAGCGTATCTTCTTCCAGACTAATGGTCTTCTTTCCGAAATCGCAGAAAACTTCTTTTCATTTGGACAATTCAAAGATGAATGGGATACTTCAAAATGCTCTATTTTTCCTTTTGGGCAGTACCTATTACTTCGCTCAAGAAAAATGGATATTGTATTTGACTGGGGTATGGATATGAAAAGTTTCTATCTTGAAACCAATCTTAAACATTCGGATAATATGCGGTTTATGACCGATGATTTTTGGGCGGCTCTTCTGGAACTGAAAACACTTGGCAAGTTCGAGCTATCAGGTGGTGGTGGACTGAATAGTGAACAGCGTTCATATTTTGAGAATAAAACAAGTGCTGTCTTCCAACTCATCAGGACGTTTATGCTCAACCAAACCGAACGCATGAACGATGGCAATTGCCAATGGGAATACCCAAGTTTGACACTAAAATGGGAGATGGATAATAATTGGGTTTCGTTGCTCGAAGACTCTTGTAAGGCATTTCGCTTGATGTATCAGCTCAGCTATCAACTTTGGAAAGTAGATGACCAAATGAGAAAAAAGCAATGAGCCAATTATGTTTTGCTTAATAAAATATCTCGTTTAGTCTGATACACTGATTGTAGTTTTTCTAGTTTACAAATGCCACTCAACAAATAGATTCACCAGGGTTTCAAAGGAATTGTTTCCTTCAAACCAATTGCCTTTAAGATAGTTTACGTTAAAGCGGGTTGAAACGCTCAATGATTTGAAATTGCCGGTGGCCTGAGTATAAATACCACCGCGTTTTCTTCCATCGTTTATAAATTGCGCCAAAGCGCCTGTGGTAAGCCGCAGCCTGTTTTTCAGCACAGGCGTGCCGTAAGCCAGGTTATGAAGCATGGCGTTATTCGCAACTATCGAAGACCGGTATAAAGAAAGGTTGTAAGTCATCTGCCGGGTGTTTTTATCGGTTAAGGCCAGGTTTCCGGTAAGCGTTTCAAGGGTATAAATATCTCCGGTGGAATGTTGGTTATTGCTTCGGTTAAAACTAACCGATGAGGATAAGTTTGATTTCTTTGCAGTAGCAGCGGTGGCTTTAAAAAAAGATAAAGCAGGTAATGTTTTATTATAAAAAACAGTGGCATGAAACAGGTAGAACTGTTGCGTGATAATCACCGGTTGTACGTTTACCGGGTTGAAAAGATTCTCTTCAAATGACGCAGATGAATTGAACGGCTTATAGATGATTAGCAGGTTCGGGCGTGTACGGAAATGAGTTTTTAGCATGGCTCCATAGCCGGTAAGAATGGTTGAATGTGTTTTATTGTTGATCAGGTTATCGCGGTTTTGCATGTACGAAAATTCTGTTTCTATCTGTCGCAGCCACCAGAACTGTTTCCATGCAGCCGAGTATTCCAGGTAATCGTTTCTGAGAAACGGAATGCCTAATGTAAAATACCCACTGCCAATTAGCTTTCCGCTGAGTGAAAAAGCTGTGTTTTTAGCAGCTGTAATGTTGATGGCGGAGTTAAATGCTGTATTATCAAAATCCTTATTCCAGGCATCAATGAGGTTGTATTTTTCGTTTTGCAAATAATTGCCCGCGTTGCTTTGATAAAATGATTTTGCACCTTCCAAGGTAAAGCGCATCCAATCAAAAATACTTGTTTCCAGTGTGATGGAGGCTATGTCATTTTGGGCAGCCTGCGGGTTAATTAATTGGGGTTGGTTAATGAAACGAAAGAAGGAAAGGTAAACAACACTATTGCTCCTTCGCTCTATCCAGCCTAATTTGCCGGCATAGGTTTTGTTTACAAAGCGCGGAATATAGGTTTCGCGGTTGGTTAAAGGAGGTTCAAAAGTTAAGCGGTTACCAACAGTAGCAGAAACAAGCCAACGTGAAAACCGGAGGTCGGCATGAATGCCCTGTAACGGAATCTGCGATAAGGTGACTTCTGAATAATGGGGTGTGCATAAGCCTACATTTAAAGAACGGATTGCAAGCAATGTTTTAAGCAGATTTTTATCAGGGCGTTTGTTTAAGAATCGTTTCAGTGTATCACCGGGAAAATCGCTTGCATAACGTGTAGCAAGGTAAACCGAGTCTTTGTATCTGGCGTACTCCAACGCTTCTTTTTTATGGCGAAGCTGTTCAAACTTTAAATCGTTTTGCTCTATATGCTTTTTCCTCCTCTTCCATTTTAGTTTGTGTTTAACAGATGTGGAATCAGGGAGGTTACTATCATAATCCAAGCCCGGTTGAGTTGTTTTAAATTTGCTCAACGAACGGTTTACTTCATCCAATTCCAACTTATTCAACTCCAAACCCTGTTCAATATCCATGCGGTCTTTAATTGCATTATTCGCAAAACTGTGTTGAAATTTACCGGCATCAAATCCAAACTGAAAAAAATTTACCGGATAATTATTATTACTTTCGGTGGTTAGCATGGTGTTAAAAGTGAGGGGAATTCCCATAACGGTAAGTGTAGGTTTAAAATACAGCCGTGTATATTGTGGGGCCGACAATTGATTGGCGTAACGAACATTGGTATAGTTGTATTCTATTGCAATATCAGCACTCACCCGAACCTTTCCGTATAATTTATTTGATGCGGTTTCGGGAGATGATAAAGTTTCCGACAAGGAATCAGGCAATTCATCCCAATATTTATAAGTAGTGTTTCCAATAAATCCTGTGCCCCGGTAAACTTCAATTTTATATTGATATGCTATCAGGCTGTCTCCGGTAAACTGTGCTTTTATAAGGGTATCACCGGCAGTGTAACAATTGGTTTTAACCATACGTTTACCAAAGCGCGGAACCTGTGCCCGGCAACAGTAAATTTGTAAATGATCAAGTGCCGGTACTGTTTCTATTTTCAGACTATCTATTCCTGCCTGTTTTATTAATAGGCGAAAGGGCGGAATGCTGACTTTGCGATTGTTTTTTAGCGTAGCTTCTTTAGTAATGATCTGCATAACAAAGGTATAATTACCCGGTTGCAGGTAAGAGGTATCAATATGAGGCAGCCTTGCGAAAAAGAGTTGTTTCAGGCTGTCAGGCATAAACCGGCTAAGGCCGGTGGGAATAACAAAGTCATTCATGGAATCACTGATTACTATGCCAGTTGAATTACTGAGTGTAAATGTCAAATCTGCTTTAATACCATTACCTGTTTTGTTTGAAACAAGGCCGGCAAACAGATCAGTGAACCTTGGATAAAGCGGTATAGAAGAGGAAGAATAAAATTGCAGTTTTTGTGCAAACACTTGTTTGGAAAAAAGCATCAACAGGCATGCGGATATTCGCAAAAAAATAACAGTGCTTTTGTGTGATTTAGTGGGCAACAAGGGCCGTAAAGGTAAAAGTTTTCAAGAAAATGTTTGTAAATATCAACTTTAAAATTAAAGTTTGATAAACCCTATGTTAAAAATTCTACCTGTAAAACTGTTGGCGGTATGCCTGCTTTTTACCTTGCCATTAAAACTACTGGCACAGAATATTCAGATTAATCTGAGCCCCTCATTAAGCAATACATTTGGCAGTGCAGATATATGGAATGCTTCCATCATTAACCCGATGCAATCACCATTATCGGTAAAGCTGAAAGCTACCGTAAATGCCGGCAGCGGAGCTGCTCTGTTTGAAGCGGTTTCGGCTCCGCTCACGCTTAATGAACCTGTGGTGACATTAAACCATCAGAATGTACAAACGCAATCCATCAATTACTTTAACCCCAAAGTTCGCGAAAGCGATGAAAAAAGCAGAAGCTTTCCGACCGGTGAATACATGTACTGTTTATTTATTATTGATGCATTAACGGGAGAGGTGAAGGCTCAGGAATGTATGCCGGTGAGCATTAAGGTGCTTACACCCCCTATACTTATATACCCGGGCAATAAAGAAAGCGTACAAGAAAAAAATCCGTTACTTACCTGGTTATTTCCGGGGCCAATCAGCAATCCTGATGAAGTTAAATATACGCTTACGCTCGTTGAACTTTATCCGGATCAAAGCGCATTTGATGGAATGCTTCGTAACAGGCCATTGATTTATGAGAAGGGAATCAGCCAAACATCGCTTCAATATCCGTTTAATGCACCTGAACTGAAATTCGGAAAAAATTACGCATGGCAGGTGGAAGCTGTTTCGGTAAACGGTGCTTCATACGGGTTGACAGAAATATGGGAATTTAACCTGCAACCTGATTCATTGAAAGAAGCAGACGTGTTTCCCGATCAGTCGTATGTTGATATAAAAAATTCTGCGGCTTACCAGGTTTATTATGCCAAAGGCACGCTTAAAATTAAACATACTCAGCGTAAATATCCGCAAACGCTGCGTTATGCCATCTATACCGAAGACGGAGCCCCTGTTTATACCAAAGGTATTTTACAGGCACTTGCCAAAGATAACTGGTTTGAAATTGACCTTGAAAAGGAGCAGCATTTAAAGCACAAACAGAAGTACCGTTTTGAGCTGGGTAGCGGTGAAGAACTGTATAAAGTATATTTTTATTACATAAACCCGCTTCGTTTAAAATGAAAAGGTTAAATATCATCATGTGGCTGGCGAATGGAGTCATTTTGCTCAGTCTCTTCGCTTATCTTCTTATAAAAAGTGATGGCTATGCATACATAGAAACCAATAAAGTGTATGAAGGCTTTCGCATGAAAAAAGGATTGCAGCAACAACTTGAATCAGGCGTTCAGAAAGAAAGCGAACGGCTTGACAGTTTAAGGATGGAATTGAAAATGGCCATGCTCCGTTATGAAAACGGGAAGGATGACCAATTGAAAAAGGCTATTGAACTGAAACAACAGGAGCTTGTATTGCGGGAACGGGAGGCGAAAATGCAGTATGAAGAACTGGCCGATAAATATGATTCGCAGATCTGGGCACAGATCAATCAGTATGTGCAGGAATATGGCAAAACACATGGGATAAAAATCATATTGGGAGCAAATGGCAACGGGGCTGTAATGTATGGAACAGATGATAAAAACATTACGGAAGAAATCATCACTTACATCAACAAAAAACACGAAGGGTTATGAACCGCATGTGCTGCATACTATTCTTTATTACCGTGCTGTTTGCATGCAATAAAACCATGAAGCCTGCGGATTATGTGAGATGGGTTGAAGATGAAGGAAACGGATTACGGGTAACACGCAACATGGGCGAGTATGCTTTTACATTGCAGTACAAACCCGTTGATTACATGATAGCGCAGGAAGCACGCAGCAATGAAATAGCACCTGAATACCTTGCCAAACGAAGGCAGCAACTGGGCAATGACCTTCATTTTAATTTTATCATACGGAGCAATGGCAGCAATACAGCCTTGAAAGAAGGAACAGATGAAGCCGGTTATTTTATGCGTACAGGCCATTTCTTCAATGAGGGGATGGATGATTTTAAATTGTACAGTTCATCGGATACGTTTGACTGCAATTTTTGCCACCTCGAACAAACATACGGACTGGCCAGTGAAAGTGTGATTGTGCTTGCATTTGAACCACGCAGCGGACAGGTTAAACAACCTTTGAATGAAAGCCTGACAATGGTATATGATGACCAGGTGTTTGGTGTAGGGCAGTTGAAGGTGAAAGTGGATGGGGGTAAGATGGGGAATGTAGTAATGGGAGAATAAGAGAATGCGATAATTTGTAAATGCGATGATGTGGTAATGGGAAGAATGGGGAAATGAGAGAATAGGAAAATGGATTAATTAGGGAGTGAATTCCATTAGATTGGAAAAGTGGTGACAAGGGGATACGAAACTGAATTTAAAGATTGAAAAATATAAAGACGGATTGTTGAAGTTGGGCGATAAGCATAAGTAAACCTAAGTATTGAACCTATGGCACGTAAGTACCTTAAACCTGTAGCGCTGTTTATGGCGTTAAACCTTCTTGGTGAAATCTGTTTTCCCACCATGTGTTATGCCTTAACAGGCGGGCCATCTCAGCCTGAGATGGAGAGTTTTGAACCTGTGGGAACAACCGATATGGTTGACCTTTTTTCGGGGGATTTTAATTACAATATTCCTTTGCTGGATGTGGGCGGCTATCCCATAAACATTGCGTACCATTCGGGTATCGGCATGGACCAGGAAGCAAGCTGGACCGGCTTGGGCTGGAACATCAATGCAGGCGTCATTAACCGCACCATGCGCGGGCTTCCTGATGATTTTAAGGGAGATAAAATTACCTATGAATCCAATATCAAAGAAGATATAACCTGGGGCTTAACGGCAGGAGCGGAATTTGAGATACTGGGTCTAACCGATAAACAAACCGAAGCAACAAAAGGAAGAATTAATGAAAGGGTTGCCGATGATTTGAAGAAAAATCCTAACTCTAAAATAGATTCAAGTGCACAAATTGGCGAAGGATATTCAACTGTGGGGATTAATATGGGCATCAGTCATAATAATTACCGCGGGCTTGGGGTGTTTTTCGGCCCAAGTTTCCGAATTCCGAATACAACCATTAAAGTGGGAGCTACCGCGAGTTCACAGGGCGGATTTAATTATGATCTCAGTTTTACAAAAAAGCTATGGAAGGAAAAAACGGGTGGAGCCAATATAGGCATGGGATCGCGCTCGGGATTAAGAATGGCAATAAACGGCCCATCTTTCGGTAAAACTTGGGGGGATAAAGATGAAGGATTCAGCACATCTTTTTCCACTGGTACAGGCGCATCCATTCCATTATCACCGATAGCTGACCTTCCCACTCTCAATAACTCATTCAAAACCACGCTTCAGAATTACAACCTCACCATTGGTACCTCCTTTTGGGGAGCCCACCAGAATTTCAGGCTGGGCGGTACTTTCTCTACAACCACTTTGCAGGATAAGCATATAGAAAGAAGTGGATACGGGTACATGTATGCAGAAGGCATAGCGAATGATGAAAACGGGGTTCAGGATTTCAGCAGGGAGCGTGACGGAACTTTCGGGCCTGACACCAAAAACCTGCCTCTGGTATCATCAAGCTTCGACTTTTTGTCTGTAAGCGGTCAGGGCACAGGAGGCATGTTCAGGGCGCATCGCAGGAATCAGGGCATATATTACGACCCAACCTATACCAATGCTACATCCAACTGGGGAACGGCAGGTGTTGAGTTGGGCTTTGTTCCTGCATCTTTTCATCTTGGGTTGAATTATACCCCTTCAGGTGGAACAACAACCAGCGGTGTGTGGAATAAGGATAAGGGCAATAAGTTGTCAGACTTCCATTTTCGTAATAACACAGATAATCCCCTTATTGAGAATTATTATTTTCAGGCAGGTGGAGAGAAAGTAGCATCAGATATAGGTTATTACAATGGCTTAATGGGTGAAACGGCAGCGAGGCTGCAAATGAACGGACAAGGTCTGTCGTATTATGCCGATATAAAAGCGTCACTTGAAAGTGATCATACTGGTGGAGGGGCAATTACAGAGTATGATCCGGTTGAAGAACGGCAACCCCGTGCGCAACTCATCAGTATTTTAACGGCAAAGGAAGCTGCTGATGGCCTGGGTATGATGCCAACCCTCAGATCGTATGTTCCGGGTGTATTCAGCCAGAATCCGGGCGCATACAGCGAAATCAACCGGCCGGTGAGCGATAAAGGCCACCACATGGGAGAAATTACCCAGACCAATCCCGATGGAAGTCGCTACGTGTATGCCATACCTGCATATAATAACGAGCAGCAAGAGGTCACCTTTAATGCCAAGGGCTATAACATTGATTTTTACCGCGGCCTTATAGATTACACAGCGGATGCTGATAACAGCATGGGCAATGATAAAGGGCATGACCGTTTTTATTCGCGTGAAATTAAGCCGGGGTATGCTCACTCCTACCTGCTTACAGCCGTATTAAGCCCCAATTATGTGGATGCGGATTTAAATGGCAAACCTTCGGAAGGAGATATTGGCGATTATGTATTGTTTAATTACACCCGGCATGACGCGGAATACCGATGGCGTGTTCCGGCTGAAGAAAACAAAGCGCAATACCAGCAGGGCTTATATTCCGATATATGGGACGACAAGGGCAGTTATGTATACGGAACCAAAGAGATCTGGTTCCTGCACAGCATCGAATCGCGCACACACGTGGCCGAGTTTAAGACCAGCCCAAGGAAAGATGCATTGGGAGTGAATGGCCCCAACGGAGGGAAAAACAATGATGAAACCACCATGAAGCTGGATACCATTGTGCTATACTCATTACCCGATAAGCAACTGAACGGAGCCAATGCAACACCTGTAAAAAAGGTGGTGTTTGAATATGATTACAGCCTCTGCAGCAATGTGCCCAATAATGTGAATTACATGAATGATAATGCTGCTGCAGGTACAAAAGGCAAGCTTACATTAAAGAAACTGTACTTTTTATACGGTCATTCGGGCAAGGGAGCCATGAGCCCGTATACCTTTAATTATGGGTATAACCCGGATTACAACATGGCCGAATACGACCGCTGGGGCAATTACAAGCCCAACCGCGAGAGCTTACCGAACCGCGATTTCCCTTATGTGGATCAGAGCATGCCAAAAGACAGTGCCGATTTATATGCCAGCGCATGGAACATGAATGAGGTGCGCCTGCCTTCGGGTGGTAGTATACAAGTGCATTACGAAAGCGATGATTACGCATTTGTTCAGGACAGGCAGGCCATGCAGATGGTTAAAATTATTGGTGCCTGCGATTCGAAAGAAAGCATTAAAAAATTCACGAAAGATGCAGCTGGGTATGAGCGACTGTACAGCGAAAAAGGAGACAAAATCTATAGTTACCTGGTATTTGAGCCACCTGCCGGGGTAAGCACACAGGAGCAACTTGAAGCATGCTTTAAAGACGTTAAACAGCTTTATTTTAAATTCCTGGTGAAAGTAAAAGACAATAAAGAGGAATACATTAGCGGCTGGTGTCCGATAGTTACAGGAAAATATGATAAGCTGAAAGGCGTAATTTTCAACAAGCCAGAAGTGGGTTTTAAGGGAAACGACCCCAATCCGGAGCTGGCTTATGTTAAAATCAACAGCATTCCGCAGGGTGACCTGCTTTGGAATAAATCTGATCCGGTGAACCCCATCAGTAAAGCTGCATGGCAATTTGCCACAGCTTACATGAATAAAGTATTGCATCCCGGTTCGGAGCCATCAAGCAGTGGAGTAGGCGCATTCCAGGGATTACTGGATAGCTGGTCGGAGGGTCTGGATATGTTCAGGGGGCAGTACCAATCACTGAAAGCAAATGGTATTGCCGATCGTTTTGTTAAAGGCAAATCATGGGTGCGCATCGGGTGCGGAAGCATGTTTAAATATGGAGGCGGCTGCCGGGTAAAGGAACTTACATTCAGTGATTCGTGGGCAAACATGGATCAGGCGGACAAAACCGGAAATTACAACCAGGTATATGATTATACATTGAATGATGAGGTTTATGGTACCATCAGCAGCGGTGTAGCTGCCTATGAACCCATGATAGGCGGTGAAGAGAACCCTTTAAGGCAGTTGGTGGAAACATACGAGAAGGAAACCAATGCCACCATGCCGGCAATGGAACTTTATGTGGAGGAGCCTTTCGGAGAAAGCTTTTACCCGGGAGCAAGTGTAGGTTATAGCAAAGTTACAGTAAGAAATAAGCCCAAAACAGGTGTAAACCGCACCGGGACAGGATATAGTGAAAACCGCTTTTTTACCGCAAGGGATTACCCGGTGAAGGTAACAAGAACCGGTTTGAAAACCGCTTCGGTAGGAACTGGCAGGGCAGGCCAGTTTCTTTCGTCACTGCTTAAGGTGGTGACTAAAGATTATTATGCAGCCAGCCAGGGGTACAGTGTGGTGGTGAACGACATGCACGGCAAACCGAAATCAACCGGTGTATATAGCGAGCTCACAGATGCAAATGGGAAAGGCCTGGTTATTTCGGAAGTGAGCTATACCTATCAGAAAGACAATATGGTGAAAGTATTAAACCGCGATGGCAGCATCAGCGATGCCATGATTGGGAAGGAGATTGATATGGCCATTGATTTGCGGCAAAACGAGCAGGTGGACTGGAACGGGGGCCTGGAGGTGAATGCAAAGTTTGATCTTGCAGGTGTTATACCTGTAGCATGGGCCATTCCGTGGCCAAAGTTCAGCTATGCAATGAGCAGGCGGCAGTCGGCCAGCGTTACCAAGGTGATCCAGAAATACGGCATATTGGAAAGTACAACTGTAAAGGATGAGGGGTCAATCATCACCACGCGCAATTTGTTGTACGATGGCCTAAGCGGCAATGTATTGCTTACCCAAACCAGCAATATGTTTGAAGACCCGATTTATAACTTTAACTACCCTGCTCATTTTGCTTATGAGGGTATGGGAGCGGCTTATGAAAACACAGGGATCACTCAATTGATTACTATGCCAAATTCAACTACTGATGGAATTACGTCCAGTGTACATACACCGGGGGTGTTTCACAAAGGAGACCAGTTGATGATCACTGATGTGTTTAATGCTACTTATCCAGGTTGGGTTCTGGATGTGATTCCTGTAAGTGGCGGAGAGAAGCCTCAGATTCTTAATCCTGGTGGAGAGTTCCATTTTGGAGCTGTTTCGGAAACACCTTATAGAGTAAAAATCATTTCAAGTGGGTATAAGAATATGCTGAGCTCTTCGGTAGGCAATCTGGTTATGTCGGGTTCACCAATTTCAGGGAACACTCTGTCAATTGATAATGATGAGGTGATTGAGGCCGGGGCGCAAACATATTCAGAGCAATGGCCAATGCATGACCTTTCTAAAGAGTTAGACACTACGTACCAGTATTGTAGATATGAAATAGTAAACAGATATAATCCTTTTGTTACTGGGAATAAAGGACTTTGGCTTCCTCACCGTACGAAAGTGTTTGTTGAGAATAGAAAATATTCATATCTGGCCGACACTACATTCATTCGAAAAGACGGGTCATATGCTTCTTTTGTACCATATTGGAATTTTGAGGAGAGCGATTATCTTTCTGAAAGCAACGATAAACGCTGGGTGAGTGCCAATACCATAACTCGAATAAACAGAAGGGTAAATCCTGTTGAAGCAATGGATGCCCTCGGAAACTACTCGGCTGAATTATACGGTTACTCACAAAACCTTGTAACAGCAAATGCATCCTATGCTAAAATAAAGGATATAGCGTCCGATAATTTTGAAGATTACTTATCTTTCGAAGGATGCTTAAATTTTAATGATCTCCACTGGAGTTTTCGCGCAGGGCGCAATGATACCAATATAATGACAGGTACGTTGTCACTAATTTCACCATCGCTTACATCAACTCAATCCCACAGTGGTACAAAAAGTCTGCTTATAGGACCACAAACCACTGGGACGGTGACTAGCCTGATCGATTCAATGTTGATTATGCCGGTAGGGAATAGCATTTCAAACGGATATGATGATGTTCTTATCAGCAATGCCCGTCTACCTTTTATGCCCGGGAAATCAAAAACATATGTAATATCATCCTGGGTAATGGGAAGAGATAGTAATAGGTACGAGGTCAACACATATGACAGTTGTTACATTAGGGTTAAAATGTATAAAAATAGCAGTGTTACGCAAAATAATGTATTCAAAGCATCGGGGCCAATTATAGAAGGCTGGCAGCGCATTGAAGCAACCATCACCATTCCATCCGATGCAGAATACATGAATGTAAGTATAGAAAACACGGGGAGTTACAATGCTTACTTGGATGATATCCGTATCCATCCTTTTGAGTCCAACATGAAAACCTATGTATATCACCCGGTGCTGCTTAAGGTAATGGCCATACTGGATGAGAACAACTTCGCCACTTTTTATGAGTACGATAAAGAAGGCAAGCTCATTCGCATTAAAAAAGAAACTGTGAAAGGGATCATGACCATACAGGAATCGCGTAATGGCATTCAAAAACCACTTAATCCTTAAGGTTATGAAAAAAAATGCTTCGACCCGATGGCTATCGGGTCCTCTCAGCAAGATAGTAAAAGATTGCTTCACTCCCCTGCTCTTCATTCGTAATAACATCCGCAAAATATTATTCTTTCTGCTTATGTTATCTGGCGGACAGTTATGGGCGCAGCAACCCCGCGAGGAACTTAAAAAAATAAGCACCCAATACCTTTCTTATTCAAGCTTTGAAACCCGATATAATTACCTGTTGTATTCGCATGACAACCTGGATAAAAAGATAGAAAGCCAGACCGGAGCCTACTACAAGAGCGGTACAAAAACCTGCATGAGGGGATTGCAAACAGAAACCATCAGCAATGATGAATATACCGTTACTGCAAATCATGAGCAGAAAATGATACTGGCTTATAAAACCAGCAAAGCACAAACAGAAAAGGCGGAGATGAGCCAGGCTGATATGCTGGCTGCATTGCTGGAAAAAGAAGGGCGCATGAGCTATAAAAAAACGGATGGATCTACTGCTGAAATCAGCATTCAGTATGCAGCCGGAGATTACAGCATGGTGAAGGTGGTGTATGATACCAAAAACTATATGGTAAAAGCACTTCATATGCAATACCGGGATGCATCAGGGCTGGATTGGAAATATACCGGCAAACCGTATGTGGTGATCAGTTATCACCATGTAAAAGCCAATCAGAAAATCAACGATGAAATTTTTAATATCAAACGCATTGCAAGCATAACCAACAATAAAGTGAAACCCGCTTCCTACCTGAAAGGCTACGAAGTATTTACTACCCTGTAATCATAAAGCCATGAAAATAACAAGACTTTTATTTTTTGTTCTACTGTTCATCTCTTTTGTAAAAGCATATGCACAGGCTCCTGTTTTTGAACAAAATAAGGGCGAGGACATGAGTGCCTATAACCAGGCATTAGATACAGTACAGGATGCCCTGTACGAAACTTTAATCAATCCTTCATCGGGCTGGCGCAATGATTATATCAATTACGAAGCCCAGGATTTTGTGCGCTTGTTTGTAGACGATGAATATACAGCACCGGTAAGCAAGTTTAGCTATATGTTCCTGGTAAAAGTAACCCGATGGGATGTAAACGGCACACAAACGAATTTTAATGTAAGCATTCCCCTGAGTTATGACCCTGAACAATACAAGCCCTACCGGGATATTTCAGTATATCGTTTTACAGGTGCACATAAATTTACCTGCAATATCCTTTCGGTAACCGATGCGGGCACAGGAGGCAGTGTGAGCTTCGGCAGCCTGAAACGGAAATTCGTGCTCCGGCAGGAAATCAGGGCCGACCGGTATGAAAAAAGCAGTTATGATGAGGTGGTGAGCAGCACTGATCTGACCCATAGTTTTACTCCCGGGAAAATCAGGATAGACTGGTCGCCAGTAGTAGCAAAATCACCCACTGAATTTGAACTGGAATGGATTCATGTGGATGATTACGGGGGTAATTACACAGACTTTTTAAGGGATTACCCTGTTTTGTTACACGATTTCGAAGATGAAGGTAGCACTTACGGTTGGGAACCTGTTGATTTCACAATAGCAGACGGAAAAATGAACATAAATGACGAGCAACACATTTATAGACCCTTTACAACAGTACCACAACAAACGTTTAAGATAACCTTGACAGTGAGTTCACTTACCAACGGTAAGGAACTCACTGTAACCGCTTATGATTCCGCTTCCTTTAGTGCATTAGGGCAACTTCTGATAACCGCACCCGGAACTTATGATCTGGAATTTGAGGCTGTTAAACAAAGCTTCGCATTGGGCCTGGATAATGAGGATGAGGCGAGTTGCTCAATTGAAGAGGTTGGATTCCAGAATATAACATATGAGCCAGCAAGCGGGCAGCCCTATTACAAACCGGCTGAGAAGCTAACCTATAACTTTAAGAACAATGCCACCCGTGTGCGTGTAAGTGATAACAATTACACCATAGAAGATGTATTTGAACGTGGTTACTTACTTTACCGGGTACGCAGGGTAAGACTTGATTCCATATACCGTAAATATGAAAAATTCAGTCCCTGGTCGGATACCTCGCAAAGCGGAATGGTGGCAGATTACGCTGATACTGCCGTAACAGGCGCACACGAAAGCGACAGCCTGAACTGGAACTACCAGGTGAGCTATGCAGAAGACGGCAAGCGAAAGGACATGGTGGGCTATTATGACGGCTTGCTTAAACCCAGACAGCAGGTGGCTATCAGCAACAGCGACCATACTGCTATTGTAGGCGAAAGCAAATATGACTATACGGGAAGACCCGCCATACAAATATTGCCTGTGCCTGCATTGAAACAAGATACAGGGTATTATGACAGGCTTCGCTATTATGATGCTTTTAACCGCAATGCTTCCGGTCAGCCATATTCGGCCTTGGATTTTGATTCGCTCGAGGCGGCCTGTATATTAAAAACGGCCGATTCCTTATCAGTATCATCCGGGGCATCGCGCTATTATTCAGGCAATAATCCAAATAAGGCCGATTTTCAGAAATATGTTCCCGATGCTCAAGGTTACCCGATGGTGCAAACCGAGTACATGCCCGACAACACCGGCAGAGTACGCAGGCAGGGTGGCGTGGGTGCCGACCACCAGCTTGGCACGGGGCATGAAACCTTTTATGAATATTCCCAGCCCGGGCAGGCAGAGCTCGACCGGCTTTTCGGTTCGGAAACCGGTATGGCTTCCCATTACAAAAAGCAAACGGTAACCGATGCCAACGGGCAGGTGAGCGTGAGCTATACCGACATGACCGGACGGGTGGTAGCCACCGCCTTATCAGGGCCAAGCCCTGCTAACCTGCAGGCATTGCCTGAAAACAGGCCGGCAAGCTTTATGGTGAACAGCATTAAGGATAATAATGTAATGAGCGCCAATGGCATTGAATTGTCGTATGAGCATACCGTGAGCGAGGAAGGCCCCATTTATATTGATTACCGGATGCTAAGCAGTTCCTTTAATAAAGGATGTGCTGAGATCTGTTTTCAGTGCGTGTATAATTATGAGCTCACGCTTTTTAACAAAAGCTGTAACCAGGTTATTTTCAGCTTTAAAGACACGCTGGGTTTCCTGAACCCATTGGATACCCTTTGTGAAAGCATTGCATCGGTAAATATCCTGGATCACCTGGGTGACTTGCAGGCTTTGGAAAGCAGCATTGATACCCTGCACAACCTGATTATGATTCCAGGGCTGGATAAAGGTACTTATGCATTAACGAAGCGGTTGTATGTTAACCCGGGTGCATCCGCTCTGTACTTTGAGCGTTACAGGAACCAGAGCGAATGTGTCCGGTCTTTCGAATCATTTTACCAGCAGGCGCTCGATTCTACCGATTTTTCGGGTTGCGACCCATGCGATACCTGCGGACAGGGCGATGCTTACGGGTATTGCGATGCCATGCTGGAACAGATGAAAAGCGATGTGAGCCCTGGCGGGCAATATTGCACATACGAGCATGATGAAAACGGAAACATTAAACTGATTGACAATGATACGATGACCTCGGTGATGCGGGTGACCCGCTACAAAACCATTAAGGCATACAGCACCAACGACAGCCTGGACAAAATACTTTTGGCTGACGGTACGATTGATTCGGCATACAAAGCCGATGTGCATCACTTTATCACCTACTTTAAAAGCAGCTGGGCCGACAGCCTGGTAAAGTTTCACCCGGAATACCCTTTTTACCTGTATTGCAAAAACTTTCTGAGCGAAAGTTATGCCTATGATGCAGAGCAAAATGCGATGACATCCTACGACACGGCATTTAAATACGGATACCTGAACCCCACCGGCATCAGCGGGTTAAAGATGGGTTTCCCTACAGATACCACAGGCCGCGATCCTTATTTTCATGCGAATCCTACGCTTAAAACCACCATGAATACCCGTATGCTTAATTTCAGGACGGTGAATGATACGGTGTACAGCATCTGGGATATGGCTGCCATGCAAACCTTTTGTTCGCCCATTACCGACCCGTATGAACAATACGCCTGTTTGCAGGCATTCAGGGACAGGCGTGTGGTGGACAGCCTGTTTTTCAGCAAGGCCGACCGGGCTGAGTTTATGCAGGCTTTCTATGGGATGTACAGCAGCCTGAAACAGGAGATAATTAACGAAAATATAGAGGATGCCCTCACCCTTTACACCAATATAACTCCCGGTATCACCTATCCAAATTGTTATGTAGGAGAAACAGGATGTGGTGATTATGCAACCAAAATAAGGCGGTATTACACCGGCTATAGTGACGGGCTGAACCGCAGCGCTGGTGATGCGGCTGTGGGTGAAGAGATGAAGGAGCGCATAGGAGATGAACTCGGACAGGACAGTACCTGCTATAATGCCGCATTAAAATGGTTGGAAGAACTACAGGCCTGCCCTTACCGGCCTGCTGCGGCCACAACTGCATACACAGCCATGAAGGATTCGTTGATTTTGCTATGCCAGCGCGGCAGGCTTGCTTCAAATCCACCCTCTTTATTCCCGGTTACCAGCCTGCCTGCACATTATAATGTGGGCTTTCGCAGCATGCAGCAATTGCTCAATTATTTTTATGGCGAAGACAGTACGGCTGCAATTAACCAGATAGGTTGCAGCTCCTCCTTGCTGAGCAATTCATATAATTACACGCACAGCTTTACCCAAAGCCAGGCCGATGCAGAATGCCAGTGCCTGAAAAACAACGTAATTATCCCAAAGCAGGTTGAAATACATGATTCCGTGCCAAACAGCATGGAAGGCCGGTGTATAAGAAGTGTAAAGACATTGGACTCAACTGGTTTAGGTATCAGGCAGTTAATGGATTCTATTCTACACAGAGGGGCAGCACTTAAAACCGGTGTGAGCTTTTGGGATACGGGATACATGGCCTATAAGACATACCTTAAACCACATAAGTTTAAGTATGAGATCGTGGGCAGCAATGAGGTTATACAGAATTATCCCGGGGCATTGGCGTCAAGAAGTGTGCACCAGTGGCGCATAAATTTCAGCGACTCTTTATATCCGGAAGAACGGTGTAACGTATTCTTTAATATTAACAGCGATATAGCAGCATACCTCTTTTCGGGTCATGCTAAAATCATTGGTTTTGAATATGTGAGCAGAGATACATTTATGGTAATTGCAGGAAGTGACGATGTTGCGAATCCTTATCGTTTTACAGGATTCAGCAACTGTTTAAGGATGTTCAGGGATTCATGCATAGAAAGTACTACTGATACCCTGTATGGTAGTCCATTCCGGGTGGACTCAACAGAATACGATAGCTTTATGGTAATGGCCAGGGCGATACGCAATGGCACTGCCGACAGCCTGATGGCAGAGTATATGAGCGGTGGAGATTGCGAAGACGAGCTGTCTTTACCATCCTGTGTTACCCCTGTAAATACACGAACACTGGATTTAATAGATGTAATGAACGAGGCTTTGTATGTTGGTCGTCTCGAACCCGGGGCATTTGATAATATATCCATCAATAAACCGGAGTACTGGATTGGAACCCATGATGGAAATTCAATAGATAACAGAGGATGGTATAACTATACCATGGATGAGTTATCACCAACCTATGTGCAAAAATTTGCTTTAGACTGGAGCCGGTATGATGGCTATCAATCCTTTACTTTTCCTTCTAACGACCAGGATGAGCCTTATTGTCTGGATGATCAGAACAAATTAAGTGACCCTTATTTTATGGGCGTTTCGGTTTTTGGAATCTTGTATGGTGAAAATATACCGATAGAAAATTGCCGTCTTTCTTACGGTGACCCGTTGCGAAGTGGTATTGAAATAGCGGATATAGATTCTTTTATTGATTTCAGGTATGATCCTTTATACAACAGTTTTGTAGTAACAGCATTGATATTCGATACCATATACCGCTCGCATATATTACCATGGAAACGGACAATGAGAATTATACAAAGGCCTCACCTGCTAACGGTAAGGAGTTGCTTTGACGGTGGGATGTGCGGAGATTATGCAAACGGCAGCACGCCCGGATCATTTAAACGCACCTATATAGAAGAAGACAGGGATTATAATTTTCAATATAATTTTGAGTGCGAAGACCTCGAAAGATATTATAAAGGAATACGCGATTACACCTGTGATAATGCAGATATACGTGACTTGTTACTTGATTCGGGATACACGCCTATGTTCCTTGAAAACGTACTGAATGAAAAGGCAAAGGCTACTCATTATACCAATCTGAATGGGAATTGGGTATATGTAAATACCCTGGTTTCAGTAAATCCAGATTACACCGGCAATCCGTATCAGAACGTGGACGATTTTTTTTCCATAGCAGGTTTACCATCGGCAATAGCAGGCATTACTGGTGGCAACCGTTACAATATGGATTATCTGACTGATTCATTCATGATCATGCATCTGGGGGATACCGGTTTGTTAACAGGGTGCCAGCTTACGCTGAAATTGATAGATGGTGACGGGGAATTTGACTTTGGATTAGTTGATAGCTTCTATCAATTGCGCCCTGATGAAGATAAGTTACGCGAGTATTTTCTTGCAGGTGATTTTGATAAAGGCAGGCATTATTTTACCATTATGGCATGGGACAATGATTCGGGTTTCGCTTATAAGCTGCGGGGTTGGTTGAGTTGTGTACCCGTCTTTAACTGCATAGTTCCGGCATCCGGGAATCTGGCTTATAGTAAAGACAACCGCTGCGGCTGCAGTACCTGCCCCGAGGTGAAACAAGTTGTGGATTCATTCATGGTGCTGTATAATAACCCGGCTATAAATGTAGCAACCACACAAAAGGCTATGACAGGCTTCTTAAATAATAACCTGAATAATAACCTGACGTGGAATGAATATGAAAGCTTTATGGCCGGTTGCCACTTGTTCGACCGACAGGAACAGCAGGTAACTTATTGTGATTACTGGGTAAAAGCAGATTTCGATTCAATTTCATTTCTAACCCTTAATAACTTTTTAAACTCCATTAACAATGAAAAAGGCTACCTGATTACCTATAAAAGCATGGCCACCATAAGCCTCGACAGTGCAGAGTTTTGCTTTAACCTCAGCGATTTGCCCGAAAGTGAAAAAACAAAATACACCAACAAGCTGGATTCGTTTTTCAAGGCAAGGTTCTTTAGTTACCGTTCCATGATGCAGCCGGTGAGTGCCTGCGGCATTACCATAGATGCTTTCAGTCAGTCAGGATGTTTCGGCATATTGGGCAATAAAATTGACTCCCTGGTGTGTATGCGCTTTGGGCTGACCATGCCGGGTGCAGGTTATTTCCGCATGCTTAAAAATACTTATGTAGCATCAGATACCTTATACCGATGGTGCTTGGATCTTTCGGCCAAAAGCATAACGGAAAAGCAGGCCATATATGATGTGGTGGACAGCCTGCTGGAACACTGCAGCCAGGTGAGCTATTACACCAATTTCAGCACACGCAAAGGTCATGGACGGGTATCTGCAGATAGCATGACCATACGGCAACTCGATACCAACTACCTTACGGTGAAGGGGGATGTATGCGAATCATGTACGGATATATATGATAAGCTGCTTAAATACCAGCAACAGGTATATGAAACCAAACCGGAGCTGGTGCGCGAAGCGGCTTTGCCGGAGCAGGGCGAAAGACATTTGCGCAACTGGTATGGCTATGATGTGCAGATAAGCGAAACACAACCTGAAAGTACCGGTGGCGAAAAACAAACACAGGTGTGCGCTCCAACAAGCAAAGCTTATGATCTTTTAGGGCTGATGAGAATGCTCCATAGGGAGGATAATTTTTTTGATAATGATATTATAAACCTGGGGCATGATACATTTGCTTCGCTGATAGATACCAACGGGGCTGATGCATTTTATGAACTGTTGGATTTTGACGAGAGTGATACCCTGCGGGTTGTACTTACCTTTTCGATAAGCCAGGGGGAAAAGATATGTAAATACACCATGGCAGGCAGTATGCAGATGTTGGCGATGGACACCCTGATGGGTATCAGCAGTTACCCGGGCAACAGCAGCATGGCCTTGCTGGTGGCCGGCTCTGCAGGATGGCTGAACACTTACACCATAAGCTCCGATTGCGATGGCCTGAGCAATTGCTGCACTTTTGTAATGCCTAAGCTTTGTTTCCGCAGCAACTTTGAAGTGATGCCATTGGATACCGGAGCCTGCCGCAGGCAGCTTACCGAAATTGCACGCAGCAATGCCATGGAAGCATACCGGGAATATACCGATTCGCTTAAGCTGGCCTTTGCCGATGAATACAATGGTTTTTGCTTAGATAACGCAGTAGAAAATGAACAGATTGGCGTGGGATATCACTTTGCCGAATACCATTACACCTTGTATTATTATGATTTGGCGGGCAACCTGCTTAAAACAGTACCTCCTGCAGGGGTAGATACACTGGATATAAGCCCGGAGCTTACCGAAACGCTGAACAGCAACCGGAAAACCTATGAGGCCGGCACACATGTGCATACCGCCCATACTCTGGCCACCAATTACCGCTACAACAGCCTGGGGCAGGTGCGCTGGCAAAAAACACCCGATGCCGGAGAAAGCCGTTTTTATTACGATTTGCTTGGACGGCTTGTTGTGAGCCAGAACAGCCGGCAGGCCGCGCAGGGCAATGTATATAGCTATACCGTGCGCGATGTGCTGAACCGGGTAACAGAAGTGGGCCAGATAAGCAGCACCGCCATACACGAAGACTCCCTTAAATTTCATTATAATATTTATTACCCGGCATGGCTGGCAAGGGGCTATAAAACACAGATTACAAAAACCTATTACGACAATACATACAGCACAACAATAAACAACCTGTTTACTTACGGGCAACAATACCTGCGCAGCAGAGTGGCCACAGTTGCCTACTACGAATACAATGTAAGCAACTACAGCTACGCCACCCATTACAGCTACGATCTGCACGGCAATGTAGATGTGCTGGTGCAGGATTACCCCGAGCTGCAAGGCATGGGAAACCGGTATAAATACATTCATTACCATTACGACCTGGTGAGCGGCAAGGTGAATATGGTTCGTTACCAGCCCGGCCAGCCCGACCGCTTTTACCATAAGTATGTGTATGATGCCGACAACCGGTTACGGAGCGTGCATACCAGCAGCGACAGCGTGGTGTGGGACGATGATGCCGCGTATAAATATTACAGGCACGGGCCGCTTGCCCGCATGGAGCTGGGCGGCAAAAATGTGCAGGGAGTTGATTATGCCTACACCATACACGGCTGGCTTAAAGGTGTGAACAGCAACACGCTGGACAGTACCCGCGACATGGGACAAGACGGATTTGGGAACATGGCCTTTGCAGCCGATGCATATGGCTTTACCCTGGGTTATTACAATGGCGATTACAAACCCATAGACAACAGCTATTACAATACCGCCACAGCCTTTGTGGCTAATATAACTGCTGATCCTTTTCTCAATGCCAATCACCTGTATAATGGCAACATCAGCCACATGGTGCAGGCCGTACGGCCATTAATGACCGCAAACCAACCGATGGCCAACATTTACAGGTACGACCAGTTGAACCGGATAACAGAAATGACGACTAAAACCGATGTGAATGTGGCCGGAAATATATGGGAAGGAATTGCCGATATAGAATCCGACTACATGAACACCTTTAGCTACGACCCCAACGGCAACATAAAAACCCAGGTCAGATATGGAGCCGGTACCAGCAAAATAGATGAGCTTACTTATAGCTATTACCCCGGCACCAACCGGCTTAAGCGTGTAAATGATGTGGTGAATCCGGGTGACTATCCTGATGACATAGACGACCAGACAGGCGACAATTACCAATACGATGCCATAGGCAACCTGGCCAAAGATGTAGCCGAAGAGATAGATACCATACAATGGAATGTATATGGCAAATTACGGCACATCAAACGCAGCGAAAGCAGTACAAAACCCGGGCTGGAATTTAAGTACGATGCTTCGGGGCAAAGAGCGGTAAAAATAGTGAAAGCCGGAGCCAGCGAAAACACCTGGACCAAACAGTATTATGTAAGAGATGCCCAGGGCAATGTAATGGCTACTTACAACAGCAAGAGCTATGTAGCCAATGATGATTTGAATATTGCGGCTATTACAGATTGGATTATTGACAGCCTTGGCACAGACAGCCTGATAAAGCTGATGCAGGATAATTACAGCAGCAATTCGGAATTTAAAGCATTGCTGATAGACCGGCTGGTGATTAACGGGGCGGGATTTAATGTGCTGGATAACTATGACCTTTCAGAGATACTGGGCTGGGACAATACATTGGCAAATATAGTAGTGTCTTATATGAATGATAATGATGTGACCGTACAGCAGGCATTTTTAAGCGGACTGATTTATTATGATAAGGCCCAGTTCATGACCAACCTGCAAAGCTGTTCGGGGGTTAACCAGCCGAATGTAATTAGTGCGTTTTTCCACAACAATGATGTGCTGTATAATACCTTAAAATACATGTGCGATAACGGAATGACAGACCTGCTGGAGCCCACCTGCATAAGCCTTGGCATTACGTACCAGGTGTGCGACCCGTTCCCTCCGTTTGATTGTTTCCCGGTAAGCTGCGAAGAACTTGCAGCGAATATGCGCGATTATTACGACCGCAATGCGCTGATCAGTTCGTTAATGATGATTAACGGCTACTCGGCCATGGTTGATAATATAAACAACTCAAACAGCGAAAGCGAAATTATAGCAGCATTAGACCCCGCGGGAATATTGGATGGGGTTAGCTTTTTTACCGGATTGGCCGGCTGCCTTGAGCTGACCATGTTAAATGATTACTTAACAGGTTCATACAGTTATCAGCATCTTGCCAAGGTTAGCATCATATCTCATCTTTCCCATGCCTTTTTATTAAACCTGGCCATGGATGATGATAGCGAATTGCTGATACAACATGCAATAAATGAAAGCTTATTAAGCCTGAACGAAACCCTTGCAGGCCTGAGCGGATTTGATATAACCACCTACATGAACCTGGTAAAACTCAGGTGGGGGCAACAGGCTTACGAAAGCCTTGCAAGCAATTTAATTTACACCCAGCAACTCAAACTTGCCGAGCATCATTTGTATGGCAGCAGTAGGTTTGGCGTGAGATATGCCGATACCACTTTGTTCCAGAGAGACATAACAATAAACGGTTTTGATTCTTTAGGACAAATAATTGTAGATGATGTGCTGGATAGTATTAAATTGCATATAGATACTACGCAATTTTATTACATGCTTGCACAGAAACAATATGAATTAACCAACCACCTTGGCAATGTTTTAGCGACAGTTAGTGATCGCAAAACACCTGTGGGCAGCGGCGTTGATTATTTTAAAGCTGATGTGATAAACGCAAATTATTACTATCCATTCGGTAGTTCGCTGAAAAGCTGGCAGAGCGATACAACCTATAAATACAAATATCAATTTAACAGAAAGGAAATTGACAAAGAAGGCTTAGGAGGAGGTGGCTGGACTTATGATTATGGATTCAGGATTTACAATGCTCAATTAGGGAAATTTTTGAGTGTAGATCCATTATGCTCAGCTTTTCCATGGTGGACACCGTACCAATTTGCTGGAAATACACCAATTTTTGCGATAGATGCAGATGGTTTAGAAATAAGAAATGCATATTATGAGTATTCTAACAACGGAGAAAAATTAGCTTTAAAAAATCCTAATGAACAGTATTTGGCAGATAGAGTGGATGAAGCAATTGAACTTTTACGAAAAGACGATAAAGCCTTATATAATTTCTTGAATAAAAATGATGTTGAAGTTAATGCTAACTCTTTACCCAGCAACACAAGTGGAAATTATACAATCCATCAACTTGGGAATACTGAAATGAAATATGACTATGTTACATTAACAGCACAACAGGCTTATGATTTGGAACATGGTGAGGGAGCATTTGAGCAACTTGGTATTGATGATTTTGAAGCAGTTAAAAAATATATCGAAGAATATAAAACTCATGAAAAGGTTGTTGGCAAATGGAAAACAGTAATTACAATTGATGTAAGGAAAATTGATGATCTAAATAAAAAAGCATTGCTAGGAGAACCAGGTTATAGACAAACAGGAGTCGGAAGAGTAATGAAGCATGAGGCAGCTCATTTCCTTTATAATATAAAGCATGCTTATGATTATGTTAAGAATATTTGGAAGAAGGGATGGGAGGCACTGTCAGAAAAATTTGCAAAAGATAGAGAAAATGAATATGATGGAAAAGAAGAAACTGAAACACCAATTGATTAGAACTTTTCTGTTACTATTAGTAACAATTAGTTATTTCCCTGCATCTGCTATTAATGATTATTATCGTGCAGAAATTCTTTTCAAAAAAGTAGCTGAAACAGCAGTGATTAATTCTTTGAGTAACAAAGAAGAAGTTATTACTTGGCAGAAGCAGTATATTGGTCGTAGAGATGATTTTCTTGTTAGAGCTGATACGATCGTTTTCCTCGACAGTACATACAATAGGGGTATAATGGGATGCACGATTAGTGGTACAAACTTCTATTTGGTTTATTATATAAATTGTTTAACATGGAAGTCTACACTATTGTCATATGGTTACTATGGTAAAAGAGAATTTGTGCAGACTGGTTGGCAAAAATTGATTAAAGCAGAAGGTGAGTATTTTGGTAGCATTTCGGATTCTTCAATTCAACATTTATTCTTAGACATTAGCATTCCATCATCGTTTTTGATATATCATCATGGCATTAAAGTAAATAGAATTTTTGAAAGAGAATCAATAAATGTCTATAATAATAATTTGATAGGAAACGATGTGTTTCCTTATGTATTGATGAATATTTTTGATAATACATTCCAGTATATCAGAATTAAAGGTTCAAAGAATAGATTTTCAATTCAAATTCTTAATGATGGCAAAAAGCATGTAAGAATAAGTGAAGCAGATCAACAAGTAGGAATCCGTATTGATTTTAAACCATAGGTATTTAGTCATTTGATATACATCTTTGTGTTGAATTTTAAAGAATAATAGAAAGAAATAAAAAATATTTTGTTCTAATTCGTTAAAGGCGTTTAGTAAAAGCTATCCCATGGAGAGTGTAATTCTTTATAGAAAAACTTGAAATGTCAATATTACAAGACATCAGATGTTTAAATCCTAAAACTATTTGATACGCAATACGCAAATTGGCTTTAATTACTTAGCCGAGATTATATCTTCCGTAATAATAAAATGAATACCAATTACGAAAAAAAGATAAAAGAGCATCAAAAGGGTAAACTGATAATGGCGGTAATCATTGTTGTTATTGCTGTTCTAATTGCGGCAATAAAATATCTGTTCACAAGAGGTAATTTTTGATTTTAACAACAATGTGACGTGTGATTTTTTGTAACAGTCTTTAAGGAATTAAATTGTTTTGCAAAGAATGATTTTGCTGAAATTCAATTTACCATTTATACACTTGCCGATTATATTTGCTTAAAACATCAGTAAAAATGACCTTGATTACTGCTCAAATCGGCAGCAAACTCCGGTTGCTCCGAGCACAAAACAGCTTTTCACAAAAGCATATTTTGGATGAAACAGGGATACCTGACGCAATTTATGAACGGATGGAGAACGGCAGAACAGGCTATCGGATAACCCATCTTCGAAAGCTATTTATGTTATACGAGATAACATTTACCGATTTCTTTTCGGATATTAAATGAAGAGAGATATTACTTGGATTTTTTAAAAGAAGTAACATATTTGCTCCGTCATTAAGGCATTACTTTAATGTCAACCGCATTTGCGGTTATTGAAGTGCCCTCGTGGGGTTTAATGGTTATACAGGCTAATTGGGAACTCCTCCGGGAGTTCCGGTTAGCTGTTTCTGATGTTCAAAATCAATCCTTTTTTCTCTAATAAGTTGTGAAATAGCAATTGTCTGGATATGATTACTTTTTTATAATCAGGTGTTCCAAAGCCGGGTCGTTCATCATGTTCTGTATTTCTGTTTGCACAATGTCCTGTACCTGCTGTTTGATTAAAAGATAGTTGCGCTGTACCATACCGTTGTTTACCTGCCTGATTACGGGGATTGGCACGTAGGCATCTTCTTCGGCTTTCAAGGCATTGTGGTCATTTACTATGCTGCAATGAAATGCTTTCAGCTCTATCTTTTCATCAGGATTATCAGCTACCATCCCTACAAAATCACCACTGCTCAAAGCAGCAATTTTTGATGCCGGAACGGCAGCTTCCAACTGCTTGCTTTTGCTGATGGACGTATCTCCGGAGTTGATTGAAAGGCTCTGCCTGTCCTGCATGATGCGCCCGATCCGGTCACTCAATTGTTTGGCGGTATCTCCGGTTACCTGTCCTGAAATGATGTTCCCGACAATACCCATGATTACATCTGCCTGCTCACGGCCATAGTCCTTTCTAAGCTGTGAGAGATCCTGGATACCTAGCGTTGTGGCTACCTTATTACTGCGGGCTGTGGCAATCAGACTGTCTATGCCGTTAAGGTAGATGGTCGGGAACTCATCAAAAATAAGGCTTGATTTCAGCTTTCCTTTTTGGTTCACCAGCTTCACCAAACGGTTCACATAGAGTGAAAGCACTGCTCCGTAAATCTGAATCTTTTGCGGATTGTTACCACAACATACCAGTTTAGGAGCACCAGGATTATTGATGTCCAAAGTAAAATCATTGCCTGACAGTACATAATATAATTGTGGTGATGACAGTCTTGCGATGGCCACCTTGCCGGATGCAATCTGCCCTTCGAGCTGCTCCATTACATCGTTCATATAGGCATTAATAAACGGGTTGATGAGCACTTCAATCTCTTTTTCAGTCCGCAGAATGGTAAACAGATCATCATAGGGCAACTGCATAAATTCAATGACATGTGGCAGGGTACAATATTCTCCATCCTGATATTTGCGCAGGAACCAGATGATGGCGGTCAGAAAATTGATCGGGCTTTCCACGAAAAAATCACCCTGCTTCTTAATCCACTCACGGTTCAATCCCATTAAGATAGTCCTTGCACTTTCGGCTGCATCGGTTATGTCGGTCATGGAAAGCGGGTCTAGCGGATTGCAGCGATGGCTCTTTGTCAGGTCGTCAAAATTGATAAAATAACATTCGGATTGCCCTTTATACCTATGCCTGTTCTTTAGCCATGTATTGTAAACAATCAGCGATAAATCCGGAAATTTGAAATCATAAACGAACATGGCGAAGCCCTTTCGGATATGCTGTGTAATTACATGGCGGATTACAAAGTAGCTTTTTCCTGAACCGGGACTGCCCAAAACAAGCAGTGCCCTGAAGGGATTGATTACGTTGATCCAGCTTTTTCTGCGTTTGCTTTTGAGTTGATAGGTAGCAGGAAGATTGATGGAATATTCGTTTTCCAACAGCCTTTCCTCCTGTGGAAAGGTCTCGTTTTCGGAGTTGAAAATATCGTTCTTAAGCGCATCGCGAATGATACGCGAAAGCAATGTTGCCCCGCTCATAAAGAGTAAAAAACCAACGCTTGTTATACTGATATAAATAATTGCTTTAGTAACAACCTGTACAGGAGCATACAAAACCAACCCACTTAAAAAGTATATGAGCAGTCCGGGAATGATGTATGCAAATGCGGTTTTATAGCTGAGCTTTTCATCCTTTTTACCCCTTGCCCCGATCAGTGAAATGAGGAGTATGCCAAGGGCAATCAGCTTGGATTTATGAAAGGTAGAAAATAGCCCGGTATTATAAATATTGCCGAGTATATTATCTGAAAGTTCAGCGGTCAGTCCCCAAATCTTAAAGGCTGCATAGCAGAAATAATAGCAATGCAGCATCAGGATAAAGACACTGATGAGCCGGGTAAAATCCATTATTTTTCTGAGTGCCTGTTCGTTTTCTCCTGTTTGAAGTGCCATAATCTTTCTCCTCCTTTATCTTTATATTATCTTCTTTTCTTTTTCTTCTTTTTGCGTTTCCAGTCAAATGGAACATTCTGGGAGCTGTTTTCATGCCCCATGATGCTTTCAATTATTCCCTTTTCATTATCATTCCCACCAATGGCAGTATCAGGATTGGTAGAGATAAACGGCACAGACTTTTCTTCCTTTTCCGGGGGATTGATGGTTTTTAGTTTCCTGTCTTCGGGCTTTAATGAGATTCCCTGAAGCTTTTCGAGCAATCCTTTTGCGCTGTATCCCTTGCCGATATTACTTCCGTTGAAAACACATTTTGTGCGGTGATCGACATATGTTAGGCCATAGATTATCCCATCGGCATTTTGCCGGATGGTAAGATGGATGCCTTCGTTTTTTAGTTTTAAAACCAATTGATCCAGGTTCATTTTTGGGTTGCGAAGCAGTAAAAGATCCACGGTGTTCTTAACCCTGGCCTTGTGCGATTGCCTGGCTACATCGTTGGCGAGATATTTTTTTTCAAGGAACTTCATTCCGGGATTATTATAAAAAGCACTGGCTTTTACAGGCACGCCAACGGGTTTTCCATCTGCGTCCAATACATGGTAAACCAATCCGTGATGACGGAATATTCTGGAGGTTTCATTGCCCCGGTCTGCGGCAATGTTATATTGGTTCAGCACCGCATTCAGTTCGGGAAGCGATGTATATTTATAGCCTGAAAGCACTGCCTGAAGGACATTGGAAATAGCTTTTCTCGTAGGTTTTTCACCATAAACAACCTTGCTTGCATTGACCGGCTCAAGACTGAAAGCCTGCTTTTTTTGCTCTTCTGCCTTGACCAATCCATACTTGTTTTCAATTGTTTTCCGGGCAGGTTCAGAACGGTTTCTGCCGATGTTAAATGTATCAATGTTTGTGCCGTCAGGTCTGATTCTTACGGTGGCGATATGGATATGCGGGTGTGCTGCATCGTCATGGCGGTATACCAGATAGGGCTGGTTTCCGAAACCAATTTGCTGCATGTATTCACCAGAAATCTCCCTTAGCTTTTCATCAGAAAGCTGTTCACCGGGTGCAAAGTTCAGGGAGATATGGATGCTGTTTCGTTTGACATCAGGGTTCAGGGCAACCGTTTTCAGCAGCATATTCAAACGCTGTTTTTCGTTCAGGTCTTCTAAGCCCACTGGATAGTTTCCGGCCATCAGGCACTGCGCAAGGCCGTGTTTGACCTTGTTTTCGTTATACAAAAAAGTGCGCCTGATTGATGTTCCTGAACCGATCACTGCAACCATAATTTTGCCCCTTCAGCGATCAGTTCTTTTACTTCAGCAATGTTTTTGAACAGTATTTCCTTCTCTTTTTCATAAAGCGAAATCCATGCCTTTAGCTCACGTTCATTGTCCGACATGTGCAACTTATGCACCATCTGGTTATAGTTGTTGGTTACCCCGTTCAGGTCATTTTGTACCTTTACAAGTACAGCAATCAGCTCATCAAGGGAGCCGTTCCTGTGTACCACAGTTACCGGTTCTGAAAGAAAAACCTTGCGGGCATAGCGGCTCAGTTTCTTCTCTGTGGTCTTTGAAAAATTGTCGGTAAGCAGCTTGTACTCGTCTTCATCCAGCCTTAAATGAAGCCATTTGTTCTTCATTTTTTTAGTTTCTTCTTCCTTCATCACCTTATCCCTTTCACTTAAAATTCAACCTAAAAATGGCAACGCCCACCGAGTTTCGAGGATGGGCCAAGATGCCGAAGTATCACTTCGGAACATCTTGCCGGTTTCGCGAGCATGCAGGAAACCCGGTTTGGGAATGTTTTAGTCCCAGCTTTGAGAAAATCTGAAAAGTTATCCTGTAACACATATCAACCTCACATATTGAATACCTAAAAATGCCAATACGAAAATATAAAAGCACATCTGCAAAACAGTTACCTGTTCGATTTTGAAACTGGTGGGCAAATTGGTATATCGGTACATTTGTCGGGTGAAGAAGGATTTAAAATAATGTAGTATGGAAAACAAAAATTTGCAGCTCGTGTATGAAGCATTGTTGAGTGCTCCGGGCATGAATGAAACGGTAAGGATTGATTTGCGGCCATCCCGCAGGATCGTGCTTTTATTAAGCCAGGTAGTTGAGCTTGGCCTATTATCAAAAGGCGGTAACGGCATTGCGGAAGCTGTATCGGAAGAATCGCGGAATGAACTGAAAGAGCTAATTGAGAGCTGCATTGAAAAATCGCAGCTTACTGAGTTCATTAAAAACCTGAAAGGGTTACAGCACATCAAAGGATAGAAGAAAGGGGATTACATGTCCCCTTGATCTGCCAATGAATAGTATCCGTTGGCAGTGATGATAATGTGATCATTTACATCAATGGTCAGTAGTTTTCCGGCAGCGACCAGTTTTTCAGTAATGAGGATGTCTTGCGTACTTGGCTTAAGATTGCCGGTGGGATGATTGTGCGAAATCACCAGTGCAGATGCGTTCATCTTTAAGGCGGCAATCATCACCAGCTTAATATCAATGACCGTTCCGCAGGTTCCACCTGTTGAAAGGTCGAAGATTCCCAGCACATGGTTTGCACGGTTGAGCAGAATTACCTTTGACTGCTCAACGAGTTCTATTTTATCCATGTCCCAGTTTTTTAACAGCAGTTCATAACACGCTGATGATCGATTTGCGACAGGCCTGTCTTTGGCGGCAACTTTTGATTTATAAGATAACTCAATCTCTGCAACCTGAAAATTTTTTAAAGCTTCCATAACATATTTATTAAGTGATTAAAAATTAATTATGGATACACAATCGGCAATGGTCGAGCAGCGCAAAAAGCAACGCAATAAATGAAGGGGTGTGCGGGAGTTTGTGTTTATGGCGGAATTTTTTGCTGCGCCCCGAAGACCGGATGCCGAACTTTGCGCAGTAATTGATTTAAACCCCCAAGCACTTTTATGAAAGGGTACAAGAACAGGTTTTGCGCTTACGATAAATACAGATGTTATTTTCAGCCATCATGTAGCTTTAAAAATTCGGGCAGTTATGTTAGTGGAAAGATGAAATGAAGGCCACAAAAAAAAGCAGTCTCACGGTGAAAACTGCGCAAAGGGGAATGGTGTATGGTCAGCATTTTGTGCCGCGTGACTGCACCGCTGAATGCGAGCGACTGCTCCCTCGTCCAGAGGGTGCTGTCAGCGAGCCGCCTTAATTTAGCGGCTTAACATTTTCTATCTGTTGCTCATGGGCTTCCTGTTTGGAATACCACCATCCGAAAGCGATAACGAACAGTCCTGCAAGAATGAGAAGCAAACCGATGAACCTGAAGAACCGTTCAACAAGCGTGATACCGACTGCCTTTTCGTAAGAGCTGAACTGTTGCATACCCGTGCTGCTCCTGCGGTTAAATTTTCTTCGCCCGATGACATAGCGGATAGCTATCCCAATGATAAGGGCAATGCTGCCCAATAATAAAAAACTTGTTCCCATCGCTTAGGTCAATTGTACAGGTTGTGTCCTGAATGTTTTCAAATTAAGAAAAAATCCCCGATATGTGAGCATCCCGTCACGGAACAATTTCCATAATAGTGCCATGCCCATTTGTGCCAGTGCGGAATTGATAAAAAGATCCTGTTTTTCCAATGCCTCTTCAAGGGAGCAGCTTGGTGTATCATCACCCTGTTCCGATTGCTTTAGCAGGTCGGCAAATTCATCGGTAACAAACGGCAGGTTTTCCACCGTTTCATATTTTTCCGAACGGGGCTGTCTGATATTACCGATTGTAGATAGTATTACCTGTCCCGTATGTTGGCTGTTGCCGAAGTCCATCCAGTAGCGCCCACGGTTCAGGTGGAAGTTATCGTTTTTGAGCCGCTTCAATATTTCCGCAATCTCAAAACGCGCCTTCACACTATCCACGCAGGAGATGCAGATAGCCGCCCCCGCATGTTCGGGCAACCTGTCCATACAGTCCCGTTCAAACTTTACGGTTTCCGCTTTCCAGTTTGTACCTGCCCATCTGTTGGCACGGTTGATTAAAGCCACCGATTTGTACAGTCCTGTCTCGCATGATGCAAATCGCTGCCTGCCAAGATTGGCCTCGCTGATTATATCGTCATCCCAAAGGCGGACGATAAGGCCTGCATGGCCCAGGGCGATTAAGCTGTGGTTGATTTCCATCAGGGCAGTCAATATTTTTGAACCGGTTCCTCCTGCACCGATAACATTTACCGATATGGGATTGGTGGGGTTAATCAGATAGTTGTCCGTAAAATGGACGGTTGATTTTTCGTTGTTCATCGCAGTAAATCCTTTAGGTTTATCTTACTTTTTTTCAATACTTCCTTTGGGAATGGTTCATTGGTATTTACAAGGCTTTCCCATAACATTACGCAATTGCCCTTTACAGGGTTATAAGCTTCCATCAGATGGCTGAAGTAGCTGTTGAAGAAATACTTCTCCCAATCGGAGGTAAACGCTTCCAATGAAGCGGCTTTTTTTATCCGAACATCCACATTACCCATGCACACGTTTCCATTTTCATACACGTTGAAAAAAGGAGCGTTAAACAACCTTGTTTTTTCGGTCGGTCTGCGGTTGCTGCCCAATGCAAATACCGACAGGCTGTTCCTGTCCGCTACCCACAGCATGGGTGGTACGTATGCCCAACCTTTGGCAATGCCCAAATCTTCTGTAAAGTAAAGTTCCCTGCGCATGGTCTTGGTAAACCATACAGCTCTCCCCTTCACCGCATCAAGGTGCAGTACATGGTTTCCGATAATCCCTTCGGGTTTGAGGCAGGGTTCTTTTTGCTGCTTTGCAGTTTTCAAAGCCCTTGCCAGTTGGTTCGCTTCCCTTATGGTCAGCGGATGGGCATTAATCGGTATGCCCTGTTTGTCCATTTCAAAATATTCCACATAGGTATCAGCAGTAGTTCCCTTTGACTGATAGAATACAAGTGCGGATTTGGGATGGTACAGGGTTCCGAAATTTTCTGTGATGTCTTCCATTGTACAGAATTTAAAAGTTGTTCAATATGTATATCAGTTCTTCCATCAGCGCAAACAAGCGGTTCTCAAAACAAAGTGTATTGTCTGTTATCTCGCTTCCGTCAAAGCATCTGATAAGGGCAGGTTCTTCCATCAGGGTATATTCCTGCAATTCCGTATTGATGCACTGCAAGAGATTTTCGTTCAGCCATCCCTTGCCATCGGCACAAAACGAAACGTACCTGTCCATTGTGACCATGCCATCCGTTTCATCTTCATCAACCTGCCCGTTGGGACGTGCATTTGCGAATATGGTTCTTTCGGGATATTGTTCATAAAGGGCAAAGGCTTCCATAGCCATGTTCATGGCATCAAGGTCTAAAGTATCCCTGCATGTAAAACCATTCAGCCGCTCTTTAAAAAACAAAAGGTTTGCACGGTTGAACAGTTTTTGTTCCATGTGTTCGCCAATCCATTCAGCCTGCTCCAGTTCGCTCAGGTACATAGCGGACTCTTCGGTTTCATCATCGCTTGTTATCCATTCTTTTATCATGTCGTACTGCCAGTAGAGGTAGCTGTCTTCCTGCCTGTAGTATGGAACATCAGCAATATGGTAGAGGTAGCTGCAAACCGATAGTAAAAGACGGGCGGTATGTTTCCGCTTCGGGTTTCTGAGCATTCGGTACAGGGGTACAACAGGTATATAGAACAGCGTGGAACTTGTATCGTATCGTTCCTCACTCATGAAGTATGTTTTGCTGCTGTCCTTTATCAGCCTGATTTCTTCCCAATCCCTTACCTTATCTTTCAACTGTGCTTTGGTGTACCATAAAGCCAGTGCGATATTGTAGGGATAACCGTAATCCTTTGAACGCATCGTTTCTATACCGTAATACCCTGCCAATCGGGAAAGGGACTGATAAAAATCGTGCTCCGTTTTTTTATTTTTCCTGCAAGCCTGTACTGTTTCCGTCTCTGCCAGTTTTGGCAGAAAAGCGGTTCTTAGAAAACCATCGGCAACATGGCAATCGGTACGGACTGTTGTTTGTCCTTTCGGACTTCCACCGCATCTTTTGTTCTTTGCATCCATTCTGCGAACCCGTTTAACTGTTGGTGCAACCTGCGTTGCTTTGGCTCTTTGGGCAGGTGTATCATGCCCGATATGATATGTGGTTGCATACGTCATTGTTTTAAGTTTTTGGTTTAACCTTTGGTTCCCATTACACTTTCAAAGCGGTACTGAACCGTATCATCCCTTATAACAGGTGCAGCTATTTTTGCGGTGGTCAGTATGGGATAGGTATTGGAATAGAAATTCAGTACCGCCTGTATGCTCCATTTTGGTTCGGGGTCTGCCAGTTTTATTTCCTGCCCGTTGTCATTGAGTATAAATACCCGTTCTAATTGTGTTGCTAATAACATAGTCCTTTATTTTATTGTGTTTATCAATCGTCCGTTTCATTATCTTCATCAAAGCCGCCTTGTGGTTCGGTTTCCATTTCCTCCTCCTTTGCAGGCTCTGCAAAAAGGTCAGGTTCAAACTTTGCCGAAAGTGCTGTTCTGCGTTTCCTGATTTCCTGTTCGTATTCGGGATACAGGTTTGGCTCGGGAACTTTTACCCATGCCTCCCTGAATTTGCCCTCCTTTTCGAGTTCATCAGCTTTTGACATGGCTTCCCTGTATTTTTTGTCCCTGCTTTCCTTTTCTTTTTTCGCTTTATCGGTTTTATCCTTTTCCATTGCCGATTGCTTTTGGACTTCTTCCAACTGCTTCATAAAAACTTCCATATTGACCATCAAGCCCGAAACTGTTTGCAGGGGTGTTGTTATCTGCTTAAAAAATCCCTCGTCCAAATCTTTGGCTGTACCCTTCAGGCTAAGGGGCGGTATAAGCTGTTTGGCATCGTCTCCGCACTGCTCGTTGTTGAGCATGACCGATACGACAAGGTTATCATCAGCTCCGTTGCCGATGGTGATTTGCAGGTTTCCCTTAAGTTGAAGCCCTGCTACCTGTTCAAAAAAATTCGTTTCCATATTTTTGTATTTTTATGTTATAAATTAAAAAGCATCTTCACCGCCAGTACGAACCTTGCGTTTTCATGCTGCCTTGCGGTGATATAAACCTCCATGCAGTGGGTGGTGAATACGGCTATATAGCCATCAAACAATTGCTCGCTGAACAGCCTGCCGTTGAGGCATAGTTTTTTGCCGTACCGCTCAACCTTTACTTTGCCATCCCTGACCAGTGACAGCCAAAAATCATAGGTCATCAGCCCATTATCCCATGCCTGCCTTTGCCGTTCTTCATCTTCCAACATGGCAAGGCTCATCCCATGAATGAATTTTATCAGTTCAGGCATTTCTTTGGGAAAAAGCCCGAATAACAGGCTTGCTTTTTCTACGTTGCTCAGATTTTCTATCGGTTTCATATCCGTGATTGATTTTAAAGGCAGCCGCCCGAAGGCGGCCTGCCTTTTGTGGTTAATTAAAATTGAAAATGTCCGCGCCATCCTGTGAGAATGCCGCACACAGTTCAAATGCTTTTTGTGATTTGCTTTGGGCTGTTCCTCCCATGATGATTGATTGCAGCTTGGCATCATCATCCCTGTACTTGCGCACATTCTGATAGTAGCCTGTAATGGCATTGTATGCCCCGAATACCGTCCCTTTTGTGGTTTCCATCTGTTGTGTGTCTGCTATCATTGCATAGGAAAAGGCATCCTCAACGGTATTTTTGAACACGGTGGATATTTCATCCTCGCTGCCCTTTTTAAGGAAGTCCATCGTTTCTTTGTTGGGACATAGTGCCAATTGTATCAGCTTTTTCACATCCTTATCGGTAATGCGCACGGTTGCCCATTGGTTAAAAATCCCTTCCAGTTGGTCAGTCATTGTATTTGCGAGCCCCATTACCCTGTGAGCATCTTCCAACCTTTGCCTTGCGCCCGAAGTATGGCGTATGCGCACCACATTGGACATGCTGCGAAGCGAAGCATTGAGCGTGTTCTGACAAACGATACGGATAGGGGTAAATGCAGCGGTTATGCTTCCGCTTCCATCGTGCGAGGTGGTCAGGAAGATGTACTTTTCGGTAACATCATCGCCACTACCTACACGGATATAACCGGGCAGCTTGGCGGTAATAAAAATCCGTTCACCTTTTCCCAAAGCCCCTGCCGTCTCGTACAGGATACCATCCCCACCGCCCACTATGGCATCAAAGAATGAAAATGCATCGGCATTCTGCACGATGTGGTAGTCCTTGCCAACCACACCAAAAACTGCATTTGTATCTGTACGCATGGTAGCGAAATTGTCGGGGAGCAAAATGCTGCTGCCCTCTGCCAGTTCGTTTTTATCGTTCACCGATAAACCGTTGCCTTTGGTGAATAATGGTGACTTGATGACCTCGTAATCAAGTCCTGCATGTTTGATTGCCTCGCTGCTTGTTGGGTAGTCCTTTACGACCTGCCCGAGATTGTGCCATGCCTTTTGCTGTACGCTGAAGAAACTGTACCTGCCTGTTTGCTCATTGAAATTAAGATTGTGTGCCATAATTTTATTTATTAAATGATTGAATGTTGATTTGAATTAAAATGGGAGGTCGTCCTCTGCTGCACTGTTATCTTTGGTTTTCTTAGCGGACGGTTTGGGAGTACCTGCGCTGCGATCTGCTACTGCCTCACTGTTCCTGCCACCTCCAAAGAACCTGATGTTTGAAGTATGAAAATTGAGTGATGCATGTGCCTCGCCATCCCTGCCAAGCCATGCCGATGCGCTTACCCTGCCTGTTAGTTCCACCAGTGTTCCTTTTGTCAGTGCTTTCGCCACTTTTGGAGCTAACCAGTAGGCGCAATTAAAATACTCGGTGAGTTTTACCTGTTCGCCCTGTTTGTTTCGGTAACTGTCGTTTACTGCTACCGAAAATCTGACTACCTGTTTTTCGCTTGGGAGGGTGTTCACTTCCGCATCCCTTGTAAGCCGTCCGATGATGTTCATAGTTTTCTGAATTAATTGTTAAATCCTCTTTTTATTCTTTCCTTAATCCCGTCTGCCACCTAAAAGCAAAACTTTTTCAAAAGAAAAAACGGTAAAAAAGAAAGCTCCGGAAGTGTACAGGCTTTGAGTAAAAGGCAAAAGGAAACGGAATAAAGGAGGGGCTGCGGGAAGGTGGTGTTTATGCCGTAGTCTTTTGCGGCATGGTGCGGTTGGGCCTGTACAAACTTCGCTGTCCTTTTTAACCGTTTTGATTGGAAAAGAAGATCAATCATGCCTGTATACAGGCGGCATGTTGCGGGCATAAATGTACCCTGATCAACAGTAAAAGAAACCTGTTAGGGATTGGAGCGGTTAGCCCGCAGCGCAGCGAGGACTATGAGCACAAAGCCCGCCCGCAGGGAACAGCCCAAAAAGTTAAGTAAACCATCTAAAATTTATTACATTCGTTTTAGGGCTATCAACAGGACTATAAACCTGCTACACAGATTATGAAGCAACGAAATAAATTTCCCAACGCAAGTGTGCTGAGCATTCTCACGTATGACCATGAGGAAAATGGGATAAGGTATGATAACGATATACTGTATATTTCAGTTAGAACCGTTCCCGATTATTTTGGGATGGATACACTGTTTTGGTATCCCGGCACAGGCAGGAAAGGGAGTGCTGCGATTGTCTGGAAAAAGCTTAAAGTAAAACATTGGTTTGCTTGTGGAAAGGACGATTTGATAAAGCAGAGATATGATCACCTCCTGTTAACGAAGTCTTGTGAAATAGATGGCCAACTGGTAAAATTTCGCCTCCCTTCCTTTACAAAGGAGATGTATACTCCTGATCCATTTTATGACAGGAACCAAAATGAAACTGTGCAGTTGTTAGTTGCAGATATGTCGCATTTCCCACAGGCATTCCTCCAGAAGGAAAACCTCCAAATATTATCTGGTTATCAAAAATCAACGACTGACATCAAAGCTTTGTATCCTGTTGGGCTGTATGAAAAAAATGAATTGTATAAGAACCTGACAAAAAAAAATTTCGGATCAGTTGAAATGCGCCAAGCATATTTGACCTTTCACGGATCGCGTTCAAAAGAAGCAGCAGAAAAAGTGATAGATAAAAGAAAGCCTATTGGCGAAAGAAGCAGGACCCGTGCTTCTTTGGCGGGAATGATCGGGTTTTATCAGGAGGATTTTATGGCGGAAAAGAAATATGCAGCGATATTCTCCGATAAAAATGGTGTAGAAAGCGGAAGATCTGAAATCGACAGGTCTAACGGTATTTTTAGGGCTGCATTCGATGATCAAAGTGGAAAGGGCAGTGTTACAATTCTTGTTGATGATATGGCACTCAAAAAGATAGATTATACATTGATAAAGGACATCAAATTTGATGTTAACATGGCATCGGGAACCCTAAATGACATATATGGCCGCAGCCATATGCAGATAGAGAAAAGCAAGCCCAGGCCTGAGACATTCAGCACTTATACCTGGCAGAAGGATGTCTATGCCAATCCGGAGGACGGCAATATCAAGCTATCGGACACGTTCAAGGAATTGTTCAACTACCTGGGGCCAAATCTTGTAATTGCTGATCCATACTTTATAAATAATATAAAGCTAAACGAGCTTACCAAAGAGTTTATGCTGACCGATTGCCAATTAAGCATGCTGAATGCTATAGCTACTGCTGCGGTAATGGGAGAAATTTCGGAACTTACCATACTGGGATATAATTCAAGGGCGAACCAGCATTTTGATAGGGACGAAGATTCTACAGGAACAACTACTGAACAACGGTTTGTTCGATACGAAACTTTGTTTAGGAATTTTATTGCCAGCAATAAATTAGGGGATTATCTGGCTGATTCTTCAATCAAATTTAACAACGCTCCAAATGATTTTCACAACAGATATTGGTTTTCTCTTTCTGCCGACAGAAAGAAATTGGAAAAATGCATTGTTGTTACAACCAGTATAGGAAATATGTTCGAGGTCGATTTCTTGCCCATAACCGATCAAGCGCAATTAACACAGATTACTATGAAATATTTCAATCTACTAAAGTTTTCGAAAAATGAGCTCAGCATCTAAAAGTTCAGACTTCTTCAAATCGTTGTCTTCGGTCATTGACTCCAAAACCAAGCCCGACTGGTTTATCCTTAAAGAATTGGACAAACATTACGAAGGCAACAAGGATTTACATTTTTCATTTCATGATGGCCCGCGAACAAGGGAGTATCCGTTTCAGGCGCATCAGGGTTATTTATGCGTTGAAGCCAGTGCAGAGAAGGATTTCAGGCAGGGATTCATCGAGTTTGTAAGGCTATATAAAGGTAACGAGCTTGCCTTATGCAATATTTATATCGTGCTAAGTCAGATTAGTAGCAACGATAAATTTACCAAAAGTCTGGAAGATGATTTTAAAGCGATTATCGATGGGGAGTGCGAAACCATTTATAACCGGTTAATTGTCGCCTTAAACAAAGACTATTTTAACCATCATCACTATTGGGGGAGCGAACCGAAAACAGTTCAGGATTGGTTGGACATTTTTAGGAGCTCTCAGGGATTTCACAATATCACCGATCCCGTTATTGATGTTAAAAAACTTGTCCAACCTAACAAACGTCTTCATTTAGCATACAGGCATATCCTTGTGATGAAGCCTTTGTTGCGCGCAACTTTGATGGGATGGTACAATTTTCAGTTGGAAGCAACTACTGAGGAGGTACTGCAAGCTATTTCCACGAGTCCTACAGAGGCCGCATTTGTTGCCGCAAGTATCTTAGATGATATAGGGCCGGAAAGAAAAGCTCCTGCATGGTTGAACAGAGAGATTGTCGAAGTTTTTGTTAAAAAATACTGGGAAACAATCGGAAAGGCACTTTTTGTGCATGTATATGGCATCAGCTACAGAAACCAGAACGAAAACGAACTCTTCAAGAGTTTACAGCAGTTACTTCATGAAGTCATTTTGGAACGAATACAGCCTAATGATGCGACTGATGTGCTTTGGCTGCAAGAGTTTGATCTTCCTGATACCTATATCGCATTTTTTTGGTGGGCGATTGAAAACGATGTCCCGTTCACGAACGTTCCCAAAGTTAAAAGAGATCTGATAACTACGTCTCTTTTAACAGCAGTACAAAAGATCGTAAATGATCTGGTGACCTACGTTGCTCCTGATAACAATTCAGATCCTTTTCGTTCTACTGAATTCTTAAATGAAAAATATCAAAGGACACTCGGGTATGTGCTACTGTATTTGCTTGATGCTCCCGATAATAACATAAAGCAATTAAGCAGTATTTGTTTTGCATTCAAGCCGATGTATTATGGCGGGTATGAGGCAAATCTGATCGCATCCCGTTTTACTGATTTTATTTTACTGGTTGTGCTTTCGATTGATCATCTAAAAGACCTCTCACAGGAGATGAGAGCGAACCTGAAAAAAATTCTGGACATTATCGGAGATTCGGTACTTATACCTTATGTTCATTTATCAGAAAGGAGTTCTGATATTTGGGATATTGACAGCAAAAGGGAGACTTCCTATTACAATGCTTCAAAAGATCTGGTGAATGATAAAATGAAGCGGACTATCGGTGGAGCATATACAGCTGAATTCAATGACTTTTTTAGTTTAATGAATGAGATCAAAGTAGCGCAGTGGCCTTTTGAAAGGAACTAATTTAAATTTAATCAGAATCATGACTATATCAAATATGAAACGAATTAAAAATATCCTATTGTTAATCATCGCTGCTTCAATAACAGCTTGTGGTGGTTCTTCGGCACCACAACAGGAACGGGCATCAATTAATCAGCAAACAGGTATTGTCGAAACTTATAAACCAGCAAAAGCAGATTTGATTAATTTTTCCAAGTCTGATGTGGCACGGTTTGCCATTTCATCAATAATGGGACAATCGTCAAAGAACATCAAAGTTCGATCTGAGAATGAACTTTATTATGTTTCTTATATGAGAAAATCTGATTCCAAAAAGTTTGACTACAAAATCAAGATTGATGGTAATACGCTAGTTTGGGCCAATGTCGATGGTCGATGGCGTGACGGGGAATATGACGAAAGAATCAGTTTTGAGGAAACTGGAAATAGGTTAAAAATATATCAAACTTTCAGCGATGGCTCAATTGAAATTAAGGAATATAAAATAGGAGATTAAACTAAAGCACTAACTTACATGAGCACCATGCCTTCATTATTACGAGCAAACCCTTACCAAACCATCAGGAACATAGAACCTGGGCCGGCTCTGCTTTCTGTCAGGAATGAAGATTTCAGTGCGACAACCTATAAGGAAGGAACTACTACGCTTAACTATTCACGGTGCAGATTTATTCAACTTACCATCGAAAATATTGAGGACATCGAGTTTGGGACTATCCACATGGCTTTTTTCAACTGTATTATAGACGGTCTGGTGATAGAAAAGATTAAATCGAAAAATCTGACCTTATCTTTTTTTAGTTGTGTTGTAAATGCACGGATAAGCGGAGAAAATCTTTTAGATATCACTTTTAACAATTGTGTAACCACAAGTGGAGTATTCATAAATGGTGCACAGAAAGTTAATATAAAGTATACCAACGAGAACTTTAATGAGGGCGAATGGAAAAGCATGTTTATTCAATACTATTTTAACAATACCGAAATCAAGGATGTTATTGAAAGTATTCAAAGATATTCAATAGATAAAACGACAGAGATCATTTGCAGTTCGAATTTTGAAACCGAGAAACTCCCATGGGATCTGAAAGTTATTCTAAGCATTTCTTATGATTCTGAAATACATGACAGATTAACGTTTATTACCGATATACCCTTACAGTCTCTTTCGCTGCGAGGCTCATCTAATGGAAAAATATTAGTGGACAATACAAAGATTGACGAATGGTATATCAGCGACTTTGAGCCCAAAGGCGAGGTAGCATTTTATGATATTGAGCCTGTTGGTGGTGCCTCAAAAAAGATAGGCATTCATAGCAGTAATCTTGACCATGTAAAGTTTGACCGGGTTATTTTTGAAAGCTATAATGCAATTTCATTTTTTAGGACCAGGTTTTCTAAAGCGATCTTTACATCCTGTGATTTCCCGGACAATTATAATGCGTTTTCGAGATTCATGAACCTGCCAAATGTACATTATGCTGAACAAAGGCCTAAGAACTATGAAAAGAGACAGTATGAGATGTTTCTGCAATTGAAAAAAGCACTTGAAGAAACCGGCAATGTATACGAAGCGCAGAAACTGCATGCAATATCACATGAGGCGTTAAAAAATATACAAGGACTACATTCCTGGGACAAAGCAATTTTGTGGATTAACAGCTTTTCAAATGATCACGGCTTATCCATTAAAAGGGCCATAAAGGGGTTTTTCATGTTTTCGATTCCGATTTATTCAATGTATTTATGGAGCATAGGTAGACTTTTTACCAGCAATCCTCTTGATTGGAATCTAATTGGCTATTATTTTAGTTTTGTAGATATAACCCACAGGAACGATTTTTTGGCTGCTAAAGACGAACTGAACGGATGGTCTGCATTTTTTGATTGGACAGGAAAAATTGTAGTAGGTTTCTTTATCTATCAGTTTATTGCTGCGTTCCGTAAATATGGAAGAAAATAAACATTGAAATACTCACCTCCATGCTTCTACCTGTTAGCGATATATCCTGTCGAGATACCGTTTATTGGATCCATTGTTTGAATGCTCCTGCTTTGCGCTGGCTTACAGTAACATCTTCAATAGGAACAGGAACAAGTTCTATTTTAAGCTTGCCGTATTCTAATGGCTGATAGGATTGACATGCGGAACGGTGTGCAATGAGCCTCCGATTGATACGAAAAAACTTGTTCGGGTCAAGGTGGCCTTCTAGTTCATCCAGATTGGGATCACATAAGTAGTCTTTTTTGTCCCATGTACGAATTAACACCTCCCTGCCGATAATATAGGCGTACGCAATCTCTTCACATGGTAAAGAAATCGTTTGCTTTCCATCTAATACTGCAATATAGCTACGGTAGCTCTGTTCATTTGAGGTTACAGTGGCAGCAAGAAATTTTACCCGGTGATAAAAGTAATAGATCACATAAAAAGAATTCAATAGTGCGATCAGTGCGATAGAAAGGGGAAACTGGTAAACCATATAATCTGATTCCATTATACTTCTATCAAAGGAACGGAAATAGATAAAAACCAATATAAAACAGGCAAGTGATACCAATATAATCCCAAACAAAAACTGCATAAGAAAACGTAACCACAGATTAACTTCCCAACTAAAATGCCTATCTAACTTAATCGTAATCCTTCTTACAATCCATGCCAGGATAAGAGCAATCGCATAATTTATGGCAAGAACGGGATAGTATGATTTAATCGTAAAAGCTTTAAGCGTAGAAATATCCTCTCCGGTCAGAATGATAATGTGTGCCCCTATAAGACAAACGATCAGGCGAAATATCAGATCCCTATAGTTTATTATCAGTAGCTGTGAAGATGAATCCTGCATAGACAGTTTTTAGCAGTTTATTGAACAAGCTTAGCTTTGACATTGTTCTATTGTAACAATATTGTTACCGTTTGAAAGGGAAAAATTTCGGAAATTTAGGGTTACACCAACCTTAAGCGATATGAGCGACACTAAAGTACCTTTAACGACTGCGGGCATCACTACATTACAGACCAACCTGTATTCCCTTTCTGATCCGGATCTTTTTGATGAAGCCGATGCCGTGCACCAGGACTTTGTTGGTTGGATTGATGACCATATAGAGCTCACATCGCAACAACTCGAATGGTTGTCGGATATTGATCAATTGTTTATTGATTACCTGTCGGCAAAGACAGCAATCGCCTTTAAGAACAGATTGCCATTTTCATTGGAAGTGCCTTCGGTTGCAGGCAATGGCAAATGGTTCCAGGATAAGGAACCAATAGCTCCGAGGTGGCAGGGTTCAGGAAATATAACAGCAACTGGCGAACTCAGTTTTGAACTCGGCTATTCAAGCTAATAATTATGATTTATGGAAGCCGATAGTCCCATAAATAACAACCTGTTTGTGCTTCAGCAATTGAAGCAGGGTGACCATCATGCGTTCAATTTAATCTACCAGCAGTACAAAACGGAACTTGGCATCCGCATCCTTCGCATGGTGAAGTCGGAGATGCTCACTGAAGAACTGTTGCAGGAACTCTTCATGCGCCTTTGGATTCAGCGTGGTAACATCGACCCCGATAAATCAATAAGAGCCTATTTGTACCAGATCGCAAAAAATATGGTCATAGACCTGTTGCGGAGAGCAGCAAAAGAACAACATATCCAACAACAGATCATTGCTGCAACAAGTGAACTGTACGAGCATGTGGAACAAAGCCTGTTTAAAAAGGAGAATGAAGCCTTTTTGCAACAGGCAATTGATCAGTTGCCACCACAGCGTAAGAAAATATTTGTCCATTGCAAGATAGAAGGGAAAAGCTATAAAGAAGTTGCTGAAGAGTATCACATCTCAACAACAACCGTCAATGACCATATCCAAAAATCCATGCACTCTATTAAAATATTTCTTACAAGCAGACCAGGCTTTCAGCTTTATGTTCTTTTGGCTGTCCTGTTCTCAAAATAATTTGCGCCCCCGACCGTGATTTATTTTCTCCCATTCGTAATACATTAAAACCGTTACGAAAATGGACAACCGATATATATCAGAGCTACTCGATAGATACTTGAGAGGGGAAACCAATCCGGAAGAAACCCGTGAACTATTAAAGCTTTTTGAAAGTAACCCAGCCCGCAACTATCTTTATGAACTTGTAGATAAAAAATTCGATGAAGGTGTTGAAGCCAATGCGGATATACTAGCAAGGCTTAACCCTTTAACAGATCGTGTTGAAAAAAAACTTAACCTTTTAATCCGAAAAGATAACCAGTTCAGACCGATCAGGAGGTTAAGGCTTGGTGTCGTTGCAGCGGCAGCCTCCATCATTGTCGCGCTGGGTGGGGTACTCATCTATCATTATGGCAAGGAAAAAATATCCTCTGGTTCTTCAATTGCTGTTATTGATGTTGATCCTGGAGGTAACAGAGCTAAACTTATCCTTTCAGATGGCCGGGAAATCAATCTTGAAAATGCAGCAACCGGTACTCTTGCAAATGAATCCGGAGCAATAGCAACGAAAAATTCAGAAGGTGTAATCTCCTACAGTATGGCGGAAAGTTCGGCTTCCGCCAGCACCTTCAATACAATCCAAACTCCTAATGGGGGAACTTATCAGGTGCGTTTGCCTGATGGCACAAAAGTATGGCTCAACGCCACTTCCTCGCTTAAATACCCTGTGTCATTTTCTGGCCGGAAAGAGCGCATGGTAGAGTTAATTGGCGAAGCCTACTTTGAAGTGTCACATAATGCACGTCAGCCTTTTTTGGTTTCAACTTCAACTCAGACCGTAGAGGTATTGGGCACCCATTTCAATATTAACAGTTATGCTGATGAAGGCAGAATTATCACGACCCTTGAAGAAGGTTCGGTAAAAATTGCTTCGTCTGCAAACTCAAAGATCATCAAACCAGGGGAACAATCTGTTAACGAAGGCGGGAAACTTCAAGTTCAGGCTGCCAATATGGAAACCGCACTAGCATGGAAAAACGGAAACATCATCTTTAAAAGTGCTACCATAAATGAGATTATGCGGCAGGTAAAGCGATGGTACAATATAGAAGTGATTTACGAGGGAAAGGCAAACCCAAACTTATTTAGCGGAGGGATTTCAAGGAACAGTAAGCTATCGGTACTGCTGAACGTACTCAAAGATAACGGCATCAACTTCGAGTTAAAGGAAAATGCCAATAATAAAACATTGGTGATCAAACAATGAAACACTTAAATAAAACAACAACATTTATGACTAAAACCCCAGCGCCTATGCAGTAAATCAGTTTAATAATTTAGGTTAATTAGTTAATGATGCCCGGCAATAAAAAACCGCTTGTGCTACGAACACAAGCGGGAGTGCCGGGTGAAACGTCAATACTAATACCGTCCGTAACAGAATTAATTATCAACCACCTAACCTAACAAAAGTATGAATTTTTTTATACGCTGCAATGCCTTTTACGATTGGCTTAAGCAGCATAACCCGCATCTGCTTTTAAAGCAGATACGGATAAACCACCCCCTAAAACAAATTATCATGCGCGTATACCTCACAGCATTTATTATCGGACTGGCATTCATGAATGTCGCGGCTAATGTGCGTGGGCAGAATGTTACGCTCAGGACAAAAAATGCCGAACTCAGTTTGGTCTTTGCTGAAATAAAAAAGCAGACAGGCTATCTTTTCTGGTATAGGGACGACCTGTTAAAGAACACAAAAAAAGTTACACTGGACCTCAAGAATGCAGAACTTAAGGAAGCCCTTGATGCCTGCATAAAAAACCAGCCCCTGACCTATACCATTAACGATAAGACCATCGTGTTAAAGGAAAAGGAAAAAAACTTTTTAGACCGGGTAATGGATGCATTTAGTTCCATTGATGTCAAAGGAAAAGTAATGGATGAAAACCGGCAGGCTTTATCCGGTGCAACCGTAAAAGTTAAAGCCACCACCTTGCAGACGATAACTGATGCAAATGGAGAATTTTATTTAGAGAATATTGCAGAGGATGCCATCATAGAAATTAGTTACCTGGGTTATATCACACAGGAGGTTAAAGCCAAAGCCAATCTGACCATCACATTACAACAGGTTACTTCAAAGCTGGAAGAAGTGGAGATCAATGCTGGTTATTACAAGGTTAAAGACCGCGAGCGAACAGGCTCTATTTCAAGAATTGACTCTGAGATTATTTCAAAACAACCGGTTAATAATCCATTAATGGCCATGCAGAACAGAATGACTGGTGTCATGATTACGCAACAAACTGGAGTTCCAGGCGGTGGGTTCACAGTGCAAATTCGCGGCAGGAACAGCATATCAAATGGCACAGATCCGTTATACATAATTGATGGTGTAATCTTTCCTTCGGAAACACTTTCAGGGTCTACATCAAATTCGATTTATGTTGCCGCTAATCCATTAAGCACAATAAATACCGATGATATAGAAAGCATTGAAGTACTAAAAGATGCAGATGCTACAGCAATTTATGGTTCAAGAGGGGCAAATGGTGTTATTTTAATTACAACAAAACATAGCAAAAGCTCATCACCTCAAGTTAACGCATCTGTCATGCAGGGCGTAAATCAAGTTGCGAACAAGATGAAGCTATTAAATACTGAAGAATATATAGCTATGCGTATGGAGGGTCTTTCAAATGACGGTTTACAACCGGCAAGCACCGAATATGATATAAATGGTGCATGGGATAAAAGTAGATATACAGATTGGCAAGAGGTTTTGATTGGTAACAGAGCGAACACAACCAATGCTTTAGTAAGCGCTTCGGGTGGGAACGATAACAACAATTACCTGCTTGGTGGAAATTACTACAAAGAGGGAACAGTATTCCTTGGCGATTCACGTTATGAAAGAGTCGGGCTACATACCAGCTTAGGTTTTGGCTCCTCAAAAAGCAAACTTAGTGCGCAATTTAATGGTAGTTACAGTCATGTTGCTGCAACAACCCTTCGGTCTGATCTTACCTCATTAATTTTGCTCCCTCCGAATTTTCCTAGTTTGTTAAATCAAAGTGGTAAGATAAATTTTGAAAACAATACCGTAATAAATCATCCTTTAGCATATACAGCTCGAACTAATCAATCTGGCACTAATACATTTGTGGCAAGCCTTACACTTAATTATAAATTAAGTCAAGGCTTAAATTTAAAGGTGTCCGGTGGTTATACAACAATTAGCAGAAACGAACTTGGAAAATCCCCAGCCTCTGTTCTAGCGCCATCAAATGCTAATTACAATTCTCCACTTGGCAGAACTGCCGCATATTCGGATAATTTCAGGAACAGCTTACTGGTCGAACCACAGGTTAATTATAATGGAAAGGTAGGTCCAGGGAAAATAGATGCACTTGCAGGCTTGAGTATACAAGAAAGTACATCACAGCTAAGGACGATTAATGGCAGTGGGTTTTCGAGCGATGACCTGTTAGAAAATCTCGCATCAGCTTCAACGATTACAGTTAGCGAACTTAAATATGTACAATACCGTTACATTGCTGGATTTGCCCGATTGAATTATAGTTTGGCTGATAAATATTTTATAAATCTTACAGGAAGAAGAGATGGCTCTTCAAGATTTGGGCCTGGAAAGAAGTTTGCATACTTCGGTGCAATTGGTGCAGCATGGGTATTCTCTAGTGAATCCTTCTTTAAGAATAGGCTGAGCTTTATTTCCTTCGGTAAACTAAGAGGAAGTGTAGGTATTACTGGCAATGATCAAATTCCAGACTATCAATATTTGCAGCTATGGAATAACTCTGCCGGCACTTATCAGGGAAATCAAACCTTAACGCCCGTAAGATTGGGCAACCCTGATTATGCGTGGGAGACCAATAAAAAGTTGGAAGCCGCATTAGAGATTGGATTTCTAAAAGACAGGTTACGGTTAGAAACCGCTTATTACAGGAACAGGTCTTCAAATCAGTTGGTGGGTAATACCTTGCCTTTAAGCGCATCACTACAAACAATACAGGCGAATTTACCTGCACTTGTACAAAATACGGGTTTTGAAATAGATGTTAAATGGAATGTCATTCAAAATCCCAAGTGGAGCTGGTCAACCAGTTATAACCTCACGGTGCCAAAAAATAAATTAATTAATTATCCCGGACTCGCAGAATCGAACAACTATTGGAGATACGCGATAGGTGAGCCGTTAAGCATTTTAAAAGTCTATAATACATCAATTAATCAATCAACCGGATTATACCAATTTGAGGATTATAACAAAGACGGAAGAATAGATATAAGTGATCAATATATCATAAAATACATTGGGCAATACTTCTATGGTGCGCTTCAAAATTCGATTAAATACAAACAATTCAATCTCGATTTTACATGGTCATTTACAAAGCAAACAGGTAACAATTATATGTCTGGGATATTCAACGCACCAGGCAGATGGTCTGCAACAAATCCACAGAACCAACCCACTATAGTGCTGAATAGGTGGCAAAAAGCAGACGATCAAACAATGATCCAACGATTCATAACCAAAACATCGGTCGGTTACTCGGACGCAGCCGAATTAGGTGGTCTGAGTATCACTGATGCGTCATTTGTAAGGTTGCGCAACGTATCGTTTTCCTTCGATCTTCCCAAGCAGTGGATGAATTCAATAAAAGTAAAGAATGCCCAGATAGTTCTACAGGCACAGAATGTTTTTACCATAACAAAATACATTGGTCTAGATCCAGAAACGCAAAGCCTTAGCAACCTTCCTCCATTGCGAAGTTGGGTACTTGGGGCAAGGATTAACCTTTAATTTTTAAACTATGAAACTTAAATCATTAATATTTGGAATTATTGCAATTTGCTTTTGTTCCTGTGAAAAATTCTTACAAATAGGCCCTCCAAAGCAGAGTCTCGTACAATCGGAAATATTTAAAACAGATGAACTAGCGACAACCGCAATTACAGGTATCTATAGTCAAATGGCATTGACCGGATATGCCTCTGGCAACGGAGGAAGTATATCTGTTATCACAGGGCTTAGTGCTGATGACCTAGTTGGTTATGTAACAACCCTTAATTTTTATGAGAATGACATTCCCACTACAAACACCACAATCACAACATTATGGCAAAGTCCTTACAAATCTATTTATTCAGCAAATGCAGTTCTTGAGGGCTTATCATCTCCAAATGGTGTCTCAGAACCTATTAAAGCCCAACTAAGGGGAGAAGCGCTATTTGTAAGAGCATTTGCAAATTTTTGCCTTGTTAATTTATTTGGTCCTGTTCCGCTAAATCTAAATACCGACTATCGCATCATGGCGGTAGAACCGCGTTCTTCGGTTGACGTAATATATCAGCAGATAGTTAAAGATCTTAGAGAGGCAGAAGGTTTGCTTCCTGAAAACTATGTTACAACGGAACGTGTGCGCCCAAATAAAAGTGCGGTGCAGGCATTGCTGGCAAGAGTGTATCTGTATAATGAAGATTGGGCGAATGCCGATAAATATGCAAGTATGGTAATTGCCAAAACAGCTACATACAAACTTGTAGCGTATGATGACATATTCCTCAAAAACAGCCAGGAAGCTATTTGGCAGCTCGTACCAACCGCTGGCGGAAATACTGCTGATGGTAGTGTAATGATCTTGACTGCAACTCCTACGTTTGCATCTCTGCGCCCAGACTTTGTTCAAAATGCATTTGAGGCAAATGATAAAAGAAAAGCTGCTTGGGTTAGAACCTACACAAATACTACAGGGACTTATTACTATCCATTCAAGTATAAGGTTAAAACTTCCTCAACCATATCTGAATATAGCATGATTTTTAGACTTGCAGAGCAATATCTAATACGTGCGGAAGCTAGAGGGCACTTAAATCAGTTAAGTTCAGCCATTGACGATATTGATCAAATCCGAAGCAGAGCAGGTTTATCATTGATTAAAAACATTAATCCTTCGATTTCTCAATCTAATCTTTTGCAGGCTATTGAAAACGAAAGACGGGTTGAGCTTTTTGCCGAATGGGGGCATAGGTGGTTCGATATAAAACGGAGTGGAAAAGCTGATCAAATATTGGCACCTATCAAAGCCAAATGGCAATCAACCGATCAACTATATCCCATACCAAGCGCTGAAATTACCCGCAATAAAAGTCTGGTACAAAATAAAGGATATTAAAATGAGCAAGATACAACATACAATTTTAGTACTAATAAGCATTGTTTCATCTTTTCAATGCCTGGCATTTTACGAAGGTGGAGCGAAATTCACAGCACAACTCAACTATACAAAACCTCCTGATAGTTTAATTGTGAAAACCTTTACCAAGAACTGGACATACTCTGACTATCCGGTGTCATACTTTAAAGCATATCAGAAAGGCAAGTTTCGCTTTGAATTGGAAGAATTTAAGAAACCTGTCATGATCATGATCACAATAAAGCAAGGAAATAAAAGGTTATCCTATAGTTATTTTATGGAGCACACAGATAATGTAAACTTCGAAGTATTTAGAAACAATCAAAGAGATTCAATTGCTTTCTCTGGGAATGGATCAGAAAAGTACAACCTAGTGAATCAACTAGAAGACGAGTTTAAAGAATATTTTAGTGAAAGAAGTAAACTCAAATTAACGATTACAGAAAATCTTGAAAGTGCTTTAGAGAAGTATGCACAAATGGTGCAAGACTACAACGGTAGGAAACAAGAGCATATTGAAAAATCTAATCTATCCCCGGAAATGAAAGAACTCATTAATTTGCAATTTGCCAATTATTATGGTGACTGGTCATGGTTGCTCTCCAATCTGTTTGTTTTCAAGAAGACTAGTCAGGAAGTCAGAGATCAGATACGGGCTTCATATTTGAAATTTAGTCCAATTTTCACTCAACTGCCTACTGCCGGTAGTATAAATTGCCATAGATACATAGGAGCGTTGTTTGATCGGGTTCGAGCAGATAGATTGATGGGAAATAACGTTGGGTCGATACCGTTAGAACAGTATTATCATGCTATCACAAATCAGTATAGCGGTCCCGTCAGAGAGCGTTTACTAGCCGAATTTTTTATGAGCAATTATACTTTACAAAATATAACTTCTAGTGCAAGCCTTTCTTTTGATTCGTTGGTCGCTGACGCCCGAAGGTACCTTGGCAAATCTGAACTTCTTTCTGAAGCATTAGACTATAGAAGCAGATTGAAAAGAGGGAATAAACTTACTGAGCCAACTTTTACTGACTTACTTGGTAATCCTTTTAACCTGGAAACCCTAACAGGAAAAGTTTTATTAATTAAAGTTTGGGCAACTGGTTGCGGTGGATGCATGGACTTTGAGAGGAGATTAATCCAGGATATCAGCCCTTCTTTCGAGGGAGAACAGCAATTTAAAGTCGTATCTATAAACGTTGATAAAAGGACGGAAAATTGGATTAATAGCCTAAATACTGGTAAATATAGTACAAGAAGGCATCTTAATCTAAATACGGGTGGACAAGGCTTGTCCCATCCCTTTTTAAAGCAGCTCAATGTAAATGCATTGCCATTTGTGCTTATTGTCGATAAAAAAGGCAATATCTATCAGAAACTTGATCTGTCAATAGAGAACAATGATATTATCAAAGTTATCTCTTCTGCGATAAAAGAATGATCTCTGCAAGGTTAAGCGACCACCCTGATGCATTGTAATTTCACCATTGGGATTCTTTAATGTCATATGAGATAAGGTAGTTGCCGTACAGAGCGTTAAGCTTCCTATTATCGATGGAAAAGTCTCGGATTTTAAAACCCTTATAAAAAGGCAGGGAAAAACTATAAAGGTATTTCCCTGCTTTGATGTCATAGACATCAATAAATTGTTTCTTTCTTATAAACTGTAACGGTTCATTTTCTGCCTTTAAAGCTGAAAGGATAAATAATTTATTTTTGTCCATAGCAAAAAAGTAGTTAACAGAACTTCGAGAAGTACGCATGCTAGTATGTTTCTCAGTTATACCCTGTGATGTATGCTTTTGGTGAATTTGTGTAATTATTCTTGCTGTAGAGATTGTATCAATGGTTTTAATCACTGAGATTTTACTAAGGTTTGTATCCATTTTTAATACCTCTCCTCTATAATAGAACATGTACAACAAGCTGGATGACTCTTTATTATATCGCATCCACCCATCCGTACAGAAATAGCCATCTACTTGTTTTGGAAGTGTTAAACTTGCTGTCACCACAGCTGATGTTACCAGCTCAATCCGGCAAATTTCTCTCTGCTTAATTTGACCATATTTTTTAATGGCACGTACAATAATCGTTTGCGGTGAAATAGCGTGAGACTGGTCAAAGATAAGCCCTGGTACCTTAAAGTACTCCGAAACACCATTTGGCTTTATTCTTAGCACTTCACCAGCGGAGTTGGTTAGGAAGATAACCGAATCTGCTATTGTGCAATTAGAAAATCTCGTATTCAAATTGTAAGCAGGCAATACTTCGATATTTCTTACAGATAGTATACCATCTAGCCGTCTTATTTCTAGAAGCTGGTTGCATTTTTTGAATGTCTTTAATATGATCCGATCATCATTTTGGTCCTCATGAAAAAAATAGTTCTTATTAGCTACATCTATTATAGTATCTAACTTTGAGTCCAGTTTGATTATTGAACGTGAAAATCCATTATGACGTTTATCTACAACATTGTATAAAAAGATGGAAGTTATCACTAGGATAACAACGGCTATTATTAATATGATACTTAATTTTTTTTTCATAAAGAAGTGCTGCCTGCAATGACAGGCAGCACATAGAATTTAGTTTTCGTCAAATGATAGGCCTTCAACTTCGCTGGTTGGGATGCGGTTTTGAGGACCCTGGAGTTCCGGATCAGGCTCGCTGTAAAGCTCGATGATTTCGCATGAGGTTGTACTTCCACTACAGTCCACTTCGTCCCCGTTAGAGTTATAATAAGGAGGAGCAGCCATTTTTGTAGCGGCAATTGCTCCACCAACGGCTAATGTGGCAAGAACTGCCAGTGTTAAAATTTGTTTTTTCATAAATTTGTTTGTTAATTTTAAAAGAAATGTGCCTACTCTTTTACAGGTTTTCGGCAACCCCTGTTCCTTGGCCAAAGAATATCGTATGCGAATAAGCTTCGTATTTTTTTTTGTTGCGATGGGTCTGTAAAAAAATGCCAATCACTGGCAGAATGGTAAAAGTTATATTAAAGATCAGGTGCTCATGCCAACCCATCTTATCCAGTATCCCTCCACAAGAGCATGGCACGCGTTCTGCAAAATTCAGAATTACCACAATGTAACCCGTGAACATTGCCATCAGCCCATACGATGCATAAAGGCCGATAAGCAATGTTTTAGGATGAAAAAGCAATAGCACTATAACAATTTCTATAGCTGGTATGAACCATGCTATGAAACCAGCATAACCTATTAGTATGGGAGACTGTCCGATCTGGACAGTGAATTTTTGGTAGTCTAATAGCTTATTGGCTGCTGCGTAAATGAAGAGCAGAACAAGTGAGTATGAAATGATTTTGACAACAGTTGGGTTCATAATAAATTGGGTTTTATTATAAAACAAATCTATAGTAACATTGCTGGCATAGACTTATGAATTCTGACCAATTTATTGTGAATTGTGACCAATATATTGTGAATTCTGACCAACGTGGTTTTTACATATCTATTTAGCTGTCTCATCAAAATTTTTGACGATGCAGCTCGGTGTTGCGCCAAAGTAATTGGTGAACGCATGAGTAAAATTAGAAAGGTCATTGTACCCAACCATCAACGAGATGTCGGTAATAGAATGTCGTCTTTCTTTAAGCATTAACATTGCTCGTTCCATACGTTGCTTTAAAATAAACTTGTAGAGTGGTATACTGTATTGCTTTTTGAATTGTTTGCGCAGAGTTGAAATGCTGACACAATAGTTGTCCGCAATTACAGATATTGAAAGCGTCTCATCCAAATGACCTTCGATGAATTCTTTCAGTGCAACGATATGATCATGTACAACGCGCATCGCTAAACAGTCATTTGTAATGTTATTTTAGTTCCGTTCCTTTCTTCGGAACTGATATCAAACCGAGCATTGATAATGGCAGCCCTGTTGCGCATATTGGTAATGCCATGCGTTACTGCTCCATAAATCTGTTCCCTGTTGAGCCCGCTCCCATTGTCTTCTATGGAAAGGATAAATTTTCCATTGGAATGCAACATAGAAACAATTATGAAAGAAGCCATTGCATGCTTGTGTATGTTTGCTATCGCCTCCTGCGCAATACGATATACAATGATCTTTACATCTTCTGTAAGGTGGGGTTCGTCTGCAAAATCCAGTTCATAATCAATATTGTCGAGCCTCTTAGCTTCTTCCAGCTCTCTTTCTATAAGATTGACCAGGCTTTGTGAGCGAAGGTACTCCAGATTCATTGAGCTGGTCAGTTGTGAAGCATCATCGAAAAGCTCATCGAGCAGTTCGCTGATCTCATCGAAATCAGTTGCCGGACTTTTCCCGTATTGTTTCCTGGCCATTCCAAACATATGCTTAATATGCAGGGTCTGTTGCTGAACTTTGTTATGGAACCGGGTAGACAATTCCTTAAGGTATCTCTCGTGCTCACTTACCATAGATTTATTCCACTCCATCAGGCGAATGTTCTCCGCAGAATATTCTTCTCCTTTACGGTTGCGGAACAGGTATACCACATATACAAAAACTGCGGTAAGCAATAAAAGTATTGTTGTAAAAGCAGCGACTAAAAGCAACAGGGTCTTATTGTCCAAATTCATGGTGTTATTGATTTAATCGGGGAGTAAAATGAAATACAAGAGCTATAATGGAGTAACATACTACGTTGCTTGCAATATGTCCGGCATTGAGTATAAGCGCATAGTTCAGGTTAGATTGCACAAAGGTATTGAACACCTGAAGGCTTAAAAGGTTAAACATCCAATAAAGAAGCAGTGCTGATGAAATCCAGAAGAGCGCAAAACGGCTGAGCTTTGTTACTCCATCCTTTTTATAAAGAAAAATCAGGCTGTACAAAGCAAGGCTGATAACAACCAGACCGCTCCATAAAAGAAAATTGCTGTTGATCAGGTCAGATTCCTGGAGCCAGTAATAGTTATAAATGCCAAAAATCAAACTGATCAGGGCAAGCACGATTCCTGTAACCGGCTTTTTCAGGCTATGTCCGAAGTATATGAAAACAATAACTGCTTGTACAATATCAGCGAAATTATAAAGCTGGGTATTGTTTCCTGTATGGTATTCCATTATGAGTGCTCCGACTTCGCCAATAAATACGAGTAACACAAACACATAGAAAATCTTCAGCGATGGCTGCATGACGTGCCAATTCATTCCGCCAGCGATAAGACAAAAGATCAGGCAGAAAAGATAGATGCCGTAAAATATAAAATTGAGATACATATATACTAGTGTTTACTGGCTACCTCTATAAGGCAAACGGGCGGACAAGGTTTAGCGCGGTCCATTGCCCATGTCGAATTGTAGTTGACCGTTCCGCCATCATTGTTAACGCCAGTCATTATAATTGTTAAGGCCGCAGGAGAGTAACCGGCAGGCACTCCGTAATTGCCGTTATTGATATATTCAGTGGTATGGGCCAGAGAAATTTTCATTTTTTTAATGTCGGTATTCGTAAGATAATCGCGTAAGGCATCTGCATCAACAGTCCAATAATTGAGGTCGGTATCTGCATCACCACCCAGACTGGCAATATAGCTGGATGTCATTTCATCAGCAGTATCTACAGGAACAAAGAAACTGTCTATTGGTGTGACCGAATTTACATGCTGTTTATCTGTGCTGTCCTGTTTTGTCGTGCATGCATAGCATACTGAAAGTGTGAGAATAAAATAAATGTGTCTTTTCATATTCATATTTGATTAGATGTTAATTATGCCCAATTCAATGCCTTTGATTGCTAAACCTACTCTGCTTGCTACGTTAAGTTTGCTGAAGCATCTGCTTCTATACGTTTCAACGGTCTTGTCCGAAATCTGCATAGCTGTGGCTATTTCGCTATAAGAAAGTTCAGAGCCTGCGTATTTTATAAATATCATTTCCCGATCTGATAAGTTAGGTACTTCGATCTCGTTGTTTAAGACTTGTTCGAACATAGTGCTATCCGCATCTTTGCTATAGGCTACACCGTTACTTACAATATCTTTTACAGCCTGATACAGTTCCTCATAACTGTGTCTTTTAGAAAAGTAACCATTTGCACCAAGGTGAATTGCCTTAGCGATTGTTAGCTCTCCCTGGTGCATGCTATAAATAAGACATGGAAGCTTTGACCATTTATTACGAATTTTCTTTAAAAGGGTAAGCCCATCCATCTCAGGCATTGATATATCAAGAATGCAGATAGTTGGCAAAGGCACCACATGTTGAAGGTGCATCAGCAATTCTTTACCGCTATCTGTATCATAAGTTACTTCGGTATCCGCTTGTGCGTTTAAAAACCTGCATACTGAATTCCGCACTCCAGTCTGATCTTCTACGTAAGCAATCCTGATCGTGTTCCATAGGTTCATACGGTAAATTTATTTGGGCAGAGGTACTAAGCAAGAAATTTCAGCTAAATCTGATTTTTTGTAGGGATAAATCCCTACAAAAAATGAAAATTCAATGCTTTTACAAAACAACATCCGTTTAATTCAGCTTAAACATTAGTTCCGATATATCATACTTCAATCCAAACTGAAATATTTCAATATTCATTTTGATGTGTTTCGGATGAATTGACACGTTTATTAATCTTTACTTTCCCTTGCCTGTATGCATTTTAGCGCCTCCTAAACGAGGCATTAACACATACAGCCATGATACACTTTACCAGTCAATTGTACGACCAAATGGAACAGGAACTAAACCTGTTGGCAATGGTAACCGGGCGTGAGGCATTTAAAGCTAAAGCTTGTTTTGAGATTGTAGAAGCTACATTGAGCAAACTAAAAGAATTCATCAGGTCTTATGAGTTTAAAGACATTTCAGAAGAAGTACTTTTTTTCAAAGAGATCAAACCCGGATTCCATCACCTGTTGATCTATTATGAAGAACTTGCCTTTATAGAGAGCAATAAACCTCAGGGTGACAGGAAAGTTATTATCGCTTATTACCGTAAAGCCATAGACAGGAACAGCGATTTCATGGAACGGCACAAGATTTTGCATGTGTACCATGCACTCGGCCATACCTGCGAAGATGATAAATGGTTCCTGCGCAATGTCAATCACCCTTCTTTCTATCCCGAATGTGATGTAGATATGGATGCAATGTTTTCAACCAAAAGCAGTGCTGTACTTTCTAAATTGCTCGGCTTTGAAAAACTGAATGGCTGGCTGGCAACAATCATTGAACAACTGAAGTCCGGTGCAGAACTGCTGCCCGTCAAACCTGATATAAAGGGAACCAACTTGCTGTGGACAGATAGCAAAGCAGCATTGGTAGAACTTGCCTATGCGTTGCTTGCACGCGGATCAGCAAATTATGGCAAGGCAGACCTGAACCAGATTATGAAAGCATTGGAAATTGCGTTCAATGTTCAGGCAGGAAACTACTATCGTACGTTTACCGATCTTTCCAACCGCAAGAAAGGAAGGACACCTTTTTTAGACAGCCTTAAAGAGAACCTGGAACGCAGGATGGATGAAAGGTTATGAGCAACATCATCAATTGTAATGGAAAAAAATCTAATGGTATTACAAACAGTAAAGGCCCTCTTCCGAGGACCTTTACCCAACCATATTTCTGTATGAAATGTCACGGCTGTGCCGTGCAATCAATACGCAAATAAACCTATTTTCAACTTTTATTCGTCTAAATCTTTTCTATTTCAAGTTCATAATAATCTGATGTTGCATCAATGTCAAATAACACAGGTGCTTTAGAAATGGCCGGCATCATAATCAAATAACCTTTTTCATGGCTTGTAAATAATACAGGTCGTGAATAAAAAACCAGCATCGGTTTATCTCTAAGGGTAAGTTTGGGTTCAATTTTTAAAATGAGTATTGCTTGGATCGGAGGCAAAAATTTCTGGCAAACAAAGGATAAGTTAGCATTGAGAACCTGATTGAAGTTCTCTAACGACACAAAAGCCCGGTTATCGAATAAGTGAGAAACTTTATTGGGCTCGTATTTACAGGTAAATATAAATATTCCGTTGTCCATATTCCTGTGTTCAGAGTACATTCAACATTATGAGGGCAAATATGTTTCAAATTACAAAATTCTATGTGCCACTTCTGGCTGGCGTAATGATTCTTTGCCGAGGTTTTTTATACCATGGTCACATTTTTTTTTGGTTTTTACTGCGATAATCTTAACACCAACTTTGGACAATGTTGTGTTGTTCATTGATCGCTTTCTGGTATAGATTTTTGCATTTAGACATGCTTCTTGGTTTAAAACCGCAAATCCTCTGTTTTTTCTAATATGGTTGAACTTTTTCTTCCCGTTCAACTTTCAAAAAAGTGAAAATAAAAATCTTCCCCAGCTTGGTTGATATTGGGAAAAAAGGGTTTTGAACCACCGCAACTTTGTCCTGTTGAATTTGAAAAAGCATAAACGATAAAATGATGAACGAGCTATTTAAAAACATTACATGGACACAATACCTGCTTGTAGTTGGTGGTGCTGCATTTATTTATTACCTGCTGGTTTTACTGCTGTATTTCAGAAAAGAAGTATGGAAAAAGTTAGGCCTTAAAGAGGATGTTTCAGATGAAGATGAACCCATACAATCGGATGGGGATCTGAATGAAAACACCGGAGGTGAACTGATGGATGACCTGGAGCGCACGGTAAAAGAAATCGGACATAGCATATTGGTGCCGGGCAACAAGGCAACAAAACCTGAGCTGATTGATCAGCTTAAGGCCAGCGTTGCAAACTTTGGCGGGCTAAGCCGCCCCGGCTACCGCTATGCCCTTAATAATTATATCATGGAAAAGGCCAGAGAGAATTGCGGGATAAACCTAAGTGAGGAAGAATTGGAAGAGGCGTGGAAGAGTTTATCCCGCTAATGTATTGCCCGGTTCAAGATTGGTGTGTTTGAAAGTTGATGTAACAACCGGGCGTAAAGGGAAAGGGCGGCCGTGGGTAGGTTTTGAGGAGATTGAGATGTGCTGCCCTCCCTTTTTAAAAAGCAAAATTTTAAGACAGAATAATTATGAAGCAGTATAAAAAAAAGGTATGGCTTACGGGCCTGTTTATCGCGGTCACGGTGATATGCTATGCGCAGAACGGAAATGCCGGCATTGATGCGGCAAACAATGAAGTGCGCGGATATTTTAACTCCGGCACCAACCTGATGTATGCAATAGGTGCCATACTGGGGCTGATCGGTGCAATAAAAGTTTACCAGAAATGGAACAATGGCGACCCCGATACCAGCAAGGTGGCCAGTGCATGGTTTGGCAGTTGTGTGTTCCTTGTTGTTGTGGCAACGGTCATCCGTTCATTCTTTGGCATATAAAAAGCAAGCATTATGAAGACAGCATTGAGAACAAAACTTCATCAATACATCGTTGACCATAACCCGGAACTGCTGCTCAGTTTACAGGAAGATTTTAAGGTGAGCAATTACATCAATGATAAGATAGAAGTTGTGATGCCAAAGGTCAGGCAATGGCTGGCTGATGGGGTGCAGTTGCACGAAACACAGCAACGGGCATTAAAAGAAATGACCAGTGAGCTTCGGCCTTCAAAATACCTGTTTCTGAACAGGATACTGGAAGAAGAATTTAAGGATGATTTTGAAAAGTTTACCGAAGCAGGAGTGCTTACCTACGAGCTCGTGAATTTAATTGAAGTGTGCAGGGATACGTTTACCGCTTTCAGATTTTCAGAGCAAAATGAAGACAATCGGTTGTTGCGCTATGCGATAATTGCAGACATAGCAAACTACCTGAATTAAACATGCCAAGAAGTGAAGTGAGAAAAATGTGCAGCAATGGCTTACAATGTTTCAAATAAGTTAAGGGATAATATCCGGGCAATCCTTTTGGCTATCGGCTACCGGAATGGTGCGGTTTTATCCGATGCGGATCTGACCGACCTGCGCAAATATGCTGGCTTTGGCGGCATCAAAGCCATACTCTATCCAAATGGCTCAACGGAAGAATGGCAAGCGAATGGTGCCACCAACCAGGACCTGAAACTTCATGCAGATATGATGCAGTTGCATGAACTGCTCAAAGAGAACTTCCGTGATAAAGCGTATGGAGAAGTAATCAGTTCGCTCCGCAATAGTGTACTTACCGCTTTTTATACCCCTCCGGTTGTTCCGCAGACATTGTATAGTGTATTGGCAGCAAACAACATCAAACCTAAACGCATCTATGAGCCTTCTGCCGGTTCAGGTGTGTTTATTGATGAAGCGGTGAAAGCTTTTGCAGAACTGGAGCATATTACTGCTGTAGAAAAGGATAGCATCAGCGGCCTGGTGTTACAGGCAATCAATAGCTCATTAGCGATTAAAAACGATACACAAGTCAGCGGTTTAGAAAACACCGGAAATAAAGAGAACGGAACGTATGATCTTGTAGTAAGCAATATTCCGTTCGGAAATTTTTCAGTATATGATAAATCCTATCCTGATAAAGCTGTATCAGGAAAAATACATAACTATTTTTTTGCAAAAGGATTGGATAAGCTGGCGGATGGGGGCCTGATGGCCTATATCACAACGGATGGGTTTTTAAACAGCCCTTCTAACAGAACAGCACGGGAATACCTTTTTGATCGTGCCGATTTTATAAGCCTGATTGCTATGCCGGACAACCTGATGAAGGATACCGGAAATACCGAAGCGCCAAACCATTTGCTGATCGTTCAGAAGAATGTAAATAAAAAAGAGCTTTCGGAAAATGAGGTACTGCTTACTTCTACCATCGCTGTTGCCCACGGTCTGACCGAATTTCAAAAGAATGCTTATCTGGATCTTCATCCGGAGTTATTTGTGGGCAGCGAGGTGAAAGTAGATAAAAACCAGTACGGTCAGCTTCATGAAAGTGTCTGGCAACATGGTGATATTTCTGATATAGGAGACCGGATGAAGGAGGTACTCCATGAAGATTTTATCAATCGTTTTAATCATGTAGGGTTTGAGCAGGCACTGCAAAAGCAGTCCGTAATTACCCGGGAGGCAAAGCGAACATTGACCTATTTGCCGATGCCAGAAAGCAAAACAGAAACATTATCAGTACAGCTTGGGCTGTTCGATATTGCTCCGGCAGAAACCCTGAATAAAGCAATGGCCTATATCAGCCAGGCGGATGAGACGGTGGTACAAAAGGGCACTGCGCGTATCATCAGCACCATTCGCAGCATTGATAATCCGCAACATGATACCATCGTACTGCTTGCCGCCAAACAGCACAAAAGCAACCGCTATCTGTACCGCTTGTATTCCAATGCAAAAGAAATCGACCAGCTTACTTCAAACTGGAAAGAGGCAGGCGAATTGGCGCATGAACTTCAACAGCTCGCAAAAGAGCTAAAGGGTTATTCCAATACTTTTACATATGAGGGTGACAATGCTTTCAGAGGGCTATTCGAATCAGGACAGCAAGATGTTTCGGTTGCCTTATCAAAACCATTTTACAAAGAGGGTGCATTGGTGAGTCATGCAGGACTTATCGGAAAGATCGGTGCTCCGGATACGGAGAATAATACCGCTCCGTTCATCCCTATCATTGACCAGTCACATCATGCCTTTTACATGGATTACATTGCTGTAAGGGATTTATATCTGGAGCTATCTGCCAATGAAATAGAAGGACAGGGCATCAGCGAAGCAGAGCGTAATCAGCTCAATCTGCTTTACAGCAGTTTCATTTCACAAAACGGATTGCTGAACAGTAATCAGAATAAAGCACGGATTTTTGAAGATACCGCATACGGGCTTGCCATGCTTTCCTCATTGGAGCGCAGGGAAGGTGAACATTTTGTCAAAGCTGATATTTTAATACAGTCGGTACAGAAAACAAAGGAACGCTTTGTTACAACCGATCCTGTAGAAGCTCTCGCCCACAGTTTAAATGATACGGGCAGGGTTGATCTGGAATTCATCAGTGCTGCGCTGGAAACAGACAGGGACGAAGCGATTACCGGATTGGGCAACCACATCTATCTTAATCCACTTAGCAATACCTGGGAAACTGCCGATGAGTTTCTGAGCGGAAACGTAGTGGCAAAATTAAAGCAGGCTGAAAACTTGCCTGAACAGGTTTTGCAAAATTACCAGTATGGGCGTAGCGTGGAAGCACTGCGAAAAGTACAGCCGGAAGCCATCCCTTTTGAACTGCTGGATTTTAACCTGGGCGAACGTTGGATACCGCTTAGTTTCTACGAGCGGTTTGCCACCGAACTTTTTGAACAGGATGCAAGCATCAGTTATTTTCCATCAGTAGATGCCTTTAAGGTAAGAACGGGCAATAATATAAAAGTGAATACAGAATATGCCGTTACTCCAAAAAGCGGCAGAACCACCTATGGTTATACCATGCTGGAACATGCATTGGAAAATACAACACCATTTTTCACTTATGAAGTTTCGATTGGTGATGGTAAAACCATCAGGATACCGGATAATGAAGCGATACAACTGGCTCACCAGAAAATCGAACAGATCCGCAGCTCATTTATCGGCTGGCTTCATGATCTTCCCGATAAAGAGAAACAGTTATTAGCAGGGCTTTATAATGATACTTTTAATTGCTATGTACTAAGGGAATTTGATGGCAGCCATCTGGTATTTCCGGGCCTTAATAAAAAAGCATTAGACATTGATGACCTGTATAGCTCACAGAAAAATGCTACATGGCGCATCATACAGAACCAGGGTGCGCTGGTTGACCATGAGGTTGGTCTAGGTAAAACACTGACCATGATTGTAGCTGCTCAGGAGATGAGAAGGCTCGGCATCGTTCATAAGCCCATGATTCTTGCCCTGAAAGCCAATGTGGGACAGATTGCCGAAACCTATAAGCTGGCCTATCCTAAGGCAAGGGTTCTTTTTCCGAACGAGAATGATTTCAGCCCGGCTAAAAGGCTTCGCCTCTTCCATGAGATCAAAAACAACAACTGGGATTGCATCATTCTGACCCACGACCAGTTTGGCAAAATACCACAGTCACCGCAAGTGCAAAAAGAGATATTTCAGATTGAGCTGGATAATATCGAACGTGATCTTGATACCATCAGGGAATTGGGTGGTGAGATTTCAAAGAAGATGCTCAAGGGACTGGAGATACGTAAGAACAATCTGGAAGGACAATTGAACACCGTGTTAAGGAATATTGAGGAAAAGAAGGACAGCGGAATCAACTTTTTAGAAATGGGCATTGACCACTTATTTATTGATGAAGCGCATAAATTCAAGAACCTCACTTTTACGACCAGGCACAGCCGGGTATCAGGGTTGGGAAATACAGAAGGTAGCCAAAAAGCTTTAAATATGCTTTTTGCGGTGCGTACCCTGCAACAAAGAAATGATAGTGACCTGTGTGCAACATTTCTATCCGGAACACCCATTTCAAATAGCCTGACCGAAATGTACCTGCTCTTTAAATACCTGCGGCCAAAGGAAATGGAGCGGCAGCGTATCGAGAACTTTGATGGCTGGGCAGCGGTGTTCGCACGCAAAACAACAGACTTTGAATTTTCGGTCACCAATGAAATTATCGCAAAAGAACGTTTCAGGCATTTTATTAAGGTGCCGGAACTGGCACTGTTCTACAATGAGATCACCGACTACAAAACGGCCAGGCATATTAACCTCGACAAACCGGAACTGGTTGAAACTTTGGTCAACATTAAACCTACTCCTGAGCAACGCGAGTTCATCAAGAACCTGATGGCCTTTGCCAAAACCGGTGATGGGAACCTGATAGGTCGCGGGCCACTCACCCGTGAAGAAGATAAGGGACGAATGCTGATCGCAACCAACTACGCCAAAAAGATGGCAGTTGATATGCGCCTGATCAATGCCTTTGAATATAGCGATCATACCGATAACAAAATAAATGTATGTGGCAGAAATATTTCGCAGATCTACAATGAAAGTTCCCAATATAAGGGAACGCAGATCGTATTCTCGGACATTGGAACACCTAAGCCAAATGAGTTTAATATTTATGATTCACTAAAAGATAAGCTCATTAAAGATTTCAATATTCCTGCACATGAGATCACCTTTATTCATGACTGGACAGATAAAAGAAAACCGGAGCTGTTCCGCAAAATGAACAGGGGTGAAATACGAATTTTATTGGGCAGTACAGAAAAAGCGGGTACCGGACTGAATGTACAGGAACGTGTAGTGGCCATGCATCATTTGGATATACCATGGAAGCCATCTGAACTGGAACAACGTAACGGTCGTGGGGCAAGGCAGGGCAACCTGGTTGCAAAACAATATTTCGGAAACAAGGTACGGAACTTCATCTATGCAACAGAGCAGTCACTGGATAACTACAAGTTTAACCTGCTTAAAAACAAACAGCCCTTCATATCACAAATGAAAAATTGTGAACTAAACGTCCGCACCATTGATGAGGGCTCGGTTGATGAAAAAAGCGGAATGAACTTCTCGGAATATATCGCAATCCTTTCGGGTGATACGACCTTGTTGCAGAAATCAAAACTCGAAAAGAAAGTTGCCGTAATGGAAAGCCTGAAGGTATCCCATTTCAGGGAAGTGTCCCGAAACAAACAAAAACTCGAACGGCAACAAAATGAACGGGCATCATCCATAAGCACCTTGAAAAAACTTACTGATGACGAAAAGAACTACAAGGAAAAACTACAGTTTGAAAATGATGGCGTAAAGAAAAATCCGGTAGTGCTTGCGGGTGTTTCTTCACCCGCAACAGAGGTCATCGGTAAGCACCTTATCACCCTGTATAAAAACTGGAAACCGGAAAACATCAACGAACAGGAACAACAAATCGGAACATTGTACGGCTTCAACCTTTATATCCGCAGGCATCGGGATGTGTACGAGTCAAAAGGAAAAATAGAATATTACTATGCCAACAGTTTTTATGCGCAGCGATCATCCGATGGAATTAAATATACCTATAACAACGGCATTCCAAATATAGATAACCCCAAGCTTGCAGCCCGTCATTTTCTGAATGCTATTGACCGTGTGGAAAGCCTGAAGGCAAAATATGAGAAATTGGTTTCAGAAATGGATCAGGAAATACCAAAACTGGAACAGCTTATCAAAAAACCTTTTTTACAGGAATCCGAATTACAGGAACTCAAAAGTGAACTGGCAAATCTGGAAAGGCAGATTGCCATTAAAATACAGGAGAATCAGTTAAAGCAACAACAGGAAAGGCAGACTGAAACGGTTGAAGTTGAATTGGAGGACAGTCATCAATCAAAGGTGATGCAGCTTGTTCCGGTGCAGAGGGATAAAACGCAGGAAGCTATGTATGCTGAAATGCGTAAAGGAAGAAGGATGAGAAATAAATGGTAATGATTATGGCAAACAGTGTATATCAGATTAATAAAGGCATTAACAAAAGCATTGAGTTCAAAGGATTGAAAGCGCAATACATCTGGTATCTGGGTGGTGGCGTCATTGCATTGCTGGTATTGTTTGCGGCCATGTATATCATAGGCCTCCCACCCTATATCTGCATCGGGGTTATTGCCCTGACCGGGAGCGGCCTTGTTGTTCAGATCTATGGCATGAGCAACAAATATGGAGAGCACGGGATGATGAAAGCAATGGCACGCAGGCTGGTTCCGAAAGTAATTAAAGTAAAAAGCAGAAAGGCATTCATGGCCTCAAATTAATTGAATAAAGATATAGGTAAAGCGAAGTGAGATGGAAAACGTGTTAGAAGAATTATTACCAATAATGGATGTGCAACATGACTGCATTTTAAGCAGGCAGGGAGATATAACAATTGTATTCAAAGCTGACCTGCCGGAAATATTTACACTGTCCGATCAGGAGTATGAAGCTTTTCATCAGGCATGGATCAAGGCCATTAAGGTGCTGCCTAAAAACAGCATCTTCTATAAACAGGATTGGTTTCGTGAAAGCAGGCACAGGCCGGATTTTACAAAAGATGATACCAGCTTTCTGAGCCGTAGCAGCGAACGCTTCTTTAACGAGCGTCCTTATCTTGACCATAACTGCTATATCATGCTGACTAAAAAACCTGCGGGAAGAAAGATGGTCACCTCTCTTTTTTCAAGTCTGCTTCGCAGGACAATTGTACCGGAGCAAACGCTTAATGCACAACTGCTGCAAGACTTCTTGGACACCTGCGGCCAGTTCAGGCGCATCATGGAGGACAGTGGTTTTGTAAAACTAACCCGGATGCATGAGGACGAATTAAGAAGTGAGCGCAGAAAGCTGGGCTTAATTGAGCAGTACTTCACACTTGCTGATAACAATGGTGCGTTGCTGACAAAGGACATCGTTTTTGATGAAGGGTTAAAGGTCGGTGATCAATACTGCCAGCTTTACACGCTTGGGGATGCTGCTGATCTTCCTGCACTCTGTGGAAGCCGGATCAATTACGACAGGTATTCCACAGACCGTACCAAGTTCAGTGTAGGTTTTGCCTGCACGCTTGGACAGTTGCTGCCTTGTAACCATATCTACAGCCAGTACCTGTTTATTGATGATGCACAGAAGACCATTCAAAAACTGGAAAGCAAGCGGCTTCGCCTGCAATCGCTATCTGCTTACAGCAGGGAAAACCTGATTGCCCGCGATGCAACCAATGATTTTTTAAACGAGGCGATCAGCCAGCAACGCTTACCTGTAAAGGCTCATTTCAATGTGATGGTATGGACAGAAGTAAAGGAACAGTTAAAAGAACTGAAAAACATGGTGTCTTCTGCACTGGCCCAGATGGATGCAGTTGCCAAACAGGAAACCGTTGGGTCGCCACAGATATTCTGGGCAGGCATTCCCGGCAATGCTGCTGATTTTCCAATGAATGATACGTTTGATACGTTCGTGGAACAGGCAAGCTGTTTCTTAAATCTGGAGTCAGGTTACCGCTCCTCTTTAAGCCCGATGGGCATCCGTTTGGGAGACCGCTTAACAGGAAAGCCTGTTCATGTGGACATTTCAGACGAACCCATGAGAATGGGCATATGCACGAATCGCAACAAGTTTATCCTCGGCCCATCGGGCAGCGGCAAATCGTTTTTTACCAATCATATGGTGCGAAGCTATTATGAACAGGGAACCCATATCGTATTGGTTGATGTAGGCCATTCTTACAAAGGGTTGTGCGATATGGTGCATGGTTATTATTTCACGTATTCTGAAGCAAACCCCATTCGTTTTAACCCATTCTTTATCGGTGAGGGCGATAGCCTGGATACAGAAAAGAAAGAAAGCATAAAAACCCTGCTGCTGGCATTATGGAAAAAAGATGATGAGGAATTTAAGCGTTCGGAATATGTGGCGCTATCCAATTCGATAAGCGGTTATTATGCGTTGCTGGAAAAGAGGCCGGAGCTGTTCCCGTGTTTCGATACTTTTTATGAATTTCTGAAAGAGGACTATGTCAACGTGCTCTTGGATGATAAAGTAAAGGAAAAGGATTTTGATGTAGATAATTTTCTTTATGTGCTCAGGCCGTATTACAAAGGTGGCGAATTTGACTACCTGCTCAATGCAACTGAAAACCTGAATCTCTTAAAGGAAAGGTTTATCGTTTTTGAGCTGGATAACATCAAAGACCATCCGATCCTGTTCCCTGTGGTAACCATCATCATCATGGAAGTATTCATCAATAAGATGCGAAAAATGAAAGGTATCCGTAAGATGATTTTGATCGAAGAAGCATGGAAAGCATTGATGAAAGAAGGCTTTGCAGAGTATATTAAGTACCTGTTCAAAACAGTACGAAAGTTTTTTGGTGAAGCTATCGTAGTCACGCAGGAAGTCGAAGACATCATTTCCTCCCCTGTAGTAAAGCAGGCCATCATCAATAATTCAGACTGTAAAATCCTGCTTGACCAGAGCAAGTATCAGAACAAGTTTGATCAGATACAGGAACTGCTCGGGTTGACCGAAAAGGAAAAGGCTTTGGTGCTTTCGGTAAACAAAGCAAATGATCCCACAAAACAATACAAGGAGGTTTTTATCAGTTTGGGTGGTATGCTCAGCAAGGTTTATCGCACCGAGGTAAGTCTGGAAGAATACCTCGCCTATACCACAGAACAGACCGAAAAAGTAAAGCTGATGGAGTATGCTGAAAAATTTGGCGGAGACATACGCAAAGGGATTGCTGCAATGGCAGATGATTTACGCAATAAATAACAAAGGAGGTTGATATGAAGAAGAAGATTTTATTGGTGGTGATGATCGTATTGATGGGAACGTTCGGACATGTGAAACAGGCACACGCATTCCCTCTTTTTGAGATCATCCGTCAGGCTATTATCAAGGCTGTTAAGGCAGCCGATCTGGCGATCCAGCGGGAACAGAATAAGGTAATCTGGTTGCAGAATGCACAGAAGGTATTGGAAAATACAATGAGCAAACTCAAACTGGACGAGATCAGTAACTGGACTGAAAAACAAAAAGAACAGTACCGTAAATATTATGATGAACTGTGGCGGGTAAAAGCAATGATCAGCTATTATAAACGTATCCGGGAGGTCACACAAAAACAGGTCATGCTGGTGAAAGAGTTTGAGCGTACATGGAAACTGCTTAAAAGCGATAAGCATTTTAAGCCCGAAGAAATTATTTACATGGGCAAAGTATATGCGGGTATGCTTGCCGAAACAATAAAGAATGTAGATCAGATGATGCTCATTGTAAACAGTTTTAAAACCCAGATGAGCGATGCTAAACGGCTGGAACTAATCAACGCTGCTGCTGACCGGGTCGATACGAACTATGATGACCTGCGCCAGTTCAATAAAGAAAATGCGATGCTGAGCCTCAGCCGTTCGAAGTCTGATCATGACAGGGCATTTGTGAAACGGCTTTACGGAATAAAATAACAAACTGAATAATTAAAAAAATGAAACGTGTAATCACCATACTATGTATGCTGGCCGGTTTGCTGTCAACTTATGCCAAAGCTCAGACACCTGATGAATGGATAAACCAGAAGGCCACGCAAAAGAAATACCTGCTGGAGCAGATTGCTGCCCTTCAGGTTCAGATCGGCTATATCCAAAAGGGTTACAAAATAGCCAAAGATGGTTTGGACTTTATCAGTAAGGCTGCAAAAGGAGAGTTTGACCTGCATAATGCCTTTTTTATTTCACTGAAAAATGTAAACCCGCTGGTCCGTAAATATCCGCAGGTTGCCGGTATTACCGGCTTACAGGCAGCCATGCTGAAAAGCCAGGCCACCTTTAAGAAACAGCTTGATGAGTCAGGCAATCTCACTGCTGAAGAAACCACCTATGTGAATCAGGTTTTTGAACGGATACAGAAAGACTGCGACCAGGTTCTTGATGAACTGAAAACAGTAACCACTTCCAATAAACTGGAGATGAAAGATGATGAACGCATTGCCAGGATCAATGCCCTTTATAAACGGATGCAGCAAAACTACCTGACCACTGAAAGTTTCGGAAATGTTGCTATCCGGTTGGCCATATCAAGAAGAAATGAGAAAAAGGCTATTGAAAACAGCAGGATTTTAAACGGGTTAAAAAAATAAGAATATGAAAAATTTAAAGGTTATCGCCCTGCTTTTTATTGCAATGGGCAGTATCGGAAAAGTTAATGCGCAAGCGGATGAAATTGCACAACTGGCCCTGAACATAGAGAAGCTGGCCCAGTTCAAACAGATACTTACCGATCTTAAAAAAGGCTATGAGATTGTGAGCAAGGGATATGGAACGGTAAGGGATATTTCGGAAGGCAATTTTAATATTCATAAGAATTTTCTTGATGCGCTGTATGCTGTGAGTCCGCAGGTACGCAAGTACCGAAGGGTGGCAGAGATTATCGAATACCAGATCATATTGATCAAGGAGTATAAAGCGGCTTTTGCAAGGTTTAAAAAAACAGATGTATTCAGCCCTGATGAAATTGCTTATCTGGCAAGTGTCCATGAAAGGTTGTTTAAAAGCAGCCTGCGCAATATTGAAGAACTGACCATGATTATGACGGCAGGCCAGTTGCGCATGAGTGATGATGAAAGGTTGAAGGCAATAGATGCAATCTATGCAGATATGGAAGATAAGGTGATGTTCCTGCGCTACTTTAATAACCAGACCACGGTGCTTGCGCTGCAAAGGGAAAAAATACAGCATGACATACGCCTTTCTCAAAAAGCAAACGGATTAAACAAATAGATATGATGAAAGCAAAATTTGGAGCCGTAATGATTACGGCAATAGGGATGCTATTACCTGGAATCTGTGCTGCACAAGGCGTAGCAAATGAAATAAATGGACTTCATGGGGTGCTCGAACAACTGTACGATGAGATGCTGCCGCTTTGTAGCAGGCTGATTGGCGTAGGCCAGGGAATAGCAGGCTTTGCAGCACTCTGGTATATCGCATCCCGAATCTGGAAGCACCTTGCAAACGCTGAAGCAATAGATTTTTATCCGTTGTTAAGGCCGTTTGGTATTGGTTTATGCATCCTGTTTTTTCCTGCGGTGATCGGTGTCATTAATGGTGTGATGAAGCCCACCGTTTCAGGAACTGCGGCTATGGTTGAAGGGTCTAACAATGCCATCAAACTGCTGCTGAAACAAAAAGAGGAAGCACTTAAAAAAACCAGCAAATGGCAGATGTATGTCGGCCCGGATGGAAACGGAAACCGTGAAAAATGGTATAAGTACACCTACGGGGATGAGGAGGAAGGCTGGGTGGAAGGCGTTGGAAACGATGTGCGGTTCGCTACAGAAAAGATGGCCTATGGGTTTAGAAATGCAGTAAAAAATGCGATAAGCCAGGTGCTTGAAATTTTGTTTGAAGCCGCTTCGCTTTGCATCAATACACTTCGTACATTCCAGTTGATCGTACTTGCCATACTTGGCCCGCTGGTATTTGGCCTTGCGGTCTTCGATGGTTTTCAGCACACGCTTACCGTATGGCTTGCCCGGTACATCAACATCTTTTTATGGCTTCCCGTTGCAAATATCTTCGGGGCTGTCATCGCCAAAATTCAGGAGAATATGATCAAGATGGACATCAGGCAGGTCGAAGCTGCCGGAGATACTTTTTTTAGCGCCACCGACATCGGGTATCTCATATTTCTGGTCATCGGCATTGCAGGTTACTTTACTGTTCCTTCAGTGGCAAACTACATAGTACATGCAGCAGGTGGCGGTGCATTGCAGCAAAAAGTAACCAATGCATTCAGTTCAGGTACCAGCAGCATTACAGGTGCGGCCGGAGCTACTGCCGGTAATATCATGCATGCAGATAAATTTCTTAATGAGGGCCTCAGCGGCCAGGCTACCGGAAAGGGCATGGCAGGTTCGATGGGTAATGCATTAGGCTACGGAGGCAGCTATGTACATGATAAGCTCTCAGGCAATAAAAATTCATAACGTAAAGCAAGGCAATATTATGTTCAGGAAAACAAAAAATATAGATACAGCATTCAGACACATCAGGGCATTCTCCCTTGTGGTCATCATTACCAGTGCGATCATTTGCTGCTATGCAATATACAAGAGTTTCAAACTGGTATTTACCATGCAGGAAAAAGTGTATGTGCTTGCAAACGGTAAAGCATTGGAAGCTTTTGCTTCTGAAAGAAAGGACAACATCCCGGTTGAAGCAAGGGATCATATCCGGACGTTTCACCGGTTATTTTTCAATCTTGATCCGGATGATAAGCTGATCAAAGAGAATATTGGCAAGTCTTTGTACCTGGCCGACCAAAGTGCCAAACGGGAGTATGACAACCTAAAGGAAAAAAGCTATTACAGCAATATCATTTCCGGAAACGTAAGCCAGATCATCAGGGTAGACAGTATACTGATTAACGTAGATACGCACCCGTACCTGTTCCGGTGCATTGCTAAACTGGAAATCATCCGGTCTACAAGTATTGTACAGCGCAACCTGGTTACCGAAGGCTACCTGCGAAACATCAACCGCTCTGACAATAATCCCCATGGCTTCCTGATCGAAAACTGGAAGATTATAGCAAACAATGATGTAGAAATTAAACAACGTCAATAATGGAAACACAAAAAAGAAAGCTGGCAGATTGGCTCAGGACACAATCTGAAAAGCAGGCACCCCGCACGCGAAAAATCATCCTGTTCAGTATCGCACTGTTTTTATGTGCGTATGCTGTCGGGCTCATCCTTGGCGCTATAAGCTATGAGTTTCAAAAACCGGCAGGCATAAGCAAAGCTGCTGTGTTGAGATCTGATCCGGATGTACCAATGAAGAACAGAAGTACGTCATGGTATATCTCAAAATTCCGGTACCACATGGACAGCCTGAGCAAAACTTCGGCAGGTAGAATCCAAAGGGATAGTATTCTTCAAAGGCATCCGGGAATCATGGATACGATTGCCATGCTCGAACAAATAATTAATCACTCTAAATAATATCATTATGGTACAACAAAATCAAAAAATCGAAAAGCAGCGTAGGATGCTGTTTGCTTTTCCTGTCCTTGTCCTTCCTTTCATCACGCTTATTTTTTGGGCGCTTGGTGGCGGTAGTGGCAATCAGGTACAAGGCAAGGTGAATCCTGCCGGATTTAATGCAGAATTGCCAGGGGCAAAAAACAAGGAAGAACCGCTTGACAAAATGGGTTTCTACACCCAGGCAGAAAAGGATGCACTGGAAAAGGAAAAGCAGCAAAAGAATGACCCTTATTACAATGCTGAGCCTGATAGCCCTGAAACACTTTTGACAAATGAATCCTTCGCACCCATAACGAAGAACAGTTCTGCCCGCGTTTCAGATGGCGGTTCTTATGATCCCGATGAAAAGCAGGTGTATGAGAAACTGAACCAGTTGCAACGTGCGATAAACCAGCCGCCCGAAACCATCACTCCACCCATGGCTTCAAATAACATGGCCGGAAATCAGGTGGTAGAAGGAGACCTTAAACAGTTACAGGATATGATGGATCGCATGAACAACAGCACAGCACAGGAAGACCCACAGATGAAACAGGCTGGTGACCTGCTTGAAAGCATACTGGATCTCCAGCATCCGGAAAGGGTTCAGCAACGCATCAAAAAAGCATCGGAAGAAAACCGTGGCAATGTGTATGCTGTCTCCGCCTCCCAATCCGAAGAGCCTATTGGTTCATTGGGAGAAAATCAGTCTTCGCAACTTTTTGCTTCTAATGGTTTCTTTGGTTTGGATAACCCCGGAACGCAATTAAACGCAAGTGGCAATACTGCAATCAATGCTGTTGTACACGAAACACAGACATTGGTGAATGGAAGCACGATAAAGCTTCGCCTTATTGATCCGGTATATATCAATGGTGTGTTCATTCCAAAAGATCAGTTTGTGTTCGGGGTTGTTAGCCTGAGCGGAGAAAGATTGAATATCACCATTACAAGCATCAGAAATAATAACCAACTTTTTCCGGTGGAGCTTAATGTTTACGATATGGATGGGCTTGCCGGAATTTATATCCCCGGAGCGATCACAAGGGATGTCGCCAAACAGGGTGGTGAGCGTTCCATTCAGGGATTTAGTATGGCTTCGCTCGATCCTTCGCTTGGTGCACAGGCAGCCAATGCGGGCATGGAGATTACCCGAAACCTGTTAAGCAAAAAAATCAAGCTGGTGAAAGTAATGGTGAAGGCCGGCTATCGGATTATGCTGCTTGATGAGAAGCAGAACAAAAACAAATAATTCAATTTAATAAAACATAAAAGTATGAAAAATTTCAAATCATTATTGGCCTTCGCAGTTGTGCTGTTCACACTGCACGGCAATGCTCAGGAGCTGACCTTTGCAACGGATACGAAATCCAGAATTGAACCTCTTCAATTGGCTATTTCCTATCAGAAGACAACAAACCTGATCTTTCCCTATGCGATTAAAAGTGTAGACCGTGGAAGTGCCGAGGTATTGGTTCAAAAAGCAAAAGGGGTTGAGAATGTATTGCAGTTAAAAGCTGCTAAGGATAGCTTCAAAGAAACAAACCTTTCTATCATTACAGCAGACGGATCATTGTATTCATTCGTGTTGCATTTTGCACAGCAGCCTACCACGCTCAATCTGGAACTTGCCGATAAACCAATGGGCTATGAACCGGTTGCAATTTTCACAAGGGAGCATGATAACCAGCAGAAGATACTCACTGCATCTGAATACGTTTCAGGGAAACTAAAATCAATAAGAGGGCCAAGAGATAATAAGTTTAGCGTAGGCATGGGATTGAACGGGCTTTACATTAAAGATAACATCATGTATTACCAGTTGGAACTTCGTAACAAAAGTAATATCAGTTATGATATAGAGCAACTGCGTTTCTTTATCCGTGATAAGAAAAAAAGTAAGCGCACTGCGTCCCAGGAACTGGAGCAAACCCCATTGCACATTCATGGGAATGTAACTATACTTCATCAGCAATCAACACAGTACCTCGTTATCGCCTTACAGAAGTTTACCATTCCCGATAAAAAGGAGTTGATTATTCAGCTCATGGAAAAAAATGGTGGACGGCATTTAACACTGAGATTAAACAACAAGCATCTGATGCGTTCCGTCTCTTTCTGATTTTAAGTATTGTATTTGGAAAATATGAAGTTCTGAGGAGAGCATCTTTAAACGGTGAACTATGTTGATTAGAAAAGAAGAATATCGGGATGTGCTTGACTACCTGCAAAGGAACCGTTGGGAAGGTCAGGAATTTGTAGCGTTTCCTAATAGCTTTTCTGCTATTCATAAAGAAGAGTTATCCTGTTTCCCGACAGATTATGAAGCGCAGGAGTTTTGCTATGAAATGGCGACAGATCAGGATAAATATGGCTACCTGGCCATTCGATCTGCATACAGGGCAATGGCGGAAGCCAACGAAAATCATTCCCTGCTGATTGAAAAGCACGGAAGTATAGATGTTTCCATGATGGTAGCCAACCGATATCAACGATTGGAAAATGAACAATTAATTAATAACAATCAAAAAATAAAAATTATGAATGATGATAATGTTGAATACCTGTCCAATCAGGTAAAATACAGCGGGTTTGGTGATAACCTGACCGATGCTTTAAAATCAGAGATAGCCGGAAAAAAACCTGCTTTTACTTTAGTACATCAGCCGGAGTTCGGAGATGGCGATGTAAAGGCTACGCTGCACTTCAGGCGTTCTGAAGAAACAGGAATGGTTTTCTTTAACAGGTACGAACTCGAGGTCAAGCAATCAGCGGATACACTGAAGCAAACATTTTATATGGGCAAAGAAAATAACTTTACGCTTAAGGAAGCCTTTAACCTGATGAGCGGGCAGTCCGTTTATAAGGAACTGGAAAAACTTCAGAAAGTTGGTGAAGGACAAAATGCCCGTTATGAAGGTACAGGCGAAAAGTATAATGCATGGGTGCAGCTTGATTTTGAAGATGCTGATAGCAACGGGCAGTTTAAAATGAAATACTACCATGATAACTATGGTTTTAATCTGCCTGATGAACTGGCTAAACAACCGATCAAGGAACTTGATGATGTAGAAAAGAAAGCACAGATGATCCGGTCGCTGGAAAGAGGCAACCTGCATACTGTTACTTATATCAAAGACGGGGAAGAACATAAAGGCAGTATAAAAGCAGTTCCGCAGTTTAAGACTGTTAAGTTGTTTGATGAAAGCGGAAAAGAGGTAAGGCACAGTGAAGATAAAAAACAGGATCAAAACCAGTCTTCATCGCAGTCAAAAAAAAAGACTGAAAAGCAAAGTGCAGGTGATGATGAAAATTCAAAGCCACAGAAGAAACAAGCGAAAAAGCGCGGAGCGAAAATGTAATAATGGAAACCGGTAGTCTGCTTTCTGAATTCTTTAGGGCAATACAGAACAATCCCTGTATCGGTCCATCGCATGTAAGTTTTTATGCTGCACTTATCGAACTTCAGAAAGAAAAAGGATATAAGGAACCGATAGTAATTAAGCGCATAGAGGTTATGTCAATGGCTCGTATTGCAGGCATTTCAACTTACCACAGATTGTTGAAAGATCTTGTTGCAGGGGGATATATCCGTTATGAGGCAAGATTTGACCGTAAAGGAAGCAGGGTCTATCTGTAGCCTGCTATTGGTTTTGCATGTATAAATACCGGACAGTTTTGCTCCGGTATTTTTTTTAATAAATTATTGTGGAGAGGGAACAGTGATGGTGAAAAAAATAATGGATTTTAATAGCTCTAAAAAGACCAGTAATAAAAGAATGCATGATGTTACTATTGATGAAATAAGAGCATGTGATGAGTTCAGCCATTTATCTGATGCTGAATCGCTTGAAGTGATAAAAACGTTGAAAGAATTAACTGTTATTGTTTATAATTTCTACAAAAAAAGCAAACAGAAACAGTCATAATTGCAATCAATATTCGTATCTTGTAAATAGGAAATTATTGAAATTAAAACCGTGATTATGACAGAGATTTCATTGTTTAAATCGTTCGCAAAAGGAAGCGAAATAGCCAGCACCAAAAGAAGTACAAATTGTGTTATTTATACCCGTGTAAGTACAAAAGAGCAGGCGGATAACAATCTGAGTCTGGAGACACAGGGTAAAGCTTGCTTAAAATATGCTGAGAAATGTGGTTATTCAGTTTTGGCGAATTTTGGAGGAACGTACGAAAGCGCTCAGACCGATGAGCGGAAAGAATTTGCCTCCATGCTATCTTTCGTTAAAAAAAGCAAGTTAAAAATAGCATACATAATTGTTTATAGCCTTGAAAGGTTTTCGCGTAATGATAACTCAATATGGTTAAGCGGACAATTGCGGAAACTGGGTATTGAGATTGTTTCCGTTACCCAACCAATCGACACTTCAAATCCATCAGGCCAAATGCAGCAGAAGATGCTTTTTTTGTTTGGCGAATTTGATAATCAATTGCGCAAGCAAAAATGCATGGCCGGAATTAAAGAGGTTCTTCTTCGGGGTGAATGGCCTACAAAACCACCGTTGGGTTTTGATTCTGTCAGGGTTAATGGCAAGCGGAAAATAGTTGTAAATTCCAGGGGCAAGCTGTTAAGGCAAGCCTTCATTTGGAAGGCTGAAGAGAAATTGTCAAATGAGGCAATACGTCAGAGACTAATCGAAAAAGGCTTAAAGGTTTGTCATCAAAGAGTCCCTGAAATATTCAGAAATCCTTTTTATTGTGGCCTTGTTGTTCATAGGATGCTTGATGGCACAGTTGTCGAAGGCAAACATGAGCAACTCATCTCAAAGGAAATTTTCCTTAAGGTAAATGGTCTTCTTGATCTTAATACACATGGATATAAAATAGTCGAGAATAACGAAAACGTTCCCTTGAAACGTTTCCTTCATTGTCATACATGCGGTAAGCTAATGAGAGGGTATATTGTTCAAAGAAAGGGAATACATTATTATAAGTGCAGTACAATTGGATGTAGCAATAATAAAAATGCTGATGCTTTAAATAAACGATTTGAAAAGATTCTAGGATACTTTAATCTCGGAGTATCGGAAAAGTTTATTGGTGTTATTAAAAAGCAGGCCCTAACAACATTCAATCAACTGAATGATGGAAATGAAAAAAGTAAAGACGTTTATAAAGACTTAAGCCAACAACTAGTTGAGTTAAATAAAAAGATTGAACGGTTGGAAGAACGTTTTATTGAGGAGGAGATTACAAGAGAATTATACCTCAAGTATCTTGAAAAATATCAGGTCGATAAGAAGGAAATAGAGAGTGGTTTATTAAAGACTTCAAAAAGGGTGTCGAACCTTTCTGAATGTGTTGATTTGACCATTGATTTTGCCCTTAATATGCAGTCCAGATGGCTTACAGCGGATTATTACACAAAACAGCGATTGCAGTTTTTGATATTTCCGGAAGGTATTGGATATGATAAGAAAAATGATGAATGTCGAACCCCAAGAATAAATTCGCTGTTTGCGTATGTTGCTAATTTACAGCAGGTTTTGACTAAAAATAAAAGCGGCATACCAGAACTGGGTCTGAATTATGCCGCTTTTGCCGCTTTGGTAGCGGGAACGAGAGTTGAACTCGTGACCTCAGGGTTATGAATCCTGCGCTCTAACCAACTGAGCTACCCCGCCAATTTGAAAATAATAACCCGATTGTGGAATACTATTTTTTAAAGAGTTGCAAATATAGAATAAATTACTTTTCTTTAGAAATAATAAATAAAAAATAGTCCAATATTTTTACGAATTAGCCGTGTATAGGATGTCAGAAAAGAAAAAATTTACATTAGAATATGAATTGAGGTCATCTCCGCGCATACTGTTTAGTTTTATTAGCGAGCCCAATGGTTTGTCGCAATGGTTTGCAGACGATGTGATTTTTAGGGATCAGGTTTATACATTTACATGGGATGATGAAGTTCAAAAAGCTAAACTGCTCAGCATCAAAGAAAATAAATTGGTAAAATTTAAATGGCTTGATGATGAACCTCATTGTTATTTTGAAATGGAAATTGTTCAGGATGAGTTAACAAACGATGTTGCCCTAGCTATTACGGATTTTGCTACCGATGAAACGCGTGCTGAAAGAACAAAAATTTGGGACAATCAAATTACCTATCTGTTAAGCGTAATAGGTGCCTAAAAATTTGCGGGCTTTACCTATCTTTGCATATTGAAAAAGATACATTTACTGCTGATTAAGTCATTTATTAGGCCTTTTACCGTCACATTTTTTATTGTGATGTTTATCCTATTAATGTTTTTCCTATTTAAATACGTCGATGAATTTATAGGAAAGGGTTTCGAGTGGTACACCATTTTAGAGATAATGATGTATCAATCTGCCGTTAATGTGGCGATGGCCTTACCATTGGCTATTCTTTTGTCGTCTATCATGACATTTGGTACCTTGGGAGAGAATTACGAACTGGTGGCCATTAAATCAGCAGGTATTTCTTTGCAAAAGGCGATGCGACCTCTTTTTGTGCTTGTTATCTCCCTGTCTGTTGCATCCTTTTTCTTTTCCGATTATATGCTTCCCAAAGCCAATAGTAAATATTATTCATTGCTATACGATATGAGGAATAAGAAACTGTCATTTTTAATCAAGCCGGGAGTTTTTAATACCAGTATTACGAATTATGCCATTAAGGTAGATAGAAAGGGGTTAGTTAATCCAGATTCGCTTTTCGGTATCATGATTTACGATCATACTAAGGTAAATGATCCACGTGGTGTTCCGACAATTCTTTTGGCCAAAAAAGGTAGGATGATTAAAACCGAAGATGGAAGTACAATGATCTTGAAGTTAATTGATGGGATTAGGTACGAAGAGTCGAGAGGGAATGGAAGTACTGCGTATAACCCTCGTCAAGCATATACCCGGATGCGTTTTCAAGAAACTGAGGTTAAGTTAGATTTTTCCAGCTTTACTAGTTTTAATCGAACAGATGAGGAGAAGTTTCAGGACAATGCCCCCATGCTTAACCTTAGGGGGCTTACGAAACGTGCCGACTCTTTATCTAAAACTATAGATAGTTTAAATAAAGCAACTAAAGTGAATGCGGGCAGCTATTATAAACAAAATCACTACGTAAAAGGCTACACTAAAACTAAGGCAGCAATTAAGCGAATTAGGGAGAACATTATCGATGTTATACCGCCAAAGGATAGGTATTCCACAATACAAAATGCAATTGATTTAACTTCTAGCCTCCAGCAGGTAGTGAATAATCGAATAATGGAATATGATTTGAAACAGAAGGAAGTGTTAAAGTCAAAAATTGAATACCAGCGAAAATTTACCCTTGCGGTATCATGTCTGCTATTATTCTTCATTGGTGCCCCCTTGGGAGCTATTATAAGAAAAGGCGGCCTAGGATTACCTGTTGTAATTGCAGTTGTCTTCTTTTTAATTTACCATATTATATCAACTGTAGCAGAAAAATCGGCTAAGGAAGGCTCATTGGATCACGTATTTGGCATGTGGATGGCGGTCATTGTTTTAACTCCACTTGGTATATTTTTAACCTATAAGGCGACTGTTGATTCTGCAATATTTGATATAGATTATTATAAGCAAATCTTGGTTAATCTATTTAAGAAAGTATTTAGGCAGAAGACACAGGGGACAGCTTAAAACAGGCGGAGAATACTTACTTCCCAATGATATTTTACTTAAAAATTTGTAGTTAAAGATTGTAACTTTGTGTCAGAAATACAGGAAATGGAAATCAAGTTAAATTCGATTGAAGAGGCGCTGGATGATATTAAAGCTGGCAAGATTATTATTGTTGTTGATGATGAAGATCGCGAAAATGAAGGTGATTTCATAACCGCTGCGAGAAATGTAACTCCAGAGGTAATTAACTTCATGTCTAAATATGGCAGGGGCTTAATATGCGCACCATTAATTGAAGACCTTTGTGTTAAACTAGAATTGGACTTAATGGTTCAAAATAACACGGTCTTGCACCAAACGCCATTTACAGTATCGGTAGATTTGATTGGAAATGGCTGTACTACGGGGATTTCCACTCATGATCGTGCGAAAACCGTTCAGGCTTTAATTGATCCTGCTACTAAACCATCAGATTTGGGCAGGCCAGGACATATATTTCCGTTAAAGGCAAGACGCGAAGGAGTGCTCAGAAGAACCGGACACACTGAAGCTACAATCGATATTGCACGTTTAGCTGGTTTTGAGCCAGCAGGCGTGTTGGTCGAAATCATGAATGAAGACGGTACCATGGCTCGCCTACCTGATTTAATGAAGATTGCAGCGCAGCATGAGCTCAAAATCATCTCTATAAAAGATCTAATTTCTTATCGTTTAGCTGCCGAGAGTTTAATTAGAGAAGAAGTAACCGTTGATTTGCCTACTGCATGGGGCGAATTTAAAATGACTGCTTATACCCAACTAAGTAATAATGCTACGCATTTAGCCATTAGTAAAGGCGATTGGAGTATTGATGAACCCGTTCTAACCCGTATCCATAGCTCATGCGTTACAGGAGATATATTTGGTTCTTGTCGATGCGATTGCGGTCCTCAGTTGCATACCGCTTTACAAATGATAGAGCGTGAAGGTAAGGGGTTAATTGTATATATGAATCAAGAGGGTAGAGGTATTGGGCTGATCAATAAATTACGTTCCTATAATTTGCAAGATAAAGGCTTAGATACGGTTGAAGCAAATATTGAATTGGGTTTTAAGGGAGATGAACGTGATTATGGTGTTGGTGCCCAGATTGTAAGGGCACAGGGAGTAACGAAGATGCGTCTAATGTCTAATAATCCAGCTAAAAGGGCTGGCTTGATCGGTTATGGTCTTGAGATAGTTGAAAACATTGCAATTGAAATTGAAAGCAACAAACATAACGAGTCTTATTTAAAAACCAAAAGAGACAAGATGGGGCATCATATCATGAAGGGATAACTTATCTCAGTTATTTCTTTTGATTTTTCTTGCTTTGATCTATAATGGCTTCCTTGCTTAGCCTTAGTTTTTCTGCTTCAGCTGCTTTCTTTTTTTGATCACGTCGGTATTTTCCGGTAATTTTTTGGAAGAATTCCTTGAAAGTATCAAACTGCTGGTTATAAATTAATCCAAGAGACGTTACGTTCTGACTTTGGTCAACTCCTGGATTTGCGAATACACTTTGTTGGGTAGGCGGTTTATTTGCCAATTTACCAATCAAAGTCCCGTCTTTTTTGATTAAGGCAAGAATTTCAACTTCACGTCCTATATTGTCGTTATTAAATCCGATTGGTGAGAAATCATTCGCACTTTCACGGTCAACAATCCCCAGATTTGCAATAACGCGATCTCCAAAGAACTTAAAGGATGCGCTCGCATCATTAAACGACCTAATGTTAACATCGACGAAGTTTAAGTTGAGAGATGAGAGTATACTATTAATTTGGTTGAATATTAATTCTGTTGCCGTACTTGTACCTACAGAACCTAACTGTTTAGCAATATTCTCTTTACCAGATCCAGGTGCGAAACGTCTTTGAATGATAACACTTAACGCTTGGTATTTGGTATTATCCCCGTCACTAAGATAAGCTTGCAATTCTTCTTTTACTGCGGGACTTGCGGGGAAAAATATATCCAACTTAATCTCCGGTTTTAAAAGAAGTCCGCTTAACCCCATCTCTACCTCTGTTTGCACACGTTGGGTTAAGTAGGTGCTTACATCTCTATTGGCTGCAGTATACAAGTCTTTTAAGCTTGCTCGCAAAGCGTAGATTGCTTTTAGGTTAATCTGTGCATTTGCAGGATTTCCGGTCCATCTGATTGTTCCTCCTTGTCTAATCTCAAAGCGTTTATTGATGACCTCTTGCGCAGTAAAATCGAAATTTCCTGTTTCAATAATATAATCTCCCTTCATTTCAAAATCTCCCGCACTTGAAATATTTAGGTCGAGTTCCGCATTTCCCTTACCGCTTAGTTTTCCTAAGATTGTATAAATATTCGCAGTACTATTCGGGTCAACTTTTAACTTGAAGTTCATTCTTAGCCCATCAAAGTTATTTTTGCGTTTAACGATGCGCGTAGTATCCTTACTTACAAAAGTGATAAAATCTTTCTCTGATACGGTTTCGGTACTATTTAACGGAAGGTTGAAAACTGTACCTTTTTCCGTTTTTGCATCAATGTTAATAAGCATATTATTGGTAGGCCCTTCGAAGGAAAAATTACCGGTAGCATATGCTTTACCATAATAAACAGCATTATCTTTCGACGTTGTATTTAAAGCCATAAAATTAGTGGCTATCAATTTTACCTGAATATTAGGATTGTCTATATCGTTTAGATCGACGGTTCCATTGGCGGTTGCTTTATTGCCGTCTAAATCCGTCAACGTAAGATCATCAATATTGATTACGCTCTTACTTACGTTAACCTCATCATTTAATTTATAAGATGTTTTAAGATAGTTTACCGTAACCTGACCTTCATCAAATGACACATCTCCATTAATTTCCGGTTTACTTAAAGCTCCTTTTACTGTTAAATCTGCTGAAACGTTCCCTTTTAAATTGGACACCAGTTTCTTAACAAATGGCTCAAGTATTGTTAATTTGCTTTCGTCCATTTTAACATTCAGATCTATTTGTTTTTCTTTAAGATCTAGATCTCCAGTAATTCTAAAGGTCTCTTTATCGTTGGTTACAATTTTAGTATAAACGTTTGCCAGGTTTCTCGACTGATCAAAATTAGTTGTATCGGTTAGCTTGCCGATATAGATTTCATTTAAGGAAAGGGAATCTATTTCTAGATTGTCGGAAATGCGCGGTGCTTTTAATACATCTCTAAATTCGGTATTACCATTTACGTTTCCTGCCAATTTTATACCAAGAGTCCTAACAAATGGATTGAGTGTTGTTAGGCTAAAATTCTCAAATCCTATGAGTAGCATGTCTTTGGGGTCATCAGACAAAATTCCATCTACAGTAAGCAATTGTTTGCCATTACTAAGATCAAAGTTTGTAATTTGAGTTTTTCCTTCATTAAAGCTTATCTTAACTTTTTCTTGTATAGTCCAATCTTCATTATTAATTTTTAGGTTTGAGGGTAAAATGCTAATCCTTGCTGTGGTGTCGGTTGCAAATTCTACCAAACCGTTTAGATCCAGCTGGTTGGCATCATCTGCATTGGAAAGTTTAATGTTCAACGATAAGCTATCATTTCTTAACAGGTTTACAATGTTGACGTTTTTAATAAATAAACTGTCATTCAGATCTACACGATCGGAGGTAATAATTGCTTGTATTTGTTTATTAGTAGTGTTTTCATCGATAATTATATTGTTGGCGATGATTCCTTTATAAGTTAATTTTTTAATAAATCCATTAAGCGTTGCAGTATTGTTTCGGGAGTCAAAATTACCTACCAGCAAGGCTTGATCCTCTATTTTTAAACCTGGAACAATTAGTTCAGCAATGGGTTCAAATCTTTTTATCTTTAAATTGAAGCTGAAAATTTGAGTGTTGTAATTTATGATTTGAGCGTCTAATGATGGAATGTAAGTTTTGGCGATTGCCTTATAGTAAGAAACAATTGTATTTAAGTCATATTGTCCTTTAATGCTTGCATCAAGAATGTCGGAATTAATGGTTAGGCTTCTATCGATCCCTAATCCCATTGCATTAAGGTGAACTGAATCAACATTGTAAACGCCTTGTTTATTGGTTAAATTAATTTTCTCTATTAATAAATTGCCTTGAATGTTGTTTAAGTTGTTGCCTGAGAAATTAGTGCTGAAAGTTGCATCTACAAGCATGGAATCTTTCAAAAGATTGAGGGTTTTCAACCTTGCATTTTTAATGTTTGCATCAAACCTGAATTCAGGTAGTTTAGGGTTTAAATTTACGCTACCGTCAAATACTAGCTGAACATTTCGATCATTAATTGAGATACTCCCATCAAAGAGTTTCTTCTCGAAAGTCCCATTTATTTTTACGTTTCTATATCGATATTTATTAAAATCAATATAAGAAATATTGCCTTTTAGCTGTTCGCTTAGCTCTTTAATTTCTGTCCCTTTACCTTTTACATATAACTCTGACGAAAGTTTGCCCAAGCTTTTTTCATCAATCAATTCTCCTAAGTTGAAGTCAAATGTTTTTACATTCCCAGTATAGGAAGGGTTTCCGCTTTTATCGATTTTTAGGTTCACGTCGGATTTTATCCGGCCTAATTTAGTTTTAAACTCACCATAGGCTATAAAGTCATTTTGAAAACCTGTAAAGGATCCGTTGAAATTTATATTGCCAAATTTATTGATGATCTTTAAACTGGTGTCTAAGGGTTTACCGGTTAAATTGATCAATATTTCGTCCAAGTCTTTTTTATTAGTTCCTGCCATTTCAATCTTCAGGTCCATAAAAGTTTGTTTCCAGTCTGGCAGGCCTTTTATAGTGAAGTCCCCTTTGATGTGGGTAGCTTTCCCTGCCTTAATAGAAAGTTTTTTAGCTTTTAGATTATTTACCAAACCAGTAATTTGTCCATCTATATCGATAGCTAATTTTATCTCTTTTAGCGCAGGAGTGAAGTAACTGATGTCTGTTGATGACACATGGCTTGCTTTAAAATTCGCTTTCATGCGAACTTTATTTTCAAAATCATTGAAGTCCTTGAACCTCGAAAATTTCATTTGAAAATAATCAGTAAGATGTGTTTGATTGGTGACCAGTAATAATTTCTGTAGTTCAATAGCATTAGTATCTACTGTGGTAAGTGCAGTTAGATTTTTGAGGTAGAACCCACTTTTTTCCTTGAAAGTGAGGTTTTTAATATTTGCTTGAATAAGGTGTTCTTTAGTGTTTAATTTTTCAAAAATGCCATTAAGCCTAGTTAAACTTATATCTTCGAAATTAATCCCTTTAACAGCTCTATTTTTGCTGAAATCCTTATATTTAAAGCTGATGTTATTTAAAATAATTCTGTCAATAAGGAATTCGAATTTTTTCTTTTTCTTTTTCGGAGCAGTACCAGAATCAAAGTAATCAATGATAAAGTCTAAATTGGATGATTTATTCTGAAAGTCTTTTAAATAGAAGGAGCCATTGTTAACTTGTACTGTATTAACATCCAGTATTCTTTCTTTTAAAGATAGTCTATTTAAATCAACACTAAATTTTGGGAAATTCGCTAAAGTATCTTTTTGAAGGTCGAAAACGACAAGGTTCTCCAATACTAAAGATTTAAAGGGCTTAATGTAGAGGCTCCCTATGGTAATTGTTGTTTTTAGTTCTTTGGAAAGATAGGCAGCTGCTTTTTTTGCTGCATAAGTTTGCACAGGCTTAAATTGAAGCGAGAATATAACGATTGCGAGCAATATTACAATTGATGCAACAGTCCAAAGCAGTATTTTTAATAGTTTTTTAATATTTTTGTCTCTTAATTAATAATCATCATGTCCGTAATACTTGCTATTGAATCTTCCTGTGATGAAACCTCGGTTGCTATATGTAACAACGGCAAAATTACTGCCAATGTTATCGCAAATCAAACAATTCATGAAAATTATGGAGGGGTAATTCCAGAATTAGCATCAAGGGTTCATCAACAAAATATTGTTCCAACAATTCAACAAGCACTTATAAATGCCAAAGTTAATAAAAAGGATGTCAATGCGGTTGCTTTTACACAAGGTCCGGGTTTATTAGGTGCTTTATTGGTTGGTGTTTCATTTGCCAAATCGTTTGCGCTTGCGTTGAATTTGCCGTTAATAGCTGTTAATCATATGCAGGCACATATTTTGGCTCATTTTATAGATGAACCGAAGCCAGCTTTTCCGTTTTTATGTTTAACGGTTTCTGGAGGACATACTCAAATTGTTTTGGTAAAAAGCTATTTCGACATGGAAATTGTTGGGGAGACTTTGGATGATGCGGCTGGCGAAGCTTTTGATAAGACAGCAAAACTCTTAAATCTCCCATATCCAGGAGGACCACTTATTGATAAACATGCTCAAAGCGGAAACCCTGTAGCGTTTAAATTTCCAGTCCCTCAAATTCAAGATTTGAATTACAGCTTTAGTGGTTTTAAAACAGCTATACTGTATTTTATAAGGGACAAACAAAAAGAGAATCCATTATTTATTGAGCAAAATTTAGCTGATATTTGTGCTTCGGTTCAACATAGCATAGTGAGTATTTTAATGAATAAGTTAAAGAGAGCAGCTAAGCAGTATAATTGTAAGGAAATAGCTATAGCTGGAGGTGTTTCAGCTAATTCTGGCTTAAGAAATACCTTAATTGAGGCCCGGGATAGTATGGGTTGGAACGTCTATATTCCAGCATTTGAGTATTGTACTGATAATGCGGCGATGATTGCGATAGCAGGTTATCACAAATTCTTAGCAGGAGATTTTGTAGGGCAAGATATTTCGCCAATGGCGAGAATGAATTTTTAAATTAATGAGTTATGGGCACAAATAGTTTTATATTCTTCGGATTATTGTTAATTCCTTTAATTGTCTTCTTAATATGGGTTATTAAACAAGATAAAAAAAGAAACTACATAGGTTTAGTATTACTTGTGATAGGTATCGTTATTGCTACTTATTCTATTATTAAATTGGATAAGAAATATCTTGATCCACAAAACCCAAATACTGCAACAGAAGCTTCTCCGAAGTCATCAAGTTTTAAATAGCTAGGAGGTTTATTAACCTCGTAGTGTATTTAATAGAAAACGCTACGAGGTTTGGAAAAGGGGCGGAATTATCCTTCTTTATCTTCTAGTTTATCACCTGTTACTTCTGCTCTAATTTTTGTTTCGATTTCTTCAGAAAGTTCTGGATTATCTAATAACAATTGTTTTACGGCATCTCTTCCTTGTCCTAGCTTTGTTTCTCCATACGAGAACCATGAACCCGCCTTTTTAATAATATTAAAGTCCACACCCAAATCGATAATTTCACCCGTTTTAGAAATACCTTCTCCAAACATGATATCGAATTCTGCAATACGGAAAGGAGGTGCGACTTTATTTTTAACGATTTTAACTTTTATACGGTTACCTGATACTTCGTCAGAATCTTTAATCTGTGAAGTTCTTCTGATGTCCAAGCGTACGGAAGCATAGAATTTCAAGGCATTACCACCGGTGGTCGTTTCTGGATTACCAAACATTACACCGATCTTTTCACGTAATTGGTTAATGAAGATACAGCAACATCCTGTTTTAGAAATCGTACCAGTTAATTTACGTAATGCCTGGCTCATTAAGCGGGCTTGTAGACCCATTCTACTATCGCCCATTTCACCCTCGATTTCTGCTTTTGGCACTAATGCTGCAACTGAGTCAATAACAATAACATCAATTGCACCCGAACGAATTAAATTATCGGCAATTTCCAATGCTTGTTCACCGTTATCTGGCTGAGAAATTAATAGATTGTCAACATCAACACCTAGTTTTTTTGCATAAAACTTATCAAAGGCATGTTCCGCATCAATAAAGGCAGCAATACCTCCATTTTTTTGAGCTTCAGCAATAATATGAGTTGCCAAGGTTGTTTTACCAGACGATTCAGGCCCATAGATTTCGATAACACGGCCTTTAGGAACGCCTCCAATACCCAAGGCAATATCTAAGCTAATAGAACCGGTTGAAATTGATTCAATGGCTTCTACAGCTTGATCTCCAAGTTTCATTACTGATCCTTTTCCGTATGATTTTTCTAACTTATCTAAAGTTAGTTGTAAAGCTTTTAATTTTTCTGTGTTTGGATTCATGTCTTTAGGCTGTTTCATCTGATTCTAATAAAATAATTGTATCGGCTAATAAATATTGTAATGCTAATAACTTTAGCAAACATATCAATTTTATTTTGATTAATACAAATATTTTAGAAAATAAATTTTATTTATCAACAGTTAAGCTAATTTCTTTAGTTTTAACGTGTTTCTGATAATATTGACAAAAGTGTGTGAGTTCGCAAATACTACATTTGGGATTACGAGCAACACATACATATCTTCCATGAAGAATTAACCAGTGATGTGCCATTGCGATGGTATTTTCTGGTAGATTCTTCACTAAATCTTTCTCAACCGCTAAGGGAGTTTTGCCCTTTGTTAGGCCTAGGCGATTGGCTACCCTGAAAACATGGGTGTCTACCGCCATCGCAGGTGCGTCATATATTACAGACGCAATAACATTTGCGGTTTTTCTACCAACACCAGGCATTTTCTGTAACTGGTCTATGTTTGCGGGAACTTCGTTATTAAATTCGTTAACTAACATATTCGCCATCCCTACTAAATGTTTAGCTTTATTATTGGGATAGCTTACACTTCTAATATAATCAAAAACGATATCTGGCGTTGTTTCGGCTAACGCATTTGCATTTGGAAATCGTTGGAAAAGTGCAGGCGTAACCTGGTTAATGCGCTTATCAGTGCATTGAGCAGATAGAATTACGGCGACTAGTAACTGGTAAGGATTGTTATAATGTAACTCAGTTTCGGCGTTCGGTTGTTTGGTTGCAAAATGACTTACAAAGTGACGATACCTCTCTTTTTTTAACATTTACAAATATAAGTATCAGGACAAGGTTATCAAGCTTTGCTTACATTAAGGCAATATTTCTTCAGAGCGATATTTTTCAATATTAACCACAAGGCAAATAATGCACCTAAAAATGCCATTGCGGCACCAACTGAAGCTGGGGAAGTGTAGTCATAACCGTATACTATCGGGATTCCTCCAAAAAAAGCACCCAAAGCATTTCCTATATTAAAACTGGCTTGGCTAACCGATGCGGCAATCATTTCCGAACCCTTAGCGGCATTGATCATCAACATTTGAATAGGTGCAGCGAGAGAGAAAGCTACAGCGCCTGTGATAAAAGTCATCACTAAAGCCAAAATAGGATTGAAAGTAACGTAGTGTACAATGATTAGGGTAATAACCATCGCTATTAAAAGACTTAAAGTTGACTTACTTGGGGAGAATTTATCGGCAAGATAACCCCCGAAAAAGTTCCCGACCATCATCCCCATGCCTGCAAGCATTAAAATATAGGTTACGGTATTTTCTGAAAAGCCTGCAACGGTAGTCATCAATGGAGAAATATAGCTATACCAGGAAAATAATCCACCAGTGCCTATTGATATCATAAAAATGATAATCCAGGCTTTTTGTTGCGTAAAAAAACTTAGTTCCTTTTTTAAGTTTCTATTTTCACTAGCAGGAAGTGCCGGGAGCCACGCTTTTAGACACCAAAGGGTAATTAAGCCAACAAAAACCACAATGGCAAATGAGAAGCGCCAAGAGAAATTGTGGCCAATAAATGTTCCCAATGGAACACCAATAATGTTCGCCACAGTTAACCCGGCAAACATTAATGATACCGCTTGTGCGGCTTTGCCTTTTTCTGCTATTTTGCTTGCAACTACAGATCCAACACCAAAAAAAGCACCATGAGGTAAACCTGATAACAGTCGTGCAATAAATAAGATATTGAATGTTGGGGCAAAGGCAGAGAATGCATTAAATGCAGTAAATAATAACATTAAGGCAAATAATATTTTCTTTGGCGGATATTTGCCAGCGATGCCTACTAATAGGGGAGCGCCGATAACAACCCCCAAAGCATAGGCAGAAATTAAATAACCGGCCTGTGGAATAGTGACCGCTAAATCTTTTGATATATCTGGTAACAGACCCATCATTACAAACTCTGTAATACCGATTCCTAAGCCGCCAAGGGTTAATGGGAGAAATTTTTTACTGATCATCTTAGTGTTATTTAGACACTAAGCAAAAGTAGGTGTTTTGTAGGTTGCCACACTAGCTTTTTTAAATTATTGCAGGGCTATGATATGAAAAAAGCTAACACATTGACAAAATTTTAAACTTTGTCAATGTATTAGCTTGGGAATCCTTTAGGTAATTACTTCTTTTTAGCGTAAGCTAAGATTCTTTCAATGGTTTCATTGGAAGGCTCAACCATAAGCTGATCTAATTTCGGTTTGATGTTGTCGTAAAACATTTCATCTTGCGTTTTAGCGGGTTCAGCTGTCTGTTTATCAGTAGCTTGTTTTGAGAAGTTTACAGAATTAGGTGAAGTAGAGGTTTTAACCATACGCGAAAAATATAATTTAAGTTTAAATCTTAACGCAGTTTATTTTGTTTTATTTTACTGAATATACATATTTTTTTATTCAAGCCAAATAAAATTCTATAAATTAAGTGTTTAGGGTGGCCTAAAGCCTGTAATTCTAGGCTAATTGCCGATTTTTCTAAATTAAATTTTTTAATACCAGCGGAAATTTATCCGCCTTTGTAAGTCACTTCTTTAACCTTCATCATTTTGCGCAAATTGCTTAAAGCATATCTCATTCGGCCTAATGCCGTATTAATGCTTACATCAGTAAGGTCTGCGATTTCTTTAAAACTAAGATCTGCGTAATGTCGCATAATTAACACCTCTTTCTGCTCATCTGGTAAGAGTTGGATCATCGTTCTTAAATCCGCGTGGGTTTGTTCACGAAGCATTCGCTCCTCCGCACTTTCTTCAAGAATTTGAATAAGATTTAACACATCAGTTCCATCGGCACTTGTAATTACGGGTGCACGTTTTTCTCTTCTAAATGAATCAATTACCAAATTATGAGCAATTCGCATCACCCAAGGCAAGAATTTGCCTTCCTCATTGTATCTCCCACTGCGGAGGGTGTTTATTACTTTGATAAAAGCGTCTTGAAAGATGTCTTCGGCCAAGTAATGGTCTTTTACCAATAGGTAAATGGACGTATAAATTTTTGATTTGTGGCGTCTTAATAGTTCTGCTATAACAGATTCTTCTCCGCTAAGATATAACCTCACCAAATCCTGATCACTGTGCTGCTGTAATTTCATAGGAGTGCGTATATTAAAATCTCTCTTTTATTAAAAAAATAATAAGTAGCTCTTTAATCTATAGCTTGTCTCCTATGTTTTAAGATATTGGTTTGTAAAACGGTTAGTTATAAATTCAAATGACGGATTTTTTTTTGATAATACAATAAAAAATATGTTAAAAAATGTAAAATTTTGTAATAGCCGTCTTATTTTTGATGTGGATTAAACCAAAATCGTAATTTTGGGGTATATTAGGAACATTCTACAAAGCGGTAAATGAGTAAGGAAATAGAGAAAGATCCACATCAACATATCATTATTAAAGGAGCAAGGGTACACAATTTGAAAAATATTGATGTAGCAATTCCCAAAAATAAGCTTGTGGTTATTACTGGGATGTCGGGCTCAGGCAAGTCGTCATTAGCATTTGACACCCTGTACGCAGAAGGCCAGCGACGATATGTTGAAAGCTTATCGGCGTATGCACGCCAATTTATGGGTAGAATGAATAAACCAGACGTCGATTATATCAAAGGAATCGCACCTGCTATTGCTATTGAGCAAAAAGTAATTACCTCTAACCCACGATCTACCGTAGGCACCTCTACTGAAATTTACGATTACCTTAAGTTATTATTCTCGAGAATCGGAACTACTTATTCACCAGTTTCGAACGCAATTGTAAAAAAGGATTCGGTTACAACTGTTGTAGATTTTATTTGTGGCCTAGGTGAGGAAAGTGTGGTCACTATATTTTGTCCCTTACACCCCCATAACAATCGAAGCATTAAGGAAGAGCTGGCTGTTTTATTACAGAAGGGTTTCTTAAGAGTTTATTTTAAAGGAGTAATCTCCAAAATTGAAGATGTTTTGGAAGATCAGAACGTGGCTGACACAGAATTAACTGATACGACCACAATAAGAATTTTAATAGACAGGATTGTAGTTAATAGTGAGGAGGAAACGGTAAGCCGCATTGCTGACTCAGTACAAACTGCCTTTTTTGAAGGGAAAGGCGATTGTTTTGTTGAGCATAATGGGACGCAAACATTTTTCTGTGATCGCTTTGAATTAGATGGTGTAAAATTCGAAGAGCCGACACCAAATTTCTTTAGTTTTAATAATCCATATGGTGCCTGTAAGCGTTGTGAAGGCTATGGAAACGTAATTGGAATTGATGAAGACCTGGTGATTCCCGATAAAAGCAAAAGTTTATACGATAATGCAATCGCCCCATGGCGCGGAGAAAAAATGGGCGAATGGTTAAAGAAATTTATCAAAAGTGCGGATAAGTTTGATTTTCCTATTCATCGTTCTTACAGTGAGTTAACTGAAGCGCAACAAAGGGTAATTTGGACAGGTAATGAATATTTTGCAGGGCTAGATCAATTTTTTAAGGAATTGGAGGAACAAACCTATAAAATTCAATACCGTGTAATGTTATCCCGTTATCGCGGGAAAACGATTTGTCCGGATTGTAAGGGTACCCGCTTACGCAAAGATGCCTCTTATGTGAAAATTGGAGGAAAGTCTATATTGGATATGGTGTTAATGCCTTTATCCACTATTTTACCATTTTTTGAAAGTTTAAAACTTTCGGATACAGAGCAGAAAATATCCAAACGTCTTCTAGCTGAAATTACCAATAGGGTTTTATATTTGAATAACGTTGGTTTAGGTTATTTAACCTTAAACCGATTATCTAATACACTTTCAGGGGGAGAAAGCCAGCGGATTAACCTAGCTACCTCGCTTGGTAGTAGCTTAGTAGGTTCTGTATATGTACTGGATGAGCCTAGCATTGGCCTGCACCCGCGTGATACACACAAGCTGATAGAAGTTTTGCAGTCGCTTCGGAACGTAGGCAATACTGTTTTAGTTGTGGAACATGAGGAAGAAATGATGCGCGCTGCAGATCATATTATTGATATAGGTCCTGAAGCCGGAACACATGGCGGAAATTTAGTTTTCAGTGGTACGTATAAAGAAATTGTTAAAGATAGAAACTCCTTAACTGGTCGTTATTTAGCTGGTAAAGAAGAAATAGATGTGCCGGTTAAAAGAAGAGAATGGAGAGATCATATCCTGATTAAGGGAGCTAGAGAAAATAACTTAAAAAACATAGATGTAAAATTTCCTTTGGGTGTTTTTACCTGTGTTAGTGGTGTTTCTGGTTCAGGGAAAACAAGTTTGATCAAAAAGATATTGTATCCGGCGCTGCAAAAAGCTATTGGAAATTATGCTGGGGAACAAACCGGCGCTTACGATGGTATTTATGGTAATATAGACTTGGTAAGTCAGGTTGAAATGGTCGATCAAAATCCAATTGGTCGTTCATCGCGTTCTAATCCAGTAACTTATGTGAAGGCTTGGGACGATATCAGGACATTGTTTTCGGCTCTTCCGGCTGCGAAGGCTGGTGGATTAAAGCCTGCAGCATTTTCATTTAATGTGGAGGGTGGTCGCTGCGATACTTGCCAGGGTGAAGGCGAAGTTAAGATAGAAATGCAATTTATGGCAGATATCTATTTGCCATGTGAAACTTGTGGAGGAAGAAGATTTAAACAGCAGGTATTGGATATTACTTACCAAGATAAAAATGTTGCTGATATTTTAGACCTGACGATAGAAGAAGCTGTTGATTTTTTTGCCAAGGAACCTAAAATATTGCAAAAGTTAAATCCATTATTGGATGTGGGTTTAGGATATGTTCATTTGGGACAATCCTCTAACACGCTTTCTGGGGGTGAGGCTCAACGCATTAAGTTGGCTTCATTTTTAATTAAAGGTAACAACGCACATAAAACAATGTTCATTTTTGATGAACCTACTACTGGTTTGCATTTCCATGATATTAAAAAATTGTTGAAAGCATTAAATACGTTAATTGAACAGGGAAATACTATTTTGGTGATCGAACACAATATGGATATGATTAAATGTGCGGATTGGGTGATAGATATTGGACCTGAGGGAGGTGATAAGGGAGGAAATGTTGTTTTCGAGGGTAAACCTGAAGACTTGCTGTCTGCAAAGAAATCTTACACGGGTCAATTTTTAAAAGCACATTTGAAGTAGTATATTCGTAACCTATGCTCTTATTAACCTTTATGATAGGCGTTGTCTTAAATGCCATGGGTTATATCCCTCCAGGGAATATTAACCTTACTGTTGCACAGCTGACCATCAATAAAGGGATGCGCCAAGCTTTGTATTTTATTCTCTCGTTTTCTATTGTAGAGGTGTTTTTTACTTTCGGTATGATGCGCTTTGCTAGATGGGTATCTAGCGACGTGAATTTGGATTCGCACATCAGCGAAGTAAGATTGGGGACTTATGTAGATTTGTTTATGATTATGCTCTTTGTGGTAATGGGCACAATTACTTGGGTTAACAGAAAAAAGATCCCCAAAACAAAAACAGAAGATAATAGAAGTAGAAAAGGCAGTGTTTTTTATGGGATGCTGTTGGGTGTATTAAATCCGGTTCAAATTCCATTTTGGTTGTTTTTTGGCAACTATGTGATTTTACGTGACTGGATTAGCACTGATTATTTGTCGCTGGTGATTTTTAGTTTTGGATCAGGAATAGGTTCGGCTTTGGCTTTATATGGCTATGCGCATTTTTCTAAATATATTCAAGAAAAATTCGCTTTAAGTAGCCATCTCATAAACCGTTCAATAGCTTTGTTTCTTTATGCATTGGCATTTTATTTGATTATCAAGCAAACTTTAATCTATTGTTGTTAACATAAAAACCCCCCATTTCTTTTCAGAAACAGAGGGCCACCTTGATCTTAGTCTTTAACCTGGGGCTATTTCATGACGATTTTATTTTGGCTATTATTTTCGCATAAGTTATTGATCATATCGCTAATGTCTGGAGCAATATTAGCAAAGTTTGCCGACATCAATTTTAGTCCCCCAACGTTATTGTCAATCAATTTAGTTTCATAATTGCTGGTAGCAAGCGTTGAGATTAAAATACATTGAACACCCGCTGTATTGGCATTGGTTGCGAGCGTTGTTAAAAATGCATCATCAGCTGCGTTATTATTATCGTCATTGCCACTCGCAGGAGCATCGGTAATGACAATCACTAATTTGGTAATGTTTGGTCTCCATGCACCAGCAAACGATGAGTTAATGATCTTATCGAGTAGCAAATCTCCTGGTTCTGGAAAACCATTTCCATTACCCAATGACATAGGTCCATTTAATTTTGCCAACTGGGTAGCAAATGTGCTATTGTTCGCATATCCAAAACTCTCCATTGTTGTTAAATATTGATTTGTTGTCGGGCCAGATGTGATCACCAATTTGTTTGCTGCTGGTAAGCTAGTATAAGGTGTTTGTCCTATATAAGTTGGTGTGCCCCCTTTTGTGGCCTCATCAAAAATTGTCAGTGCCAATCTGTAATCGCCAGCAGATTTGGTAACGATTGTATTTACAATATTGCTGATGGAATTTTTGATATTGTCTATCGCACCACCCATACTTCCAGTATAGTCGATCACAAATACAACGTCCATGCCTTTTGTACAAGCAGGTGGATAAGTATTATCTTCAAAAGTACAGGTGCTTTTTTTACAAGAGTTTTGTGTTAATCCTAATAACGTACAGATTAGTATGATGCAGATATATTTTCGGTTAATGATACTAGCGGTATCATTTTTATGTATGGCTATTGTTTTCATGATTATGGTCTCCTTAATTATTTTTTATCGTTACAAATTACTTTCATCTCAGTTCTACGGTTAATGGCGTGCTGTGCTTCGGTACAGCTTACCCCGTCGGCACATCCATTTAATAATTTGGATTCGCCATACCCTTTAGCTACTATCCTATCCCTGGCAATGCCTTGCGAAACAATATAGTCTACAGATGCATTGGCGCGATTTTGAGATAAAATCTGATTATATTCACTTGAAGCTCTGGAGTCGGTATGCGAACTTAACTCAACTCTTACTGTTGAATTGTCTTTCATAAAACGCACCAAGCGATTGAGTTCGGGTTTTGCCGATTCTTTAATCACATATTTATCGAGATCGAATAGGATGTTATTTAATCTGATTGCTTTATCACAATCGATCAGCTCGGCACACATCTCCAGCTTAATGAATAGGTGTTTATCTCTATCGTAATTCGAAGCGGTTATTTCTTCGTATTGCGAAAAATAATTATCCTTCTTACCGTATAAGGTGTACTTTCCTATTTCTGGTAACTGAAACACAAAGCTACCCTGCGCATCGGTTAAGGTTGTTTTTTTGAAAGCTTTCTCTACGTTTTCCAACACCACATTGGTGGAAAGAAGTGGAGTAGCAGTATTACAGGCAAATATTTTCCCTTTGATGATAAAATTCCGATTACCATAAAAGATATCTTTACTCACTACCGCTCCATTTTTAAACTCAGTCTTGCCAACCATAGCCGCATCTAGCGGGCTGTTATATAATGTTCCAAAAGCTACATAGTCGGCTGCGGTCACATTGTTAAAGATTACCTCACCAACCTTATTGGTTATCCCACTATAGACAACAGCACCTGTGTTATTTTTAATTTGTACCTCGGTTTCTGGCAATAGGGTTTTGGTATATTTATCCTTAGCGGTAATTTTTAAGGTATAGTTTAATGGGCTGGGTTTTTCTTTTGGTTTTGTTGGAATTCTCACAATGATTCCCGCAAAAGCGCCTATCGAAGCTATGTCGCAGTTACATGGTTTTACCCGGTCTACTCTTAAACCATTGTAGGTATTGCTGGTTGGCGTGCTCCTAAGTGGCTGATAACTGGCTGAAGCATTCCATACGGGATCAACTAATTCTGGTGTGTTAAAATGTTGCAAATAATATGCACCTACATTTACCCCTAGGTAATCATTAAAAAAGTAGTTGGCTTTCAATTGACCCTTCGCCGATAACAACTTTTTTGTGTCATAGCCAGCATGAAAGTTGAGTAATTGGTTCAGTATGGTTGTTGTTTCTCGAACTTCTGTCCTCCCACCTTTAATATATGCTAAACCAACTCTTGTATTCAACTCGGCCGAAAACTTTCCGTTCTTGTTCTGGTATCTAAAATCTGGGCCTAAGCCTGCAAAAGTTCTAGAAATGGAATTTTCTACGGTCGAAAAACTCGTTAGTGGGGCTGATAAAGAATTAGATAGATTGGTGGTTGGATAAGTGCTTTTTGGTTTGTTTTTGATGTAATCAAAGTCTACTCCTAAACCAAGCCACGTCCAATAATGATCAATGGATAATCCTAAATCCATTCCGCCCTTATAATCTATATAGGGTAAGTTGTTTTGGTATTTAGGAAAGTCGTAACCTACCCTTGGCGAGAAATGCCAATTTGGGTGAACAGGTGCTGTTGTATCCTGTGCTTTTGCAAATTGAATTGATAGTCCGATGAGGAGCAATATCAGTAGTTTGAATGTTTTCATAGTACAATGTTCTAAAGTGTAAGTATGCTATTTTTAAGATATATCAACCAACTTTAGAAATTGTTACCCCCTTTGCTGCTTAACCCATTGTTCAAACAAACGCACCAATACTCGACCAATTGCTACAAATACTCATTATGCTTTTTAAAGGCCTTTAATTAGCTATAGTTTTGGTCAAACCATTTTCAATGTCGAACTTGGTCTAACTAAAATTTACATATGTTATTGGAATTCTTAAACATGGGTGCGGCTGAAATTATCTTAATTTTGTTATCACTACTTTTTTTTGGTGGGTTTATTGTAGGTATCGTTTTAATTATAAAATCGATCTCAAAAAAAAAAGATAATGTAGACTTTAGGTTTCCGCTAAACCAATATACAGTGAATGTAAATGGTTTTAAGGAACAGAGCACTATCTCAAATGATGTAGTGCTCAAAGAACCAGAAAGCTCCACAATTGCTTTACCGCAGCAAAGTGAAATAAGATATGTTGAAATTTCTCAAATTATGAGGTGTGAAGCTGATGATAATTATACAAAGTTCGTGTTAAATGGAGAAAATATTTTGGTCTCCAGATCTTTAAAAGATTATGCCGATAGGTTGAAACCTAAAGGGTTCGTGCGAACACATCAAAGTCACTTAATTAATCCTTTGTTTGTGAAAAGCTGGCTAAAGGAAGATGGAGGTGTACTATTGATGAAAAATGGCGACAAAATTCCCGTATCTAAAGCCAATCGAGAAAATGTGAAAGCCGTTTTAGAAAATTCGTAATCAAATCCAAATTCATTAGGTAAACCCATCAATACTAACGAGATTTAGTTAAATACTGTTTGTACATTTCATATGCCTTAGTAATTCGTGATTTTTGATTATTAATTAGTTTGACATATGAAAAAAATCTTTATCCTAAGTGTAATTTGCCTTTTAGCTTTCCATGCAATTGCTCAGCAAAAAGTAACAATCAGCGGTAAGCTGTTAAATTGTACAGATCGTAAACTCGAACTTGTTCCCAGTACTGGGAATTTTAAAGACAGTATTAAGGTTAATCCTGATGGGACTTTTAACTATACAACTACAGCAATTCAATCTCCATTTAAAGCAAACCTTACCAATAGAAAGCAGATTCAAATTCAATTGTTTTTAGCTCCAGGGTACGACTTGCAAATTACTGCAGACGTAAAGGATTATCAGATTGCAAAGTCAACACTAAACTATGAGGGTCTTGGAAGTAAAACCAATTCTTATTGGAAAGAAGTAATGTCAACCAGTACGCCCGATACTGTAAAATGGGTTCAAAAAGATGAAGATACCTATCTAGCCAATTTGATGCGGACAGATCGGCTAACTGCAAGAATTAACAAAGCATTTACAGCCGACAATCGAGAACCGTATGCTAATTATTTCAAGGAGTCACTTTTATTAGATCAAAAATTCGGACCGCTACTTAGCATCTTTAATAGCTATGCATATGAACATAATTATAGTTGGGACCAGATTCAGAAAATGATCGGTAAAACGGGATATAAGCCGCTTTTAGAGGAGTTTAAGGATGAGAGGAATCTTGCAAGTAGTCTTTTTTCCTATCTTTTAATACAATATCCATTCTATTGCGATAATTATAATGCCTTCCCGGCAGATAGTGTGTTAAAGAAGCAAAGTAATTACACGTTGATTTTAGCTTCTAAATGGTATGCGGGGAAAATATATGATTATTATGCGTCGAACGAGATAGAATCAAAATTAACGTCTCTCTATAAACTCGAAGATTTTAAAAAGTTAGCACCATACATTCAAAAAATTGGAGATCAGAAACTGAGAACTTCAGTTAAAGCAATGGAAGCTAAACGAATTAAAAAAGCTATGAGTTTGCAAAAAGGTGCACCTTCTCCTTTATTTAACCTAGCAGATACAAGTGGCAAATATTATCAATTAGCAGCGATGAAAGGAAAAGTTGTCTATATTGACCTCTGGGCAAGTTGGTGTGGTCCCTGCAAAGAAGAGACACCCTTTCTAAAGAAAATTTATGAACAGCTTAAGAATAATGACAAAGTTAAAATTATAAGCATTGCTTCTTTCGATGCGAAAAATAGGAGGCGTCGATATGACATTATCAAAAAGGATGGGATGGACTGGTTACAATTGGAAGATACAGATGATAGTTTTGCCAAATCATATCAGGCAAATTTTATTCCTAGATTTATCATTATCGATAAACAGGGTAAAATTGTAGATAGTGATGCAGTTAGACCGAGTGAACCAGAAAAATTAATGACAATTTTAAACAGAGAAATTAATAGGTGAGATGAGAAAGTTAATTTTTATTGTTTTATTGTTGAATTATCATTGCGTTTTAGGGCAAAAAGGGAAACCTATTAATACAGAAGGTTATGCGCGAGTTCCAAACTCCCCTGTGCATGTATTTAAAACAGATTCTTTTAAGTATCTGCGTTATGATGGATATGAGGTGATAGATATTCGAAAGGCCAGCCCCGTTCAATTGATAGACATAAAAAATAGGGAACGGATAAGTAATTTAGAAAAGAATCGGTTTTGGGGTCTCTATGCCAACAGTTATCAAGATCGGTTTCCCAGACACTCGTTAGCACTTAGATTTGAGCAAAATACAGGAGCGAAGATTTATGCAGGGATTAGATGGAAGTGGGGGACTTTGTATAAAAATACTATTTTGATTGATGGTAAATCTGATGTTGAAGTTATTGATGGTTTGATCAGCCCAGAAAACGCAAAAGATTATCGCTATCGAATTATCCAAAATGACAATAGGGAATTGGTTGGTTGGACAATCCCCTCAACATTTAGAAAAACGGCCGATAATTTAGCTACCTATTGTTTATTGGGGAATATAAAGTATCAGAGAAATCAATTTATACAAATTGAGATTTATAATGTTAAAAATTATAAAGATCGTGATGCAGTTATACTTGATTGGAGAGAGACAAGGCCTTTATCTTTTTGGGCAAGTGTGGATTATCAAAAGAAAATTTTTGGTAATACCATATTATCTGCTTCTTTAGGCGAGGATAGAAAATCGACTAAATCAAATTTTATTGCTACAGACACGCTAAATGATATCAAGTTTAGACTTGGAGATTCTTTAATTCGTTTAGGATTTAGATCTCAAAACCTACCTACCCTCTATAACTACCAAATCGATTTTAAACGTACAATTAATGGTGAAGAAGAGAAAATTGACTTAGGTGAAACGAATGGCAGTTATTTGCTTTACAAGGAATTTTGGAATAAACCAGGTAAATATGAGATAACATTCACACCTAAATTGACCAGCATTGGGGGTAAGCCCGTTAATTACCTGAACAAAAAATCAGTTACCTATAAGTTTACCGTTTTACCTGATTTAAATCCTAAGTTGGTGCTTTCGCAACGGGAATCTTTATTAATAGGCATAATAATGATCCCAATTTTAGGGGGGCTGGCCTTAGGTTTATGGTATTTCTTAAAAAGAAGAACCCAAAAGAAATTGATCTTAGCGCAACAACAAAAGGAACTCTCCAAACTGAAGCTCAACAGTATTCGCTCGCAACTTAATCCTCATTTTATGTTTAATGCTTTGGCGGGGATACAAAACTTAATGAATACGGATAAAATTGATGAGGCCAACCGCTATCTGGGTAAATTTGCTCGTTTAACCCGAAATGTGTTAGATGGTAAAGAGCTCATCAGCCTAGCTGAAGAAAAAACGCTCTTGGAAGACTATCTACAAATGGAGCAATTCCGTTTTGGTTTTATTTATGAAATCACCGTTAATGATGATCTTAATTTATCGAATATTGAAATCCCCACAATGCTGCTTCAGCCTTTTGTAGAAAACTCAGTCAAACACGGTATTTCTGCGATGGGTGCAAACGGTAAAATAACAGTTTCATTTACAAAGGAAAATCAAAACCTGATCTTAAAGGTTAAAGATAATGGAAAAGGATTTAAAATAGATCAACAATACACTGGTTTAGGTTTGCAACTCAGTAAAAACAGAATATCTTTATTGAATACCCTTTACCCTGAAACTTCTTTCTTATTAACAATGACAGCTGACTTAAAAGGATCTGAAATTACTATTACCTTAACTCAATGGATTTAATATGCGGGCAATCTTAGTTGATGATGAACGGGCAAACCTAGAAGTTTTACAAGTTTTATTGGAAAAATATTGCCCTGAAATTAAAATTGTTGCTACGGCCAGTCAAGTTGCAGAAGGCGTCGAGTTACTTAAGCTACACAGACCAGAACTATTATTCCTAGATATTCAAATGGGAGAATATTCTGGCTTTGATTTACTCAGTCGGTTAAATGATAAAACTTTTGAAGTTATTTTTGTAACAGCATATGATCAATATGGCATTCAAGCGGTAAAATTTGCTGCATTAGATTATCTATTAAAACCTGTAAACCCAGATGAATTAATCGATGCTGTTGCAAAAGCTAAAGAAAGGATTAAGCATAAACTGCAGAATGAACAATTGAACTTTCTATTGCAACAAATTAAAAAGCCAGATGCAAGCGTTCAGAAAATAGCTTTACCTCAACACAACGAAATAAGATATGTGATGATAAATGAAATTTTGCGCTGTGAAGCCGATAACACTTACACCAATTTCTTTTTAACCAGTGGCGACAAAATTTTGACGTCAAAACCGCTTAAGGAATATTCGGATCTCTTAAAACCGCAAGGCTTTTTAAGAACACATCAAAGCCATTTAATTAATCCTTCTTTCGTGAAAAGTTGGTTAAAGGAAGATGGCGGTGTATTGCTCATGAAAAATGGGGATAAAGTCCCAGTGTCTAAGGCTAACCGTGAACAAGTAAAAGCGTTGTTAGGTAAGTAAAGCAATTAAGTGGAAAATTGAAAGATTTTGGAAGCCTTATTTCTGATACTTCCAATTTAACGATTTCCCTTCTGTTAGCCATTCAATTGCTGTTGTCATTCGCTTTAGCCTGGTAGCCTCGGCTTTAGCTGTTGTGATCCATTCTAAGTATTCTCTTTTGTGGGATGGACTAAAGCTTTCAAACTGTTGCTTCGCTTTGGGGTTATCAAATAATGCCGCTTCAAAATCACTCGGCATCTCAATCGGGGCTTTAGGGGTAACTACTTTTTTTATTTTAGTTTCTGATTCGTCAAGATTCAGGGCCTCTAAAATATACTCTGTTAAAATTTTGTCAGCTGGTAAATCTTGTAAACTTTCGATCCTCCCCATTGTACCCATTGCGTTTTCTTTTTCGTTAAAAAGTTGGTATGGGTCTTTCATTAAGGTAGCTTTCCAAAAGCCAAAAGTACAATGTGCTTTAAATGAAGCCATCGAGCAGATAGTTCCCTTGTGAACAAAATGAGGAAAGCCCCATTTAATAGTTTCGGCAATTATTGGTGATGCTTGGTGAACTACCTCTCTAATATGTTTTAAAATAGGTTGGGCAAACGGTGCAGATTTAGCTATATAATCATCTACTCGGGTGTCAAATTGTTGCATGATTTTATTTTTTTATAAAGTCCAAGTTCCAAATTTTTTCTGCCTTCTTTCCAATTAACCAAAATGATATGGCAAGAATAGAGAAGAAGAGTGCTTTATGCCAACTATCCCAAAAATATTCAAAGTAACGGGTATATAGATTGATAAACAAAAAAGTAATTCCAAATTCACGCGCTATTTCATCTCTATTTTTTAATCCATACCAAGTGCTAAACATACAACACGCAGCTGATAGAATCCCCCAATAGAATAAACTCAATTGCCGTACCGCATACCATTCTTCTAAATTGGCAAAGTTGCCAAACACGGAAAGTAGCCAAAGCGAGATAAATAAATAAATCATTCCTGCAACATAAGTGACTTGAAAAAAGTAGCTTAGTCGTTTACTTCGTTTCATTAAGAAGGATGCCCCAGTTAGCCCTAGTCCAAAAATGACGAAGCGTAGAGGATAATTCATCCCAAGGAAATAATAATTCCAACGGCTTAAATACCCTGTTTCAGTGCCAAACCATGCGCCTAAAGATAAGAGCGCAAATACCCAAATTAACCTCGAGTTAAAAATGTAACCTAAGACTGCATAGATGATTAACGAGACAAGGATTAAGATAGAGAAATGACCTGAACCTTGGTCTATAGACTTCCCGAAATAGGCTATTCCGTTGGCAGTAAGCAGAATTGCAGTAAGTATAACCGCTTCATTACTAAATTTAAGATGAGGTATCGATTTTTTTCTTCGAAAGCCTAAAATATAAAGCCATAACGCTACAAGAATCGACAACACCGAAATTACAATATTTGGAGTATCATATATTCGTTGAAGGTATTTTAAGATAGCATTATCAATTAATAAAGAACCCAAAGCAATTACTCCGCAAGCCAATGCTACCCAAAAGGCATATTGTGCCAAGCGATGCCAATCGAAGTTTTTTGTTTCATAGCTTCTGCGCAGTTTATTCCCTGTTTCGTTGTTGATTAGGCCATCACGTTGCCATTGGTCAATCATCTCCTCTAAGAATTCACTTTTGTCTTTGTCTACTTTCATCGTTTATCATAAAATAACATTTTCAGGCGTATGTTAATCGTTATTGCGAGGTACGAAGCAATCTCTCCATTAGATTGCTTCGTACCTCGCAATGACGGACGTGCTTCGCAATGATGTCCTCTCAAAATTAAATTACTTCTTTAACCTTCTTATTGTTTCCAACGATCCAAATTACATCGCCAGTATCGAATACAAAATCGGAAGATGGATTTAATATTTTAGCGTCTCCTCGTTCAATGCCAACAACCAAAGCCTGAGCTTTTTCTCTGATTCCTGCATTTCTAATGCTTAAGCCAAACACAGGCGAAAGGGAATTGACCACAACTTTTTGTAAAGTCATCTCTTTATCTGGAAAAGAAGTTTCGTTAATCTCGGGTAATTCAACTTCTAGTAAACCTTTTACAGAAGCTAATTGATCATCTGCCCCGATTAAAAGTAGCTTATCGTTCGGGTAAAGCCGTTCATCTCTCCCTGGGGTTGGAATGGTATTTCTGCCGCGTTCTATCAAAGCAATATTAACACCATATTTTTCCCTAATCATTAACTCTGCCAGTGTTTTCCCAACCACTTCGGATTCTGGTGAAACTTTTAACTCCGTTAAATGTGTATCCCAAGGTAAAATATCAGGTTTTTGGTTCTCCCGGTCATTTAAGTTAAGCATGAACCGTTTCTCTAATTTATTGTAAAATGCCTGAAGTTTACGAGAAAAAATCACCATTCCGAGCACAATCAGGGAGAGTGCGATTACCACCGCCACCCAAGTTTCAAAAAATTCATATATTAAAAATCCGACAAAGAAAATTCCCAAAGCAATCCTAAAAAATTCGATTGCAACTAATGGACCACGGGTATATTTTTTATTTAACCAAAGGTGGGAATAGGCTGTTTTTTGAATTCTTCGAATAGATAATGCCCATAAAAAGGGCGACATTAGAATAAAGGAGACAGCGACGCTAATAACCAGCGCACTTTCTTCATTTGCAAAATGGTTAGCAATAAAAGGCTGCACATATCGATAAGAAAGAAAAATGATAGAAATGATTACAACCGAGTGAATAATCGTATTGAAGATATAGGAGCGTAGGAGAATTTTCCAATCACTTAAAGTAGTTATCCCAGCAGTACTTGAACTGTATCTACTAATAGCGTCGATCCATTTTTGTGGCAAAACCCGCGCTAATAAGTCATAGAATGGCTCAGAAAGCCTAATGAGATAAGGAGATGCGAAGGTAGTTATTGCCGCAACAGCAACAGCAATTGGGTAAAGAAAACTGCTAGTTACATTTAAGGTTGCACCTAAGGCGGCAATAATAAAAGAAAACTCCCCAATTTGGGCTAAACTCATTCCTGCTTGCACCGAAGTTTTTAACGGCTGGCCTGCAAGGAGCGCTCCTAAAAGTGTAAACAAAATTTTTCCTAAGATCACAACAAGCGAAAGAATGATAATGGGTGTTGCATATTCCACGAGAATTTTAGGGTCGATTAACATGCCTACCGAAACAAAAAATACTGCTGCAAATAAGTCTTTAACAGATTTGGTTAAATGCTCAATGCGTTCGGCTTGGGTAGTTTCGGCTAGGATTGAACCCATAATAAAGGCACCCAAAGCCGGAGAGAAACCCACCTGATCGGCTAATAAAACCATCACCAAACAAAGAGCCAAGGAAACAACCAACATGGTCTCATCATTCATTAAGTTTTTAGTTACTCTCAAAAATGTTGGAACTAAGAATATTCCGCCCAAAAACCAAAGCACTAAGAAAAAACTTAACTTTAGAATTGACATAAGCATTTCGGCGCCTGCCGACTGTTGACTTACTGCCAACGTAGAAAACATTACCAGAAGTAAAATAGCGACTAAATCTTCCACTATTAATACTCCAAAAACGAGGCCCGCAAACTTTTTATGTTTAATACCTAATTCTTCAAAGGCCTTAATGGCAATCATAGTAGAAGAGATGGATAGGATCCCGCCTAAAAATAAACTATCCATGCTATTCCAGCCCATCGCCATGCCGACGCCATAACCGGCAAAAATTAAGAAAACAACTTTAACGATCGCGGTAATAGAAGCGGAACCACCCACTTTTACCAGTTTTTTAAAACTAAATTCTAACCCTAGACTAAATAAAAGGAAGATTACACCTATTTCTCCCCAAATGTTGATGTTTTTATAGTCGGTGATGGTAGGGAAAAAATCGAGGTGTGGACCAACCAATAAACCGGCTAATATATAGCCGAGCACTAAGGGTTGTTTTATTTTTTTAAACAGAAGGGTAATAACCCCAGCGGCAGCGAGAATAAGGCCTAAATCGGCAATTAATACAGGTAAATGAATCATGTCTGCTTTAAAAATAGTAAAAAATTATTGCTATCTAAAGCTTTTAGGGCACTAAGTTGGCTGTTGACTTTGGTTAAAAAAATCGAGTGTATTTAGTTTGTCTTGATGTAATTGCTCTTTTAAAGCCGCTAGTCCCGTGAATTTAACATCATGACGCAAGAACTTTAAGAAGTTCATTTTGATCGTCTGACCGTAAATTTCCTGATTAAAATCAAATATGTTTACTTCAATGTTACGGGTCATTCCGTTAATGGTGGGCCGTTGGCCGATATATGCCATGCCTTTATAAGTAAGTTCGGAACTCATTTCGATCGTTACCGCATAGATACCATCGCTAGGAATAAGTTTATAAGTTTCCTCAACAAAAATGTTGGCAGTTGGAAAACCGATGGTCCGACCAATTTTATCACCTTTGATTACAGGACCGTTGATAGAAAAATGATAACCTAAATAAGAGGCGGCTAAAGAAACGTCACCCGCTAATAAAGCCGTCCGAATTTTGGTAGAGCTTACCGCAACATCATTGATATCTTGCTCAGGTATTTCTTCTATACTAAAATCATAAACTTTTGAATAAGTCTCTAATTCCATCATCCCCCCTTGGCGGTCTTTTCCGAATCGATGGTCATAACCTACAATTAATTGCTTGGTACCTATCGTATCAACCAAAATATTTTTAATATAATCACCTGCACTTAAATTGGAAAAATCTCTTGTAAAAGGTGTAATAATTAAATGGTCTACACCTAAATCCGCCAATATTTCAGCCTTTTCTTTAATAGTGTTGATCATTTTCAAACCCTGATTTTCAGGATCAATGATCATCCGCGGATGCGGGAAGAACGTTAGGATTACACTTTCGCCACCACTCATTTTAGCAAGCTCACATAATCGCTTGATAATTTTTTGATGCCCATAATGTACCCCATCAAAGGTACCTATGGTAACTATTGCGTTGGTTAATTTTTTAAATTCGAGAATATGATGGTAGATGTTCATTGAAATTTAATGAAGTGACTGACGTTTTACCACGCCGCCTTTAATGTCGGCAATTTGTTGTTGAACTACAAAGGCATCAGGATCAATTTGCCTAATTTCAGATTGTAATTTACTCATTTCCAGTTTGGTAACTACTGTGTAAATGATATCGATATCTTTTTTTTCTAAATAACCACCTTCTCCCTTATAGATCGTGACGCCTCTTTTCATGTCATTAATGATAAAATGCTTAATGTCTTCATTTTTTTCCGAAATAATGGTAACACCTGTATATGCCTCTAATCCATTTACAATAAAATCTATGGTATTGGAGGCAGAGAGGTAGGTCAAAATCGCATATAATGCGGTTTCGATATTTAAAAAATAAGCAGCAAATGCAAAAATAATGATGTTCAAAATGAGGATGATATTGCCCACCGTGAGGACACTATTTCTACTAATATAGAGGGCAAGTACTTCTGTTCCATCTATTACACAGCCTCCACGCATAGCTAAACCTATTCCCCCTCCTAAAAAGAAACCACCAAAGAAAGCGATCAATAACTTGTCGTGCGTAATTGGTGCGAAGGGCAAAAATATCAAAGCAAGTGAAAGTGCGCCAATTGCGATCGATGTTTTAATCGCAAAACTCGCTCCGATTTGCTTGTAACCCATTAAAATGAATGGAATATTGATAATTAAAATAAGATAGGAAAGATTCCATTTAGTAAGCGTGCTAATTAGGAGTGAAATACCGGTTACCCCACCATCAATAAAATGATTAGGGATTAAAAAACTCTTTAACCCGAAACAAGCAGATATAACACCAAAAGAAATAAGTGCTATCTCTTTTAAAAAACGGGTGTTCTTGTTTTTGATATGGTTCATAGGGTAGCGTTTTCTTCTCTTTTTTCACGAAGATACTGAACCAGATCCGCTACTTCAAACGCATTCGTCAATAAAAAGTCGCCGCTTCTTGTTCGGGTGAGCTTCGATAAATAAGCTCCGTTATTTAGTATTTTACCAAAATCTGATACCAAAGACCGAATGTAAGTGCCCTTGCTACAAACAATTCTGAAATCTACTTCCGGCAAGGCGATTCTTGTAATGTCAAATTCTGTTACAGTAACCTGACGTTTACGCAGCTCTACTTCTTCACCCAATCGAGCCTTAACATAGAGGCGTTCACCATTTACTTTTACGGCAGAGTGTGCTGGTGGATATTGTTCTATTTCCCCTTTAAATGTTGAGGTGGCTAGCCGAATTTGCTCGTCAGTTAAATGAACAAATGGAAATTCTTTGTCAATGGCAGTTTCCATATCGAAGGATGGTGTTGTAGCACCTAATATCATGGTGCCAGTATATTCTTTTTCCTGAGCCTGAAATGTATCTATTTGTTTGGTTAATTTGCCAGTACAAATAATTAATAAACCGGTTGCTAGAGGATCTAGCGTTCCGGCGTGGCCAACTTTTAGCTTAAGGGGTTTTAGAGAATTTCTAATTTTGCCCACAACATCAAAGGAGGTCCACTTATAGGGCTTATTGATTAAAAGCAATTCGCCCGCCGCAAAGTTAAAGTCTGGAAATCTATTCAAAATGCTAATTAATTATACTATAAACCCGATTTCAATTATTAGAACAGTCGTCATTGCGAGGTACGAAGCAATCTTACAACTTAGGCAAATCAGCATATGACCAATCGCTCTGAGATTGCTTCGTCCCTCGCAATGACAAAACTCAGTTTACAAAGCTACAAATTAAATAATAGAGAGGCTGTGGCCCGATAGCAATAATACAATGATTACTCCGCCGACAATAATCCTATACCAGCCAAAGATTTTAAAGCCATTTTTATTGAGGTAGCCAATAAAGCTTTTAATAGCCAATAGGGCAACAATGAAGGCAACTACATTTCCAAACGCCAAGACCTGCATTTGATCAGGTGTAATAGCATGCCCCTCCTGGTAAAAGTCTAATAATTTTTTTGCCGTAGCTGCAAACATCGTTGGAACAGCCAGAAAAAAAGAAAATTCAGCGGCTGCTTTTCTTGTAAGGTTCTGGCTCATCCCGCCCACAATCGTAGCACCAGATCTTGATACACCTGGGATCATTGCAAGACATTGAAAGAAGCCAATTTTTAATGCGGTAACATAATTAATATCTTCTTCTGTTTCAATGGTCGCATTTTTATACCATTTATCAACAAATAATAAAATAACGCCTCCTATCACTAAAGAAATTCCTACTGTAAGTGGGCTTTCCAACATTTGGTCAATTTTATCACTGAGTAAAAAGCCGAAAATCGCCGCCGGAATAAAAGCGACTATTAATTTAAAATAGAAATTAACGCTTTTAAAAAAACGTTTGAAATATAAGACTACTATAGAAAGAATAGCACCCAGTTGGATACAAATAGTAAATAGTTTTACAAAAGGATCAGACTGAATGCCCATTACGGATGAGCCAATAATCATATGACCAGTGGATGAAACCGGTAAAAACTCCGTTAAACCCTCAATAAGAGCAAGGATAAATGCTTGAAAGAAATTCATTAATTATTACTTCTTCAAAATGGCGTAAACACCAAATGCGAAACCAAATAAGACTGTCATCGGAGCAATTAGCGTTCTTCGGGTGTCGTAAATGTCGCCCTCCTTACCAATCATTAAAATAAAGCCAAGAGCAACTATTGAAATGCTGATGATTAACAATTGATAATTCTTTTTATTAAAAACCATCTCTACTTTTTGTTCCTGTTTTACAGGAGCTGATTTTTTTTCTGCCATTATCTATAAAGGTCGTAAATTTTTAAACGTAAATATCTGCTTACCGCAAACAAGGTCGAGATTGCCGTAATGAAAATTCCAATCGCTACCATTGCAACTAACACAATTCCAAAATCGGTATAATTTCTTAGGATGATAATTTCTGGAATTTCTTTTTGGGCATAATATAAAATGCCTAATAGAATGATAATCGCAATAAATGAAGCAATTAAGCCATGAAGTGCCGCCACCAAGATAAATGGCTTTCTAATGAAGTTTTTTGTTGCACCAACCAGTTGCATACTTTTAATTAAAAAGCGCTGAGAAAAGATAGCCAATCGGATTGTATTATTAATTAAGGCAACTGCTATGACCAATAAAACGATGGCAAAACCTAAAACTATTAAGCTAATGGTGCTAATATTCTTATTAACCATGTCGATTAAAGAACTTTGATAGATTACTTCTTTAACCATAGGATCTTTTTCCAAGCTCTTTTTTAGGGCATCAATACGTTGGTTGTTTGCATAATCAGCTTTTAAGTATACATCAATGGTAGATAAAAGTGGATTGTAGCCGAGGAAATTAACGAAGTCTTCTCCTAAATCTTTGGTTAGGTTATGTTGTGCAACTTCTTTGTTTATGTATTGAGTTTGTTTAACTGCGGCATTTCCATTTAACTGTTTTTGAAATGCGAGAATTTCGGTTTCTTTTGCGCCTTCGTCTACAATAATATTCAAAACAATGTTTTCTTTAACATAGTTTGATAAGTTTTTTGCGTGCACCAAAATAAGCCCCAACATACCCAGCATTAGTAATACTAAAGCAATACTAAAGATTGTCGAAATATAAATGGTTTTTGTCTTTTTAGCAGCTTCGCTTACTTCGAATTCTTCCATGTATCTGTTTTTGTTTGTGCGAAAATAACGAAAGATAAGCAGAAATGTAAATATTTTTAAGGATGAGTGGCGAACGTTAACGTTTTTTAACGTTTGGTATGCTGAGGTTGGAGGTTCTGGTTCAGCTATTATTGGATTTATAAAGTGTGATAACAATTACGCAACAAAGCGATGTCAAAATAAGTATAGCGTCGATCTTTTTATGGAAATCTTTCTGAGGTCCGAAGGAAGTGGTAAATTCCTGCGTTATCTACGCTTAAATTCGGCTTTAGTCAAATTTCTTCCTATTTTTGCAAAATGGATTATCAATTTAAAGCGATAGAAGAAAAGTGGCAGAATTTTTGGGCTCAAAATCAAACATTTAAGGCAGAAACCAACAGCAGTAGACCTAAGTATTATGTATTGGATATGTTTCCGTATCCATCGGGAGCTGGTTTACATGTTGGCCATCCGCTAGGCTATATCGCTTCTGATATTTTTTCCAGATATAAAAGATTAAAAGGATTTAATGTGCTCCATCCAATGGGTTATGACTCGTTTGGTCTGCCTGCAGAACAGTATGCTATTCAAACTGGTCAGCATCCGGCAATTACCACCGAGGCAAATATTGCAACTTACCGTCGACAGTTAGATCAAATTGGTTTTTCATTTGATTGGAGTAGAGAGGTTAGAACAAGTGATGCTGGCTATTATAAATGGACACAGTGGATTTTTATGAAACTGTTTAACTCATGGTATAATTTGGAGACAGACCGTGCGGAAGATATTGTCACATTGATAGAGAAATTCCAAATATCGGGCAATGCAGAGGTAAAAGCTGTTTGTGATGAAGACATAGTTTCTTTTTTACCAAGCGATTGGTCGGCATTTAACGAAGAAGAAAAGCAAGCCCTATTATTAAAGTATCGATTAACTTATTTAAAGGAAAGCACCGTGAATTGGTGCGCAGGGTTGGGAACGGTTCTAGCAAACGATGAAGTGAAGGATGGTTTTTCTGAACGTGGTGGGTTCCCGGTTGAACAAAAGAAAATGATGCAGTGGAGCATGCGTATTTCGGCCTATGCAGAGCGACTATTGCAGGGCTTAGATACGATAGACTGGCCTGAACCTGTTAAAGAAATGCAGCGCAATTGGATAGGAAAAAGCGTTGGTGCGTCTGTTAAGTTTAAAATTGAGACCGAAGACATTAAGCTGGCGACCCAAGACTACATCGAAGTTTTCACAACACGAGTGGATACCATATTTGGGGTCTCGTTTATCGTCTTAGCCCCGGAACATGAATTGGTGAGCATATTAACGACCGAAGCGCAAAAGCAAGATATTGAAAATTACATTGCCCAAACTAAGAAGAAGTCGGAATTAGACCGTATGGCAGATACCAAGACGGTTTCGGGCGCCTTTACAGGGAGTTATGTGATTAATCCCGTAAATAATGAGAAAGTACCGATTTGGATTGCAGATTATGTGTTAGCTGGTTATGGTACAGGGGCGGTAATGGGTGTGCCAAGTGGTGATCAACGTGATTGGTTATTTGCAACACATTTTAATCTGCCGATTATTCAAATATTAGATGGGCAAAAGAACATTGAAAATGAAGCTGATGCAACAAAGGAGGGAAGATACATTAACTCAGGGTTTATCGATAACTTAGGTTACAAAGAAGCGGTTTCCTATTTAAACCATTGGTTAGAACGTGAAGGCGTGGGAAAAGCTAAGGTGAACTATCGCATGAGAGATGCTATTTTCGGTCGCCAGCGTTATTGGGGAGAGCCAATTCCAGTTTATTTTAAAAATGGACTGCCTTACTTAATTCAAGAAGAAGAATTGCCGTTGGTATTGCCTGAGATTGATAAATATTTGCCTACTGAGAGCGGCGAACCCCCTTTGGCTAGAGCCGAAGACTGGTCTCCATGCCATGGTGAAACTTATGAATTAAGTACAATGCCAGGATGGGCGGGAAGTAGCTGGTACTGGTATCGTTACATGGATAGCCAGAATGATGAGGCGTTTGCTTCAAAGGATGCTATTTCCTATTGGAAGGATGTTGATTTATATATTGGGGGGTCTGAGCATGCCACAGGTCACTTGCTATACAGCCGTTTCTGGAATAAATTTTTGAAAGATTTAGGGTTTGTTAATGAGGAAGAGCCTTTCAAGAAATTGATTAACCAGGGGATGATTCAAGGGCGGAGTAATTTTGTGTACCGTGTAGTTGATGAGGAGGGGAGAGGAACAAACAAATTAGTTTCTTACGGATTGAGAAAAGACTATAAAACTACAGCTTTGCATGTTGATGTAAATATTGTGGAGCATGAAGTTTTAGATATTGAGAAATTCAAAGCTTTCAGGCCTGAATTTGCGGATGCTGAATTTATCTTAGAAAATGGAAAATACATTTGTGGCGTCGAAGTAGAGAAGATGTCGAAATCAAAATTCAATGTGGTTAACCCCGATGTTTTGATTGAGGGCTACGGCGCTGATACTTTAAGGATGTATGAAATGTTTTTAGGTCCGCTTGAGCAAAGCAAGCCTTGGAATACCAATGGAATTGAAGGGGTGTTTAAGTTTTTACGGAAGTTCTGGCGTTTATTTCATAATGAAGAATGGGTTTTCGGGGTAAACGATGGCGAACCAACTAAGACTGAATTAAAAGCTTTACATAAAATCATTAAAAAGGTACAGGATGATATTGAACGTTTTTCATTTAACACCTCAGTTTCTAGTTTTATGATTGCGGTAAATGAATTAACCGATCTAAAATGTAAAAACCGTTCAGTATTAACTGATTTAGTGGTGGTACTTTCTCCATACGCACCCCATATTTGTGAAGAGTTATGGGAGTTGCTAGGGCATACAGATTTATCCAATACCCCATACCCAACTTTTAATCCAGCTTATCTTGAAGAAAATGAATTTGCCTATCCAGTATCGATAAATGGCAAGATGAAGATGAACTTAAATTTAAGTTTAAGTTTAGATGAGGCTGCGGTGAAGGAAATTGTTTTATCGAATGAACAGGTTCGGGGTTACCTTGAAGGGAAGGAAGCAAAGAAAATAATATTTGTTAAAGGAAAGATAGTGAATATAGTGATTTAAATAATTTTCCAGTTCTTGTGATTTTTCCCAACTTGTTGCGAATAATAGGGAAAGATAATTTAGTAATGCAAGAAAAGTTAACCGCTCCACCCGATTTCCTGACCATGATTGAGGCTAATAAGCGTATCATATTTAAAATATGCAATGCTTATTGTCAAAATATAAACGACCGAGAAGATCTTGCGCAAGAAATAATTTATCAGTTATGGCGCTCATGGGCTGGCTTCAATTCTAACTACAAACTTTCTACCTGGATGTATCGAATAGCTTTAAATGTAGCTATTACCTTTTATCGCGGGGGAAAAAAAAACAAGGAAACTATTTTAATTGGCGATCATTTGATCGAGATTGCCGATGAACATTTAGATGATGGCTTGGAGCATAACTTAAATGCACTACAAAAATTTATCAATGAGCTCAAAGAATTGGATAGGGCACTCATGATTCTCTATCTGGAAGAAAAATCCCACAAGGAAATAGCCGAGATTATTGGAATTAGTACAACCAATGTGGCTACCAAAATTGGTAGGATTAAAGAACAATTAAAAGTCAAATTCTCAACCCTGTAAACTTCTTAAAAATGGATAATTTAGAAATCATCAGCCTTTGGAAACAATATGATGAAAAATTGGAGAAAACAATTTCACTTAATCATAAATTAATTGCCGAATTGCAACAACAGAAAGCAAAAAGTGCGCTTAAACCGGCACGGAATTACAAGTTAATTGCGATCGCAGTAGGGGTAACTTATGCGGTAACGGTCGCTTACTTTTGGTATCATCTCAATAGTCTCGCATCTCTTTTCGTTAATCTTTCGATTGGCATTCATTTGGCTGTAATTGTGATCGCAATAGGAATGTATATCAGGCAGTTGGTGCTGATCAGTGAAATAGATCGCAGTGAGAATGTTTTACAAATGCAGCACAAAATGGCGAAACTACGGCACTCAACATTAAAGGTTATCGGAATATGCTTTTTACAGTTTCCAGTTTTTGCGACTTGGAACATAAGTTTCGAGTTAATCACTGAACAACCATGGGCCTTCTGGTTTATTCAAGTGCCAATATTGGGTTTGTTTACTTATATAGGTGTTTGGTTTTTCAAAAATATTGACATCAAAAACATGGATAAAAGATGGTTCAGGATGATGTTTTATGGAGCAGAGTGGTCGTCTATCCTTCGTGCTGGCAATTTCCTGAAAGAAATCGAAGACTTTGAGAAGAGTTAACTTCCCATCTTTTTCGCCGCCTTAAACAGGCTATTCACCGCCTTTTCTAAACTAGCGGACTAAAATCCCTATGGAGGGCTGTAACAAAAGCTAATTTTGTAAGACTAAATTAAAAAAATTGACTTCGCAAGTCGGCGTTTTACGGCCGACTTGCGAAGTCGCCGCTAACGTTAACTAACAAAACAATAATCTAAATGAAATCAATTTTACTTTTATGCGTGTCTTTACTATTTATAGTTAATGTAAAGGCTCAATTTCCAGGTATGGGTGGTCCGGCTAAACCAACAATTGCAGGTCGTATTACAGTTACTGTGCTGGATTCGGCTACTCAAAAACCTATCGACTATGCAAGTGTTTCACTAACAAAAGTTAAGGATAATAAACCAGTAAATGGTGGTGTAACTGACGAAAAGGGCAAGGTAGTTCTTCAAAATATTACACCCGACGAATATAGGCTATCCATTGGATTTTTAGGTTATAAAACCAAAAGCATGGTAGTTAAAACAACACCAGAAAAACCAGATCAAAATTTAGGAACTATTTATTTAATTGGTACAGCAAATACTTTAAATGAAGTAACCGTTGAAGGTAAAAAGGCGATGATCGAAAATAAAATTGATCGAATGGTTTACAATGCAGAGGCTGATGCAACAAATGCAGGAGGTGACGCAACCGATGTAATGCGTAAGGTACCAATGCTTTCGGTTGATATTAATGGGAACGTGCAATTGCGAGGAAGTGCAGTTCGTGTACTTATTAATGGGAAGCCATCGGGTACCATGGCCAATAGTGTTGCTGATGCACTGAAAATGATACCAGCGGATCAAATTAAAAGTGTTGAAGTAATTACCAGTCCTTCGGCTAAATATGATGCAGAGGGTTCGGGTGGTATCATCAACATTATCACTAAAAAAAGCAATGCGCAAGGTGTGAGTGGCAGCGTAAATGCAACTGCAGGAACACGTCAGAATACAGGTGCATTTAATCTTACCGCAAAAACTGGTCGTTTAAGTGTTAATACTGCTCTAGGCACTATGATTGCCTATCCTCAAACTTCAAGTGTAGGTTTTTTAAACACTACTGTAAGCAATGGTATAACAAGTACGGTTGACCAGAATGGGTCGTCAGACTGGGCTAGAGAAATGTTTAATGGTAGTTTAGGGTTAGATTACGATTTTAACCTTTACAATAATGTTAGTACAACTGCTAAATACAACCGTTTTTATAACGGAGGTCCAGGCACATCAATTATGTCTATCAATAATGTCTCGGCTAAAAACATCGGTTCAACAGATATGAGCAATGGTAATTTAGACTGGAATTTAGATTATAAGCATACGAGTAAGAAAGCTGGAGAGGAGTTTTCAATTTCAGGGCAATTAACTGAAGGAAGAAATACAAACGATTTTACTAATACTTTACAGATGCCAAATTTGAATGATTTAATCACTTCAAGCAGTAATATTGGAAGAAATAAAGAGTATACCGCTCAAACCGATTATGTTTATCCTTTTAGCAAAGCAGTAATTTTTGAAGTTGGTGGTAAAGGAATTTTTAGAAATATCTTAAGTCAGTATGGTAATAACTCAGCTCAAGATTTCGATTATAATCAAAACGTTGGTGCAGCTTATAGCACAATCAGTTTTAATTTGAGCAAAAAAGTTCAATTTAAAGGAGGCTTAAGGGCTGAATATACGGGTATAGAAATTAATAACGGGTTTAAAAACGATTACTTTAATCTTTTCCCAAGCGTAATCATTTCGCAAACTTTAAAGGGGAGTACCACGCTTAAAGTGAGCTATAACCGTAGGGTTCAGCGTCCGAGTCTGAGTTATTTGAATCCGTTCCGTAATGAAAGCAATCAGTTTAGCGTATTCCAGGGAAACCCTTTGCTAAATCCAGAATTAAGTGATAACTATGAAATAGGTTACTCGACATTTATCAAGGGATCGATTATCAATGCTTCGGTTTTTTATCGCCGTACGGGTAATGTAATTGAAAGAGGCAATCAGGTAGATGCAATAGATCCACAAAAGGTACTAACTACTTTCCTCAATGTTGGTATATCAGAAAGTTATGGTTTTAATGTGTTTGGGTCGTATAACCCATTGCCAAAATGGACTTTAATGAGTAACGTTGGGATGAATACTTACCATGTTGTAAATAAACTTGAAAATTTGAATACAGGAACTTATTTGAATTATAATATTTTCTTGCGTTCTGCAAATAGTTTCAAAAAGGGCTGGAATATGGAGTTATTTGGTGTAGTTAACTCACCGCAACGTACTTTCCAAGGTAAAACTGATGCGATGTTCTTTTATGGTGGAGCAGTTAAGAAAGAAATCCTCAAGAAAAAAGGAACTATCGGCGTGAATGTATTGAATCCATTTAACCGTGATTTAAATATCAAAGTGGTAACCCAATCAAAAAATAGCTACCAAGTGCAGGATATTCATTACCCATTGCGTTCATTTGGCTTAAACTTTAGCTATAATTTTGGTAAGCTTAAGTTTACTGAAAAGAAAAAAATTAAAAATGACGATGTTAAACAAGATCAACAAGGTGGTGGACAAATGGGTGGTATGGGAGGAAACCAGTAGTTTGTTAAAATATGTTAATAAATATTTAGTTTGTTGATTCGTTTTATGATAATTTAAATTATATATTTGATATATCATCCACCAAACAAAGCAATGAAAATTGTGATGTTAGGCAAATTAAACTAGAACTAAAACAACCAAATATAAATTCTAACCTCTGGAGCTTTTGTTTCAGAGGTTTTTTTTTGACCAGCATTGTATCTCTGTATCTTCTTCATTAGCTACTTCTTCTTCACCTTTTTCAAAATCATCAGACTTAAGGCGTTGCTTGGATAGCCACTAATGTTGTTTTGGAGCATAATTACACCCTGATCATATAAAATTGGCACTACCGAAGAATGTTCCATGACCATGTTATCCATTTTATGATAAAGCTCGAAACGCTTTTGATCGTTGCTTTCATAATAGCTCTGCTCAAATAAGCGGTCAAATTCGTCATTAAAATAACCTGTATAGTTAGGGCCGTAGGGCACACGGTTTTTTGAGTAAAAAACAGAAAGGTAGTTTTCACCATCGGGATAGTCTGCAATCCACGATCCTCTAAAAAAATTGACTTCATTTTTCGACATCATATCGCGCAAACTGGCGCTTGGGCTCACATCAACTTTTACATTCATTCCAATAGCACTCAGTTCTCCCTGTATGAATTCAATTAAGTCTTTATAGGTGGTAGAAGTACTCAGTGTTACTGCCGGCATCCCTTTCCCATTAGGATAACCCGCCTCAGTCAATAAATTGGCCGACAATACGGGATTATAATTGTAACCTTTTACTTTAATACTATCAAAGCCAGGCATTCCTTTCGGGATAAATCCATTAGTTGCCGGAGTGCCAACACTATTCCTTAAATACTTGATTAATTTTTGGCGGTCGATCGCATAGTTGATGGCTTGTCTAACTTTTTTAAATCGAAGAGGGGAGTTCTTCACAAGATTTTTTGACGGGTCTACCAATATCCCCACATATTCAGTGCATAAATAAGGGCTTTTTATCAACTGAAATTTGTCTTTATATTTGGTAGTCATCTTTCCGCTTTTTGTGAGGATATCATCCCTATAACTCCCATCAACACTGTTAAAGAAGTCGAGGTCTTTTTTAATGAAATTCATGAAAGCACTTTGTTTATCGCTAATAAAAGTAACTTTAACGGCGTCAAGGTAAGGGAGCTGAGCAGCACCTTCTTTTTCCCAATAGTGTTCGTTTTTAAGAAGTACCAAAATCTCATCCTCCTTCCAATACTTAAATTTGAATGGTCCAGTGCCTACTGGATGGTTCCGAAAATCTTTGCCGTAATGTTCGACAACTTCTTTAGGTACAACGGAACAGTATTGAGCCGCCAGTAACTTCATAAAAGCAGGGAATGGTTTCAATAAAGTAATTTGAAAAGTACTGTCATTTAGCGCCTTAAAGCTGTGTCGGTCTTTTACTTTGTCACTAAATATCCATCCTCCCGAGGAGGCTACTTTGGGGTCTATTAAACGATTAAAGCTATAGACAAAGTCTGAGGCAACCATTTTTCTTCCTTTCCCGTTTTTGAATAGGGGGTCGTCCTGAAAATAAACATCGGTACGTAGGTTAAAGGTATAAGTGAGGTTATTAGGCGAAACTTGCCATGTGGTGGCCAAGCATGGAATAGTATTTAAGGCAGAGTCTACCTGTACCAAGCCATTAAAAATCTGGTTGATCATCCAGATGGCATTTTGGTTGCGGGCAAAAGCCGGATCAAGGGAAGTTACATTTTGATCGAGATTAATATTAAATACTTTTTTATCTTCTTGATTAGATTTTTTACTGCAGGCACTTAGTATAATGACACAGGAAATCCAAAATATATTGATTATCGTTCTACGCATCGATTAGAAATCTTATTTTTGTACAAATTAACAAATAAAATTTACGCTTTACACCTTAAGCTTAACCTAAAAATAATTGGATGTCTTTTTTAAATGAGTTGATAAATAGCGTAGTCGAAGAAGATTTACGTGAGCAATTACATGAACGCTTAGCTATTGTTGTCCATAAAATTAAGTTTATGGATAAGGTTCCTGTAGCTTGTTTAACTATTGAAAATGAAGTTCATTCTCCCCTTGATCATTTAATTGAGCTTGCAGGTGGTGAGTTAGTTGCTGATCCGATGTTAGCTAAGGTGATCATTTATTTTGAGTATCAAACGGGCATTGCTACGCTTATGAGTAAAGTGCCTTCAGTATTATCTCCCGATTGGCCAGCTGTTAGCTATAACCACGTCTATTTAATGGATGATAGTAAAGTATTGGCCAAAGAACCGAAAGATTTAGTCGCCAGCCTTGAAGATATTGCTGAAATGTTACACCCTGGTTTTTTTGTTTTTGGAAATGAGGGCGATAGATGGGTTAATTTCGTAACTTAAAGAGGTTGAAATCAATAAGCGATAAATTTTGTTATCTGTTCAGCTGTGAATTTTAGGGTATCTTCTCTGAACAAGGTATTGTGCTCGTTCAATTCACTTTTAATATTGGGAATATGCAACCTCAAGGGCATTACATTTAGATGCAAATAGCCGCAAACTCCATTGAAATGTTCAATTCCCCTAATGTTTCCATATTTACCTGAAGATACGCCTACCAAGCAAGCTTTCTTATCGTAAAAACTCTCTGGAAACGCGCAGGCGTCAATAAATACTTTTAATACGCCTGGAAAACTTCCATTATACTCTGGAATAATAAAGATGAATTTAGTGGTTTGGGAAATCAATTGCTGTAGTTTTTGAAATTCAGGACTTCGTTGCCCATATAAATCTGAACCAATCAAATTTGGAGGTAGATCTTGAAGGTCTAATAGGTTAGTTTTCAATCCCTTTGCTTCCAATTCCTGCTGATAATATTTTGCGATTTTTAAGGTATTGCTATTGGGTCTGTTAGTTCCTGATATAATAGTAACCATGCTAAAATTGTTAATAAGATGTTTAAAACACTTATCGCTTTAATACTAATATTATGATTTAGTTCGTATCTTAGCTAATTGTTAAAAAGTGCCTAATTATATGCAATGATAGCATTTTTTCAAGACATAATTGTAAAAACATTCCTAATCAATTAAGGTAATTAGATGAGTAAAATTATTGCTTTAGCAAACCAAAAGGGAGGAGTTGGTAAAACTACTTCCTCTATAAATTTAGCAGCCAGTTTAGCAGTTTTAGAATATAAAACTTTACTGGTAGACGCTGACCCACAAGCAAATTCAACTTCCGGTATTGGTTTCGACCCGCGAAATATTAAGAACAGCATTTATGAGTGTATCATCAATGATGTTGACCCCTTAGATGCAATTGTGAAAACAGATACACCTAATTTGGATCTATTGCCAGCACATATTGATTTAGTGGGCGCCGAAATTGAAATGATCAATCTAGGCAGCCGGGAGTATAAGATGAAAGCTGTTTTGGAGAAAGTTAAAGATCAATATGATTTTATCATTATTGACTGTTCTCCGTCTTTAGGTTTGATTACAATCAACTCTTTAACCGCTGCGGACTCGGTAATTATTCCAGTTCAATGTGAATATTTTGCATTAGAAGGGCTAGGGAAATTGTTGAACACAATTAAAATTGTTCAAAACCGTTTAAATCCTGAATTACAAATTGAGGGTATTTTATTAACGATGTATGATGTACGGTTACGCCTATCAAATCAAGTAGTTGAAGAAGTGAAAACGCATTTTCAGGATCTTGTATTCGATACGATTATTCAACGTAATACGCGTTTAAGTGAAGCGCCTAGTTATGGTGTGTCGGTAATTATGCATGATGCAAACTGTAAAGGGGCAATTAATTATTTAAATTTAGCCAGAGAGATTGTTCGTAAAAATGGTTTGGTAACCGAAGAACAAGATGTTAATACGGCGACGCTATAAATTATTCAGATGACATCTTTTCAGCGAAAAACAGGTTTAGGAAAAGGGTTAAGTGCGCTTTTAGATGACACTGACTCAGTTCATCCTCCAAAAGGAGGCATTGATTCCTCAAATGACACTAACCAAATTGGTAGTATTAGCCAAGTTAGTATTGATGATATAGAAACCAATCCATATCAACCAAGAACTGAATTTGATCAGGTTGCCTTAAATGAGCTTTCTGACTCGATTAAGGTTCAAGGGTTAATCCAACCGATTACGGTAAGAAAACAAGGAGCAAAATATCAGTTAATTTCTGGTGAACGTAGATTAAGAGCTTCAAAATTAGCGGGTTTAACACAAATTCCAGCTTACATTCGGACTGCCGATGATCAACAGATGTTAGAGATGGCATTGATTGAAAACATTCAGCGGGAGAATTTGAATGCAATCGAAGTAGCTTTAAGTTTTCAGATGATGATAGATGAGTGTAAACTCAAGCCAGAGCAGTTGGGAGATCGTGTTGGGAAGAATAGAACTACGGTGAGTAATTATTTAAGACTACTTAAATTGCCACCTGCTATTCAAGCATCTATCAGAGACGGGAGGATTTCTATGGGTCATGCGCGCGCGTTGATTAGTGTAGAAGAACAGGAAAAGCAATTGTTCATTCATCAAGAAATTTTAGACAAAGGGCTTTCTGTTCGTAAGGTTGAAGAACTGGTTAGAAGTATTCACCATGTGCAGGTAAAGCCAAAAGCTAGCCCCGGTGGGGTGTCTTTTGAATATCAAAAGCTTCAAAGAGATTTGGCTTCGAAATTTGCGACTAAAGTAAAATTGAAAGTCAAAGAAAATGGAAAGGGAGCTATTGAAATTCCTTTCGTATCAAACGATGATTTAAATCGTATTTTAGAACTTTTAGATTGGTAATGCGCTTACTATATATCTTTTTATGTATTTTTTTAACTTTCACAACCGCGAAAGCCCAAGATCCTGTCAAAGAGAAATCAATAGAAGTTGATAAGGCAAAAACAGATACGATTGCTCCTTCGGGTTACATTAATAAAGGGCGAATAGCTGGGAAAATAGCTATAAGAAGATCACTTATTATTCCGGGATGGGGGCAGGCCTATAATTACAAGCTTGTTGTGGATGATGTAAAGAGTGGGCAAATTGCTGGTAAAGGAATTGGTAAGAAAATGGCAATTGTGGGCAAAATTGCTGGTATCTATGTGGCAGGAACCATGTTAACACTTTCTTTTATAGAGAATAACAGAAATTATAATCTATTTTTAAAAGAGTTGCAATATCGTCAGGCAAATGGTAATCAACCAGATCCTGACGGATCTTTAAAAGATTATAAAGATACAGATGCTTTATACAAGGGAAAGGCAATTTATAAGAATAACAAAGAAGTCGTGTTAATTTCGTTGGGTGTAGTCTATGGTATCAATGTAATTGATGCTTATGTTACCGCTCGATTAAAGTATTTAAATGTTGAGGAAAAGTTGGGTTTTAATATTAATCCTACAATCATAAATTCAAACACCATGTATGGCTACAATTCCATTACGCCTGCATTAAAACTTACGCTCAAACTATGAATATAGCATTATTAGGATATGGTAAAATGGGCCAGATTATTGAACGTTTTGCGATAGAAAGAGGGCATGAGATTGTGCTCAGGATAGGGGTCGAAAACTTGGCAGATTTTACGATAGAAAATTTAAGAAGGGCAGATGTAGCTATTGATTTTAGTGCACCGGACGCTGCTGTATCTAATATCTACAAATGTTTTGAAGCAGAACTTCCTATCGTAGTGGGCACCACAGGCTGGTATGGAAATCTGCAACAAATTAAAAATGATTGCTTAAAGAGTAACAATACATTGCTTTATGGCTCTAACTTTAGTGTTGGTGTTAATTTATTCTTCCATTTAAACAAGGTATTAGCTAGGTTGATGAATAATTATCCAGCTTATGAAGTGCAAGTAGAGGAAATACATCATACGCAAAAGCTTGATGCGCCAAGTGGAACAGCGATGACGATTGCAGAAGATATTATTGATTCGATTGAACGCAAGCAGGAATGGGTAAATGAAGTTGTTGGAACACCTGTTCCAGAAGCCTTTAAAGCTGAACAGTTATTAATAGAATCACATCGAATTGAGAATGTGCCGGGAACACATACTGTGCTTTATAGTTCTGAAGTAGATGAGATAGAGATCAAGCATACTGCACATAATAGAGCGGGATTCGCACTTGGTGCTATTATAGCTGCTGAATGGTTAAACAATAAGCAGGGTTTTTACAATGTTGCGGACGTGTTTAATTTTGAATAATGTATATTGTAAATTAAGATATAAATAATGAACTATAAATTCTGGCAGAAAAAAAAGGATACTGCGCCCAAGAAGAAAAAAAGTAAAGGAAGAGAATGGACAGATGCCATTATCTTTGCTGTCGTAGCCGCCACAATCATAAGGGTATTTTTTATCGAAGCTTATACCATTCCGTCTGGCTCGATGGAAAGATCTTTATTAATTGGCGATTTTTTGTTTGTGAGTAAGGTAAATTATGGCGCTCGTATTCCGATGACACCGGTTGCATTTCCTTTTGCACATCATACGATGCCTTTAACGGGTACAAAAGCATATTGGGACGGTGTTCAATGGAAATATAGACGATTACCAGGATTGCAAGATATTAAGCGTAATGACGTAGTTGTATTTAACTTCCCAGAGGGAGACACGGTGGCACTAGAAGCGCAGGATGGGAATTATTATCAAATGGTTATGCAGAGCAACAGGCAGGCTGTACATGCAAGTTATACAATTGTTAGTCGCCCGGTTGACAAACGTGAGAATTTTATAAAGCGCTGTATTGCCATTGCGGGAGATACCATTAGTATGGTGGATGGGCTTGCTATTGTAAATGGCAAAAAAACACCATTAGTTGGAACTGGAGGCTTTTCTTATTTAGTAGAATTTAAATCAGATGATATTAATGTAGGTTTATTTCAAGAGCAGGGTTTCAAGGTTTCACAGGTCAGTCAAACCGGATGGCAATTTGAAGGAACTCCAGATATGATCGCAACACTGAAAAAATCGGAGTATGTAAAATCGGTGCAGGAAATGTTAACTCAGAAGGATTCATATGATCAGGCTATTTTTCCACATGACCCAAATAGGAGATGGAATTTAGATAATTATGGGCCAATCATTGTCCCGAAAAAAGGGTGGACAGTTAAATTGGATTCCAACACCATGCCGATGTACGAACGAAGTATTCGTATCTATGAAGGTAATAAATTAGAGAAAGTAGGTGCAGATTGGGTAATCAATGGGAAAAAGGCCACAGAATATACTTTTAAAATGGATTACTACTGGATGATGGGCGATAACCGTCATCAATCGGCCGACTCCCGTTATTGGGGATTTGTTCCGGAAGATCACATTGTAGGTAAAGCACTATTTATATGGATGAGTTTCGACAATGAAGGCTCATGGTTTAGTAAAATTAGATGGAGTCGAATTTTTAAAGGGATACATTAATAAAGAGAAACTTCATCTTTGTTTGCAAAAGCGATATAATTTTAATTTATATCGCTTTTTTCATGTTGTGCCGACATCGGGGGACTTAATAAAAAATTTAAAAAGATTTATTTTCTTTTGTATTTTTTTATTAAGTTTGTTTAAGAACTAAGCCAAATGTCTGTAAAAATTGAAAAGGGTCAACGTCTAAGGGCGGATATAATTAAGCATCTTTACTATAGGAAGACGCTTTCTTTAGCCGCTTTGAGTAAGCTTACTCAAAGAAGTTTGCCCTTAGTAACTACGACAGTAAATTCCTTAATTGCCGACAAGTATATTAAAGAAAAAGGTCTTGCTCCTTCAACAGGAGGTCGCCGGCCATTGATGTTTTTATTGAATCCGGCAAAGCAAAAATACATTGTGGCTGTTGCGATGGATCAACTCATTACGCGCTTGGTTATTTACAATTTGGCCAACGAAGTTGTACTGCCAATTCAGTTGCTTGACTTAAATATCAACGAAGATGAAAAATCAGTTAGCAAACTCATCACTTTTATAAACAATAGTATTCAAAAATCTGGCTTTGACAAAAAATCTTTAATTGGTATTGGAATTGGAATGCCAGGGCTTGTTAATGCCGAAAAAGGCATCAACAATTCTCATCTGCCAACACCAACAGGCCAGCATTTAGGCGATTACCTAATGGATACTTTGGGTTTGCCTATTTTTATTGATAACGATTCGAGTTTAATCACCTTGGCCGAGCTTCATTTTGGAAAGGCAGAAGGAATGCAGGACGTATTGGTGGTTAATGTTGGCTGGGGAACAGGCTTGGGAATGATTATAAATGGGAAACTATATAGAGGTAGTACTGGCTATGCTGGTGAATTTAGCCATATTCCCCTTTCAAAAAGTGACAACTTATGTTCATGTGGTAAAAGAGGTTGTTTAGAAGTAGATACCTCTCTACTGGTGATGGTAGAAAAAGCAAAGGCAGCTTTAGCAGTTGGAGATGAATCCAGTATGAAGAAGCTTTTTAAAGACAGCTCAAAGCACTATGGAGACCATTTTTTAGATGCGGTTGTAAAGCAAGACCCTTTGGCCATCTCTATTTTGTCTGATGCATGTTTTCAGTTGGGAAAGGGTTTAGCAACTTTGATTCATATTTTGAATCCAAAACGGATCGTACTTAGTGGGAGAGGGGCAAGAGCGGGTAAAATGCTACTCCCAGCAATACAGCAGGCCATTAACGAATTTTGTATCCCTCGCATTGCCGATCAAACAAGCATTGTGTTGTCGACTTTGGCCGATAATGCAGAGTTGCTGGCAGCCGCCAGCTTGGTGATAGAGAATAGTCAATTTGAATAAAACTAATACAACTAAACTACAAATAACTAAACTAAAACGAGATGAAAAAAAATTACTTAAAGTGTTTAAGTGCGTTGCTGCTCGCATTGCTGAGCATTACCGCATTTGCACAAAAAACCATTACCGGAACGGTGAAGGAAAATTCAACGCCTGTTCCTGGCGTTAACGTTGCTGTTAAAGGCACAGCAAAGACAACCCAGACGGGTGCCGATGGAAAATTTTCAATAGCCGCTAGTCCCACAGATATACTTGTATTTACCATGTTGGGCTACACCAAGCAAGAGATTGTAGTGGGGAGCCAGCAAACGATCAATGTAACGATTGCTTCAACGGAAAGTCAGCTAAGTGAAGTAGTTGTCACGGCATTAGGCATTAAACGAGAGAAAAAGTCTTTAGGCTATGGAGTGCAAGAAGTTAAGGGAGAGACTTTGGTTTCAGCTAAGGAACCTAATTTGGCGAATACGCTTTCAGGTAAGATTGCTGGTCTGCAGGTGGTTAGATCTAGCGATGGGCCTGCAGGGTCGTCAAAAATACTACTTCGCGGAAGTAATTCATTAACAGGCAGTAATCAGCCCTTAATCGTGGTAGACGGGGTGCCGATTGATAACTTCACCGGTGCTCCGGATAACGGATATTGGAACAGATCGCTAGACATGGGGAATGGGATAGCAGATATTAATCCCGACGATATTGAGACGCTTTCTGTATTAAAGGGACCATCTGCTGCTGCGCTGTATGGCTCAAGAGCGGGTAATGGAGTAATTTTAATTACCACTAAAACTGGGCGTGCGCAAGAAGGATTAGGGATTACCGTGGCTAGTTCCTATGGAATGTCCAATATTTTTACCAATCCAGAAGTTCAAAATTCATTTGGTCAGGGTAATTCTAATACCTATAATGCTACTTCTACAGCGAGCTGGGGTCCAAAAGTTGAAGGTCAGATGGTGACTAACTGGGACGGTAGGCAAGTTGGTCTTGCTACTTACAATAATGTTGATAATTATATGCAGCAAGGTATCAATATCAACAATAGTATTTCATTTCAACAATTGTTCAAAGGAACCTCAGTCTACACTTCTTATAACCGTTTGCAAGACGAAGGTATTGTGCCGGGAACTAAACTCTTGCGTAATAATCTTACTGCAAGAGCGCTGAGTAAATTTGGTGCAGACGATCGCTGGGTAACGGACACGAAGATTCAATATAGTAATACTAAGGCTAATAACAGACCTGTTGGTGGTAGAGATAATAGTAGTGCTTACACACTTTATATGTTACCTCGTTCAATGGATATTACCCAGTTTAATGCTGCAAAAAATGGTGTTGGTAATATGTTATGGTTTGATGGCGCTGGAAGTCAGGTGAACCCTTACTGGAGTAATCAATATAACCTAAACGAAGATTCGAGAGATCGATTTATCATGAATGGATCGGTTAAATATAATTTTACTGATTGGTTAAATGCAGAAGTTAAAGGAGGAGCCGATTTATATACCACTAATACACAATCAAATGTATATAGCGGGAGTCCGATTGCCGCGACAGGACGCTATGGTATGGGAAAACAAACTTTTTCAGAAACCAATTTTAGTGCCTTATTATCAGCTAGAAAAGATAATATTGTTGGCAAGTTCGGTGGCATGCTTTCCCTGGGAGGTAATTTGATGCAGACTAATTTTACTTCATTGAGTTCAAGCGTTGGATTGTTAGTGGTGCCAAACTTATTCTCCCTCAATAATGGCGTAAGTCCGGCAGGTGTTAGCGAAGGAATTTCGAGACGTAGAATTAACTCTGTATATGGTAATGCCCAAATTAATTACGATGGCTATCTTTATCTAGATGCTACTTTTAGAAATGATTGGTCATCAACCTTAAGTAAAGAGAACCGCTCTTTCTTCTATCCTTCAGTTAGTTTGTCGTATGTGTTGACAGACATGTTAACTTCAATGGGTACTGAATTGCCTAATTGGCTTAGTTTCGGTAAACTGCGAGCATCGTATGCACAAGTGGGTAATGATCTTGCTCCGTATCAGCTGTATAACACATTTAACATTGGTAAAGATCCAAACGGAAATACAACTGCGGGAAGAAATACTGTACTCTTGGATCCAAATGTTCGTAGTGAGCTTATCAAATCCCTTGAACTGGGTGCTGAAATGAGATTTTTGAAGAACCGTATCGGCTTGGATTTCTCTTATTATAAAACGAATGCTACCCGTCAGCTGATTGACTTGCCCATGGATGCTTTGAGCGGATACACGGCTAAGAAAGTAAATGCTGGTGACATTCAAAATACTGGTATGGAATTGGTAATTGATGGTAAAGTGATGGGAAAACCAAATGGGTTTAACTGGAATACGTCTTTTAATTACTCTCGTAATAAAAATACAGTAGAGGCGTTATCTGAAGGTGTTAGTAAATACGGTCTTGGAGGCTTCGATGATGTATCTGTTTTGGCAGTCGTTGGGGAGAAATATGGTGAAATTTATGGCACGAAATATTCAAGGGTTAAAGATAACAGCAGCCCTTTTTTCGATCAGATTTTATTGAATGCAGATGGCGTACCTACCCGCGACCCTGAAATCGTTAAATTAGGAAATCAACAAGCTAAGGCATTAATTGGTTTTACCAATAGTTTTGAATATAAAGGCGTAGGTCTATCCTTCTTAATTGATGCAAGAATAGGTGGTGAGATATTTTCTGCCACACATGTTGCTATGCAAGCAAGTGGAACAGCGGCAGTTACAGCGCCAAATGGCTCAAGAGATAGTTTTGTTGTGCCAGGTGCGGTAAGCAACGGTAGTGGTGGCTACGTTGCCAATACTAAACAGGTAACACCGCAACAGTATTGGTTAGGTGTTGCTACAGCTAATAATTTGGGAATTACGGAAGCAAATATTTATGATGCGAGTAATGTGCGTTTAAGAAATGTTCAGTTGAGCTATACTTTCTCTCGTAAACTTTTGGCTAATACGCCAATAAAAAATGCCAAGTTTGGAGTTTCATGTAACAATGTTTGGTTAATTAAAAGCCATATGAATGGTATCGACCCTGAGTCGGTTTATGCAACCAATAGTAATGCCACGGGCTTCGAGAATGCAGGTCTTCCAACAATGCGGACCTTCTTAATTAACCTGGCACTAGGATTTTAATATTTAAAAGTAAACGAAATGAAAAATAGATATAAAGGAATATGGATGCTTGTCGCTGGTTTAGTAGCGGCATCGTCATGTAAAAAATTCGACGAAATTAATACCAATCCACTTGCAGCAAATGCAGATCAAGTTCAGGTAGATTATTTTATCAATAACAGTATTGTTGGAGCGCAAATGGATCCACATATTGCTGAACGGGTATTTGTACTTTATTGGAAAACAGCTGGTCGCCAGCAAATGGGTGGAGGTATTTCAAGTGGGGGTTACGATGATGGATGGTCATCGGATTATTATAACAGTTATATGTCTAGTTGGCTAAATGCTGCTAATTCTGCTATCCAAGTTGGAAACGAGCAAATCGCTAAGGGTACAAGCAAGCTATATACAAAAAACTTAATACAAGTTGCAAGGATATGGAGAGCCTATCTGATGAGTGAATTATCTGATAATTTTGGGCCTATTCCTATCAACAGCTTTCAAGGGTCAAATCCACAATTTGCCAGTGTGAAAGATGTTTACTACCATTTACTTGACGAGTTGAAGGATGCTAGTTCGAAATTAGATCTGGCGGTTGTCAATCCAGACGATGTTAAAAAACAAGATCCAGCTTTCCAGTACGACTATAGTAAATGGAAGAGATATGCAAATTCAATGCGTTTGAGATTAGCCATGCGTTTATCAGAGGTTGATGCGGCTAAAGCTAAATCGTCATTTGAGGAAGCTGCAAGTGGAGAGTTATTAACAGCCGCAGATCAAACTTTTAAAGTCGGAGAACGTGCTGGTTGGGACGCATTAACCGGCGTAATGAGCAGAGAGTGGAATGCTCAAATGATGAGTGCAGCTTATCGTAATTTAACCTACAACCTAGGTGGGATACAGACTACTACACAAGTAAGTGCAGAGGTACAACCATCGATAAAACCAGATAATTATGTTGGCATACGCCTTCAAAATCATTTCACGATGAAAACTAACGATCCTTTTGCAGGCTATTGGTTAGATGGGTTACCCAACAAAATAGATCCAAGAGCTTTTAAGACTTTTATCATACCTGGTGATGTAGCTAATCCAAATTTCAATAGTTACCCATCATGGGATAACACGGCGAAAACTACGACTAATACCCTAACTGATGGTACAAATGTACTTAAAACAATCGATGCTAAATATACTTGGAATGCCTACACAAGTGGCGATTGGGGAGTTCCTGGCTCAAAAAACAACGTAAGGGCTTTTAATGGTGCTATGCCACGTACATCAAATGAGTTTAGAACCAGTGCGAGCTCGAGAATATTTTTTGCTAATTGGGAAACTTATTTCTTGTTAGCCGAAGGCGCAGTGAGAGGTTGGGCAACACCTTTATCAGCAAAGGCAGCCTATGAGGCGGGGGTTAAAGCGAATTTAGATTACTGGGGAGTGGGCGCTCAAAGTACAGCTTATTTAGCTTCTACCTCCTATAATAACGCAGGTACTTCGGTAAGTTGGGATCATATAACTGAACCACCAGCTACTCATACTATGAGTTATAAAGATGGTTATACAAACGTTGATGGAACTGTTCAGATTAAATATCCTGATAATACAATTTATAAAGCTGGAGCAGTTAAGAACGACCTATTAACCAAAATTATCACGCAGAAATTTATTGCCCAAACACCTTGGCTACCATTAGAAACATGGAGTGATCATCGTCGCCTTGGGCTTCCATTCTTTGAGAATCCAGCTGTAGAGAATCCGTTGGTTAATTTACCAAATTTAACTGCCGCAAATTTTATGACTAACAGTGTGAAAAATTTCCCGCAAAGATTGCGATACCCTTCCGGTTTGAAAAACAGTAACGCTACTGGATACAGTCAGGCCGTAGGTTTTCTAGGGGGAGAAGATGCTGTGCTAACCCCATTGTGGTGGGCTAAGCATTAGTTTTAAGTTGAGTTTTAAGGCCGCTAAATTTTCATTTTAGCGGCCTTTTTTTTAAGCTAATTTAGCGACACCTATTTTCTCTGCGAGCAAATTCAGATCATTCACTACCACATCAATAACTGGAATCCCATTTATCTTTCTCTCTACTTCAAATTCATGTTCAGGCTCACCAGGGATTATAACCTTTTTACCAACTTCAACAGCTTTTGCAGTCTTAAATCTGCTGATCCAATTGTCTAAGTGTGCTTTAAAGTCTACAGCAGGTCTGAACCCATCTACCCGCATAGCACCTAAAAAGTGACCAATTCCCTCTCCCACTGGGTCGCTTGGGGGTTCGAGGAAGGATACAAAAGGAGGTGCCCATGGACCATAGTTAGCCCCAGACAACACAGCAGATAAAATGTCAACTGTAGCGCCCAGCCCATAACCTTTGTGACTACCGTGATCCTTATCACTGCCCAATGGCAATAATGATCCACCTTTTTTTAATTCATTAGGGTTAATGGAGTTTTGTCCATCTTTATCTTGTATCCAACCATTGGGAACGTCCTTATTTGCACGTTGAGCAATTTCTAATTTTCCATTGGCTGCGGCCGCAGTTGCCATATCCACTATCAAAGGAGGATACTTTCCCGCAGGAAAAGCATAACACATTGGATTGGTGCCTAATAACCTTTCATTTGAATAAGTGGGTGCTACGAGCGGACTAGCATTGGTCATACTGATACCTATCATGTCCTTTTCCACCGCCATTAAAGCGTGGTAACCTGCGATACCAAAATGGTTAGAATTTTTAACGGCTACCCAACCACTTCCGTATTTTTCCGCTTTTTCTATCGCTACTTTCATAGCAAATGGCGCTACCACCAAACCTAAGCCTCCATCTCCATCTACGGTAGCAGTAGTAGGTGTTTCATGTACAATCCGGATATCAGGAGTGGCATTTATTCTGCACTTTTCCCATAGTCTGACGTAGCCACTTAATCGCGCTACACCATGAGAATCGATACCACGTAAATCAGATTTGATAAGCACATCCGTAGCTAGTTCTGCATGATCATCGCTACAGCCCATTTTTTTGAATACTGAGTAAGTAAAAGACCTAAGTTGATGTTCTGGAAAAGTTATAAAGTTCATTTTTTAGTGTTTATCGTCATTGCGAGGTACGAAGCAATCTTGAAGCGATAGATTTTTGTAGAAGATTGCTTCGTACCTCGCAATGACGGATTATGATGAAGGAAGTAGCAAAGTAAAATCCCCCCCAAGAGGTTCGAAGTTTTCTATGAGCGATGAAATAAAATCATCTCCATAATTTACGTACATAGGTGCAATATTTAATACTCTCTCTTGCAGCACGCCATTGGGAAATAATCTATTCTTTACGTTTTCTATTTGTTTTAGAGAAACATGGTGTTTTCTTTTTTCAGCTCTGAAGAGTTTTTTCTCGAAGTTATTGAGCAGGTTCCTTATTTTAGTTTTTGTCGAGTCCGCAGAGTTTTCCAACGTTTTATCAACCTTACACGCGTTTTGTTTAATTTGCTCAAAAATAGTTTGAACAGCATTTATTTCAGTTTTTAGGCTTACCTGAGCGTTGCTATTTTTTTCAATCCAAACTCTTTGCAACTCTTCTGTTGAGAGGAAGAAGTCTTCAAGTTTGAACCCTAATTTAAATAGGTTGTTCGCACTTCTTGTATCGATTAATAAAGCCGAATTTCTAAGAAGCAAAACAGGGAAGTCTGTGTTATAAAAGTCGAAATTCGCTTTTAACTGCATCCAGTATGATACCTCCGCCCCGCCACCAATGTAAGCTATATTAGGTAATATGAATTCTTGATAAAGTGGGCGCATAATCACATTCGGACTAAACCGTTCTGGGTAATTCTGTATTTCCCTTAATAATTCTTCCTTACTGAAGCTTAAGTCACTATGGTTAATGACATATTTATTATCTTTTAAGATAATTCGTTCCCGTAGATTATCTTTCAGATAGAAAAAATTTATATCTCTTCCGTTTACCTGAGTTCTATACTCTTTCTCTGCTAAAAGGTTGCTTGTTTTTTCAATAATAGAGGCGCTATGCTGCCCAATAATATCTTTCGCTATAATGCTGCTAAATTGCTTCTTAAGAACAGGTTCATCAGCATTAATAATAACTAACCCATATTGTTCAAAGAGGCTATTCACTATGGAACGCGTAGCATCGGCTAAATTGTCGTTGTTGAGATATGCATTTTCTACTAACCGTGCTAATTTTTTACCGTTCTTAGAGACACCTAGATAACCTTTGTATGCCATTACCGCTGCCGCGACCGTTTTGGTGCTTAACCTACCAGTTGCCCCATTAGTTTGTTGAATCCAACTAATATTCTTCTCATCTACGCTTACATGATTGATTTCCTCAAAATCATGATCTTCCGTAGCCATCCAATAGACTGGTACAAAATTTTTATCTGGATAAGTGATCTTCAGCTCAATCGCCAAATTAATGGTAGTTACAATTTTATAGATGAAATAGAGTGGGCCTGTAAACAGGTTAAGCTGGTGGCCTGTTGTTACTGTATAGGTATCTTCATCCGCCAGTAAACTAATATTATGGCTGACAGACCTATTTGTTTTGATATGCTGATATTGAGCCGTTAGTACCTCAACCAGCTCTTTTCTGTTGCCCTGAAAATTTCTCGATTCAAATGCCTGTTTTAGGCCTGCTAAATCTGGCCGAAAGCTATAAAAAGATTTTAAAAAAGGTTTATCATTCACATAATCAAGCACAAGCTTAGAAAAGGAGTGAGTTTCTTGATAGGAAATATATTTAGCTTTCATTTAATTCAAAGCATTGACAACTTGTGGGCAAGTTGCAAAATAATTACCACTTTGACAATCTTTAAAGATTGTCAAAGTGGTCAGTTACCATTATTTTACAATTTGTCCATAAAGGTCAAAGTCTTCAGCACGGTCTATTTTAACATTTACAAAACTACCGGTAGCGGCATACCCTGAACGGGCATCAATCAATACCTCATTGTCCACTTCAGGCGAGTCGAATTCTGTTCGGCCAATGAAGAAATCTCCTTCTTTACGATCGACTAACACTTTATAGGTATGACCAACTTTCTCCTGATTAATATCGAATGAAATTCCCTGTTGTAATTCCATGATTGCCTCTACTCTTTGTTGCTTGATTTCTTCAGGAACATCGTCTACCAACTGATGGGCATGTGTTTTTTCTTCATGAGAATAAGTAAAGCATCCTAAACGATCGAAGCGTGTTTCTTCAACCCAGTTATACATTTCTTCAAAATCCTGCTCCGTTTCTCCCGGGTAACCACAGATTAACGTTGTACGCATTGCGATATTTGGAACTTTAGCGCGAATTTCGTTTACAATATCGATTGTTTTTTGCTTAGTAATTCCCCGACGCATTGATTTTAACATTTTGTCTGTAATATGCTGTAACGGCATATCGAGGTATTTACAAATATTTTCACGTTCGTTCATGGCATCTAAAATTTCCATTGGAAAACCAGATGGATAGGCATACTGTAACCTGATCCATTCTATCCCCTTTACATCCGATAAACGACGCAATAATTCATCTAAGTTACGCTTGCCATAGATATCAAGTCCATAATAGGTTAAATCTTGGGCAATTAAAATAAGTTCCTTTGTGCCATTAGCAGCTAATATTTTTGCTTCATTTACCAGCTCATTCATGTCTCTCGAAACATGTTTACCCCGCATTAGCGGAATGGCGCAGAAAGAGCATGGACGATTACAGCCTTCAGCAATTTTAAAGTAGGCGAAATGCGAAGGTGTAGTTAATAGACGCTCGCCAATTAGTTCGTGCTTATAATTAGCGCCTAAACTGTGTAGTATATTTTGTAGATCGTTCGTGCCGAAGTAAGCATCAACATTTGTAATTTCTGATTCTAGTTCAGGTTTATAGCGTTCCGACAAGCATCCTGTAACAATAACTTTTCCAATTTTACCTTCATCTTTTAACTGACTGTATTGTAGAATGGTATCAATCGATTCTTGCTTTGCATTATCAATAAAACCACAAGTATTAATGACCACAACATCATTTTCACCCATCGAGTTTGACTCATGTTCCACGGCTAAATTATTGCCTCGTAATTGGCCCATCAGTACTTCAGAATCGTAGGTGTTTTTAGAACATCCTAAAGTGATTACGTTGATCTTAGGTTTTTGAATAGTGGTTTCTTTTTTTATGGTTTTTGTGTTCATTGTACTTCTCCTTATGCGCTTTTCCTAGTTAAACAAACTATTTACAAAATCCTTTTTATCGAATAGTTGTAAGTCGTCCATTTTTTCTCCCACACCAATATATTTCACTGGAATTTTAAATTGATCGGAAATTCCAATTACTACCCCGCCTTTGGCTGTACCATCTAATTTAGTAATTGCCAATGCATTAACATCTGTAGCATCGGTAAATTGCTTGCATTGCTCGAAAGCGTTTTGACCAGTTGAGCCATCTAATACTAGCAGTATTTCATGTGGAGCATTAGGGATTAACTTTTGCATCACATTTTTTATTTTGCCCAGCTCATTCATTAAACCAATTTTATTGTGCAAGCGACCCGCCGTATCAATAATAACCACGTCCTCTTTATTGGCAACAGCCGATTGTAAAGTGTCAAATGCAACTGAAGCAGGATCAGAACCCATCGCTTGTGCTACAACCCTAACCCCCACGCGTTCACCCCAAAGTTTAATTTGTTCTACCGCGGCAGCTCTAAAAGTATCTGCAGCACCTAAAACAACTTTTAAGCCTTCTGCTTTTAATTTGTATGCAAGTTTACCAATAGTGGTTGTTTTCCCCACTCCATTTACACCCACAACCATAATTACGTATGGTTTATAGTCCCCATATTCGAAGTTGCGGAAATCGTTGCTGTTATTTTCGGCTAATAAGAGCTGAATTTCATCACGCAATAAGTGATTCAACTCAGAGGTGGATAAATATTTATCCTTAGCCACTCGCGCCTGAATGCGATCGATGATTTTTAGCGTTGTTGTTACGCCTACATCAGAAGTTACTAAAACTTCTTCAAGGTTGTCAAGTACATCATCGTCGACTGTAGATTTACCTGCTACAGCCTTGGTGATTTTACTTAAAAAACCTTCTTTAGTTTTTTCCAAACCTTTATCTAAAGCTTCTTGAGCCTCAGGAGCAGTTTCTTTTTTCTTGAAAAAATCGAATAAACCCATAGATATGTATTCAAATAAAAAAAGCCCTTCCGGTTTTTAATGCGGAACGGCTCTAATATCAGTCGTGTATAGAACTATTTGCTGTGTGTACCAGCAATAGCATCTTTAACGTGATCGTTATGAACGATAAGTTCTTTGAATGAATAAGCACCAGTTTTAGGTGATTTATTCATAGTAATAACTTTCGAATACTCTTTACCTGTACCCGTTTTAAGGGTTGCAACTACTTTCTTTGCCATGTTATTTAAATTTTAAAATGAGTGAGTGATTGGCTCAACCTTATTTAATTTCTTTATGTACAGTTACTTTTCTCAATACCGGATTGAATTTCTTCAATTCTAAACGCTCAGTAGTGTTTTTACGGTTTTTTGTAGAAATATATCTAGACATACCCGGCATGCCACTAGTTTTATGCTCAGTACATTCTAAAATAACTTGTACTCTGTTACCTTTTTTTGCCATTTTATTTATTTTTTATGCCGATTTAACCGACAAATGCTTTTTACAAATATCCTTTTTTCATGAAACGATTAATCGCCTCTGAAATACCAATTTTATTGATAGTTTTAATCGCTGATGTAGATACTTTTAAGGTTATCCAACGATCTTCCTCAGGAATATAAAATTTCTGAAGTTGTAGGTTAGGGTAAAATTTGCGCTTAGTTTTAACGTTTGAGTGAGAAACATTAAATCCTGACATCGCCATTTTTCCGGTTAAATCACAAACTCTTGACATGACTTTATTATTATGTTGATTATTTCGCTACTTAATTTTTTTAAGAGTGTGCAAATATCAGAATTATTTTTGTAAACATCAAGCTGATTGTTAATTATTTTCTAAATTTATTTCGATGTTCCATTCGCCTGCCTCTGTAAGTTCTAAATCTATAAATTCTTTATCGCTATGCAGTTTCAATCTTAAAGGAAACTCTACTCCAGAGAAAAGAAACAGATTTTTAATCTTACTGTGCTTGCTCATCACTACATCTGCATATTTTCCTTTTAAGATGTCAATTTTATCAAAGACAGGAAGTGAACCATCCTCTTTATATCGCTTACTAGATATTACTGTTGCATTAACCGCATTAGAGGTTGGAATAGGGCTTGCTAGGCCGAATCGTAAATAAATGATATTATCTTTTGACTTTTTGTTTTTACGGAAATCGACGCTTTCAACATTTTTAGATTTGTTAAACAAAAAATAATTTTTACCCTTTTTTAAGGTATCTGAAGGCAGGCTGTTGGCATTTACATTATTATTGGATGAGGCTGTAGTACTTGTGAACGCAAGGAGCACGAAGAGGAATAATAAATTTTTCATCGTATTAGGTTTTAAATGTGTGTAACAAATATGGTGATTTATTTCGGGATATGTATTTCTAAACTTTGCGATTAACACTATATTTGGCTAATCAATCAAACCAAATTTATAAAATGCAGATCAATTCTTTCAAGCAGTATCAGGAAACATATAAGAAAAGTGTAGAACAACCAGAAGAATTTTGGAGTGGAATAGCGGAGAATTTTCTTTGGAAGCAAAAATGGAATAACGTATTATCATGGAATTTCAACGAGCCCGATATCAAATGGTTCGAGGGCGCAAAACTAAACATTACTGATAATTGCTTAGATAGACATTTAATCGAAAATGGCGATAAGGCGGCCATAATTTGGGAGCCAAATGATCCTGAGAAAGACAGTATCACGCTTACCTATCGGGTGCTTCACGACCGTGTTTGTCGTTTTGCTAATGTCTTAAAGAAAAATGGCGCTAAGAAGGGAGATCGCATTTGTATTTATATGCCGATGGTTCCGGAGCTTGCAATTGCGGTATTGGCTTGCGCTAGGATTGGAGCAATACACTCTGTGGTATTTGGTGGTTTTTCCGCCAAATCGATCGCCGATCGGATTAATGATGCTGCCTGCAAACTGGTAATCACCGCGGACGGCGCTTTTAGAGGGACCAAGCAAATTCAACTAAAAGAGGTAATTGACGACGCTTTGATCGGTTGTCCGACAATCGAGAAAGTTATTGTACTAACCCATACGCGTACACCCGTTTCTATGCTAAAGGGCAGAGATTGTTGGTGGGAGGATGAGATTAAGCTAGTTGATGCTAATTGTCAGGCAGAAGAGATGGATGCAGAAGATGTACTATTTGTTCTATATACATCAGGGTCAACGGGGAAGCCTAAAGGTGTGGTGCATACTTGCGGGGGCTATATGGTATATGCAGGATATACTTTTTCTAATGTATTTAATTATCAGCCTAATGAGGTCTTTTTCTGTACTGCAGATATCGGGTGGATCACAGGGCATTCTTACATTGTGTACGGACCACTTTCGCAAGGTGCTACAACATTGATGTTCGAAGGAATACCTACCTATCCGGATGCATCTCGTTTATGGGAAATTGTAGAAAAACATAAGGTTAATATTTTATATACAGCTCCGACAGCGATCCGTTCTTTAATGGGCTTTGGCTTAGAGCCACTAAACGGTGTTGATTTAAGTAGTTTGCGTGTTTTAGGCTCTGTTGGGGAGCCTATTAACGAGGAAGCCTGGCATTGGTTAGATGAAGAAGTGGGCAAAAAGAATTGTCCGATTGTAGATACTTGGTGGCAAACAGAAACTGGAGGCATTATGATCTCTCCAATTGCTTTTGTTACGCCTACTAAACCTAGTTTTGCTACTTTGCCATTGCCAGGTATACAGCCAATTTTGGTTGATGAAAACGGTAATGAAATTTCAGGAAATGGGGTAAATGGAAATTTATGCATCAAATTTCCATGGCCTGGTATGTTGCGTACTACCTATGGAGATCATGAACGTTGCAAACTCACTTATTTTTCTACTTACGAGAACTTGTATTTTACGGGTGATGGCTGCTTAAGAGATGAAGATGGGTACTATCGAATTACAGGTAGGGTAGATGATGTAATCAACGTATCGGGACACAGAATTGGTACTGCGGAAGTCGAAAATGCGCTTAATATGCATGCAGGGGTGGTTGAAAGTGCGGTAGTAGGTTACCCTCATGAGGTAAAGGGACAGGGGATTTACGCTTTCATTATTTACCCGAGCTTGAGTAAAGATGAAGATTTAACCCGGAAGGATATTCTGCAAACGGTAACAAGGGTAATCGGAGCAATTGCCAAACCTGACAAGATTGTCTTCGTTTCAGGCCTGCCAAAAACCAGGTCCGGCAAAATCATGCGCCGTATCTTGCGTAAAGTTGCCGAAGGAGATACCACTAATTTGGGTGATATTAGTACCTTACTAGATCCAGCCGTTGTACAAGAGATCATAGAGAAGTCGGGTAAAATTTAAAAACAATATTTATTTCTTGCTGTTAGTTTTATAATCAATCGAATTTAAAAACTAAAAGACAGAAAATATGGACAAGCTAGAATGGCAAGGAAAATGGAACGAAGTGAAAGGGAAAGTTAAACAAGCTTATGGCGATTTAACAGATGATGATTTAAAATACGAGGAAGGCAAGGATGATGAATTGCTCGGCAAACTTCAACAAAAAACAGGAAAAGGAAGAGAGGAATTAGTGAATTGGATTAATTCATTGTAAATTTTCAAGCCTCGTATTACTAAAATAAAAACAGCCCCAAAAAGGGCTGTTTTTATTTTGTTAGTTTGGCAACTTTGAACTTGTTAATACCCAAACAGTTGTTCTAAAGTTAATGTAGTAACTGTTCCAAATTTCTGGATATCCTCCATTTTCACTTTTTTATCGGATGCTACGATTAAATAAGTGTAAGGTTTATTCGCAACTTTTTGATTGTGGAATTCTTTGATAGTCGCAAAATTGATGGGCTTCAATTCTTTATAAAGATCTATTCTTGAATCATAGTCGTAACCTAACTTTTTATCTGCAAAATAAGCGTAAAAAACTCCGTCCTTAGTAATCCTGGTAGTTTCGATGTTGTTTATGACGTTAGCTTTTGCTCCTTCGAAAGACTTGTCACTTTGAGGCAACTCATTTAACAGTTCATTCATTCCGTTAACTGCATCAGTCATCTTATCAGCCTGACTACCAACATAAGCTATCATACTATATTGCTTATCACTTTTGTCTGGAGAAACATATTGCGCAAAAGTTGAATAGGCTAGTGCTTTGGACTCCCTGATCGTTTGGAACACGATTGATCCCATCCCTCCCCCAAAATAACTGTTAAAAACCTCTATGTTGGCAGCGTCAGCTTTATTAAATGGCCCTGTATTCCTTAGCCAACGAATTTCTGATTGAACCATGTCATAATCTGCAAAATAAACTTGATTGCTGTCTTGCTTGGTATAGGTGTAAACCTTAGCGGGTGCGGCTGGGGTAAATGCCGTCGGCAGCAAATGTTGCTTCTTAATATCAGCGCTAAACGCTGCTACCTCTTTTGGTCCATAGTAGGTAATTACATGCTCGTAGTTATTTAAATTTCTCAAAAGATAAATTAAATCATCTGCCTTGATGTTTTTAACTTCGTCATTCGATAAAACATTATTGAAAGGGTTGGTACTTCCATATTGGGCATAAGATGTTAACGCATTCATAATTTGCCCTTTATTTAACTTATTATTTTCACGGGTTTTTAAAATGCTGCTTTTTAGATCTGTTAATGCTTTTTCATTTGTTTTCACATTCGCAAAAATATGCTCTACCAAACTTACTGCCTTATCAAAGTTTTCTTGCAAGCCGCTGATGTTGATGGTGGTCGTTTCTGCTCCAACACTTAAACTATAAGTACACGCAATGTCGTAAAACGCTTTACTCAATTCTTCTGCTGTGTATTTGTCAGTTCCCAGGAAAGTTAAATAAGTAGCCGCATAAGGCAATAATTTGTAATTGTTGGAGCCCATATTAAAACGGTAACTCATTCTAAAAATTGAGTTTTCGCTATTTTTAGTTGTTAATACTTCTGCAATCCCCACTTTGCCAAATGTTATATCTTTTTTATAATCTAAAAATTTAGGAGCAATTGGTTTTACCGGGGCTTCGATAACACTTTTTACGAACGGAGAAGTAAGATTTCCATTGGCATTAATAGGTGTAATGGTGGGTTTTTCTACCTTGATAGTAGTTTTGTCTTCACCTTTGTGTTTGAACCCAATTACATAATTGTCTTGGAAAAACCTATTGGCAAAAGCAACTACCTGTTCTTTCGTGATTTTTGAAGTTGCTTCAATTTCTCCTAAACTTTTCTCCCATTTTGTGCCTTTATTTAAAATAAATTCAGTTGATAATATTTCGGCTCTGTTGTTGTTACTATCAAATGCCTGTAGGAAACTTAATTTATTATTTGCAACAATTGCTTTTAAAAGACTCTCGTCAAATTCGCCTTTCTTTAGTAGGTCAATTTGCCCTAAAACCAATTCAGCAGCTTCTTCTAAAGTTTGTCCTTGGCGTGGTGTAGCGGATAAATTAAATACTCCATAATCTTTCATTTGCTGATAGGAAGCGCCTGCTCTTAAAGTCTTTTGTTGTTTGTTTAAGTTTATGTCAATTAAGCCAGCTTTGCCATTGTATAGAATGCTTTTGATCAAACTTAAGAACATGCTCGATTCCGAGTTCTCTGGAAATCCTCTATAATAAATTTCAACTACCTCTGCTGCTGGGCCATAAATATCAACTTTTTGTATTTTAGTTAACGGTTTTTCCGGTGCTGGATTATAAAGTGCAATAGGCTTAGCCACCATATAGCTGAAGGTTTTATCAACCTTTTTAATCATCTCGTCGGGGTTGAAATCTCCCGTAAAAATGGCGGCCATGTTATTTGGAACATAATACTTGTTATAGTAATTTCTAATTTCAACTAACGACGGATTTTTTAGATGTTCGATGGTTCCGATGGTAGTTTGCTGTCCATAGTTGTGCGTAGGGAATAGTAATTCCATCATTGCTTCATCTAATTTATTCGGGTCACTATCTAATCCGCGATTCTTTTCTTCATAAACAGCTTCAAGTTCGGTATGGAATATACGGAAGATAGGTTTGCGAAAACGTTCACCTTGTATCGCTAAAAATTTATCAGTCGAGTTAGAAGGAAAATCCTCATTGTAAACAGTTTCTTCATACCAGGTGTGTGCATTTGATGAATTGCCGCCAATTCCAGCAATCATTTTATCATATTCATTGGCTATAGAAAAGTTTGAGGCTTCTCCAGATGTCTTATCGATTTCCTTATAAATTTCTTTACGCTGCGCAGGATCTGTTGTTTTGTTATATTTCTCATATAAAGCATCGATCTTATCTAAAAGAGGCTTCTCTTTTGCCCAGTTTGCAGTGCCAAACTTGTCAGTCCCTTTAAATAAAAGATGCTCTAAATAATGAGCTAACCCCGTTGCATTTTTTGGATCTGTGTTACTTCCAGCTCTAATGCTCATTCTGAACTGGATATTGGGTTCCTTATTGTTCGGAGATAGGATCACTGTTAATCCATTCTTTAAGGTGTAAAAACGCGACTTCGAAGGGTCGTTGGTTACATATTTATAGGTGTAACCGTTGGCTGTTGCTGTTTTCCATTGATAGGTAGACTGAGCCAATAAAGTTGAACCCGTAAATAGCAGGCAAGCAAAAATTAATAATTTCAGTTTCATTCTTGATTTTTTAAATTGTTAGGAGCCCCGGTAATCGAGGTTCATCAGCATCATAAGTTATCCAAATATAAGAGGATTGAAGTGCAATTACTAAATAGTTTTCTATTTATTTCTGTACTTTTACACCATGAAAAAGCCTACTATTTTAGTTGTAAATGATGATGGAATTACTGCTCCAGGCATTAAAAGCCTGATCGAGGTAATGCAAGAAATAGGTAATGTGGTAGTTGTAGCCCCAGATGGCCCTCAGTCGGGCATGGGGCACGCCATAACGATCGGAAAACCTTTACGCTTTGATAAGGTTGATCTATATCCGGGAGTTGAAATGTATAAGTGTTCTGGTACGCCTGTCGATTGCGTTAAATTAGCTGTTAACAAGGTGTTTAAAGGTAAAAAACCAGATTTGTGTGTTTCAGGCATTAACCATGGATTAAACAATTCTATCAATGTAATTTATTCGGGCACAATGTCGGCCGCAGTTGAAGGTGCGATTGAAAAAATCCCTTCTATTGGATTTTCTTTAGACGATTTTGCCCAAGATGCTGATTTTAGCCATTGCAAGAAATTTATCAAAACAATCACTTTGCAGGTATTAACCAAAGGCATGCCCGAATCAACTTTATTGAACGTAAACTTCCCTAAGGGAGCTAATTTAAAAGGGATAAAAATTTGTCGCCAGGCCAATGCCAAATGGGCAGAAGATTTTGAAGAACGGACAGACCCTTATAAGCGACCATATTATTGGCTAACCGGAGTTTTTGAAAATTATGATAAAGGGGAGGATACAGATGTTTGGGCTTTAGATAACGGATTTGTTTCGGTAGTGCCAGTGCAGTTCGATTTAACTGCTCACCATGCTATTCCTGTATTAAATAGTTGGGATTTTAATGATATGGCTGTTAAGAAAACAAGTGGGGCCGATGGACAATCGCTAGGTTAACATGAAAGATCGGATAAGCCGGATTAGCAACACAGTTTGGAACGGATGCGCAATTGGATTTATTGCGCCTGCTTTACCTGGTGTTCTCGTGTGGTTTTTGATGCAAAACGTTTCGGCTTTAAAGGAGGCCGATTTATTATTGATAGGCTGTGTGGCAATCAATGCTTTTTTGATGAACTACTTTTTTAAGCTACACAAGGAAAATATAGGCAGAGGGATTTTAAGCGTTACCTTTTTATGGGCTTTTGCTTTTTTCTTTTATAAAGTATTTTAGCTAGGAAGATGCGAGACGCCACTAGCCAATGAACAAGAAACAACGACGAACAACGACAGACGATGAACAACCAACCACCAATTTCACAATTAACCAATTAACCAAAATGAAATATTACCTCGTTGCTGGCGAAGCCTCCGGAGATTTACATGGAGCAAATCTTATGAAAGCCTTAAAAGCTGAAGATCCGGCGGCTGAGTTCAGGTATTTTGGAGGTGATAAGATGCAGGCACAGGGCGGGAAATTAGTCAAGCATTATGCTGAAATGGCGTTTATGGGCTTTACAGAAGTTATTCTAAATCTTGCCACTATTTTTAAGAATCTCAAGGCCTGCAAAGAAGATCTCATTGTCTATCAACCCGATGCTTTAATTTTAATAGATTTTCCTGGTTTTAACCTTAAGATCGCCGACTTCGCTAAAGAAAATGGAATAAAAGTGTGCTATTATATATCCCCAAAAGTTTGGGCGTGGAATCAAAAAAGGGTTTTGAGAATAAAAAGAGTGGTTGATCGGCTATTCTGCATTCTTCCTTTTGAGGTGGATTTTTACGCGTCATGGGGTATGAAAGTGGATTATGTGGGCAACCCTTTGTTAGATGAAATCGCAGCGTTTAAAGTAAATCCCAATTTCAGACAAATGGAAGAGCTGAGTAATCAGCCCATCATTGCTTTATTGCCGGGTAGCAGAAAACAAGAAATTGAAAGATTGTTGCCAGAAATGTTAAGTACGGTTAAAAATTTCCCTAATCACCAATTTGTAATTGCCGCTGCTCCTACATTCAACGACACTTATTATGATCAATTTATTGGTGAAAAATCTGTAAAGCTCATATTCGCTAAAACCTATGATTTATTATCGGTAGCCCAAGTTGCCATAGTAGCTTCTGGTACGGCAACTTTAGAAACAGCCTTGTTTAGGGTTCCTCAGGTGGTGGTGTATAAAGGGGGGAGAATTTCTATTGCCATAGCACGTTTATTGGTAAAAATCAAATTTATCTCTTTGGTTAACTTAATTATGGATAAGGCTGTAGTTGCAGAATTGATCCAGGAAGATTGTAATACGACCAAAATTGTAGCCGAGCTAAATCAATTGATTGAGGGCAATAAAAGAAATGAAATGTTGCGAGACTACGCCACATTGGCTGATAAAATGGGAAGTGAGGGAGCTTCTGAAAGAACTGCGAAATTGATAGTTAATGACTTATGAAGTTTTTTTTGATACTTTTGTAATTTAGCCACCTTAAGTATAATAATAGCACATGAAGAAAACGCTTTCCATTAAAGACATTGCTCTAGAGGCTGGGGTGTCTATCACAACGGTTTCTTTTATTTTAAATGGTAAGGCTAAAGAAAAGGCGATTAGTGATTTTGTAACCAAAAAGGTTGAAAAAATTATTGAAGACTCTGGCTATAAGCCAAATCAGCTTGCCCGTAGCTTACGTACCGGAAATTCCAATATTATTGGGTTAATTGTGGAAGATATTTCCAATCCATTCTTTGCGGCCATCGCAAAAATGATTGAGTATAAGGCTTATAAAAAAGGCTATAAAATTATATATTCAAGTACTGAAAATGAAGTGGCCAAAGCACAGGATTTAATCAATATGTTTAAATCAAGAAAGGTAGATGCCTATATTATTTCTCCTATCAAAGGTATTGAGGATGATATCAAAGCCTTGATAAATGATCACAAAACGGTCGTGCTCTTTGATAGAGATTTAGCCGGACTAAATATTGATTATGTGGGTGTAGACCACTTTAAAGCGTCATGCGATGCTACGTTAGCTCTAGTGGAGGGGGGTAGAAAAAATATCGCGCTGGTTACTATAGATTTAGATGTTAAGCAAATTACCGACCGTCAAGCAGGTTATCGGGAAGTATTGGAAAAGCATAAACTCTTTAAGGAAGAGCTTATCTTGAAAATCCCTTTCAGTCAAAGTGAAGCTGAAACTGAACAGCAAATGAAAGAATTGTTTTCACAAAATAAAGTAGATGCTGTTCTGTTTGCGACAAACTATTTGGCTATTAGCGGTTTAATGGTTTTGCGAACGTTGGCTGTAAAAAGAGATAAGGATTTTGAAGTCATTGCCTACGATGATCACATTGTATTTGAATTATTAACTCCACAGGTTTCGGCAGTTCAACAGCCCTTAGAGGCAATAGCAGATAAAATAATTGATTTGGTGTTGAGTAGATTATCTACAAAGGAAAAAAAATTGCCACAACAAGTTATATTCCCAGCTAAGTTAATTCTTAGAAAAAATACTTAAAGAATGCCTATAAATTCTCATTACAAATTAATCTTATCAATTCTCATTACACTTTTTTTTAATGCGTGTAACAATGAAAAGAAAGCTCCTGTAGTGGATGCAGATTCTTTAGCTTCGTGTGAAAGCAATTTACCATCGAGATTTGGTGTAAAAGTTGATTCTACTTTTATCAAGAAAGGAAGAGTAGATCATGCTGATATGGTTTATATACCGGCGGGTGAGTTTTTAATGGGCGCAAGTGATGAGGAGGGAAGACCAGATGAGTACCCTCAGCATAAGGTTAAGGTCTCCGGTTTTTGGATGGATCAAACAGAGGTAACCAATGCTAGTTTCAGCAAGTTTGTTAAAGCAACAGGTTATGTTACCACTGCCGAGCGTAAACCTGATTGGGAGGAGTTAAAGAAGCAGTTGCCTACCGGAACGCCTAAACCTCCAGATAGTGTATTGGTAGCTTCTTCGTTGGTTTTTTCCCCACCTAAAGAAATTGTTAGTTTAAACGATGCATCCCAATGGTGGGAGTGGAAGCAGGGAGCAGATTGGAAGCATCCTGAGGGACCGAAAAGTAATCTTAAAGGAAGAGAAAATTTTCCAGTTGTGCATGTATCATGGGATGATGCCCAAGCTTATTGTAAATGGGCAGGAAAAAGATTGCCAACCGAAGCCGAATGGGAATACGCAAGTAGGGGCGGTTTAAAGGATGCTAAATATCCCTGGGGAAATGAAGCAATCGAAAAAGGGGAAGCTAAAGCGAATACCTGGCAGGGAAACTTTCCTTTGAATAATTCAAAGCAAGATGGTTTTCAACTACTTGCTCCAGTGAAGCAATTTAAGCCAAATGGATATGGTTTATACGATATGTCGGGCAATGTTTGGGAGTGGTGTAGTGATTGGTTTCGTGCTGATCATTATGAAAAGCAAACGGATGTAACCATAAACCCTCAAGGACCAAAAGATAGTTATGATCCAATGGAACCGGGGATTCCGAAAAAGGTTGTGAGAGGAGGATCTTTTATGTGCAATGCCTCTTATTGCAAAGGCTATCGTGTAACGGCAAGAATGAAAACTTCAAAAGATACAGGTCTAGCCCATACCGGCTTTAGATGTGTGAGTAGTCAATAGACGAAACCAAGCATTTCCAAACCATTGTTGTGTTGTAACTAAAATGTTGCAGATATAGTTTTCACATATTTGATAAATATTTCCTATTATTGATTTACTAAAACGTTTTACAAAATCGTTTTATCTAAACCAATTATCGAATAGAGAACCAAAATTTCTGATAATCGTGGCTACTCGTTGTTGTTTTAGTAATTCGTTTGCGTGCCTTGCTTAAATAATATTTGAAAATTAAACAGGCCTGTACAACTAAGATGCACCAGTGTTATAACACTGGTGTGAAGAGGCAAAGACTATAATTTATTAAACACGTGTCCGAAGAAATTAAGTGAGTAAAAACTTAATTAGGATACAATTGCAATAAAAAGTAAAACGTTTTAGTAGTAATTAATCTCACTTCTATTATATGAAATAATGAACTTGAAAAATGCTTAATTAAAGATTTAAAACAAAAACCTAATCTCTATAAACTATTAAATTATGACTTTTTTAAAAATTGCCAAAGGAGCTGTTGGGCTGTGCGCCTCGATAGTTTTATTAACTGGATGTCTCAAGGAAGAATATCCAAGCACAGAATTATTTACATGGAAGGCTAAAGTAGATGTTACCGACAAAGCTACGCTTACAGTTAACATTGAGAACGGCGCGGGTTCTGGCGGAGGTGAGGGGTCTGCAAAGGTAGTAGATAACAATTACACTACTAAGTATTTAATTAATCCTTACCAAAATAATCTATATATGCAATTAGCTTTTCCTGAACCCCAGCAGGTTGCATCTTACACATTAACTTCTGGCGATGACTCGCAGGGTAGAGACCCTAAAGACTGGAAATTTAGTGGATCAACAGATGGTACTACCTGGGTTGACTTAGATGTTAAAACAGGCGAGGTCTTCCAAGGAAGAAGATTGACGAGGACATTTAGTTTCAAAAACCTTGTAGCCTATAAATTTTATCGTCTTAGCATAACCGCTGTAGCCACTGGACCTTTATTTCAATTAACTGAATGGAGAGTTATTGAAGTGCCTGAGGAATTACAATAAAAAACAAGTGTTGTTCGAGCCAGAAATGTGATTGACATTAGTCAGTCTTGTAAACAAACCTAAAACCATATTTATTAATTACAAACTAATTATGACAAGAAAAGATACAAATTTAATCAAGCATATGCTCGGGTTTAAAGATGGTGGATTTATTGCTATTGCTTTTACGCTAGCTTTATTCATCAGTTTTTATTCGGAAGCTATGGCCAGTTCTGCCAATTTTAACAGAACCAATTCCGCGAAAAGATCCCAATTTGATATTACTATCCGGGGTATTGTTAAAGATTCTACCGGAGCCCCGTTACCAGGCGCTGGAGTTAGGGTTAAGGGAATTTCAACAAGTGCTGTTGCAGATGTTAATGGCGCATTTACCATTGCAGTTCCAAACCAAAGTTCGGTATTAGTGGTAACTTATGTTGGATACGATGTACAAGAGATTACGGTTGGAAATAAAACAACAATAGAAGTAATCATGAAAGAAACAGCTGGTGCTAATTTGAAAGAGGTAGCTATTGTAGGTTTCGGTGTTCAAAAGAAAGAAAGTTTAGTTGGTGCACAGTCTTCGGTAAATGCAGCAGAACTTCGTCAACCTGTTTCGAGCATGAGCCAGTTGTTAGCAGGGCGTATTCCAGGCGTAGTCAATGTAAGCAGAAATGGTGAACCTGGTGCAACTGGATCTGATATCTTCATCCGCGGTATATCTTCTTTAACAGCAGGAGATCGGGGTCCGCTCGTGATCATCGACGGAGTACCAAACCGTAATCTAAATGACATCAGTGTGTACGATGTTGAAAATTTCACTGTACTAAAAGATGCTGCAGCAACTGCTGTTTATGGTATTCGTGGTGCAAATGGGGTTATTTTAATTAATACAAAACAAGGGAAACAAGGATCCCCTAAAATTAATGTTGATTATTTTGAAGGTGTAAGTAGATTTACGAAAAGACCAGACTTGATTGATGGCGTTGACTATATGAATTTGGCGAATGAAGCTAAGTATTCAGATTATATTAGAGGCGGGGCTGCAGGTGCTTTTACGCCAGCATATCCAATAAGTGCTATTGAGAAGACTGCAGCGGGTACTGATCCAATACTTTTTCCAAACGTAAATTGGTTTGATGCAATTTACAATGATATCGGTAGAAACAGATCTGCTACAGCAAATTTATCAGGTGGTGTAAGCAATGCAAAATATTTTGTTTCCTTGGGCTATTATGGCGAAGACGGTTTGTTTAAAACGGATGAAGCTGTAAACTCTGCTGTGAAACAAAACTTTAGCAGATACAATGTGAGTGCAAACTTAAACTGGGATATCACCGGAACAACAAAACTCGATTTAGGTATTAAAGGTATTTTGGCTCAAACAAATTATCCTAGCAATTTAGGAGCACAAGATATCTTCAACCAAGCATTTTTGATTAATCCAACTTCATTCCCTATTCTTTATCCAAATGGAAGTTTGCCTGGTATTAGCCCTCAGGCAGATCAACGTAATCCTTACGGAGATATCACCAGAAATGGTTACAGGATTGGCTATAATAATCAATTGTATTCAAATCTTCGTTTAACACAAGATTTAAAAGAATTAACTCCAGGTCTTTCGGTAACTACGATGTTCTCTTATGACATTAATAATAATAATGCAATAGCCAGAACTAAAAGAGAAACTTTATATAGAATTAATCCGACAGATCCCTACATCACTCCTGGTAATCCTGAATCTGGCTATAAGTATGGCTTAATCCTGCAAGGTCAAGATTTCTTGAATTATGGTATAAGTAATGGTGGAGATAAGAAAATGTATTTTGAGGCAGCTGTTAATTATAACCGTGTATTCGGTAAACATGCCGTGACAGGACTATTGCTATACAATCAAAATGATAATACCACTCCATTTGCTGGGAATTTAACACTCTCTTTACCTTACAGATTACAAGGTGTTGCCAGTCGCGCTACTTATGCTTTTGATAATAAATACTTCTTTGAGGCAAATGTTGGGTACAATGGTTCAGAAAATTTTGCGCCAGACAAACGTTATGGTTTCTTCCCTGCAATCGGTATTGGATGGTTACTATCAAACGAGAAGTTCTTTGAGAATTTAAAAAACACTTTCCAAATGGTTAAATTCCGCTACTCTGATGGTATCGTTGGTAGTGGTGGTAGTGGTGGCGGTTATGCTGGTTCAGAAGGAGATCGCTTTTACTACTTAACAAAAGTTGGTACTGCAAGTGGGTACACTTTCGGTCAGAACGGAAATATTTCTCCGGGAGGTCTAGGTGTAACAGCTTATGGTGTTGATGTAACTTGGGCAGAAACCAGAAAACAAGACTTAGGTTTCGAGTTGAAAACATTCAATAGTAATTTTACGTTGATTGTAGATTTTTATAAAGAGAGAAGAGAAAATCAATTTATTAGTAGAGGAACAGTTCCAAATTATATAGGTTTAGCAAACACTCCTATCGGCAATTTAGGTATTGTAGAAAATAAAGGTATTGACGGTTCCATTCAATACGATGCTAAGCTTGGAAGCGATTGGTCGCTAAATGTAAGAGCAAATGCTACATTTAACAAAGACAAGGTAATCGAGAATGATCAGGCGCCAGCAGCTTTCCCGTGGCTTGAGCAAAGAGGTACTAATATTTTAGCATCTACACGTTTTGGTTATGTTGCTGAAAAGTTATTCGAGAGCCAACAAGAAATTGATGCTAGTCCTACACAGTTCGGAACATTGATGCCAGGGGATATTAAATACAGAGATTTAAACGGCGATGGTAAAATAGATTCGTTTGACAGACAGATGATTGGTAGAGGTGATATTCCTAGTACTACTTATGGTGCAGGTTTTTCATTAAGTTATAAAAACTTCGATTTTGGATTATTCTTTCAAGGTCAACACAACGCTGATATTATCTTAAATATTCCTTCTTTCGCCAACTCTGGCGGTTTAGGTAACATGCTGGCGGTAGCTACAGATCGTTGGACACCAACTAATCCTCGTCAGGACGCGGTTTACCCTCGTCTGTCTTATGGTGGTACTAATAATAATAACTATCAAGCTAGTACATGGTGGCTAAGAGATGTGAATTTTTTAAGATTAAAAAATGCAGATTTTGGTTATACACTTAAAGAAGGTATTAAAACTTTAGGAGTTAAACGCTTAAGAATATATGCGATGGGTTATAACGTATTAACCTTCAGTAAATTCAAACTTTGGGATCCTGAATTACTAACAAATAATGGTACGAGATATCCATTAACTTCAAATTACTCATTAGGTTTAACAGCTAACTTTTAAAATTCAAAAGAGAATGAAAAAAATATCGATATATGCAGTTGCAGTGTTCTTGACAGTTGTCAATTACAGTTGTAAAAAATTTATAGATCAGGTACCTGACGATAGGCTCAGATTTGAGCAAATGTATGAACGAAAAGCTACAGTTGATCAGGCTTTAGCAAACGTTTACTCGACTTTACCAGATCAAAACCAAGATCGTTCGGCTAGTGGGTCAGGAAACATCGGTCCGTGGACAGCGGCTTCTGATGAAGCTGATTATACGTTGCCGAATTTTACAGAAAATGTGAACACGGGTTCCTGGGATGCAACTAGTGGCCAAGTGAACTACCACTGGCAAAATTATTATAGAGGTATTCAAGCCGCCAGTACGTTTATAGCAAACGTATCTAGATGTACCGATTGTAATATCGGAGGGATAGATCTTGTAAGCCGTTACTCAAATGAAGCCCGAGCGCTTAGAGCAATATATTACTATCATTTAGTGCAACAGTATGGCCCAGTTGTATTACTAGGAAATGATCCAATTGCTTCAGACGCTCCGCTTGCAGAAATAAGCAAGCCTCGTAATTCAATGGATGAGTGTATTGAGTTTATCGTTAGTGAATTAGATGCTACAATTCCGTTATTACCAGCTACACCACAAGCAAACGAAGATTATGGTCACATTACTGCATCTGTAGCAGAAGCCTATAAAATTAAAGCATTAATCACCGCGGCACGTCCGTTATTTAATGGTAATACAGATTATGCAACTTTAAAAAATAAAGATGGCAAGCAGTTAATCAATCAAACATTTAATGCTGCAAAATGGACAAAAGCTGCCGCTGCTGCTAAAGCTTTTTTAACTAATCCAAATTACGCCAACTATGCATTGTATAGTGTTGCTTCTACGCCAAGTGGCTTGCCAAATACTGCGTTTAACAGAGCCTTTATTGCTACAAGGGATGTAATGCTAAATGGATGGAATAGTGAAATTATTTTTGCCAGAGGGGGAGATGTAACGTTTTATCAATATTCATTGGCTCCAAATCACTTAGGCGCTTCTGGTGGAGATAAGGGTGGTTCATTTTTGTCCCCATCTCAACAATTAGTTGATGCGTTCTTTACAGCCAATGGTTTGCCTATTCAGGATGATCCAAGTTATTCGGCAATAGGTACTTCAGCATATCAAGCTCCAGACCCGAATGATCAAGGGGTAGCTAGAATAATCAGTAATATGTATGTTAACCGTGAGCCCCGCTTTTACTCAAATATTACTTATACAGGTCGTAAATGGATCAATCCGCAATCTAATATTGTTACTGATTTTACAAACAACGGTAACGCTGGGAAAGGAAATATTGCAAATAATGATTACACTAAAACAGGCTATACGTCTAGAAAACATTTAACTGTGGCGGGTTGGACCACAGGCAGACCAGTATTTTCAAAAATCAGGCTTGCTGAAATTTACTTAAATTATATTGAGGCATTGCAAGAGTCAAACCCATCTGATCCAGATATTTTAATTTATTTGAATAGAATCAGAAATAGAGCAGGTATCGCCCCTTATGGTAACGGAGTTGGCGCTATTGCAGTTCCTGCAAACATGAGAGAAGCTATACGCAGAGAAAGACGAGTAGAACTCGCATTTGAATTAGATCGTTATTTCTACACTCGAGAGTGGAAGATTGCGGAGACTACCGACAAACAAATTAGTGGTATGAACATTACTCAAAATGCTCCTGGGTTTTACACGCCAGTAATTACAGAAAATAGAGTGTTTCAAAAGAAACATTACTTATGGCCAATTCCGAACGCCGAAGTACAAAAAGTGCCTGTTATTGTACAAAATACAGGTTGGTAGTTACCCATAGCACCGTGAAAATTTTTCACGGTGCTATTTAAAACAAGACCTTAGTCTATGAAAAATATCCTTTTACCTTTTTGGGTGTCGATAACGGTTGTAATGATTTCCTGTAATGCAAAAAAGCTGGATTTGAATATCATTAAACCCGCTCCTCCAATAGTACAAATAATTGATCCACCAGGTGCTCCACCTAAAACTTGGAAAGAAAATTGGTTTGATCACGTGCAATTGCTAAACAGAATTCACTATGATACAAGCGTTGTTGTGTATTATGATGGTGATGTTAAACCAACAGTTACCTGGCCCAAAACCTATATGGCAGAGGCTTGGAATTATACGAAAAAGCATTATGGCAAATTTGGTGATGACAGTCGCTTATTCGTCATCTATCACGCAGGTAAATACGGTGGCGGCCATCCTGGAACATACCTCAGCGACCGTCATGGTTTTAGAAATGTAACAGATTGTGGAAGCAGTGACGGGAATGCGTGGGTGTTAGGCGTTGATAATGACATAGATTTATCCACTCATGAAATTGGACATATTGTAGAAGGGGCTTCGAAAGGTGTAAAAGAGTCTCCAGCATTTGATATTTGGCATGATAGTAAATGGATGGAAATATATCAGTATGATGTTTATCTAGGCCTAAACAGAACTAACGATGCACAACGTTGGTATAACAAGATGATGGCCACTACCGATAGTTACCCAAGACCAGGAACACAATGGTTTAAGAATTGGTTTTTACCAATTTATACGGATTATGGCCAGGTAAAAGTGCTTAACAAATTCTTCACGCTATTATCATTACATTTTCCGAAACGTTCCATAACTGTGCAAGCTAAAACTTATCAAGAGTATACTAGAAAGATGAATTTTGGTGAGTTTGTTCACTTTTGGAGCGGAGCAGCCACCGCAGACTTGGAGCTTTTAGCGCTTAAAGCTTTTGGGTCGAAAGATGAAAAGGGAGCAGATTGGTTACCCATGTTAGCTAAAGCAAAGGCAGATTTTCCGAATATCACCTATTAATCATCTCAAATTTAGATATATTACACACACAAATGACATTGAAGCTTTCTATAACATTTACCCTATTACTTGCTTCTTCCATGGGTTTTGCCCAGTCTTATGCCGAGGCAAAAACGGAAGAAATTAAAAAGAATAATTACACACTTGAGCTCGTTAATCCAGATAGCTTCTTAGATAGTGAGGCAAAAAACAACATTGCGGATGTTTTCTTTGATGTTTATCCCAAATTTTCGGTAGCAAATCATTATCGAACTAAAAGAAGAGTGGTCTTTAAGCTTAATCCAGAAATGGAATCGAAAGTTAATGCTAAAGTAAATTTGTCCGAAGCTCAAATTGAAGTGGGTCCTCAATGGCTAACGCAAAAGAAGAAAGTGATGAGCAAAAGTTTACAAGCTGCATTGGCCTCAAACTGGGTTTCGTCAGACACTACCAGAAAAAAAGGATATACTTTAATTTTTATCAACAAAGACCCTCAGATTGCAGCAGATTTACAAAGCAAACTCACCAAAACCTTTTTTGCTGTTTACCCAAAGTTGGTTAAAGAATATAATAGAAATGCAAAAAAGGAAGTAATTTTTGTGGTCGATACTGGCTATAAAGCTGTTGCAGAGGCCAGTGGCGGACGTATTTTATTTAGTGCCCGCTACATGAAAGCCAATTCGACAGATGTGGATGTGGTAACACACGAGGGAATGCATGTTGTGCAAGAATATGGATACAGTGGCGGCCCAGTTTGGTTAACGGAGGGTATTGCAGATTATGTTAGGTACAAGTTTGGTTACGATAACGTAGGCTCTAAATGGAGCTTGCCAGCATTTAATACTAAACAGAGTTATAAAAATAGCTACAGAATTACGGCTAGATTTTTTGCTTGGCTAGAGCAAAATGTAAAGCCAGGTTTAATAGCTTCGTTAGATCAACAATTACGAACCCGCCAATATTCAGAACAATCATGGATAGCATTAACAGGAAAATCTGTGGATCAGTTATGGGATGACTATGCAAAAAATCCTGATCAAGTAATATTGAAATACAGCAGCAGACCATCAAAATAAATAAAAAAACACAAACAGCTATGGTATATAAACCTATCTTAGTACTTAATGGCAACAAGCGAAGGAGAGAAAATCGTTTTACTTGCGACACTATTTCGGTGGCTAGGCTTGGAGCATAAATACTTAAAAAAAAGTACCAAATGGAAAGAAGAATATTTTTAAAGCATACAGGTATTTTAGGAGCAGGCGTATTGGCATCAAAGTATTCTTTTGCCTCAACCGCAGATACATTTCCTGTAGTGAGAGTACCGTTAACAAAGCGCAATTTTAGCAGTAATGCCGTTGATGCTGCTATTAAAACTTTTCAAGCAGAGGTTAAAAATAAAGAATTGGGTTGGCTGTTTGAAAATTGCTTTCCAAATACTTTAGATACGACTGTTTTCTACACAGAAAAAGGTGGTAAACCCGATACATATGTCATTACAGGAGATATTGATGCCATGTGGCTGAGAGACAGTTCAGCCCAAGTGTTTCCCTATCTGCAATTCGTAAACGGAGACAAACCTTTACAAAAGCTAATTGCTGGTGTTATTAATAAACAAACCCATTTTATCTTAAAGGATCCTTATGCAAACGCTTTTTACAACGATGACACGAAAGAGGGCGAATGGAAAAGCGATTTAACCGCCATGAAGCCGGGAATTCACGAAAGGAAGTTTGAAATAGATTCTCTTTGTTATCCTATTCGCTTAGGTTATCATTATTGGAAAAAAACTAAAGATAACACTCCGTTTGATAACGAATGGTTAAGTGCAATTAAGGCAACCTTAAAAGTTTTTATAGAGCAACAACGTAAAACCGGAAAAGGGCCTTATAGTTTTCAGCGTAAAACGGCATGGGCAACAGATGGAGTCCCAATGGCTGGATATGGTTACCCAGCTAAACCTGTTGGTTTAATCTGCTCCATGTTTAGGCCAAGTGATGATGCTACTGTATTCCCATATTTAATACCTTCCAACTTTTTCGCCGTGACGAGCTTAAGACAAGCAGCCGAAATGGTAAAAAGTATTCACGCTAACGAGGCGTTAGCGGCAGATTTGTTAGCCTTAGCCACTGAGGTAGCTCAAGCATTAAAGCAATATGCGGTAGTTGAGCATCCTCAATTTGGTAAGATTTATGCATTTGAAGTAAATGGATTTGGTAGTTATAACCTCATGGATGATGCAAATGTGCCTAGTTTGTTGTCTATGCGCTATCTAGGGGCGATTGATGCAAATGACCCGATTTATATCAATACAAGAAACTATGTTTGGTCGACCGAAAATCCTTTCTTTTTCAGTGGGACTGAAGCAGCAGGGATTGGTGGTCCACATGTGGGTGCCGATTATATCTGGCCTATGAGCATCACCATGAAAGCATTAACTTCGACAAATGATAATGAGATCAAACAATGCATCCAAACTTTATTAAAAACACACGGAGAAACTGGATTTATGCATGAATCATTCCATAAAGATGATGCGAAGAAATTTACCAGGAAGTGGTTTGCATGGGCTAATACCTTGTTTGGCGAATTGCTATGGAAAACGCTGAATGAAAGGCCGGCGCTATTGACAAGCTAAAGAATAATTTTAAAGAATATTATAAACTAATAAAAATGAGGAGTCCTATCGCATTAGGAATTGATATAGGCGGATCGCATATTACAGCGGCATTGGTTAACATAGATACCCGGACTTTAATCATGGAGTCTATTCATCGGAAAATGGTAAATTCTCAGGATTTAGCTCATAATATTTTTGATGCTTGGTGTGAAGTGATCAACGATGCGTACAAAGGATATGAAACAGAAACAAAATATATCGGCATTGCCATGCCGGGGCCGTTTGACTACGAAAATGGAATTTGCTTAATTAAAGAGCAGGATAAATTTCAGGCATTATACCAACTTAATTTAAAGGAAGAACTGGCTTCCAGATTAAATATCCCTGCTACCAATATATATTTTATCAATGATGCTGCCAGTTTCTTACAAGGAGAAGTTTTTGCTGGAGGTGCTAACGATACAAATAATGTACTGGGTTTTACGCTAGGCACCGGTCTTGGCTCATCCATTTGTACCAATGGAAAGGCAATTGATGCTGAGCTATGGAATGCACCCTTTTTAAACGGGATTGCTGAGGATTATTTTTCGACAAGATGGTTTGTAAAGCGATATTTTCAATTGAGTGGAAGAGCGTTGGAAGGAGTTAAAGACCTGGCCGATTTTGTAAATATAGATATCCATGCAAAGCAAGTTTTTAAAGAGTTCGGAAACAACTTTGCCCAGTTTATGATGCCTTTAATAAAGAAGCACCATGCCGAAGTGGTAATTATAGGAGGTAACATAGCGCAGGCTTTTAATGTTTTTTCTACCAACGTGATTGATATTTTGGAACATAACCAATTTAAGACCAAGATAAAAATCAGTAAACTGAAAGAACATGCGGCCTTAATTGGGGCTGCCAGCTGTTGCCACATGATATATTGATAAACTTAAATTTTAATTAAAACAATGAAGAAACTAAGTGTACTCGTATTAATTTGTAGTTCATTTTTCTTAAAGGCACAAGAAGTGGTGAAGAAAAATGGCTATACCTTAATATTTGAAAGCAATTATGCTGAATTAGATCCCGCACTGAAAAAAAGAATGATCAAAACCTTCTTTGAAGTGTATCCTAAATTGGCAAAAGAGTATAATCCATCAACTTTAAAAGAAGTAAAATTTTTGGTGGACACTGCGTATAAAGGCGTTGCAGCAACTTCAAACGGAAGCGTAGTTTATGCTTCAAATTGGATGAAAACACATCCGGAAGATATTGATGTGGTTACTCATGAAGTAATGCATATTGTTCAAAATTATGGTCGTAGCTTAGGCCCTGGCTGGCTTACAGAAGGTATTGCCGATTTTGCCAGGTATAAGTTTGGTGTAGACAATGCTGGCTCTAAATGGGTGCTTCCCGAACTAAAACCCACTCATCATTATAGAAACAGCTACCGTATTACCGCCAGGTTTTTTGCGTGGATCGAAGCCAATGTTAAAGCTGGTACGGTTCAGCAAGTAGATAAAAATCTAAGAGAGCGAACTTATACGGAAGCTATTTGGAAAAATATTACCGGAAAAGACCTAGACGAGCTTTGGGAAGATTACATCAAAAACCCTATTATTTAAAACAACATGAAGAAATTTTTTACAGTCCTATTAACTTTTGCAGCAGTTGGTGTTTTTGCTCAAACCGTTGGCAAAGTAACCGACCCGGTTGAATGGATCAATCCCCTAATGGGTACCCAATCAAAACCAGAACTGTCCAATGGAAATACCTATCCAGCAATTGGGGTGCCATGGGGAATGAATTTATGGACGCCTCAAACAGGTAAAATGGGTAATGGCTGGGCTTATCAATACGATGCCGATAAGATTCGCGGTTTTAAACAAACGCACCAACCGTCGCCCTGGATGAACGATTACGGGGCTTTTGCCATTATGCCCGTAACAGGTAAGGTAAAGTTTAACGAAGACGATCGTGCAAGCTGGTATTCGCACAAAGCCGAGGTTTCTAAACCCTATTATTACAGTGTTTATTTGGCCGATGCGAATGTAACTACTGAAATTACCCCTACAGAAAGAGCCGCACAATTCCGTTTCACCTATCCAAAAACCGATAGTGCATTTGTGGTAGTCGACGCCTTGAACAAAGGATCATATATTAAAGTTATTCCATCCGAGCGAAAAATTATTGGTTATACCATGCGCTATGCGCGCGGACCATTACCTAAAAATTTTAAAAACTACTTTGTAGTTATTTTCAATAAAGATTTTACCCTGGCAAAAACCTGGAAAGGAAATAGACTGGTAAAAGACAGTCTTGAAATCCAAAGCGATCATAGCGGAGCCGTAATTGGATTTAAAACTGCGAATGGCGAGAAGGTTACGGCAAAGGTGGCTTCTTCTTTTATCAGCTTTGAACAGGCCGAAATCAATTTAAAAAGAGAATTGGCAAACGATAATTTTGATGCTACCAAAGCTAAAGCGAAGGCTATTTGGAATAAAACATTAAGCAAAATTGCCATAGAAGGGGGTACCGTTGATCAAACCCGTACTTTCTATTCTTCGCTGTATCGTACACTCTTCTTCCCCAATAAATTGTATGAGATTAATGCCGATAACAAAATTGTGCACTGGAGTCCGTACAACGGGGAGATATTACCGGGTTATATGTTTGCAGGTACCGGCTTTTGGGATACTTTCAGAGCTTTATATCCATTCTTAAACTTGGTTTATCCAGCCATTAATAAAGAAATGCAAGAAGGTCTCATCAACGATTACAAAGAAGGGGGCTGGTTGCCGGAGTGGAGCAGTCCTGGTTATGCCAATATCATGATCGGGAATAACTCAGCTTCAGTTGTAGCGGATGCCTACATTAAAGGTTTGCGAGGTTATGACATTGAGAAATTATGGGAAGCTTTGAAACATGGCGCCAACAATGAGGGACCTATGGAAGCGGTTGGTCGCTCGGGGGTAAAATATTACAACGAGTTGGGCTATGTTCCTTTTGATGTTAAAGTAAGAGAGAATGCTGCTAAAACATTGGAGTATGCCTATGACGATTTTGCCATCTATCAATTAGGTAAAGCCTTAGGCAAACCTGCTAGTGAGATTGATATCTATGCTAAAAGAAGCATGAATTATAAAAACCTATTCGACCCATCATCGGGCTTAATGCGTGGCAAAAATGCAGATGGAACTTTCCAGTCGCCCTTTAGTCCGTTTAAATGGGGTGGTGCGTTTACAGAGGGTAACAGCTGGCACTACACCTGGTCTGTTTTTCAAGATGTTGCAGGTTTAGCTAAGTTAATGGGAGGGAACCAAAAATTTGTAACCAAACTCGATTCTGTTTTCTCTATGCCACCAGTTTTTGATGAAAGCGCTTATGGCGGGGTGATCCATGAAATAAGGGAGATGCAGATAGCCAATATGGGACAATATGCCCATGGCAACCAGCCGATCCAGCACATGATTTACCTTTACAACTATGGAGGGGCTCCATGGAAAACGCAATACTGGGTACGCGAAACCATGAACAGAATGTATGCTGCAACACCAGATGGGTATTGTGGGGATGAAGATAACGGTCAAACATCCGCTTGGTATGTATTTTCGGCTTTAGGTTTTTATCCAGTTACTCCGGCGGTAGATCAGTATGTTATTGGGGCACCTTTGTTCAAGAAAGTTACTTTAACACTCGACAATGGTAAAAAGGTAATTATCAATGCACCTTCAAATAGCGATAGTAACAGATATATCAAAGATTTAAAGGTGAACGGCACCACGTATCATAAAAATTGGTTGAGCCATTCTGCTTTACTAAAAGGAGCAGTATTAGATTTTAATATGTCGTCCATTCCCAATAAAACAAGAGGAGTAAGCGAAGCATCTTTCCCTTATTCTTTTTCAACTGCAAAAAAGTAATATATAAGAGTGTTAATTGATCTTAATGGGTGAGGTTTAGCCTTGCCTGTTTTGTTTTTCTCAATTGAGACCAATTACCTACTGATGAAAAAATAAATTTGCTCAAATAGAACTTTTAATTACTTTTGCATCCCAAGCTTAACATAATAGGGGGGATTAGCTCATTTGGCTAGAGCGCTTCGCTGGCAGTGAAGAGGTGATCGGTTCGAATCCGATATTCTCCACAGAACCTCATCAGATAAAACTGGTGAGGTTTTTTGTTAAAGTATAGGACAGTCTGAAATTCGTCTGAGATTCAACTACCTTTTCACTACCTGATGACTACCTAAACTATACCCTGGGAATACCTTTTTTAATACCCGCACGATACCCGCAGGGTATCTTAAAGGTATTGTTTTGGTATTGAAATGGTATCTCAAGTACCTTTCCATCTCAGATAAGGGGTACTCTTGAATTTATACGTCATTTTCGTTCAAAAACGTTCATTTTCGTTCATTTTCCGTCAAAAGTTCAGAGGAAACGCCCACCGCCCTAAGTTTGCTTTCATAATCAATCATTACCGGTAACAAAGCGATTATGAACAAACAGTTTTATTCACAATTTAAATTTTAAAGAACATGGGAACATATTCAAAAAGTAATTTCGGAACGATTTCCGGAAAGGTGGGAGAAGGGGTAGCCAGTAAGTGGCGCGGTAAAAAGGTCCTTCGCAGTTTACCTACAAAAAGCAGCAAGCCT
>NZ_FOPP01000008.1 GCF_900113525.1 Pedobacter insulae
CTATCCATTTTTTTGTAGGGGTGTAGGTGTTTACAAAAGCGATGGTTCCATCGGGCCCCTCGTCTATCGTTAGGTTTTGAAAGGCAACGGCTCTTTTACTGGGAAGTTCTACAGGGAAAACGTACATCGTATGGCCATTTGCCTTAATCACTTTGATGCTGTCGGTAGCGATGCTGAAACCAAGGTAGGTTTGGTCAGTATGGATGGACATTTTTTTTGACTTCGAGGACAAAGCGGTCATGAACTCCTGCTTTAAACTGCCGAGCGCACTGAGGTTGGCTTTTTTCTGGAACTGGGCCAGGTTGATGATTTCAACTTTTGGGCCGTTTTTATAGTTGAGCATCTCCTTCTTGCGGGCGGGGTCTATTTTTTCCCCGTTGGAGATTTCCTTTTTACAGGAATAAACGAATAGAAATAGCGCAAAAGACATTAGGATTAACCTTAAACTGAATTTTGTAAGGGGGGGGCGTAAATAGTTTCTTCATAGAGCGATGGTTTTCTTAAAGGTAAGAAATTTTTTGCACAAAAAAGCCCCGAGGTCTACTCGAGGCTTTCTATAATTTTTCAATACACTTTTTCGGTGCCCCTCTTTATTCCTAAAGCTTAATCTCTTCGTCTTTTGAGGAGAAGAAATGGAACTCGGTAAGGTTATAAGACGATACCGATTTTACTTTGATGCGCTGGCCGAATTTAAAGGCCCATTTCCATTGTAGGGAAATAAATCCTTTTTTAATGAAGGCGGCAATGTATGGATGAACTGCTAAAGTGATGTTTTTTTCATTTTGCTCTCTTAAAATGTAGGTAAGATTGCTCTCAATATCGTCCATTAAAACGATGCTAGCTTTAATTTCACCAGTACCATCACAGGTTGGACATTTCTCTACCGTAACGATATTCATTTCAGGTCTTACCCGCTGACGCGTAATTTGAACTAATCCGAACTTGCTTGGAGGCAAAATCGTGTGCTTAGCACGGTCTAATAACATCAACTCACGTAAATAATCAAAGAGCATCTTGCGGTTTGCCGGCTTGTGCATATCAATAAAATCGATAACCACTATGCCTCCCATATCTCTAAGCCTTAATTGGCGCGCAATTTCTTTTGCCGCTTCTTTATTAACCTGAAGCGCATTTTCTTCCTGATTTTCCTTACTAGCGGTTCTATTACCGCTATTTACATCGATTACATGTAGCGCTTCGGTATGTTCTACAACCAAATAAGCACCACCAGCTAAATTAACTGTTTTACCAAAAGCATTTTTAATTTGTTTTTCAACGCTAAAATGCTCAAATATTGGTTCTTTATGTTTATAGTGTTTAACAATTTTCTCCATTTCCGGAGAAATTTCATGCACATAAGAACGAATATCTTCGAAAACACCGGGATCATTAACGTAAACGTTAGTAAAGTCGGTGCTTAAAATATCTCTGATTAGGGTAGAAGTACGATCCATCTCTCCCCAAACTCTTTTTGAAGGTTCTGCGTCTGGAAGCTTCTTCATAAAGCTTTCCCATTTTGAAACAGAATCCAACAAATCCTTTTGTAATTCAGCAACGCCTTTGCCCTCTGATACCGTTCTAATAATTACTCCGAAATTTTTAGGCTTAATACTTTCAATAATCTTTTTTAAACGATTACGTTCAGTATTGCTTTTAATCTTTTTGGAAATAGAGATTACATTAGAAAAAGGTACAAGAACAATGTATCTTCCTGCAATAGAAAGATCAGCACTTAGCCTGGGGCCTTTAGTAGAAATAGGTTCTTTAGCAATTTGAACCGGTAGAATCAAATTCTTACCAACAACTTCGGATATTTTACCCGCTTTATTGATATCAGCTTCTAGCTTAAGATTGTCTAATAAAGTTCCATTTACGGTGCCGTTGCGCTTAATTTTTGTAAGCTTTATTAAAGATTGAACTTGAGGACCTAAATCAAAATAATGCAAAAATGCATCTTTTTCATAACCTACATCAACGAACGCAGCATTTAACCCAGGCATAATTTTTTTAATACGGCCTAAATAAATGTCGCCTACGGCGTAATTGTTATTCGTAATTTCCTTATGAAGTTCTACAAGTTGTTTGTCTTCAATTAAAGCTATGGTTACTCCCGTAGGAGTTGAATCGATTATTAATTCCTTTACCAAAAGCTACAGATTTTAAGGTACTGCTACCTTATTTACACATGGACCAAAAAACATTGAATCCAAAAATAAATGCACCATTGATGAAGCATTTATTTTTGTTCAATACAAGATAGGGAAGCCTATTTTTTCTTGTGTCTGTTTTTTCTTAAACGTTTTTTACGTTTGTGCGTAGCCATTTTATGTCTTTTTCTTTTTTTACCGCTTGGCATAATTTTAAGTTTTTAATGTTTTTTATTAATTCTGTTAATTAACGTTTATTCTTTAACTCAGCTACCTTTTTATCTATAAAATTAGATATCGTAGGGCTGGCTGCTAATTTTTTGCTAGTTGAATAAGCGTCTATTGCTTCTGTATTCTTCCCTAAACTCTCATAAGCTGTTCCCAGATAAAAATAGGCTTCTGGAGTTGCTTTGATAGTTTCGATAATATTTTTGAAACGAGTGATCGCCTTGTCGAACTGACCTGATTTTATAGCGAACACACCTAAATTCATGTTTGCCTTTAAATTTTTTGGATCTTTCTCCACTACTTCACGTAACATCATGATCCCCTCCATTGGAGCACCCATTCCATTTACGATGGTAACGCCTAAACCAGTTTTAGCCTCCGTATTTGTAGAGTCTAAAGCCATGGCTTCCATAAATGAAGCATTTGCTTTTTGCAACATTATTGGTCGCACTAAGCTGTCGGCTGTGTTATCAAAGCCCTTTAAAAAGCGTGTGCCAGCCGCTAACCAGTTAGTTAAAACAGGCTCATTTTTTGCAACAACTTCTAAATACATCGCACTTGGTATTGCTTGCTCCACATCATCCCATTTCTGGGCAAGTTGCTTCGCTTGTTCAAGTTGCGCTTTACCAGAAGCGTTTTTGTAAGTGCTCTCTAATGCCAAAATCTCTTTGGCAATAGCGCTGCTTATAAAATCCCTGCCAATAGCTGATGCATCTTCTATGCTAAATGAGACCGTATTATTAGATTCGACTGCAGTCTTCTGCCCTGCGGGCATTTGTTTAGATTCTTCCTTCGGCTTAATTAAGCCTTTAACGTCTCTTGTAAACAAAAATCCAACAAGAACCACCATGGTGGTAATTATAATAACTTGCTTTGAACGGACACTGTTTAACATGATAAGTATATATTAAGCTTCTGCTTTAGTTTTTTTAGAGTTGTTTTTAACTTTGTCGACAAATACTTTTGCTGGTTTAAAACTTGGAACAAAATGTTCTGGGATAATGATCGCCGTGTTCTTAGAGATATTTCTAGCAGTTTTCTGTGCTCTCTTTTTAACAACAAAACTACCAAAACCTCGTACGTAAACATTTTCGCCGCCAATCATGCTGTTTTTGATCACTTTGAAAAATGCTTCAACGGTTTCTTGTACGTCTACTTTTTCAATTCCTGTCTTTGTTGATATTTCTGAAATAATATCTGCCTTAGTCATATTTTCTATTTATTAAATTATTGTATGTTATAATTATAACTGTTTTGGGGTTGCAAAAGTATTGCTTTTTAATGAGATAGGAAAATAAAAGTTGATTTATTTACAATTGGACTCATCATTTAATTGCAAGTTTTAATAGAATGAGATTGTATGCCGTATAAAAGGCAATTATTTTCTACACAATTAATATGATTACATTGTATTTTTGAACTCATGAGTTTTCAGAAAGCAATCGTAACATGGTATCAAATTAATAAAAGAGAACTTCCCTGGCGCAGTACAACCGACGCTTACGTGATTTGGTTATCGGAAATTATTTTGCAACAAACCAGGGTAGAGCAGGGATTGCCTTACTTTCATAAGTTTCTGCTGAATTTCCCCACCGTTAGGGATTTTGCCAATGCCAATGAAGATGAGGTGCTTAAACTTTGGCAAGGTCTAGGCTATTATTCCCGAGGGAGAAATATGCTGTTTACAGCACAACAGATCGTAGCAGAATACAATGGGATATTTCCTGTAAAGTATAGCCAACTGATTAAATTAAAAGGTATTGGTGACTATACCGCTGCCGCCATCTCTTCCTTTGCCGCAAATGAATCTAAGGCAGTGGTAGATGGAAATGTTTTTAGGGTTTTGTCGAGGTACTTTGGAATTAACGTGCCAATTAACAGTAATGCCGGGAAGAAGTTGTTTTCAAAACTTGCCCAGGAGCTTATAGTAGGACAAGTGCCCGCCGTTTATAACCAGGCAATAATGGAATTTGGTGCGTTGCAATGTAAGCCTAAACCCGGTTGCGAAACATGTCCTATCGCACAGAATTGTAGCGCTTTGATTAATCAACAAGTAAATGTTTTGCCGGTTAAGTTGAAGCTCGTGAAGGTAAAGGAACGATGGCTAAATTACCTGGTAGCATCTAGTGGGGAGTATATTCTAATTAAGCAACGTCAATCTGGCGATGTTTGGCAAAAGTTGTATGATTTCCCGGTAATCGAGACCTCAAGGGCAATAAACTCTACAGATCCGCACTTTGTAGGTCAAGTGAAGGCACTGTTTGGTGAGGAGGTTATAATCCGCCCTGTATGCCAAAAAAGACATTTGTTGACACACCAAATTATATACGTGCATTTTTTTGTTTTAGAAAATTATATGATTAACTTTAATCAGCATGCAGATATTAAATCGGTATTGGTGGATGATTTCAAGTCTTTGCCACACCCTAAGGTAATTAGCGATTTTACTGAAATGTATTTATAAAACTAATCAAATATTTATGTCTGGTATTAACAAAGTTATTTTGGTTGGGCATTTGGGTAAAGACCCAGAGGTTCGCCATTTAGATGGAGGGGTAACCGTTGCAAGTTTCCCATTAGCCACTTCCGAAACGTACAACAAAGATGGAAAAAGAGTAGAACAAACAGAATGGCATAATATTGTACTTTGGAGAGGGCTCGCAGAAGTAGCCTCAAAATATCTCCAAAAAGGAAAGTTGGTGTATATTGAAGGAAAATTACGAACTCGATCTTTCGAGGATAAAGAGAAAGTAAAAAAATATGTAACCGAAGTGGTAGCGGAAAACTTTACCATGTTAGGCCGGAAAAGTGATTTTGAGAATACGCCAGTGAGTACAGGAACTCCAAAAAGCGAAGAAGATTTCGTAAGCCCGGTTGACGAGACAGGCGATTTGCCTTTTTAAAATAAAAAAGCCCCAATGGGCTTTTTTATTTATTCTACCGTAACCGACTTCGCCAAATTCCGTGGTTGATCTACGTTACAACCCCTCAATACCGCAATGTGATAGGAGAGGAGCTGCAAAGGAATAGTCGCTAAAAGCGGTAAAAATGCTTCGCTAGCATCAGGAATCTCAATGCAATAATCGGCCATCTTTCTTACCTCCACATCTCCCTCTGTTACAATTGCCAAAACAATACCTTTTCTTGCCTTAACTTCCTGAATATTGCTAATTACCTTTTCATAAGACGAGTTTTTGGTGGCAATAACTACGACAGGCATTTCTTCATCAATTAATGCAATTGGCCCGTGTTTCATTTCTGCTGCCGGATAACCCTCTGCATGGATATAAGAAATTTCTTTAAGCTTAAGCGCCCCTTCTAAAGCCACAGGGAAACCACTACCGCGACCTAAAAATAAACAATTCCTGGAGTCTTTGAATTTCTCAGAAATACCTTTAATCATTTCATTAGATTCTAAAGCTATTTTGATCTTATCAGGAATACAATCTAATTCGGTCAGTAATTCTATGAGTTTAGAATTGGTAATGGTGCCTTTCTGCTGAGCCATATAAAAAGCCATTAAGGTTAAAACAGTTACCTGTGCAGTAAATGCTTTGGTTGATGCTACACCTATTTCTGGCCCTGCATGTGTATACACACCGGCGTGGGTAATTCTGGGAATTGAAGCTCCCACCACATTACATACCCCAAAAATAGTTGCTCCTTTTTCTTTAGCCATTTCTATGGCAGCCATGGTATCAGCCGTTTCTCCCGATTGGGAAATTGCAATGACCACATCTTTTTCTGTGATGATCGGATTTCTATACCTGAATTCAGAAGCATATTCGACCTCAACTGGAATACGTGCATATTCTTCAATTAAATATTCCCCAACTAAACCGGCATGCCATGATGTGCCACAGGCAACAATAATAATGCGATCAATATTCTTGAGCTTATCTACAAACTCTTTAATGCCACCCAACTGCACCATACCCTCTTCAGGATAAATCCTCCCTCTCATGCAGTCTCTAATGGAACGGGGCTGCTCATAAATCTCCTTCAGCATAAAATGCTCATAGCCCCCTTTTTCGAGCATTTCAAGTTTTAACTCTAATTCTTGGATATATGGAGTTTGGATAACGTTATCTAAACGTTTAATTAATAATTCATCACGCTTTAAAAACGCAATTTCATTATCGTTTAAGTAAATTACATTTTTTGTGTATTCGATAATAGGGGTTGCATCAGAGGCTATGAAATATTCGCCTTTTCCTACGCCAATCACCATCGGACTACCTTTTCGCGCTGCAATTAACTGATCTGGATTATCTTGATCCATAATTACAATGGCATATGCTCCATTCACCTCATTTAACGCTACTCTTACTGCTTCTAAAAGATCAATCTCCCCGTTTTTGTAAACTTCTTCAATTAAATGAATTAATACCTCGGTGTCGGTATCACTGTTAAAAATATGGCCTCTATTTAACAGCTCTTCTTTTAATGTAGCGTAATTTTCTATTATTCCATTATGAATAATAGAAAGACGACCGTTATTCGATGTATGTGGGTGTGAATTTCTGTCTGACGGGGCTCCGTGTGTAGCCCAGCGGGTATGGCCCATTCCAATAGTGCCCGAAAGATTTTTTCCATCTGCAAAATTCTCTAGTTCCTGAACCTTCCCGGCTTTTTTGTAGATGTTTAAATCTTGATCATCTATTAGGGCAATCCCCGCACTATCATACCCTCTATATTCTAGTCTTTTTAAACCTTTTATTACGATTGGCCAAGCATCGCGAAAACCAATATAGCCTACAATTCCACACATAGTTAATTTTTAAATAAAAAAAATAAGTCGCCCAAAAATATTTCTTTTGAACGACTTATGCAAACGTTTGTGTAGCCTTATTTTAACTAATTTACCTTAGTATAATAGATGTTTAATTTCATCACATTATCGCCAGCAGAAGCATTCTTTTTATAGGCTCCAATTACTACTCTTGAAGCGCTGCTTAAGGAAGGGTTAATGGAAAACTCATTTCTTGGAATCGGGCCAATGAAAGTGCCGTAGTCCTTAGTTTTTTTGGAAACAAGATTCTGGACATAAGCTGTCACGTTGAAGACATATTGTTTCTTGGTTGAATCAAAATAACCCCCAATGGCTTCCGTCTCTCCACCATACACCTCTACGGCTTTTCTTTGCTCTGCTATATCATAACGATATAACGCAAGTCGGGGTGCAGTTTCAAAAGGCTTAATATCAGTTCCTGCACTTACATCAATAACAAGTTCGGCTTTGTTAACCACAATATTGCCTGTAGTTGTACTGAACTTCTCTAAAGTTGGAAAAGAAATCTTATTTCTCAACCCAGCTAAGGGTTGTAAATAAGTTACCAAATACTGTTGGTTTGGATTGTCTAATTGGGTTTGAACAGGTGTGCCGGTGTAAGTATGCTTAATAGTAGCGCCTGCTAAATTAACTGGCCCTATACTGGTGTTTTCTCCCATAGGGAAGTTAATATTCACCGTGTCTATTAAGGCGGCGGTTGTGCCTTGTTTTTTATAATATAATGACAAATTAGAGTTCGTAGACGCCAAGTCAATAAACATCATAGCCCCATTGCCTGAGAGCCCGGTAGGATTTACACTTACATGCAGGCCTTTAAACAGGTTTTTAAAAGTAAGATTATTCTTCAGGTCTGATGCCGCTAGACTAACGATATTTTCTGTAATAAAGGCATTGTCAAGTCTTATTCTAATTTGGGGGCTAACCGATTTTAATGTGTCTTTACCACCAGTTACAAGATCAGTCACTTTGAATTTAGTAGTCGGGAAAAGACGCCCGGTTTTGGTGCCTACCAACTGGTTATTGTGAGGATATACCTTTGTACTCAGAAATTTTTCATCACTCGCAAAATTATCAGTGAGTTGATGAACATCAATTGTATAGGTATGGGTGCTATCTCCATAAAATTCGCCGCCGTAATTTAAAACCAAAACAGCTGAATCAAGTGTAGGATTGGTGCCGAATGTATGCGTAGTGGAAGGAATACCAACCGACATAGCCAAGCTTGATTCTGTTCTTCCAAAAATGGGATCGTTTAAAATACCAAGTGGATGTCTTGCTAAACCCGCTGTTGAGGTTACATCATCCATCATAGTGCGCGAAGTAACCGTAAGTGTATCAACTAAGGTGCCTTCCACGGCACTGTTAGGGTCTATTTCAAGACCAATGGTAGAGGCATTCTCGCATGAAGCGAAAAGAAAAAGACTTATCAACAAGGTTAATAAGTCTAGTTTTATAAATTTCATATTTGTGTTTTATGCTACTGAAATCAATTCTTCACTAGAAATCTCTTCATAAAAACTGAAGTAATTCTCGTAATTTTCGGTTAAATTAAAAGCTAAAGTTGGCTTATTAGAATCTTTAACAAAATTTAACACATCGTTATCAACTTTTTCATCAGCAATCACAATAGCATCGGCGTAGGTTATTGCACCCGTATGCAGGCTGTTACAGTCTGCATTAACAAATGCTTTCGTGTCTTCATTATTCATGCCCTGCATCACTGCCTTTTTATGAAGGTCGGCATTTAATTGCTCAGTAAAACAATTCTCATAAACAGAGTAAACAACTTTGGCATTCTTAAAAGTAGGGTCGTTTTTATAAGTTGTTTTAATGTAAGCAGGCACCAAAGATGTCATCCACCCATGGCAATGAACAATGTCAGGAGCCCAACCTAATTTCTTAACAGTCTCTAAAGCGCCTTTGCAGAAGAAAATAGTTCTTTCATCATTGTCTGCGTAAAACTTATTTTCTTTGTCTCTGAAAACATATTTGCGCTGAAAGTAATCTTCATTATCTAAAAAATACACCTGCATGCGTGCAGAAGGAATTGAGGCAACTTTGATGATTAATGGATTATCGTTGTCATCAATAATAATGTTCATCCCCGATAAGCGAATTACTTCGTGCAATCTGTTCCTGCGCTCATTGATGTTTCCAAAGCGTGGCATTAAGATGCGGATTTCAAATCCTTTTTCTTGCATTGCTTGAGGTAATTGACGGGTAATTTCTGAAATTTTAGTTAGTTCGAGGAAAGGCGACATCTCGTGTGTAACAATCAGTAGCTTCGTTTTTGCCATCTCCATATTCAATATTAAATTATGTTAATTTAAAGATTATCAAGGTGCAAAGGTACGAATAATATTAATAATTATCAATAACTTGTGCAATAGGCTTTGTAAGTTTTAGATAATTGTTCAACTTTGCGCCTTTTATAATTCTAGTTAATTTGGAAATCGTTCACACCATATCAGCATTAAAAATGCTGTTGATGCCTTTAAAAAAGGGTAAAAGTAAAGTTGCCCTTGTCCCAACAATGGGTGCACTTCATAAAGGTCATCTATCTTTGATAAAAATTGCACAACAAGAGGCCGAAATAGTTGTTTGTAGCATTTTTGTCAACCCTACTCAATTTACCGATCCAAAGGATTTAGAGAAGTATCCTAGACCCTTAGAACACGATATTAAGATGTTAAACGATGCTGGATGTAACATCGTATTTATGCCTACCGTTAAGGAAATGTATCCTTTATTCCCAAAACCAGAAAAATGGCACATCGATTTGGGACCCGCAGAGTTTTTACTTGAAGGCGAGTTTAGAAAGGGCCATTATCAAGGAGTAACGCAGATTGTGAAGAAGCTGTTCGATGCGGTAAATCCCGACATCGCATTTTTTGGACAAAAGGATTTTCAACAGGTGTTGATGATTAAGAACATGGTAAATGTATTTGATCTGCCGTTAGAGATTATTTCTTGCCCAATCATTAGAGAAGAAGACGGACTAGCTATGAGCTCGCGAAATATTCATTTGTCGGCTACCGACAGAAAGAATGCCCTGGTATTAAACAAGGCCCTAACTTATACAAAAGATCATTTTAACAAACTTAGCATCTCCGAGTTATTGTCACACGCCAAAGCTATGATAAATAATACACCAGGGGTTGAACTTGATTATTTTACCATAGCAGATGAAAGCACTTTATTGCCTATTACGAATAAGGACGTTAAGAATAGTGTAGCATTGGTAGCGGCAAAAGTAGGGGACACTAGGCTGATTGATAATATGCTTTTGTAGTATATAGTACTTAGTATATAGTATTTAGATTGGGTGCAAAGGTTTACAGCATAATAGATTAAATCTTTTTTATATAATCCCAAAATCATATTAAGACATGTTATCTAAGTACTAAGTACTAAATACTAACTACTTTTACTAACTTTGCGCCATGATTATCGAGCTTCTAAAATCGAAAATACACCGTGTTAAAGTAACACAGGCAGAATTAAATTATGTGGGCAGTATCACTATTGATGAAGATCTATTAGATGCTGCAAATATTATCCCAAACGAAAAAGTCCAGATCGTTAATAACAACAACGGCGAAAGGTTCGAAACTTACGCAATAAAAGGAGAGCGTGGTACCGGTACAGTTTGTCTAAATGGTGCAACCGCGAGAAAAGTTCAAGTGGGTGATATTTTAATTATCATGTCCTTTGGCTCTTTACCAATGGAAGAGGCTAAAAAGTATAAACCCATTTTGGTTTTTCCTGATGATAATAATAGGCTGCTTAAGTAAATCTTCTTAATTAGCTCTATTTTCTTCGTCGCTCTTTTTGCTTTCTCTTGCTTTGTAAGTTGAACTCCCAAAATTATAAGTTAAACTAAACACGAGTCGCTGGCTTGCAAAGTAATGATAAAAATCATTATTAAACATCGTTTTATCTCTGAAGATAAGCCTTCTTTTGATGTTGTCAAATGCGTCATAAAGTGTAAGCTTCGTATTTATTTTATTCTTTAACCAGGTTTTTTGAAGCCCAAAGTCAATCCCATACACAGGTTTCATAATGTAAAGCCCATTCCCACTTTTTGATTCATAAGTATAACTGATGTCCAGTAACCAATTCTTTAGACTGAAAACTTGACTGCCATTAAGCGTATAGTTATAGATGGGTATTTGATAAATGTTCCCAAAATAAGGCCTTAGTTCCCTGTTGTAATACAAGCCAGCATTGTTGTTCATGCGCCACCATTTGTTAACTGTAATTGGCAAGCTCATCAGGATGTTGGCAAAATCTCGATAAGGGATGTTTCGACCTAAAAAAATCAACTCGTTCGTCTCCGGATTGTATTCGGGATAGCGCTCCATGGGGTCAGTCTCCCTACCAGCATTTAAGGTTATGTTTAGTGCTTTCTTACTGAAAGATAAGGCTAGAAGGTTTGTTGTAGAAGGTTGTAAATAGGGATTGCCTATCCAATAGTGACGTGGACTGTAATAAAAACGGAAAGGATTTAGTGCTGAAAAGGTTGGCCTTGTCAACCGTCTGCTGTAACTGAACGTAAGCTGCTCATCTTTGTTAATCGCATAAGTTACGCTCAAGCTCGGCAACCACTTCAAGTAACTTCTTTCGGTAATCGTGTTAGTGGTAATGGAATTAGCCTCTGTATCAGTATGCTCTGCTCTTAAACTCAAACGATAATTAAATTTATTCCAATTGCCAATATATGACAGATAACCAGCCGCAATATATTCTTGATATCGAAATTGATTGCTGCGCCTGGAATCTAAACTAAACACAGCATTGCCTAATGTATCATAACGAAGATCGTTTTGAGTGGAAGAATAGGCAAATTTACCGCCGAATTCTAGTTTGCCTAGACCCATATTTTGAACATAATCTGCTTGAGCCACCCGGATTAAGATATTGTTTCTCGACCTAGTCTTCCAATAATTGAGCAAGGTATCAGTTAAATCATTGCGATTCTGGATATCTTCAGTCTGCCTATTATCAACTTGAGCAACAGCAGCAATTAAATGAAGTTCACTATTTTTAAACACTGCATCGTAATTGAGGCCACCAGCATAATTGTGCTGCTTCGGGAAGGCATCGTTGTTGCTTTTAATAAGCCCAACTGTATTACTTAAATCGGGGGTTTGAGTAATTAGCAAATTGCGTGAGGTGGCATTTCGGTCTATTTGGAAGTTTCGTATAAAAGCTTCCATGATTTGGCCTTTTCTAAGCTGATAAGAGATCTTTGCCTGTACATTGTAATTCTGATTTGCTGTAGCTGTCCGTGTGTCGGTAGTCATGGCATTCGCATCGGGCAAGTATTGCAGGGCATGATATTTGTAAAATGTGCTTCCTGTAGTATAACCTAGTTTTAAATCGTAGATAAAACGGTTTGCTTTGTAAACGAGCGATAAATTATTGTCCAGTAAGCTATAATTGTTCCGTTGAAAACGGCCGTTGTAAGTTCCTCTTAAGCCTAAAGATTGATGTCTCTTCAACTGTACATCAATAATACCTTGGTATTCGCCATCGTATTTTGAAGATGGGTGGGTAATCATTTCGATTGATTCGACCATGTCGGGCGAGAGGCTGCTTAGATAAATCTGGATCTCGTCACTTTTCATGTTAGCAGGCCTTCCATCAACAAACAAAGTAGGGGTTGCCCTGCTGGCTAATTGCATTGTGCCATCTTGGTTAACCTGCAAGCCAGGAAGTTTTTTGAAAACGTCTAACAAATTGGAGGCGGACTTAAAAAATGTATTATTTGCAACACCAATTTTAAGCTGCCCATTTTGCGTACGGAAGTTCGGGGTTCCCCCTGATATCGTAACTTCACTTAATAAATTTAGGTCTTCTGTTAGGACGACATCTCCAAGCGTTATTGTTTGCAGACTATTATTGTCAACGGAAACATTGCGGGTATTTTTTTGATAGCCGATTAAGGAAAAGGATAAAGAGTATTTTCCTTTCGTTATGTTTTTTAACTCGAAGTTGCCGATAGAATCACTCGTTAATCTTTTAACCAGAGTAGTGTCTTGTTGATCAGTCAACATGATACCTACATAAGGTAGGCTACCTTTCTGATCTACGATCCTTCCTTTAAGAAGGGTTTGCGAATAAGCGTTTAGGCTTAATGTTAGTAAAGAGAAAATGAATAGAAATCGTCTATTGAACATATACATGGGTTTTTGAATATCCCAAATGTATTTAGCCTAGCTATCGAAGAGGTTTTGATTTTTAAAATCAGGAGTTCGGAATTATAAATTCAGACTTACAGATTCTTTATAAAGCGTTGGTGTTGTATTTTTAAGTTTTCTGAAAGCAGTATAGAAGGTAGATTTAGAGTTGAACCCAACTTCGTAACCAATAGCTTCTAGTTTAAGTGCATTATCATTTGCAATCATGTTGCAAGCTTCGTTTATTCGGTATTCATTGATGTACATAGCAAAGCTTTTATTCAAGTTGTCGTTAAGTAGCTGCGAAAGTTGATGCCCAGAAATATTAATTTTTTTTGCGAGATCATTTAGCTTGAGATCAGGGTTTTTATAAAGTTCTTGCGTTGAAATTATTTTCTGTAGTTTGTCAGTTAATATTAATGCTTGTTCAGTGTTAATTTTCTTGTTCGCATATCGAGTTAAGTCAACGTTGTCTGAAAAGATTGTAATCTCTTTTCTACGATTCATAAACAGCGGAATATTTAGATACAAAATAAGGGTGAAAAATAACGCACCTCCGATATAAAAGCCTCTCAAAAAACCAAAAAAGACAACTAAATAGGCAATAAAAATAATCAAGTTACCTATAAAGATAGATAGTATCGACTTTTCATTTGAGGATAGTTTTTCAGCAGGTTGAAAGAATTTAATAAGTATAGCTCTGAGGAGCCATCCAGATAGAAAAACATAAGCAGCCCACTGAGTATAAATTATATGAACAATGTAATTGTTCCAAGCATTAGGATTGGTTTTATACGGAAAAACAAAACCGATTAGCCCAATTATTACGATCCAGAACCAATAGGTCCGTTTCCAATTTACAGGTGTGGTGTGATTTTGATTTAAAGCGGCTTTAGTAAAATAATATAGCGAGGGACCGATTAAGAAGCATGCCGATAGGCCTAGTTGAAGGTATATGCGAGGTAGTTCTGGATAAAAATAGGAGAAGATTGCTTTGGTGATTCTGGTAGCGATCGCTAAAATCAAAAGGCCTAGAAAATAAGATGCAGCCGATTTCGATTTTTTGAAGAATAACAGATATATACTAATGATTAGCCCATTAAATACACCTAAGGCACTGAAGAAAAAAATAATTTGTTGGCCTTGGTTCATTTAGCAAAAATAACAATATAGTTAACAGAAAGTGTAAAAAAATTACTATGGTTGCATAGTAATTTGAATAGAAATACTAAATTTGGCAATCTAACCATTTTTAAAATATAATTATGTTGTTTGAATTAAGTGAAGAACAATTAATGATTCAGCAGGCTGCAAGAGATTTCGCGCAATTGGAATTAAAGCCTGGTGTGATTGAGCGAGATGAACATCAAAAATTTCCTGCCGAGCAAGTTAAGAAACTTGGAGAATTAGGTTTTCTAGGAATGATGGTTGATCCGAAATACAATGGCAGTGGTATGGATGCTGTTTCATATGTTTTGGTGATGGAAGAATTATCGAAGGTTGATGCTTCTACTTCTGTAGTGGTATCTGTTAATAATTCCCTAGTATGTTATGGTTTAGAAGCCTACGGTAATGAGGCTCAGAAAGAGAAATATTTAAAGCCATTAGCAAGTGGTGAGAAGATTGGTGCTTTTTGTCTCTCAGAACCGGAAGCTGGCTCTGATGCAACCTCGCAGCAAACTACCGCTGAAGACATGGGAGACCATTACTTGTTAAATGGAACAAAAAATTGGATTACAAATGGCAGTACAGCTAGTACTTACTTAGTGATTGCCCAAACAAATAAAGCACTCAGGCATAAAGGAATTAATGCATTTATTGTAGAGAAGGATACACCAGGGTTTACAATTGGCCCCAAAGAGAATAAATTAGGTATTCGGGGTTCCGATACACATTCTTTAATGTTTAGTGATGTTAAAGTGCCTAAAGAGAATCGCATTGGTGGAGATGGTTTTGGTTTTAAATTCGCCATGAAAACGTTAGAGGGTGGCAGGATTGGTATCGCTGCTCAAGCACTTGGTATTGCTGCGGGGGCTTACGAATTAGCATTAGCCTATGCTAAGGAAAGAAAATCATTTGGCAAACCAATTGCGGAGCATCAAGCCATTGCCTTTAAATTGGCCGACATGGCAACTCAAATTGAGGCTGCAAGAATGTTAGTTTATAAGGCAGCATGGTTAAAAGATCAAGGTTTGCCTTATGTTTTAGCAGGTTCGATGGCTAAGCTTTTTGCTAGCAAGGCAGCAATGGATATTACAGTAGAAGCTGTTCAGGTGCATGGAGGTTATGGATTTGTGAAAGAGTACCATGTAGAAAGAATGATGCGTGACGCAAAAATCACGCAGATCTATGAGGGCACTTCAGAAATACAAAAAATGGTAATTAGTAGAAGTATTTTAGGTAGTATATAGTAATTAGTATATAGTAGTTAGAGATAGCGCTTTAGGTATTATGTATAAACGCCCAATCAGGGTACTAAGTACTAAAAATTAATCTTTTTTAACCCCAAATATCGCATCCAGTACCATCTTTATCACCGCAACAACAATCGCTAAAATAGCAGCGGCTAAAAAGCCCGTGGTGTTAAAGCCGTCCATTAAATGATCAACTAAAAGGATCATCAGCACGGTAATAACAAATGAGATTAAACCTAGGGTTAGTACATTTAATGGAAATGTAAAAATTCTTAAGATTAAACCGATAGTTGCATTCGCTATTGCTATCAATACGGCGGCAATAATTGCACTTAGATACCCATCAACTTGAACCCCTGGTATAATGTATGCTCCGATGAGCATAGCTAAACCCATTAATAAAATTTCGACTATTGTTTTCATATGCTTAATTTAGTTAAATGTTTAAATACAAGTTATACCTTTATTTTGTTTTAAGTGGTCTATTGTTGGCTTGTAACACGCAAGACGCTACGCCTTTATCCATCCGGTTTTCGGCTGATAGCTCATCCATTCTTGTTTCGAGCATTGAGCCAGCTGCTTTATTACAGCTTAAAAATAACATAAAAACTGATACTATGTATCAAAAAATATTGTCTGTTTTAGAGACTCCTGCGGACGATGATTCGACAAGTATGGAGCGCGAATGGCCAGGCAAGTTAATCATGCAAGGAGAAAATCTGGTCTTTAGGCCAGATAGTCCTTTTGTGAAAGGAAAGACCTATTTAGTAGAGACTATGCTCAATACCCAGTTTGCAGGAAGTGGAGATGTTACGCGGTCTGAAATAGGACATCAAATAAAAAAACAGCAGAAAATGCTAAAATATCCAAAATAATAGTGTATTTTAGTGTTTCCCTGCCCATCTAGTATCTTTCCAGTAGAGTTGTTCGGTTGTCGTTCCATACAGCGTTGGGCTATGCCTGCACGCTGCCTGCGTTACCCATGGGTTTACCGTGCATCGAGGCACAGCTTAGGCACGGCTTATGCACAGCTAATGCACGGCTGATGCACGGAAATATAGAGCGATACTCGAACAATAGTTAGTCGATTAATTGATTAATCCTAAAAACTTTAGTACAATTTAATTTTTTTTCGTACATTTGCACGGTAATAGAGGAAGAAGAGGGGACAGAGTCCCCTCTTTTATTTTACAAGATTTTAGGATATGCAAGTAGAAAAAAGAGTTGTAGCGCTTGTAGAGGAGAAAATTGCTGACCGCCCCGAGTTATTTTTAGTAGAGGTTAAGTTATTGCCTAATCATAAGCTAATTATTCATGTTGATGGTGATGAAGGCATAAGCATCCAAGATTGTGCGGCCATTAGCAGGCATGTTGGTTTTCATTTAGAAGAAGAAAACTTAATAGAAAAAGCTTATAATTTGGAAGTTTCGTCTCCCGGAGTGGGTGAGCCCCTTAAGTTAGTTAGGCAGTATAAAAAAAATATTGGCAGAGACGTAAGCGTTAAATTGACAAGCGGCGAAAAAATGGAAGGTGAATTGTTGGCTGTTGACGAGCAGGGCATCGTGGTTGAAGCCCAAGTGAAAGAAAAAGGAAAAAAAGCTCAATTGGTAGAAACCCCCATTGAGTTTAATAATATAGTAGAAACAAAGGTTTTAATTTCATTTAAATAACAAATGAGCAATATTAATTTAATCGATTCATTTCAAGAGTTTAAAGAATTCAAGAATATCGACCGCCCTACAGTAATTAGTGTGCTGGAAGAGGTATTTCGCAGTATGTTGCGTAAAAAATATGGAACAGACGAGAACTGTGACGTAATTGTAAATCCTGATAATGGGGATTTGGAGATTTGGCGTACCAGAAAAGTAATGGAAGACGGGTTTTCTGAAGATGATGATCTGGAGATTGAACTTGCTGAAGTAAAGCAACTAGATCCGGATATGGAAGTTGGCGACGACTACATTGAGCAAATTACTTTAGAAAGTTTTGGGCGTAGAGCAATTTTAGCTGCTCGTCAGACCTTAGTTTCGAAAGTATTGGAATTAGAAAAAGATGAGATCTTTAAGAAATACAAAGATAGAGTTGGCGAGATTGTTACGGGTGAAGTTTATCAGGTTTGGAAAAAAGAAACTTTGGTATTAGACGACGAAGGAAACGAGTTGATGATGCCTAAAACGGAGCAAATCCCTGCAGACTATTTCAAGAAAGGTGATTCGGTACGGGCGGTAATTTCTAAGGTTGACATGGTAAATGCAACGCCAAAAATCATTATCTCGAGAATTGCGCCTGAATTCTTACAACGCTTATTCGAAATCGAAGTTCCTGAAATTTTTGATGGACTAATCACCATTAAGAAAATTGTTCGTGAACCAGGAGAGCGTGCTAAGGTAGCCGTTGAATCGTATGATGATAGAATTGATCCAGTTGGTGCTTGTGTGGGAATGAAGGGATCTCGCATCCACGGAATTGTGAGAGAGCTTAAAAATGAAAATATTGATGTAATTAATTTTACCAATAATATTTCATTGTACATTCAACGTGCGTTGAGCCCTGCTAAAATTACGTCGATTAAATTAGATGATGCCACCAAACATGCTTCAGTTTATTTGAAACCAGATCAGGTTTCGTTAGCGATTGGACGAGGTGGACATAACATTAAATTGGCAGGTAAATTGACAGGATATGAAATCGATGTTTATCGCGAGGCTGGAGAAGAAGATGAAGATGTAGATATCGAAGAGTTCTCAGACGAAATCGATAGCTGGATTATTGATGAATTAAAAGCTATTGGTTGCGATACTGCAAAAAGTGTTTTAGCTTTATCTGTTGATGAGCTGGTAAAACGGACCGATTTAGAAGAAGAAACCATTAAAGAGGTGATTAGCATTTTGCAATCAGAATTTGAATAAACGTTCTATGCTTGAATAAATAAGAATAAACGTTACTTTTGTATATAATTTAGTAAATAATAGGATAATCAATGTCAGACGACAAACCCATAATTTTATTTAAAGCAGTTAAGGAACTTAACGTAGGGATTGCTACAGCCGTAGAATTTCTAAGTAAGAAAGGCTTTGCTGTGGAAAATAAGCCCACTACAAAACTTTCAAAAGAAATGTATGATACATTATTGAGAGAGTTTCAGGGGGATAAAATCGTAAAAGAAGAAGCCAATCAAATCGTTATAGGTAAAATTCGTCGTGATGAACCTGAAGTAGCTGAGAAGGCTCCTGAGACGCCTAGAAAAAAACCAGAATTTGAAAACGAAGGTATTCTAATTAAAAATCTTCATTCATACGCACCTCCGGTAGAAAAACCAAAAGAAGAGAAACCAGTTGTTGTTGAATCTCCAAAGGTTGAAGAGCCGGTTAAAGCGGTGGAGCCAGTAGCAGAGAAAGCTGAAGAAGGATCTCTGCCGGGCGTTAAAGTGGTAGGTAAAATAGATCTTGACGATCTTAATACTAAAACTCGTCCTGCTAAGAAAGAAGAAGCAGCGCCTGCTGAACCAAAAGCTGCCGAGGTAGCCAAAAAGGAAGAAGCGCCGGTTGCACCTAAAGTTGAAACTCCAGCTGCGGTTGAGAAACCTGCTGAAATTGCTGCCGAAAAACCAGTTGTTGTGGAAGCCCCTAAAGCTTCGGAACCCGTTAAAGCTCCTGAACCTGTTGTTACGCCAAAACCTGTTGCAGAAACTCCTGCACCGGAGGATGAGGTAATTAAAGCACGTTCTGTAAAATTATCAGGGCCAAACATTATTGGAAAGATCGTTTTGCCCACTACTCCAGATCGTAGAAACCAACCGGTTGCTTCATCTGCGGGAGATAGCGAGGCTGCAAAACGTAAACGTAAGCGTAAGAAAACTCCTGGAGGACCAAATGCTCCCCAGGGACAAGGAAATCAAGGTCAAGCTAACCAACCTTCGCAAGCGCAGGCACCACGCCCAGCAGCACCAGTTGGAAACCGCCCTGATTTTAGAAATAATACGAACAATACAGCTGGCGGTCGCCCTAACTTTAGAAATGCCAGACCTGGTGGCGCCGCCCCGGGTGGACCTAAAGAGGAACCAACAGAAAAAGAAATACAAGATCAGATTAAAGCAACACTTGCTCGTTTAAGTGGTGCTGGTAAATCGGGTAAATTTGCGCAGCGTGCCAAACTTCGTCGCCAGAAACGTGATGATGTAGCATTAACAGCAGAGGAGGCAGCAGCAGAAGAGCAATTACAATCTAAAGTATTGAAGGTAACAGAATTTGTTACGGCAAATGAGTTAGCGAATATGATGGACGTACCAGTAACCAAAATTATTGGTACTTGTATGAGCTTAGGTATGTTTGTGTCCATTAACCAACGTCTGGATGCGGAAACACTAACAATTGTTGCCGACGAATTTGGTTACGAAATACAGTTTGTAAAAGCTGATGAAGAGGCCGACAGTGTAATTGAAGAAGAAGATGCAGTAGAAGATTTAGAGCCAAGAGTTCCGGTGGTAACCATTATGGGCCACGTAGATCATGGTAAAACATCCCTACTAGATTATATTCGTAAAGCAAATGTGGTAGCCGGTGAGGCTGGTGGTATTACACAGCATATCGGTGCTTATAAAGTAACCACTAACTCTGGCAAGCAAGTTACTTTCTTAGATACACCGGGTCACGAAGCCTTTACGGCAATGCGTGCTCGTGGTGCTAAAGTAGCAGATATTGCTATTATTGTAATTGCGGCTGACGATGCAGTGATGCCTCAGACAAAAGAAGCAATCAATCACGCTCAGGCAGCCGGTGTTCCATTGGTGTTTGCCTTTACAAAAATTGATAAGCCAGGTGCTAATTCTGACAAGGTAAAAGAACAGTTGTCGGTGATGAATATCCTGGTGGAAGATTGGGGTGGTAAATTCCAGTCGCAAGAAATATCGAGTAAGAGCGGCTTAAATGTTGATTTGTTACTTGATAAAGTATTACTGGAAGCTGAATTATTAGAATTAAAAGCTAATCCTCACAAACGTGCTACAGGAACTGTTATCGAGGCAACACTTGATAAGGGACGTGGTATCGTAACTACCATATTGGTACAGGCAGGAACGTTAAGAGTTGGCGATCCAATCTTAGCCGGTAGTTATAGCGGTAAGGTGAAAGCGTTATTCAACGAACGTGGTGCCAAAGTAGCTGAAGCCGGGCCATCGGTACCAGTTCAGGTATTAGGTATGCAAGGCGCACCTACTGCTGGTGACAAATTTAATGCAATGGAAAGTGAGGTTGAAGCGAGAGAGATTGCAAATAAACGTTTACAATTGATGCGTGAACAAGGTTTACGTACCCAGAAACATATTACCTTAGATGAGATTGGTCGTCGTTTAGCCATTGGTAACTTTAAAGAGTTAAACTTGATTGTTAAAGGTGACGTGGATGGTTCAATTGAGGCACTTGCCGATTCATTGTTGAAATTATCTACTGAAGAAATTCAAATCAATATTATTGGTAAAGCGGTTGGTCAGATTTCAGAGTCTGATGTATTGTTAGCATCTGCTTCAGATGCCATCATCATCGGTTTCCAGGTACGTCCTTCACCAGGTGCGCGTAAGCTAGCCGAAGCGGAACAAATCGATATCCGTTTATATTCTATCATTTACGATGCCATTAATGAGATTAAGGCGGCTATGGAAGGTATGTTGGCTCCAGAATTTGAAGAGAAAATTGTGGCTAACGTAGAAATCCGTGAAACCTTTAAAATTACCAAAGTGGGAACCATTGCAGGATGTATGGTGCTTGACGGTAAGATTAATAGAAACAGTAAGATTCGTATTGTACGCGATGGCGTAGTCGTTTATACCGGCGAGTTAGCTTCCTTAAAGCGCTTCAAAGACGATGTTAAAGAAGTATCTAAAGGTTATGAGTGCGGATTGAACATCCAAAACTTTAACAACATTGAAGTAGGCGATATTGTAGAAGCTTACGAACAAGTTGAAGTGAAGAGAAAGTTATAAAGAGCATTTTATATAATGTAAAAAGAGCGATTTTGTCGCTCTTTTTTTATATTTGTCCTACCTAACAAATGAAAAGCATGACCTCAGATCACAGTCCGAAGCTACTTTCTTTACCCAAGATTTTGGATGACAGGGGCAATCTATCTTTTGTGGAAGAAATGCAGCACATACCGTTTGCCATTAAAAGAACATATTGGATTTACGATGTTCCAGGTGGCGAAATTAGAGGGGGACATAGTTATAAGGAAAACCAAGAACTAATTATTGCCTTGTCCGGTAGTTTTACCGTGGTGATAAACGATGGCTTTACCACTACCGAATTTTCGCTAAATAGATCTTATGTTGGTTTATATATCCCTAATGGGATGTGGAGACATATGGAGAATTTCTCCACCAATTCATGCGCACTAATTCTATCTTCTACACCGTATGATGAAAATGATTATGAAAGGGATATGGAGAGTTTTATTAAAAGCAAATGTTGATGAAACCTTCCATATATAATTGTAGCGTAATAGAGTTACCCAAAATTAACAATAGGGCAGGAAATATTACGCCCGTTCATGGCCTTCAGGATATTCCCTTTGATATTAAAAGGATTTATTACCTATATGATGTGCCGGGTGGAGAAACACGTGGAGGCCATGCTCACAAAGAATTGCAACAGTTAATTATTGCAGCTAGTGGTAGTTTTGATGTGGTTTTAGATGATGGAAAAAATAAACGCACAATCACCCTAAATAGGCCAAATTTCGGATTATATGTAACCCCTTTAATATGGAGGGAACTGATTAATTTTTCTTCCGGAGCCGTTTTATTGGTACTTGCCTCCCTAAACTTTTCGGAGGATGACTACATAAGGGATTATGGCGAATTTTCTAAATTAATTAATGAATAGAGAACTGCAAAATATTGTACGCTACGGCATCACGCTTAGGCTGGTAGAAGCAGACGATGCCGCTTTTATCTTGAGGTTGCGAAATGATGAGACTTTAGGCAGGCATCTTTCCAAAACCAGCGCTAGCCTTGAAGACCAAATCAATTGGATACAAAAATATAAGGAACGCGAAAGCCGAGGAGAGGAATATTATTTTGTAGCTGTTGGGCCGGAAAATGAACGGTGGGGGACTACTAGGCTTTCAGAGTTAAATGGCTCCTGTTTTGAACTTGGGAGTTGGCTTTTCGCTAAAGAGGCACCCAATGGGGCTGCCATTAAAGCAGATATCATTGCTAAAGAAGTAGGATTTGAGCTGTTAAATTTCAAATGCTGTACGTTCAATGTTAGAAAAGAAAATAAGAAGGTATTAAGATATCATTTACATTATTCGCCTGAAAAGATCGCAGAAGATGAGCTGAATGTTTTTTTTCAGCTTAGTGAAGCTAACTTTCTGAAGGCAAGGGAGAGATTTATTAAAATGTTATAGTTATGGAACTTGATCAATTCGTTGAAAAATTCGCTGCTCAATTTGAAGATACAGAAATGGGAAACATTCATAAAGATGTAAACTTTAAACTACTGGATACATGGGATTCACTGACTGCATTTTCTATACAAATGATGATAGAAGATGATTATAACGTAAAAATTCTTCCTCAAGATTTCAAGTCAGTAGGTACGGTTGAAGAGTTGTTTGCCCTGGTGGAATCTAAAATCGTTTAGGTTATGGGTGCTTACATACATGGGGTATCGTATTACCTTCCAGATCATGTGCTAGACAACGATCAATTAAATAGACTTTTTCCAGAATGGTCGGCCGATAAGATATCAAGTAAAACAGGTATCTATCAAAGACGAATTGCAGGAAAAGATGAGTTTACCAGCGATATGGCTATTCTTGCGGCCGAGAAGCTTTTCTTAGAATATAATATCGACAGAAACGAAATTGATTTTATTTTGCTCTGTACGCAAAGTCCCGATTATTTTTTACCCACTACAGCCTGTATTGTTCAAGATCGTTTAAAGATACCTACAAGTGCTGGGGCATTAGATTTTAATTTGGGCTGTTCTGGATATGTCTATGGCTTGAGTTTGGCAAAAGGATTGATAGCAGCAAGAATTGCCACCAATATATTGTTGATTACTTCAGAGACCTATAGCAAATTTATCAACGATAAAGATAAGGGAAATCGTACGCTCTTCGCTGATGCCGCTGCGGCTACTTTAATAACAGCAAAGGAGTCACTGTGCGAAATAGGTGACTTTGTTTTGGGAACAGATGGATCGGGCGCAGAAAACCTTATTGTTAAAAACGGAGCGTCCAGGAATAGGGAGTTAAGTGGAGAGGACCTTTTACAAGATGATGGGTCTTTTAGGAATGATAATAATTTATATATGAATGGAGGCGAAATATTTTCATTTACGGCGAAAGCAGTACCACTTATGGTAAATGAAGTGTTGTCCAAAAGTAAACTTACATTGCCAGAAGTTGATCTTTTTATCTTTCATCAAGCCAATGCATTTATGTTAAATTTTATTCGGAAAAAAATTGGCATACCGGAGGACAAGTTTTTTCTTTATCTCGAGAATTGTGGAAATACTGTTTCTTCTACCATACCTATTGCACTAAAAGAAGCGTTAGCTGCTAAACGGATTGATACCGACGCAAAAGTTTTATTGGCGGGATTCGGTGTGGGTTATTCCTGGGGTGCTACCGTTCTTCATTTTAAATAAATTAAGAATCTTTTGTAACGCATTCTCCTAAATTAACGTAATGCTATAATATATAACATATAAGTTTTGATAAAATTTTTAGATCTACAGCGTATAAATGCACAGTATAAGGAAGAACTACAAAACGCATTTAATCGGGTAATCGATTCTGGTTGGTATATTCTAGGAGAGGAAGTTAAAAGATTTGAGGAAGAATTTGCAGACTATTGTGGTGTTGAACACTGCGTTGGGGTAGCAAACGGCCTTGATGCTTTGATATTGATTTTCCGTGCCTATAAAGAGCTCGGCATGATGCAGGACGGAGATGAAATTATTGTGCCTGCCAATACTTATATTGCTAGTGTTTTAGCGATTTCTGCGAATAATCTAGTGCCTGTATTAGTAGAGCCGACGCTGGATTTTTACAATATTGACCCTGCGCTAATAACGGCCCATATTACTCCACGAACTAAAGGTATTTTAGCAGTTCATTTATATGGGCAGCTGGCAGATTTAAGTGCAATTTCTATTATTGCACAGCAGCACGGCCTTAAAATAATCGAAGATGCTGCACAAGCACATGGTGCTAGCAAGGAAGGGAACAAGGCAGGAAGCTTGGGAGATGCAGCTGGTTTTAGTTTTTACCCAGGTAAAAATTTGGGCGCCATAGGAGATGGTGGAGCAGTTACCACTAATGATAACCTGCTGGCCAAAACCATTCGTGCGCTGGCCAATTATGGTTCGGAAATAAAGTACCAAAATGAATACCAAGGAGTAAATAGCAGGCTAGATGAGTTGCAAGCAGCCTTATTGGCTGTTAAGCTAAAGTATCTGGAGAAAGAAATTGAACGGCGAAGAGCAATTGCCAATCAATTTATAAATGGAATAAAAAACCCACATGTATCGTTGCCTAAAGTAAAGGATCAAAACAGCCATGTATGGCATGTATTCGTTGTGAGGGTAAAAGAAAGAGAACGCTTCCAGTCTTATTTAACTGCAAATAATATCCAAACGATTATTCATTATCCAATCCCCCCCCACCAGCAAAAAGCCTATCAGCATTTAAATCATCTTTCGCTCCCAGTTACCGAAAAAATACATAAAGAGATTATCAGCTTGCCGATCAGTGCAGTATTAGCCGATAAGGATGTTGAAAAAATTATTGCTGTTATCAATAGTTATGCGGAATAAGTCTGGAATCAAGAATTATCTGATGAAGAAAATGATCAGAATTTACAGAAGAGATAAAGTTGAATTATTAAAGCCCTTGGTTAAATACATCACAGCTAAATGGTTTTTTGAAAGATACTTTATCCCTATAAATAAATATGCCCTAATTCATCCAACGAAGGTAACCTTTATACGAGCACGTAAGATCACTTTAAGTTACAATTCAATCCAATTTTTCAATTCAATTGTTGATACTGAATTAAAACATGCAGAAGGCACTGAATACGTTGTTAAGCTAAATGATGTCAAAATTATTGGTCGCTCTGACGTGATCATTCTGGATGAAAAGCATGTTTTATACGACATCAAGTTTTTGGATACCCGTAACGAGTTTGAATACTCTGATTCTGCAATCAGGTATTATAAAGATGATAAATGCGTATTAGTGGCCGATTATGCCAAAGAATCTTTTGACAAAGGGTTAATATTTGTGGGCAATTATTCATCCAACTACTACCATATGCTTTTAGAGATAATGGTAAAATTTCGAACGCTAGATACCCTGAATCTGGACAAAGATATTCCATTAATCATGGATGAAGCATTCATGATTATTCCGCAATGCGTTGAAATATTAAGCTATCTAAATACCGATAATCGCAAAATCATTACTGTCACAGAAAATCAGGCGTATACTATAGGTGAGGCATTTCATATCTCCTGCCCAAATATTATTCCACCAAACTATAAAAATATTACCAAGATCAATGCATCTTCTGCAATGTTCGATTTATCATCTATTGCGTACTTACGTAAGCTCCTAGAAAAAGGTAAACCCATAAACTTTCCAAAAAGAATCTTCATCTCCAGAAAAAATGCAAGCGGCAGAAGGGGCTATAATGAGGATGAGATTTATGCCCGGTTAGAAAAGTATGGTTTTAAGCTCTATTTCCCTGAAGATCATGCTATGTCAGAACAAATCTCTATATTTAACAACGCCGAACTTATTATTGGTGCAACAGGCGCTGCATTTACAAATATTTTGTTTTGTAATGATCAGTGCAAAGTAGTTTGTTTAACTAATTATAAACTAAATTTATCTATATTTTCTACGATAGCGAAATATGTTGGCGTAGAAATGATTTATCTATTTGATAAGGATTTAATTTTAAATGAAGATTCGGATTTGCATGAACCATTTACTATTGATTTGCATGAAATTGATCAAACAATAGCGCTCCTAACATAAAAATGAATGCATTACCATTAGTTTCCGTTATCGTTCCATGTTACAACCATGAACAATATGTCGAAGAATGTATTCTTAGCATACTAAACCAACGCTATCAAAAAATTGAATTGATCGTGATCGATGACGGGTCGACGGATAACAGCGCAGAAGTGATTAGAAGACTGCAGACTACCTATGATTTTATTTTTGAGGTTCAAACAAACATAGGGTTATCTGCCACATTGAATAAGGCAATCATGAAGTACGCGAATGGAGCATACATTGCATTCGTTGCATCAGATGACTATTGGCATCCTGATAAAATAAGTGAACAGATAATGTTTATGCAAAAAAACCCCGACTGTGCTTTGGTTTGTAGTAAAGCGTTTTTTGTCAACGGATCTTCTACAGTAACGGGTGAGTTTAATCCTCAGGCATTTAAAGGGAGCTATTCTTTTAAGGAAATAGCCTATGGTAAGTGTTTAATTCCTGCACTCACTGTTTTAATACAAAAGGATATTTTAAATGTGATTGGACTATTTGATGAGGACCTCTTGATTGAGGATCTGGATATGTGGTTAAGAATTGCGGCCAAGTATAGGGTAGGATTTATAGATAAGAAGCTGGCTTATTATCGAACCCATGATAATAATACTTCTAACAGGGTGATAGATATGGCTAAAGCAAGATTTAAGATTCTTAAAAAATGGACTAATCTTCCAGCACCGATTTTTAATAAAATTAAGCGAAACTGGGAGCTGCAAGCCATAAAAGAATTCGGAAAAACTGATTTCCAGGAAGCAAAAAAGTATTTTAACCCTACATTTAGTAATTTTCTTAATTCTTCTTATAGAAAGTTAATTTTGAGATATTATTTATACGGTCATTTTTAAGGGCTAAAAAAATGCTAACGTGAAAAAAATCCTATTTATAACGCCCTATTTTGGCAGGAGTGGCTCAGAGATGCAACTGCTTTATATTTTGCAAAATCTTGATACAAATGCTATAAAGCCTTACTTGTTCTCCAAAGATAATGGGGTTCTAACTAAAGCGCTGCCTAAAAACATCCCTTTTTCAGTCGGCTACAAACAACACCCCAACTTTTTATTTAAGCTATTAAGATTACTTCTTTATGCATTTACTATCAATCCAGTGGAGTTTCAGCTTCGATTGATACAAAAAAAATTCAAGGCCGATTATTGGTATATAAATTCTCTTGCAAATAGAGATGCTTATGAAATTGCCCATAAATTAGGAATCAAAGTGATTTCACATATTCATGAACTTCCTTTAGCTTACGGCTTGTTTAAATACAAAACTTTGCAAAAAGCTGTTCTTTCCAGTTTATGTATAGGGTGTTCGCGGGTGGTATGTGAGAAGCTAAGAGATATGGGTCATCAAAATGTACAGCTATTATATGGCTTTGTAAATGAGGAAAATATTTGCTTAACGGAAAAGAATGAAGAGATCAGAAACGAATTTAATTTTACAGAAACTGATTTCGTTTGGATTATTTCTGGGAATACCTCTACTATTAAAGGCATTGATTATTTAATACCCTTGTTAAAAGAGCTACCTAACAGACATAAGATAATTTGGATTGGCCATAAGGAACGGATTGGTGCTATGTTTTACACTGAACAGGCTGTTGCCCATTATTTTTCGGATAGGGTATTTTTTGTAGGGAAGAAAGATATTGATTACTATAACTATTTTAATCTGGGACATGCTTTTTTATCCATCTCCAGAGAAGACTCTTTTCCATTGGTGATGATCGAAGCAGCACATTTAGGGATGCCGATTGCGGGGTTTAACTCTGGAGGAATAAAAGAATTTGTAAACAAAGATTTAGGCGTTATCGTAGACCAGCTAAACTTTAAGGAACTGGCAAATGCCATGGATAAAATGGCAAACGAATATGCTAAATACGATAAGGCAAAAATTAAATCATACGCAAAAAGCTTTAACGCTAAGACCCAAGTTCAAAAGCTTACTAAAATTATAGAGGCTAACACCTAGTAAAGGTTAATCATTAAATGCTTGCATATTTATTAAACGTCTGTATAAGCCGTTTTCTGACATTAATTCAGTATGGCTGCCCATTTCAATAACTTCTCCTTTGTCAATTACTACAATAACATCTGCATGTTGGATGGTGCTTAAACGATGTGCGATGATAATTGATGTTCTGTTTTGCATTAAATTATTTAAGGCTTCTTGAACTAATTTTTCCGATTCGGTATCTAACGCCGATGTGGCTTCGTCTAGTAACATGATTGGTGGATTAGCTAAAACCGCTCTTGCGATACAAATTCTCTGTCGTTGCCCGCCAGATAGTTTATTACCCCTATCACCTACGAAAGTTTGATATCCCTCCTCAGAAGACGTAATAAACTCGTGTGCATTCGCTATTTTAGCTGCAACGATCACCTCCTCTTCAGTAGCATCTGGTTTGCCAAAAGCAATGTTGTTAAATATAGTATCATTGAATAAGATGCTTTCTTGGTTAACGATGCCCATTTTAGCTCTAATACTTTCTACAGTTAAATCTTTATAATCAAAACCGTCGATTTTAAGTGCACCTGTTTTAGGGTCGTGAAAGCGCGGGATGAGATCCATTAAGGTACTCTTTCCGCCACCTGATGGGCCAACTAATGCCACTGTTGTACCTTTTTTAACAGATAAACTGATGTCTTTAAGTATTTGCTTATCATTATAATTGAAGGAAACGTTTTCGAAGGTTAACTCCTGTTCAAATTGATCCAACGTAGTTGCACCCGGCTTATTGGTCATTGCCGGCTTGGTATCAATTAAGTCTAACACTCGCTCCCCCGCAGCAATACCCGAATGTATACCACTAAAAGAATCGGTTAAGGCCTTTGCTGGCCGCATTACTTGAGAGAATATAGCAATATATCCTATAAACTGGCTCGTTGATAAAGCATCTGGCTGATTACTAATGATTAAATTGCCCCCATACCATACAATAATCGCAACCATCAAAACACCCAAAAACTCGGACACTGGTGAGCCAAGTTGCTGCCTGCGTACCATTTTTCGATTTAAATTAGAGTATACAATATTTTCTTTGTGAAATTTGTCTTTTGTTCTTTCTGTACTATTAAAAGCCTTTATAATCTTAATCCCCCCTAAAGCTTCGTCTAAAAACCCAATCATTTTAGCAAATGATTCATGAGCTTCCTTTGCCTGTCTTTTAATACGTTTTACAATCTTACTGATGATAAATGCAGAAATAGGGATCACTAAAAGCGAAAATAAGGTGAGTTTGATAGAGATAGATAGGAGGACTAGCACATAGACGATTAATGTTAATGGTTCTTTAAATACCACCTGCAAAGTATTGGTAACGGTGAACTGGACTACCTGTACATCGGAGGCTACTTTCGAAATGATGTCGCCTTTCCGCTCGTTATTAAAAAAACCTACCTGTAAGTCCATTACATTATTAAATACCGTTTTACGTAGATTAAGTAAAGTATGAACTCTCAAGTCCTCCATATAACGTTGAGAAAGATATCTGAAAATATTAGATAACAACACAGAGCCCACAATTAATAAACAAACGTAAGTCAGCGTCTGTGAAGCGCCATTATTGATCTTGGAGGACATAACAAAGTCTCTCAACTGTCCAGTCACATCAAATAATGATTCAGCCGTGTCTGAGATAGTCTTGGTTTTACCTGGCTCTGCGGGCATCAGTGTTTCAAAAAGCGGAATCAATAAAGTGAGATTTAATGTTCCAAAAACTATCGATAGCAATGTTGCAATTATATAAGGTATTGCAAATTTCTCAATGGGCTTAGCAAAAGATAATAATCTAAAATACGTCTTCATTTAGAGGGTATAAAGAATCAAAGTTACGTATTTTTAATATCAAGTAGTTAGTATCGGGTATCAAGAATAGATTCAAATTACACCGTCTATCTCTAATTTCCCATAATCAATGAAAATATCGTTATTTGTGAGAAATAGTAAAAGATGGAGGCTTATCAAATATTGAAGAAGAATATTGCTGAAGGCAATTTTAGAGCCCTGGCTAGGGGCTTAACTTTGGTTGAGAATGAGATTGAGCCTGCGCCAGCCTTATTAAAGCATATTAAAATTAACCACCATATTCCTGTTATTGGAATTACTGGTCCGCCGGGTGCAGGTAAAAGTACGCTGGTGAATGCAATTGTTTCGTATTTTGTGAAAACCGGCAAAAAGATAGCCGTATTGGCGGTAGACCCTACTTCTCCTTTTAATTTTGGTTCCTTACTGGGTGATAGGATTAGAATGTCCCAACAATTTAATCAGCCCAATGTATATATACGTTCTATTGCAACCCGGGGGTCACTAGGTGGCGTTTCTACAAAAACCTTAGAAATGATTGACCTTATTCGTTCGAGTAATTTTGATTTAATTTTGGTCGAAACGGTAGGTGTAGGCCAGTCTGAAGTAGAAATTGCAGGCCTAGCTGATAAAACGATAGTTGTGTTGGTACCCGAATCCGGCGACGAAATTCAAAATATAAAATCAGGATTGATGGAGATTGCGCAAGCATTTGTAGTAAACAAAGCAGACCGAGAGGGTGCTTCAGCTTTCGCTAATAATCTTAAGAAATTATTAAACCAGCAACATCAAAATATCCCAATATTTAAAACTGTTGCGGATAAAAATGAGGGTGTTGAGGACTTGTGTAAATGGCTCATCAAAAAGGAAACGTTTCACGGCAATAGCAAGAGAATCTTACTTGCAGAAAAAGCGTTTAAGATAATTCAACATCAGCGAACCGCAGATATTGATAAAGTAAAGCTTAGGAGGGATATTGAAGAAGCGTCATTAGCGGCCGACTTTAATATTTATCGTTTTGTAGCGGAGAGGTTTTAAGGGGGTATTGTGCAAGCTCCCGTCATTCCGAGGATTCCCGTCATTGCGAGGATTCCCGTCATTGCGAGGATTCCCGTCATTGCGAGGTACGAAGCAATCTCACAGCTAGATTGCTTCGTACCTCGCAATGACGTTTAGTGTCTCGCAATGACGGGCCAGCTAATAACCTGCCGCTGTCTTAAAAAAAGGACTTCCCTGTATGGTCGATTAGGACAGTTTAGAAATTCATTAAAATGCGGATTTGATTCATGTCCATTTAAAATAGGGAATATACTTGAATAATCCGCAAACGATTGCTTTATCCTTATCTAACGCCTGGAAAGCAAACGTTTGAGCTATCTCTAACGTGTTCTTTTTAAGTTTTTTGTGGAATTGACCTTCTGCTTATAAAGGATAGTTGTCTGTGAAGCAAACTGCCGCGAAGAAATATGGGAATTTATCCTAATTTTTGGCTCATTTTAAGTTTGGAACGGAGTTTGTATAGTATTTTGAGATTATAAAAATTTGTTTAATTTTGTTTTACAAAAAATTATACAATTAATATTTGTTTAACCTTAAAAAAGAAAATTATGAATTATTCTACTTTAAAAAAGGGTCTTGTAGCCTCTTTAGTAGTATTGATGGGAGCAACGTCTCTTGTTAGTGCACAAGATGCTCCTGCTCCTTCTTCTTCTGCCAAGGTATTTGGTGGTAGAGGTCAATACAGAACTTGGTCACTAGGTGTGAACGCGGGTATTCTTCAGCCTGTTGTTTTATTAGGTGGTAGAAATGACTTTACTAACTGGGGTGTTAACTTAGGTTATGGAGTTTCAATCCGTAAACAATTAGGTCATGCATTTGGCTTAGAAGGTAACATTATGAGAGGTAAAATTTCTGGAAGCAACGAAGATGCTGCTGGTGGTGTTCAAAATGGTATTGCATCATTTGAAACTAAATTTGGTTATGCAGCCGATTTAAGAGGTGTTATCAATGTTGCTACTGTAGATTTTTTAAGTCGTGAAAACTCAGTTAACTTCATTTTAAATGCTGGTTACGGTTTATTAGCTTATGAGCCAACGGTAACTGCTGGAAACGGTACTAGTACAACTCAAAAACCACTTGATGGTGATAAGTATTACCATGGTGCATATATTCCAGTAGGAGCAGGTGTGAAATTCAAGATTTCTGATAACGTATCATTTAATTTGAATTATACGATGAGCTTTGTAGATGATTTCAATGTAAACGGTGTTCAAGCTGGTAGCAGTATCACGTCTAACTTTGATAAATTTAGCTATACTTCAGCTGGTTTAGAATTCTCTTTAGGTTCTAAAGCTAAACCTAACTTAGATTGGGTTAACCCACTTGCTTTGATGTATGATGAATTGAAAGATCCTTCATTACGTCAAGAAGTTGAAGCATTGAAAAACCGTGTTTCTAACGTTGAGAAATCAATCGAAGACTTGAAAAAAGATTCTGATGGTGACGGTGTTGCTGATCAATTTGACAAATGTCCTGGAACTCCTGCGGGAACTGCAGTAGATGGCTCGGGTTGTCCACTTCCTGTTCCAGCTCCTGTAACTGCTACTGAGACTTCAACTGCATCAGGATGGGAAACTATTCAATTCGAATTCAATAGCTCAGTTTTAAAAACCGAAGCTTATCCAATCTTAGATAAATTATCTTCTACATTGCGTGAAAACGGTGGTAAAATAACTGCAAAAGGTTATGCTTCAAGCGAAGGTACTGCTGCATACAATTTGAAATTATCTAAAGATAGAGCGAATTCTGTTAAAACTTATTTAGTAAACTCTGGTGTTAATTCTAGCCAAGTTACTGCAAAAGGTTTTGGTGAAGCTAACCCTATTGCTTCTAACGATACTGAAGAAGGTCGTATCCAAAATCGTCGTGTTGAGACTTCAAGAAACTAGTCTTTCTTAATTCAATAGAAACCCCGTAGTACTTATAAGTGCTACGGGGTTTTTTTATTACATTTGCATATGTATTTTTTCAGGAAAAGAGACCCCGAGAGACCTGTCAATTTTAATATTAAGGTAATGCATTGGATTAACGCAATTGCCATTATATTATTTGTCGGAGGCATAACTTGGAAGCTTATCCAATGGTTTATATTAAAGAAATAATGAACACAGTAATCAACACAAAAAATGCTCCAGCTCCAATTGGACCATACAGTCAAGCCATATTGGCGAATGGATTTTTATTTCTATCCGGTCAGGTAGCTATAAATCCAGAGAATGGGGAGCTTAATCTATCTTCTATTGGGGAGGAAACCCATCAGGTGATGCGTAATATTAAAGCAGTGCTTTTGGAAGCAGGCTACACCTTTGATCATGTGGTTAAGACTACTATATTTTTAGCAGACATGGAATTATTTTCCGCTGTTAATGAAGTATATGGTTCCTACTTTAGCGATACCTACCCAGCGCGCGAAACGGTTGCTGTAAAAGGTTTGCCAAAAGGGGTGAATGTAGAAATATCTGTAACAGCCTATCAGGGGTAACTCATTGAAATCAAAATCTCGGTATTTATTAGCCGCTTTTTTATCTGTAGCAATTTGGGGTTTTTTTTCTATTCCATTAAGAAATATTAAAGCATTTCCTGCGGAAGAAATATTGTATTATCGAATATTTACTTCCTTGATTGTAATATGGGCTGCAATTTTTCTTTTTAGAAGAAATATATTAAAACAAGATCTACAATTCTATAGATCGGCATCCCTAAAAGATAAAAAAATAATTGTTTATCAAGTTATTGGTGCGAGTGTACTGCTTACCCTTAACTGGTATACCTTCATTTATGCTGTAAATAATGTAAGTCTTAAATCGGCAGCATTTGCCTATATGGTTTGCCCCTTGATTACAGCTTTCGGTGGTTTCGTTATTTTAAAAGAAGAGCTTTCCAAGATCAAGCTTGCTGCACTTGCAATCGCACTCATGAGTATCATTATGCTTGCTACTGGTTCGTTTATAGAAGTGCTTTGGTCGGTGATTATTGCGGCATTATACGCGTTTTATTTAATTATACAGCGGAAGATGCAATATCTGGATAAGCTGAATGTATTGGCTTTGCAAATTACTGTAGCCGTAGTCTTGATGCTTCCATTTTATATTTACCATCATGAAAGCTTTCCAGTAGGAACATGGTTTTGGGGACATATTATTGTTATAGCCGTTTTGTTTACGGTTATTCCTTTGTTCTTGAGCTTGTATGCATTAATTGGAATTCCATCCTCCACGCTAGGTATTATCATTTATCTTAACCCTATCATTGCATTTACAGTAGCGGTTTTGTATTTTGATGAAAAAATCAGTGCTCATCAATTGTTAGCTTATCTGTTACTACTATCTGCAGTTTTCCTATTTAATTGGAACTTGATAAAAGATATCTTTACTTTTAAGAGAAAATAATAATAATCATTTGTTTGCCTCAAATTTAGATACACCGCTGGTATACCTTAAGGGCGTAGGCCCTAAGCGTGCCGAACTTTTACAGAAGGAGTTAGGAGTTACTACCTATGAGCAACTTTTAAATCATTATCCATTTCGGTATATAGATAGAACACGGTTCTATAAAATTAATGAACTCCACCCCGATCTGCCTTTGGTACAAGTTATCGGTAAAGTAAGTGCCAAAGAAATAATTGGAGAAAAACATAAGAAGCGCATATTAGTTAAGTTTACAGATGAAACCGGAACCATGGAGCTGGTTTGGTTCCAAAGCTTAAAATGGGTAGAGGAAAACATTTTACGGGGCGGCAAATACATCGCTTTTGGTAAGCCAAATTTATTTAATCATAGCTTTAGTATTTCTCACCCTGACATGGAATTGTTTCCAAGACAGGCAGGTATTACCGGCAATTTGACTTTGCAGCCTATTTATAACACTACCGAAAAGCTTAAAAAGAGCTTCTTGGATAGTAAAGGGATCCAAAAATTGATCCACCTTATTATTGAACTTCATATTAATGAGGTTAGAGAAACATTGCCTAAGTACATACTTGAAAAGTACAAGCTTGTTAGCAGAAAAGAGGCTTTAATTCAGATACATTTTCCACGGGATACTTTTAAGCTTCAACAGGCGGAAAGACGTTTGAAATTCGAAGAATTGTTCTTCATTCAATTACAGCTATTACATAACAAGCAATTAAGAAGTCTTAAGTTTAAAGGAGCGCTGTTTAATGAGGTAGGGGAGAAGATCAATACCTTTTACAATAAAATATTGCCATTCGAATTAACAAACGCCCAAAAGCGTGTTATTAAAGAAATTAGACTTGATACACAACGGGGTGTTCAAATGAACCGTTTAATACAGGGGGATGTAGGAAGTGGAAAAACAGTTGTTGCGCTAATGAGTATGTTATTGGCAAATGACAATGGCTATCAAGCCTGTATGATGGCACCGACTGAGATATTAGCCCGCCAACATTACCACTCCATAGCATCACTTTTAAATGATGATTTGGCAAAAGTTGCGATTTTAACAGGGAACACCACCAAAAAGCAACGCACCTTATTGCACGAGCAGTTGGAAGCTGGTGAAATCGATATTTTGGTAGGAACCCATGCCCTGATAGAGGATAAAGTTAGATTTAAAAATCTGGGTTTGGTGGTAATAGACGAGCAACATCGCTTCGGTGTTGAACAAAGGGCGAAACTTTGGAGAAAAAATATTGTTCCCCCACATATCCTGGTGATGACAGCCACACCAATTCCACGCACCTTGGCTATGACTTTGTATGGCGATTTGGATGTCTCGGTAATTGATGAACTTCCGGTGGGAAGAAAGCCCATTGAAACCAAACATTTATTCGAAGGACAGCGTTTAAGGATGTTTGGATTTATGAAACAGGAGATTGCTAAAGGCCGGCAGGTTTACATAGTTTATCCGTTGATTAAGGAAAGTGAAAAATTAGATTTGTTAAATTTGGAAGAGGGAGTTGCGCAAATGCGGGATCAGTTTCCTTTGCCAGATTATCAGATCAGTATTGTTCACGGCCAAATGCCCAATGCAGACAAGCAATACGAAATGCAACGCTTTATTGATGGGAAGACTCAGATTATGGTGGCAACTACGGTAATCGAAGTGGGTGTAAACGTACCAAATGCATCTGTAATGGTTATTGAAAATGCAGAGCGTTTCGGATTATCACAGCTCCATCAGCTGCGAGGAAGGGTTGGTCGTGGTGCCGAACAGTCTTTTTGTATTTTAATGTCGGCCGCTAAACTTGGCCCAAACTCAAAATTACGATTAGACACCATGGTAAAGACAAACAATGGTTTTGAAATAGCTGAAATCGACCTGCAGTTGCGTGGTCCCGGTGATATTACCGGAACGCAACAAAGTGGGGTATTGGAACTTAAAATGGCAAACTTAGCAAAGGATCAGATTATTTTGCAGGAAGCCAGAAATACGGTTATCGAATTATTTGAAAAAGATCCGATGTTAAGCAGCCCCGATAACAGTTTACTTAAAACCTATTTAGATAAAAGAACAAGGGCCATAGCGTTTGATAAGATATCTTAAAATTATTCCATCTTAAGACCTCGTCATTGCGAGGAACGAAGCAATCTTACGATTAGATTGCTTCGTTCCTCGCAATGACGCAGTTTACTCCTCGCAATGACGATCTCGCAAGTTGGATCAGCTAATCTTCGTCGCTACCAGGTAATGATCCCGAACCTGAATAGGCACCTTTTCTAATAATGGGCATTTTAAGATACTTAAAAAGCTCGTCTAAATGCGTTAGACTTCCGTTGGTTAAGTTCCCTAAAAAAATTACCACAATGTCTTTATCAAGATTACGAACGTAGATATGTCGGAATCCATGCCACCATCCCGTGTGGTAAACTACTTTATCCATTCCCTTCCCCTCAAACATCCTCCAGCCGTAGCCATAATTAAAATGACCGTTTACAGGTTTATTCCTCCCTTTATAGGCTGAATCCAAGCTTTTTTGAGTAAGCAATCTTCCATTCTTTAAATATTTGTCATAGAGCACCAGATCGTGTAGTGTGCTATAAATGCCTTTATCACCCACTGGGCCATCTAAAAAATTTTGTACCACCGAGTAACGCCAGGTACGATCGTGCCCTACTACATCAACCGGAATTTTTGGGTACACCGTTGTTGAATAAACATGCGTATTTTTCATACCCGCAGGTTTAAAGATATGCTCCATCATGTAATTGGCATACGTTTTACCTGTAACCTTTTCTATAATGGCAGCCAAAACCATATAATTGGAATTATTGTAGTGAAATCGATCGTTTGGTTTAGTATATCGGTTGGGTTTTTTATCGGCAATTATATTCATTACCTCTTGGTTAGAAACGCCTTTCTTTTGATCCTTCTTTTCTTTGCGCCAGATGTCGTCGATGAAATAAACATAGTTCATCATTCCACTTCGATGTGTTAACAGCAGTTCAATGGTTATTCCCTCATATGGAAAATTAGGGTAAAACTTTTTTACATTATCTGCAAGTTTTAATTTCCCAGCTTCTACGAGCTGCATAATAGCGACGCCTGTAAATGTTTTGGTAACGGATGCCAGCTCAAATTCTGAATTGATTTTTAAGCTATCACGATGAAGATAATCTGCCCACCCAACAGATTTTTCATAAAGAATTTTACCTTTCCTGGCTACCAACATATTTCCATTGAAGCCGGTTTTTCTATGTAAATTCTGCACAAAGTCGGCAATCCAACGATCTCCTTTTTTAGGGTCGTAAGCTAACAATTTCATATCGGCAGTGTCATCAGCTTTAACTCTGATTTTTTTGTCGGCTTCAACTTTTTTAGTTTTTTCTTCCTGACTTGAGCAAGATGAAATGGTAAGGATGGTAAGCGTAAATGAAACGAATAGTAAACGAAAACTCATGAATTGACTGGAAATGGTTAAAAGTCGCAAAATAAGAATTATTGGCTTTACAAGCAGAAAGAGTTTTAAACATTTTCTCTGTAACATGTGGTGTAGACTAATTGACAATAAATCCTTATTTTTGAGGAAAATTACAACATACATTATGAGTTTTAGAATAGAACACGATACAATGGGCGAAGTGCAGGTGCCTGCTGATAAATACTGGGGAGCACAAACTGAACGTTCACGTAATAACTTTAAAATAGGGCCCGAAGGTTCGATGCCAAAGGAAATTATTCATGCTTTTGGCTATTTAAAAAAAGCAGCGGCGCAGGCCAATCACGAACTTGGTGTTTTATCAGCCGATAAGGCATCACTTATTGCTAAAGCTTGCGATGAAATCATTGCCGGTAAACTAGATGATCAATTTCCTTTGGTTATTTGGCAAACAGGCTCGGGTACCCAAAGCAATATGAATGGAAACGAGGTTATTGCTAATCGTGCACATGTAATTAATGGCGGTGCTTTAACAGATGAACAAAAAGTGCTTCATCCTAATGATGACGTGAATAAGTCTCAATCATCAAACGACACCTATCCAACTGCGATGCATATTGCAGCTTATAAATTAACAGCAGAGAATACTATCCCGGGTTTGGAAAAATTACGAAATACTTTGGCAAGGAAAGTAGCAGAATTTGCACATATCACTAAAACTGGACGCACACACTTTATGGATGCTACTCCTTTAACCCTAGGGCAAGAGTTTTCTGGATATGTACAGCAAATAGATAACAGCATTCGGGCCATTAAGAATTCTTTGGTGATGGTTGCAGAATTAGCATTAGGTGGTACAGCTGTAGGTACAGGGTTAAATACACCTCAAGGTTATGATGTTTTGGTAGCAAAAAAAATTGCAGATTTAACAGGTCTACCTTTCGTAACTGCACCCAATAAATTTGAAGCGTTGGCCGCCCATGATGCAATGGTTGAGCTTTCGGGCGCTTTAAAACGTACAGCAGTTTCACTGATGAAAATTGCTAATGATGTGAGGATGTTGAGTTCAGGACCACGTTGTGGAATTGGAGAAATCATCATTCCGGACAACGAGCCAGGGTCATCTATTATGCCTGGTAAAGTGAATCCTACACAGCCAGAAGCAATGACAATGGTTTGTGCACAGGTAATGGGTAATGATGTAGCAGTTGCTATTGGAGGTGCCACTGGGCATTTTGAATTAAATGTTTTTAAACCGTTAATTGCCGCTAATGTGCTGCAATCGGCCAGATTAATTGGGGATGCTTGTATCTCATTTAATGACAAATGTGCAGAAGGCATCCTTGCAAATGAACCAGAGATCAAGAAACACCTTCAAAATTCTTTGATGTTGGTAACAGCGTTAAACCCTCACGTTGGTTATGAGAATGCTGCTAAAATTGCGAAAAAAGCGCATAAAGAAAATAAGACTTTAAAAGAAGCTGCTGTAGAATTAGGTTTATTAACCAATGAGCAATTTGATGCTTGGGTTAAGCCAGAAGATATGGTAGGATCGTTGAAGTAGGCCTGATAATGATTTTTTACAAAGGAACCCGGCTTTTAGCTTTAGCTCTTACTCTTTCGGTTTTTTTAACCGCTTGCATCAGGTTGCCAAATGTTCAGGGTGAAGGCGAAGCGTCGTTGCAAGGGATATGGAATCAGGATAGTGTGGCAAATGCAGCTCAACTCTTAAGTTATACTGCTCATAAGTTTAAGTTCAGCTGTGATTCATTTTATGTTGATTTAACCACTCATTCGAAAGTTAATTATTACGAAGAAACCTGTTTTAATAACGGCGTTTGGAATGAATATGCTAAAGGAACCTATGTTGTTAAGGGAGACACCTTATTTCTTAAAGGAACATTTACCAAAGCAAATTATAAACAAAAAGTATCTGGCTGTTATCGAAACGGACAATACCTAAATAATTTTAAAATTAAATCAGCCACTGCAACTAGTTTAGTCTTAGTAGGGATAAACGACCATAAGGAAGTTGTAATGGCGCTCAAAGAGCAAATAAAATGCGTGCCTAAACAATTATAACATGAAGAAATCATTGGTTTTAAAGAAAATTACAATTGTTCTTATGCTCATGTATCTGCCCTTTACGAGCGGAGCTTGGGGAGTACTCGGACACAGGATTGTTGGTGAGGTGGCCGACCATTATATCAATGCAAAAACGCGTAAGGCTATTCAACAGCTATTAGGTACAGAAAGCTTGGCAATGGCTGCAAATTGGGCTGATTTCATCAAATCGGATACGAGTTACAATTACTTGAGTAATTGGCATTATGTTAACCTTCCGGCAGATTTAACGAAGCCAGCTGTATTTAGTTTTTTAGAAAGTGAATCGGGGCCTAATATTTACAATAAGCTCAATGAAATGATCACAGTACTAAAAAACCAAAAGAGCACAGCCGAACAGAAAAAATTGGCTTTAAGAATGGTGATTCATTTGGTAGGTGATTTACATCAGCCAATGCATACAGCTAGGAAAGAAGATTTAGGGGGCAACAAGGTATTCGTTACTTGGTTCGGCGAAAAATCTAATCTGCACCGGGTGTGGGATGAGAGCCTGATCAATTTCCAGCAATTAAGCTATACGGAATATACCAAAGCGATTAATCATCCTTCAAAAGCCGAATTTACAACCTGGCAGAAGGCAAGCTTGAAAGAGTGTGTATTTGAATCATATGAGATTTGCAATAAAATTTATGCAACTGGCATAAAAAGTGATGATAAATTAAGTTACCGATATAATTTCGATTGGATTGACACAGTTAATCAGCAGTTATTAAAAGGTGGTGTACGTTTAGCGAAAATTTTAAACGACATTTATATCTAAGGGTTTCGTACTAGCAATAATTATGAAGTTGTTTATCAATTTGAAGCAAAATAGGTTTTGAAAATTTTAATAGTGTGCATGGGTAATATTTGTCGTTCGCCTTTGGCAGAGGGCATCATGCGCCATTTAGTTAAGGAACAGCATTTAGACTGGGAGATTGCATCAGCCGGAACTGGCGCATGGCATGTTGGAAAGGCTCCTGATAAGAGAAGTGTCGAAGTGGCGAAAAATTTTGGTTATGATATTTCAGCCCAACGTGGCAGGCATTTTACAGCAAGTTTGTTTGATGATTACGATCACATTTTTGTGATGGATAAAAATAATTATAAAGAAGTAACTAAGCTCGCAAAAACTGAGGCACATAAAAATAAGGTAAGTTATTTCTTGGCTGATTATGGTGAGGTGATTGACCCTTATCATCATGATCACCTATTTGAACATGTGTTCCAAGAAATTGAAGCTAGATGTAAGCGATTGATTAAACAGTTAACCAATTAACCAAATTATGCGATCACCACAACTATTTATGGTTTTATTGGGTGCTACCCCTAAAGGAAGAAATATTGAGCAACATGATATTTTTTTCGGGATTGGAACATCAATTAAAGATTTGCTACCTGAAATGCTGGCTTTTTGGCCGGAGGCAAAGGATAAAATCCATGTTGATGCTTATAGAATTGTGAATAAAGTTGGAGATTATAAAGTTGAAGTAGTTGTAAAAGGGGAAGAAGTGAAGGAAGATACTACGAGCCTGTTTTTTTTGAATTTAGGCGGGTATAAGCAAGGGGAATTTGAAGAACTACATTATAAAATGCTCGTTGTCGCAAATCAGAAAGCGCTTGCTATAAAGGAAGCTAAAGAAACTGCTTTTTATAAACATACGGGTTTTAAAGGAGCCACCTCCCATATTGATGATAAATTTGGGGTTGATGTTGACGATATCTTCGAAATAAAAGACATTTTATCAGCTCAAACTAAAAGTAAATACACTTTGAAATTTTCTTCAGGAAGCGATTTGCTGGAAGATGAGCTGATATTGGGATACATACCCATTTCAAAATTAAGATAGTCCTAAACAGGCTGTAGTTGTGTGGCAATAGCGATCCGGTTCCATGCATTGATCGTCACTACCATCATGATAATTTGAGCAATATAATGATCGTCGAATAATGCTTTAGCTTTATGATAGGTTTCGTTCCTTAATCCGGCATTTGCAATCAAGGTCACTTCTTCGGTGATTGCTAAGATAACACGCTCTTCTTCGGTATATAATTCAGTTTCTCGCCAAGCATTTAGTAAATAAATACGCTGCTCAGTTTCTCCATTTTTGCGGGCATCTTTAGTGTGCATGTTAATGCAAAAGGCACAGCCGTTTATTTGCGACGCTCTAATTTTGATTAGCTCCTTATGTGTTTTGCTGAGATTACTGGTTGCTAAAAAATTTTCTAAACCCAACATAGCTTTATAGCCATTAGGTTCAACGTGCTCAATATTAATTCTTTTGTCCATATGTTTTGTTTTTAATGACAGGACAAAGTTAAAGGGTCCATCTTAAAGAAATCTTAAGCTAGTTTAAGAAATACTAATTTTTCTTTCTTAGCTCGCTCAGATATTCAGGTGTTAAACCCAAGTATGAGGCCAACATGTATTGCGGTATTCGTTGTACAAACTCTGGGAACAGCGACACAAACTGGCGGTAATTCTCTTCTTTCGAATAATCATAGAAGTATTTAAATCTCATCTGAGAAGCTGCATAAGCTCTTTGCATTACCATTCTAAAATATTTTTCGAGTTGTGGCAATTTTTCAAATAATTCGTCCTGGATATAATAGGGTATCGCGATGACTTCTGATTGCTCCACTGCTTGAATGCAAAACTGGGCGTTTAACTGCTTTGTAAAACTCATGTAATCTGAAAGCCACCAATTTTCTAAAGCAAATTGAGTGATCTGTTCAACTCCTTTTTCATTGATAAAAAACATCCTTAACAAACCTTCTTCTACAAAATAATTAGCCTTGCACACATTACCCTCTTGAAGAAGAAATTCTTTCTTCTTAACAGTTAATACATTTACCTTGCTTATTAGAAATTGGGTTTCTGTTTCGTTAAGCACAACGTATCTTTTAATATGATCAATAAATTTTTGCATAAATCTCCAGGCTTATATATTTTTCATTTTTTATCTCACATTCTTGCATGGTTCCTTCATGCTTAAAATCTAACTTATTCATTAAATTTTTGCAGTTTTCGTTTGCTGATTCTACGAAAGCTTCAATCCGATGAAGACAAGCGTGGTTGAATCCATACTTGCAAACCAAATTTGCAGCTTCTAGTACAATTCCTCTCCCCCAAAAACTGGGAAGAAGCCAAAAACCGATCTCTGCTTTTTTATGCACTTTACTTAGGTTGTTGAGTCCGATGCCCCCATAAAATACTTCTCCTTCTGCATCAAATATAGCCCACCATGCTCCAGTGCCATTAGCTTCCAGCTCTTTAAACCACCGCATTTGTGCCTTAGTTTCGGCTAAGCTTTTGTAATGGACGCCATAGTAATGAATAACCTGAGGATTGGATAATCCCTGGAACACTAACTCAATGTCATCATCGAGAAAGGGTCTTAACAATAGTGTAGGAGTTTTTAATGTGGGTAAAGTTGTTGCCATTAGCTTTAAATCTGCTATCAAATATATTTATATTCCTAAACGTGCTAAATAAAAATAAACCTTTCTTTTGCTAGTATGTTGTTTACATACATCAAAACGATAATAATATGGAAACTAGAACAGTAAATGCGGAGGTTTTAAACGACCTCATTCAGATTAACAATGATAGAGTTGTAGGATATGAGAAAGCAATTGAAGAGTTGAGTGTTGAGGATAGTGACTTAAAGGATCTTTTTGTGAGAATGATTCGTGAAAGTCACAGACACAAAATGGCATTAGCCACTGAAGTTCAGGCGCTTGGCGAAGATGTTGAAACTGGGACCACTAATTCGGGTAAAATTTACCGGGCGTGGATGGATGTAAAAGCTGTTTTTTCAGGCCACGATCGTAAAACCGTTTTAAGTAACTGTGAATTTGGAGAAGACGCAGCACAAAAAGCATATAAAATGGCGTTGGAGGAAGATGATTTATCTGCAAATTTAAAAGACCTTATTACAGCGCAGAAAGCAGAATTACGCGTGTCGCATGATGAAATCAAAGCTTTGAGAGATTCTCTATAGAACTTTAATCTTACTCGTCATTGCGAGGTACGAAGCAATCTAATTGAGATTGCTTCGTACCTCGCAATGACGATTTATCTACCTCGCAATGACGATTTACTTTTTGTCCAACTCCTTATCTAATTCTTTATCTAAATAGTAAGTTACTTTATGAATGGCATTGTCAATAGTGTCACTTAAAATCGTAATAAAAGAGCCCGGTATAGCTGTTTTGACTATCTTTTTCATTACCTCATCACCACTGTTATTAATCTCGATTGGTATATCGGGTTTAACTTCTTTTAAACCAGTTATTAGTAAATCAATTAAATCTTCTTGCTTGCGGCCCCGCAGGTATTTCTCTTGGCAAATAATTACTTTATCAAACATGTGCGCAGCTATCCGTGCTGTCTCAATTATATCTTCATCCCTACGATCACCTGTGCCTGAAATTACTCCAATATGCTCTGTGGCTTCGATGCTTTGCAGGTAGGCCTTAATCCCATTGAATCCGTCAGGATTATGTGCAAAGTCGACCAATATCTGAAAATCTTTAAATTTAAAAACATTCATCCTGCCCGGAGTTTGTGCAGCCGATGGAATAAAGGTTTCTAAAGACATGCGGATATCTTCGGTTTTATATCCCCATAAGAAGGTTGTTAAAGTAGCTGCTAAAACATTTTGGATCATAAAGTCTACAGAACCATTGAAGGTGATAGGAATATGGGTTGCCTTTTCAACTCTGATTTTCCAATCGCCTTTTTTAATAGTCACATAACCATTCTCATAAATCGCAGCGATTCCACCGTTTTTACAGTGTTCTTTTATTGCCGGATTTTTCTCATCCATGCTAAAATATGCAATATTACAATCAGCACTCTGTGCAATTTTCAAGCAATAAGAGTTGTCGGCGTTTAAGACCGCCCAACCACTTCGTTTCACCGCTCCAATTACCACAGCCTTCACTCGGGTTAAATCCTCGAGGTTATGAATATCTGATATGCCAAGATGATCTTCTTGAATATTTGTAACAACGCCTATATCACATTTATTGAATCCTAATCCAGCTCTTAAAATACCCCCTCTTGCGGTTTCTAAAACAGCAATTTCAACTGTAGGCTCTTTTAAGATGAACTCAGCACTGAAAGGTCCGGTTGTATCCCCTTTCATTAGCATGGTGTTTTGTACGTAGATCCCATCGGAAGTGGTGAAGCCTACTCTGCTACCATTATTTTTCACAATATGGGCGATTAAACGCGTAGTCGTAGTTTTACCATTAGTGCCAGTAACGGCGATAATTGGAATACGGGCAGATTTTCCTGGTGGATAAAGCATGTCTATCACCGGCGCAGCGACATTTCTTGGCAAACCTTCGCTTGGTGCTAAATGCATCCTAAAGCCTGGGGCAGCATTTACTTCTAAAATTACGCCTCCATTTTCGGTTAGGGGTTCGGTTAAATTTTCGGCCATAATATCTATGCCGCAAATATCCAAGCCAACAATTCTGGAGATACGCTCACAATTAAAGACATTTTGCGGATGGATCTGATCCGTGACATCAATTGAGGTTCCCCCTGTACTTAAGTTGGCAGTCGATTTCAAATAAACCAGTTCTCCTTTTGGTACAACTGTTTCTAAGGTATACCCTTTCTTATCTAATAAATCGAGGGTGTCGCGGTCGACCGTAATCTCTGTTAGCACATTTTCGTGTCCATAACCTCGGCGTGGATCTTCATTTTCTTGATCAATTAATTGTTGTACGGTATTTTTTCCGTCCCCTTTAATGTGTGCGGGAACCCGCAAAGCTGCAGCAACCATTTTATGATCGATAACCAGTACTCTAAAATCGTGGCCGGTTATAAAGCTTTCTACAATAATCCTTCTAGAATATTCTTTCGCATAATGGAAAGCAGCAATGGCTTCTTCCTCATTTTTTACATTAATCGTGGCGCCTTTTCCGTGATTTCCATCCAATGGTTTAAATACCAAGGGAAATCCAACTCTCTTAATCGCGTCATAAACATCCTCAAGTGAGGATGCCGTTACTCCTTTTGCTACTGGAATCGCTGCGTCATTCAATAATCTTTTAGTTTCATCTTTATTGCCCGCAATATCAACCGCTATGCTGCTTGTCCTTTCAGTCATAGTAGCTCTAAAACGTACTTGATTTTTGCCGTAACCTAATTGCACCAAAGAGCTTTTGTTTAACCTAATCCAAGGAATATCTCTGGAAATAGCTTCATCCACAATGGAACCAGTGCTTGGTCCAAGACGCTCTGTTTCTCTTAGTTCACGCATTCGCTGAATATCGTGTTCTAAATCATATTCCTTATCGTTAATCAGCGCTTCCGCTATGCTAACAGCTGCTTCGGCGGCAAAAACACCAGCTTTTTCTTCTAAGTAACTAAAAACTACATTGTAAATGCCTTCCGTTTTAGTTTGCCTAGTTCTACCAAACCCGGTGTCCATCCCCGCCAATGTTTGAATCTCTAAAGCAATATGTTCTATCACGTGTCCCATCCAAGTTCCTTCTTCCACTCGTGATAAAAAGCCTCCTGGTGCACCTTTTGAACAACGGTGGCTATGTAAGCTTGGAATTAATTTCTCAATCCTTTCCCTAAATCCTGCTATAGAATTAGTTGGTCGTTGCTCTAAATCTTCGAGATCTAAGCGCATTTGGATTAATTTTTTCCGGTTAATAGACCAAATGTTTGGTCCCCTTAACACCTGTATCCCTAATATCTTCATTGTCGTATTGTTTAAATGGCAGTTATGGAGCGTTATACTCAGTTGAGGAGTTGAGCCCCAAAGAATGGATTAAAGTATAAATTTTTTTTGAATTTTTTATCCTCGATTTTGGAAATAGCTAATAGGTTAAATGTTAATTAAAACTATAATATTGATAAAAATATTAATAATTATTAGGCTATTGCCTATATATTTGGCACGATTGGGAATATGTAAACAAGTAGAATGGCTCCAAAAGGTAAATTAATTATAATAGGCGGTGCAATAAATACGGGAAGTTTTGCCGAAACACAATTCGGGTTACCGCAAAACATGAACTTTTTTGAGCGTGGTATTTTAAAAAGAATAACGACTGAATCTATTAAGGAAAACGAATCTCGCTTCGAGATTATGACTACCGCTTCATTAATTCCTGAAAAAGTAGGAGAAGAGTATATTAAGGCATTTGCCCAATTGGATGTGCATGACGTGGGGGTTTTGAACATTGGAAGTAGAGAGGAGGCTAATAATCCTGCGCATGCAGAACGGATTAAGGCTGCTGATGTGATTATTTTTACTGGAGGAGATCAATTGAGGTTGACCTCCATTTTTGGTGGTACAGAAATTCATAGGATTTTGCTCGATAAATATCAAAACACGGAAGTTGTAATTGCCGGCACATCGGCTGGTGCAGCAGCAAGTTCTAAAAATATGATCTATCAGGGAAGCAGTAAAGACGCTTTGCTTAAAGGGGAAGTTAAAATAACAGGTGGTCTAGGTTTTATTGACGATGTAATTGTAGACACCCATTTTATTCAAAGAGGGAGGATTGGCAGATTATTGTACGCTGCTGCGAGTAATCCGGGAATTCTGGGAATTGGATTAGGAGAAGATACAGGGCTGTATATTCATGGAAATACCATGGAGGCAATTGGCTCTGGAATGGTGATTTTGGTAGATGGGAAGAGCATGGCTGACACAAATTTAACAGATGTTGAAATGGGTCAACCAGTTTCAATAAAAAATATGATTGTGCACGTGATGTGTGACGGGGATATGTACGACTTGGACAATCATCAATTAGTTATTCATCATCCGAGGGTAATTCCTACGGATTCTTAAGTATTGTAATGATGAAAGTTATCATTCACGGAGGATTTATTGGAGAGTCAAGCTTAGACCCTGAAACAAAAAAAGCAAAACAAGATTCCTTAGCAAGAATTGTAGCCCAAACTCATCAATTCCTACAAAGCCATACTGCCGTGGAAACAGTTGTGTTTGCGGTTTCTTTGTTAGAAGATGATAGGTTGTTTAATGCCGGGTTAGGTTCTCACATTCAAAGCGATGGTAAGGTTCGATTAAGCGCTTCCTTGATGGATGGTAGTTCTCAAAAATTTAGTGGTGTAATCAATTTGGAAGATGTGCAACACCCTATTCAAGTAGCGAATTTGTTAGCACAATACAATGATCGGGTGCTGAGTGGAGAAGGGGCATTGAACTTTGCAAGAAAGAATGGCTTTGAGTATTTTAATCCGATTACTGCCCAAAGGAAACTTGAATATGAGGCAAAACTTAATCAAAACGATAGAAAAGGAACCGTTGGCTGCGTAGCCTTAGATGCAGCAGGAAACATTGCTGCGGCAACTTCTACCGGTGGTAAGGGTTTTGAAATCCCGTGCAGGGTAAGTGATTCGGCTACTGTTGCTGGCAACTTCGCGAATGAATATGCAGGGATATCATGCACGGGGGTTGGCGAAGACATTGTAAATGGGGCTCTAGCTGCGAAAATAGTAACGAGAGTGACGGATGGCCTTTCTTTACAAGCTGCATGTGATAAATCATTTGTAGAATTAAAGGCTTTTGATGGTTTTGCTGGGGTTATAGGAATTGCGTCAACAGGAGAAATTTACCATTGCGATTCCCACCCAACTATGGTTTGGGCATCTTTTGATGTTAATTTACAGGTGTTTAACTAAAATTATTCGTATCTTTATAAAAGTTAAAACCAATAATTTCATCATGAATAGAATCTGTTTAGCGCTCGTGTGCCTTTGGATTACTTCAAATGCGCTTGCACAATCCAGTAATTCTGGCCCTCAAGATCCTTCTCCATACGGACCTGCAATTAACGTAGCTGTGCTGGATGTGAATGAATCTGAAGCGGATATTTTTTTTTCTGATGCGGAAAGAAATGAGCGAAAAGGTGACCTAAGTGAAGCGCTGACTTTGTTTGGAAAAGCCGCATTTGAATATAATAGCAACAAGAAACTACCACAATATGCTGCGTCTTTGCTTAGAATAGGCAATGTCCATCTACTCCTTTCACATTATAGCGAAGCTGAGCAAGTAGTTTTAAATGTTGCTTTAAAAACATACTCCCGTCTCGGAAATAAAGCTGGCCAAATGGCGGCCTATCATCAATTGGGCAAAATTTATTTCGGTTCAAATAAGCTTACCCAATCCCTTTGGTTTTATACCCAGCAGGGGATTTTAGCACAACAATTAAAAAATAACGCGGCCTATATTGAGTCTGTCTTAGGAATTGCTACCGTTAAAATTAAAAAAAGAGATTATCACCTAGCGATTAAAGACATTAGCAAAGCAGAAGCATTGGCAAAGTATCATAAACTTAATCAGTTTAACAATCAAATTAAAATAGCTAAAACTATCATCTCCGAAAAACAAGCAGGCAAAAAAACGACTCGTTAGTTAAAATATTTGTAGCTCTTTAGATGAAATATTTACCCGCTCTTATTTTATTTATTTCCCTCCATTTTCAAGCTAAATCTCAGAATCAGAAAACGTTAGACAGTCTAACTCAAGTTGCAGAAGATACCAAAGATGACAGGTTAAGATTGAAGATTTTAGGCGATTTATGTTGGAGTTATGGATCAATTGACTTTGACAAAGCCTTGTTCTTTGGGAAATCTGAACTTCAACTGGCCGAGAGGCTTAACGATTCTACTTCGATTGCATTGGCCTATAGTGATATCGGTAACACCTATATGCGTGTTAATAAGTTAAAGGATGCATTATCATTCCATTTAAAGTCTTACGCTTTAAGAGAAAATTTAGGATTAAAGGCACAAGCTGCAGGCTCGATCTCAAATATTTCTATAATCTATAAGCAATTGGGTAATTATAAAGATGCATTGAATTATATGCATCGTTCCCTAAAAATTTATGAGGAAGAAAACGACGAGGCGAAGCAGGCAGTTGTATTAAATAATATCGGGAATGTTTATCTGATTTATCAAAAATTTGCTGCTGCCAAAGAAAGTTATCAGCGTGCTATCTCTATCGCTAGAAAGACAAATTCGATGTCTACTTTGGCAATTGCCTATGGGGGAATGTTCAAATATTACTATCACAAAGCCGACTACCAAAATGCATTAAAACAAGCACTTATTGCAGAGCGGTATTTAAAGTCGTTGAACATGCAAAGTGATTTAGCAACTGTTAATAATAACATTGGACAGGTTTATGAAAAGCTGGGCAAATACGAGGAGGCGATGAAGTACTTTAAGATCTCCTTAGACTTTAGAATTGCTATGAACGATCAACTGGGGATTGCAAGCTGCTATAAAAATATCGGGGCAACTTACACGCAACTTAATGATTATGTTGCCGGAGAAAAATATATTGATAAGAGCATTGCTATTTTTAAAGCGCAAGGGGCTAAGGACTACCTGAGAGAGGCTTATGATTTATTAGGGGCTCTGTTTGAACAAAAGCAGGATTATGCAAATGCGCTAAAATCTTATAAGGGAAGCGTTGAATTAAAAGACAGTATTTATAGCAAGGAAGCCACGAATAAGATAAATGAATTGCAAATTGCTTATGAGACTGAAAAAAAGGCACAGCAAATTATTATGCTGAACAAGGAAAATGAAATTCAAAAACTCATACTCTTTAAGCGAAATGTTTCTTTAGGTGTTTCTCTCGGCGCATTGTTGCTAACAATTGCTTTAGGTTTTTTAGTCTTTAAAAACTTGAAGATCAAACAAAGGGCCAATCTGCAAAAAGAAATTATCAAACAGCAGGATCTTGCTACAAAATCAATCCTTTATGCAGAAGAAAATGAGCGAAAACGTATTTCAGCAGATTTGCATGACGGATTGGGACAGCTTTTTTCGGCCGTTAAAATGAATCTCTCCGCTTTGTCTAATGAACTTGAATTTAAAAACGATGTAGATAAAACCACCTTTCAAAAGACTTTAAATCTAGTCGACGAAAGTTGCCGGGAGGTGAGAGCTATTTCTCATCAAATGGCACCAAACGTGCTACTAAAATCCGGTCTAGCAACGGCCGTTAGAGATTTTATCAATAAAATTGACGCTAGAAAACTTAAGATAAATCTCGAAACGGTTGGATTACAGCAGCGGCTTGATCAAAATGTGGAAACTGTGTTGTATCGTATTATTCAGGAATCGGTAAATAATGTAATCAAACATGCTAATGCTAACACTTTGGATATACAGCTAATACGAGACGAAGAGGGGATTAATGCAACTATAGAAGATAATGGATTAGGGTTTGATGCCACATTGGCAGATAAGTTTGATGGAATTGGACTGAAAAATATTCGTAGTAGAGTTGAGTATCTTAAAGGTCAGGTAGATTTTTCTTCCCAACAAGGTGCGGGAACGCTTGTAGCTATCTATATTCCTTTGTAAATTAGGGGAATGGAAATTGCTCTCAAAACAAACTTATTTATCGTTGACGATCATCAGTTAGTTGTTGACGGCCTTCGCTCATTGCTCTATAATGAGGCGCAATATGAGATTGTGGGTTTTAGTAACCAGCCAAAGGAAGTGATTGATATGCTGGATCAGTTAAAGGTAGATGTATTGCTTACCGATATTAATATGCCTGACATGACAGGAGTAGAATTAACTAGGGCTGTGAAAAAGAGATTTCCGAAGATAAAGATTCTGGCTTTGTCGATGTTTGGAGAAATTCAGGTTATTAAAGAAATGATCGATGCGGGGGTTTCAGGCTATATTTTGAAGAATACAGGTAAGGAGGAATTAGTCGAAGCCCTTGGTAAATTGGCTAACGGCCAGTCTTTTTTTGGAGAGGAAGTAACCCGTGAGTTAATGAAAAATTTTAGTAGCAGTGAGGAAAGTTTTCACTTAACTAATAGAGAGATCGAAATTATTCGACTTATAGAAAGTGAATATAGTAATAGGCAAATGGCAGACTTGTTGTTTATTAGTGAGCGCACAGTAGAAACTCATCGTAAAAACATTTTTAGGAAAACTGGCACACAAAGTATAGTAGGTTTAGTGAAGTACGCTTACGAGCATAAGATTATTTAGACAATAGGATTAATGTTATTTGCGTTTAAGAACAAATAGCGCTTCAGGTTAATTAACGAAATAAGATAAGTTTACAAAAAAGATACAGTGAAAAGTTGTATCTTTTTTGTTTATTTAAAAAATTGGTATCATATTGGATGCGGGAAATATAAGAAATGGATTTTAAATTATTCAAAGAGATGTTAAGAAGAGTATTAATGGTAACCTTTACAGCCGCTGCACTTGCTTGCAGTGCTGCGCCTGAGGTGCAGAAAATGGTTGATGGTGTGCAGAATATTAAACCAGATGAGCAGCAAAGCTTGGTGTGTAAAGAACTTGTAGGGTTAATTGAGAATTATAATTACAAGAAAATTAAAATAAATGATTCAATTTCGTCTATTGTATTGGATAGATATATCAAAGCCTTAGATCCATCGAAGTATTATTTTTTGGCTTCAGATATTAAAGAGTTCGAAAAATATAGAACCACATTAGATGATGCATTTAGAATTGGTGATTTAAGTGGCCCGTTTTATATATTTAATGTCTATTTAAAAAGATACAATGAGCGAATTAACTACTCTATTGCGCAGATAGGAAATAAGTATGATTTTACTCAAAATGATACCTATGTATATGATCGTGAAAAAATGCCATGGATTTCGAGCACATCTGCATTAGATGAGGTTTGGAAGAAGAGAGTTAAATACGAATTGGTTAATTTGAAAATTGCAGGAGCAGACCCGGCTAAGAACGTGGAAACCTTAACTAAACGCTATGAAAACTTAAAATCTCAAGCGGCTAAATTCAATAATCAGGATGTTTTTCAAATTGTAATGGATTCCTTCACTGAGGCTATTGATCCCCATACGAATTATTTCAATCCTAGAAATGCAGAGGTTTTTAATCAAGAAATGTCAAGATCGATAGAAGGTATTGGTGCTACTTTGCAATTGGATAATGAGGTTACCAAAGTAATGTCTATCGTTCCTGGAGGACCTGCATTTAAAAGTAAACTATTAAATGCAGGAGATCGAATTGTTGCAGTAGCACAAGGTGTTGATGGGGAGTTTGTGGATATCGTTGGCTGGCGAATAGATAATGCAGTTTCTAAAATTAAAGGGCCTAAAGGCACAACTGTACGGCTAAAGGTTATTCCGGTTGGTCAGGAATTGTCTGCTAAGCCAGTTGTTATTACCTTGGTTAGGGAGAAAGTAATTTTAGCAGATCAATCTGCTAAAAAAAGCGTTAAAACTATCCAATCTGACGGTAAACCTTTTAAAATAGGTATCATTGATGTACCTGCTTTTTATGCAGATTTTAAGGCAGCTAATGCTGGAGATCCTAACTATAAGAGTACGACACGAGATGTAAGATTATTGATCGATAGTTTAAAAAGTATTGATAAAGTAGATGCTATTGTGATGGATTTACGTGCCAATGGAGGAGGTTCATTGGTAGAAGCAATTGATTTAACAGGGTTGTTTATAGATAAAGGTCCAGTTGTGCAAGTGAAAGATCTAAGAAGTGCGGTGGATGTTAACGAAGATAAGAACCCTGGGGTCGTATGGAATGGCCCTCTTGGTGTAATTGTAGATCGGTTAAGTGCATCGGCATCCGAGATTTTTGCAGGTGCAATTCAAGATTATGGTAGGGGAATTGTGATGGGTACGCAAACCTATGGTAAAGGTACCGTACAATCATCAATTGATATGAACAGGCTTTTTAAACAGTCATTTCTACAAGAAATTTCGGCGGCATTAAAACCTAAAGTTAAGACGACTCCTGTTTCTAGTGGTAATACTGCGGGTGTAGCAGCACCAGTGGTAGATAAGGACGGAATTATACAATTTGGACAAGTCAATTTAACTATGGGTAAATTTTACCGTGTTAACGGTAGTAGTACTCAACATAAAGGTGTTATTCCAGACATTAATTTCCCTTCTGTTTACCCAATGGATAAAATTGGAGAAGATACTGAGCCCTCTGCATTGCCATTTGACGTTGTAAAACCATCTAATTACACTAGTGTTGCGGATCTATCTGCTATAAAAGCCGATTTGTTAAAATTACACGAACAGCGCATGGCAAAATCTGTCAACTATAAAGTATTAGTAGAAGACATAGCCGAAGGTAAGAAACGTGATAATGAGACGACGGTTACCTTAAATGAGGCCAAACTTAAAGCGGAAAGAGATTTATTGGAAGCCAAAGTATTGGCAAGAACAAATCAGTTGAGGGAAGCTAAGGGGTTGCCTCTTCTTAAAAAGGGCGATAAACCAACTAAAGAAGAAGCCTTTGATTTTGTACAAGATGAGAGTTTAAAGGTGATGGTTGATTTTATGAAACTGTCGGGAATTGATCAAAAATTGACTAATAATATAAACCCAGTTATTAATAAATAACTTATTGGTATAGCCAAATCTATAAGCAGTCTTCCAAACAAACGGACTTTCACATTGTTATTAGTTTGATCGCTCGATTAAATAGAACATAAGAAAATGAATGTAAAACGTATTTTTGGGACTGTTTTAACAATATTAGGGATAATAGGGTTAATTTATGCTGGTGTAGGATTTGTAAATCATACTATCCAGAGCCGTGAACTTATTGTAATGGGAGTAATTGGCGTGATCTTTTTTGTTTCCGGGATTAGTTTAGTAAGGAATACGAAAGATGAAGCTTAACTGTTTAGCTACTAATTAGCCGACGTTATTTCTCCTTCTTCTGAAAAAATAAGATTGTGGCCTTTAAAGTCGACATCAGTTAAATACTTCATTCTTTTATAGGCTGCCTGGGTCGGGTCTAATAATAGACCTTTGCTTTTATCTTGCTTAACAGAAATTATGTTGGCCGATATAAAGTCCCCTTGGGAATTAATGTTTAGTTTTAATAGTGGTGCGAAACCATTTGGCCCTTTTAAACTAAACATTCCATAGGTGCAAAAATTACCTAAACTATAAGCAATAAATTTTTGCTTGTAAACCTCTATTGCGCGCGTTACATGCGGGCCGTGACCTAATACCACATCGGCACCTGCATCTATCACTGCATGGGAAAAAGCATATACATTTCCTCTATTTTCTTTGTAAAACATCTCAGTTTTCTTGGTCACGTGTTCAAAATTAGCTCCCTCAGCTCCTCCGTGAAAAGAAACAATTACGATATCTGCTTGGTTTTTTAGGGCAGCCACCAGCATTTTGGCGCTATCTATATTGTTAATCGAAAGGGTATTTTCATTAGGAGCAAAAGCACAGAACGCATACTTTATATTGTCTTTTTCAAAAATGGAAAAGGGCTTATCTAATTGCCCGGCATAATGAATTTGCAAAGAGTCCAGGATTTTTGCAGTATTCCTCCTTCCTCTAGCATCAAAATCCCCGACATGATTATTGGCGACACTCAGTAAATTAAACCCAGCTTTTTTTAAAATTCCTGCATAACGATCCGGCATTCTAAAAGCATAACAGCTAGCAGGGTTAAGTCCCTTACACTTGTTTGAGTTCCCGGAGTTTAAGAAACAGCCCTCTAAATTTCCGAATATGATATCCCCTTTTAATAGAGAATCAACTGCAGCAAAACTACCTATCGCATCATCTGGAGGTAGATTTAATTTGCTGGGAAACCCAGACCCAAGCATGATATCGCCAACCGCTGTGATGTGAATCGTATCTTTGGTCTTTTTTATTGTATCGATAGCTGGTGTTTCCTGAACTACCGGAATAGTTTTATGCTGGCAGCCTATAGAAATATAAGCGCCGAGGATGACCAGTGATAAAAAAGCTAAGAATCTATTCATATTTCATAAAAAAATCCTCTCCGCTTAAACGAAAAGGATTGTATGTTTTTGATAATATAACTGCAAACTACCTTTATTCCTCAACAAACTCTGTCTTTGTTCCTTCAAGAATTCTACCGCCTTTATAGAAGTAACGACTATAATAAGGTTCATTTAAATTACTTATTTTAACTCCGCCAGAGCTTGAATGGGCAAACCGACTATCGCCTAAATAAACTCCTACATGAGAAATGCTACGACTTTTGATTTTGAAGAAAACTAAATCACCCTCTTTTAACTCGTCTTTCGACAAAGGATCAGTCATGCTGAAAATATCTCGGGAGTTACGTAAAATTGTGGTATTAAATACTTTATCGTAAATGGTCTTTGCAAAAGCTGAACAATCTATTCCTTTTTTTGTATTTCCGCCAAAACTATATGGCGTTCCAATCCACTCGTAAATAAACTTGTATAATTTTAAGTTAGAGGTTGCGTTTACTGCTACACCCATTACTTGAGAAAAATACTGTGATGCTAAGTTGTCAGGATCTTCTAATTTGCTGTCTTGTTTAGTTTTATTTTGTGCGAATGCGGTAGTAAAACAACATAATGCGATGAGAGTCGAAAACAAAAACTTTTTATTCATGTTATACTGTTAAGTTTGGGTTAAAAATACTTACACTTAAACGTACACCACTGCGGGCTTATTGTAAGGAAAACAAAAGTAGGACTTTAGAAAGTGTTATCCAAATATTTTTATTCGTGTTCTATAAGCTTACCAAGAATTCTCTAGAATCTTAAGTTTAAGGTAATTAAATAATAGTGTGTATTCTTTACACCTAGCAAAATTTAATTCGAAAGCTATCTTTGTTGGTGAAATCTTATTTGTTGATTGTGAATAAGGGGCATTGTGTCCGTTAAAAACGTTTAAGTATCGCATCATGAAAGGGATGGAGCGATAAAGCAGTTATCGTAATTTTAACGATAGCTTTTCACGATTTTCGTTTGAAACGTAGCATAAAATACAATAAAAAAAATTAGATTTGCTCTCGTAAATAAAAATCAATACCTCAACATGAGTGCAGTAGAAATAAATAAGGATACCTATTTGAAATGGTTTGAGTCGATGTTGCTGATGCGCAAGTTCGAAGAGAAGACTGGACAATTATACGGACAACAGAAAATCCGTGGATTTTGCCACTTATATATAGGTCAGGAGGCCGTAGTAGCAGGAGCAATTTCTGCAATGGGTCCTGAAGATTCGATGATTACTTCATACAGAGATCATGCGCATGGATTAGCTTTGGGTATGAGTGCTAATAGTATTATGGCCGAGATGTATGGTAAGATTACGGGCTGTTCAAAAGGAAAAGGTGGATCGATGCACATTTTTAGCAAAGAGCATAACTTTTATGGTGGACATGGAATTGTAGGCGGTCAGATGCCTTTAGGTGCTGGTATTGCATTTGCAGAAAAATATAAAGGCACCAAAAATGTAAACATTTGTTATATGGGTGATGGAGCTGTTCGTCAAGGCGCCCTAAACGAATCATTTAATATGGCCATGTTATGGAAGTTGCCCGTAATTTTTGTTTGCGAAAACAACGGTTATGCAATGGGTACTTCGGTAGAGCGTACAACTAATATGACTGATATTTATAAAATCGGTTTGGGTTTTGATATGCCTTGTGCCCCGGTAGATGGAATGGATCCGGTTGCAGTTCATAATGCAATGGATGAAGCTATTCAACGTGCGCGCAATGGAGAAGGGCCAACATTCTTAGAGATGAGAACTTACCGTTACCGTGGTCATTCAATGTCCGATCCGGCTAAGTATCGTACCAAAGATGAGCTAGAAGAGTATAAAGCAAAAGATCCTATTGAGCAAGTTCGGGAAGTAATTTTGAAAGAGAAATATGCGGATGATAAATGGATTGCTGAAATTGAAGAGAAAGTAAAAGGGATTGTTGATGAATCAGTAAAATTTGCCGAAGAATCTCCATGGCCGGATGTATCTGAGCTTTATAAGGATGTCTATGTACAGGAAGATTATGCTTACAACAAAGATTAATTTTAGAACGCAATTCAATAGAAATATATAAATGGCTGATATAGTAAAAATGCCCAAAATGAGCGACACCATGACCGAAGGGGTAATGGCGAAGTGGCATAAGAAAGTGGGCGATAAAGTTAAGAGTGGCGATGTTTTGGCTGAGGTAGAAACTGATAAAGCCACCATGGATTTGGAGTCGTATTGGGATGGAACGCTTTTATTTATCGGAGTTGAAGAAGGTAAGGCAGTTCCCGTTGACGCTGTTATTGCCGTAATCGGTAAGGAAGGCGAAGATTATAAAGCCGCCTTAGAGGCTGAAGCTGGGACCGGAAGTAAGGAGCCTAAAGCTGAAAGCGAACAACCCAAAGGTGAAGCACCTGCTGAAGGCGGAGGTTTAAGTGAAGAAGAACTCGCTAAAAAAGGCGTAACCGTAATTCGCATGCCTTTGTTGAGTGATACCATGACTGAAGGTGTTATTGCGGAATGGCATAAAAAAGTTGGAGACAAAGTTAAGGATGATGATATCTTAGCTGATGTAGAAACCGATAAGGCAACGATGGAAGTAATGGGTTACGCAACAGGAACTTTATTACATGTTGGCGTGAACAAAGGGGAGGCGGCCAAAGTAAATGGTATTATTGCCATCGTTGGTCCCGAAGGAACTGATATTTCTGGGATTTTAGCTGGCGGCACTGAGCCAAAAGCCGAAAGTTCAAAACCTAAAGCTGACAGCGAAGAGCCCGCGGCGAAAGCTGAAGCACCAAAAGAGGAAGAAAAAGCTCAAGTAGTTTCTAATTCAAACGGAGGCCGTATCATTGCATCCCCGTTAGCTAAGAAAATAGCAAAAGAGAAAGGCATTGATTTATCACAAGTTGCGGGTAGCGCAGAAGGTGGACGGATAATCAAAAAAGATATCGAGAACTTTAAACCATCAGCTGCTCCTCAGGCTGAAAGTGGAAAAGTTGTTGCAGCTGCTGCTCCGGTAATCCCTACTTATGTAGGTGAGGTTAAATTTACAGAAGCACCGGTTTCGCAAATGCGTAAAGTTATTGCAAAGCGTTTAGCCGAAAGTTTGTTCACTGCCCCTCATTTCTACTTAACGATAAGTGTTGACATGGATAATGCAATGCTTGCTCGTACAGCAATTAATGCGGTTGCTCCAGTAAAAGTTTCTTTCAACGATATTGTAATTAAAGCGGTTGCTGTTGCATTGAAAAAACACCCGGCTGTAAACTCATCATGGGGAGGAGACAAAATCCGTTTCAATGAGCATACAAATATTGGCGTAGCTATGGCTGTTGAAGATGGCTTATTAGTACCAGTTGTTCGTTTTGCAGATGGCAAATCACTATCGCACATTTCTGCTGAAGTTAAAGATTTCGGTCAGAAAGCAAAAGCTAAAAAATTACAGCCATCAGACTGGGAAGGAAGTACTTTCACTGTATCTAATTTAGGGATGTTTGGTATAGACGAATTTACTTCAATCATTAACTCTCCTGATGGGGCTATTTTATCCGTAGGAGCTATTCAGGCAATACCTGTAGTTAAGAATGGTGCCGTGGTTCCAGGGAATGTGATGAAGTTAACTTTAGGTTGTGATCACCGGGTAGTTGATGGTTCAACTGGAGCGCAATTCTTACAAACCTTAAAGGGATTACTTGAAGAGCCGATCAGGTTATTGGCGTAAGATACTTTTAGAAAAATTTATAATAAAGCCTCCACATTAGTTGGGGGCTTTTTTGTTATCTTTATTAATGGATAACAAACGCTATCAGCCTATTCAGCCTAATCAACGTACCGTTATTGTCGACATTTTAAGAGGCTGGGCGCTTTTGGGTGTAGTACTGATGAACTATTATGACTTTTTTACGTTAGGTAGAAACTGGGAAACATTTAAACCAGACGCTTTCACAAACATCGCAATGTATATTATTAGTATCGTGTTCGCAGCTAAATCGTGGACCTTGCTGAGTGTATTATTTGGGTATGGTTTTGCGGTGCTGATGAATAATGTTAAAGGTAAGGGCCATAATCCCTATGGGTTTTTTGCTGGCCGAATGTTTTGGCTTTTGGTGCTGGCTGTTATTAATAGTGCGCTGTTTTTTGGCGATATTTTAAAAGATTATGCCGTGCTGGGTTTTCTAATGCTATGCTTTTATAAAAGTTCGGCAAAAACAACTTTTAGATTGAGTATTGTTTTGCTTGTTGCCCTCCCTGCAATTGTGGGATATGTGGGCTCATTAAAAGACACCGGCTGGATCCAAATGGAAAAGCAATTTCCACTATATCACAGTAATAATTTAATTGATGTATTTTGGTTCGGATTGAAGGGGACCTATTTTGCGCAAATGATGAGTAAGCCTTATTTGTATGCTGTGCATGTGGCGATGTTTATTTGCTTTCTGTGGGGTTTCACGCTGTATAAGATTAATTTCTTCGACGATTTTTCTACTAAAATAAAGCAAGTTAAAAGGGTTTTTTGGATTAGTTTAAGTGTAACCGTTTTCTTAACTGCGTTTTTTATGGTCACACAGAAATTAGGGTGGGCTTTTTTAACCTATTATCGAATGCGTTATTGGCTTATTTTTGCAACTATGTTAACCATTGGAAGCGGCATATGCTGGCTATATATTTCTGGTAAATTGAAATCTTTTTTTGCAAGTTTAGCCGTTTTCGGCAAAATGACCTTAACGAATTATATGACGCAAAATTTAATTGGTTTGCTTGTCTTTTCTGGCTTTGGACTTGGGTTTTGGAATACAAAACCAATTTGGTTCTATTTGCTACTGGCGATTCTTGTTTATACCATTCAGGTCTATTTTAGTAGGTGGTGGCTTTCGAAGTATAACTATGGTCCGGTAGAGTGGGTATGGCGACAGTTGAGCTATAGGAAAAGTTTGCCTTTGACGAGGCTAAAAGACTAAATCTTAAAGCATTTAGAGCCGCCACACTTTAAATTGTCTTTAGGCTTTGTCCTTTAAGCTTTCAGCTTTTTTTGTACTTTTGCGCCATGTCTATTACCAAGCCGAGTTTGCCAAAAGGAACGAGAGATTTTTCACCACAAGAAATGGTGAAGAGAAATTATATTTTCGATACAATCAAAACAGTATTCCGGAAATATGGCTATGCCGAAATACAAACTCCAAGTATGGAGAACTTAGGCACCTTAACAGGTAAATACGGAGATGAGGGCGATAAGTTAATCTTTAAGATATTAAATAGTGGGGATTTTCTCGGCAAAGTGGATGAAAGTTTCCTCGCAACGCGTAACTCACAACTTATAACGCCTAAAATTTCTGAAAAAGCACTTCGCTACGATTTAACCGTTCCTTTTGCGCGGTATGTGGTAATGCACCAAAGCGAGATTTCTTTTCCATTCAAGCGTTTTCAGGTGCAGCCAGTATGGCGTGCCGATCGCCCTCAAAAGGGCAGGTATAGAGAGTTTTATCAATGTGATGCTGATGTTGTAGGGTCAAGTTCATTGTTAAATGAGGCTGAGTTTGTACTGATATATCAAGAGGCATTGAGCAACTTGGGATTGAAAGATTTTGATATTAAAATCAATAATCGTAAGATCTTAACTGGTATAGCAGAAATTATAGGCAAACCCGAATTAATTGTTGATATGACGGTGGCAATCGACAAACTGGACAAAATAGGTTTCGAAGGGGTTACTAAGGAATTATTAGAAAGAGGTTTCAGCAGTGCAGATATTGAAAAGTTAGAACCTGTAATCTTACTACAAGGTTCAAATGATGAGAAGTTGGAGAGTTTGAAAGCTGTTTTAGCTTCGTCGGTTGTTGGTGTAAAGGGAATTGAAGAAATAGAAACGGTATTTGAGTACTTGAAAGCTCTTAACCCCCAACCTTCAACCCTCAACCTTCAAATAGATATTACCTTAGCTCGTGGATTAAATTATTATACAGGCTGTATATTTGAAGTTAAAACTAATGAGGTAGCAATGGGAAGTATTGGAGGTGGAGGTAGGTATGATGACTTAACTGGGATGTTTGGCCTTAAAGATTTAACAGGCGTTGGAATTTCTTTTGGAGCAGATCGCATTTACGATGTATTAGAGGAACTAGATCTTTTTCCAGCTTCTGCTGCTCAAGGAACGAAAGTATTGATCAGTAATTTCGATACTGTTGCCGAAAAATATGCTTTGCCATTGTTACAAAAATTAAGAACCGTAAGTATTAGCTCCGAACTATATCCCACTGCTGCGAAACTTAAAAAACAAATGAGTTACGCCGATGCTAAAAATATTCCCTATGTAATTTTAATTGGCGAAGAGGAAATGAAAACTGGCTTTTTAACTTTAAAAGATATGCATACGGGCGTACAAGAACAGTTGACGGTTGACGAGATTATTGGTAAATTAATTTCCTAACTAATGTTTATGTTGCATGAAACTTTCAAGATTTCTCCTTGCCTGAGTAGAAATTTTCTTGTTTAAAAAGCTAGTCCAGCCCAATAATATTCCAGGCAATCCTAATGCTTGTCTTGACCAGGTAAAAAAGCTAAAATCGTCTGTATGTTTAACAATCTTTCCGTCTGCTATTTCGAAAGTAGCATCTATGCGGTTGACAACTTTTTTGCCTGTCGCTGAGAAGGTGTAATGGGCATCCCAATGCGCGCTAACTTTGTTATCGACAGCAGAAATTATCTGATATGCTAAGGACATGTCTTTGCCTTTAACAATAAGCATTTCCCACATAGCCTTAACCTCATCAGCATTTAAATTTTTAAATATTGCATCGTTAAATATGGCATTATCTGCGTAACATTCTTGCATGCCTTTAAAGTCTCTATTTTTAAAGCAAGTATAGAAATGATTAATTAACTGCTCATTAGTGCTCATAGAAAAATCTTGCTATTTAATTAATATGTTTTTCCAGCTAGGATTCCTTCAATTTTGTCCAAAAGATCATCAATGTCGAAAGGCTTAGCTAAAAAGCCATTCGGCTTATGATCACCATGCTGGATATTTTCGGCAGTATATTTAGCTGAGATCATTAATACTGGAATATTAGTTGTTGCCTGGTTAGTTCGAATTTGTGATAGTAATTCACGGCCATCAGCATCCGGTAACATGATGTCTAAAATCATCAGGTCGGGTTTAAAAGCATCTATATGTTGCATCATATCTTCGCTTCTATTTAGTCCCGCCACTTTATAGGCCTCGCTTTGTAGAATTAAAGTAATTACATCCAAAATGGCGTGGTTATCTTCAATTACAAGAATGTTTTTATAGCGTTTAACTTGCTTCGTCAAGGTTTATGGATTTAGAGATACAAATATATTTAATGCCATGATAATTAATAGACTTTAATTTCTAATAAATAAAAGTTAATTTTATTTCCATAAATCATTTAGAAAACAATAATAATAAATAAAAATATAATATATGAAAAGAAATGCAACAGCCATTTGGACTGGCACAGGAAAAGATGGTAAAGGAACTTTATCTACTCAAAGCGGTACATTAAGTAATACACAATATTCGTTTAAGAGCCGATTTGAAGAAGGTGTTGGAACAAATCCTGAAGAGCTTGTCGCCGCTGCGCATAGCGGATGTTTTTCTATGAAATTAAGCTTTAACATTTCCGCTGAAAATATTACTCCAGAAGAAATCCATACGAAAGCTACTGTGAATTTAAATCCTGAAAAGGGAGAAATTACAGATGTTCATTTGGAGGTAAAGGTGAGAGCTTCAGGATTGTCGAAAGAGAAATTCGATGAACTGGTGGCTGACGCTAAAGCTAACTGCCCGATTTCGAAATTATTAAATGCTGATATAACCATAGATGCAGAGTTATTGTCTTAGATTCGGTGATTTCACAATTTTTAACAATAAAAGGTCTCAATTATCATTAACTTTGAGTTTCACAAAATGTGGAATGATATAATGTTATGAAGAAGATCTTTTTTTTAGCGCTGCTCTTTTGTATAAGCCAAGTGGCATTTTCGCAAAATGTAATTGGTTTGTTTAACAAAGCAAATAACTTTTTCTATTATATGGAAGAAGCTAAGTATGACTCTGCGCATATGTATTTTGACGATGCCGAGAAAGCTAAAGTTTCGCCCGAAAATTTAAAGCAGATTTGGGAAAGCATTAAAAGCAAATTAGGTAAGGTGAAAATGCTCGAAGCAGTTGGCAGCAGGGTGCAAGGCGAATTTTTTTCGGTAACTGTGGAAGGTAAATTCGAAAATGATGATCAAAACTTTATTTTAGGATTCAATAAATCTGAGAAATTGGTAGGTCTTTATATGCCTCCAAAACTCGCAACTTATACACCTCCAAGTTATTCAGATACCACTAAATACCAAGAGAAATCGGCATACTTAGGTTCAAAGGACCAACAGTTAGCGGCAATTGTGACTACCCCTAAAAACGTAACAAATTTTCCGATGGTTGTATTGGTTCACGGCTCTGGACCTAGCGATATGGATGAAACCATTGGAGCTAATAAACCATTTAAAGATTTAGCCATCGGCCTTGCTGCAAAGGGTATTGGCTCTGTTCGCTATGTTAAAAGAACGCTGCTATATGCAAACCAGTTCAATAAAGCATTTACTGTAAAAGAAGAGGTAATTGATGATGCCGTAGCTGCCATTGCATTAGCGAAAACTATCAACGGCGTTGATCAGAAAAATATTTATCTGTTAGGACATAGTTTAGGAGGTATGCTAGCTCCACAGTTAGCAACTTTATCTCCATCGCTAAATGGAATAATATTAGCTGCGGCACCTGCCAGAAAGCTGACCGATATCATCATTGAACAAAATAAGTACTTTTTCGATTTAGCGAAAGACACTACCGCTGCGGTAAAAAAGCAGTTAGATGAGATCTTAATTGATGTAGAACGGAGTAGGCTAACTCAATTGGGTAATATGAAACCTGATTCGACCATCATTGGTTTACCAGCTTCGTATTGGATAAATTTAAATAATTATGATCAGATTGCTACCGCAAAGAAACTTAATAAACGGATCCTCATCATTCAAGGGGGAAATGATTTTCAGGTGACGCAAAAGGATTTTAACTTATGGGATGCCGCCTTGAGTAAAAAGAAAAACGTGAATCTACAGTTCTATCCTGAATTAAACCATTTGTTAGCTGTGCAGACGGAAAAAGGAACATCTGCTCAATATAAAACCCCGGCAAATGTTTCGGAGAAACTAATTGATGATATTGCATTGTGGATTAAGGGGAAACCGATGAGCCAATAATCCCCGAAGGCTTGTAATTCTCTTTAAAAGTCTGTACCTTTGCACAAAAATTGTTTCACTGTTGTCTTGCCATCGAATTTTTGCAATCCTTTCATAAACAATGAAGTATAAATAGTTTATGAATCCCGAATGGGTTGACTAAATGCGAACAGAATGAAAAAAGTTGGAGATTATAGAAAGACATTAGGGGTTACAAAGGCTACCGAGTTAAGGGAGATTAAGAGTATTTACAGGAGCTTAATGAAAGATTGGCATCCGGATAAATTTTCTGAAAGTGCCGAAAGCCAGTTAGCTGCCGAAATAAAGAGCAAAGAGATTATTGAAGCCTATACATTTTTGGTAAGTATCGCTCCTGAAACTTTAGCGCATGCTAAAGATGAATACATCCAAACGACAACCTTATCTAATATTCAAGATTTTCAGTTTAAAGATCAAATTCTGCGCATCGATTTTTTTGATGGTAGTGGCTACGAATATTTTGATGTGCCCAGAGCGGTTTATATCAAATTGGTTAATGCCGACTCCCCAGGTAGATTTGCGAGGAGACACATTTTTAATGAATATCCTTACAGAAACGTAGCTAAGCTTGCGACTGCATAAAGCGGATCTTCCATTCATAGCTTAAAACAGCCGGGATATTAACGCTTTCTATTTGTTTCCAATTCTGTAACTCGTTTATAAATTCAGGTGGTTCAAATCCTGATTCGATGCACAGCTTGGTATAGAAATCTTTTCTGGTAGGATGGTCTGGACAAACGGCATGATAGACGACACCAAATTTCTTTGTATTTAAAATAGTGGAGGTTAAACCTATACAGTCTGTTAAATGTATAAGGTTAATAGGTGCAAGGCCATTCGCTATGCCTGTTTTACCAGCAAAATGTCTGGCTAAATTTCTATTCGGACCGATTAATCCGCCAAAGCGAATAATTGTACTTACAAAGTCAGGATGGTTTCTTAAAAACGTTTCGGCAGCCAATAATGATTTTCCCGTTTCACTGGTTGGTGTTGGATTATTCGTCTCGTTTACAATAAAATTCCCATCCTCATAAACACCGGAAGAACTAATTAGTATTATATTTTTCACGCGCTCCGTAGTCGCAATTGTTCCAATATTCCTGATTTGAGAGACATAATCTACCGCAGCCTCAGCATTATTTCTTCGTGGGGGTATGCAGATGATCAGCACATCACATCTAAAAAAACCGGTATTAAATTGTTCATTTTTGTCCGCGAGATTTAGCAGAAAAGAGACAATACCTAAATCGGCCAATTGTGAAATCTTGTGTGCGTTTGTGGTTGATCCTTTTACGATATAGCCTTCTGCCAGAAGTGCTTCTGCCAATGCTACGCCATACCAGCCACAACCTAAAATGCTTATTGTTTCTTTTTTCAAGGCAATAATTTATACGGCCAAGATAAACACAAATATAGATTTATCGGCGAATTGATTTTTTTATGACAAACTACAGGAGTGAATTTATTAACATTGAATAAGATATGTTAATTTTAACTTAAAACTAAATAAGAAATATGAAAGCAATTATGAGATCTATAGTATTACTAGTTGTAGTACTTGGCCTGCAGGCCGAAAGTAATGCACAGGGCGTTAAAATGCCCCAAGCAAGTAGTGGACAAACCATTATTCAAGATTTTGGTTTAGGAAAAATTACCTTAACCTATTCGCGTCCTAATATGAAAGGACGTAAGATATTTGGTGCATTAGAACCTTTTGGTAAGGTATGGCGTACTGGAGCAAATTCAGCAACTGTAATTAAATTTTCTGATGATGTAACGATTGAGGGTAAAGATATCCCAGCTGGAGAATACGGATTGTTTACCATACCTGATAAAACATCATGGACAGTTATTTTGAGTAAGACCTCAAAAACATGGGGAGCCTATACCTACAACGCAGCTGATGATTTTGCACGTTTCACGGTTAAGCCAATGACTATGAAAGAAAGCATGGAGACCTTCACAATTCAGTTTGCGAATGTTAAACCTACTACAGCGCAACTTCACCTTATGTGGGAAAACACTGCTGTAGCTATTAATCTAAGTACATCGGTAGATGAAAAAGTAATGGCAGGTATAGATGCAGCCATGAAAGGCGATAAAAAACCTTATTTTCAGGCTGCACAATATTATTTCGAGAACGGTAAAGATTTAAAAACAGCTTTAAATTGGATGAATGAAGCAGAAAAAGCTGATCCAAAAGCTCCATGGGTGAAGTTATGGAAAGGAAGAGTTCAGTTGAAAATGGGGGATAAAGCAGGAGCGCAAGCAACAGCCCAGTCTGGAATTGATATTGCAACAGAAATTAAAAACGATGAATATATTCGTTTGAATACCCAATTATTAGCAGAAGCTAAAAAGTAGCCTAAAAGTTTAATTAAAAAACCGTTTCAGCTTTTGGAACGGTTTTTTTGCGCATAAACCTTTGTACTATTAACGATAAAATGACTACCAACAAACAGCCTATTACATTTAACCACAAATAGGCCACTACTTGCATAAAACCACAAATACAGACAATGATCTCTGCTAAAATGGCCGCACAGAACACTGCTTTTGCACCCACGTTTTTAAAGTAAAAGGCAACAACAAACACCCCTAGAATTGTTCCGTAAATAAACGACCCTAAAATATTAACTGCTTCTAGCAGATTACCGATTTTACTGGTAAATAACGCCATCACTAAACAAACCACTCCCCACAAAATTGTTGCCCAGCGTGAAGCTTTAACATAGTGCTGATCGCTGGCTCCTTTATTCATGAGCCTTTTATAAATGTCAATAACGCTGGTAGAAGCGAGGGAATTTAATGCACTGGCCGTGGATCCCATGGAGGCTAGGAAGATAATGGCGATAAGCAATCCAATTAATCCCTTTGGAAGGTAATCGGTCACGAAACTCAAAAAGATATAATTATTGTCATTTACCGCAGCATTTTCATCATTCTTCAACATCAACTTGGTTAAGTCAAGTCTGATCAGCTTGGTATCTTCGTCCGCTTTTTTAACTGCGATACGTTGTTCATCTATTGCAGTTTTATTTTTTGAAGCTAAAGCTTGTTCAAGTTTAATTACCTCTTGCTTTTTGTGCTCGAAAACTTGGTTATAATCAGCTTTTATTTTTTTCAACTCAGCTTGATAGGGGCTTTTTTCAAGCTTATTTAATTCGTAGCTGTTAAAGAATAAAGGTGCTTTATTGTATTGATAAAAGGTGAAAACTAACACGCCTATTAGCAATATCAAAAATTGCATGGGTATTTTTACCAAACCATTCATCAATAGGCCCAGTCTACTCTGACTTACAGAGGCGCCGGTAAGATAGCGGCCTACCTGACTTTGATCGGTACCAAAATAGGAAAGCTGCAAGAAAAATCCTCCAATTAAACCGCTCCAAACGGTATAAGGGTTATTCCAATCGAAACTAAAATCAATTGCGTTTGTCCGTCCCATTTTACCTGCAATGGCTACTGCTTTGCCAAAATTAACATCACCAGGTAATAGATGCACAACCATAATCCCCGCCGCAAACAAACCGCAAAAGATAATACTCATTTGAAGAAGTTGGGTATATGAAACTGCCTTCGTTCCTCCATATACGGTGTAAAAAACAACCAGACTACCGATAAATAGTGTCGTATAAGTAGTGTCTATATTAAGGATAGTTGATAAAATAATAGAGGGGGCATAAATGGTAATTCCAGTAGATAAACCCCGTTGAATCAAAAATAGAAATGCCGTAAATGCGCGCGTATTTAGGTCGAACCGCTGTTCTAAATACTCATACGCGGTATATACTTTTAAACGGTGAAAAATGGGGACAAAAGTAATGCAGAGTACAATCATCGCCAATGGCAAACCAAAATAAAACTGAACGAAACTCATGCCGGAAGAATAAGCTAAGCCAGGGGCAGACAAAAATGTAATAGCGCTTGCCTGTGTAGCCATTACAGAAAGACAAACTGTATACCAAGGCATGCTTTGATTGCCTAGCAAATAAGAATCCATGCTTTGAGATCCCTTGCTCTTGTAAACTCCGTAACCTACAATCGAGAGTAATGTAATGATTAAAACAGCCCAATCTATGTTACTCATTCGTAGTACTTAGTAAATGTATAAAAAATAGCAATTAGTAAGACTAGCCAAAAGATAAGTAAAATATAGAATTGTTTCCAAGTCTTTACGAAAGGGGGCAATTCATTTATGGGTGGTTTAGGTGTCATCTTAAGGCTGTTTTGGGGCTAATAGGTTTGCAAATAAACGATAGGCTCCTGGTACGCCAGCAGGTAGCTCTCGGAAGAAAACCAAAGAGGTGTAAACAAATTTGCCCTTTCCATAGTCAGCAATAATTAGAGAGCCGTCCGAGGCCGGTTCTCCTGTATCATTCATATTCAAAATCTTACTGTATTTGGAATCGATTTCAGTTGGGAAATATAACCCGCGTTCTTGCACCCAACCTTCAAAATCTCTCTGACTTATTTTATTCGGATAGTTCAGTGCAGGGTGTTCGGGACTATGAAAACTAACCTTAGCATCTTCCTCAGTTACTCTTTTGTTAGCTAATTTAAAAGGATACGGGCCAATGTTTTGGGTTTTTAAACCATTACTTACATTATATTGAACTAATAAAGTTCCTCCGTCTTTTACATAACTCAATAATTTTGACTGTATATTTTTAACCTCTGTGCTGATGTTATATAATCGAACTCCGGTAACAATAGCATCATAACCGGCAAGATCACTCGCCAATATCTGCGCCTCATTTAAATGGGTAACTTCATAACCAATCTGCTTAAGCGCATCAGCTACTAAGTCGCCCGCCCCATCTATATAAGCAATACGTTTACCAACAATTTTCAGATCAATTTTTTCTACACTTGCTATCGCTTGAGGAAAAACGGTAATGTTGGGGATATGATCGTAACTGATGATTTTTAATCCGCGATCACTTACTGTTCCATTTGTATTTACTTGTAGACTTAAATTTCCACGCTGTGCTTCGTTGCTGGGAATAATACTGAAATTAATGGTTTGCTCATCGCCCTTTCTTGCTAAAGTAAAAGCCACTTTTTCGGGATTGCTCTTCCACCCTGTAGGCAACTGTGGATTAACGAAGCCGCTAGTGGAATTACTAAAACTTTTAAGCTGTACGCTGATCGTTTTGGGCAGATTGCTGTTGAAAATATAAGCCTTTTCACTTAATGTTGCGGTAACTTTTGGAGCGATAACCAATGGTTGGTACTTTTCTCCTTTAATTGGGTCTGTAGATTTGTAAACCACGGGGCAATTCAATTCAACACTCTGATCATTTATAACTATTTTGAGCTTAACGCTTAATTGATCAGGGTTTTCTGGATGGCCTACAAGTGCTTGGTTTCCAATGTGAAATTGGCCTATACCATGAGTTTCTCTAAGCCAATACGGCTGAGTCCAATTGGCTTCCGTAGCTGCAATTTTATAGTCTGAAGCGCTTAACTTATTTGGCTCAAGGACGATGGTTTTTTGACGATCAATAATTAAAGATACCTTTAATGGAAAATTTGTTTTTGCTCTGACAATGCCTTGGATCCTAATGGGAATAGAATCGCCAAAAGCATACATATTTTCTGGTGTATTGGCTTCTACCCAAATTCCGGCGCTGTTCAAAATCAATTCATCTAATAACTGATGATTAAACGCTCCGTCTTTTGTTTGCTTTTTAAGCACTAAAAGTTCTTGAAGTGCATTTGCCGGATTAATGTGTACATTTCCCTTGTATTTGATATCAATGCCATCAAAAAGACTGGTTTTTGCAGGTTCGCCCGCAACGTGGCTAAAATATTCGAATGATTCACCGCGTTGAAGTGCAGAGCCAAATCCTTGGCTTTTATGATTGGTTCTACTAATAGCCGCGATCTCTCCATAGCTTTTTCCTAAAGCAGGATTGAATAGGCCGACATCTATCTTCAATTGGTCGGCCGAGGTTGTATTAGTACCTCCAAAATTGAAAGTGTTCCAAACTATTCTTTTGGCTTGCCAAACCTTTACATATTTAAGTTGATCTGGAAAACGTTTTGGATCGGCAGCGGCATAAAAAGCCTCTTTAGCTAAAATAGCTGAACCTGCATGATGGCCGTGACCGGCTCTTGAATCTTCAGGGAAACGGGTAATAATTACATCTGGTTTAAAATTTCTAATAACCCATACTACATCAGCTAATATCTGTTCTTTTCCCCAGATTTTGAAACTTTCATCAGCCGTTTTAGAGAATCCGAAATCATTAGCGCGGGTAAAAAACTGCTCAGCGCCATCGGTTCGACGCGCAGCTAATAACTCTTGCGTCCTTATTAAGCCTAAGAGCTCTGCTTGTTCATTGCCAATTAAATTCTGTCCTCCATCACCTCTCGTTAGAGATAAATACCCTGTTCTAACTTTTAACTCCTTCGCTAAATAGGCTAGTAATCTAGTGTTTTCATCATCTGGATGTGCGGCGATGTAGAGTGCGCTACCTTTAACACTTAGTTTCTCTATACCCGCTGCGATCTCTCCAGCATTCATCTGCTGCATTTGTGCATTTAATAGAATTGGTAAATAAACGCAAATGGCAGTTAAATATGTTTTAAGGTTCATAATTTCATTTAGTTGGTCTAAAATAAAGAAAATTTATTTGGTTAGCTGTATAAATTGTTTAACTGGTTAACTACGTATGATCGATTAACCGATTAACTAAATAATTGATACCTTTACCTTCCTCTTTACGTTATCATCTTATGAACAAATTAGTTTTGTATAGCATTTTGGCACTCATTTTATCTAGCTGTGGTATTAATAAGCAGGCTCAGCAAATTAAGGCATTAGAAGAATGTGAGTATAAGTTTATTAGCGCAAATAATATTACCGTTGCCGGAACGGATATTAAGAAAATTGTAGATCAGCAGACCATCAATTTAGCTAATCTACCTTCACTAGCTTTAGGATTTTTAAGGAAAGATATTCCTCTAAGAGCCAACCTCAATGTAGAAATCACTAATCCGTCTACACAAACTGCAGCGATCAACAATTTCGATTATATAATTTTAATCAATAAACAAGAGATTGCAAATGGTGTGGTTGATCAGGTGATTGAAATAAAGGCTGGAGAAAAAATACAAGTTCCTGTTCAATTGAATGCCAATATTTACCAGTTCTTAAGTAACGGAAAAACACTTGAGGATATCAGTAAATTCTTAACTGGGGCCTCAAACGGCATAACTGAGGTAGGCTTAGTTACCGTCAAAATTAAACCTTCTATCCGGGTTGGCAACGAATTAGTTAAATACCCAGGCTATATTACCATTGATAAAGAAGTGAGCAACAAAATTCTTCTGTAGGCTACGAAAACTTCGTCACATTTCTGAAACACTTGTCACATTTTGCAAATGTTTGCGTCAGACATGTGAAACCGAAGCTTTTATAAACCTAACACCCGTACTTCTCTATTTATGAAGAATTTACTACTTGCCCTGTTCTTAACTTTGTCAGTTGCCACATCATTTGCCCAAAAGGGAAGTATTCATGGCGTGCTATTAGATAGCGCCGATCAAAAACGCACGTTGAATTATGCAACTATCTCTGTTTTTAAAGAAGGAGATTCTGTACTTACTACCTATAAATTATCAGATGGCAAGGGGGTGTTTAAAATTCCAAATCTTCAGGTAGATATAGATTACCGGATTGTAGTTAATGCGTGGCAATATAGTGTTTTAAGAAAAGCGGTAAGGATCAGTGCTGCTTCCCCTGAAGTAAATTTAGGGAACTTATTGCTACCATCAAGCACGAATAATTTAAGTGAAGTGGTAATATTGGCAGAACGACCACCAATTATTGTACGTAAAGATACAATTGAGTTCAATGCCGAGTCTTTTAAAACTTTACCAAGTGCAGTAGTGGAAGATTTATTAAAAAAACTTCCTGGTGTAGCGGTTGCTGCTGATGGGTCGATCCAGGTAAATGGGAAGGCGGTAAGTAAAATATTAGTAGATGGAAAGGAGTTCTTCGGAGGCGATCAACAAATTGCAACTAAAAATCTTCCAGCTAATATCATCGACAAAATTCAGGTAAATGATGATGTGGAGGCGAAACGCAGGGACCCAGATATATTGGCAGGAAATATACCGCAGATAATTAACCTTAAACTTAAAAAAGCTATCAAGAGCGGTGCTTTTGGTAAAATATACGGAGGTGCCGGTCCTCGAGAATTATTTGAAGTTGGGGGCATCATGAATTTTTTTAGAGATACTACGCAAGTAAGCATCCTAGGCTATGGTAATAATGTAAATAAACCTGGTTTTAGTATGAATGAAGTCATGAGAATAGGAGGGTTTTCAAGATCGGGTGTAAACTCGATGATGGTGAATTCTGAAGGAGGATTTGCTTTGAATGGTATCTCGTTTGGTGGGCCAATGTCGGGAGGTGTTCAAAAATCTGCAGGCTCTGGAGCTAATTTTAATACGCTTACAAAAAAGGGCGTTAAGATTAATGGGAAATATTTTTTCGGACATAGCAATAATAGCATTGAACAGCTGGTAGATGCGGAGCAAACACTTGGTGCTAACAGACTTTTTACGAATACGAATTCTACACAAAATAATAAAAGTTATACCCACAATATTGGGACAAGAATAGAAGCTAAACTAGATAGCCTCACCACGCTTACCATCGAGCCCAATGTGAGTATTAATCTCTCCAGAAATAATGGTAATCTTAAAACAAAAACGCTGAACACCACAAGTCAATTGGTAAATGATGGAGATAATACTTCGGTACTCAGGGGTAATAATACTGAATATAACCTTTCTGCTAATTTATGGAAGGATTTTAGAAAAACGGGCAGATCTTTGAATGTTACGTTGAATGTAATCCAAAGAGATAATTTAACCGATAACTTTAACCTAAATAATAGTAATTTTTATGCACCTCCCTCAAATACCTTACTCGACCAGTTAAGAGACAATAACATCAATAGTTTCAATCTTAACTTAAATGCCAACTATAATGAACCGATAACTAAGTCCTTGACTTTAAATATTGCTACCAATAGCAATTACATCAATAATGAGAATTCATTGGTTACTTTCTTTAAAAACCCTAATAACCAGGCTTATGATATAGCTATTCCGACGCTCTCAGAAACGGTTATGCAGAGAGGATATAAAACCAACAACAGGGCAAGTTTGAGATGGAAGGTGAATAAGAGCCTCAATATACAGCCAGGGCTGGTGTTTAATACCATAGACCTTCAAAATGAATTTGATACCAATGCTGACTTTGAGCAACATTTTCAATTCTTTGCTCCTCAGCTAACAATTAGATATAAAGATCTTAGCCTTAGTTATTCGCCATCTTTTAGAGAGCCAGATGTTCGCTATATACAGCCAGTAGCTAATAATACCAATCCTTTGTATATCCAAAATGGTAATCCTAATCTGCGTCCTTCTAAAACGCATCAAATAAACCTTAATATCTATAAGTATGATACTAAAAGAACTTTAAGCTATAATGCTTATTTGGGCGGAAGTGTACAAAATGATGGTGTCATCATGTCACGAATAATAGGTAGTGATGGAGTGCAAACTTCTTCGCCTGTAAATGAGGATGGAATTTGGCAATTTCATGCCAATGGTAATTTATCAAAAGATTTTAAAAGCAGTAAAAGGCAATTTAACATCAATACAGGATTTTGGTCTAATTATACCCGGGGGGTAGTAAGGGTAAATAATATTAGGAGCCATACGAATATTTTTACATTCGGCCCCCGGGTAGGTGGAAGACTGAACCTTAATGATAAAGTTGAATTGAGCCAAACATATAGTGTCGATTTTAGTAAGAGTAGCTATTCAGACAACTTCTTTACCGATCTGAGCAACCGGCAGCATAACAGCGATAGCGAAATAATTGTTCGTTTACCTAAACGAATTGTTTGGGAAACTACCTATCGCTTGCAACGTAATACACAGTCCGTTGCAGGTATGAACAATAACATTCAGCTTTGGAACGCCGCAGTTACTTTTCTTTTCATGAAAAATGATAAACTACAATTAAAGTGCAGCTTCAATGATATTCTAAATGCAAATACCAGAAGATATTTAAATATTAGTGAAAATTTTATTAGAGATACAAGAACCAATAACCTGGGCCGTCATGGTTTATTTACCTTAACCTATAATATTCAGAATTTCGGTGGTAAAGTTGGGGGACGGGAAACAATGTTTAGATTTTAAACATGAGGCTTAAATGTATCGGTTTTAACTGTGGCTTTAAGTTCGTGTAAGATGTTATATAAGCCAAAGTTTGTTCTATTGACATATATGAAGTGTTTTACACCCCGCGCTTGTTTAAATTCGGGCATCTTAGTAACTTTTTCTCCGTATTGATAAAGGTCATTGAAAAACCCTTCTTCGCTAAAATCGAACGTTTTGGTCACATATGGCTTGGCAAATAAACTAATCATCTCTTTATATGACTTATAATAAAACTCGATTTGCGCTTCACTATCGTTCGGTAAAATCATTTTCAATTCGCGAAAAGCTTTAATCGTTGCCTCTTTATCTTTGAACATGCTGGTCGACGTTAGCGAGAAAAATGGCTTATAAAAATCGTCAGGCATTTCTTTGATACATCCAAAATCGATTACGCCCAACTTTTCGTCTTTGGTAATTAAAAAGTTCCCTGGATGTGGGTCGGCGTGAACCGCCCTTAATTCATGCTGTTGAAAATTATAGAAATCCCATAATGCCTGTCCGATTTTGTTCTTGAGTGCCTGACTAGGCTCAGTTTGTAAAAACTCCCTTAAATGCATACCCTCTAACCAATCCATCGTAATAATCTTATTGCTGGAAAGTTCAGGGTAGTAAGTCGGAAATACTACATCTTTTAAATTTTTACAAGCTTCGGAAAATTCTATCGAGCGACGAACTTCTAACTCATAATCCGTTTCTTCTAATAGGCGCTCTTCTACTTCTTTGACATAAATATTTAACTCTTGTTCGCTCATACCTAATAACCTGAAAGCAAAAGGTTTTACTAATTTTAGGTCGGATGAAATGCTATCCCCAACACCTGGATACTGGATTTTAACAGCAAGCTTTTTTCCATTCAATTGCGCTTCATGAACTTGTCCAATAGAAGCAGCATGAGTAGATTTAATGTTAAAATGATCAAATATTTTCTCTGGTGTTTTGCCAAAGCTTTTGGTAAATGTTCTTACGATAAGCGGTCCAGATAGCGGTGGTGCATTATATTGAGATTGTGTAAATCTATCAACGTAAGCCTTTGGAAGAATATTCTTATCCATGCTTAGCATTTGCGCAATTTTTAAGGCAGAACCTTTTAGCTCGCTCAATGACTTATAAATATCGGCCGCATTGTCTTCATTTAACTCATCACGACTAAGCTCTGGATTGAAGATTTTTTTTGAATAGTGTTTGATATAGTTCCCGCCAATCTGAAAACCTGTTTTAACAAACTTAGCAGAGCGTTCTACCTTAGTGGTAGGCATGGTTTCTTGTGTTTTCATATATGGCTAAAACCCCATTTTCTCTTTTAATTTGCCGTTTTGGGCTAAAAACTTTCCATATTCAAAAAGGTTGTCAATTGGCGAACGTTGGAATAAATCGAAGGTTACCTGGATGCCTTTTTCAATGGCTTCATCTGTTTTTTCAAAACCTTCACTATCATCCGTTATCCAAAAGTTTAAAATAAACGCATACTGCACCCATAGCGCATCTTTATAGCGCTTGCTGAAAAATTTCCTGTCCGCAAGTTCGCCACTCTCTAGTCCTTCATTGATGATTTGCTCAGCAAAACTTTCGAAAATTGGTTTTGCCCCGCTTAATACATCCGGAGTTGATAGCCGTTTTCCGTGATTCTTTAAGCTATATATAACAAAACTTCGTTGCGACTTTAACAATTCTACATAACTGTAAAAAAAAGACAGCATTTTCTCTCTCGAAGAGTACTGTACCCATACTTCCTGTTGTTGTATCTCGTTAATTGTTTCTGCAGTTAGCTCAAACCAGATCATTTTCTCAATGCTTTCAAAGGAAGCATAATAAGCATAGAAATCAGCCTCACTAAGCTTAAGTTTTTTAACAAAACTATATACGGATTTGGGCTTTTCATCATGTGTTAAAACATAATCAAGATAGCCTTTTTTGATTTGTGCCGCAGTTGCCATTTCTTTTTAGTTTAAAAACGTAAAATTTGATTGTCTAGTTTCAAATTTAACGCTTTATTTATCATTGTTTTGCAATAAATAATGACAGTCCGAGCCATACAGCCAAGCAACCAAGAATAATACTTCCTAACGTATAGGCAATTAAGGTTAAGTAATGCTGACTTTGCCAGAGCGCAATGTTTTCAGCGGAAAAGGTAGAGAATGTGGTATATCCTCCACAAAAGCCAGTGATTAGCAGGAGTTGAAGACCGGAGCTGTTGTTTTTGCTAAAGTAGCTTAGTAAAATGCCGATTAAGAAACAACCTAAAATATTGATGATAAAGGTAGCAAGAGGAAAAATATTTACATAATACCTGGACGTTAACAACGAGGTTCCATAACGGAGCATACTCCCAAGAGCACCACCCAAACCAACTAATACAAATTGTTTAATCATATAAACGCAATGTTACAATGCCAAATGTATGAAATTTATGTTATTTGCTTAGGTTTGCGATTAATTGAAAACAAAACGCTTACATATTAACCAGATTCTAACCGGTATAATGCTATGGGTTTTTTCCCTAGCTATTACCCCTTGGAGCGCTATGCACTCTCACGAAGAAGTGCGTGTTGAGCCAGTTGAGAAGCATTGTACGCATAAATTTCACTTCAAAACTCAGCAAGAGAATTGTTTAATCTGTAAAGCACATTTTGAGAAAAACTATACAGCTTCAGCAAAAATTAAAGTTATTCCTCTGCAAAGCGAAGATGTAATAACGAGTGTTGTCGTTTATACCAACGCCTATTCAGCATTAATTTCAACTTCCTTAAGGGGTCCCCCAACGCAAATATTTTCTTAAAGATTCATAAGCAAGGAGCTTATGAAATAAGCTATTGTTTAATCCATATTTATAAGAAAATAATGATGAAGAAAGTGCGCCTTATATTCGCGATATTATTAATTAATTTTGTTAATCCTTTATTTGCGAGCAACCTTGCAGAAATTAAGGGAAAAGTAATCGACGCCACCACAAATGAACCGCTAAGTGGGGCTACCATTTATATTGCTGATTTAAAAGCAACCACTATTAGTAACGCCAATGGGGAATTTTTAATAAAAAACCTTCCTTCAAAGGGGAAATTCCTAATAGAGGTGCGTTATGTTGGTTATAAAACAATTTCTCAGTTGATAGATCTAACAGATGCTCAGAGTTTGAAATTCTCACTCCAGCAAGCGGTTATTGAAAGTGCCGAAGTGGTTATTACAGGTACTCCTTTTAGCTCAAATAATAAAACCAATAGTCTGGCAGTTGTGTCTGTTAACCGCGAAAAATTAACGCAAGCGGGAGGCACAAATTTAATAGATGCAATTTCAAAAGTACCTGGTATCTCTCAAGTTACCACCGGTGGAGCAATCTCTAAGCCAACTATCAGAGGCTTAGGATATAATCGTGTGCTAACAATTATTGATGGTGCCAGAGAAGAAGCCCAGCAATGGGGTGATGAGCATGGGGTAGAAGTAGATCAATTTTCGGCAGCACGAATAGAGATTTTAAAAGGACCTGCAAGTTTATTATACGGGTCGGATGCGCTAGGTGGTGTAATCAATATCATTGAAGATTTTGTTCCTGCGGAGGGCGATTTTAATGGAAATTTTACAACCAATTACGCCACAAACAATGGCTTGTCTGCCTCTTCCTTAATGATGCAGGGCAATACAGATGGTTTGGTGTATCGCGGAAGGGTATCATATAAAAACGCTTATGGGTTTGGTTACGCAGGTAAAACAGTTCCCAATGCTGGTTTTAATGAGACAAATGCCAGTGGAATGATCGGCTTAAATAAAGCATGGGGTTATACCCACTTAAATTTATCTAGGTTTAACACAAATATCGGATTAGTAGAAGAGGGCCCGGATGATGACGGAAATTTTACCGATGAAGATGGAAATCTGATCACTAAGCATGATGCCCGAAACCGGAAACTTGTTCTTCCTTATCAAAATATTAACCATTACCGAGCCGTGCTAAGTAGTAATGTTTTGTTGGGTGGGGGACAATTAAAAAGCAATTTTGCATTTCAGAAGAATATCCGTAAGGAGTTTGAAGAAAGTAAAGATGCTCCAGGTTTGCACCTCAACCTCAATTCATATACCTATGATGTGAAGTATTCGTTCGCTAATAAAGGCGTGTGGGAGCCAACTATTGGTTTACAAGGTATGTACCAGGATAACGTGAATAATGGCGATGAATATCTTATACCTGATTATAACAGCAACAACATAGGTTTTTTTGGTTATCTGAAACGTAATTTTACAAAAGGTGCGGTTAACTTCGGCTTGCGTTATGATTATAAAACAGTAACGGGAAAAGATTTAACAGAAGATGGGGAACAAGTCTTCAAGCCTTTTGAAAATAATTTCTCAAATGTCTCTGGTTCGATCGGAATTTCATACGAAGTAGCCAAAGACCTGGTATTTAGGGCAAATGCAGGTTCAGGCTTTAGAGCGCCAAACATTGCAGAACTAGGGGCTAATGGCAGACATGAAGGGACTTTTAGATACGAAATTGGAAACAGTAACCTAAAGCAAGAAACCAGTGCACAATTTGATTTAGGCTTAGAATACACAGCCGAACATATCACCTTTGGGTTAAATGCATACAGTAATCGTATTTATAATTATATATATCCCGGTAATTTTAATAACGAGACCACACCTTTTACTGACGAAGACGGCATAAGCACCAGCCTACCCGTTTATCGTTTTGTGCAAACGGACGCCGATTTAGTTGGTGGTGAGGCTTCGGTTGATTTTCACCTGATCAAAGCTATTCACTTTGAAAATACCTTTGCTTATGTAAAAGGAACAAATCGGGCGAATGATTTACCCTTGCCTTTTATTCCTGCAGCAAGTTTAAACAACGAAATACGTTTTGAACCTACGCTTAAAGGATTACACGATAGCTTTTTCAAAATCGGACTAACTAACGTTTTCAAACAAAGCCGTTTCGACAGCTTTGAAACCCAGACTAATGGATATACATTATTAGACGTAGGGGTAGGCACTTCGTTCAAAGTTAAAAAAGGTAAAATTAATGTTTGGGTAACTGGTCAGAACTTAACCGATAAGCTTTATTTTAATCATTTAAGCAGATATAAGCCGGAAGGGATTTATAATCAAGGCCGAAATATGAGTTTCGGAATCAGCGTGCCGCTTTAGGTCTGCTGATCTTTAGCTCACCTGAATCTAGCTCGTCATTGCGAGGTAAGAAGCAATCTTTAAAGCGCAACGCTAGATGGAGGTTGCTTCGCTTCATGCGCCGCAACATCTTGCAATGACGAGCTTATTGTTTTCTTTACGAGGCACCTAACCCTCAACCTCAATTCCACCTTTTTAAATCTTTTTTTACAAAAAATTTGGTAGTTACAAAATATCGTCATACTTTAGTGTATTATTTAACTAATACAGTGGAGTATGATTAAAATTAACAACCTAAATTTTGGTTACAGCAAAGGCAAACTGTTGTTCAAAAATATGAGCATGCAATTAAGTGCAGGTCATATTTATGGCTTACTGGGAAAAAACGGCGCTGGTAAATCGAGTTTATTAAAAAACCTGGCGGGACTAGTGTACGCGCAAAGCGGAACTATGGATGTAATGGGTTATGATCCAGCTAAGAGACAACCTGCTTTGTTACAACAAATTTGTTTTATACCGGAAGAATTTTATCTTCCCTCGGTTAAAATTGATGCTTTTGTAAAAGCGAATGCAGCCTTCTATCCAGATTTTGACCATGCTTATTTTACAGCCCTACTGGCTGAGTTTGACATTCCGGTTACTCAGAAATTGATTAACATGAGCTACGGCCAGAAGAAGAAGGTGATCATTGCATTTGGCTTAGCAACACAAGCTAAATTAGTCATCATGGATGAGCCAACCAACGGATTGGACATCCCTTCAAAAGCACAATTCCGCAAAATTATGGCTTCAGTTTTAACTGAGGATCGCTGCATTATTATTTCAACCCACCAAGTTAGGGATTTGGATAATTTGATAGATACGGTAATTATGCTCGACGAAAGTAGCATTGCGTTAAAAGCATCGGTTGAAGAAATTACCAATAAACTATGTTTTAAACGAGTTAAAGAACTTGATGAAACGGTAATTTATTCAGAACCATCGTTAGCAGGTTTTAATGCCGTTCTGCAAAACTATCATCAGGAAGATAGTAAACTTGATATCGAATTGCTATTTAATGCAGTGCTCGCTGAAAAAAATAAATTGAAACCAATTTTTAACTAAATCTTAAACGGACATGAACAATACATTTAGCATACATCGGTTTAGTCTTTTGTTGAAGAGACAATGGTTAGAATTCGGAAAGATTTACCTCATTACCTTGGCGGTTGTACTTGGTGTTATCATCACCTTTTATGGTTTCGCTACATGGAGTACTATCGCTGAAAATTATCCATTTTCTGAAAGATTATTGCATTTTAGAGAGCCATTATTTTTAATATTTGGGTTCTTATTTATTACAGTTATTGCAAGTAGCTATTTTGCGCATTTGGGCCAAAAACCGAAGGCAATTATAGATTTAATGATACCGGCATCGACATTTGAGAAGTTTTTAACAGGTATTCTTTTTACGGCGGTATTAAGCACCATAAGTTTCTTGGTCATATTTTACTTAACAGATCTAGCTTTTGTGAGTAAGCTCAGAAGCATGTATCATAGTACATCACCAGTTAGCGCTGAAGAGTCAACTCATGCGGTTGATAGTATTCGGTATTTCTTTAGCAAGAATAACCCGGGAGAGTTTAAATCGATATTTGTTTTGACTCCATTTTTTGTGACGAGTTTATTCTTATTGGGTTCTATTTACTTCAATCGCTTTCATTACATTAAAACAGCTATTTCATTGATGATTTTCTCAGGAATTTGGACTTTTATTATTGTGAAAGCGGGACAAGCATTATTTGAAGGAAGAATTTCGGTTAATCATGGTAATGGTAATATGGATGATCGGAAATTTTGGGTAGAGTTAGCCGTTTTCTCGCTCATGTTACTGCTAACAGCAATTGTATGGAGCATTACTTATGTACGCTTAAAAGAAAAAGAGGTTTAAACTTTAATTGGTATAGATATGGAATTCAGAGATAATAAGGCAATATACCTTCAAATCGCAGAATATGTTTGTGAACATATTCTTCTAGAAAAATGGAAAGTGGATGAGAAAGTGCCGTCAGTAAGAGAGCTAGCCGTTGAACTTGAAGTTAACCCAAACACGGTAATGCGCACCTATGATTTACTGCAGAATAGAAATATAATTAATAATAAAAGAGGAGTAGGATTTTTTGTGTCCGATGAAGCGTTAGCCAATGTGAAAAGCTACCGCAAAACACAATTCATGGATGAAGAACTTCCAGTAGTTTTTAGAAATGTTTACCTGTTAAATATTGGGTTTGATGAACTGGAAACCCGTTACAACTCTTTTGTTAAAGAAACTTTTAATCCTTAAAGACATGAAATTAAGTAATAAATTATTAATCGCTTTTGCATCATCATTGATCTTAATCCCTCTTTTAGGGATGGTAATTGTGTCGAGAGTAAATTACAGGGTTGGAGAAAGAGGCGATAAATTAGATGTCGTGTATGACAACAATTCCTTTAAATCTCCAGATCCGGGAATGACGGCCAGTAGTGTGACAGCATTTTCATCAGTTGAAATATTAAACGGACAGGATTATCGAATCAATATCCGCTTAGTTGCCGACGATGCATATGGAGTAAAAGTGCCTGCCGAAATAAAAGATATGATTAGCTTTAAAGTGGAGGCAAACGGCAAATTAAGCATTGATGTGAAGCCGAAAGAAGAAAAGAATAGAAATCGTTATGCCACAATTATCGTCTACGCACCAAATATCAAAACTTTAACAGTTGCAAAAGCAGAAACATTAATTTTAACGGTATCGCAAGATTCTTTAAATGTAATTGGGGATAAGATTGAGAAAATTGAATTCGGCTCTGCGAAAGACACTAAACATATTAGCATCTCTGCAAATGACGTTCAAGTAATCTCGGTTTTCAACGAAGTGATTAATTCGTTAACAGTGGATGCGAAAAATACTTCTTTTAGCAGCGAAAAGTCTTCTTATGGTAATCTATCCGTTACCTCGACTGGGGGAAAGGAGATTGCTATTACTGGTGGTACAGATGGCGACCGAGAAGATGATAAAAGCTATAAGATTGAACATTTAATGTTAAATACTATGGGAAGCCCACAGGCGAAGGTTACTGTTTCTGATGTTATGGTAAGCAATTGTTCTGGTAGTTTAGCGGATCAAAATATAGTGGAAATGCCAGTTGTTAATTTGAAACAATTACTAAAAAAATAATATTGCATTGACTTACGAAGTTCCGATTTCGTAAGTCTTAAAAATTTAAAAACTATGATATTTTTAATCATAATAGTGTTAGCATTTCGCTGGTTAATAGGCTAAACTAACACAAAACGGCGTAGCTATTTGTTAATGTAAGCTAACGATGTAGCTATGCCTAAATTTCTTTATCCTTTTTTCATCTATCTGATCTCATTAAGTTTTAACCTTAGTGCACAACAGCAAGATACGCTATCAATTACTTTAGAAAGCGTTAAGTACGCTTATCCTATCGCCTATAAGGATATCAGAATTGAGGGACAGGACATTACCATGGCTTATATGGACATTGTCCCAGTGTCAAAGTCGACAGGCAGAACGGTAATGTTATTTCATGGGAAGAACTTCGGCGGATATTATTGGACGAATGTCATACAAGCGCTGAGTAATGCGGGCTTCAGGGTGATTGTTCCAGATCAAATCGGCTTTGGTAAATCAACAAAAGCTTTCATCCACTATAGTTTCCACCAACTGGCCGAATGGAATAAGGAGCTGCTGGATTCCTTAAACGTCAAAAGAGCTATTGTTCTGGGGCACTCTATGGGCGGAATGCTGGCTACACGCTTTGCTTTGCGTTATCCAGATAGGACCGAGAAACTTTTATTAGAAAATCCAATTGGTTTAGAAGACTATAAAACCTTTGTTCCGTATGTGAATACAGAAAAACAGTACGAAACTGAATTGAAAGCTACAGCGCAAAGCATCAAAGCCTACTATCGAAACTCATATTTCACCCTTTGGAAAGCCGAATATGATGAATTGGTTCGTATTGCCGGCGGAGTTACCCTAAGTCCCGATTATCCGCGGTGGGCAAAAGTAGCTGCGATGACATTTACAATGATTTATGAGCAACCTGTAGTTTATGAGTTCGGAAATCTCGAAGTGCCTACGGTGCTTTTTATCGGCAAGGAAGACAAAACAATTGTCGGGAAAGGGCTATTGAGTCCGGCTGTGCAGGCACAACACGGACAGTACAAATTATTAGGCAAACAAACCGCGGCAAAAATACCCGGAGCGAAATTGATTGAATTCGATGGGGTAGGGCACATCCCACACCTCGAGGCCCCAACCGAGTTTTTGATTGCCCTGTTGGGAAGCCTTTAATACAGCGGTTACACTATGACTCCAGTATTTCGAGTTGAGCAATAATATCTTCCTCGGTGATAGGATAAGCTACCTCATTTATGATGTTTTGATAAACAGCTTCAAATAGGCCCATATAATCGCCTTTTTCTGATGGAGTAATGGTTGTGGTCCTGCCCCCGTTGTCAGTTACCAAAGTTAACCGACCCGCATCTACCGGATTTTCTATCCCGTAAGCGTCGTCAGTAGGTTTCATTCCTCTCAACAATTGCTCTTCTTGTACATCGGCATGGTTTTTATTAAAGGACCCCATCATGCCATTCACCACAAATGCATCTTTAATTTCTGCTACCAGCATACTTGCGGTTAAAAACACATTTAAATCATTCGGGTAACTTAGGTGTATAGTGAAGTAATCGTCTACCTTAGTATGCTCACGGTGTTTCCCCAATACTTTATGGAATTTTTCCGGCTTCCCAAATAAATTAATAGCTTGATCTAACAAATGGGGTCCTAAATCATATGATAAACCGCTTGCTTCATATGGTTCTTCCTTAAAGTATTTTGGGCCAATTTCGTTTCGATATCGATCATAACGAAAATGTACTTCGACTAACTTTCCCAATTTTCCACTTTCAATTACTTTTTTTACAGCATTGAAGCCACTATCGTACCTTCTATTCTGATATACCAAGGCTTTCTTTTTTAAACTTTTCGCTAAATCAAAGAGCTCCTTTGCCTGAGAAGATTTTGCCGTAAATGGTTTTTCTACCAAGATATGTTTGCCAGCTAATAGCGCTTTTTTAGCATATTCATAATGTGTAAAACTTGGGGTATTGATAATCACCAGGTCTATGGTTTCATCGGCTATCAACTCATTAATAGTATTGTAGCTGACAATGGACGGGTAATCCTTTTTTGCCAGCTTATGATTGCGCTCGGTAATGGCATGCAAATTAAAACCAGGATGTGCATCTACAAAAGGGGCATGAAATACCTTTCCAGACATTCCGAAAGCCAGTAAGCCAGTGTTGATTTTAGTGTTCATATAACAAAGCTAAAAATTTGACTTATATGTGCGTTAAACTCTTTGTCATAAAAGTATATTTGTAGCATGAAACCAGCAGAAATACATGCCAAGTGGAAATTATTACAGGATAAAATCTCAACTGAGTTTGATTCCGATACGCCAGATCTAAAAGTAATCCTATTTTTGATTGGTGTGCAAGAACTAGGTAAAGGTCCTGGTAAGTATAGTAAGCGTCAGAAAGAAGAATTAATGCATATTGCCACTTGTAGGTTATTAAGTGAAATGGGTTTTTACGAATTAGAAGGGCTAGACCAAGATGGATGGCCTCACTGGAAGTTAGTTAAACCTGTTCCTTCCTATGCCCTCATGGAGCAAGAATTATTACTTAAAGGTTTAGCGATTACTTATTTCGAGGATATTTATTCTTAGCTTAACGCAAAAACCCTGCACAAAATCAATTGTAACAGGGCTTTACGTTTATAAGTAGATAATATAAATTCTTTAGCTTACTTTCCTTGAGAAGCAGCTTCTTTTTTTAATTGGTCATTCGCAACGATTACAATCTCCACTCTTCTATTTTGTGCTCTACCTTCATCTGTTGCATTGTCTCCAATAGGTTCAGCATATCCTTTACCCATAGTGATTAAACGTGAACTAGGCACACCTTGCGAAACTGCATAAGCTTTTACAGCCGCAGCTCTTCTTTCAGATAAACCCATGTTATACTCTTCAGTACCACGACTATCAGTATGACCGATCACTTTAATATCGGTTCCTGGATATTGGTTTAATGAACTTGCTAGGGATTGAATATTTTGCTTAGCCGCATCTTTCAAAGCGGATTTATCGAAGTCGAATAAGATACCACTATCGAATTTTACAATGATACCTTCACCTTCCCTTATCACCTCCGCATTAGGGATAGCATTCTGGATCTCTGCAGCCTGTTTGTCCATTCTTTTTCCGATAAACCCACCAGCTGTACCACCTACGGCCGCGCCAATAATAGCGCCAACAGCAGTATTACCAGCTTTTTTGCCTATAATTCCACCAATTACACCACCGGCTGCGGCACCAATACCTGCGCCTTTTTGTGTGTTGGTTAAACTGTCACAACCTTGAAAGGTCATGGCACCTACTGATAGAGCGATACTTAGGGTAGCTATTTTGAATTTCGAAGTCATCATGTCATTAAATTTTAGTTTCTATCATCAACTTATTCAAAGCGTATGCCAATATTAAAGAATCTAAGATTTTAATTGGTAAGTGGTTGAATGGCTTCTGTCTATATTTAAAATGGCCAACCTTATCTATCAGATTGACCATTTTACTATACATTTGTTACAATAAGTCTTACTACTCAGAGAAGTAGGCCTCTAATTCTTTTAAGGTATTTTCGTCGGTATAGAAATCCTTAATGATCAATCCTTTTTCTAATAGGATGATCCGGTCGCATACATCGGTGACGTGATTTAAATCGTGACTTGAAATTAAAGTGGTGAGCTTTTCAGTAGTCTTAAGCGATCTGATTAGCGACTTAAGTCTAATTTGGGTAGTTGGGTCTAAGTTAGCAAAAGGCTCGTCCAATACTAGAAGCTCGGGTTTCTGCATTAATGCAGCAGCAATTCCGATCTTATTCTGGTTCCCTTTTGAGAAATCCCGTATGTACTTTCGGCTGTTTAGAATCTCGCCATTAAAGAATTCCTCATATTGCTTTAGATAATCTGCAACATGCGCTACACTTAAATTATGTAAACTCCCAATAAAAATGAAATACTCCTCGGGGGTTAAATAATCTATCAAAAAGCCCTCATCTAGATAGGAGGCAGTGTAGTCTTTCCAATGGTCATTGTTTGCGACATTTTGTTCTTTTGATAGAATTTCGCCACTGTCGGGGCGGATAAGGTCTAATAGCATTCTGAAAAGTGTTGTTTTACCAGCGCCGTTGTTGCCAACAAGACCAATCGTTTCGCCATCACTAATCGTTAACTGATCGATGTTAACTACTGTTTTGGCACCATAGGTTTTTTTTAATTGTTTAATTTCTAACATCATACTATTCTCTAAAGCCTTCGGCTATTTTATATCGTTGTTTTTCAAATCTTTTAACTAATAAGTTAATCCAAATGTTACGCATCAAAAGCGTAACCAGCCCAAATAACCCGATGGCCACCAATCCCCAATAGGGATGTTCAGTTAAGCCAAAAGGAACATAAATCAATATGGGAATTAGGATAAATGGAATTCCTAAGATCCATTGTGTGGCACCTACACCTTGCCAATTAAAACTAGCACTCTTGGTAATGTCCAATCGTTTATAGTTCATCGTTGCAAAGTATAATACAATTACGGTAGCAAATCCGATATTATATAAATAGGCTGCCAGGTGTAGCAGCAATAATTTATAGCTTAAAAAGCCATAAAAACTCGCTAGAATAGTTATAACAGTACAACTAAGGGTAAATAAAAGGAACTTGGCCTTGATAAAGTTCTTGAAATCTATCTTGTTGACCAATAATCCATCGAAATGGGTGCTTTGCCAAGCAAACATGAACTGCCCATAAGAAATGATTGAGATTCCTGTCATAAATACTGCTGCGAAAAGCAGCTTTCCGAATTCATTACGGGCTATAATGGGTTCTTTGTAGAATATTAAGCCATAAGCTAAAAAAGCAAAACCCATCAATACTGAACCTTTAGAACGTTTATGTCTCAAAATTAACTTCAATTCCAATGCAGCTAATTCACCTACTTTTCCAAACTGATTTAAAAAAGGGTAATCTGTACTTCCTTTTTTGTCATCCTTAACGCTTAATTCTTCTGTGTATAAATTAGCGCGTAGATAACGGGAATTGAAAAAGAAGATAAGCAAAGCCGCTAAAGTAAAAATTAAAGCCAAAAAAGGATATTCAGTAATATTTACGAAAATTAAATTCGAAAAATTCATCACGGAAATAACCTTGAAATAATCTAATGCGGCAGCGATAGCTACAAAGCCTAATAGACAGGCAAAATAAACAATGTTGTTTATTGATTTCCGCTTTAAAAATAAAACCAGGTAATTATTAAAAAATGTGAGTGATAGAATGGCTACGATATAGGCTAAAGCCACTAGCGCCCCAGATTTAAGTCCAATTTCTAAAATGATAAATGGAATGAATATAAAAAGAGGAAGCAGGTTAAAGAAAGAAAAAAGAGATTTAATATTTAGAAAATTTACAATTGCTTTTCGCCTAACATTAAGATGTAGGTAAGGGATAATACTTAGCGTTGGTAACTCTTGCATTTGGGTTCTAATAGCTAGATCAAATAAAAAGTAATAGAGAATAATGCTGTTAAAACCGGAAACAGGCGATAGATTTGGAAAAAGTTGCCCTAAAAGTTTAGTCATGAAAAAGCCAACTCCAATTGCAGCAACTAAGAAATAAAGGATAAAAAAGCCAAGTAAAACTTGTGCGGCTATACTCCCTGCTTTATTCCGGCTCCGCCAAAATGCCTTCCATTGATGATTTAAAAAAGTTGATAGCATATTAATAGTTGTATTTGTCTTTCCAATTTTGTTTGAGTTTCTCTCTTAGTTTTTCTTCGGCAGGATTTCTTCCTGGATCATACAGTTTCGTTCCACTTAATTGCTCTGGAAAATATTCCTGCGCCGAGAAATTTCCTTCATATCCATGGGCGTATTGGTAATCCTTCCCATAACCAATGTTTTTCATCAGTTTGGTGGGTGCATTGCGTATATGTAATGGGACTGGCAAATTGCCAGTTTGTTTCACCAAAGCCTGCGCTTTATTAATGGCTTCATAAGAAGCATTGCTCTTAGGTGATGAAGCTAAGTAAGTTACGCATTGCGATAAAATAATTCTCGACTCTGGAAAACCAATTACATTTACAGCGCTAAAACAATTGTTCGCTAAAAGTAAAGCATTTGGATTGGCATTCCCTATGTCTTCTGATGCCAGGATAACCAGCCTCCTGGCAATAAATAGTGGGTCTTCTCCTCCTTCAATCATTCTTGCCAACCAATAAACAGCAGCATTTGGATCGCTTCCACGAATCGATTTAATAAACGCAGAGATAATATCATAATGCTGTTCACCCGCTTTATCGTATAAAGCAAGATTTTGCTGTGCATGGTTTAGCACGTTCTCATTTGTTAAAATAATCTTGTTTCCACCAATACCGTTAATTGCAATTTCGAGTACATTAAGCAATTTTCTGGCATCTCCACCCGAAAGCCGGATCAAAGCTTCATGTTCTTTGATCTCAATTTTCTTTTCTCTTAAAACCGTATCAGTTTCTATAGCAGTTTGCAATAAGCCACTTAATTCTTCTTCATTCAGACCCTGTAAAATATAAACCTGACACCTTGAAAGTAGTGCCGATATCACTTCAAAAGAAGGATTTTCAGTAGTAGCTCCAATTAAGGTAACTAATCCACGCTCTACAGCGCCTAATAAACTATCTTGTTGCGATTTGCTGAAGCGGTGTATTTCGTCGATAAAAAGAATAGGCAAGCCTAAAAAACTGTCTTTTAGCGCCGCAGCCTTATCAATCACTTCCCTAATGTCCTTAACACCCGAATTGATCGCGCTTAAGTTGAAAAAAGGACGGTCTAAATTTTGAGAAATGATATAAGCCAACGTGGTTTTTCCCACTCCTGGCGGCCCCCAGAAAATCATGGAGGGTAACTGACCACTTTCTATCGCTTTGCGTAAAACGGCACCTTCGCCAACCAAATGCTGCTGACCAACATACTCGTCCAAGTTTTGAGGGCGCATCCGTTCAGCTAATGGTGGGAGGTTCTGCATGCCTAAAATTAGCAATTTTTTCAGACTTACGCTAACTTCTAAAGCTTCATGGGCTTCTTCTTAAAAAACTTCTTCTTCTTTGGATAAGACGTACGTTCCGGAACTGCATCCGCCGAAGGTGCTTCCCCTAGATGTTCTGGAACTTGCATTCTATCAATTTGACGCTCGATTAACTTTTCAATATTCGCCAATTTGCGTCTGTCCTTGTTATTCACCAGCGTTATTGCGGTGCCGGTAGTCTCTGCTCTTGCAGTTCTTCCAATTCTGTGAATATAATCTTCAGGATCTTGAGGCGCATCAAAATTGATTACTAAGTCGATGCCCGTTACATCAATCCCTCTACTTAACACATCAGTTCCGATGATTACATTGAGTTTGCTGTTTTTAAAATCCAGCATAATTGCTTCACGTTCTTTCTGCTCTAGATCGCTGTGAAATGCGGCAGCTTTCAGCCCCAGTTTTTTAAAGACTTTTCCCAATTCCTTCACTTTCTCTTTTCTGCCAGCAAAAACGATAATGCGTTTATAGGTTGCTGATTTAAGAATTTCAGTTAATAGAGGAACTTTTTGCTCGTCGAAAACGAAATAGATCTGCTGATTAATACCTTCTGCGGGTTTCGAAATGGCAAGACTAATAGATTCAGGCTCATTTAAGAGCTTGGCAGCCAGAGTTCTAATTTTTGGAGGCATGGTTGCCGAAAACATTACTGTTTGGCGGTTCTTTGGTAAGTAACCTACAATCTTCATAATGTCTTCATAAAAGCCCATATCGAGCATGCGATCGGCTTCATCAAGCACCAGGTATTGCAATTTATCCATCTTTAAAACCCCCGACGAGAGGTGGGCAATTAGTCGGCCAGGTGTTGCGATAATAATATCGACACCCTCTCGCATCGAACGTTTTTGCTGTTCATAGGCGATACCATCTCCGCCACCAAACACCGTTAATGAACTAATATTGGTAAAGTAAGAAAGGGCTTCTACCTGCAAATCTATTTGTTGGGCAAGCTCTCTAGTAGGGGTGAGAATCAAAGTAGTATTGTGCCTATCGTGATTTTCGGTAAGCATATTCATGATCGGCAATAAAAAGGCGCCTGTCTTCCCAGTTCCGGTTTGTGCACAAGCTATTAGGTCTTTTTTTGCTGAAATAAGCGGAATGGCTTGTTGTTGTATAGGCGTTGCGTTTTTAAAACCCATTGCCAGTAAACCCTCTAAAAGTCCAGGGTTAAAATTAAAATCTTTAAAATCCAATGTTTATTTATTGTTGTAAAATACTGTGTAAAAGTACCTTAAATTAAGGCGAAAAGCAAATCGGTTTGCAGTTATCAGCTGGCGGTATTATTTTGCAGTTGTCAATTAACAGCAAAACCTAAAGCACTTTATCGTAACAGCGCTATCCCAGCTTCGAGACAGGTTATTACCTGCTTTGAGAATGATTAACCATGTTCAATAATTGAGGCTAAGTAGAATCCCAGTTGAGTCCGAGTTTTTTATATAAAAGTGGGACTCAACTGGGACTCAAGTGGGACTCAACTGGGACTCAGTGTTTATTTGGTACCTCTCATGTATACCGCTGATACCTAGCTTGTTCGAATGTGTCTCGAAGCAAATGCAAAGCAAGTACGAAGAATGTCGACTAGCTTAAGAATTTAATCCTTACCTTTTTGAATCTGCATAGCCAAATACCTTTTGTAATAGGCTAGTAGAGCGGGCGCCAATATTTTCTCTAATTTTTAGCTCTTCTTGGGCTACTTGATAAAACATGCCATCAATGGCTTTTTGAGCTACGTAATTAGAGAGGTTTGTATTTACAGGTTTAACCAAAGGGATTTTATTATAAGCAGTAGCTGCATCGCCCCAATATTTTGTGGCGCCAACTTTATTTAGGCTTGCAGTAATTACCGGTTCAAATTTTTGTAAAAGCTGGGCAGTAGTAACTCTTTTGAAATAACTTGTCGCCGCATCTTTATTGCCTAACAAGATATTTGTGGCATCAGTAATGGTCATTTGTTTAATGGCTGAAATGAAAATTGGTTTCGCTTCCTTAGCCGCATCTTCTGCTGCACGGTTTATACTTAAGATAACATTATCTGCAAGGGAGTTGAAACCTAAACTTCTTAAGGTTCTCTCTACTTGTTGCGCTTCTGGTGGAAATAGAATTTTCACAGCCAGGTTCCCTAGAAAACCATCTTTAGCCGAAAGCTGGTCAGCACCCTGCGAGGTGCCAATTTCTAAGGCTTGTTTTAGGCCGGCGCTAATCTCTAAGGCAGTAGGGTTGCCATTAGTCGGGATTTGCTTTAAAATACTTCCTATTTTGTTTTGGCTTTGAACATCGCAACCAGTAAAGGAAATAAGTGCAATAGCCAGTAAATAAACGCTGATCTTTTTCATAAGTTGTTGTAGTTCGGTAAGAAAATTATAAATCTCCTACTTTTCTTTCGCAATGTTAAGCAAATCTCCTGCCATTAAATGGGTAGATTTAGCTAATCTTACAAATTCTGATCGATAACCTTCTTTATCGCTTCCCAAAGCGCCCATAGCTAACTCAATTAGTTGTGGATAACTGCTATTTTGTTTAAAATCAGATTCTCTTAAAAGCATTCCAAACTCTGCTACGGCAGCAGCAAATCTAAAGTTATCGCTGGTTTTTGTGTTCACATTATCCATCACAACTTTTTGAAGGCTTTTGCTCACGTTTTTGGTAGGCTCTTTGTAGCGTAATTTTATAGTTAGCATTTCATTTCCGTGATAAGAGGGGGTTGCTTTTGGGGTCGACTGGTATTTTAAATCGTCAATGAGGCCGGCGAAATTGCTTTTTACCCCAACGGGGATGATTTCATATAAGGCAGTTACCGTATGCCCTGATCCCAAATCGCCCGCATCTTTTAAATCATTGTTAAAATCTTCGTCGGCAAGCAATCTATTTTCATAGCCAATTAAACGGTAAGATTGTACTTTAGCAGGATTAAATTCGATTTGCAGTTTAACATCTTTTGCTACGGTAAATAACGTTCCGCCAAATTCATTTACCAATACTTTTCTGGCTTCACTAATGTTGTCGATGTAAGCATAGTTCCCATTCCCTTTATTAGCCAGAATTTCCATTTTGCTGTCTTTATAATTCCCCATTCCATAGCCTAAAACCGTTAGAAATATGCCTGTTTTACGTTTTGATTCAATAAGACGTTGCATATCCGTATCGCTACTGGCACCCACGTTAAAATCTCCATCCGTTGCTAAAATAACCCGGTTGTTACCTCCCTTAATAAAGTTCTCGCTGGCCACTTTGTATGCCAGTTCAATTCCTTCTCCACCAGCTGTTGAACCCCCTGCGTCCAATTTATTTAAAGCCTCTTTTATGGTAGTCTTGGCATGGCCAGGAGTTGAAGGTAGCACCAGTCCGGAGTTACCTGCATAAACCACAATGGCTACCCTATCTTTAGGTCTAAGCTGATCAGTTAATAGCTTAAAAGATGAAACCAGTAAAGGTAATTTATTCGGAGCATTCATTGAGCCTGATACATCAATTAAAAACACCAAATTTGAAGAAGGTAAATTTTCGGTGCTAATTGTTTTTGCTTTTAAACCAATCTTAAGCAGTCTGTGCTGTTTATTCCATGGGGCAGGCGCGAGTTCGGTTACAATATTTACCGGATCATTTCCGGCAGGTTGGATATAGTCATAATCGAAATAGTTGATCATTTCTTCAATTCGAACCGCATCCTTTGGCGGTAGATTTCCGTTATTGATCATTCTGCGAACGTTACTGTAGGATGCGGCATCAACATCGATAGAAAAGGTAGAGAGTGGGTTTTTGCTCGCCTTATGAAAGCTATTCTCCATGATGCCCGCATAACTTTCTGTTTCACTGCGGGATATGTGGAGGCCGGAAATTTTGCCCTTTAAGGGGATTGCGCTCCCATGGTGTACTAGAGCCGATGAGCTTGTGCGGACTTCTTTTTTTTGACTTGCATAGCCCAATACCACTAATTCCTGAAGCAGCGCATTAGCGGCTTTAAGTTTAATGCTAATGTTTTTTTGTTTAGTTAATGTGATGGTCTGACTGTTGTAACCAAGGTAGGAAACTGTTATTTGGGTGTCTGTGTCTGGTAGCTGAATGTTAAATTTTCCATCGGCATTTGTGACTGTTAATGTTTTACTTGGAAAACTTTTAATGGTTGCGCCTACAATTGCGCGCCCGTCCGTATCATCAACAACACGACCAGTTAACTCGTTTATTTTAATTGCTTTAAAGGCTGCGAAGATAAACAGCAGGAGTAGAGGCAGGAGTAATTTTTTCATAATAGGATAAGTTTATTTAGGTGATGGAAATAGTTTAAGTTTTAATAGTGATGTAAGGTTTATGAGATTTCCATATCCTTATCGAGAAATATTTTTTATACTTGAGCAAAATAATATGAACAAACTGATTTGAAGTTTATAAAAAATACCAGTAAAGCTGAGGTGCAAGATGATCTTGCGCTCATTGCCCGCTATCGGCAAAGTGGCGACTTGGAGGTACTTGGCGTGCTTTATAATCGGTATATGCATTTAGTCTTTGGCGTTTGTTTTAATTATTTCAAAGATGAAGAGCAGAGCAAGGATGCAGTTATGCAGATTTTTGAAGAGTTGGTGACCAAGTTAAAGGTGCATCAGGTTCAAAATTTCAAAAGTTGGCTACATGTCCTGTCGCGCAATCATTGTTTGATGGCTTTGCGTAAATCTTCCAAGAATCCAACTGTTTCTTTGGAAGATAATTTTGTGGAAAATGATGATTTTGTGCATCTTGATATCGATGATGCGAAAGAACAACAATTAACTGTGATGGAAAAGTGTATGGAAGCATTGCCTGAAGAGCAGCGAAAAAGCGTAGACTTGTTTTATTTGCAGGAAAAATGTTATAAAGAAGTTGCAGATATTACTGGATATGATATGCTGAAGGTGAAGAGTTATATCCAAAATGGGAAAAGAAATTTAAAAATCTGTATAGAGAAAAACAGTGAACAATAACGAGTGGATAGATATAGATGTATTAGAAGATTACCTCGACGGTAAGCTTGATGCTAAAGCTATGTACCAGGTGGAAAGGCTTTCATTGGAAGATCCTTTTGTAGCTGAAGCGCTAGCTGGCTTGAGCCAATCGCCAAAACGTGTGGAGTCTTTATCGTTGCTGCAAAAGCAATTACAAGAGCGTATTGCGCAGAAACCTGTTGACAAAAAACGCTGGCAGATTACATCACAGCGATTAAGTATTGCTGCGGCTGCTGCCGTTTTATTTGTAACAGTGAGTTTATTATTCTGGATGCGTGAAAAAGGTAACCGTGAACAATTGGCAGCTCAGGCACCTAAAAGTATAGAGGTTGCCATTCCTCCTGTTTCAACAAATGAAAAATCTAGTGCTGAACTTGATAAAGTCATTGCAGCTGCTAAGGCAAATAGTTATGCTGGAAATGTGAAAAAAACGGTTAAGAAGCCCCTTGCTCCTGTAGCTGCACCAATAGTTGAACAGGCTACGGTTGATGCTCCTGCACTTTTAACTTTTCGTGCAGCTGAGGAGGCAAAAAAAAGCAAGGTAGCTAATAGCCCAATGGCTAGTTTGCAAGGCAAAGTTAGTGGCCTTAAGATTGGAAATGATAAAAATTCTGTTAAAGGTTTCGTTTATGGAGAAGACAAGCTACCAATAGTTGGGGCCGCTGTTACGTTTAAAGGAACATCCATCGGTGCAGTAACAAACGAAAAGGGAGAGTTCAACTTGACTCTAGATAGTTTAGTGAAAAATAGTAAACTAAACGTAGCTTATCTTGGGTTCCTATCAAAGGAGGTTAACGTTAAAAAAGGCGACAACCTTGGGATTGAGTTAAAGGCCGATAACAGCTCATTGAATGAAGTGGTGGTAGTTGGTAAGGCACCATTGAAGAGAAAGATTGCTAGTGCTACATCAACAGTATTTGTTCGGCCTGAGCCGGTAGGAGGTTGGGATAAATTCCAAACCTATTTGATTGATAATAATAAGTTACTTGTGGATAAAAAACCAATTGGTAAGCATATTACCGTATCTTTTGACCTGGAGAGTGACGGCACGCCGATCAATATAAGTGCATCGCCTGTTTTAAAAAGTGCGCAACCACTTTCTGAAGGCGAGCTAAAAGAAGTGAGTCGATTATTTAAAGAGGGGCCGAAATGGGTGTTGCCAAATAATAGTGCTTCTGGAAGTACAACTGTGAATATCGTATTTTAAAAAAATAAGGAGCGTTTGGTTTAACCTAAAAAGAAACTTAAAATATAATAAATTATTGCTGCTAGTAGGGCTGAAATAGGAATGGTTAGTACCCAGGCCCAAATCAATTTAATAGTTACCCCCCATTTTACAGCCGAAACGCCCTTCGTTAATCCAGATCCTATAATTGATCCGGTAATGGTATGAGTGGTACTTACAGGCACTTTTAAATGTTCAGTAAAATATAAGGTTAACGCTCCTGCGGTTTCTGCCGTTACTCCTTCGAATGGGGTTACTTTAGTAATTTTTGAGCCCATTGTTTTAACAATCTTCCAGCCGCCGCTCAATGTTCCTGCAGCAATTGCGCTGTAACAAGCTAAAGGGATCCACCCTGGCATTTGGCCTGCTATGTCTTGTCCATTCGGTCCTTTAGCAGGTAAAGATACGTGTAGCCAGTCTGGTAAGCTTTCCATTGGAACACCACTGGTATGGATATAAACAACAACTGCTGCGGCAATGATTCCCATTACTTTTTGAGAGTCGTTACCTCCATGGCCTAAACTGAATGATGCTGATGATAACAATTGCATTTTACGTAACCAAGCCGTTGATTGTGTTTGGTTTAAGCTGCTAAAGATTAAACAAAAGAAGCTAATGGACAAGACAATGAAGCCTACCAACAGCCATTTAATGTTATGTGATTCAAGAACAACACTCAGGAAATGGGATTCAAATCTAGGCTCTTTAATTTCATTATAGAATAGCATTTGCTCATATACAAACCAAGTGGTTAGCGTCATTAAAGTTAGCGTAAAAATCTTTGGCCAAATACTTTTTTTAGATGAATGCAATAGCCAGATCGAAATAAAATAAGATACAATTGCGCCAATAAACGGGGCTAAAACAATGAAACCAATGATGACCAAAACGCCTGTAGGCATTTCGCCAACTTTCCCTTCTTTATACCAATTTACTACATTAATACCCGCATGCGCAATTGCTGCGCCGGCAAAGCCACCAATTAACGTATGTGAAGAGCTAGATGGAATTCCGAACCACCAGGTAAATAAATTCCATATAATCGCGGCTATTACCCCTGCGAGAATTACAATCAGGTTAATTTCCATGGTGTGCGCAGTTTTTGCCACTGTATCAGCTACTCCAAATCCGAATACCCAATAGGCCAAGAAGTTAAAAAATGCTGCCCAAACAACGGCTTGGAAAGGGGTTAAAACCTTTGTAGCCACAATAGTAGCGATTGCGTTGGCAGCATCATGAAAACCATTTATATAGTCGAACACAAGTGCTAAGACAATGATTATAAAAAGTAGGGTTAAGGTTGTCATGTAGGTAGCTTAAGCGTTTTTAACCAAAATAGATTCCAATACGTTAGCTGCATCTTCGCATTTATCGGTTGCGATTTCTAACGTCTGTAAAACTTCTTTTTGTTTAATCAATTCTATAGCGTTGGTTTCAAATTCAAAAAGACGTGCAATTGCTAAATTACATACGTAATCTGCCTGATTTTCGGCGCTGTTAATTCTTACACAGGCATCTGCAATTACGCGGATATTTTTAAAGCTTCTCAATTCTTTAATTGCTTTCTCTAAGTCGCCACACATCTCCACTAAAAGTTCAGCCAATTTAATCATCGCATCGCCAATGTTAGTCAATTGGTATAGTTCTATATTGCCAGCTGAGGCATGAATGTAATCCGCAATATCATCAATTGCACTCGCCAGTGTATGGATGTCCTCACGGTCGAACGGGGTGATAAAGTTTTTACTTAATTCGATAAAGATAGTGTGTGTAATATCATCGCCTACGTGTTCCAGACGTTCTACTTCCTTAATGGCTTCTTTTCTTTTTTCCATGTCATTGGTAGTTACTACCACTAACAAAGCCTCGGCAATTTTTAATACATTGCTTCCTGCTTGTTCAAACAGGGGTTGAAATTTTTTATCTTTAGGTGTAAAGAAGCTAAATATGCTATTCATGTCAATCTAATAATATCTGCAAAGCTACAAAGGCAATGTTAAGTTAATGTTAACAAAGTGAATGAAGTTCATTTTGTTAGTATTACCCCTTCTCCAGTGTAAAGGCAAAGGTAGTTCCGATATTCGGTGTACTACGCACAGATATGGTTTGCTGATGTGCTTCAAGGATGTGCTTTACAATAGCTAAACCCAGACCAGTTCCTCCTTCTTTTCGAGATCGATGGGAATCTATCCTGTAAAATCTTTCAAACAAGCGAGGTAGGTGTTTTTCTTCTATTCCGATGCCGTCATCTGTTACTTCGATTAGAAATTGATCATGCAGTTCGAATATTTTAATAGCCGTTGATCCATTTTCTTTGCCGTATTTAAGGGAGTTTTGAACAAGGTTGATCAAAATTTGTCTTACTTTCTCCCTATCGGCGTTGACCAGGGTGGGAGTGGTGTATTTGTCTTTAAAGGATAATTTGATGTGATCATTTGCGGCACTATCTTCCAAACTCTCCATTACCTCTTTTGCCAGCGGTACAAAATCAAATTTCTCATAATTGATAGGGATTTCTCCCGTTTCTAATTTGGAAATTGAATCGAGGTCATTAATTAGATAGCTTAAGCGTTCAATGTTATTCTCCGCTTTCTTTAAAAACTTCATCGCCATTTCCGGATCATCTACCAAGCAATCTTGCAAGGTTTCTATATAACCTTGGATGGAGAAAAGAGGTGTTTTAAACTCATGAGAAACATTGGACAAGAACTCTCTTCTAAATTGTTCTTGCTTTTTTAGCAGGTCTATTTCTTTCTTTTTGGCGCCTGCCCATTCCTTTACCTCTTGTTCAACGTCGTTGATTGGATCTGCGCTAACATATTCTCCCAACGCTTCTTTCAAATCCTTCCCTAATTTAAGATTGTGAATCAACTTATAAATGAGCTTAATTTTAGTATAGATATATTTCTCCAATAGGTAATAGAAAACTAAAAAACTTGTGATAAAAGAAATACCAAAAGAAATTAACAAGTAATACCAACTTCCCTGAAAGTGAAAATTAACTAAACCGATAGAGAGACCCACGGCAAGTGCAGTGATTAAAACAAGTACGCTTAGCTTCATGAAGCTAATTTAAGGGTTTTAAGTTAAGGAAATGTTATCAGAACGTTAAAAACTTAAAGGTGTAGTAACAGGCTAAGATTTAATATTTAACTTTCTTTTTCAGTTAAGTACCGCCAGTATCTTTTTGGTACGTGCTTCGTATGGAGCTTCGTGTTTTTTCGCGAAATGATATTCGTGCTTTTAAAGTAATCTTTCCATAAAGTGGAGTAAAAAACTTCTTTTGGGTCCATAAAGCTTACAGCAGATCCGGAGCTTAGCTTATTATTAAAGTCCATATTTATTTCTTCAACGGTTTTCAAGTTGTAATATAACCCATATCGACGTCTATGATCGTAGATTAGCCATTGCTGGTCACCATAGCGATCTTTAAAATGTTTAGAAATTAAAGGTAAAACATTAAAGTCAGGATCAATGCTACAATAGAACACTCTATCTTTAGTTTCTTTAAATCGGATAAAGGCTTCCATTCTGTGTTTCTCCCGTTCAACACTTTTTGCATACTTTGAGATGGCTAGTACATGGGGGTCACCATAATTCTTTTCTGCGCCGACATGATTTTTAAAGACATAACAGCAAAACTGGAAAATATGGTTAAAGGCTTCGGGAGTTTCAGATAGATAGCAACAATATAATTTTCTTAACCATGCTCTGTCTAGTCGTTTCAGTAAGCCTTTTAGCACCCGGTCTGCTTTTTCTCGGCTCGTTTGTATGGTTAAAAACGCCATAAAAGCATCTGGTTGGTGGCCTACGTCAGGCATTAACGTAACTTTCCCTGGCCTTCGTTCAAACCACTCGAAAACGCTGGTAAGTAGCCCCTCTAGAGATCTGTCAAATAAGTACACCATTTCAGTTATATATATTAAAAAAGTAATAGCTGATTGTTCGCATTTTTCAAGTATTTGCTTTCGCTTTCAGTTAAAATAAATGCTTTGATTTGGTGAGCCTGAAAATCCCTTAACTGAAATGGGGAGTCTATACATTTGATAAAGTGTTTAGCGCGATTGTATGCAACTCCGATTTTCTTTAATTGATCAATTCTTAGCTTTCCAAATTTCCGAGCCTCTACAATTTTGTTAGCCGAAGAAATACCTATGCCAGGAATTCTCATGATCATACGATATGGAGCTACATTGATATCAATCGGAAAATGATGCAGATTTCGTAGCGCCCAACTTAATTTTGGGTCAATATCTGTATCAAGATGTGGATTTTGGTCATTTAATATCTCTTGAATATTAAATCCATAAAATCGCATCAGCCAATCTGTTTGGTAAAGTCTGTTTTCGCGTAGCAGGGGAGGTTGGGTTCCGATTATTGGCATTCTGGTATCGTTGCTAATGGGGATATATCCAGAGTAATAAACTCTACGCAGGGAAAAGTTCCTGTAGAACGTGTCAGCGGTATACATAATTTCTTTATCCGTTTCGGGTGTTGCACCGATCACCATCTGGGTGCTTTGCCCCGCGGGCACAAATTTGGGGATATGTTTGATTAGCTTTTTTTCGTCTTTAAATTGGATGATTTGCTTATTCACAAAATCCAAAGGTTTAATCACGTCTTGATGGCTTTTCTCTGGAGCTAATAATTTTAAACCGCTTTCAGTAGGCATTTCGAGGTTGATGCTCATCCGATCAGCATATAAACCAGCTTCACGGATTAAATCTTCGCTAGCTCCTGGAATGGTTTTTAAATGGATGTATCCATTATATTTCTCCTCCAATCTTAATTTTTTCACCACTCTCAACAATCTTTCCATGGTAAAATCTGCGTTTTTAAAAATGCCTGAGCTAAGGAATAGACCTTCAATATAATTGCGCCTATAAAAATTCATGGTTAAGGATACTACTTCATCTACTGTAAAAGCTGCGCGTTCAATATCATTACTTTTTCTAGACACACAGTAAGCACAGTCAAAAATGCAGTGATTGGTTAGTAGGATTTTTAAGAGGGAAACGCACCTTCCATCTTCTGTATAGGTATGGCAAATGCCGGAGATGTGACCGTTTCCAAGACCCCTTTTGTCATTCTTGCGATCGCTACCACTTGAAGAGCAAGAAACGTCGTATTTTGCAGCATCAGCTAAGACGGTTAATTTTTTACGAATACGATCAAACATTACAAATACTATTTCCAGCAAATGTAAACTTTTTGCTAAAAAAATTAGCATTTAATTCATAGCTGTAAGCTCTTTATTTTTTTCCTTCCCATTCGCCATAGAACTGGTCCAAATAGCTTAACATAAAATGATGTCGTTCTAGTGCGATAACTTTACCCGTCTCGGTATTCATCATGTCTTTTAAAAGCAATAGCTTTTCGTAGAAATGATTAATAGTAGGCGCAGTAGTATTTTTATAACTCTCCTTCGAATGATTTTGTACGGGTGGTATTGCCGGATCATACAGTACCCTGTTCTTAAACCCCCCATAAGTAAATGCTCTTGCAATGCCAATCGCACCAATTGCATCTAGGCGATCTGCATCTTGCACAATTTGCATTTCTTTGGAAGTAAATTTATTTTGATCAAAGCTGTTTTTAAACGACATGTTTTGAATAATCAATTTAACGTGATCAATAACTGCAAGTTCTACGTTAATGGATTTTAAAAATGTTTCTGCTTTATTCGGTCCAATTTCTTCATCGCCATTGTTAAATTTCGGATCGGCTATGTCGTGGAGCAATGCGGCAAATAACACCACCAATTCGTCGCCTTTTTCAATAGCATTGATGGCTTTGGCCGATTTATATACCCTTTCGATATGAAACCAGTCGTGGCCCACCTCTGCACCGGCCAGGGTTAGTTTTACATAATTGATGGTTTGTTGAATAGGATTCTGCATGCCTGCAAAGGTATAGAATTTTGTCTTTCTGTTTTTTGCTTAAGGGACAAAGCTTAGCGGCGGGCAAATTTTTCTGGTTCGAAATGGATGAGCGCCATTACTTCTACTTCTAAAATCAAGGCAATATGGAAAAGCCTGTCTAAGGTTATTTTACTATATCCTAATTCAATTTTACTATACGCATTTTGCGAAATCTCTAATTTTGCCGCTAAATAATCTTGTGTATAATTTCTATACTCTCGCACTTTACGGATATTCGCAGCAACCGCCTTCATCTCCAATTTTAATTTCTCTTTCATGATAAAGCAAAATCAATGATTTTAACTCTATTAACGAATGAAAAGTAAAGAAGGTTTTAAATAATTAGTCGTTTAGGTCTTTTATTGGCTTAGGTCTATCTTCTTCAGGTCTTCTACTTCCATCATACAACTCATATTCGAGCATTCGGCAATCTAATTTACCATTGTAAAATTCTATCTTTTTATCAGCTTTTAGTCCAATTTTTTTAGCCAGATCGGGATTTCCGGTAAAGATATAACCGAAGTAGCCTTTGCATTTCTTTTTCATGAAATCGCCCATTCGTTTATAGGTAAGCTCCAGTTTGCTGTGAACACCTAAACGCTCTCCATATTCTGGGTTAAAAACGACCACACCTTTACCGCCTTCGGGTACATTGGTTTCCTCAAAATCGCAAACTTCAAAGGTTATCAAGGTGTCAACGCCAGCAGTTTTAGCATTCCTGCGACTAACTTCAATGGCATCTTCAGAAATATCTGTTGCGATAATTTGAAAGTCGATATTTTTGATCACCTGATCTTTCAGGATCCTTCGCTCCGCAAAAAACACTTCCTCATCATAACCCAGAATATGCATAAATCCATAGTTCATTCTAAATAAACCGGGGCGACGATTAGTAGCTATCAAAGCCGCTTCAATAGCTAATGTTCCTGAACCGCACATTGGGTTGATAAAGGGAGATTTTTGATCCCAGGCTGTAGCGAGAACGGCTCCTGCAGCTAAAGCTTCTAGCATTGGGGCTTTTCCAGGTATTTTACGATAGCCATGTTTAGCTAATGTTTCGCCACTCGTGTCAATAAATACGTCAGCTTCGTTGTCTTTCCAATATAAATGAATAACCGTTTTATTAGCGTCGGATCCAGAATTGGGCCTGATGTTCTTTTGCTCTCTAAAACGATCTACGATCGCATCTTTTACTTTTAAATTAGCAAATAAAGGAGTAGTGATTGTCGGATTGTCAACGTTGGAAGTTACCGAGAAATAACCGGCAAAATCAATTAACTCTTCCCACTCGATGCCCACCAAAGCTGTATAAAGTTCATCTGGTGTATTGGCCTTGAAACTATTGATGCAGTATAAAATCTGACTGGCGCAGCGAAGATTTAAGTTTAGCTTAATACATTCCGTAAGTGTGATGTTTAGCTCAACACCGGTTGAAAAAACTCTTACTATTTCATAGCCTAAAGCGGTAACTTCATCTTGTAAATAAGGCGAAAGCCTTTTGTTGCAGGTAATAATTACCTTGCTCTTGGTTTGGAAAACTTGCATCATAAGATTGCAAAGATACTATTTAGACTTGGATCATAGATACTCTCCATACGAATCCAGTCATGATACTAAGTGCTAAATATTAAAACTTAAAAAACTGTGGAAAACTTCATCCAATTTACCATGAAGATATCAATAAAAATTTAGAGATTTGGTTGAAGAGTAAAATTACAAGTATTGACATGGAAATTAAAGGAAAAGTACACGAAGTTGGGGCATTACAACAAGTAAGTGAAACGTTTAAAAAACGTGATTTAATTATAGAATACGCAGAAAATCCAACTTACCCAGAGTATATTAGGTTCGAAGCTTTACAAGATAAAACGGCATTGTTCGACTCGTTGAAACCAGGTGATGAGGTTGAGGTATCATTCAACTTGCGTGGTCGTCCGTGGACAAATAAAGAAGGAGTTACTTCTTATTTTAATAGTTTAGTAGTTTGGCGCTTAACTGCTTTAACCAACACAGCAGCCGGAGCAGCTGCTCCACAATATGCACCACCAGTTGATTTAAATGCGGCTGCAGGTGAGGAAGATGATCTTCCATTTTAAGATCTTTTTTAAGCAAAACAATTTTAGACAATGCTGTTTCTTAATAGGAACAGCATTTTTTTTGTAGTGTATTCGCTGTACGTGTTAAAAAGTGTTAAAACGAGGCTATTTAGGTATTAATCAACTATTTTTGAGCAATATAGCATGAAGAAAAGTAGTTTGTTGATAATTACGGTATTAATGACGCTGGCATTGTTAGGCGTTTTTGTAATGCAATTGTATTATATTAAGGAATCCTATAAGCTTAAATCTGAACTTTTTGACCAAAATGTGAATGCTGCATTAAATGCGGTAGTGAATAAGGTTCAAAAGAAAAATGCCTTTGTACACATCAATAAGAAGGGTAGTGAAATCCAAACAAAAAAGGAGAAAGGCATAAAAAGTCAGATGGATGCGATTGTTGCCTTTAAACTTAAATTTAAGGAAAGTGAAAATCTAAGAAAGTTTAAGCAAGAGCAACAGGTCTTTAATTATTTAAATTTTCAGGATAGCGCCATCAAGGCTACTTTTTTTTCGCCGGTAATGATTACGGAGGGGCAGTATAAACTCTATTCGGGACCAAATGCCAAATCTAACGAGATTGGCTTAGACATACAGGATATTAGGGATAATACGGGGAAGCTGATTAAAAGGAATGTAAGTCCGCGCATACCCCGTATTAAACAGGATCTGGAAATGGGCAGGCTTCCCGATACGATCAGGTACCTAGCTTTTAATCCGCAAGACTTTCTTCCCATTTTCGTTGGCTTTCCCTCAAGTGATCCAGATTTAGTTGCCAAATTTAAGCTCGAGGACGCAAAAGCGGAACGTAAATATCAAATGGAATTGAGTAGTCTGTATGCCGATACCCTTAGTTTATACAATGATGAAAGCTTAACAATCTTACAGGATGTAGCAACAGAAATGGATGATCCAAATATCCCTTTAAAACAAAGAATTCCATCCAAGGAGTTTTTGGATACCTTGATTAAAAAAGAAATGCTCAACAAGGATATCACACTTGATTACAGTTATTGGATAACACCGGTAAGAAACAAAAAAGAGGTTATCTATCAAAATGCATCTCATTCAGCTATATTGCCCATTGCTGATAATGCTTATGCGCATAGCTTATTTAGCAATGATTTAATAAGAGATCCTGGTATGCTATATGTTAGTTTTCCAAATAAAAACTCTGCTATACTGGAAAATTTATTTGCTACAATGGCCTCTTCAGTTGGCCTGTTATTGGTATTGATTTTCATTTTTACCTATACCATTTATGCTATCATCAGACAGAAAAAGCTATCAGAAATGAAAACTGATTTCATCAATAACATGACGCACGAATTTAAAACACCAGTTGCCACTATTATGATTGCGAGTGAGGCCTTAAAGGATCCGGATGTTGTAACAGATAAAAATAGGATAGGCCGATTGGCGGGTATTATTTATGATGAAAATGTAAGACTGGGAAATCACATTGAACGTGTTTTAAACGTAGCTCGATTAGAAAATAAGGAGCTGAAACTTGAATTAAGTCCTGTAGATTTAAATGACTTAGTGAGTGCGGTGGTAGATAGCATGGATTTACAGTTGAAAAAGAAAGATGCCGACGTAACTTTAAGTTTAGCGGCCAATACCGCTGTTATTATGGGAGATGAATTACACCTTTCTAACGTGATTTATAACTTGATCGATAATGCGAATAAATACAGTGTCAACTCCCCAAGAATTAGTATTAGTACGAAGAACACAGCTAAACAAATTACCTTAACTATAACAGATGAAGGCATTGGCCTTACGAAGGATCAAACTAAGAGAATATTTGATCAATTTTACAGGGTGCCGACGGGTAATTTACATGATGTGAAAGGTTTTGGATTGGGCTTAAATTATGTACAGGATATTGTTGGCAAAATGGGGGGGAGCATTAAGGTACAGAGTGAAAAGGATAAGGGTACAACTTTCGAAATCACATTACCATTTAAACATAGCAATTAAAAATATGAAGAAGATCTTATTAGTTGAGGATGATCCTAACTTAGGCTTATTATTACAAGATTACCTACAATTAAAAGGCAAATTTGATGTGGTTTTGTGTACCGATGGGGAAGAGGGGCTTAAGGCTTTTAATAAGCATAGCTTTGATCTTTGTATTTTAGATGTAATGATGCCTAAAAAAGATGGTTTTACGTTGGGAAAAGAAATTAGGAAAGTTAATGAGCAAGTACCTATTATTTTTGCAACGGCAAAGGCTATGATGGAGGATAAAGCCTCTGCATATGATTTGGGTGGTGACGATTACATTACCAAACCTTTTAGAATAGAAGAATTATTGCTTAGGATAAATGCGCTGTTAAAACGTGTTTCTAAGGATAATGCTGCTGTAGAACTGCAACAAACAAACTTTGAGATTGGAAAATATACTTTTGATTATACTACTCAATTAATCCATTTTAACGGGCAACAACAAAAATTATCGACCAAAGAAGCTGAATTATTACAATTACTTTGTTTGAAGAAAAATTCTGTGCTAACCAGGGAAGAAGCGCTTTTAAGTATTTGGCATGATGACAACTACTTTAACGGCAGGAGTATGGATGTTTTTTTAAGTAAATTACGGAAGTATCTTAAGGAAGATCCAAAAGTAGAAATCTTAAATGTACACGGAAAAGGCTATAAATTATTGGTCAACTAATGCCTTTGCGCACTAAAGCATAAATTCCTTCAATGCTTGTTGGGCATAATCTCCCCAATTTTTTAAGGCTTCTTTAAGGGTTTTACTTAATCCAGCGTTGGTTAGGGGTTTCCCTTTGGTAGGGGCTTTTAACTTATTGTCGGCCATAGGCTGGTCGACCACACTTGTTGCAAACCAAGTTATATGTTCATAAGGTAGCGCTACTCCTAATATCATGCCAGGTAGGCCGGTAAAAGACTCTGGTCCGCCAGACACCGGTATTTCATCGGTATAAAATGCGACTACATAAATGGAATCCATAATTAAAGCATTTGCTCTTCTGCAATCATAGCCCGCGATATTGCGAATCTCATTAGTGATTTTCCAGTTTATTTTTCTAGTACTGTCTTTAACCAAGTAGGTTTCTTCATAAACTTTCTTTTGAGCAATGCTTGTTTGCGCAATAGTGTTAGTAGCAATTACATTATTCTGTTGCGCTGCTCCAAAACCACCAAAAAAATCGTTTGTATTTGTTTCGGGCTCTATGGGTGTAAAAAGTGTTTGATTATTGGAAAATGCCAATGTACTTTTTAACACATTAAACTGACTTTGTTTTTTCTGATACTCCTCAAAGAACATCGGTAAATAAGAGTCTTTGGGGTTTTTTCTAATCATTTCCTTTATAAGGGCATGCATATTCACTTTTTTCTCGAAAGTGATTAGCCCCTGGGTTGAGAAACGCTTATTTTGGGCGAAAACGAAATGCGTTAGTAAGATTAAAAAGGCAAGGATATATTGTTTTAGTTTCATAAGAAAATTTATTTTTTTACACCTCCCATCTTATTGAAATCCCAAATTAAGGAGAACATAAAATAGCGTTTAATGGTATTGTATTTTGTTTGTGTAATAGTGCTGGCACTGGCATATCGCTGGAAACCAGTATTTTGATTAAGCAAATCGTTACCTGACAGACTTAATTTCAGGTTGTCGCCTTTAAAAAAAGTTTTGCTAACCGAGGAGTTGACAATGGTTTGTTCGAAGCTTTGATCAAAAGATGCTGTTTTGGCAGTGTAATTATATCTGGCATCACTGCTTATTTGAATTTTGGCTGGGAGGTAAATGGTAAAGCTTCCATAACCTGCATAACTTAGTCCGTTATTATTGATGTTCTCATTTAGAGAAGACTGCTGTGTATTGTATGCTGGACCAAAACTAATATTAAAACTATATTTCTTTTCTTTGTGCTTGCTCAAGCCAACACCTGCATTGTAACTATTGTTTTTGGTTTCATTAAGCACATCATTTACATAATTGTAGGACGTATTTCCGCTCATTCCTAATTCAACATCCACACTCAACTCAATTTTCTTTATTTTTTTAGAAAAATAACTATTTACGTAGTAGTTAGTTGGTGTTTCATCTTTCAAATTGATGAACTGATATTGTGACTTTCCAGTTAGTTTGTCTGTTGTTGTATTGTTAACGATTTGGTTATTCGTAAAGTTAAAGGATCCATAGAAGAACAACGATGTATTAGAAATGACTTTGAACGAGTTATATTCAAAGTTAAAATTATTGGAATATGAAGGTTTCAAGTTAGGATTACCTATTGGAATGTTTAAAACGTCATCGTTTACTGCAACAGGTTGCAGTTGGCTAACGCTTGGCTGACTTGTACGTCCGTTATAAGAAAGGCCGAACGCTCTATATTGAGAGAACCTATATTGATATCTGGCTTGTGGCATCCAATTGACAAAGGTTCTTTCGTAGCTGATATCATTCACTTTGTCTAGCTGATCGAAATTAACCGTGTTGAGTTTAAGTCCCCCATTTAACGTAGATTTTTTATGTTTATAGCTTAAGATAGCGCCCCCTTGATTTGACAATTGCTGACTTGTAAAATTATTACTGAATTGGTTGTCGAGCATGTCGTATTGACCAGGAGTGGAGGCGTTGTACGATTTACGATCAGCACTTGCATTGTTTATGCTCAAACCATAATTTAAGACAACTGACAACTTCTTGTTGATCGGTTCTGTGTAGGTGAGGTTAGTGAAAAAGAAAGAATTGCTGGCTTTATTGGTCTTAAGCTGATCGGTAAGCTCCGTTTTATTGAGGACTCCATTGACGTCGAAAAATTCATTTTTCGAATATAAATACCCCTCACTATTCCGCTCATTAATCATCTGGCTCAGGTTTAAAGAATAATTTCTTCCGGGTTTTTTGAGTTTTTTAGTGTAAAATGCTGAAACGTTAAAGATTTGTTCATCTCCTTTATTGTCCAGGTCTCTTAATTCTGTATTTAATAAGGAGTTGTCTTCCCTTCTTCCTTCGCTGCTAAAGTTATTTGCTGTTTCATTATTTTTGGAAGTTCCTGAAACGGTTACTTTTAGGTTGCTGGTGGTGTCTAATTTTATTTGATAGGTAGCATCCAGTTTATGCCTAAAGATATAATTGTTTGTTAATTGGTCTTGGTTACTATTAATGATTCCTTCGGGGAGATTTCTTTGTGTCAGGATATTTTTTGTGCCATCAACTCTTAACGAACCAATTTTATAGTTCGTATTGATCGATTCCTTATCGTCATTCCACTTGAGGTCGTAATGGGCCCCTGCGTTTCTTGCGATCGGAATTCCTTCGCCATTATACCTTCCTCCCCATGATTCAAGCTCATCTCCGCCGCCGCCCATTATCATCATACCGCCGTCAATAAATTGGACATCTCCACCGCCCCCACCATATTTATTGTTGTCGTCCCAACTTAACCCTGTTTTGCCTGTATTACTAGCTGTACCAAAGAAGGAGAATTTTTCCTTTGCCTTAAACTTATTGAAAAGGACCTGGCCTGCGTAAAAATCATCCGTGCCGCCACCAATGTCCACTTTTCCAAAAAAACCATTCTTTTTATCTTCTTTTAACTTGATGTTAATAGTTTGAGTTTTTTCTCCATCATCAACGCCTGTAAATGATGCCTGATCACTTTTCTTTTCATACAGTTGTACTTTATCAACCATATCAGCACGGAGGTTTTTTGTAACTAAGGTGGGATCATCACCAAAAAACTCCTCACCATCTACTAAAACCTTTGGAACCGTTTTACCTTGGGCTGTAATCTTCCCATCTTTATCTACCTGTATGCCCGGTAATTTTCTCAAGAGATCTTCAACCTTATCATTCGGTTGTATGGTATAACTTCCGGCATTAAATTCGGTTGTATCACCTTTAATTTTTATTGCCGCTGCCTGTCCTTTAATGATTACTTCATTTAGTAAGGTTGCCTTGAGTTTCATGTTAACGGTTCCAAAATTGAAACTCAAATTTCCTTCATCTAATTTAAAATGATAGACATAATCGGCATATTCTGGATAAGTAAGGAGGAGGATGAAATTCCCGCTACGCATAGGCTGTATTTCAAAAGCGCCATTTTCTGCTGCTCTTGTGAACTTATAAAGCGTAGAATCCTTGGCATTAAGAATACTAATAGTTGCATTACGAAGCTTAGTGTTCGCTGCCGAATCGGCAACAATTCCTTTGATGTAGGATGGGCTTTGGGCGAATACACAGATGCAAAGAGCGCATAAAAAAAAGGTGAGGCTTAATTTCTTCATATAGACGGGTTTGGAAGGCGTAATATATAACTATACATTTAATACTAAAAGTATAGTTACAAACTTTAACATTTGATAACAAACTTTAACATTTGTTACACGATTGTAATGGTGGGTATTTTTAACCTAAAATGTGCGAATAGAATCAAAACATGTATATTGAGCGATCGGTGATTTAGAGGAGAAGATGATACACGAATTAGAACAATTACAGCCCGCTCAACTTGCGGCAAAATTTATTAATTTAACTTCCCGTCATATTTTCCTTACAGGAAAAGCGGGTACAGGTAAGACTACTTTTTTGCGTAATTTAATTTCTTTGACGCATAAAAAATCTGTTATTGTTGCCCCAACAGGTATTGCTGCCATCAATGCTGCAGGAGTCACTATACATTCTCTTTTTCAACTTCCATTTGGGACTTATTTACCGAAAAATTCCACAGCTGATTTGGCTACAGCGCACCAACACTATAATACACCTAAATCTATCATCCGGCATTTGAGTATGAATGCCACAAAGCGTCGGATTTTGTTGGATATGGAATTGCTTATTATCGATGAAGTTAGTATGCTCAGAGCGGATTTGTTGGACGCTATTGATATGGTTCTGCGTTATGTGCGGAAAAATAATTCAGCAAGTTTTGGAGGCGTGCAAGTTTTATTTATCGGGGATTTGCATCAATTGCCGCCTGTGGTTAAGCAAAATGAATGGGGATTGTTAAGTGGGTTTTATAAAAGCATTTATTTTTTCGACGCACTCGCTTTAGCAGAAAGTAAACCAGTGTATATAGAACTCGAAAAGATATACCGGCAGGCTGATGAGGTTTTTATTGATCTTTTAAATAATCTTAGGAACAATCAGATAACACAGCGGGATCTAGAACTGCTCCAACAATATTATCGGGCGGATTTTAAGCCTAATTTGAGTGACAACTACATTACACTTACTACACACAATCAAAAAGCAGAAACCCTTAACAGAGATAGTTTATCGGAGCTGAGCGCTAAAAGTTACTTTTACCCAGCGGCCGTAGATAAGGAGTTTCCAGAGACTGCCTTTCCTGCAGAAAAGTCATTGGAATTAAAAGTTGGGGCGCAAGTAATGTTTGTTAAGAATGATCCCACAGGGGAACAGCGTTTTTTTAACGGTAAAATTGCGGTTGTTATTTCCTTAAGTGATGAGTTGATTAAAGTTAAAGCCGAGGGATCCGATCAGATTATAGTTGTAGAGAAATACATTTGGAAAAACATACGATATAATACAAATAAGGTAACTAATGAAATTGAGGAAGAGGTAGTAGGTACATTTACCCAGTTTCCACTAAAACTGGCCTGGGCAATAACTGTGCATAAAAGTCAGGGCCTAACTTTTGATAAAGCAATTGTGGATTTGGGAGATGCCTTTGCCCCTGGGCAAATTTATGTCGCACTATCTCGTTTACGCACATTGAAAGGGTTAATTCTAACCTCTCAATTATCTGGAAGATCTATTAGACAAGATCCGAACGTAAGTTATTTTGCAAGATTAAAAGAACAGCAGGAAAACCTGGGTTTACAGATCAAAAGAGAAAGTGATGCGTTTTTAAGAAATTATATCTTACAGAGTTTTGATTTTAGCACACTTGATAATTATGTTTTCGAACATGTTTTTAGTTATAAAAAAGATGAAAAGCGCTCTACGAAACAAAAGCATTTATTATGGGCTATTAAGTTGCAGCAGGAGCTCATGTCATTAAAGGTAAATGCAGATAAATTCTCGAGGCAAATTGAACGGCTGTTTTTTGTTGACGACGAGACCACTAAAAATCTTCGATTAGCGCGAACAACAGCAGCGGAAAATTATTTTAATCCACAAATTGTAAAACTCAGTGATTCGATTTTTGAACTGATCGAACTTGTTAAAACAGAAAAACAGACCAAGGAGTATCTGGTTGAACTTTTTGAGATGGAGGCGATGTTTTATGAGCAGTTTAAGAAAATGAGAAAGGCTAAAGCCATGTTAACCGCCAGTTTAAATGGAGTGGAACTTACGAAAGAAAGTTTAAGCGGTTTGTTTAACGAGACAAAAAGAGCGGAACAAATTCAAAAAGCATATAGGATGCCTAATAGTGAAGAATTTAATCCAAGTACTGCAGACAGTTTTAGAAAGGTACGGGCTTCGAAAAAAGAGAAGTTGCCTAAAGTCCCTAAAGAAGACACCAAGGATGTTACACTTAGTTTATTGAAGCAGGGGAGAACAGCGGAAGAAATTGCAAGAGAACGAAAAATGACTTTAGGTACGATTGAAGGTCATATCGCCTATTTTGTGGCAAAACAGGAATTAGATCCTAAACTATTTATACCAGCCAAGAAATTAAACGCTATGTTAGAAGCTATTAATCAATTAAAATCCATCAAACTTAACGATCTTCGGGATCATTTAGGAAGAGGTTACTCCTATAGCGAAATTAAAATTGCTGTAGCCGCTCATTTAGCTGAAGGGCATTAACTAAATGAGATTGCTTCGTACCTCGCAATGACGTTTTCGTACCTCGCAATGACATAGTTATATCGTCCCCTCAAAAACCTTTACTGCTGGTCCGCATAAAAATATGTTGGTGAATTCTTGCCCATCATAATCAAACTTGACATTGATATGGCCGCCTAAAACTTCAATTGCCGTCTCAATATGTCCGGTTTGCTGTAGATGTTTTGCCCTCGCAAGCGCAACTGCGGTAACTCCCGTTCCACAGGCAAAGGTTTCGTATTCCACTCCACGTTCAAAGGTTCGAACGAATAAATGGTCACCTTTATTTTCAACAAAATTAACATTAATCCCTTTTACTTGATAAGTTTCATTATTCCGAATGGCTTTACCGGCGTTAAATACATCCAGTTCTTTCAAATTTGTTACCTCTTTAACATAGTGCGGAGAGCCTGTATTCAGCACATACGCATTGCCATCTTGTGTGACTTCATTCACATTGATCATCTGGAGGTCCACCCAATTACCTTCGGCTGAAATTTTGGCATAATGCGGTCCATCTACTGCCAAAAAATTAGCTTCACTGTCAATAATTCCTAAATGTTTAGCAAAGGCAACGATGCAACGTCCGCCATTTCCACACATACTACCCAAGTTGCCATCTGCATTATAATACACCATTTCAAAATCAAAGTCTGCGTGACTTTGTAAAAGCATTAGCCCGTCGCCTCCAATACCAAATCTCCGATCACAAAGTTGCTTTACAAGATTATTATCAATGTTTTTTAAATTGTCCATGCGCTGATCAATCAAAATAAAATCGTTGCCAGCACCTTGATATTTGTGAAATTGCGTCGTCATATTTGTTTTTTTTAATCCTTAAAAGATTTAGGGCCACTATTTGCTTGATAAATTAGGATGTTAATTTAACATTTTTTAACATTACATCAGATGTATTAAGTATACAAATATCGTTTATATGGTATTAAATTTGAGTAAATCTTTCTTAAAAAGTAAATAATATATAAAAACATGAAGAACATCATAATCTTTTAAAAGAATAACCATAGATTATGATAGCTTGAATACCATTAAAAAACAAATTTTAAACAAATGAAAAAAATAGGATTAATAGTGTTTGCTGCATTTTTAGGAGGTGCAGTCGCAATTGGCGCTTATAAACTATTAGAGCGCAATAATGATAGCTTTTCTTTAGCTGAAAAGCAAAATATGATCTTTGCGAATAACCCAATTAAAGTCTCATCAACAGGAGCGGTAGATTTTGTGCAGGCGGCTGCAGCAGTTTCTCCAGCAGTTGTTCATATTAAAACAACCTACGGTACAAATCCTTCAAATGAAACACGTCAAGGTGGTGGATTAGAAGATTTCTTTGATTTCTTTGGTGGTGGCGGTAGCCGCAGAGGAATGATGCCAAGAGCGGCCTCGGGGTCAGGTGTAATTTTAACTGCTGATGGTTATATCGTTACCAATAACCATGTGGTTGATAAAGCTGATAAGATTGAAGTGATTCTTTCGAACCGTCGTAAAGTTACGGCTAAAGTAATTGGTAAAGACCCTAATACCGATTTAGCGCTCATTAAAGTAGATGTAGATGGTTTGCCTTTTGTTAAAATGGGTAACTCTGACAATGTACAAATTGGTGAGTGGGTATTGGCAGTTGGTTTCCCGTTAGACCTACAAACTACAGTAACTGCAGGTATTGTAAGTGCTAAAGCAAGAAGTATTGGCATTTTAGACAGAGAGAGTAATGGGATAACACGTGAAGAATATATGGAAATGCAACGTACTGGGGTGAGGCCAGAACGTCCGGCAAGTACGGCGATCGAGTCATTTATTCAAACAGATGCTGCCATTAATCCAGGTAATAGTGGGGGTGCTTTGGTAAATGCTAATGGTGAACTGATAGGGATTAATTCAGCGATCGCATCTCAAACTGGTAGAAATGAAGGTTATGGTTTTGCTATCCCAGTAAACTTGGCGAAAAAGATACTAGAAGATTTTAAACAATTTGGCAGTGTAAAACGTGGTTACATTGGAGTTAGCTTTAAAGCTTTAGATGCGGATGTTGCAGAGTACTTGAAAATTAAGGATATTAATGGCCTTTACGTAAGCGACGTGTTACCCGGCGGAGCTGCTGCAGTAGCAGGAATAAAAGAAGGCGATATCATTAAAAAAGTAGAAGGTGTCGAAATTTATGACTCGCCAGATTTGCAAGAGAAGATTGGTCGTCTACGTCCTGGTGATAAGGTTTCTTTAGGGGTGTTAAAAGCAGATGGCTCTTTGAAAAATATAGTGGTAACGTTAAAACCAGAGAGTAGCATGAACTTAGCCTCTGCAAAGAAAACAGAAGCGGTGCCTACCGGAACTACTGTAGCGAAGCTCGGAGCAAGTTTTGCGCCGGCATCTACGGCAGTAAAAGCAAAATATAAAGCTACAAGTGGGGTAGTTGTGACAAATGTTGAACCTGGTAAGTTATTCGACTATTTTGAAGTAACGAAGGGTTTGCTCATTACAACTGTAAATGGTAAACCGGTAAATAGCTCTGCTGATGTAGAAAAAGCACTAGCAACCTCTGGAAACGGTAAAACCACTATAGCTGGTTTTGGAGAGAATGGAGCTTATACATTTTCTTTTAATTAAAAAATAATTATACATGTTAATAATTAGGACAGCAATTTGCTGTCCTTTTTTTTTTGCCTTAAACTGCTCATTTTTTTAGAATGTTTCTAAATAACTTCTTTCTTATGATTTTATAGATGACAATCCTAATTTAAATCATATTTTAAATACTTTTGTAACAACTGAATAAAAAAATAAAAAGCTAATGGGCAGTATCGCAAATGCTTTTTCCTCATCTATAGGAAAAAAACTAATAATGGGTCTCACAGGCCTTTTTCTAATCTCTTTTTTAGTTATACACTGTTTTTTGAATTCCTTTGTGTTTTTCGATAATACTGGTGTATTATTTAATGAAGGAGCTCATTTTATGGCCACGAACTGGATTATACGTGCTATGGAAATAGTTTTAATGCTTGGTCTTATGTTGCATATTGTCCAAGGAGCGCGCTTAACATTCGAAAATCAAGCTGCCAGACCAGAGAAATATGCTTATAACAATGGTAATGCAAACAGTAAATGGTATTCGCGATCGATGGGTCTTCTAGGGACATTATTGCTGATTTTCTTAATTGTTCACCTTTCGCAATTTTGGACAGTTTCTCGATTTACAGGTATTCCTACTGTGGATTCTGCGGGTCATGAAGATTTGTATGCGGTGATGAAGGAAACGTTTAAGAATATATGGTTTGTTGTGTTGTATGTGCTTTCGATGATATCCCTAGCTTATCATCTGTTACATGGCTTTGCATCAACGTTTCAAACCTTAGGTTGGAATCACAAAAAATATACGCCTATTATAAAGGCAGTAGGCGTTTGGTTTTCTATCCTAATTCCTTTGATTTTTGCAGCAATGCCAGTTTGGATCTACCTAGGTCTTTAAAATAATTTTGAACGAATAAAGCTAAATACATAATGTCAGCAATAAATTCAAATATACCAGAGGGGGAATTAACAACTAAATGGACGAAGTTTAAGTCTTCGGTGCCATTGGTTAACCCTTCCAATAAAAGAAGTTTAGAGATAATTGTTGTAGGTTCTGGTTTAGCCGGAGCGTCAGCAGCCGCTACTTTAGCCGAAATGGGCTATAAGGTAAAGTGCTTTTGTTTTCAGGATTCTCCACGTAGGGCGCATTCTATTGCTGCTCAGGGTGGTATCAACGCTGCGAAAAATTATCAAAATGATGGGGATAGCACTTATCGTTTGTTTTATGATACGATTAAGGGCGGTGATTATCGTGCACGTGAAGCGAATGTTCACCGTTTAGCAGAGGTGAGTGCGAATATCATCGATCAATGTGTGGCGCAAGGGGTTCCTTTAGCACGTGAATACGGAGGCTTATTAGATAATCGTTCATTCGGCGGAACACAGGTGCAAAGAACATTTTATGCGGCAGGTCAAACTGGTCAGCAATTATTGCTGGGTGCATATAGTGCTTTAGAGCGCCAGATTGGAATGGGTAAGGTAGAAATGTTTACCCGTCACGAAATGCTTGAAGTTGTGAAAATTGATGGCAAAGCTCGGGGTATTATTGCACGAAATCTAATTACTGGCGAGTTAGAACGTCATTTTGGTCATGCTGTTGTATTAGGAACAGGTGGGTATGGAAACGTTTTTTACCTTTCTACTAACGCAATGGGAAGTAACGTAACTGCTGCCTGGAAAGCAAACAAGCAGGGTGCTTTTTTTGCCAACCCTTGCTATACGCAAATTCACCCTACCTGTATCCCTGTGTCAGGCGATCATCAGTCTAAACTAACCCTTATGTCTGAATCGTTGCGTAATGATGGAAGAATTTGGGTACCTAAAAAGAAAGATGATACCCGTAAAGCTTCAGAAATTCCTGAAGATGAAAGAGATTATTACTTAGAACGTCGTTATCCTGCGTTTGGTAATTTAGTTCCGCGCGATGTAGCTTCGAGAGCTGCGAAAGAACGTTGCGACGCAGGTTATGGAGTTGGAACTTCTAAGTTGGCAGTTTACCTAGACTTTAAGGCGAATACGGAACGCTACGGTAGAATTGAAGCGGCTAAGGCTGGTAACCATCATCCAGACAAGGAAACTTGTATGCGTTTAGGTTTGGCGGTGATCAAAGAGAAATATGGTAATCTATTCGATATGTATGCGCAGATTACCGGCGAAAATCCTTATGAAACACCAATGCGTATTTATCCAGCGGTTCACTACACAATGGGTGGATTATGGGTTGATTATAACTTAATGACTACGGTTCCTGGTTTATACTGTACGGGCGAAGCGAATTTTTCTGATCATGGTGCAAATCGTTTAGGTGCGTCAGCTTTGATGCAAGGTTTGGCAGACGGTTATTTTGTTCTTCCATATACGATCGGACAATATTTATCAAAAGAAATTTCCGTTAAAGCGATTCCAACAGATCATCCAGCATTTGCTGAAGCAGAAGCTAAAGCAAAAGGAATATTGGATACTTTAATTGGAATTAAGGGAACCAAATCGGTAGATCACTTTCATAAGAAGTTAGGTCTAATTATGTGGGAAAAATGTGGAATGGCTCGGAATGCTGAAGGATTAAAATCGGCCATTGCAGAAATTCAACAATTGAAGAAAGATTTTTGGAGCGATGTTAGGGTTCCGGGATCGGCAGATGAATATAATCCTGAACTTGAAAAAGCAGGCCGTGTTGCAGACTTTATAGAGTTAGGTGAGTTAATGTGTATTGATGCATTAAATCGTAACGAGAGCTGTGGTGGCCATTTCCGTGAGGAGTTTCAAACTGAAGAAGGTGAGGCCTTGCGTGATGATGAAAATTATGCTTACGTTGCGGCTTGGGAAAATAAAGGCGATGGAAGCTTCGAACTTCACAAAGAAGAACTGAAATTCGAAAATATTAAAATAGCACAAAGAAGTTATAAATAGTAGTTGAGGTATGAGTATAGGAAATATGAACTTAACGCTAAAGGTTTGGCGTCAAAAGAGTACAAAGGATAAAGGGAAAATGGTCGATTATAAAGTCGCTAATATTTCTCCTGACATGTCTTTCTTAGAAATGTTTGATGTCTTGAACGAAGATTTAATTACAAAAGGGGATGAGCCCATAGTATTCGATCACGATTGCCGCGAAGGTATTTGCGGGATGTGTTCCATGTTTATCAATGGCCGCCCTCACGGTCCAAAAGATGCAGTAACAACTTGTCAGTTGCATATGCGTTCTTTTAAAGATGGAGATACGATTGTAGTTGAGCCTTGGAGAGCAAAGGCATTTCCGGTAATCAAGGATTTAACGGTAGACAGGTCTGCGTTTGATAGAGTTATTGCAGCTGGAGGCTTTATTTCTGTTAATACAGGCAATGCGCAAGATGCAAACAATTTGCCAATTCCAAAGGCTCAGGCCGATGCTGCATTCGAAGCAGCTGCTTGTATAGGTTGTGGTGCTTGTGTAGCAACTTGTAAGAATGCTTCTGCGATGTTATTTGTGTCTGCGAAAATCTCTCAATTGGCTTTATTGCCACAGGGACAACCTGAACGTTATAAACGTGTGCAGAATATGGTTGCCCAAATGGATGCAGAAGGATTTGGAAATTGTACTAACACTGGGGCTTGTGAAGCCGAATGTCCCAAAGGAATATCGTTGGAGAATATTGCCAGGATGAATAGAGATTACTACTCGGCTAAGTTTATAAGTGAAGAAGAGGGATAGATAATCAGACAATTGATTTGGATTTATCCTATAAAATTACTAGATTTAGTTGTCCGAGACAGAGGAGACATTTAAACAAAAAACCCCGACCATTTAGGTTGGGGTTTTTTGTGAGTATTAATTTACTATTTTTTTAATGAGAATTTAACAGGAATACTGTATTTAGTACGAACTACCTTGCCGTTTTGCATTCCGGGATTCCATCGTTTTGATAACCTTAATACACGAACTGCTTCCTCATCTAATCCATAGCCTAATTTTTTGCCATCTACTTTAATATCACTTAATGAGCCGTCCTTTTCTATAGTGAAAGAGGTATAAACAGTTCCTTCAATTTTAGCATCCACTGCAGGCTTAGGATATTTCATGTTTGTACCTAAAAAATTATAGAACTTTGTGATGCCTCCTGGATAAGCTGGAGGGTTTTCCATGGAAACATGACTATATACTGTTTTGTCGCCTTCGCCTGATGTTGAAGGAGTAGTATGGGTATTTGCATTATTTGACGTTATGGTTTTTTTTGGTGTATTAGGCATTGCAAATTTTATTGGCATGCTGTATTTCACGCGAACAGGTTTTTCCTTATAGAGACCTGGATTCCATTTTCTCGCCAATTTAAGCACTCTAACGGCCTCCTCCTCTGTTCCTGAGCCTAGTTTTTTGCCATCTACTTTAATGTCAGTTAATGAACCATCTTTTTCTATCGTGAAAGAGGTATATACAGTACCTTGTACATTGTTTTCGATTGCCTGGGTGGGATACTTGATCGTTGCGCCAAGAAAATCATAAAACTTTTGAATACCTCCAGGATAGGTTGGTGGGGTTTTTAAAGATATATGATCATATACCTTTTCATCTTGGGCAAACGCTTGGTTTAGGCATAGATTGAGCATTAACACCGCTATTAGCGATGAGAAAATTTTTGTTTTCATCTTTTTTGAGCTTTAGGTTAAGTTTTTACTGATTCTTTGTTTTTTGAATTGGAACATTCTTGGTCGTCACTATGATTACGCCATTTTTCCCCGAAGAGCCGTAGAGGGCGATAGCAGAAGCATCCTTTAGGATCGAGATTGATTCAATCTTATTGGGGTCTAATTGGTTAATGTTTTCGTTTTCTAATACTTTTCCATCCAAAATGTAAAGAGGGTTTTTGCCATAGGTATTGGTGCCCCTAAACTTCACTTTACTTCCATAATCCTTTATGGTTACTTCATCATTGTTTTTCGAGGCTTCTGCTTGTTTGATTGCTGGAGTTTCTTTTTTGTCTACGCCATTTGCGATAGCATTTTTGGTAGTGATTACAACTACGCCATTAGCTCCTTGAGTCCCATAAAGACTAATTGCCGAAGCATCTTTAATTATGCTTACTGATTCAATGGTGTTTGGATCCAATTCATTTAAGTTAAGGGCAAACACTTTTCCATCAACGATGTATAATGGCTCTGTTTGTTTATTTGTTGAACGATAGCCAATAATTTTAATTGACTTTGAATCTACATTGCTTTTGGCTTGCGGATTTGATGCCTGGGCCATGATAGTTATTGTATTTAGCGCAGTGAAACCAATTGGCATTTTTACCCCGTCATTGATAATAGCCGTACTAGCGCCTTTAATTCTAAACGAAGTTTGCAACGCATACAAACCATCTTTTAAGGTGTTTAATTGCGAATAAGCCATCAAACTGTTTAAAACTGCAACATCACAGCCATTTCCAAGTTCTGTATGAATATTTATATGTTTTAAATTGCCTTTTATAAGTGTGAAAGTTATAATGCTATTTCCTTGATGGTTTTGTAAACGAGCGGTGCTAGGGTATTCAATACTTTGCATTAAATAGCTATAAAATTTACCTAGGTCATCAGCTCTATATATTTTTCCAATTGAGACATCTTTAAAGTCTGCGCTAACTGTGCCGCATAACAACGCAGCAACTAAAGATAATGTGATTATTTTTTTCATTGTAAAGTTATTTAGTTAGCGACTCTTTTTTAGTGGTAATAAGAATTACCCCGTTTTTTCCTTCTATTCCGTAGAGAGAGTTAGCAGAGCCGTCTTTAAGTATGCTTATGCTTTCAATGGTTTCTGGTTTCAAGTTGTTAATAGCAAGGTGATCTTGTTTCTCCCCGTCGATTATGTATAAGGGATTTGATTCCTGGTTTAAGTTGCTCCCTTTTAATTTGATGCTGGTAGCTAGGCTCGCATTATATGGTTCGCTGCTGGTTAATTTAAGTTTAGCAGTCTCATTGGGCATTGCGAACTTGATGGGAATGTTATATTTAACGCGAACCGGTCTGCCATTCAACAAGCCTGGATTCCATCTTTTACTTACTTTAACTACTCTGGTAGCTTCTTCTTCAAGGCCATAACCTAATTTTCTTCCATCTGCTTTAATGTCGGTTAATGTTCCATCTTTCTCTACAGTGAATGATATATATATAGTCCCTTGCACCCGGTTGTCAGTTGCCATCGAAGGATATTTAATCGTATTCGCTAACCAATGATAAAATTTTTGAATGCCACCTGGATAGCTAGGGGGACTACTCATTGACACGTGGCTGTAGACGATGTTTTCTTCTATAACCCCTTCTTTTTTAGCAGGTGTGGCATAGCCTCTCACAACTAGTTTCGGCAATTCATTGTATCCATTAGGTGCTTCGTTAGCGATCGCCTCTTCTTTACTGGTAAGCTGTGTTAATTTAAAAGCAGTGATGAAGCTATAATTTCCATCATCGGCAGGTAACTCTTTAGTAAATGCTAAAACGCTTTGCTTTACTTCTTGTTTGGTTTGATAACCTAAATCTCCCACCACATTCACATCTTGAATTTTCCCTGTTTCTACCTTAAAGTTAATTCGAACATCCCCTTCAATTTGTTTGTTCATTGCCTCTTTCGGATATTTGATAGTATTGCCCAAGAAATTATAAAAGCCATCCCAAGCTTTATTTGAATTGCTTATTAAGTTGTTTTTTGCGGTATTAAAGATTTTAGGATTTGTGTTATAAACACGTGGCGCAATTTCTATATTGAGAATTCTTAGTGGTTCTATGGTTTCAGTTACTGCCGCTTTAATATCATTTAATGGAATATGTTCTGCCACTTCAATTAACCTATTGTTTTTACGAATAGTAGCCGATGACAAGATCAACGTTAGCGCAAATAAGGGAACAAATAAACCATACTTGAGCATAGCTGTCTTTTTTGAGCGCTGTTTGTGTAACATAAAAATCCTTTTTTTGATAAGGGATTTTGTGAAAAAACCATTGGTTAAATCACTTGGACGGGCACCAAATGCTTGACTTAACAGTAACAAGGAATATGTTTCTTTATCACCTTGAAAATTTGCCGCAGCTTCATCGGCCAAGAATTCATGGATGTTTTTTACCGTATATTTGTAGGCATAAATTATTGGGTTAAACCAAGTAAAAATGGCTAATAGCTCGAAAAAGATCACATCAATGGTATGTTTTTGCTTGATATGGATTTCTTCATGTAAATGAATTGTTTCGGGCTCAGGAACATCTTCAGCGATAGCTTTTCTGTTCAGAAAAGAAAAGGCAGCGCCACTGTTTACATTATAGAACATTTTATTTACCGCTTTTAGCTGATAAATAAATCGAATAATAAAAAATATAATTCCAGACACATATATTGCTACAACCAGGTTCCCCCAATTAAATTTTTCTGACGACTGGTCGACAATACTTACTTGAGATACAAACCCACTTAGTTGGTCAACCCCTGTATACATACGTTGGGCAACAGGTTGTGTGGCTAACCATTCAAAGCGTAAGAAAGGAATGGTTAGGGATAGTAGCCCTGATCCAATCAAGTATATCCTGTTTAAGATAAAGTAAGTTTCTTTATCTAATAACAGTTTATAAAAGCAAAAAAATACAACCAGGTAGATATTTACCTGTAGCAAATAATGCGCCCAACTCATTTTGGTTTATTTTTGAATTTGTTAATCATTTTTAAAATTTCATCCACATCACCTAGATCGAGTTTCTCTTCCTTTACGAAAAAAGAAAACATGCTTTCAACAGAATTTTCGAAATAGTTCCCTAATAATTTCTCTGTAGCATGGCGTTTATATTCTTCCCGACTAATTAATGGGTAATATTTGTGAGCTTTACCAAATGCTTCATGCCCAATAAAACCTTTTACTTCTAAGATTCTGATAATCGTAGATACCGTATTATAGGCAGGTTTTGGTTCTGGCAGGTAATCCATTACTTCTTTTACAAAGGAATTCTCTAATTGCCATACAATTTGCATGATTTGTTCCTCAGCCTTTGTTAGATCTTTAATTTCCATGTTAATTGTTGTTTTTATGTATTAAGAGCGCTTTTTTTTTCAAATGAGTGTTATTATTTGAGTAATTTACCGAATAATTAGTATAAACTTAAAACTAATATTTTAGTTTTCAAAATATTTGTGCTGTTATTTTATTAAAATCAGAAAATAAATTAAAAAGAATGAAGATAGCATTTCATGGCGCTGCACGAACAGTTACCGGCAGTAAACACTTGATTACTTTAAATTCAGGTATAAAAATTTTGCTAGATTGTGGTCTATTCCAAGGAATGGGACATGTTACCGATCAATTAAATGAGCATTTTGGATTTGCGCCTGCGTCACTAAATTATGTAATTCTTTCTCACGCCCATATTGATCACTGCGGTCTGCTTCCAAGATTAGTAGCCGAAGGTTTTAATGGTACAATATTTTGTACGCCTGCTACGATGGATTTAGCGAGAATATTGATGATGGATTCTGCAAAAATACATATGCAGGATACTGAATTTTCAAATGAGCATAGACAACCGGGGGAGGAAGAAGAGCAGCCATTATACATTGATGAAGATGTGATTAAAGCTGTAGGCTTAATGAAAGTGATAGAATACAGGGAAGTTTATCAGATAACAGACAATATCAAAGTAAAATTTACTGATGCGGGTCATATTTTAGGAAGTGCTGCAGTGCATTTAACGCTAACAGAAGGTGGTAAAGAAAAGAAGTTAACTTTTAGTGGTGACATTGGTCGTTATGGAGATATGTTGCTCAAAAGTCCAGAAGTTTTTGACCAGGCAGACTATATTATTATGGAGTCTACTTATGGCGACTCATTGCATAGGGATCTAGAACCCATTGAGAAAAAATTGCTTGAAATTATAAATTATACCTGTAAAGTTAAAAAAGGAAAGGTAATTATCCCAGCTTTTAGCGTGGGCCGCACACAAGAGCTTTTATACGCTCTTAACGGTCTTGAGCTGAAGCAGCAGTTGCCAGACGTACCGTATTATGTGGATAGCCCGCTTTCAGCGCAAGCAACAGCTGTGCTAAAAAATCATACAGAAGTTTATAACCAAAAAGTGAAAGAGGTGCTGGCAGCTGATCATGATATTTTTTCTTTTAAAGGATTAAGATTTATCGAAAGTACGGAAGAGTCAAAAGCATTAAATAGTGATAATCGGCCTTGTGTAATAATCTCCTCCTCAGGCATGGCGGAAGGTGGGCGTGTGAGGCATCACATCAGAAATACAATCGGAAATGAAAGAAATACCATTCTAATGGTAGGTTATTGCGAACCTTCATCATTAGGAGGAGAATTAATTGCAGGTCAGAAAGTGGTGAAGATTTTTCGTGACGACTATGAAGTTAAGGCAGCAGTAGGTTCAATAAAATCAATGAGCGCACATGGTGATTTTGAGGATTTATTGCGCTTTTTATCTTGTCAAGATCCAGCAAGGGTAAAACACTTGTTTTTGGTTCATGGAGAATATGAAGCTCAACAGCACTTTGCAATCCGCTTGAAAGAAAAGGGCTTTAAAAATATTTCAATTCCCTCCTATCATGAAAAATTTGACCTCGATGTTTAGCGCTTATTTTTTTATTATATTGATTAAGCCGTTTTCGATGCCTTGTATTATTAATCCTGTTTTTGATCTAGTATTGAGTTTTTTGAAGAGTGAGTCTCGATAATTGTCTACCGTCCGATGGCTAACATGCATTTGTAAGGCAATTTCTTTATGTGTTAACTCTGCTGCGGACAGCTCAAGAAACATACGTTCTTTTTCTGTTAATACAGGTTTAATCTTCACTTTTTTTGAGGAGACCGCCAATCTTCCAGTTACAAGCTCGCTAGTATAAAAGCCTTTAGTTTTAACTACTTTGATGGCATGGAGAACTTCAGCGGGCTTGGCCTCTTTTAGTAAATATCCGCCTGCACCACAGTTTATCATTTGTATAATTGTTTTTTCATCATCGAACATACTGAGTGCCAATATGCGGATGCTAGGGTAGTTGCAATTTAACCATTGTGTGGTGGCATAACCATCCATGATAGGCATGCTGATATCCATTAATACGACGTCTATCGGTCCATGTTTTTTAATTTTGTCCTGTAATTCCATTCCATTTTTTGCAGTAAAAACCACATCAATTTCTTCAAACTCTTTCATTAATACCGCCAGGCCTAAACAGAATAATGCTTGGTCGTCTACGATTGCTAGGGTAATTTTTTTATTCATGATTTAAGTGTATGGTATCTGTATGTTAATTATTGTTCCTTTTAAGGGTGTAGAATGAATTGTTATTTTCCCGGCAAGGAGTTTTATGCGCCGTTGAATGGAATGAAGACCAATACCGATTTTTTGTTGATCATAAATTTTTTCAGGATCAAACCCTAGGCCATCATCTTTTACTCTTATGCTTAAGTTACCCATAGCAATTTGAGTATTAAGTTCAATATGGGTTGCGTGGGCATGTCTGACAATGTTATTCATGATCTCCTGCAAGATGCGCAGAATGATGATATCTTTTTCCGGAAATAAATTGTCAGCTTCCAGAATTTGATTGTTGAGGGTTAAATTATACCCTCCAGTCTTCAGTGATAAAGCTAATTCTTCAATAGCTTCTCCTAACGGTTTTTCTAGAGTTTGTTCACCATATAGCAGTTTTGCTAGATCACGCGTTTCCTTTATAGTATTATTAATCATGCTTAAAGCGGCATCTATTTTCGTTTTTGATTTTTGGATTTCCTCTAAATTTATTGAACTTAATGTAATGGAACTTAAGCTTAAAGTTTGGCCCAAATTATCATGTAAATCTGAAGCGATGCTTTGCATTAATTGTGCTTGCGCTTTGTGATTTGTTTCTATGATATCTATCTTGAATTGTTCGTTCATTTTCATTTTTTCTTCAATGTGCAATCTTTTTTTTCGAAAATAGAGCACAACAAAAAAGGGCATGGAAATTCCAGCAATTAAGATGGTAATTGAAACGATCGTAATTATTGCGAATAGGTCCGAGTTTTGAAAAGACATAAAAATGATTTTATCCAACATCCATACATAATAAGATTTAGAACGGAAATTAACGCATATCTAAACGGGAAATTATTAGCCTTGCTGACCACAATTAATTGATCTATATAGAGATTAACTGTTGTTGATCCAACATAAAATAGTAGACAACCAGTAATAAACCAAAAAGCGGGTTCATTGAGTATATTGTCAATTTGATCTTGATAAATTAAATTGTAATAGTAAAAAATAGAAAATAAAATAATGCTTATTCCAAATAAGACATTCGTTGTAGCAAAGAAATAATTAAGCCCTAGAAAATGCCATTCCCATGCATAACAACCTATTAGCGCTACAAATGTAATTTTCAAAACGCTCCGGATAAATGGCGCTTTTATCAACTTAGCAAATAAAAATAAATGAAAACACAAATAAACGAACAAGAATATATTATATATCCAATGGGTGCTAATTGCTTGTGGCGATGTTTTAGCGAGATAAAAACAGTAACTTTCCACCAAAACGGTAATAGCAAGATAGGGCACTATCAATCGCCAAAATTTTGGCTTTGCATTCATAACAAGTAGAATGGATGCAGCTAAGCATATCCATTCTATAATTATTCCCAACGGAATTCTGGTTAATATCACTATTTCGTAGCAGGCGGTTAAGTAGGTTCTCTCCCTACGTCAAATATACAATAATCTTGCTCATTTGCGTCAGGTATGCATTCTTCCATGCAGTCTGGCGGGCATAAAACAGATTGATCTAAGCCATAACCGCCATCATTCGGGTCCGAGCTGTCAGCAGACAACGTGGTCATGTTTGCTTCATTTGTTAAAATATCTTCGAATTGATACGCTCCGCGAATGATGGTATTACACAGAATGGTGGTATTAAAGTTAAGATACCTTGCTCTTTCGGCTTCATTACTGCCAGGGCAGTTTGATAACTCAAAATGGTTTCCAATATATATTTTTAAACCAAATTTTTCCGTGTTATTGAATTCAACATTGGAAATTATTCCGTTGTCTATGAATAACTGGATGACTTCCTCTGCGCCAAAATGTGCATAATTGAAGTTCTTTTGTATTGGCCGGTTTTCTCTATAAGCTACAACCATTTCTTTAATCGTTTGTCTGTCCATTTTGACAGAGTGGTTTCTGTTTGCTCCTACTGATTCTAATGACATAAATTTCTGGTGTTTAAAATTGTATTGTTTATTGTAAATGTCACTAGTTATTATTTAATTTATTACCGTTAAAACACCCTATTAATGCTCAAAAAAAATGCCCAGCAAATTTAATTGCTGGGCATTATATTATTTTTTAGAATCTTTTATTGTCTTGGGGCTGCTGGAGTAGGCATCGTTTTACGAGGCAGTTTCTCAGCTCTTTCCGAAGTGTGATAAACAAAAGAAGCAACAATAGTCGCTGATTTTTTTAAGTCATCTCCATCTAAACGATCAAAAGTGTCTTGATTAGAGTGGTGGGTTCTGGTGTTATAATCCATAGGGTCTTGGATGAACTGGAAGCCTGGTAAGCCCACACCGTCAAAGGCTTGATGGTCTGTTCCGCCTGTATTGTTGATCGTAATTGTTTTTGCTCCTAGATCTGCGAATGGAGTTAACCAAGTCTGGAAAATGTCTCTAACAGCAGCATTGCCCTGTAAGTACACGCCACGAATTGTTCCTGTGCCATTATCCAAATTGTAATAAGCACTCAATTTTTCATGCTCTGGTTTTGCAGTCATGTTGGAAGGGTCAGCAAAATGCTCTTTTACATAACCTCTAGAACCAAATAATCCTTGCTCTTCGGAACTCCATAATGCAATACGAATAGTACGTTTTGGCTTAAAATCTATTGCTTTTAAAATACGAACAGCTTCTATCATTACTGCCGAACCTGCTGCATTATCTGTTGCACCTGTACCAGAATGCCATGAATCATAGTGACCACCAAGCATTACAATTTCACTCTTTAGCTTAGGATCAGTACCTGGAATTTCGGCAATTACGTTATATCCTTTTGGATCTTTGTCGTAAAATGAAGTTTTAACCTCCGCTTCTAACTCCACTTTTTCACCACCGCGTAATAAACGTAAGATGTGCAGGTAATCTTCACTGCTTACTTCCAGCTCTGGGTTAACTGGCTTAGCATCTAATTTGTAAGAAGCACCATTGCTTGTAAAGAAAGTTCCATGACTTCCGCGAGCATAGGTTAACTTTAAGCCAATTTTCTCTGCTAATAACATACTGTCAATTGCAGCTCTAACAGCCATTAATTTCAGCATCATTGCGCGTTGGTTGCCTCCCGCATTGCCGAAATTTCCCCGACGACCAGCACCTGCAGCTTGAGGTTCTGCTGCTGCCATCTTTTCTAACGCTTCTTCGGTATATCTTACCGCATCAGGTGTATATGAATTTTTTAAAGGTTGAAGGGTCGCCGACTCGATCATTACAATCTTGCCTGTTAATTTGCCTTTATATTTGGCCAAGTCTGTAACGGTGTCGGCTTTTATTAAGATTACCTCTGATTTAATAGGTCCTTTTGTGCCCGGAGTCCAAGCTTTTGGAGATGCAATCATTGGACGATAAAAAGGTAAGGTAGTGGCAGCATAATATTTATCAACTTGCCATCCTTTACCAAATTCTCCCCATGCTTCTAAATGTACGTTTTGAAGTCCGATTTCTTTGAAGTATTTAACAGCCCAATCTTGCGCTCTTTTTAGGCCTGGTGAGTTCGATAAACGCGGTCCAGCCACATCTGTGATTTTGTAGGCAATTTCCATGGCTTTAGAGTTATCTAAGCCCTCAGTTCTGATCTTTTGTACAGCCGCAGTGTTTAAGGGCTCCTGTGCAAAAGCAGAAAAGCAAAGGCCTAGAGCCAATGCGCTAAAAGTAAATGTTTTAATCATGTTAAGTTAGTTTTAATGAAGTAACGTTGTTGATGGTGAATTTACAGGTATTGCTATTTATTTGTACCTTTCTATTCATATTTTTACACTTGAAGATTAAATACAAAATTTATCCAACCATTGAGAATCTTCCTCAACAGATGGGTAAATTAATTAAAGTGCTAGCGCTTTTAGATAAAGGGTGGGTAAAAGATTTACTTGATTGTTTTTTTCGCCACAATAAAATAGCCTAAAATAAATACTACAGCTGCGCAAATCATACTATTGTAAATTCCTTGGTCAAATACTATCATTTTGGTGATGTCGCCCTTACTGGTCATAATTTTCGTTACCGTTAAATTTGGATAGGCGTAAGGTAGATAATCTACATATTTCCAACCTACGTTGGCGGTAATAATTCCCATAATAGTTAATAGGAAGCCAATTCCGAAAGGTTTTAAAAAGTCATTCCACATCAAGTTCATTAAAAATTGAATAGAAATAATACCTAATGAGGATAAAAATAATTTCCCGAAAAACTTGACAATAATAGTGTTAGGATTGTAATCTCCAAATTCTAATGTGGGCTTTATGAGCTCGATCATATGCCCCGAGCCAATAATGAAAATAGCAAATAAAAACATCGTTATAAAAGTTAAAAATACGATGTAAATGTATTTGCTTGTGTAGACAGAGAATTTCGAAAGAGGTAAGGAAAACAAGCTTTTCCAAGTATCCCCTTTATATTCCATATTCGTAATAGCATAGGTGTTATAAATCACCAAAACAGGTAATAGCAATACCCCCATAACACCTAAGATTGCAGATATATATCTAAACCAAAGAACTTGAGCGGGATCGTTTGCTAGTTTGGTTTCCTGTGAAATAAAACCCCAGCTCATGAGTATACAAATTACCAAGGGTAATAAAATGGCACTCCAAAAGGCAAGTGTTTTTCTCGATTTGTAAAATTCTGATGTTAATGAAACAAGTAGTGAGCGCATAACTAATTTTTTGAAGTAATGTCTAAGAATAAATTTTCAAGGTCTTTTCTTTCAGTGCCAATGGTGTATACCTTAATGCCGTTTTGCACTAATAACGTATTGAGATTGGCCATATCTTCTCTGCTTTGGAAAGGTATGGTAACGGTACTCCCTTTTTGTTGAAGGATTTCAGTCGGTCCCAATAGCGCTATCGTTTTTTCAATATCATCTACTTCTACCTTGACAGTTGGTTTAGAAAGATCATGCAACTCATTTATCGTTCCCTGAAATAAAAGTTCACCTTTGTTAATGATTCCCACATGGGTAGCTGTCCTTTCAATTTCTGCTAATAAATGGCTCGAAACCAAAATGGTTTTTTGATGTTTTGTTGCTAACTCAATCATCAAGTTTCTGATTTCAATAATACCGTTAGGATCTAATCCATTGGTAGGCTCATCTAGTAACAACAATTCCGGGTCTGATACTAAAGCCAAGGCTATGCCTAAGCGTTGTTTCATTCCTAGGGAATATTTGCCAGCTTTTTTGTTAGCAGCGTCTGTTAAGCCAACTAAGCTTAACATTTCGGCAACCTTATTTTTTTTTATTCCTAGTAACAGGCAGCGGTTAACCAAGTTTTCTTTGCCACTTAAATGACCATATATGGCAGGCTGCTCAACTAAAGCACCCATCCGTTTTAAACTGGCAATGCGGTTAGTGTTGATGTCTCTTCCAAAAATGAAAACCTGGTCACTTGGAGACTTTAACAGGTTCAGCAAAATTTTGATGGTAGTGGTCTTGCCAGCGCCATTCGGACCTAAGAAACCGTAGATGCTTCCTTTAGGTACTTGTAATGATAAGTTTTTAACTACGGTTTGAGTACCGAAATTATAGGTTAGCCCTACCGTTTCTATTGCGAGGTTACTCATCTTATTTGATAATTGCAGTAGTTGCTTTGATGATACTTCCGGTAGCTGAAGGTGCACTTTTTAAGGCGGCTACTTCATTTTGACTAATATTAGTCGTTGCTGTTGCAAAAGCTAATACCATCATTACAAATACTGGAACTAATAAAAGGATAAACGGCGATATGTTTGATAATTTTTTCATGGTCTTTTCTATTTTTGTTTTGGTCTTGATACTGTGTGGTTCTAACTTGTTTTTGTTTTGTTGAACAAATAGAATAATTAAATAAAACATGCTAAAATGTTTTAGACAAAGTGCATTTTATTCTAGATAAACGCCTAAAATGAGTAGTTTTATAACTCGTTGCCAGATTTGGCCATTTGGTAGAATAAAAAAGCCAGTTCGTCGAAAGTAGCGTTAAAAAAACATACTATTAGTTATTTTGGATATACTTAAAGGCATTAATAATTTTTAAAAAGATGAAAAGCAAAGGTGCGGTAATTGTAAATCTTTTATTTTGGCTGTTTATTTTGGCGTTGATCGTGCTGCGTATTCTGAACAGTTCTATCAAAGCAACTTGGTTCGAACTATGGGTAACATTTGGCTATTATGGTATTATTAATGTCTCCTTGTTTTATATCAATTCATTAATTTTAATTCCGGACATCATTAAGAAGCGCCAAAAATCCTGGCTCTATCTTTTTTTAATTTTTGGATTAGTTGCTGTTGCGGTGGTAATCAAGACCGGGATTGCAGTACTCTACCCCGATATAGTTTTGCAGTATACAGACCGTGCTGGAAAACTCCAGTATACCGAGTATAGTCATTATATAGGTCAGACTTTTTTTACCTCTGGATTTTTCGTAGTCACTAGTTCATTATTAAAATTTGCAACAGACTGGTTTTCCAATGAACGGGTCCAGCGTAACCTAGAAAGTCAGAAAAAGGACATGGAGCTTCAATTTTTAAAGTCTCAATTAAATCCTCACTTTTTATTTAATTCTTTAAACAACATTTATTCGCTAGCGTATCAGAAATCTGATAAAACTGCGGATGCTATTTTGAAGCTTTCAGAAATTATGCGCTATATGATTTACGAGAGTAACGACAGTTGGGTAGCATTGAGTAAGGAGGTTGAGTATGTACAAAGTTATATTGAATTGCAGAAATTAAGATTTAAAGATGGTGCGGCGGTAGAGCTAACATTAAATGGCGAGATCGATGCCCAACATATCGTTCCTTTGATTTTAATTTCTTTCGTTGAAAATGCATTTAAGCATGGAGTGGCTAATGATCCCCAGGATCCGATTAGAATTAATATTATTGCTAATCAGAAAATTTTGCATTTTAGCATTACCAATAAAAAAAGTAAAACAAATAAGGATGCCATGGGTGGAGTGGGATTAAACAACGTTGAGAGAAGATTACAGTTGTTATATCCAGATCGATATAAATTAAATATTGTAAATTCGGCTACCCATTATACAAGTGAATTGATGTTAGATATATGATATTAAAATGTATTGCTGTTGATGACGAGCCACTAGCGCTCGATATTATTGAAGATTATATTGCTAAAGTTCCATTTTTAGAACTAGTTAAACGTACAGAAAATGCGATTGAGGCTCTGCAAATGGTGCAAGCCGGAGGAATTGATCTTGTTTTTTTAGATATCCAGATGCCTGATTTAACCGGTATTCAATTTCTAAAAATTGCGAGTGGGAAGTCTAATTACATTTTAACTACCGCTTATTCTCAATATGCGTTAGAGAGCTATGATTTGAACGTTTCAGACTATTTACTAAAACCGATAGCGTTCGACCGCTTTTATAAAGCAGTGGAAAAAGTACGCAACCAAATGCAAAAAGAGGAGGTTGTTTTACCCGTTGTTGAAACACCACAAAATACAGTAGCTGCGCAGGACTTCATATTCGTAAAAACTGAACATAAGATTCAAAAAATACAGTTGGACGACATTTTGTACATCGAAGGTTTAAAGGATTATATTTCTATATTCACAAAGAACGAGCGCATCATCACCTTGCAGAACATGAAAAAGATGGAAGAAACATTGCCGAAAGGGGAGTTTATTAGGGTTCACAAATCCTATATCATCTCATTGGATAAGATAGAAAGTATTGAGCGAAGTCGTATTTCGATAGCAGGAAAGATTATCCCCATAGGAGATACCTATAGAGATGAGTTTTTTAAATTAATTGAGGGAAAGAATGTTTAATTTGCTAATTGGTTGCCAAGGGCCTTACGGTATAACCCAAAGTTCTCAACCTTTTTATCAAACCGTCATTACCCAATAAATGACCTGCACCTACAGCGATAAATAAGCTTTGGTTTTCCATTAAACCTGGCATTTGAGCGATCCATTTTATGTTGCGATTTTTTAATAGCTGATCCAGTTCATCCTTGTTATAGCTATCCATTTTTGCAAAAAGCTTTGCTAATTCTTCCAAGTTTTGAGCAATGTAGTTGTTATACAATATTTGGCTTTCATTTTTATTCTTTTCTTCCTCCTTAACACCTTTTAAAAGCAACTCTTTTTGTCTTTCAAGGCTATTTCCGAATAATACACGGGCCTGATCTTCTATCGTTTCGAGCCCAATTATCAGTTTATTATTGGCTTTCCCATAATCCTGTATATATTGGTCTAGCGCAGGATTAGTTTCGCTGATGGTTTTAGGTGCTGTAAATTGTAACATGGTCATTTGCACCGCGACTGGTTTCATTGAATTGAACATTTTAAGGTCATAACCGGAAATCTTTTTCAAATGACTGGCCACCAATTCATATTGTTCAGCAGTGAGCAGTTTATCGAGGAAATTATTTTTCATCAGCATATAAGGTATTAACTTTCCAGCCATGCTTTTATCTATAATAATTTCGCCCACTATGGCATCGGCCATTGCTAATTTTGATTGAAGAACTTTCATCGTATCTATAAAATCTTTACCAGCAAAATGGTAGGTGCCGAATAGGTAGGATGATTTTCTTAAACCTTTTCCTGAAATTTCCCAAAGCAGCGAGTTTTCGGCTTTTTTTGATTGGGCTTTGCTGTTTGCACCAATACTTAAAAAGCTGATAATAAGGTAAACTAAAATTCTCATAATCAAATTGTTTGTTTTAATTGCAGACGTATTGCATGCTCTGCAGCCAAAGTGATTTCTTCAGCACTTTTATCTGTTTTATCTATTGGTTTTAAAACCGTCCATTGTACGGCGTTTCCAACCGCTAACGGAAGCTTGCCATGGCGTACAATTTTCCAGGAATTTTCGATTGCTACAGGTACGATCAGCGCATGTGGTACAACTTTTAGCAGTGTGGCAATTCCGCCAACATGAAATGATCTCATCTTCCCATCTTTTGCCCTGGTACCTTCCGCAAATATCACTGCACTCCAGTTATGCTCTTTCATTCTCCTTCCTAGTTTAATGATTTCCGAAACCGACTGCTTACTGTCCTTTCTGTCGATATTGGCCCCCCCTCCATATTTAAGATTAAAAGAAATGGATGGGATACCTTTGGTAAGTTCTATTTTGGAGATGAATTTTGGATGATAACGCCGTAAGTACCATATTAGCGCAGGAATGTCGTACATGCTTTGATGATTGGCGATAAAAATAATGGGCTGGTTTAATGGTAGATCTTCTTCATTTTTAAAAGTAACCGAATTTAAAAGTAGCCAATTGCAATAAGTTAAAAAGAAATTTAAAACATCTACAGAAGCCTTATGTGCTTTATAACCAAAAAGACGATAACTAATCCATTGAATTGGTTGAAAAATGCATAGAAACAGGAAGAAAAAAAAGTGGAATATAGATCCTAAGAGGTAGCCTAAAAACTTCATGTTAAATTTTCCCTTGTTCAATTAATATTTTTGTTTTTAAAATCCCTGCAACGCTCATGCTATCCGTAATTTCGCCTGTCATTACCATTTGATAGGCTTCGTCAAAAGCCAACTTACGCACTACTAATTCTTCGGTTTCTTCTGGAGAGGAGTCGCCTATTTGCAGATCTTGCGCTATATAAATGATGGCCATTTCATCAGTTACAGAATTAGAAAGGTGCATTTTTTGAATTTCCGTAAATTTAGTGGCAATTATTCCGGTTTCTTCCTGCAATTCTCTTTTTGCACTTAACATGGGGTCTACGGTATGCAAGCCGCCGCCCTCGGGAATTTCCCAACTATAAGCTTTTAGTGGGAAGCGATATTGTCCAACTAACCATGTGTTATAATCTTCATCAAGTACTACGACTCCAATTGCGAGGTTCTTGAAATGTACTTCGCCGTAAATTCCTTGTCCGCCTGCGGGATTGATTACCTGATGTTCGGTTAATTTAATCCAAGCATTATCGTAAATCTGATTACTTTTTAAAATCTTCCAAGGGCTGTCCAAACTCATGGTGCAAGATAAGAATTTTGCTATGGAGTACAAAGTTGAAATCCCATCCGACTCCCCAACCGACTTCGTAAGTCGCCCAACTCCTAGCCGACTTCGCAAGTCGAATCCCGCACGGGGGAGATCTAATCCTGCATTATTCCTGCACTACCCCGCATCCCGACTTGTGAAGTCTGGATAAAATGCGCTTATATTTCTATATGTAAAAGATTAAAAGTAGCTTTGCCGCTAGAAATGAAACACTTTGTTGCCATATCGCTTGTATTTTTTAGCTTAACACAGCTTGCCAAGGCTGATAGAGCTGAAGGACTTAGGTTAATAACCGAAGGCTATTGCAGTCAGCAACAAGTTTCTGTGCAAAAGTTTACTCAACAGGCAAATCCGTTAAATGATGAGCTGAGTACTTATTTTTTAACTTCGAGTGAACTTGCCTTAATAGGCACTCGTTCTGAAATCCGGACTACGCGATACCGCTTGCAAGATCAAAATGTGAGCGATTTAATTGTAGTGAGCAAACCAAACAATAAAAGCCCTTAGTTTTCGAAACCAAAAAGCAACGCTATGAAAATAGTGCCTTTTACGCTTTTCCATTCCCATAGAACTGCCAAGTTGACTTAATAAGTATGGCTTGGTTGTTGTGAACTAAACATTTTTTAAATAATAAATATAAATACCCATGTTAGGATTTTTAACCAAGATATTTGGAAGTAAGTCAGAACGAGACATTAAGGTTTTACAACCTCTGGTTCTCGAGATTAACGAAGAATACGCAAAACTTTCGTCATTAAGTAATGATGAATTACGTCATAAAACAATAGAATTTAAAGCAACCATTGCGGCGGCTGTGGCTGATATTGATGCCAAAGTTGAAGCTACTAAGCTGAAGGCAGAAAACCCTGATTTATCATTGCCCGAAAAAACTGCTTTATATGAAGAGGTAGATGCTTTAGCAAAAGAACGCGATGTTGAGCTTGAAAAAATATTGCAACAAATTTTACCTGCAGCATTTGCAGTGGTGAAAGAAACATCTCGCAGGTTAAGTGAAAATGATACCTTAGAAGTTACGGCAACAGCTTATGATAGAGATTATGCGGCACGGAAAAGCAATGTAAAAATTGTTGGCGATAAAGCTTTCTGGGCTAATAAATGGGACGCGGCTGGAACTGAAGTGTCGTGGAACATGGTGCATTATGATGTACAGTTGATAGGTGGTATGGTTTTACATGGTGGTAAAATCGCTGAGATGGCTACAGGAGAGGGTAAAACTTTAGTAAGTACCTTACCAGCTTATTTAAATGCCCTAGCGGGGCAAGGTGTGCACATCGTAACAGTGAATGATTACCTGGCACGTCGTGACTCGGAATGGAATGGTCCTTTGTTTGAGTTTCATGGTTTAAGAGTAGATTGTATCGACAAGCACCAACCTAATTCACAAGAGCGGAGGGATGCTTATTTAGCTGATATTACTTACGGTACCAATAACGAATTTGGTTTCGATTATTTGCGCGATAATATGTCGCAAACGCCTGATCAGCTAGTACAGCGAAAACTTCACTTTGCCATGGTTGATGAGGTCGATTCAGTGTTAATTGATGATGCGAGAACTCCCTTGATTATTTCTGGACCGGTTCCATTTGGCGATCAACATGAGTTTCATGAGCTAAAGCCACGGATTGAGCGTTTAGTGAATGCGCAAAAAGCTTACGTTACACAAGCTTTGAATGAGGCTAAGAAATTAATTAATGATGGTAAAGCGGGAGCTGAAGAAGGTGAGGGAGGTTTAGCCCTTTTGCGTGCGCATCGTGGTTTGCCTAAGAATAAAGCGTTAATTAAATTTTTGAGTGAGGGTGGCGTTAGACAGACTTTACTTAAAACGGAAAATCATTATATGGCTGACCAGTCGAAGAATATGCCTAAGGTAGATTCGGAATTGTTCTTTTATATTGATGAAAAAAATAATCAGGTTGAGCTAACCGAGAAAGGTATAGAATTGATTACCCAACAAGGGGAAGATTCTAGTTTCTTTGTATTACCTGATGTAGGAACTGAAATTGCTGAGATAGAAAAATCTTCATTAAGTAATGAAGAGAAAGTTGCTCAGAAAGATAGCTTAATGCGTGATTATGCTGTTAAAGCAGAACGTATCCACTCTGTAAACCAATTGCTAAAAGCCTATACTTTGTTCGAAATTGATGTTGAATATATCATTGACGAGGGAAAGATTAAAATCGTAGATGAGCAAACAGGCCGTATCATGGATGGTCGCCGTTATTCTGACGGTTTGCATCAGGCAATTGAAGCGAAAGAGAATGTGAAGGTAGAGGATGCGTCACAAACTTATGCTACAGTAACGTTGCAGAACTTCTTCAGGATGTACCATAAGCTTTGTGGTATGACCGGTACTGCTACTACTGAAGCGGGTGAATTTTGGTCAATTTACAAATTGGACGTTGTAGAAATACCTACCAATCGCGTGATGGCCAGAAAAGATCAGCAAGATTATGTATATCGTACTATTCGCGAGAAGTATAATGCGGTAGCGGAAGAAATAGGTAAATTAACAGAGGCCGGCAGACCAGTTTTAGTAGGTACCACTTCTGTTGAAATTTCGGAATTATTAAGCCGCATGCTGAAGCTTCGTGGTATTAAACACAATGTGTTGAATGCTAAGATGCACCAAAAAGAGGCTGATATTGTTGCTGAAGCTGGTAAAGCAGGAACGGTAACAATTGCGACCAACATGGCAGGTCGTGGTACGGATATTAAATTGGGAGAGGGTGTAAAAGAGGCCGGTGGTTTGGCGATCATCGGTACGGAGCGTCACGAATCTCGTCGGGTTGATAGGCAGTTGCGTGGTCGTGCTGGTCGCCAGGGCGACCCGGGAACTTCGCAGTTCTTTGTCTCGTTAGAGGATAATTTAATGCGTTTATTTGGTTCAGAACGTATTTCTAATATCATGGTGAAAATGGGTATTGAAGATGGTGAAGTAATTCAGCATTCGATGATTACCAATTCTATTGAACGTGCACAAAAGAAAGTAGAGGAGAATAACTTTGGTGTACGTAAGCGTTTGTTGGAATATGATGATGTAATGAACTCTCAACGTTCGGTAATTTATTCAAAACGTAGGAATGCTCTATTTGGTGACCGTTTGGATGTAGACATGAATAACATGGTGTTCGATGTAGCTGAAGATGTGGTGACCGAATATAAAGAAGTTTCGAATTATGAAGGGTTTAAACTTGAAGTAATTAGAAATTTTTCTTCGGATACAACCATTACAGAAGAAGAATTCAACTCGAAGAATATCCATCATTTAACCGATCGCTTATTTGAAGAAGTAACCGAATTCTATGCCCGGAAATCTGAAGGCATCATGAATCAATCTATGCAGGTACTAAGACAGGTTTTTGCGGAACGTGGAGAGCAGATTGAACAGGTAGTGGTTCCATTTACCGATGGTATTCGCCAAATTAATGTGCCGGTCGATTTGAAAAAGGCAATCGCAAACAACGGTCGTGAAGTAACTAAGGCTTTTGAAAAGACCATTATTTTGGCATTAATTGATGATAGTTGGAAAGAACATCTACGTGAGATGGATGAATTAAAACAGTCGGTTCAAAATGCTGTTTATGAGCAAAAGGATCCATTGATTATTTATAAAATGGAGGCGTTTAACTTGTTTAAAAGCATGCTGAATGTGATCAATAAGGAAGTTGTCGGGTTCCTGTATAAGGGAGGCATTCCTATTCATCAAGAGGCTGATGAAGTAAGGGAAGCAAGAGCACCTAAGCGTGAGCAGCCACAACTACGTACTTCAAAGCCAGAATATGGACAAGCTGGCAGTGCTGCGATGCCTATGGAAGATACGAGAGAATTTGTTCCACAGCAGCCCATCCGTAAAGAAGTAACTGTGGGAAGAAATGAGCCATGTCCATGTGGCAGTGGTAAAAAGTTTAAAAACTGTCACGGCGCAAATGCATAAAAATGCCGTAAGGCCTTAACGAAAGTTAAGGCCTTTTTTATTTGTATTCCCCGTCAATTATGCCGATTTTTGCTAGCAATGAAAAAGCTGCTACTCTTTATTTTGGTTTTGTTTATAGGAACGGCGACTTTTGCTCAAACAAAAGGCAAAGTAACTATTTTAAAAGACCCTTTAATTGACAGTTTAATTGCTAAAAGGATTGAGTTAAACACTAAAAGACCCACTACAACCAATCCAACATCATCGGTTATTGTTTCGCAAATGGGTTACCGAGTTCAAATTTTTTATGGCTTAGATCGTCGGGAAACTTTTAGTGAACAAGCTAGATTCAAAGCATTGTACCCTCGATTGAATACCTATATTACCTATAAAGAACCTAACTATTATTTAAGAGTTGGGGATTTTAGAACACGTTTAGAGGCACAAAACCTGTTAAACGAACTGCGTTCAAATTTCCCCACACTTTTTATTTTCAGGGAAAAAATTAATGCTCCAGTGTTGGAAGCAGACAATCAATAGGTAAAAATGGTAATTGTTTAAACAGGTAACCGATTAACCACAAAAGAATGAAGGAAAAAATCCAAAAATTGTCAGCTACAATCTACAACGATGTGGTAGGTTTTCGTCAGCATATTCATGCAAATCCAGAACTTTCTTTTAAGGAGTATGAAACTTCTTCATTCATAAAAGAGAAATTAACAGCTTGGGGCATTGAGTTTCAAGAAATGGCAGATACAGGCGTTGTGGGTTTAATTAAAGGAGTATTGCCGTCTGACCAAGTCATCGCCCTGCGTGCGGATATGGATGCGCTACCTATAGTTGAGACCAATAATAAGCCTTATAAATCGAAAAATGAAGGTGTGATGCATGCCTGTGGTCATGATGTGCACAGCTCTTCCCTATTAGGTACCGCTTATATTTTAAATGAACTGAAGACTGAGTTTGCCGGAACAATTAAATTGGTTTTCCAGCCAGCTGAAGAATTGTTGCCGGGTGGTGCGAGTATCATGATTAAAGAAGGAGTGCTAGAAAATCCTAAGCCCCATGCTATGGTTGGCCAACATGTAATGCCGCTCATAGAGACTGGAAAAGTGGGTTTCCGTTCAGGTATTTACATGGCCTCTACAGATGAACTTTACGTTACAGTACATGGTAAAGGTGGTCATGGCGCACAGCCACATCAAAACATAGATCCTGTAGTAATTACAGCTCATATCATTGTGGCACTGCAACAGATAGTAAGTAGAAATGCAGATCCACGTTTACCTTCGGTGCTGTCATTTGGAAAAGTAAACGCAAATGGAGCCACCAACATTATTCCCAACGAGGTCAAATTGGAGGGTACATTTAGAACATTAAATGAAGAATGGCGTAATGAGGCTCATCGTTTGATGAAAAAAATGGCAGAAGGTATTGCAGAAAGCATGGGTGGTTCTTGTGATTTTAATATCATGAGGGGATATCCCTTTTTAATTAATGAGGAAAAACTCACAGCCAATGCGATCGAATATGCCCAAGACTATCTGGGTAAAGAAAATGTAATCGATCTGGATATTTGGATGGCTGCTGAAGATTTTGCTTATTATTCGCAGGTTACGGATTCATGTTTTTATAGATTGGGTACTGGGAATGCTGCCAAAGGAACGACTTATTCAGTCCATACACCTAATTTTGACATAGACGAAGATGCACTAAGAACGTCGACAGGATTAATGGCTTATATTGCATTGAAGCAACTAGGGAATTGATGAAAGCGGTTGCCTACGCAGCTCCGTCATTGCGAGATACGAAGCAATCTAGTGATCAGATTGCTTCGTACCTCGCATCGACGGGACATCACCTCGCAATGACGACAAGGAAAATTAAACAGGGCATTATTTTTGTATAAGCTAGTCGATGAAGAAAACTTTTTTATTGTTCATATTTTCAATCTTTTTCTTTAATGCCAAAGCGCAGGAAATCCCTCGTTTTAATCCAGATACAATTAAAACAATTCGGCTGGATTCGGCAGTGAACATAGTGGGAAAGAAGTTCGGGATAGAAACGTTTATCGACGCTATTATCAACGACACTAGTTTTTATCAGGCTTTTAGAAATATGAAGCGGTATAGCTTCATTGCAGAAAACAGAATTTATACCTATGATAAGAGTAATAAGGTAGATGGAAAGATTTATCGTAAAATACGACACAATAACGACGGGCCATATAAGATGGAATATCTGGTGAAGGAAGACAACGGTAGGATATATAAAAAGAATGGAAAGTATCAATTGTATACCGTTGAAATGTTCGATTATATTTTTATGAATGCCTACAACACCGACTTCGTTTCGAACGCACCTATGAATAGTGGTAAAGGGGGTGGGTCTAATGAAAGTTATAAGGACAAACTGAAGACGTTAATTTTCAATCCTGGAAGACCCATTAAAGGCCTGCCCTTTATCGGCAACAAAACCCAGATTTTTACCGCCAATATGCGCCAGTATTATGATTACTCTTTTTATAGCGCCACTTACTTAGATTCAATTCCTGTTTATCGTTTCAAGGTTGCGGTTAAGCCGGGATTGAGCAGTTGGACAAAAGATGGTTTGATGATCAAAGAATTGGTAACGATATTCGATAAGCGCAATTTCGAAATCTTAGGACGATATGTGGATATGAAATATAGCAATATGCTATTCGATTTTGATGTGCAAATGAATATAGAGATGAGCTATTTTGGCGAAGACAAATTGCCAACCAAAATTACCTATCAAGGTAATTGGGATTATCCGTTTAAAAAGGAAGAACGGGCAAGTTTTTTAATCGTTCATAAAGATTATAAGCTCGGAAAAGGCAAGTAGTTTGTGATTTTTAGTATCTTAGAAATCAATTTAAAACTTACACAATGAGGTCATTTTTGAAACTTCCTATTTTGACTTTTCTACTCCTTTCGGGAGTAAATCTAAACGCTCAAATCTTAACTTCTAAACAAATTGATAGTGTTGCCGAGCAAACCTTGTGTACTTTTAATGTGCCCGGCATTGCCGTCGCCGTAATTAAAGATGGCAAAGTGATCCACACAAAGGGGTATGGAGTTCGGTCTATTAAAACCAATCAGAAGGTAGATGAACATACTTTATTCGGCGTGGCTTCAAATACCAAGGCCATTACGGCTGCCGCCCTGGGGATGTTGGTTGATGTGAAAAAGATCACCTGGGATACTAAAGTAATTGATGTCATTCCTGAGTTTAAATTGTACGATGCTTTTGTAACAAGTGAATTTACAATAAGGGATTTGTTAACCCATAGAAGTGGCTTAGGTTTGGGAGCAGGCGATTTAATGATATGGCCCGACTCGTCCACCGTCAATAAAACACAACTTATTCACAATTTAAGGTATTTAAAGCCCGTGTCTTCATTCCGTACAAAATACGATTATGATAATTTAATGTACATCGTGGCAGGAGAGGTTGTCGCAAGAGTTTCAGGATTAACCTATGAAGATTTTATCGAAAGAAAAATCATTAAACCATTGGGGATGAACAAAACAGCAGCTTCCTGGTATCGTTTAAAAGATAAGTCAAACGTGATTGATGGTCATGCTCCTTATCAGGGTAAATTGCTTCCGGTAGGCTTGAGCTTTGGTGAAATTGCAAATGCTGCAGGTGGGATATACTCAAGTGTAACCGATATGAGCAAATGGGTGATGGCCATGTTAAACGGCGGAAAGTATGGAGATAATTTAACACAGCAATTGTTCAGTCCTGCGGTACATCAAGAAATGTGGACCCCACAAACAATTATAAGTGGTGGTAATCCCGCCAGTTTTAGTAGTTACGGCTTAGGTTGGTTTTTAAGTAATGTAAATGGCCATTTTCAGGCAACGCACACCGGCGGCCTATCTGGAATTGTAACGCAGGTAACCCTTATACCTGATATTAAGTTAGGGATTATCGTTTTAACTAATCAGCAATCAGGCGCAGCATTTAATTCCATTACCAATTCAATTAAAGACGGGTATTTGGGTATTAAAGGTCAAAATAGGATTAAAACATATAACGACAATAGGCTAAGAAGAGAAAAGGAAGCAGATGATATTGTTGCTAAAGTTTGGGCTGATATTGATGCAGCGCAAAAATCCTCAACGACAAAACAAGAGCTTAAAAATTATTTCGGTACCTATAAAGATCCATGGTTTGGAGACGTTGTTATTAGTGAGGTAAATGGAAAAATGCATTTCCAAGCTAAAAACTCTCCAAAACTTAGAGGTGATATGACTTTTTATAAGGGTAATACTTTTATCGTAAAATGGTACGACCGCAGTTTGGATGCCGATGCCTTTGTGAATTTTACCTTAAATACAGAGGCAAAAGCAGATGGATTTAAAATGTCGGCAATTTCGCCTTTGACCGATTTTAGTTTTGACTTTCAAGATCTAGACTTTAAATTAAATGATAAGAAATAACGAGAACATGAGCCAGATAAAAATTTATAAATCTAAAAAGTGGAGCAGCTTCTTTGTGGCAATTGCTGTATTAATTTCATGTATAGCTATGCAAAGACAAGCGAAAAGAGTGATCTTCTTTGGTGATTCGATTACACAGGCAGGAGTTAAAGGCAACGGTTATATCAATCAATTGAAAAAAGCAGTCGACTCTACGAAGTTTCAATTAATTGGAGCAGGCATTGGCGGCAATAAAGTCTACGATCTTTACTTACGCCTGGAGGAAGATGTGTTAAATAAAAAACCTGACCTAGTCTTTATTTATGTAGGCATTAACGATGTATGGCATAAGTTGGGAGCCAGAACCGGTACCGATTATGATAAATATCTGAAATTTTATCAGGCATTGATCAATAAAATACAGGCCAAAGGCAGTAAGGTCGTATTATGTACACCAACGGTAATTGGCGAGAAAAAAGAGGGGACCAATGAGGTAGATGCTGATCTGAACAAATATGCTGCTGGAGTGAGAGATCTGGCCGCTAAAAACAATCTTCCACTGTGTGATTTAAGAAAAGCATTTATGGATTATGAAGCGGCAAATAATACAGAGGATCAGGAAAAAGGCGTGCTAACTACTGATAAAGTACATTTGAATGATGTAGGCAATAAGTTGGTTGCCGATACAATGCTACCGTTTATCAAGTAAGTGAATGCCTAAAACCCACCCATGATTAACCGCGAAACTATAGACAAAATAATGGAAACTGCCCGGATAGAAGAGGTAGTAGGCGATTTTGTGCACTTAAAAAAGCGTGGTACAAGTTTAATTGGGAACTGTCCATTTCATGGAGAGAAGACACCTTCCTTTCACGTTTCGGTAAGTAAAGGAATTTATAAATGTTTTGGCTGCGGAAAGGGAGGGGATTCGGTACGCTTTGTAATGGAACACGAGAAATATTCCTATCCTGAAGCCCTGAAGTTCCTTGCTCAGAAATATAATATTGAAGTTGAAGAGACGGTTGAAACGGTACAAGATGTCGAAGCTCAAAATGCAAGAGAAAGCCTTTACATTGTATCTCAGTTTGCAGGCAATTTTTTCGAAGATCAGCTTTGGAATACCCCAGAAGGGAAAGCAATTGGCTTGAGCTATTTCAAAGAGCGTGGATTTAGAGAAGACATTATCAAGAAATTTAATTTAGGCTATTCGCCTGATTTTTGGGATGCACTAACGCAGGATGCAGTTAAGAATAAACATGCTGAAGAGTACCTTGAGAAAACAGGCTTAGCCATTAGAAATGATAAAGGTAAGCTCTATGATCGTTTTCGTGGGCGGGTGATGTTCCCGATCCATAACTTTACTGGACGTATTATTGGCTTTGGCGGTAGAACTTTAAAAACGGATAAAAATGTTCCGAAATATGTGAATTCGCCTGAAAGTGATATTTACCATAAATCGAATGTTTTATATGGCTTATTTCATGCTAAAAAGGCTATCAGAGATACCGACAACTGTTACCTGGTTGAAGGTTACGCTGATGTCCTAGCGGTTCATCAGGCGCATATTGAGAATGTAGTTGCTTCTTCGGGAACTTCATTAACCATCGAACAAATAAGATTAATTGGTCGTTTTACCCAAAATGTAACCATTTTATACGATGGGGATGCGGCCGGTATAAAAGCCTCTTTGCGCGGCTTGGATATGATTTTAGAAGAAGGACTTAATGTTAAGGTAGTGTCTTTTCCTACCGGGGATGACCCTGACTCGTACATGCATAAAGTTGGGGCTGGCGCATTTAAAAGCTATATAGAAGATAATAGGCAAGATTTTATCCTATATAAAGCCAATATATTATTAGCGGAGGCTGGCAAGGATCCGATTAAACGCGCGGGTATCATTAGGGATATTGTGGAGAGCATCGCTAAAATCCCCGACAATATTAAAGCCTCTGTTTTTATCAGAGAATGTAGCCGTTTGTTAGAAGTTGAGGAAAGAATCCTGCTTTCGGAGTTAAATACCATGCGCGCGGCTAAGCTGAAAAAAAGCTCGACCAGTTCTGCCCGTCAACCTCAGCATCCAGATTTGCCTCCCGATAATCTCTTTGCCGATGATGAGGCAGTGGTTACTATGGAGACTATGCCCGATGATGAATTGCAGGAGCAGGAAATTGTACGGTTGTTATTAGCATTTGGGCATGAGTTGGTAAGCTGGGATAAAATTGATAATATGTATATTGGTTCGTTTATCATGCAAAACCTCACCGACGTAACATTTGAAAATACACTTTGCAAGAAGATAATTGATCATTATCGGATCGAGATTGAGAACGGACAATTGCCCACGGCTAACCATTTTATTAAAAGTGAAGATCGGGCTATTGCCGATTTAGCCATTACACTTTCTACCTCTCCTTATACTTTAAGTGAAAACTGGTACAATAAGCATAATATCTATGTGCGTGATGAAACTGTTAACTTAAAAGCGACTATCCTTGGAGGCCTCTATCATTTAAAAAAGCGTAAAGTAGATCGAATTTTGCTAGATTTATTGAAAGAGATTAAATCAGAGAATGATGCAACAAATCAAGAGATCTTGATGCAGCGGTATGCCTTTATAAAGAATGTAGAAAAGGAGATTTCCAAGTTTTTAGGTTCTGTGATTGTAAAATAAATTGAACAGGTTCAGAAATTAATTAAGTATGGCGCAGCACAACGATTTGGGGAAGTACGGGGAAAAATTGGCAGCAACATTCTTAATGCAAAAAGGGTTTGAGATTTTAGATGAAAACTGGGTATTTGGGCGGGCTGAGATAGATTTAATTGTCTATGTAAATCGTATCATTGTATTTGTTGAAGTAAAAACCCGGAGTTCGACTGGCTTTGGCTTGCCAGAAGACTTTGTGAATTATAGTAAGCAGCAACACATGGCAGATGCTGCCGATGCGTATATCGAAATTATGAATCATGAAGGCGAAGTCCGGTTCGATATTATATCCATACTTTTTAAAAGAAATAATAGTTATACCATAAATCATATTGAAGATGCATTTTGGCCAACCTAAAAAAATTAACCTTATCGCAATTGGCTTGTTTATATTGCTGGTACAAGCCTGTAAAAATAACGTACCAGTTAACATCAGTTTTAAATCGCCAGATCAAGGGCAAAACATCAAAATCGGAGACGAAATTAAAATCCAAATGGATATTCCGAAAGAAGTATCCTTAAAGTCGATCCAATATTTGATAGATGGTAAGCCGGTAGCAGGCAATCAAAACCAGAAACCATTTAAACTGCCTACCAACAACCTGAAGCTGGGTTATCGAATGATTACGGCAATTGTAGCCTATGATGATCAAATAGACACATCGAACATCAATGTTGTTGTAAAGTCTGACACCAAGCCAAAGAAAGTTGCCTATAAAGTTGTTAAAACCTTCCCGCATGATACGAGTGCCTATACGCAAGGTTTAAGCTATGTAGGGGGGAAACTGTTGGAGAGCACAGGTAGAGAGGGCAAGTCAAAGCTGAAGTGGGTAGACCTTAATTCGGGAAAGACTTTACAGCAAACGAAGCTGGGAGATCAATATTTTGGAGAAGGGAGTTTGATGCTAGGCGACAAAATTATCATGCTTACCTGGCGAGAAAATACAGGGTTTATATTTGATGCTAGGACATTTAAGCAAATAGGCACCTTTCCATATGAGGCAAGTAGAGAGGGTTGGGGCCTCACCTTTGATGGACAACATATATTGAGAACGGATGGAACCAATCGGATTTGGATGATGAACAAAGAAACCTATAAGGAAGAAGGATTTATAGAAGTTTATGATGATGCTGGACCAGTAAATAGCCTGAACGAAATGGAATATATCAACGGGAAAATATATGCTAATGTTTACCTAACGAGTAAAATTGTTATTATCGATCCCTCATCCGGAAAAGTTGAGGCAAGTATTGACTTAGCTAAACTGGTTCCACAGCATTTTTTCAAAGCCGAGGAAGAAGAAAATAACGTTCTAAACGGCATTGCATGGGATGCCGCTGGTAAGCGGCTTTTTGTAACCGGAAAGAAATGGCCGAAGCTGTATCAAATTGAACTTGCGCAGTAGCCAGGTTATTTTTTCGGCTCCGCTAAATAACCATTATAGTTAATACTTTGCTTATTATTGCTGCTTACTACCAGCGATGCATAACCATTCTGGGAAACAGAAAAGTTCATCCGTATATTTTCTTTCGTGTCTTTCGGATTAATGGTGATTTGCCAACCTCCTTTTTTTCGAGTAACGTTTTGATAGGAGAATTTAGTAGAGGTAAATTTGAATCCGCTTTCATTTCTATCCATTGGCGCGCTAAAAGCCCTTCCATAATAAGGTAAGTATGCTACCAAGCTATCTGGCGTAATACGTACATCGTAATTACCGCCGGTTAAACTGATCGTTCCACCACCATTGCCCCCCGGCATTCTGCTCAAAATATTGTTAATTTCAGCGCTGTTCATCGGAATTGCCGATGAAGCAATAAAAACAAAATCCTTTGCTTCGATAATTCTTTTAGTGGTCTCTTTATCTGTTTGAGCATTAACACCTATCGAGATGAATGCCAATAAAATGCTTATAATTATTTTTATCCTATTCATGGTCTAATGATTAAGTAACTAAATACTAGACAATAAAAATAGCAAATAGTTTAACTTTTTAGCTTAAAGAGCAAAGATGAATGACTAATCTTTCACCTTTGCTCCCGGTTTATTTTAACTCAAGGTTGCTGTCAAAGTAGTGCCCGATACGGCTAAGCTATAAACTTTCAATGCAGCAGTTGAACCACCATCATTTGGTTGCTTAAGAATTGCACCACCAGCGGTGTATTGAGAGCTATGTAAAGCACATTGTATAAGGTTGCTGGCGGCAATCCAATTTAATGCCCCGCCTTGATGCGGACAAGTTGCCTGGGTTGCCGTAAAAGAGGAGGCTGCATTTCCTGTTGCCAAGCGGACAAACAGTACGCCACTTACTGTTGCGAATGATCCTACAGATAGCAGCTGGGATGCTAAATCTATGTTTACTTTTGTATTGGTATTTCCGCCGCCACCGCCACCACCTCCACCACCGCCCGGTGCAGGATCATCAGATTTGCTTCCCCCGCAACCAGACATACAGCTGCCTGTGCATACCAGCGCTATCCCTAGCCCTAGTGACTTAATAAATTCGTTACGTTCCATAATTTAGTTTTTTAGTAAATGGTTGATTTTGTGTCCTGATTTTTATTCTTTGACTTAAAGAGGCTAAAGTTTCTTGAAATGGTGAACCCAAAACGTACACCACCATCCTTCCATGACTTTTTTGTACTGGGAATAAAGCTATTCTCATTGATGTATTCTGAGTTCATAAAATTGAGCGAGAATATATGTCCGCCCGTTTCAATTTCAAGACCTACACCCAGTGGGTTGTATAAATCGCCTGCCAGTTCGCTTCTAGAAAGTTCGTTTACCAGGGTATATTCAGCTATAAAAGATAGCCGCCTATTCAGTTTCATCCTCCCAGCAAAGCCTAAACTAAGCAGATTTTCGGGGTCTGCAGATCCTAGTGTTTTTGAACGAATTAACAACGCAGGCATAACCTGTAATGAAAGGCTGGATGAAAATTTCCTCGATAATATCGGTTGAATCAAATAGCTTAAGCGATCATTATAACTTGCAAATTCATTTGCAGCAAATGGTTCTCTCGCAACTAGCCCCAGCTGAGCAAAAAGTGTTAAATTAATGGGCATACCCACTGTTTGCTGTTGGAGTAATTTTTGCTTTACCAGGAGGTTAAATAGTTCATCATGCTTGCTCCTGCCAATGCCTACCGTTAAGTTATCAGTAACACCATAATCTAATCCAATAAACAAATCGGTGGCAACATCTAAACCATAAAGGGTATGGGCATTGCCAAATTCACCTCCAATATCTCCAAAATGATGTCTAATTCTGAGATCTAAATCGCGTTTCTTTTGGGTTTCAGTAGAGTTGGATAAAACAATGTGTGTCGACTTAAAAGTCGCTGCTACCTTATTGAATTGCTGGTCAACACTCAACGAATTTAGCAGCGAATCAACCTCCTGGGCACTTGCCCTCATTGCCAATAAGGCACAAAGAAGGATAAAGAAAATAAATAGTTTGGTTTTATTCATGATCGTTAGTTAAGTGGGTTTAAATTGCCCTGTACCTTTACCTGAATTGTCTCGGCAATCTTGGTAAACATCAGGCTTGGGATTTTTATTTGATGCGCTGCGCAGGCAACATTGAAGGTTGCATCCAGACTAACTATTTTATTTTTGATGGTAATTTTTCCATTGATTGTTCTCCCTTGGCTAACTCCGTGCACAAGCAATGTTCCTTTTGCTGTTACATTATATTCGCCATCTTTTGTCCAATCTATCTTGGGTTCAATTATTCCCTTAAACTTAGCAAGAGGGTATTTATCGCTTTCCATGTAATTTTCATTAAAATGCTCTTGCATTAATTTTTTATCAAACTCGAAGCTTTTAATCATTAATTGCATGCTGAGCTCTTGTTTTTGGGCTACTAACACCGCCACACCAGTATAACTTACAGCTTTGATATCTTCAATCGGCGTCGACGAAAAAATGTTGAACTTGATCTGCTTCCCAGCGAAGGTCTGTGCCTTTGCTTGCAGCAGTGGACTTAGGCTCAGGAGCGCCACGAATAGGAGTTTAGTATTTTTGAGTAAGTTCATAGTTTAATTTTAAAGAAATTCCACTCGATTTTAAAGGCACCCTTCCTTCACCGATCCCGCTTAATGGGATTTTAAGATAAGGCTCTAAGCCCAATGCAAATTTTTTGTTTCTGAGTTTAATGTTATAGGTGGCTGATAAATCGATCACACTCAAGAAATGTTGATTAGCATTCTCTTTCTCCAGGAACCGATCTTTTTTGCCGGAAGCAGGCGTGTAAACAAATCGGTAATTTTCTTTAAGCATGATATAGCTCGAGAGGCCAGCATTTAGACTGATACTACTTTTTTGATTATCGGTTAAGGTATAAGCGGCACGCAAAGGGATTTCCAACACTTTACACGCAGCGTCGATAGCTGAAATAGTATTTACGATGTTTTGGTTATTAAATGTGTAATCATAAGCTTTAGCCTCGTAATTTTTAGAGCCGTAATTTAAACCGGTTTGCACGCTTAGTCTTTTAGTTAGCCCAACACTCATTCCCACTCCAATCGCCATCCCGCTTTTACCCCCAATGGCATTTTCGGTAGAATTGAAATCTGGACCAATTACGAAAGCGAGGCTATTTGGGAGTTTTGCTTTCACTTTGCTTGATACTTTAGGGATCGCATTTTCCCTTACAGGAGGTTCTGCTACATCTTGTATAGCAATAACTGCTTTATTTTGACCTTCCGTAGGATGGCTATTAGCTACGATACCTTGTTCCGTTACTGGATTTTCGGTACTTTGGATAATTTGTGCTGTAGCTGCTTGGGATGACTTATTTAGTATTTGCTTGCTAACAATCACCCGATGAGCAACTTTGTTTTCGGTAAAATTATCGCTGAGTTTTGAAGCCGGACTAGTTATTTCAGGTGTATTTTCCGTAGCTTTTTTTACCATATATACCGGGCTATCTGGTAGTTTATGGTCTTTAATAAAATATAAGCCAACACCAAAAGAAAGGAATAATAAAATAATGCTCGCATTTCTATAAAAGACAAACCGCTCTCTTCTACGGAGCTTTCGCTCCATCTTAAGCCACGAATCTTCTTCGTATTCAAGATAATTAGCAGTTATCTTATTTTTGAAGATCTCATCAAAATCATTGTCATTTAACTCTTCCATTTTAATAATTAATGTCGTGGTTAGCAACCATTCTACTTTCAGTTAGCATCTTTTTCAGATTTTCTCGAGCTTTAAATAAGTTTGATTTTGAAGTGCCTACAGAAATATGCAGCATTGCAGCAATTTCTTCATGATTGTATCCATCTATCGCAAATAGGTTAAATACCGTGCGATAAGCGTAAGAGAGCTTTTGTACCAATTTAATTAAGTCTTCATAATTGATATTGGAAAGAATATTTTCTCTGTCTTCAACTTCCTGTTTTTCGTTTAACTCTTCCATTTCTATTTGTTTAATACGTTTCCGGTATTGATCAATAGCCGTATTAATCATAATGGTGCTTAACCAGCTATTAAATGACTGCTCAATTTGGTATTTCGAAATATTCATAAACACCTTCATAAAACCATCATTAACAATTTCAACGGCTTCATCTTTATCTTTTGCATACCTTAGGCATATCCGAAGAGCATAGCCATAGTAAAGCTTGTAAAGCTCTTTCTGGCTTATCCTGTCCTTTTTTACACAGCCGTGGATTAAGTTTGAGGTTAGCAAAATTGTGTAATGAGTTTGTTTATATAGAGGTACGCAAATTAAGGGCAAGCGGTTGCCTATACCTTAAGAAATTTACTCAAAAGAATTTATATACAGAAAACCGAAGCGGAAAAAGGTAGCTATCGCCAGTTCTTATACTGGTTAATTAACCCATTGGTGGATGAATCATGGGAATTGATCTGCTGATCGGTAGCAAGTTCAGGTTGTATTTTTTGAGCTAATTGTTTGCCCAGCTCTACCCCCCATTGATCAAAACTATAGATATTCCATATAATACCCTGTACAAAGATTTTGTGTTCGTACATGGCAATAAGGCTACCTAAGCTAAAAGGAGTAATTTTTTTTAATAAAATGGAGTTTGTTGGCCTATTCCCATCAAAAACTTTAAATGGTGCAAGCTCAGCTATCTGTTCCTCTGATTTTCCAGAATCTTTAAGCTCTTCTTTAACTGTTTCCTCACTTTTTCCATTCATCAAGGCCTCGGTTTGGGCAAAAAAGTTCGATAACAAAATAGGGTGATGATTGCCTAAAGGATTTAAGCTCTGTGCGGGAGCGATAAAATCACATGGGATTAATCGTGTACCTTGGTGAATTAATTGGTAAAACGCATGTTGGCCATTGGTACCTGGTTCGCCCCAAATAATCGGACCGGTTTCATAATCAACCGCTTTGCCGTTGCGGTCTACATGCTTCCCGTTGCTTTCCATATCCCCCTGCTGAAAATAAGCGGCAAAACGATGCATGTATTGATCGTAAGGTAAAATTGCCTGTGTCTCGGCTCCAAAAAAATTAATATACCAGATCCCTAATAGCCCCAAAATAACCGGGATGTTTTCCTCAAATGCTGTTTGCTCAAAATGTTGATCCGCTGCATGTGCCCCGGCTAACAATTGTTTAAAGTTAGCATAACCTATACCCAGTGAAATCGACAAGCCAATTGCACTCCATAATGAATAGCGACCGCCCACCCAATCCCAGAACTCGAACATATTTTCGGTATCAATACCAAAAGCAGCAACATCTTTTGCATTGGTAGATAAGGCTGCAAAATGTTTTGCGATATCTTCAACTTGAGCGCCACTATCCAGAAACCATGCTCTGGCACTATGGGCGTTGGTCATGGTTTCTTGCGTGGTAAATGTTTTGGAGGCAACTAGAAATAAAGTTGTTTCCGGATTTATAAGTTTTAAAGCTTCCGCCAGATGCGTGCCGTCTATATTAGAAACAAAATGCAAATTTAAATGTGTTTTGTAAGCTTTTAAAGCCTCGGTTACCATCACCGGACCGAGGTCCGATCCGCCTATACCTATATTTACAACATCGGTAATAGGTTTGCCTGTATAGCCTTTCCAATTGCCTGAAATAATGGCATTGCTAAACCTTTCCATTTTGGCTAAAACAGCATTTACCTCAGGCATCACATCTTTGCCTTCTACCAAAATCGGCGTATTACTTTGATTTCTTAAAGCTACGTGCAAAACTTCACGCCCCTCTGTCTGATTAATTTTATTACCCTTAAACATGGCTTTAATTGCCTCATCCAGTTTACATTCTTTTGCCAATTGAACCAACAGCGCTAAAGTGGTATCATCAATTCTATTTTTAGAAAAATCAAAGAGTATGTCTTCAAAAAGGATGGAAAACTTCTTAAAACGTTCCGGGTCATCCTTAAACAAATGTTTAAGATCTGTTTCGCTCATGGAGATGAAATGATCAGTTAAATATTGATAAGCGGCGGTTGTTGTGAAGTCTATTTTAGGAAGCATAAAAGAATGATTTAGGGTAAAAATAGGAAATTAAACTAAATAACTAAATTTCGTTATCTTGCTAAATGAAAAGACTTTTACTCTCTACGGTGCTTATTGCTCCATTGTTTTTATTTGCACAAAAGGCCACCTTAAAAACTGAGGCGGCTAAACGTGCAGATGCCTTAACTGAAAAGGTAATTGCCTGGCGGCGCGATTTTCACGAACATCCAGAATTGGGGAATTTAGAGACACGTACTGCCGGTATTGTTGCCGATCATCTTAGAAAATTAGGGATTGAAGTAAAAACAGGAGTGGCTAAAACAGGTGTTGTAGGCGTTTTAGTAGGCGGTAAACCGGGTCCGGTTGTAGCTTTAAGAGCCGATATGGATGGTTTGCCAGTAACTGAACGGGTGCAGTTACCTTTTGCGTCGAAAGTAAAAACTATGTACAATGGTCAGGAAGTTGGAGTTATGCACGCTTGCGGCCACGATTCGCACGTGGCAATGTTGATGGGAGTTGCTGAGGTATTGGCGGGAATAAAAAAGGACTTGGCTGGCACGGTTAAGTTTATCTTTCAGCCTGCAGAAGAGGGCGTTCCTGTTGGGGAAGAAGGAGGTGCGGAGTTAATGGTAAAGGAAGGGGTTTTACAAAATCCGAAAGTGGACGTTATTTTTGGCCTGCATATTAATTCACAAACACCGGTGGGGGATATTACCTACCGGCCAGGGGGAACAATGGCGGCAGTTAATGATATGAAAATTACTGTTACTGGGCAACAGGCGCATGGCGCATATCCCTGGAGTAGCATAGATCCGATTGTTGTGGCCGCTCAGATAGTAACCAATCTTCAAACCATTGTAAGTAGGAACTTAAACATTACAGAAAACCCCGGTGTGGTTACTATTGGATCGATACAGGGCGGGGTGCGGTCTAATATTATCCCTGAAAAAGTTGAAATGTTAGGGACAGTACGCAATTTTAGTGCTGCCGACGAGAAAATGTTTATTGAACGGATTAAAACTATTGTAACAAATACAGGTGAAGCTGCGGGAGCTAAGGCAGAGGTATTGATCCCTTACAGTTCACATTACCCAGTAACCTTTAATGACCTTGCTTTAACCGAAAAAATGTTGCCAAGTTTGCAACAAACTGCGGGTGCGGCCAATGTAAAACTAAAGCCACCTGTAACAGGTGCAGAAGATTTCTCTTTTTACCAAGAAAAGGTGCCAGGTTTGTTCTTCTTTTTAGGGGCTATGCCAAAGGGTAATGATCCTTTGAAAACGGCTTCTCATCATACACCAGACTTTTTCTTAGACGAGAGCAGTTTTAACTTAGGCGTAAAAGCAATGATTAACCTGACCTTGGATTATATGTCGGCAAAGAAATAGTTCATTTTAGAAAAATATAATGTTATGATAAAGAAGGTACTTTTTGTTTTTGGCTTGGCGCTCATTGTCCAAACCATTACAGGTTGCGTAGATTGTAATTGTGGGCCAATTAGGAAAATTTATATCACCAAAACGGGTTTAACGCTCAATGCTTTAGATTCTTCTTTACCGCAACCCATGGTTAGCCAAACTGGAGTAATTGCTAGTGCTAACTTTGGTTTTCAGCTGCTGTTGCGAACAGCTCATGTGGCAGTAAGAAAACAACAGGTAAACTGGAGGTTAATACAAACTGCTCAGGCATGTAGCTGTGCTGAGGATGACTTTATATCCAAAGAGGACGTCTTGTCCGTAGAAATATTCTCCAATAATGATTTTGACGCTAGCCATCCAAAAAATACCGATCTAAGCGTATATTTCGAGGTAAAAAATTATAAAACTATGGTTCCACTTGCTGAATACATTAAGCGCATCAAAGATTCTAACTACTTAGCAAGAACTGCCTTTTTTGAAGGGATATTCCTCACGAATGCTCCAACAATTAACAAAATGCATAAATTCCGTGTTAAAATTACTTTATCAGACGGTAGGATTTTAGAGGCTGAAACTCCAGAAGTGGAATTAACGTAAAAATAGTGAGTGCCCCGTGAAGTGGGCTTGTAACAATTCTCTATATTTGTAACATGACTAAAGAAAATTTAGAAGATTTAAGGGACAGAATAACGTCGCTGAGGAGGTATCTTTGACGTCGATGAATTAATTTATCAGATTGGTGAGGAGCAGAAATCAACATTAGATCCCAATTTCTGGGATAACCCCAAAAAAGCCGAAAGCATATTGGCTGCAATTAGCAGTAAAAAGAAATGGACAGATGGGTTTTCAAAGGCAAATGGTGCCGTTGAAGACACCGCGGTACTGTATGATTTTTTTCAAGCTGGAGATGCAACTGAGGCTGAAGTGGATGAACAATACGCCATTGCCGTGAAAGAGGTGGAAGACCTTGAACTAAAGAATATGCTCAAGACTAAAGAAGACCAATTGGATGCGGTTATGCAAATTACCGCAGGAGCTGGAGGTACTGAGAGTTGTGATTGGGCTTATATGTTGATGAGAATGTATTTGATGTGGGCAGAGAAAAATGGTTATAAAGTAACAGAACAAGATTATGCGGAAGGTGAAGTTGCAGGAATTAAATCAGTTACCATTCAAATAGCGGGTGAGTTTGCTTATGGTTATCTTAAGGGTGAGAATGGCGTACATCGCTTGGTGAGAATTTCTCCGTTCGATTCAAACGCACGTAGGCATACTTCTTTTGCATCTGTATATGTTTATCCCCTAGTTGACGATACTATTCAGATAGATGTTAATCCTGCCGATGTAGAGTTTGAAACCTTTAGGGCAGGTGGTGCAGGTGGACAAAATGTAAATAAAGTGGAAACTGCGGTTCGACTTTATCATAAACCATCCGGGATTATCATTAAGAATCAAGAATCAAGATCTCAATTACAGAATAAGGAAAATGCCATGCACCTACTTAGGTCACAATTGTATGAAATAGAACAACGTAAAAGAGCGGAAGCCTCTGCGGCTGTAGAGGGCTCAAAGAAGAAGATTGAATGGGGTTCGCAAATCAGAAGTTATGTATTGGATGATAGAAGAGTAAAAGATCATCGCACAAACTTCCAGACGTCTAATCCTCAGGCAGTGCTTGATGGGGAGATCAATGATTTTTTGAAAGCTTATTTGATGGAGTTTTAGAATAAAAGCTTAGTTTTAAGTATTAATAGATTAATTCGATGAAAAAGGTACTCATTTTAGCGCTATTTCTTTTTATGCTAGTAGATCAAACTATTGCCCAGGAAGTTATTCCTTTGTATGGATCAAAAATCCCGGGTGCTAAAATAGCACCGGCCGACTATCAGGAAACAGTAGTTACTGCACCTGATGGCGTAATTAGGATAAGTAAGGTTACCGAACCAAGCCTTACCATATATTTGCCGGAAAAAGGGAAGGCAAATGGTACAGGTGTAATTATTTGTCCAGGTGGTGGTTATAGTATTTTAGCATTTGATAAGGAAGGGACAAAAGTAGCGGAGAAATTTGCAGAGATTGGGATTACGGCATTCGTACTAAAATACCGTTTACCGAGCGATCTTATTATGGCTGACAAATCTATGGGTCCATTACAAGATGCCTTACAAGCTATTTATCTTGTGCGTAAGAATTCGGCTGTTTGGAATCTTGATAGAAACAAAATTGGCGTAATGGGCTTTTCGGCAGGGGGTCATTTAGCGGCCAGTTTAACGGTTCATTACAATGATATGAAAATCCAAAATGCTGAAAATATAAGCTTACGCCCAGATTTCTCCATTTTAGTTTATCCGGTTATTAGTTTCGGTACAGTTGCGCATGCCGGATCCGTTAGAAATTTAGTTGGGGAAAAGCCAACGCCGGCTCAGAAGACTTATTTCTCTAATCAGAATTATGTAAATGAGCATACACCGCCAACTTTTTTGGTGCACGCTAATAATGATGCCACTGTTCCTGTAAAAAATAGCATACTTTTTAATGAGGCCCTGGTGAAGTTTAAAGTTCCTGCTGAGATGCATATTTATCAGGGGGGTGGACACGGATTTGGCTTGTATAACAAAACCACTCAGGAAAATTGGTTCGAAAGCTTACAGCATTGGCTAACTGCGAATAAATTCTTATGATTTTACTGCTAACTGTCCGCAGGCAGCGTCTATGTCTTTCCCTCTGCTTCTCCTGATGTTTGTGTTAACCCCGTTGTTTCGCAGATAAGTTGCGAAAGCGTCAATTTTATCGCCTTCTGCATTAATGAAGTCGGCAAATTGAATAGGGTTGTACTCAATTAGGTTAACCTTACAAGGTACATGCTTACAGAATTTTGCCAACTCCATCGCATCCTGTATTTCATCATTAAAGTTATTGAATACAATGTACTCGTAGGTAACCGGATTTTTGGTTTTCTGGAAGTAATATTTTAAAGCCTCCGCCAGAGCTTTCAAGGAGTTATGCTCTGTTATGGGCATAATTTCATGCCTTTTAATATCGTTGGCGGCGTGCAGAGAAAGGGCTAAATTAAATTTAGCGCCGTCGTCACCCAATTTCTTAATCATTTTGGCGATGCCGGCGGTAGATACCGTAATGCGCTTATACGACATATTTAAGCCGTCTGGAGCCGTGATGCGTTCGATAGATTTTAGCACATTGGCATAATTTAGCAAAGGCTCGCCCATTCCCATGTATACGATGTTGGTAAGAGGTATATTATAGTTCTTTTTAGCCTGTTGGTCTATCAATACTACCTGATCATAAATTTCATCGGCATTCAGGTTTCGTTTACGATCCATATAGCCGGTTGCACAGAATTTACAGGTTAAACTGCAGCCAACCTGTGAACTTACGCAGGCGGTCATCCGTTCTTCTGTGGGGATTAAAACACCTTCAACAATATTACCGTCATATAGGCGAAAGGCGTTTTTGATGGTATGGTCGTTGCTAAATTGAGCAGTATTAATTTCAACAATATTGATGCTATAGTTCTCGTCAAGCTTCTTGCGAAGATCTTTAGAAAGATTGCTCATTTCCTCAAAACTTCGGGCAGATTTTTCCCAGAGCCATTGGTAAACTTGCTTTGCGCGATATGCGGGCTCTTTCATCTCTGTGAAATGTTGTTGCAGTTGCGGCAAGTCTAGTGAACGAATATCTATTTTCTTTGTGATTGCGGGCATATTATTTTTCGCTATAATGACCTATTGCGGAAATAATAAGAACAGTTACTATTTCTTCTTCTACTTTGTAAATAAGTCTGTCTTTTTAGTTTACTCGTCTTGACCAATATCCGGTAAGTTCATGTTTTAGTTGTTCGGGTTTTCCTGTACCTGTTTTAGGATTTAAGGATAACTTTTCAAGTATTTTTTTTAATTTTTTCAGTGTTACTGCATCTCCACTTTTATAATGCTGCATGATTTGTTTTTGCGCAAGAATCTCAAGAATTATATGGTATTTTCCCTTTCAGTTTTTTCCTTTTTTTTCTATCTTTCAAACGGGACTTTAAGCGCCTTAGCAAATGCTTTTAGGGCTTTTAGTTGCGTTTGATTTTCAGGATGCATGATTAAAGTCTCCATAAAACAATTTTTTATAAGTGGCTGATGTGCAAAGATAATCAAAAATTATGTTACTTCCTTTTTGGGCTTCGCGTTCTGGCTGCCGGCGCACCTTGTTTGCCATTCGATGGTCGTGTTGGCCGTTTACTCGGTCCATTTGTTTTAAACCAATCATTAGCCGCTGCGTTGGCTTTGTAACCACTTCCACTTGATGGTGACCCGCCTCTTGACGCTCCGGGTTCCTTGCCCCTCGCTGTTTTATCTTTGGCAAAACGCTGTGCTGGCCGTTCTTCCTTTTCGCGGGCGGGTTTTTTGGTGATTTGCTTAGGAGTGGCTGGTTTTTCAGAACTTGATTTAGCCACCATTTTAAAAATCTCTGCCTGCTCTTCTTCTGTAAGTTCTCTCCAATCGCCAACAGGAATTCCTTTTACGCTAATGTTCATGATGCGAACACGCTCTAATTTAGTTACCTCATAATCAAAATGCTCACACATCCTGCGGATCTGGCGATTTAAGCCTTGAATTAAGGTGATTTTAAAAATAAAAGGACTTTCTTTGGTAACCTTACACTTTTTAGTCATAATCCCCAAAACAGGAACACCTTTACTCATTCCGGTAAGGAACTGCTCTGTTATCGGTTTATTTACGGTAACAATATATTCCTTTTCGTGATTATTTCCTGCTCTTAAAATCTTGTTGACTAAGTCACCATTATTAGTTAAAAAAATCAACCCTTGCGAATCCTTATCCAATCTTCCGATAGGGAAAACACGTTCGCTATGGTTCACATGATCAACAATATTTCCCTTTACATTAGATTCGGTTGTGCTGGTAATTCCAACGGGTTTGTTATAGGCTAATAGGATGGTGTTTTCTGCTTGTGCCGGTTCAATGGTATTGCCATTTACCATAACTACATCGCCAAATAATACTTTATCGCCTATTTTAGCTTTACGGCCATTGATGAAAACCTGACCTAGTTCAATAAATCGATCAGCCGCTCGTCTGGAGCATAAACCACTTTCGCTAATGTATTTGTTTAATCGTGTTGTTGAGTCGGCCATCGGGTAGAATTATTTAATAATTCACAAAGTTAGCATTTTAACACATCTATACATTACAACTGCGTAGAAACATAGGCCCATCGTGATAAACTTGATGTGCCTATGTGAAAATGGTCTAAAAGTTCTGATCATCAGCACTCGGACCATAGCTTCCAGGAATAGGGATGTTCAACAAACGCAAATAAACACCTAATTGCGCCCTGTGGTGCGATACTTGGCTATAAGAAACCCTTATCATTTCATAAACAGACATATCTGCATGAATTGTATCGCCTGTTCTTAGCAACCATCTTCCATTCAGGTCTTCCTCTGTAGCTTGTGCTAAGCTGCTTTTTGCCTCTTCCAAACTTTTTTCCAATATTGATAAAAGATCATTATTGGTTGCTACAGGAACCGGTTCATAAGGAGCAGTGGCGAAATCTAATTCCTTTGTAGTTAAGGCTAATTTAATCCACCCTGGTAATTCGGCAATATGCGTTGCCAAAGCTTTCATTTTCATGCTTTTTTCATGAGGAGCCCAATCAAATTTGTCTACAGGTACAAGCGCTAACATTTTGCGGGTAACGATCGCTTCTTGCGCTAATTCAGTTAATAAGAGTTCGATAATGTTCATTTTCTTTGATTTTAATTTATTGTTATACAAAGAAAATCCACGATACTGACAACCCTATGTCAGTGCAAAAAAAGAATTATTTAAAAATTTACAGGAAGCAATTTCATGTAATCGCTAATAGGCATATGCTCCATTTTTCTGAAGGGAATATCCGTACAATTTACGTTGATAATATTATTCAGCTTAAAGTCCCTATACTCATTTCTGAGATGACACCATGCAATTAAATGCCAGTGAAATGCGTAAAAAACCAGGCCAATAGGTTCTACTTCACGCTTACTCGTTTCGGCTTTGTTGTTTTTATAATTTATTTCAATAATGCATTGGGCAGAAATGGCATTTTGAATTAAAGAAAGATATTCATAATCATTTTTTAAACGCCCTGGTAATTGAAGTTTAATATGTTCGTTTAAGGTCTCCAGTTTTTCTCTTTGGGCAGAACGCAACACATTCTTAACCTTGTTTAGAGCAGTTGTATAATGAGTGAGTATTGATTTATCTGCAAACCCTTCCAGAAATCGCTCCATTAAAAGTAAGGCATTGGCTTCATCAGAATTGAAAGAAACAGGAGGTAAGAAATAGCCGTGCACTATAAAATAGCCCTTGTTTGGTTCAAAGCTCAAGGGGATTCCTTGTTCACTCAGGGCTTTGATGTCCCGATAAACAGTTCGAATGCTAATTCCGTATTGTTCAGCAATCCGCTCTGTGGTAGTGTATTTTTTTGATTGTAAGAGAATTAGAATTCCGAAAAGCCGATCAATACGGTTCATATGATTGTTGCCTTGTTTCCGATAAAATTACTAAAAAATATAAGTTCGGTATGGTAAATCTTAATTAGTTGTTAACCATACATGAAGTAGTGTTCAAGTAGGTATCAAGTAGGCATCAAGTAGGTAATATACTACTTGATGCCTACTTGATACCTACTTCATGCTTACTTGATGACCGCCTGAACTTAGGCATTCCAAACTTACTAAACTTACGCAGCATTCAATTGTTAAGTATACCATAACGTTATTTGCTCGTTATAGAGAGATTGTATACCATATTTTAGAACTAGATGGCAAATGTTGCTCAAAAACCTTTTATTCAGGCTACCAAAGGAAAGGTTATTTTAGGTTTTTTATTTGCTTGTTTGGCGCTATTGGCTGCTTGGGGGGTAAGTAAGTTTGTTTTTAAAGAAATGTTACTGACGGTCGAAAAGCTTTCAGCTCCAAATGATCGACTTAGGATTGTCAACGAACTTTCACAAAAAATAGCCCGGTTAGATCAGTTGCAAAGAGATCATTCATTTGGCAAATCTGGAGATAGTTTTATAACGGAGACCAAATATCTAAGAAAAAAACTAGATACACTTTCTAACTTTTATGAGAACGACCAAGCACAGCTTCAAAGGATAAAAACGCTTAAAAAATTGTTGTCAGATCGGGACAAGCAATTTGTGAAATACCTTGAAGTAAGGGAGACGTTGGTGAATACCGAATCTTTCTCGGATGATGTGCAGAAATTAAATAAGTTGGTTTTGCAGCGATCACGGGAGTCGGATAGTGCTGTTTTAACCACCGAAAGGGCAACTTCTACGAAAACAATAGCGCCAGATGAAGAGAAAAAGTCGAAAGGTTTTTTAAATAGGCTTTTTGGGAAGAAGGAGGCGGAGGTTTATAAAATCATAAACGAGGAATTTAAGATCAAAAGAGATACCTTAAATGCGCTTGTTGAAGACAGTATTATGAAGGGTGTTCAGGAAACCCTAAAGTCTATCGAAGTAGCACAGCGCCAAAAAAGTCAAAAGTTCTTAAAACGAGAGGCTGTTCTGGCAGAATCCAGTAATGCGCTCACAAAGCAAATGTTAAGTATTTTAAGAGAGGTGGAGGACGAGGTGTTGAGCCAAATTATCTTAAATGGGGCCAATGCAAGGGAGGTGGTAAATGAGGGTGCTGTTCAAATAACGGTGATTATTATTGCATTCTTTTTTATCACACTGGTATTGGTTTATTTAATTTTAACAGATATTACCAAGAGCAATCAATATCGCAAAGCAGTGGAATTGGCGAAAGAAGAAGCCGAGTATCATGGAAAAGCCAAACAACGCTTTCTTTCGAATATGAGTCATGAAATAAGAACACCACTCCAATCTATTTTAGGGTATGCAGAAATAATTACCCGACAAAAAAGCCCTGAAAAGAAAGACATTAATGCTATTTATCAATCTGCTGTTCACCTTCTCCAAATTGTAAATGAAGTTTTGGACTATAGTAGAATCACCTCTGGAGAGTTTAGCTTTAATAACCAAGTTTTTTCCCTGCGTAAGGTGCTTGAGGAAGTGGTTGCCGTAATGTATCCGTTGGCGGAGCAAAAATCGCTCAAGTTGGTTACGCGATTTGACCTTGAAGAGGTAGACCATGTTGTTGGCGATGCATTTCGATTAAAGCAAATCCTTTTCAATTTATTGGGTAACGCTATCAAATTCACATTAAAGGGACATATTCTGCTTGATGTTTCTTTTAAACAACATGGTACGGCATTGCACTTCAACTTTACGATCGAAGATACAGGTATAGGTTTATCGGAAGAAGATTGTAACCGGATTTTTAATGAATTTGAGCAAGTTGAGCTAGCAGGGGAAAGCCAACTTAATCAAAGTGGTACGGGACTTGGTTTAACTATTGTGAAATCACTTGTGGACCGCCAATCTGGGCGCATATATGTAAAAAGCGAACTTCATAAAGGCTCAACATTTAGTGTTTTTTTAACATATACCTTGGCCGACGAGCAATTACAAAAGCCCGTTGAATTATTGGAACATCCAATCGAAAGTAGGGGTAAAGTGTGGATTATAGATGATGATAAGTTAATACTGGACCTTTGTGAGCTAATTTTTGAAAGAAACGATATTCCTTATAAAAGTTTTAGTGATGTAACCGATATTTTAGCGGAGGCACTAGATGAAAGCGTAAAATATGTGCTCATCGACATGCGTCTTCCAAAAATGTCGGGAGTTGACCTATGTGGTTTATTAAGAGAACGGATGTCGGCCGACGTGAAATTCTACGCGATTACCGCACAAGTTTTGCCCGATGAACGAGCAACTGTTTGGAGTGAAGGATTTAACGGAATAATTACCAAGCCCTTTAGTGAACGCGATTTGCTTAGCATTTTTACAACTTCTGTTGACACTTCAATAATGGATCGCAGTTTGCTAGAAAAAATGACCATGGGTGATAAGCAGATGCAAAAGAAAATCATAGCCCGTTTTAAGCAAGACTCTAATGAAGACGTCGCGGCATTAAAAGAAAGCTTGGCGCAGGGCGATGGACAAAAGAGTCGGTTAATCATTCACCGCCTTGCTGGAAGGCTAGCACAGATCGGGGCGAAAGATCTCGCAGTCGAATTTAGGCAAATCGAAGTTTCTGTTGCTCAAAAGGAATCGATTGATGAAGAATGCCGTACTGCCATCTCGGTGTTGTTGATTAACTTAGAGAGGTTGTTGAGCGTAATTGAAGAAGCGTATTAAATTTAGGCTATCCCATAACGTTCCATTTTGCTATATAACGTTTTACGGTCGATATTCAATAGTTTTGCTGCTTGCGATTTATTGTATTTCACCTTGACTAAGGTTTCCATAATCAAAGCTTTTTCATTTGCTTCATTAATAGCCTTTAAATCGGAAGAAGGGTGGGTTGGTGCTTGATGAATTGCGATCCGCATCTCATCCGGCAAAGCGTCAAGGGTAGCGAGGTTGCCCGGACTAAGGAGTACCATCCGCTTAATCACATTATTTAGTTCCCGTAAGTTGCCCGGCCAATCATAACTTAAAAGTAATGACTTTGCTTCGTCCGTAATGCTTTGCACATTGCGCTCTAAAGAAGCATTAGCCAATGCTACAAAGTGATTGATAAACAGTTCAAGATCTTTCCCCCTTTCACGAAGTGGTGGAAGCTGGATCTTAAATTCATTGATACGATGATACAGGTCTTCTCTAAAATCTCCTTGCTGAACGCTTTTTATCAACTCATCGTTAGTGGCTACAATTATTCTTACATCAACAGCAATCTGTCTAGTACTGCCTAAGGGTTGTATAGTTCTTTCTTGTAGCGCACGTAATAATTTGATTTGTACCTCATAGCTAAGGTTACCGATTTCATCTAGAAATAAAGTGCCTCCATCCGCTATTTCAAACTGACCTTTTTTGTCGGCTATTGCTCCTGTAAAAGCTCCTTTAACATGTCCAAATAGTTCGCTTGCGGCTAAGTCTCTTGATAATGCGCCACAATCTATCGCAATAAAGGGCTTGTTTTTCCTTTTACTTTGGAGATGAAGCGTTCTTGCGGCGTATTCCTTACCCGTCCCGCTTTCTCCCTGGATAATGACCGACATATCTGTAGGAGCCACCAGGTTTATGTATTCATAAAGCTTATCAGCGATAGCACTTTTACCTTTGATAAATTGGTCGGTTTCAACTTGCTCTTCCGGTTTGGATAAGGAATGGTTAATCACCATCAAAAGTTCATCTGGATTGACAGGTTTGGTGATATAGTCAAATGCACCCAGCTGAATAGACTTAACTGCCGTGCGTACATCATTAAAGCTAGTCATGATGATTACAGGAATGTGGATTCCTTTTTCTCTAACCGTTTTTAATACATCCAAGCCAGTTCCATCGGGCAAACGGTAATCGATCAGTAGGAGGTCAAACGCCTGTTGGTCAAGCATTTTATTTGATTGCTGAACCGTCACGACAGTTTCTAGTTGATGATGGTTTTTAGTTAAAAAAACCTCCAATAGTTGGGCAAAGGTCGTGTCATCTTCAATTATCAATATCTTAGCCATATAGCAAAAATAACAAAAGCCAGGTAATCTTCTGGCTTTTGTTATACACACATAATAGAATTATTGCTTATTCAATAGGTTTACCGTCGGCACCAAATTTCAATGAAGCTACTTGCTCTTCTTTTTTAACATCTACTTGGTAATATGATTTATCACCATCTTTTACGCTGAAAGCTGCTGTTGGCGTCCAATCTTTGTAAGGATCCGTTTTCAGTGTAGCTATTACAGCTTCTGGCAACTCTTCTAATTTAATTGGTGTTTTTACCAATGTATCTTGAACGGCAACAATTTCCATTTTGTTTACATTACTTGCGTTTACCGCTCCGAATCCAGCAAATGCAAAAAATGCTGCTGATAGAATTAATTTTTTCATAGTTATTAATTTTTTAATTGTGGATTAATGATATGCCTATAAGCAAAACGGTGCCAAAAAGATGGTCAAAGTGTTAAGGTGCTGTAATTTAATTAGTTGGTTTTTTTGAAAGGTTGTAGAGTTGGGGAGTTTCTCCCCAATATGATGCTTATGTAAACATGTTGATTGACTTACGAAGTTTGAATAGTCCGACGCACATTAACTTCGTATGTCATATTCTTCTACTTCTCATCAGAATATCCGTTCTTTGCAATATGATTAGCTATATCTCTGCGAACATCATTTATCCGGTAAGCGAACCTCCTATTGAGAACGGTGTAATAGCGGTAGATGATGATGGCAGCATCCATGCGGTTTTAACCAATGAACAAGCTCAGCACTTGGAAAATGTAATTCATTACGAGGGTGTTTTGGTTCCAGGTTTTGTAAATACCCATTGCCACCTGGAGTTGTCGCATTTACAAGGAAAAATTAAGGAGAAGATAGGGCTAACAGGTTTTATTCAATCACTTTTATCGATCAGGCAACAGCCGGAAGACTTAGTGATAGCTGCTATAGAAAGGGCCGACCAAGAAATGAAGGCGAATGGCATTGTAGCGGTTGGCGATATTTCCAATCAATTGATTTCTAAAGAGGTTAAACTTCGGAGCGAGATATATTATCATACTTTTGTTGAAGTTTTTGGTTTTAATAGACCGGCTAAGCCGACCATTGAAGATGGTTTACAACTTAAGTATGATTTTATGCCGTTAAAATCTTCCATTGTGCCACATGCACCCTATTCAGTTTCTGCTGAGCTTTTTGAAGAGATAGCAAAAGCGACAACTGCAAATGATATCTTAACCATTCACAACCAAGAAACCCCCAGTGAAAATGAGTTGTTTGAAACTGGGACAGGGAGTTTTGCCGAGTTTTTAGCTGAGCTTGGGATATCACAAAGTGAAGCACATAATTCTTCCGAAAGTTCTTTAAGCTATCATTTACCTAAATTGCCTAAGAGTGTAAATACCTTAATGGTTCATAATACTTTTACTGGCAAGGGTGATGTAGATTTTGCAAAAAGAACCCATCAGCAATTGTTTTGGTGCCTTTGTCCCAATGCTAATCTTTACATTGAGGATACCCTTCCAGATGTAATGCTTTTACAAAATGAAGCGGTGAAAATAACCCTTGGAACGGATAGTTTGGCGAGCAACCAACAGTTAAATATTTTAGCAGAAATGCAAACTTTACAGACAAACAAGGCTATCCCGTTTCAAACATTATTAACTTGGGCGACCCTGAATGGCGCCGAATTTTTAGGGATTGATTCCCAGTATGGGAGTTTAAGTGTAGGAAAGAAGCCGGGAATTATTTTGATTGAACTTTTGGAAGGGGTGACAATTGCCGACAACACTGCCATAAAACGTTTATTTTGATAAGATGACCAATCGCATTACCTCTTTATTTGCCATTCAATACCCTATCATCCAAGCTGGGATGGTATGGTGCAGTGGTTGGAGATTAGCCTCGGCCGTTTCAAATGCAGGTGGCTTGGGTATTATTGGCGCAGGCTCTATGTATCCCCATGTGCTGCGCGAACATATTCAAAAATGCAAAAATGCCACCATTAGGCCTTTTGCGGTGAATGTTCCCTTGCTCTATCCCAATGTGGAAGAAATAATGGACATCATCATTGCAGAGGGTGTTCAAATTGTATTCACCTCGGCAGGTAACCCCGCCACATGGACTAGTTTTTTGAAGGAAAAAGGAATAACGGTTGTGCACGTTATTGCCAATACCAAATTTGCCTTAAAAGCAGAAGCATGTGGGGTTGATGCGGTTGTGGCAGAAGGTTTCGAAGCTGGAGGGCACAATGGGCGGGAGGAAACCACCACTTTATGCTTAATTCCAATGATCAAAGCTGCGGTTAAAATTCCGGTTATCGCTGCGGGGGGGATTGCCAGTGGAAAAGCGATGTTGGCAGCATTAGCATTAGGAGCAGATGCTGTTCAAATTGGTTCTGCTTTTGCGGTAGCAGAGGAGTCGTCGGCCCATATTAATTTTAAAGAAAGAATAATTAACGCGGCAGAAGGAGATACTAAATTAAGGATGAAAAAGTTGGTGCCCGTTCGCTTATTAAAAAATGAGTTTGCTGAAGAGGTAGCGCAGGCAGAAGCTGCAGGTGCCAGCACCGCCCAGCTAGCCGAATTATTGGGAAGAGCAAGAGCAAAATTGGGCATGTTTGAAGGAGATATGGAGAAAGGCGAGCTGGAGATTGGTCAGATATCAGCCATGTTGGATGCGGTAAAACCGGCAGCGGTTATTTTGAGCGCGATATGGGAAGAGTTTTTAATAGAAAAGCAGCGGTTAATAGCAATGTAACTTCGTAAGTAAGTCGACTTACTAAGTTGAAAAGAAAAGGAAATGAAACATATTAATATAAAAATTACCGGCAAGGTTCAAGGCGTTTTTTTTAGGGCAAGCACCAAAGCTGTGGCTGATCAGATGGGCGTTAAGGGCCTGGTTAAAAATGAGAGGGATGGCTCGGTTTATATTGAAGCAGAAGCAGTACAGCCTATTTTGGCGATGTTTTTAGAGTGGTGCAATGAGGGCCCCGACAAATCGACCGTAGAAAATGTTGAAGTGAAAGAGGGAGAAGTAAAAAATTATCGCAACTTTGAAGTGGTTAAAAAAATTAGCTAGTCAGCTAGTTGGTAAATAGCTAATTAACGATGTCTGTACTCAAAAAATTTCTCGGGCAAACAGCGATTTATGGTATCAGTACCGTTTTTTCGAGGTTATTTAACTTTATTTTAACGCCAATATATACCAAAGTTTATGCTAAAAGTGTTTACGGTATATTTACCAATATGTACGCCAATGCGTCGATAATTAATGCTATTTTGGCATTTGGGATGGAGAGCACCTATTTCCGCTACCTCAACAAGCATGAAGATAAGAAGCAGGAAGTCTACAATAATTCTTTTTTTTGCATCGCTTTTATCGCTGTACTTTTCTTAATAACAGGCTTAATTTTTTCCGATACGATTGCGGCATATCTGGCTGCCAATGCCGCCGAAGTACCAGATTATAAACAATATGTTGCCCTCTTCTTGTGGATTTTATTTGTCGACGCTATTTGTGTGATCCCATTTGCCAAATTGAGAGCCGACAATAAGGCAATGAAATATAGTATAGCCAAATTCTTAAATATTGGTTGCTTTGTTGGTTTTAATCTGGTCTTTATTTTTGTAGTTCCGGCCATCATTAAACACCAATGGGTTGGGGCAGAATGGTTGTCGAGCTGGTATAAACACCAATGGATTGGCTATGTATTTCTGGCAAACTTAATAGCCAGTTTGGTGACATTTGCATTTTTATTGCCCGAGCTCTTGAAGCTACAGTTTAAATTTGATAGGCCGCTTTTTAAAATGATGGTTGCTTATAGTTGGCCGATTTTAGTAGCCAATCTTTCTTTTATTGTCAATGAAAATCTTGACAAGATTGTACTCAGACGTTTATTGCCAACCGATATTGCCGATGGGGAAGTGGGGATATATGGTGCGGTCTGTAAAATTGCTATCTTTTTAAGTATTTTCATTACAGCCTTCAGGCTAGGCGCGGAGCCGTTTTTCTTTAGTCACGCTAAGAACGAAAATGCGAAGCAAACCTATGCGACTATTTTACATTATTTCGTCATTGCCCTTGCCATCATTTTTGTGGGGTTAATTGCCAATATTGAAATATTGAAACATTTCATTAGTAGAGATGGAACGAGGGTGGCTGAATATTGGGCTGGATTGCCCGCTGTCCCATTTCTACTGCTGGGTTATGTGTGTTTGGGTATTTATATGAATCTTTCCGTGTGGTACCGATTATCGGATCAAACCCGTTTTGGATTATATATCTCCTTAGTTGGTGCAGCTATTACCATTATTTTAAATTTTGTGCTTATTCCAAAGTACAGCTATATGGGTTCGGCTTGGGTTAGCATGGCGGCATATTTTGTTATGATGGTCTTATCGTATACTTTAGGACAAAAATATTACCCTATTCCTTATAATCTGAAAAGAATTTTCGCTTACTTGGTTGTTTCAACAGTAATAGTGTTCTCTTCATTCTTTCTTTTTGATCGGAACATCTATATTGGAAATGCCTTACTGCTTGTTTTTTTAGCAGGAATTGTTTATTTTGAAAAGGATGATTTAAAGAAAATTTTGAAGACTAATAGTTAAATGAAGAGTAAAATTATTTTCATCCTATTATGTTGCCATACATGGCTGTATGCTCAAGACCCATCGCTCTTAAAAGTGAGGGATAGCAACATTGTGAAAGAGCTTTTTTTTGCTGGTTTAAAGGAGAAAATGCTAGAGAACTACGTCAGTGCTGGTGCAAACTTTAAGAAGATCATTGAATTATCTCCAGAGAATGATGCAGCGTTTTTTGAATTGGCAAATGTAAATTTTCGACAGCAGAAATTGCTCGATGCAGAGATTAATATCAAAAAGGCGATAGCTGTAAACCCTAAGAATATTTGGTACTTTAAGTTGCAGTCTGAAATTTATAAACGCAACGGCAATATGGATGCCTTGATCCCAGTTTTTGATAAGCTGATAACATTATCACCTTTAAACGAAGATTATTATTTTGACAGAGCGAATGCACTTTTCTTAGCTGGTAAAGCAGACGAAGCTTTAAATGCTTACGATTTAATTGAGAAGAAGTTTGGCACCTCTACTGCGTTAACAACGGCTGTACAACGAATTAAACTGCAGAACACCGAGGTTTCTTCAGATGCTGCGATCGAGAAGATCTTAGCTGAAAATCCTACGGATGTGAAAAATCATTTATACCTAAGTGGCGCATTAGTAGAGAAGAATAAAAAAGAGGAGGCAATTTCGGTTTTGCAAAAGGCTAAGTTGCTGGAGCCAGGTAATTACGAAATTGATTTGGCTATAGCCGATATTTACCAATCTCAACGTAAGAATGAATTGGCCATTGTTCCGTTACGAGCAGCATTTGCTCATCCAGCTATGCCTGTGGAAAATAAAATAAAAATTATTACTCAGATGTTACCCCGGTTTAGCAATGCCTTGGTAGTTAAAGATGCTACAGAATTAACAGAAGTTGCTTTAAAAGCTAGTCCCAATGATGCCAAGTTATTGATTTTATACGGCGACGTGCTTTATCAACAAGGTGATTTAACTAGGGCGAAAGGGCAATACCAAGCAGCAATAAAAATTTCGGAGCAACTTTATATAGCCTGGGAAAAGTTGTTAGCCATGCAAACCTTAACTGGGCAGTACAACGATGCTATTAAGACCGGAGAAGATGCGCTTGCCATTTATCCAAATCAAGCAATTTTATATTACTACCGGGCGTTCGCGCTTCATCGAAACGGGCAAAATGCAGAAGCCGGTATTGAAATCAAATCTGCGCTATTGCTGGATGGTGAAGATACTAAGCTAAAAGCTATGATTTTTGCTTTGCAGGCAGAAGTGTTAATAGATCAACAAAAACTGAAAGAGGCCGACCAGGCCTTTGATAAATCAATCGCCTTAGAACCAAATAACTATTTAACCTTAAGCAATTATGCTTACTATTTAGCGTTAAGAAATCATAATTTAAGTAAGGCCGAAATGTTGGCTTCAAAGGCGGCGGCCGCTCAACCTAAAAATGCATCAATTGCCGATACCTATGCATTTGTGCTTTTTAAGTTAGAAAAATATGAATTGGCCAAGGCATTGATTCAGCGGGCACTTCAAAACAATGAAGGGTCGAATCCTGTTTATTTGGAGCATTACGGGGATATTCTTTTTGTAAAAGGAGAGAAGGAAGCCGGCCTACTACAATGGCAAAAAGCTAAACAGGCAGGTAATGATTCGCAGAAATTAACTAAGAAAATCAATGAGAAAAAATATATTAAATAGCTTGGTACTAATCGGAATAGTTTTGTTGGCATTTGGCTGCAAACCCAAGAAAATAATAGTGGCACCACCAGTTGCGGCGCCAGATAAAGTGGAAGTTTTGTCAGATAGTAAGCAAGAGAATCTGAACATGCTACAAAGCAAGGATTTATTGTTTAATACTTTATCCTTAAAAGGCAAAGCAAACCTGACGATAAATGGCAACGAAAATAACGTAACCATGCTAATCAAGATACAAAAGGATGAAAAGATCTGGGTTAGTGTTACCGCACCTATTGTAGGAGAAGTGGCCAGGGCTTTGATTACGCCTGATAGCTTACTGTTAAGGAATAATCTAAAAAGGGAATATGCCAGGAAGCCATTTAGTTATATTTATGGATTTACGAATAAGCAAGTTAATTTTAAAATGTTGCAGGCTGTGTTTTCTGGGAATACTATTGCCGATTTTATGACCGTTACCTCAGACTTGAAACAAGAAAATGGGGTTTGGGTATTAAGCGGTTCAAAGAATAATTTAGCTTATCAAAGTTTGTTTAATACCTTGTTAAAGGTAAACGAAACCAGCTTAAATGACGTTAAAACTGCTCAGGCATTTAAGGTCGCCTATGGCGATTATACTCCCTTGAACGAAGCATTATTCCCATCGAGCTTGAAAATTAATTCTATGGCCGGCAAGAAAAAGATTGATATTGACGTTAATTTCACAAAAATTGATGTCAATATTCCACTTGAATTTCCCTTTACAGTTCCTAAAAGTTATGAGCTAATCAAGTAATTTTTATATTTTTGATCCAATGAAGTTAAAAGAACTATTTCTTTCCCTGATGTTTATGGTGCTATGTAGCACTGCTTTTGCCCAATCGATGGAGCAGTTGAAAAGAAACAAAGAAGCGCTTGATAGACAAATAGCCTTGGCTCAAAAGAACCTGAATAAAACTGTTAGTGGTAAGAAGCTAACGCTTGGACAAATAAGTGCGATTAAGGCCCAGGTTCGTTTAATGCAACAGAAAATCTCGACTATTAATTCTGAAATGAAAAATCTGGATAACCAGATTACGGAAAATACCGGTAAAGTCCATAACCTGCAAACCCGCTTATCGGAATTAAAAAAGGAGTATGCAGGGATGATTCGTTTTGCACAACGTAATAGGAATTCCTACGATAAAATGATGTTTATTTTTGCGTCAAAGGATTTTAATCAGGCTTATAAGCGTATCAAATATTTACAGCAATTTGGACAGTATCGTAAAAAGCAGGCAGCCTATATACAGGGCACGGAGAAAGATCTAAGTGATAGAATTGTGATTTTAGATAAGGATTTAAAGAACAAGAGTAGTTTGTTGAAAGAACGTGTTGGTGAAAAGAGTAAGCTTGATAAGAAAAAGAATGAGCAGGCTGTCGTTTTAAACCGGCTTAGCAAGCAAGAAAGACAAATTTCTCAAGACATACAAAGGAAAAGAAAAGAGCAAGATGCAATTAATAAGAAGATTAGAACCGAGATACAGCGAATAATCGCGTTAGAACGTAAAAAGGAAGAGGAAAGGGCAAAAGAAGAACAACGGCTTGCTGCCGCTAAGGCAAAGGCGGAAAACAGGCCCGTTCCGGTTGCTCCGGTTGCCAAACCTAAAACAAATTCTGAGCTTTTGAGAGCTACACCTGAAGCTGCTAAGCTCTCTAATGCTTTTGAAAGTAATAGGGGAAGCCTGCCTGCGCCTGTAGCCAATGGGTATATCACAGCTCATTTCGGTTCATATATGGTTGACCAAGCTTCTGCAAAAAACGATGGTGTTACCTATCAAACCAGTGAGAATGCTGCCGTTAGGGCCGTTTTTAATGGCGAAGTTCGAAGTGTTTCAACAGTACTTGGTAAATATTTTATTCTAATCAGGCATGGAGAATATTTTACACTTTATCAGAACTTGAAGACCGCAAGCGTTAGTGAAGGGCAGAACGTAACCACGAAACAAACCATTGGTACGGCAGCGCTGAATGAGGGAGTGGCAGAAGTAAGCTTTCAGGTGATAAAGGGTGCCATAGCTCAAAATCCAGAAAGTTGGCTAGCAAAATAAACTGGTAGGCGTATTGAAAAATGACTTTTATATGCTGACTAATTATATTGCATATAAAAGTAATTTATCTAAGTTTGTATAAAATTGATTAAAGAATGTACCAGGGCACAATATTAGAGATATTAAACATGGGGGGCGGAGAGATTGCACTCATTATGGTAGCAATACTTTTGTTATTTGGAGGTAAAAAATTACCTGAATTGGCAAGAGGCTTGGGAAAAGGGATACGTGAATTTAAAGATGCATCAGAAGATGTAAAAAGAGAAATCCATCGCAACATAAATTCCGTAACTACAGAAGAGGAAGAGAAGCAAGAGGAATTAAATCATAGTACTTATCATCATCCAACAGAAGACCAGGAGATGTTAGCGCAAGCTGATACAGAGTTTGCCCGCTCTGGAATAGATGAGCAGGAAGCGGAACCTCCGGTTGTAATTAATGAAGAACCACTAGAAGCAGAAGAACAAGCTCCTGTGAAAGGGAAAGAATCACATATTGAATAAAGACTTTAAATAAAATATCATGACACAACCAACAATTTTAGTCGGACTAGGAACACCAGAAATAATTTTAATCGTTTTAGCATTATTATTATTGTTTGGAGGTAAGAAAATTCCTGAATTAATGCGCGGTTTAGGTAAAGGAGTAAAGGAGTTTAAGGATGGTAAAGATGGGTTAGACTCTGATACAAAATCGACGACTACTACGACCAACGACAAACCACTTTAATTGAAGTTTTAATCTCTTTACTATTAAGTTTTGAAGAAATATACCTCTTTAACAGAGATACAGGGAAAACTTGCGTTAAAGGAGCTCAAAATTCAAGATCTACTTTCGTATTATTTGGAGCAGATAGAAAAGAATAAACACCTCAATGCTTTTAATGAGGTGTTTTTTGATTCTGCTGCCAAGCAAGCAATCTTAGTTCAAGAAAAGGTTAATTTAGGCACTGCAGGGAAACTTGCGGGAATGGTAATCGGTATAAAAGACAATATTTGTTATCTGGACCATCAAGTTACAGCTTCTTCTAAGATGTTGGAAGATTTCGTTGCTCCCTACTCCTCAACCGTTGTTAAACGTTTATTACGGGAAGATGCGATTATTATTGGCCGTTTAAATTGCGATGAATTTGCCATGGGTGGCTCTAATGAGACTTCCTATTTTGGCCCTGTAAAAAACGCTGTCGACCCGCATAGGGTTTCTGGAGGTTCATCTGGAGGCTCTGCAGTTGCGGTACAGGCCGATTTATGCTTAGCCGCTTTAGGCACAGATACAGGCGGGTCGGTTAGGCAACCCGCAGCTTTTTGCGGTTGTATTGGTTTTAAACCAACTTATGGACGCATTTCGAGGTATGGTGTAATTGCTTATGCCTCCTCTTTTGATCAAGTTGGTACTTTAACTTCTTCGGTGAGTGATGCATCCATTTTAATGGAGGTGTTAGCTGGTGCTGATGAAGAGGATAGTACCGTTGCAACATTGGAAGTGCCTAACTACAGTCAGTTCCTTACCCAAGGTGGAAAAAAGAAAATTGCGGTATTAGAAGAAACTATCAGCAATGAAGCTTTAGATCCAGAAATTAAACAAGCTATTTTAGTTGCGATTGAGAAGTTAAAAAGTCAGGGGCATACCATTGAGTATGTATCGTTCGACTTATTGGATTACCTGGTGCCTGCTTACTACGTATTAACAACTGCCGAGGCATCATCTAATCTGTCGCGTTATGACGGGGTACATTTTGGCTATCGAAACCAAGAGGCAAAAAATCTGACTAGCTTATACAAGCTCTCAAGAGCAGAAGGCTTTGGAGAAGAGGTTAAGCGTAGGATATTATTAGGCACCTTTGTGTTGAGTGCTGGTTACTATGATGCCTACTACCAGAAAGCACAGCAAGTAAGAAGGCTGATTAGAGAAAAAATTGAGGATTTATTTCAGCAGTACGATATGTTGATTAGTCCCGTAGCACCTACACCACCCTTTAAAATGGGTGAAAACATGCAGGATCCGCTGGTAATGTATATGGCTGATATTTATACGGTTTTAGCTTCCTTAGCGGGCATTCCGGCTGTGGCATTGCCATTAGGCAATAATAAGGAGAGATTGCCGTTAAGTATACAATTAATGACCAAACACTTTAATGAACTAGAGCTATTGGCTTTATCTGCCAGCTTTTTAAACGAAGTTTAATCGTCATTGCTTCGTACTCGCAATGACGTGAATTTTTGCCTATGAAGAAATTAATACTTTTTGTTTGCTGCTTTTCCTTATGGTTTGTGACTTCATCGCATGCGCAGGTTAAAATTAAGATTCCTAATTTAGATTCTATCAACGGTTATCAAGACACTGCCTCATTGCCTGCTATTGAGCCTGTCGGGTTTTATAATTACAATTTTACCTATAAATTAAGATTAGATTCTATCCAGAAAACGGTTCCGTTACCTTACAATGAATATGTTCAAAATTTTATAACCATCTATAGTAAACGGAAGGATATGATGGGCAAAATGCTAGGGCTGTCCAGCTATTATTTTCCAATTTTCGAAAAGGCATTAATTGCTTATAATATTCCCGTTGAGATAAAATATTTACCTATTATTGAATCTTCCATGAATCCCCACGCTGTTTCACGTGTAGGGGCAACTGGCTTATGGCAATTTATGTTCGGTACTGCTAAAGGTTACGGTTTAAATATTGATAACTTTGTTGATGAGCGTAAGGATCCTATACAAGCGAGCTACGCGGCGGCAGCCTATTTTAGAGATGCCTATGATGAGTTGGGCGATTGGTTGTTGGCTATTGCAGCTTACAATTGCGGAATGGGAAATGTAAACCGGGCAATTGCAAAAGCTGATTCCAGAGATTTTTGGGAAATCAGGCGTTACCTGCCTAAAGAAACCAGAGATTATGTTCCTGCATTTATTGCGTCATTATATGTAATGAAATATGCTAAGTCACATGATATTGTGGCTCAAGCTTCTAAGATGCATCAAAAAACAGATACTATACATGTAAATCATTTTGTATCGTTAACTGATTTATCAAAGGCTCTAGAACTAGAGGACGAAGTATTGTTAAGTCTCAATCCTTCCTATAAAAAGAAGATCGTAAACGGAACAGAGGATTTGCCTAAACGGATTGTTTTGCCAAGTGTAAACCCGAATAAGTATGAACAGCTTTATGATGTGCTTAATAGCGAATTTGAAACCTCTCGAAAAGTAATTCTTGCTTCAACTGATGACGTTAGGGAGTTAAGAAAGAAGACCTCAGTAAAAGTAAGCTATCATAAAGTTCGTTCTGGGCAAAACTTGGGAAGCATAGCCGACATATACCATGTTGAAGTGCAAGATTTAAAGGTTTGGAATAAACTAAAAAGCACTGTCATTGTTCCCGGACAAAAGCTTAAAATCTACAGTCCAGGTTCGGCACCAAAAAGCACCTATCTTACTTATAAGGTTAAGGCAGGAGACACCTTGTCTGGAATAGCTGAAAAATTTGAGGGTGCAACCGTAGCGAACATTAAAGAAGTAAATGGGTTAAGTAAGAATATCCTGCAACCCGGTATGGTTTTAAAAATCAATAAGGGCTAGGTTTTAGCACGCAATTCATATATACCCTAAAAAATATTCGTAACTTTGTCTGTTACCAAACAGGATTTTATGAGTAAAAAAAATAGAAAACAGGACGCTTTAGATTACCATTCACAAGGCCGGCCAGGTAAAATTGAGGTTGTACCTACTAAACCATATTCTTCGCAAAGAGACTTAACGTTAGCTTATTCACCAGGAGTTGCAGAGCCATGCTTAAAAATTGCCGAAAATAAAGATGATGTTTATAAGTACACTGCTAAAGGCAATTTAGTTGCCGTAATTAGCAATGGAACAGCAGTTTTGGGTTTAGGTGATATTGGTCCGGAAGCTGGAAAGCCCGTAATGGAAGGCAAGGGTTTGCTATTTAAAATATTTGCAGATATTGATGTTTTCGATCTTGAACTAGATACTAAAAATGTGGATGATTTTGTGAAAATCGTAAAAGCATTGGAGCCGACTTTCGGCGGGGTAAACCTAGAAGATATCAAAGCTCCTGAGTGCTTTGAAATTGAGCGCCGGTTAAAAGAGGAAATGAATATTCCGGTAATGCACGACGATCAGCATGGAACAGCAATTATTTCCGCTGCTGCATTACTGAATGCATGTGATTTACAAAAGAAGAAAATAGATAAAGTAAAAATTGTAGTGAACGGCGCTGGTGCCGCTGCAATTTCTTGTTCTCGTCTCTATGTTTCGCTGGGAGCGAAAAGGGAGAATATAGTGATGTGCGATCGAAGCGGAGTAATTCGCAGCGATAGAACGAATTTAGATGCGATAAAGCAAGAGTTTGTAACTTCCAGAAACTTGCATACATTAGAAGAAGCAATGAAAGATTCTGATGTCTTTATTGGTCTTTCATCGGCAGATTGCGTAACGGTTGATATGCTTAAATCGATGGCCAAGAACCCAATTGTGTTTGCGATGGCTAATCCCAATCCCGAAATTGCATACGATTTAGCCATTAAATCCCGTAAGGATTTAATTATGGCAACCGGACGTTCTGATTATCCAAACCAAGTGAATAATGTGCTTGGTTTTCCTTACATTTTTAGGGGTGCCCTGGACGTTAGAGCGACAAGCATTAATGAGGCGATGAAAATTGCAGCCGTGAGGGCAATTGCTGAACTAGCAAGAAAAACCGTTCCCGAAGCGGTAAATATGGCTTATAATGAGCGTAACATTAAGTTCGGTAAAGAATACATCATTCCTAAGCCGATGGATTTCCGCTTAATGACTAATGTATCTATGGCGGTAGCTAAAGCTGCGATAGAATCAGGAGTAGCCCGTAAAACCATTACCGACTGGGATGCTTATGCAGAGGAGCTTAAACGCAGGCTTGGAATGGACGACTCTATTATGAGAGCCATTACAAACAAGGCTAAATCAGCGCCGAAACGTGTGGTGTTTGCCGAGGCAGATAATTATAAGATATTAAAAGCTGCTCAAATTGTTAAGGATGATAACATTGCTATCCCTATTTTATTGGGGAACAAGGAAATCATTCAGCAGATTATCGCAGAAAACGCATTGGATTTAGAAGGGGTTCAGATTATAGAGCCCGCTTTAGAGCCCGAGCGCATGAAACTATATGCCGAATCATTGTATAAGAAAAGACAGCGAAGAGGGGTTACATTATTTGAGGCAAATAAATTGTTGAGAGATCGGAATTATTTCGGTGCTTCGATGGTAGAATTTGGTGAAGCTGACGCCATGATTTCTGGACTGACAAAAAATTATGTGTCGACCATTAAGCCGGCCTTGCAGATTATTGGTACGGAAAAAGGTGTAAATCGCGTGGCGGGGATGTATATGATGATGACTGAAAAAGGACCTGTGTTTTTTGGCGATACTACTGTTAATGTAGATCCAACAGCACAAGAACTGGTGGATTTAACGCTATTATTAGAGAAGTCTGTTAGGAAGTTCAATATTCAGCCTAGGATAGCTTTATTATCTTATTCTAACTTTGGCTCAAATGAGGGCATCATTCCTGAAAAAGTTAGAGAAGCTGTTACGATTTTGCATGAAAAACATCCAAATGTGATTGTTGATGGCGATATGCAGGGCAATTTTGCGATGAACAATGCTTTATTAAAAGAGAATTTCCCTTTTAGTAGCCTAGCTGATGCACCAGCAAATACCCTTGTGTTTCCTAATCTGGAATCTGGTAACATAGCCTATAAACTTTTACAAGAATTGGGTGGAGCAGAAGCAGTAGGTCCGATCTTATTGGGTCTTAAGAAACCTGTTCATATTGTTCAATTAGGAAGTTCGGTTCGAGAAATCGTAAATATGGTTACTATTGCAGTATTGGATGTGCAAGGGAAAGAAGAAGAGGCAAATCCAACTAAAAGAAAAAGCATTTTAACTAGAATAGCAAAGAAATAAACGGTATGTATGCATATATTGATGGAAAACTAACATTTAAATGTCCTACCTATATTGTTATAGAAGCTGGCGGCGTTGGGTATCAAATTAATATATCGCTCAATACTTACTCGGCTTTAGCAAATACAGAACGTTGCAAAGTATATACTTGGCTACATGTAAAAGAAGACGCTCATACTTTATACGGCTTCGCCGATGAGGGCGAGCGACGACTTTTCCTGCATCTGATATCGGTTTCTGGTATCGGGCCTACAACCTGCAGAATGATGTTGTCATCTATAACACCTGTTGAGATACAAAATGCAATTATTAATGCAGATGTCGCTTTAATACAACGAATTAAGGGGATTGGGGCAAAGTCTGCACAACGAATTATACTTGAATTACAGGATAAGCTAAAAAAAGAAGGACCGGATTCATTGATATCAATGCCGCTGCACAATACCGTGAGGAACGAAGCGTTATCTGCTTTAATTATGCTCGGATTTGGAAAGCAGGTTGCTGAAAAAGCAATCGATAATGCTATTAAAAATGGCGGTGAGGATCTAACGGTCGAGCAAATGATTAAGGTTGCTTTAAAAAATTTATAAACGAACCGCCTTTGAGAAATAAATTTACGCTAATTGTTATTTTACTTTTAACTTTTGCTGGGAAATTTACTTTTTCACAAGTGAATCCGGTAAAGGAAGGTAGCGATACGCTTAAAAATTCATTCAACTTAAAGGAAAAAAAACAGCTAGGACTTAGAAACTATGCTAATCCATTTTTGCAGCTTCCCAGCAATGTCAAGCGCGAGGTAACTTACGATGCAAAGAATAAGCGTTATATTATTACCGAAAAAATCGGCGACAGGCTGTTTTCTACTCCCCAATATTTAACTATTTCGGAATATCTTCGTTTGGTAAATAGCGAGATCAAGCGTGAAAACTGGCGTATATTATCTAATAGCGAGATTGCGGAAGTAAGAAGAACGGGTATTATTCCGCCGGTAAAAATAAATAGCCGTGTATTTGAAAAGATATTTGGTGGGACAACCATTGATATCCAGCCGCGTGGTGAAGCAGATCTTACCTTTTTAGGGAGAATAAACAAGAACGAAAATCCGCTGTTTAACGAGCGTCAGCGGGTACAAAGTAATTTTGATTTCAATCAGCGCATACAGATGGATGTGGTAGGCAACATCGGTACGAAGATGAAAATCAAGATGAACTATAACACGGAAGCTCAATTTGATTTTGAAAACCAGATAAAACTTGATTATACTGGTGGGGCTGATGATATCATCAAGAAGATTGAAGCGGGAAACGTAAGCTTACCACTCAATGGAACTCTGATCAATGGCACACAGTCTTTATTTGGTATTAAAACGCAGTTGCAATTTGGAAAATTAGATATTGCGACCGTTTTTAGTCAACAAAAATCCCAGTCTAGAGAACTGCAGATTAATAATGGAGCACAGCAGAATGAATTCTCCGTTAGCGGTTCTGACTACGAGGTTAGCAAGCACTACTTTTTAGCAAAATACTTTAGAGATAACTATAATAAAGCATTAAGTAATCCTCCCACAATTCTTTCTGGAGTGCTAATTACCAAGATAGAGGTGTGGATTACCAATAAAACAAGCAGTACGCAAGATTCGAGAGATGTACTCGGGTTGATAGATCTGGGCGAGAATACCCCATACAATGCAGCTCAAATTACTGGAGGAGGTTCAACATTACCATCGGCTTTTAGTAACCCCGGTTTTCCGCAACATTCCAATAACCTTTTGAGCAGGCTCCCGGCAAATGCTAGGTTAACCAACTCAAACGACGTTATTAATTTTTTTCAGGCGAATGGTGGAACAGATAATTTTGCCAAGCTTACCTATGCCAGGAAATTAAATGAAAGAGAATACAATTATCAACCGCAATTGGGTTATATATCCTTGAACAATCCACTCAATTCAGATGAAGTACTAGCCGTTTCATTCCGCTATACCTACAACGGTGTGGAATATCAAGTAGGGGAATTTTCTACAGACGTGCCTTTTGATCAGGCAACGCCTAAGGTATTGTTCGCAAAATTGCTAAAGAATGAAACTACTAAAACGAATTTGCCTACCTGGGATCTGATGATGAAAAACATTTATTCTATTAATGGATTTCAAATAAGTAATCAGAACTTCAAGTTGGATATTTATAGGATTGATGATAAAACAGGGGTAGAAATGCCCTTGATTAGGGAAGGGGTAAATACCATTGGCAAACAATTTATCGCTTTGACCAATCTTGATCAGCTTAACCAGCAAAAAGAACGTAAACCAGACGGGGTTTTCGATTTTGAAGCAGAGAATAAACCTTTCGTACAAAATAACAATTATAACAATCAAAATCAGTCAACCTTCCCGAACACCAATGGTGCAGGGTTAAGTAACTTAGTAAATAATACCAATAATGGCTATGTTACGATTGATGCCTTAAATGGTAAACTTATTTTTCCGTTGGTAGAGCCGTTTGGGAAGGATTTACAGGCTAAGTTTAACTTACCGTCTGAGCAGGTGCTGGCCGATAAATATGGTTATCCGCAGCTTTATGATTCGGTAAAACTGGTAGCACAACAATTATTTAGCAACAAGGATTTATACAGGATCAAAGGTACTTATCAATCTGAAATTTCCTCCTCATTTCCCTTAAATGCGATTAATGTGACTGAAGGTTCTGTGAAAGTTTTTGCAGGCACCATTCCGCTGCAGGAGGGCGCCGACTTCACGGTAGACTATCAAGGTGGAACGGTAAACATTATCAATACCGCTTTGTTAACTTCAGGGCAACCTATTCGGATTACTACAGAAAATACGGAGCTTTTTGGTTTACAGCAGCGCTCGTTATTTGGCACCCGATTAGATTATCGGGTAAATAACAAGCTTAATTTGGGAGGTACCTTTATGAACCTTACTGAAAAACCTTTAACTCAAAAAGTAAATTATTTAGAAGAACCCATTTCTAATTCGATATTGGGATTAGATATGAATTATAGCTCACCTTCCAGGTATTTGACCAAGTTAGTTGATAAAATTCCTTTCATTTCTACCAAAGCACCATCTACGATAACTTTTACGGGCGAATATGCTAAGTTAATACCGGGGCATCCAAAAGCGATTAATGCAGCCGGTGAGCGTGGAGGGTCAAGTTATTTAGATGATTTTGAAGCTTCACGGTCAGTAATTGATCTAAAAGGGGCTATTCCATGGCAATTGTCGGGCACTCCTCAATTATTTTCTGAATCGCAATTGATAGATAATTTGGCCTATGGTTACAATAGGGCGAAAATTGCTTTTTATAATATAGACCCGACCTTTTACAGTAGGTCAGGAGGCTCTACCTTACCTTCCAGCCTAAGAAATAATAAAGTGGAATTATCTAATCACTATGTAAGGGAGATTATTGAGCAAGAAGTATTTCCTTACAAGGAGACGAGTACAGGTCAGTCTGTTTTACTGCCTACTCTAGATATTGCTTATTATCCAAACATCAGAGGACCTTACAATTATTCGCCAAATGGTTTTAATGCAAATGGGGCATTACTTAACCCTAGAAATCGATGGGGCGGTTTGATGAGGAAGATAGATGTGAATGATTTTGAATCCCAGAATATCGAATACATTGAATTATGGGTAATGGATCCATTTATGTATAAGACCGCTTCGGCTGGTGGAGATTTATACTTCAACATTGGGAATATTACAGAGGATGTTTTAAAGGATGGCAGGAAGTCGCTGGAAAATGCGCTGCCAGCAAACGAGGATCCTACAAAATATGACGAGACAAACTGGGGTAGGGTGTCGAAATTGCAACCGGTTATCCAGGCTTTCGACAATGAACCGTCCGCACGTAAAGCGCAAGACGTTGGATTGGATGGTCTGTCGAATGGGAATGAGAAAATTAAGTTCAATGCTTTAATCAATCAGATTAAAGTTCAGCTCAATCCAGATGCTGCACTAGCTTTCGAAAACGATCCATCATCTGACGATTATACTTATTTTAGGGGTAATGCCTTAGATCAGATAAATGCTGGTATTTTGAAGCGTTATATGAATTATAATGGTCCAGAAGGAAATTCTAAAACTTCTCAGCAATCACAGGATGAATTAGGTTTAGAAAATTCTGCTTCCACTTCGTTGCCTGATGGGGAGGACATTAACCGGGATAATAACATGACTCAGTCTGACGAGTATTTTCAATATAAAATCTCTATGCGTCCCGGTGATTTAGTTGTTGGACAAAATTTTGTGACCGATAAGGTCGTTTCGCAGGTGAAGTTAGCTAACGGCCAGACAAAAAGTTCAACATGGTATCAAATTCGTATTCCATTAGCAGAATATCAGCAAAAAGTTGGCGGCATCCAAGATTTTAAATCCATCCGTTTCTTTAGGATGTTCTTAACCAATTTTGCAGATACAACTGTATTGAGGTTTGCTAAAATACAGTTAGTTAGAGGGGAATGGCGTAGGTATAATGCAAAGAATGAAAGCAATCAGGTCATTGTAGACCCTTCACTTTTGCCTGCCAGTCCTGATAACTCAACCATTGAAGTGGCTACCGTAAATATTGAAGAGAACGGCAAAAGAACTCCGATTCCATACGTGGTGCCTCCGGGAATTTTAAGGGAGCTCGATTTTACTAATTTTAGAGGAGATACACGTCAAAATGAACAATCCTTAGCTGTTATCGTTAAAAATTTAAGGGACGGTTATGGTCGTGCCGCTTTTAAAACAGCGATTAATGATTTTAGATCTTATAAGCGTCTCGAAATGTATGTGCATTTGGAAGCAATTGGGGGCGATGATTTAAGGGATGGAGAGCTAGCTGCATTTTTAAGAATTGGTACCGACAACCAGGATAACTATTACGAGTATAATATGCCTTTACGCGTTACGTTGCCGGGTACTACGGATCCTCTGGCTATTTGGCCCGACGAGAATAGGATGGATATTCAGCTTGAACTGTTCCAAAAGGCAAAGGTCGCCAGGAATAATGCGCGTACCAGCACTGGATTACCTTGGCCCATTAATGTTCCGTTTAACTATAGCGATGGAAGAAATACGATCATTGTAAAAGGGCAGCCAGACATGAGCAAGATTAGGGTGTATATGCTCGGGTTGAAAAATCCGTTGCGTAACCCAGCCTCGCCGGCGGGTGATGATGGTTTGGAAAAAAGAGCCCAAGCATGGTTTAACGAATTGAGGTTAACGGAGTTTGATGAACGTGGAGGTTGGGCCGCTACTGCAAGAATGAATGCAAAGCTGGCAGATTTTGCCGACGTCAATATATCTGGAAGTAAATCGACTATTGGGTTTGGCTCCTTAGAAAAGAAGGTGAGTGAACGTAACAGGGCAGATAATACATTTTTTGATGTGTCTTCAAGTTTTGAATTGGGCAAGTTTCTACCGCAGAAATCGGGGATTAGAATCCCAATGTATGTAAGTTATTCGACGCAAGTACTTACCCCTCAATTTGACCCTCGCACACCAGATGTTGAGCTGAAGCAAGCGTTGGATGGTTCAAATAAGGCACAAAGAGACTCGATACTTAATTTCGCACAAGATTATACCACACGGAGTAGTATAAATTTTACCAATGTACGTAAGGAAAGAGCGGTTACCGATACCAAATACAGGCTTTGGGATGTAGAGAATTTCAATGTTTCTTATGCACAGACTAAATTTGCTCATCGTGATTTTATCAATGAGCGTAGTCTGCAAGAAACCTATAGGGCATCATTGGGATATAATTATACAGGTACCCCAAGAAATTATCAACCATTTGATAAGCTAATCAGATCTAATGCTCTTAAGCTATTGAAAGATTTTAACTTCAGTTTGTTACCAAGTTCGATCAATTTTAGGCTGGATATGGATCGTTTTTATTCAGAAAATACTTTAAGGGATAATGATCCGAATAATTTCTTACCGATAAACACCACTTTTAACAAGAACTTCCTGATCTCGAGAATTTATGGGATTGCGTGGAATTTAACCAATTCCTTAAGCCTGGATTTTGATGCGACGAATTATTCGATTATTGATGAACCAGAGGGAAGGATTGAGGGATTAAAGCGTGATACCTTATGGCAAAATTTAAAACGTTTGGGCCGTAACACCGATTATAGTCACAATGTAAACCTAACTTATAAGCTGCCTATCGATAAAATACCTGGGCTCGACTGGGTTTCGGTATCTACCATTTACGGGTCTACTTTCAATTGGCAAACTGAGCCCCTGTCTACCTTGCGCGATCCCAATATTAACCTGGGGAATACTATTCAAAACTCACGCATTGTGCAAGTAAATCCTGTATTGAATTTAATAGGTTTATATAATAAGTTTGGGTTTATTAGGAAGAGCCTTAATTCAACTGATTCGGTTAGGCGTTTTTCTGATGTTCTGGTAGGGCTGTTAACTAGTGTGAAGAACGTTAGGATTTCCTTTTTGCAAAATAAGGGAACATTTTTGCCAGGTTATTTGCCTAAAACCAAGTTTTTTGGCATTGATGATGTGACCGGTGCGCCAGGTTTAGGTTTTGTATTTGGCGACCAGAGCGACATACGGGCAAGAGCATTGGCTAACGGATGGCTAACAACCGACGAACTTCAAACCCAATTGTATATTAATACACTTAGGGAAGATCTTCAGTTTACCAGTACCATAGAACCCATAACAGATCTTAGGATAACTTTAAGTGCGGCAAGAAGTAGGAATTTGAACTACTCTACCAATTTCAAGTATGACAATAGTATTGGCAATTTTAGAAACTTAAGCCCTACTACCACGGGAGATTACAGTGTTTCATTTATTACTTTACGAACCGCTTTTACCGATAGAAATGGCAGTACTGTTTCGAAGTTGTTTAATCAGTTTATGGGCAATAGGCTGGTGATTTCTAACAGATTGGGTTTATTGAATCCAAATTCAAATGGAACAGCTAATGGTTTCGCCCAAGGCTATAATAAAGACGCCCAAGACGTAGTGGTTTCTTCCTTTATTGCCGCTTATACTGGCCGTGATCCAAGCTCCTCCAGTTTGCGTAGCTTGCCAAAAATACCGCTACCAAACTGGCAGATAACCTATGAGGGTTTTACCAAGATTCCTTATATTTCGGAGCGTTTCTCATCGTTTAGCGTAAAACACAATTACAACTCTTTGTATAGTGTGAATGGGTTTAACAGCTTATTGAAGTATCAAAAAACCAATGGTTTTGTGAGTAGTACAGATGTGAATGACAACTTTTTGCCTGAGTATCAATTTGCGCAGGTTAGCATATCTGAACGTTTTTCTCCATTAATAGGTATTGATACTAGGTTAAGAAATAATGTGAATGCTAGCTTTGAAATTAATCGTACTCGCTTACTGGCCTTAAGTTTAGCCAATAGCCAATTGGCTCAGCTATCAGAAAACAATTTAGTGTTTAAAATAGGGTATCGGACTACTAAGTTTAGATTCCCCTTCGGTTGGTTTAGTGGGCTAAAGTTGGATAATAACATGGATTTTAATCTTGATGTATCGGTACGGGACAATAAGACAGTTATCTATCGGGCAGATGTGGAAGAAGCTGAAGTTTCATCTGGGGCGAAAAATATAACACTCAGACCAAGTATCGATTATGTGCTGAACCAGCGGTTTAATCTAAAGCTTTTTTATGATTCCAACATTACGAAACCATATACATCGCAATCATTTAATACTTCATTTGCCAATTTTGGGTTTAGTCTGAGGGTAACATTGAATTAATTTGAGTAATTAGTATATAGTCTTAGTACCCTGATTGGGTTCTTATAGCAATAGCAATTAAAGCACTATTTCTAACTACTAAGTACTATATACTAGTTATTAAGGAAGATTGCTTCATTTACTTAATTCAGAAAAATTATTGTAAATTTGCCCAACAAGTCAAATATTTAAACAGATATGAATTTTCCATCAGAATTAAAATACACGAAAGACCACGAGTGGGTTAAATTAGCAGGTAACGAAGCAACAATTGGTATTACTGATTTTGCTCAGCGCGAACTAGGCGATATCGTTTACATTGATATCAACAGTGTTGGAACTGAAGTTGCAAAGGAAGAAGTTTTTGGTACTGTTGAAGCCGTTAAAACCGTTTCAGATTTATTTATGCCTCTAACCGCTACTGTTTCAGCTATTAACGACGCTTTAAACAATAACCCTGAGTTGGTAAATACAGATCCTTATGGTGATGGTTGGATGGTGAAAGTGACTTTATCTGATTTGTCGGAAGTTGAAGGATTATTAAGTGCAGATGATTATAAAGCGTTAGTTGGCGCATAACGTGAGCAATTTAAAGGCACTAAAATACCAACGATGGGCTATCATTTGGTCGGTTGTTATTTTAGTGCTTTGTAATATAGAGTTACCAGAAACTCAAAATGATCCTCGCTTTTTTTTTAAAGGCTTTGATAAGTTAGCCCATTTGGGCTTTTTTTATGTGTTAACTATTTTATTATTCTACGGAAAGATTAATTATCAGCATAACTACAGTTTTAGATCCCTAACGATCTTTAAAATCATGATGATTTCTGTGATATTGGGAGGAGGCATAGAATTGTTGCAGTTAAAAGTGTTTACTTATCGATCTGCAGAATGGTGGGATTTTGGTTGTGACATGATTGGCACTTTGATGGGCATATTCAGTTATATCCTATTACATAGACTAAGTTACAATACGCAAAAGATTTAATTTCTCGACTATTTATCTACTAAATAACTAACATGTAACGATAAAGTTAGTTGTATTTAAAATGTTACCCATATTTTAACATCCCTTAACAAACTTTTTAGACTCACATTAGTCTGATAGGGTAACTTTACAAAATTTTTAATTTATAAAATGAAGACATTATTACAAAAAGCGATACTTATAGCACTTTTATTCGTGAGTTATACGGCAGCTGCACAGACCAAAGCAGGTGTTGCGAGTGGAAGGGCATTGAACGGTAAAGATAAATCCCCACTGGATTATGCATCTGTAGCTGTTAAGAAATTATTTGGTGATTCATCGATTGCGGGAGTTGGAACAACAAATCAAACTGGAACTTTCTCGATTACAGGTTTACCAGTTGGAAAATATAGATTATTCATTGCTTACTTAGGTTTAAAATCTATTAATAAAGATTTTGAACTAACAGCAGCATCGCCCGGTGTCAATTTTGGCGATTTGATTATGGAAGATACGGGGGTAGATTTGAAAGCTGTGGAGGTTGTAGGAGATATTCCTCCAGTAAAGGTGAAAAAAGATACCTTAGAATTTAATGCTGCGGCATTTAAAGTAAAGGAAAATGCAGTTGTTGAAGATGTGCTAAAGAAATTGCCTGGAGTTGATGTTGCTAAAGACGGTAGCATTACCGCACAAGGCGAAAAGATATCTAAAGTTAGGGTAGACGGAAAAGACTTTATGGGAAACGATCCTTTATTGGCTACCAGAAATTTACCAGCAGATATGATCGATAAAATTCAAATCATCGACGATATGTCGGAACAGTCTAAATTTAGCGGTATAGATGATGGTAATAGAGAGAAAATCATTAACATCACAACCCGTCAGGATAAGAAAAATGGATTTTTCGGTAACAGTACTTTAGGTTATGGAACCGATGATCGTTATGAGGTTAATGTAAACGTTAACAAATTTAAGAATGATGAGCAGATGTCTGTAATAGGACAGTTTAATAATGTAAACAAGCAGAATTTTGGCGGTGGAGGAGGCGGACGAGGTAGAATCAGTTTTGGTGGTGGTCCTCAAAGAGGTATAACCACTACAAATATGGGGGGCGTTAATTATGCCGATGTTTATAAAAATGGTACTCAGTTTAATGCAAGTTATAATTTCAACAAAACATCTTTATTTAATAAAGAAAATAGTTTTACCCAGAATTTATTAGGGAATAATACCACTACTAATAAAGAAGATTTTGAAAGTACTTCGGATCGTTTGAGTCATACAGTTAATTTTACCTTAGATACTAAGTTAGATTCTACGATTTCATTGAGATTGCAACCAAATGTGTCAATTAATGAATCCGAAACTAATAGCTTAACCAATTATGAGCGTGTGGTTTTAGGCGGTACAACACTTGGTAGACAAGGTTATATTACAAATTCTTCAAGTCCTTCAATAAGTAACAACTTATTAATCCGTAAGAAATTTCAACGTAGAGGCCGTACCTTATCGTTAAACGTGAATACAAACATCAACAATAGCGATGCTGAAAATTATTTGGATAGGGTTGAGAATTTGAGCATACCTGGTAATCCAGGTAGTGTTATCATCAACAATCAGTTAAATGATCAAGGTACTAAATCTATTTCCAATACAAGTAGATTGGTGTATACAGAGCCACTATCGAAAACATTTAGCCTTGAATTGAATTATCAAAATGGATATTCATTTGATAACCAAGACAGAAAGGTTTATGACTACAATCCTGCGACTGGAAAGTATGATATTATCAATTCTTTATTTACGAACGACTTTGATAATACCACGTTTACGAATAGCTTAGGATTTAGCTTCAATAAAAACGAGAAGAAATATAACTGGAATATGGGGCTTGCTGTTCAGAACACCGATCAACAACGCTATAATGATACAGACAAATCTTCTTTTAAACGTAACTTTATTAACTTAACGCCAAGTGCTCAGTTCAGGTATAACTTTAGTCAGAGCAAACGTTTAAGAATTAACTATGATGGACGTACAGCACAGCCATCCATCAGTCAGATTGCTCCGATATTCGATAATACAAACGCGCAGACATTTCCTATTGGAAATCCTGATCTTAAACCTTCCTTCACCAATAGCTTAAGAGTTTTTTACAATAATTTCAATTTTGCTAATTTCCGTTCGCTATTTATCGGAGGTTTTTTCACCCAGCAATTTAATGCCTTCACAACCCAATCTGCTTTAATTACGGATGAGTCGGATGACAACTACGGCAAGATTGGTCAGAAAAGCGTAAATGTTGATGGGAACTTTAATGCGAATATTTTTGGTAATATTAGTCAGCCGATTATTAAAGGCAACAAATTATCCTTCCAGATAGATTTAAGAGGTAGCTATGCTAAGGGAACCGGATTTGTAAGTAACGGAACCGGGTTTACAGAAAATATTACTAAAAGTTTATCCGTGACCAATGGATACAAGTTAACTTCTAACTTAGATAAGTTTGATTTAATTGCTGGGATCTCCGGTACAATGAATCGCGATACTTATTCTGCTAATAGTAGAAACAATCAAAAATATTACAACTTAGCGCCAAATATCGATATCAGTTACCTTTTCCCTGGAAACATCCGCTTACAAACGGATATTACCTATAACAAGGTAACCGGTAGAGGTGTTGGTTTCGATACTGAATATACCTTGATGAATGCTTACGTAAGTCGTCAGTTCTTTAAAAACAGAGGTACGTTCAAGTTGTCGGTCAATGATTTATTAGATCAAAATACAGGCGTTAGCCGCAGTGGCGGTGCGAATACCATCCAAGATTCCAATTTTAATGTGTTAAAGCGTTACTATATGTTCTCGTTTACCTATTCTTTAAACAGAGTTGCGGGCAAGAACGTAGGAGGTCAAATGCCAGGTCAGGGTGGTCATAGAACAATTAGAATGGGAGGGATGTAGTTTTTCTTTTTCCTGTATAAAAAAACACCATCAAATTGATGGTGTTTTTTTATACAACTAAAATAATAGTTTGAAATCTACTAAGAATTTAGTTTATTTGTTTAACTAAATCAATCATGATGAAAAAACTATTAATATCCACCGCCACCGCCCTGCTACTGATAGCTAGTTTTTCAGCACTCGCACAACAAAAAATAGGTTCATTAAAAGGGAAAGCTATTGATGAAAAAACTAACAAGCCTGTAGAGTTTGCTTCATTTGCCGTTAAGAATGTGAAGGACTCAACCGTTGCAGCTATGGGAGCAACCACACCAGAAGGAGTGTTCATAGCCAAAGGCTTAGCTTATGGCCGGTATAAATTTTATCTCGCTATTATCGGCTATAAACCTATTCTTAAATTATTCGAAGTTACAGCAGAGAAAACGAACATTGATTTTGGAGATCTCAAAATGGAGGAAGCCGCCATCACCTTAAACAGTGTTTTAATAAAAGGCGATTTGCTACCAATGATTATCAAAAAGGATACGATCGAATTTAATGCTGATGCCTTTAAAACACAAGCGGATGCTAGTTTGGAAGATGCTTTAAAAACGATGCCGGGCATGGAGGTAGATCAGGATGGTAAGATAACGTTTAACGGTAGAAAGATAGATAGGGTATTGGTAGATGGGAAGGACTTTTTTGGAAATGACCCTAAAATGGCCACGCAAAATTTACCGAAGGAAATTATCAGCAAAATTCAGGTGATTGAGAAAAAAACGGATGATGCCATATTTAAAGGCGTGGATGATGGAAAACGTGAGCATATTCTTAATGTAACGCTGAAGGACGATAAAAAGAAAGGATATTTTGGTAACATAGTGGCTGGAAAAGCAAATGGAAGTTTGTATGATGGTTCGTTTAGTCTGAACCGTTTTAATAATAAGCGCCAGATTTCGGTTATTAGCATGGGTAATAACATTAACAAAACCAGTTTTTCCTATAATGATTTAACAGATTTCCTAGGCGGTGATGTTTTTGGTTCGGGCATGGTAACTGGTGTGATGATTGATGGCTCTGGCAATATAACCATTGGTTTTGGTGGTGAGGATTTTTCTTCCGGCAGTGCTGGTGGTGGTGGGATCAACGACAATAAAGGCATTGGCATTAATTTTAATGATGAATGGGGTAAAAATCCTAAATATCCGTATAAAGTTTCGGCGAACTACATGGGGAACAGAAACTACGGGATACGCGAAAGTTTGAGTAGCCGACTGAATTTACTGGGTGCTGAAAGCTATTTTAATGACAGAGATAACGATGCAACTACGACAACTATGCGTCATCGTTTAAATATGCGTTTTGATATACCTATCGATTCGATGAATAAGATCCAGTTTTCGCCCAATTTTGGCTTTAGTGGTAGCGATACACAAAACGCTTCGGTTTTTAGTTCCTATACCCGAGGCGGACAGGAAAATATCAATAAAGGAACGTCTCTAACTTCGAATGATAGTAAGTCGCCCGGCTTTGGAGGAAAACTTTTATATAACAGAAGGTTTTTGAAAAAGGGGAGAAGTTTTTCCTTAACGGCAAACGGGAATTTAAGTAATTCGGTTCTTGATGGGTTAAATCTTTCTAATATTACCATTAATAACAATGGCGTGCCAGCTAACACCATCCTAAATCAGTTAATTGATCAGGCAGGTGATGTAAATAATTACAGCTTATCTGCCGAGTATGCAGAACCTTTGAGCAAAAAAATAAACCTAAGCATAAATTATACCTATAATAAAAGGGAGGATATTATAGAAAGAATCGTATACGATTATAATTTAGGTACTACACGTTATGATTTAATAAATAATACCTTATCAAGAGAACTTCAGAATTTTAATGAGAATAACAATGTAAGTCTGCGATTTAATTACAGGCCCAATAATAAATTTAACTTTACCTTAAACAGTAGCCAGAAATTTGTGGCGCTGGCGGGAAGGAACTTAATTGACGATAAGAGCCTTTCTCGCAATTTTGTATTGCTGGAACCCAACTTTTACCTTTCTTATAAGATTAATAAAGTTTCATCATTAACTGCAAATGCAAATCGTTACAATGGTATACCCAGCATTTCCCAACTACAGCCGCTAACAGATAACGCTAACCCACTGCAAATTACTACTGGTAATCCCAATTTAAGGCCTTCGGCCGAGAATTCATTGTCGGTAAGCTATAATTGGTTCAACCCGACCACTTCAAGTAGTATTAATTTTTACATAAATTTTAGTAATAGCGAAAACCGGATCATTAACAACTCTCTGCTCGATCCCAAAACCGGGATACAGACTACCTTTTATGACAATATAAGTGGGCCTTATAATTACAGCGGCAGACTTAGTGGAAGTTTTAAGATTAAATCGTTGGGACTAACCGTTAGTCCTAACGTTAACTATAACGCAGGTAAAAATGTAACCTTTCTTAACAAAGAGATTGTTTCTTCGAACACGCAAGCTATTGGGCTTGGGGCAAGTTTAAATTATGCGCTGGGTGCAGATTTACAATTTTCCAATAGGATAAATGCGAATTTGAGAGAGGTAGCTTATCATTATAATAACCTGGCTACCCAAAATTTTACAACTATCTTTAATAACTTAAGTTTGAATGCGGCTTTACCCTATAATTTAAGATTTGGGTTAACGAGCAATGTGGTTTACAATGCGAATGTTGGTTTAGGAGCAAATAACAATACGATCCATACGGCTAACGTAAGTATGGAGAAATTGTTCCTTAAAAAATCGTTAAGCTTAAAAGCGTCTGTGTCTGATGTTTTTAATAACAGTCGTAATAGTTCCAGATATGCAAGTGATACATATATTCTAGAGAGTGTAAATTTGGGAATGCGGAGGTATTTTTTAATGAGCTTAACGTATCGAATTAAGAAATTTGGCGCAAAAGAGTCTAATAATTCATTTAGAGCCATATCGGTTTTTTAGTTTTATTGGCTCATTGTTTTTAGCGCTACGCGTCATTGCGAGGTACGTCTTATTCCCATCTCCAAGCTCCTTGCCTATACTCCACCGTTATTTGGATTTAATATAAATAAAGGGTAAATTGCGCCATAAATTAAAGCACATGAAGCTATCGCAATTAAAGCAAGGAGAACGAGGAACGATCGTAGCGTTTACTGATTTAGAAATGTCGGTAAAGTTAATGGAGATGGGCTGTTTGCCAGGCGAAGTCGTAGAGGTTGAGCGTTTTGCTCCCCTAGGCGATCCAATGGCGATCCGTGTATCAGGTTATCAGCTTTGCCTACGTAAAAATGAAGCTGCGGTGATTATAATTGAATAGCCTTGACCGATATTAAAATTGCATTAGTTGGTAATCCCAATACCGGAAAATCTACGCTATTTAACCTGTTAACTGGGTTAAATCAAAAAATTGGAAATTTCCCAGGAATAACTGTTGACAAAAAAGTAGGTTTTTGCAGGCTCGAATCTGGTAGAAAAGCTGAAGTTATAGATCTGCCAGGTACCTATAGCTTATATCCAAAAAGTAAAGATGAAAGTATTGTTTTTCAGGTTTTAGCTGATCCAAATAACAGTAGCTATCCAGATGTGGTAGTGCTTGTAGCGGATGCCACCAATCTGCGACGCAACTTATTGCTTTGCACCCAAGTGGCAGATCTTGGAATTCCTATGTTGTTGGTGCTAAACATGAGCGACTTAGCCCAGAAAGTAGGTATTGAAATTGATGTAAACAAGCTTTCTGAACGATTGGGAATTCAGGTGGTGGAAATGTCGGCGAGGAGCAATATGGGCTTAGAAAAGCTTAAAACAGCGATCGATAATACATCTAAAATTTGTACCCAAAATAGTAGTGTTGACGCTACCTTATTTGCTCCTGAAGCAATCTCTGGAGTAAAGGAGATTATCAAAAACGAAAATAGTTATTATGCTTTGCAGGTTTTGCATCAGCATGAATACCTAACGTTTTTTACCCCCGCTCAACAGGAAGCGATCGAGCATGTTGAACAATCGAACGGTTTTGTGTCTTCAAAAATACAAGGTGAAGAAACCCTTGCACGATACAGATATCTAAGTACAGTTTTATCGAACGTTATTAAAGATACTGGCGCCAGTAGAAAATTTAAAGTTACCGACAGACTCGATTCTATCTTAACCCATAAAGTATGGGGACTGGGAATTTTCTTAGCTATTCTTTTTCTAATATTCAATGCTATTTTTGCCTGGTCATCTTATCCAATGGATATGATAGAAGGTGCTTTTACATGGGTTACTGAAGTAGGCCATAGCAAGCTACCTGCGGGTATGTTAACAGATCTTTTATTAGATGGGGTAGTAGCCGGTTTAGGAGGTATTGTAATCTTCGTTCCTCAGATCGCTATACTCTTTGCTTTTATTTCCATACTAGAAGACACTGGATATATGGCCAGGGTAACTTTTATGATGGACAAAATGATGCGTAAAGTAGGGCTGAGTGGTAAGTCGGTGGTACCCATGATTGGCGGCTTAGCATGCGCAGTTCCTTCCATTATGGCTGCCAGGAATATTGAAAGCTGGAAGGACAGGATTATTACCATTATGGTAACCCCATTAGTGAGCTGCTCCGCAAGATTGCCTGTTTATATCTTGATTATTTCGCTTATTATCCCGGAAGAAAATGTTTTTGGTGTGTTTAATAAGCAAGGGCTGGCGTTAATGGCGATGTACCTATTTGGAATGCTGGCTGCGGTATTGGTAGCCTGGGTAATGAAATTCATTATCAAGGCCAAAGAAAGATCTTATTTCATTATGGAGTTGCCTGTTTATAGGATGCCTAGATGGAAAAATGTACTGTATACGGTTTATGAAAAATCGAAAACGTTTATCTTCGAAGCAGGTAAAGTAATCATAGCCATTTCTATAGTTCTTTGGGTAATGGCGTCATTCGGACCGGGAGATCGTTTTGAAAGGATAGAACAGAAGTATAAACCGGCCCTCAATAACCCGAATCAGGATCAAGACCACCTCCAGATCTTAATTAGCAGCGAAAAGTTAGAGAATTCTTATGTTGGTATTTTAGGGCACTGGATAGAGCCTGCTATCAGGCCATTAGGTTACGATTGGAAAATTGGTATTGCCTTGATTACCTCATTTGCGGCAAGGGAAGCTTTTGTAGGAACCATGGCTACCATATATAGTGTTGATGGGGGTGATGAAGATACCAAAACTATCCGCGAAAGGATGCTGGTTTCTGTAAATAGTAAAACGGGATTGCCAGTGTATACATTCGCTACTGGGATTTCTTTGATGTTGTTCTATGCCTTTGCAATGCAGTGCATGAGTACGGTCGCTGTTGTTTATCGCGAAACAAAATCATGGAAATGGCCATTGATTCAATTGGGGTACATGACAGCCTTGGCCTATGTAGCTAGTTTAGTGGCGTATCAGCTGCTTTCTTAGTATCCGCTTACGAAGTTGACATAACAACTTACGGGAGACCTCGCTTCGACTTCCGAAGTTAAGGAGGCCAGAGGCAAGAAAAACTTCGTAAGTCCATACTAAAAAAAAGTTGTAATTTTACCTTAACGTCATTGCGAGGTACGAAGCAATCTAATCGTGAGATTGCTTCGCTGCGCTCGCAATGACGATGTAGCGCAAATGGATAAAATTACTACGTTAGCACAATACATGCCTGCATCAGCGGCACCAATTATCGCCAAGTGGATTGATTATTTTCAATGTGAGTTTAAGATTTCCAAAAATAGAAGTACCAAGCTGGGCGATTATCGGCATCCATTTAAAGATAAAGGACATAAAATCTCTATCAACAACGATTTAAATCCCTACGCTTTTTTGGTTACCACTGTTCATGAGTTTGCCCATCTCTTAACTTGGAATGATCATAAAAATAAAGCTAAGCCTCATGGTATAGAATGGAAGCAGAACTTTAAACGAATGATGAAGCCCTTTTTCGATTTAGCAGTTTTTCCGCCCGAAATTCAACAAACCATTCTTAATTATCTTGATAATCCTGCTGCATCGAGCTGTACAGACTTAAGCTTGGCCAGAGCCTTAAAAAGTTATGATTTAAGGAAACATACTACGCGCATTGAAGAACTGCCCTCAAATGCTGTTTTTACATTAAAAGATGGTAGAAAATTTAAAAAAGGTGAGCGGATGCGAAAACGGTACCGTTGCCTATGTTTGGATAATGGCAATATTTATCTGTTTAATCCTTTGGCCGAAGTTTTATTGGAGACGGGAAGCTAAGACAGCGCTTTCTTTCAATTTCCACTAACAGGAACATACACAGCCTCTCCATCTACAACCTCCCATTTAAAGTTAAGTTTCTTGTCCTTGAATAACATTGGATAATTTAAAAGACTGTCAATAAAACTATCTCTTTCCTTTACCAATACACTTGCAGCATAGCCGTTTTGGTCTTTATTCCTTAAGGTTATGTAGCGCGAATCGGGATATGTACTGATGCTTTCAAAAATCATATCAAACTTGCCTACTCCATCTAAGGCTTGTTGTAAAGCTTCCACATCATTCAGGTAAATTTTATCCGGACTCACGTTATCGGTTAAGGGGACATCAATAAAAGCCAAGCTTTTTAAGGCTGAGGCTGATACCGCTGTGCGGCTATCCTTTTTAAAAACGGTATGATTGCGCATGTAAACCCGTTCGTCTTTAAAAACTGTTCCCTCTTCATTAGCAAGTTCCTGACTACTTTTGAATAACATAAGGCTATCGTTTCGGAAGTAATATTTTTTTAAGCTATTGCTTTCGGCACCATTGTAGGCACGTTCTACAAAAAGTGTTGTACCATATTTTTCAACATAAAAAGACAAATCGCCAAGCATGTAAACCAAGCTCTGGCTCTTGGGCAGCTGGTTTAGCATTTTGTCTACTGAATCTGCATAACGAAGTATAGATGGTGCAGTAAGGCCAGTGGTTTTGTTTTCGTCGCTTAGGCTAGCTTGAGGATGATCAGATTTGAATGGGTTACAGCTAACGGCTGTCGTTAAAATAACCGTTATTAGTAAAAGTCTATACATTTTCATACGCTTATCTTAAAAATTGGAACTTATTAAAGATAAGGCTATTATCGTGCCAAGGTCTGCTTTCTAATTTGATGGCGTTTTAAGACTTTAATACTTCAACAACTTCTCTACCATTTCTCCTAACCTCTTCTTCGCCAAAAAATCATCTTCCAATACTTTGTTCATTGGGATAGCAGTATCCAAGCTTGCACAGCGCATTACAGGGGCGTCTAGGTCGCTAAAGCAATGTTCGCCTATCCAAGCGGCTACTTCGGCGCCAAAGCCGCTGCTAAGTGTGTCTTCATGCAAAATTAAAACTCTTCCACTTGCTTTTACTGCTGCGCTTACGGTTTCTTTGTCCCATGGCTGCAAACTTACCAAATCTACCAATGTAGCCGATACCTCTGGATGCTCTTTCAAGTAATCTAATGCCCAATGTACGCCTAGGCCATAAGTAATAATACTTATTTGAGTGCCTTTTTTTAACACGTTGGCTTTACCTATCTCTACCGTATAATAACCTGTGGGCACTAGGCCTGTTAAGCTGCGATATAGATACTTATGTTCAAAATACATCACCGGATTGGGATCCTCAATGGCGGCAATCAATAATCCTTTTGCATCATAAGGGAATGCAGGGTACACAACCTTTAAGCCTGGAGTTTTGGTAAACCAAGCTTCGTTACTTTGAGAATGAAATGGACCAGCTCCCGTACCGGCACCGGTTGGCATGCGGATTACTACATCAGCCTTTTCGCGCCAACGGTAATGGGTTTTCGCTAAGTTGTTTACGATTTGGTTAAATCCACAAGTTACGAAATCGGCAAATTGCATTTCCATAACCGCTTTATACCCGTTGATAGATAAACCTAATGCTGCACCCACAATGGCCGATTCGCAAATAGGCGTGTTGCGTACTCTTGCTTTTCCAAACTCGTTTACAAAACCATCGGTAATTTTAAATGCGCCACCATATTCGGCTATATCTTGCCCCATGATGATCATGTTTTCGAAGCGCTTCATTCCTTCGCGCAAACCATCAGTAATGGCATCTAAGTATCTCTTTTCAGTTTGCCCTTCAGTCGCCCGGCTAACACTTTGCTGATAGGGATAGTACATATCAACCAGTTCAAGCATAGCATTTGCTATTGGTTCCTCTTCATCAAAAGCTGCTTCAATATCCCATTCTATTGCTTTTTTGATTTCAGTTTTAATACTAGGAATTAAGTCGTCAGTTAATATGTTTTGCTCTATAAGATATTTTTCGAAGGTTTTAACCGGGTCTTTACCTGCCCATTCTTCAAAAAGTTCTTGAGGTACATATTTTACGCCAGAAGCCTCTTCATGCCCCCGCATTCTAAATGTTAAACATTCCACCAAAATAGGACGGGGATTGGTTCTTATATCTTTTGCGATTTGGTCTAGCTTATCGTAAACTTCCAAAACATTATTGCCATCAATCTGATGGCCTTCTATACCGTAACCTATCGCGCGGTCTACTAAATGTTTACAGTTAAATTGTTCATTTATAGGGGTAGATAAACCATATCCATTATTTTCGATCAAGAATATAACGGGTAATTTCCAAACTGAAGCTACGTTAATGGCTTCATGAAAGTCGCCTTCGCTGGTAGCGCCTTCGCCAGTAAAAACTAAGGTTGCATGTTGTTTATTGGCGATTACGTCCGCTAATGCGATGCCATCAGCTAAGGCCATTTGAGGCCCGAGATGAGAAATCATCCCGATAATTTTATAGTCTTGCGTACCAAAGTGGAAAGAGCGGTCGCGACCTTTGGTAAAACCTGATAACTTACCTTGCCACTGGGCCATTAATTTTTTTAAAGGAATGTCCCGTGCAGTGAATACACCAAGATTTCGGTGCATCGGTAGGATATATTCATCGCACTGCATCGCTAAAGTACTGCCCACTGCAATTGCTTCCTGTCCTATGCCTGAAAACCATTTCCCAATTCGCCCCTGACGTAAAAGAATCAACATTTTCTCTTCGACCATGCGGGGATAAAGCAGCCTTTTATACAGTGCTAATAGAAATTGGTCGTCTTTATCTTTTCTGTCGAATTGCATATTTTAAGTGTCAAGTAGCGAGTGTCAAGTATCGAGACTGGGGTTAAGACTCAGGAGTTTTTTGGCTTTCTTCCCATTGCTTAGCAAAAGATTTGGGGGCAACTTCTGGCATCGCACGATACTTCCCCCAAGTTTTCTTAAAGAACTTTTTAAGTAAGAAGTTTTTCCATTTACCTCCTAACATGTCCATTAAGGATCGTTTTTGCATTCCTTTTTTCCATATGTTCCAGCCAATTTCTTCCATTTTAGTATTCTCGCGGCTACTGGCAGCATCTCTTCTGTTTAAAAGCAGCATTTTATGGATGTCAATTTTAACTGGACAAACTTCTGAGCATTTTCCGCATAAGCTTGATGAATAGCTCAAATGTTTGAATTCTTTCATCCCTTTAAAATGAGGAGTAATAATGGAACCTATTGGTCCGCTATAAGTGGTATTATAAGTGTGACCACCTATGTTCTTATAAACCGGGCAGGCGTTTAAACAGGCTCCACATCGGATGCAGTAAAGTGCTTGTCGTTGTTCTTTCTGTGCTAATAAATTTGTACGACCATTGTCTAAAAGAATCACATACATTTCTTCCGGTCCGTCGGTTTCATTTGCCTGGCGCGGACCGCTTAATATGCTATTATAAACTGTTAAATTTTGTCCTGTACCATGACTAGCCAATAAAGGCCAAAACAGATCTAGGTCGGCCACAGAAGGGATAATCTTCTCGATGCCCACTATAGCAATGTGTACCTTTGGAAAGGTAGTACACAACCTAGCATTTCCTTCATTTTCTGTTAAAGCAATGCTGCCAGTATCAGCGATTAAAAAGTTGCCTCCAGAGATGCCTATGTCGGCTTGTAAATATTTCTCACGAAGTAATTCTCTAGCTTTTTGAACCAACTGCGGTGGTGTTGCATCAACAGGGGTGCCAAATTTCTCGTGAAATAACTGTGCAATTTCCTCCTTGCTTAAGTGCATTGCAGGCGTTACAATATGGTAAGGTTTTTGCCCTAGAAGCTGAACAATGTATTCTCCTAAGTCACTTTCTAATGACTCGATACCATTGTCTTCCAGAAACTCATTTAGATGAATTTCTTCGGTGGTCATCGATTTAGACTTAATGACGGTTTTCCCATTCCGCTTTTGAATGATATTTAAGATTTCTTTTTGGGCTTCTTCCACATCATTGGCCCAAATTACTTTGCCGCCTCTTTTTTGGAAATTCGCTTCAAATTCGGGAAGAAATTTATCGAGATTTTCCATTACACGCCATTTTATGACATGTGCTTTTTTCTTTGAAGCTTCTAAATTTTCGAATTTGGATAAACCTCTTTCAACTGCAGCATTATATTTCCCAATATTATGGTTAATGGTTCTGCGATGAGGCATATCAAACGCCTTTTCGTCAGCTTTTGCCAAGAATTCTTCTGCAATCGTAGTCATGTTCAAATATAGGGGATTGCTTCGTACCTCGCAACGAAGAGGCTCATAAAAAAATCCCGATGACTTAAGCATTATCGGGATTTTTTGTAAACTCTATCTTGATAGCTGTTACTATTTTGCTTTCGGGGTACCGTCGTCATTTTTATTTACTACCGGACGATTTGCACCGTTTGCTAATTCCCATGCAGTAAAGTAAACCAACTGAGCTCTTTTGGCTAACATTGGGAAGTCGATTTTGTCTACCTCATCTCCCGGTTGGTGATAATCTTTATGTACACCATTGAAATAGAAAATTACTGGAATACCAAATTTAGCAAAGTTGTAGTGATCTGAACGGTAGTAGAAACGGTTAGGGTCAGTACGGTTGTTATATTTTTCATCTAAAGTAATGTTTACATAATCAGCGTTTGCCTTTTTACCAATACGATCTAAATCGTCGCTTAGCATATTAGAACCAATGATATAAACGAAATCATTGTTACCCGGACGATCGTCGTCGCCACGGCCGATCATATCGATATTTAAGTTTGTAATGGTATTAGCGATTGGGAAAATCGGATGCTCTGCATACCATTCAGAGCCTAATAGTCCTTTTTCTTCACCCACAACAGTCATAAATAAAATACTTCTTTTAGGACCTTTCCCAGCTTTTTTAGCTTTCATGAAAGCTTCAGCTAACATCAAAACTCCTGTTGTTCCAGAACCATCATCGTCGGCACCATTGTTTACTTTATCTGTTGCCTCAGGATTATTAACTAAACCGATATGATCGTAATGGCTAGTTATAACTAACACTTCATTTTTTAACTTTGGATCAGAACCTTCTAAGAAACCTAAAACATTTTCTGCTCTCACATCAGTTTCTTTACTCGCAGCAGCAAAGGCAACTGGGATGTTAATTGAAACTGTGTTAGGCTTCATTGTTTCAGTAATTTTTTTCTTTACCTCTTCTATATTGGTATTTGCAGCAGCCAAAATCTGATTTGCTGTAGCGGTACCGATTACAACGGTTGGTAATACACTTGCATTTGCCATGCCTTTTAATCGCTCTTGAGTTTTTAAGAAAGGATTTCCATTCGCAAGGGCAGCTTTCATTTGAGGAGAAATATTATCTACCATCGGGTTAATTATCAATACACCAGCAGCTTTATTATCTAATAGATATTTAAGTTTTACCTGTGTGCTTCCGGCGCCTGAAGGTGCACGTCGGCCCGTAGTTGGAGCTGCAGGAGCAGGTGCTGTAGGATCGCCAGTTGCGAAAATCATCACAACTTTACCCTCAACGTTTTGACCTTCGTATTCATTGAAAGAATCCTTACTTAGTCCATAACCTGCAAACAATATGGAGTTAGCTTTTACGTCAAAACCTTTTGCACTTACTGTATTAGGAGTAATATAGTAATCTTTCAAGCTTTCTTTAGTTTGACCATTTACTGCAAGTACAGATTTGCTTAAACTTAGCGAAGCATAACCTATTTTTTGGAAGTAAGGGTCAGCTCCATCTTTTACTGGACCTTTTAAGCCAAAGCTTTGGAATTGCTTTTTGATATATTCGGCAGCCATCCATGCGCCTTTTTTACCGGTTTCTCTTCCTTCGTATTCATCAGAAGCTAATATCGAAAGATGATCATATCCTCTTTCTTTGGTAATGGTTTGGCTATATTTAATAGCGTTTTTGTCTTGCGCTACTGCACTTAAACTTAGCATTACTGCCAAGCCAGTGTATAGAAACGGTTTCTTTATCATTTTAATTTGTTTTATAAGGGTTGTAAGTTAGCAGGATATTTTATTCACTCTATTCGCATGTCTTCCTCCTTCAAAGGGGGTGTTTAAAAATGTATCGACCATTTCTTTGGCCAGCTTTTCAGAAACAAATCTAGCAGGAATACAAATAATATTTGCATTATTATGCTGTCTTGCCAACGAAGCCAGCTCGTTTAACCAGCAAATTGCCGCTCTTATTTGTTGATGCTTATTTGCCGTGATTGCTACTCCATTTGCACTGCCACATACAAGCACGCCAAAGTCAAATTCGCCATTTTCAACAGCCGAGGCTACTGGATGGGCGAAATCAGGGTAATCAACCGAATCTGGAGCATGAGTTCCAAAGTCTTTAACTTCATGAGTGCCTAAATGTTGTTTTAACAATTCTTTGTAGTCAAATCCAGCATGATCTGCACCGATCGCAATTTTTAATTTTTTATCTGTTGACATTTCTCAAATTTATGTAGAATAATAAAGATTATGCGTAAATTTTTTGTTGCGCTAGTTCTTGTAAAATTCTTTCTCTGCTAATAATTTTTTCTTCTGGATATTGGCTGAAATCATGATACTTAGCTCGTACAGCAAAAATAAAGGTAGTGCGACAATTAGCATGGTATATGGATCTGCAGTTGGTGTTACAATAGCTGCAATTACCAGGATTAATATAGCTGCATAACGTCTACTTTTCCTCATAAATTGCGGAGTCATTACGCCAAGCTTAGAAAGTACATAAATTACAACTGGCAGTTGGAAGATTATGCCTGTTCCAATGGTTAATGTTAAAACAGTAGAAAGGTATGAATCAATCTGAAAGGTATTCTCAATGTCGGGGCTCACAGTGAAATTAATCAAGAAGTTAACCGACATTGGACAAATGATATAATAACCAAACAAAACCCCTAAGATAAATAATAGCGAAGCGAATGCTACAAAACCACTGGCTGACTTCCTTTCGGCCTCTAACAATGCAGGTTTGATAAATAACCAAACTTCAAATAAAATATAGGGAACACCCAGCATTAAGCCTGCCACAATACTCGAATTCATAAGTAGCGTAAATTGCCCTGCCATTTGCGTATTGATAATCTTGGCTTCGATTTTTGTAATACAAAATTCTTGCGAAATTACATTTGGAAACGCCTCCACTAACTTACACATCATTCTATAAGTCCAGAAATTCGGGTCTTTCGGAGCCATGATAATGCTATGCCAGATAAAATCGGAAAAGTAGAATGCGCCGCAGGTAAAAAGGGTAACTACCGCTAGGGCTCTTAATAAATGTTTACGGAGAATGTCTATATGATCAAAAAAAGACATTTCTGCCTCTAGGCTCTTTCCTTTACTCTTGATAGAATCGAATAGATTCTTTTTTTTATTCTCGCTCATTGAAATTTGTTAGTCAACAAAAATACCATTTACTTTGACAACTTTGTCAAAGTGAATGGTATATACGATCAAAATCTATATAAAGATGATTTTATTCTGAAAATTCGAAAGTTTCCATAAACTTAGTTGTAAAATTCCCTGCTCTGAAGTTAGGGTCTTTCATCAATTTTAAGTGGAATGGGATAGTAGTTTTAACTCCTTCGATCACAAACTCACTCAAAGCACGTTCCATCGTGCAAATGGCTTCTTCACGCGTTTGCGCTACACAAATCAATTTGGCGATCATTGAGTCGTAATTTGAAGGAATTTGATAACCTGCATATACGTGGGTATCAACACGTACGCCATGGCCACCGGGAGAATGGAAATTCGTGATTTTACCTGGTGATGGCCTGAAGTTGTTAAATGGATCTTCTGCATTAATTCGGCACTCGATCGCATGCATATTTGGAACGTAATTGTTTCCTGATATTGGAATGCCTGCAGCTACTTTAATCTGCTCTTTAATTAAGTCGAAATTAATTACTTCCTCAGTCACAGGATGCTCTACCTGAATACGGGTATTCATCTCCATGAAATAGAAGTTACGATGTTTGTCTACCAAAAACTCAACGGTTCCAGCGCCTTCGTAATTTACGGCAATGGCACCTTTGATAGCTGCAACGCCCATTTTCTCTCTTAACTCAGGGGTCATGAAAGGAGATGGAGCTTCTTCAACCAATTTTTGATGGCGACGCTGAATAGAGCAATCTCTTTCTGATAGATGACATGCCTTACCATATTGATCCCCGATGATCTGGATTTCAATGTGGCGTGGATCTTCAATATATTTTTCTAAATATAATCCGTCGTTACCAAAGGCTGCACCCGACTCTTGACGAGCACTATCCCAGGCATTCTCAAATTCTTCATCCTTCCAAACAATGCGCATGCCTCGACCACCACCACCGGCAGTAGCTTTTAAGATCACTGGATAACCCATTTCTTTGGCAATTTCGATGCCATCTTTCACACTAGAAAGTAGACCTTCAGAGCCTGGAATTGTTGGTACTCCAGCAATTTTCATCGTTTCTTTTGCAGATGCTTTATCGCCCATACCATTGATTTGTTCTGGGGTAGCACCAATGAATTTAATTCCGTAATCACGACAAACCGATGAAAACTTAGCATTTTCTGAGAGGAAACCATAACCAGGATGGATAGCATCAGCATTGGTTAGTTCGGCCGCCGAGATAATATTTGGAATACTTAAATAAGAATCTTTACTAGGAGGGGGACCTATACACACGGCTTCATCGGCAAAGCGCACATGTAGGCTCTCTCTATCTGCTGTTGAGTAAACGGCAACCGTTTTTATCCCCATTTCTTTACAGGTACGAATAATACGCAACGCGATTTCGCCCCTGTTAGCAATTAATATTTTCTTGAACATATATTTTAAATTAGCTAATTGGCTAATTAGTGAATTAGCTAATTAAATCGGTTCTACTAAGAATAAAGGTTGGTCGTACTCTACTGGCGATGCATTATCAACCAATACTTTAACGATACGTCCAGCAACTTCACTTTCAATTTCGTTAAATAATTTCATGGCTTCAATGATACAGATTACTTTGCCTGGGGCTATTTCATCTCCCACGTTAGCAAATGAAGGCTTATCTGGGCTCGACGAGCGGTAGAAAGTACCAATCATGGGTGATTTGATGGTGATATATTTTGAACTATCGTCGGCTTCTGGAGTTGGTGCTTTAATTTCTACGGCAGGTGCTGCAGGTGCCTGTGGTGCAGGTTGGGCTGCTACTGGTGCAGGCGCTGCTGCGTTTACATAAACTGGTGTCTGGTTAGTTTTAATGGTAATTTTGAAGTTCTCTTGCTCTATAGCAACTTCATTTACCCCCGACCGAGAAACAAATTTAATGAGTTCCTGAATTTGTTTGATATCCATATTAAAAAAATTTGGTGTCTTATGAATTAACTAAGTTATTATTTTTTTTAGTTTTTTAGTTCAACTGATCAACTAACCATTGTAAGCCCACTTTAAATATACCGACCCCCAAGTAAAACCTCCGCCAAATGCAGCAAGTATTAAGTTGTCTCCTTTTTTAAGCTTGCTTTCCCATTCCCATAAACAAAGTGGAATGGTGCCATTAGTTGTGTTTCCGTAACGTTCTATATTGATCATTACCTTGTCAGTGCTTACGCCCATTCTTGAGGCAGTAGCATCAATAATCCGTTTATTAGCTTGGTGAGGCACTAACCAGGTTACGTCATCAGAAGTTAGGCTATTGCGCTCCATAATTTCGGCAGCAACATCAGCCATATTGGTAACAGCAAATTTAAATACTGCCTGGCCTTCTTGATGTACCACATGTTCGTTGTTCGTAACGGTTTCTATACTGGCGGGACGAGCAGATCCGCCCGCTTTCTGGCCTAGATAATTTCTTCCAGAGCCATCTGTTCGTAGGATAGAATCTTGTATGCCGAATCCTTCTTCATTTGGTTCTAGTAAGGCAGCCCCGCAACCGTCTCCAAAAATAATGCAAGTGGTACGATCTTGATAATTGATAATTGAAGACATTTTATCGCCGCCAACTACCAATACTTTTTTATGTTTTCCGGACTCAATAAATTGAGCCCCAGTTGTTAATCCAAATATAAATCCAGAACATGCTGCTTGTAAATCATAGCCCCATGCATTTTTTGCGCCAATTTTATCGGCCAATACATTTGCTGATGCAGGAAATGGGAAATCGGGAGTAGTTGTGCAGAAAATGATCAATTCGATTTCTTCGGCGCCTATGCCTCTTTTTTTAAGCAGTCCATTTACAGCTTCAACAGCCATATCAGAAGTACCTAAGCCTTCTCCCTTTAATATTCTTCGCTCTTTAATGCCAGTTCTAGAAGTAATCCATTCGTCTGATGTATCGACAATGGTTTCTAGTTCTTGATTAGTCATGATATAGTCTGGGACATAACCATTAACTGCAGTAATAGCAGCGTGAATTTTATTCATGTTATTTTGAGTTTAATTATTGGAATGCGGCTTGTATTTTATTAACCAATCTCGTGTTGATCATATCCCGGGACTGGAAAATCATATTTTTTATAGCTAGAGGACTTGAAATTCCATGACCAATTAAAACGGGGGCATTTACTCCTAAAACTGGACTTCCGCCATAGTTCTCATAGTTAAAACGGTCAAAAAACTCATCCTTCAAACCTTTTTTTATGGTGAGTACATAAAATGATTCGGCTAATTTAAGCATCACATTTCCTGTAAATCCATCACAAACAATTACATCGGCTTTATCATTAAATAAATCTCTTCCTTCTACATTCCCTACGAAATTAAAAAGCTTGGTTTGTTTCATCAAGCGATGACTTGCCAACGTTATCATATTTCCTTTTTCGTCTTCTTCGCCAATGTTCATTAGCGCGACTTTTGGGTTTTCGATTTGCATAATATGTTCCGCATACAAGCTGCCTAATACCCCAAACTCTAATAGGTTGTCGGGTTTGCAGTCGGCATTAGCACCTACATCCAAAAGTAAGCCTGTACCCCCTTTTAGTTTAGGTACAATGGTACACAAACATGGTCTTGAAATACCGGCAATTGGTTTTACGCTAAATACAGCACCAACAAGCATAGCGCCTGAATTACCTGCGCTCGCAAATGAATCTATTTTGCCTTCCTTTAACAATTGGAAGCCAATGGCAATGCTGGAATTTGGTTTTTGAAGAATAGCTTTAGTAGGGTGTTCACCCATGCCAATAACTTCATCGGTATGATGATATTCGAAGTGATCAGGGTTGAATCCCTGTTCTAAAAGAAGAGGTTTAATCTGCTGGGTATCTCCAATTAGCACAATATGCTCATTAGAGTTGAGGGATTGATGAGCAGCTATCGCTCCCAAAACGATTGCTTTGGGAGCATAGTCTCCGCCCATTATATCGAGACCTATTTTCATAGTTAAAATCTTTCGTGTATAAGACCAGTCTAAGTTAAACTTAAACCAATGGAAACACAAAAATTTTATTAGAAAATTAACCTATTGAAGTGTTTTCTATAACTAATTTACCGTTGTAGTATAAGTTACCATCAACATTATATGCATGATGAGGAACGTGTACAGCGCCTGTAGTTTGGCAAGTTGCCAAAGAAGGAGCTACAGCCTTGTAATGCGTTCTTCTTTTATCTCTTCTTTGTTTCGAAATCTTGCGTTTTGGATGTGCCATTGCTGTTTATTTAATTTTATTTTAATTTTTTTAACGCTGCCCAACGCGGGTCATCGTTTTGTTCTTCTTCTTTTTCTGTGCTTCCACTCGCTAACTTAGTTAAGGTTGCAATCATCTCTTGATCGCACTCTTTGTTAACCTGCTCACACTTGTTAATATAGGGTATTGCTACTGTGGTAAATTCGTAGATTAATTCCGAAACATCAATAGCACTTTCCTTTTTACTTAATACGATGATCTCTAAATCATCGCTTTCTAAATTGTCTTCAGCAAATTTTATAATCTGCCTTTCTGTAATTTCAATTAGTTGAGGAAACTCAGCTAAACATTTATCACAGTTCAATTGAACAGTTCCTTCAATTTGGAAATGTAAAATCAACATGGTCTCTTGTTTATCAAGCTCAACCGTTGCTTTTAACACTCCATCTTTTACTAAAGAGTACTCAAATGCATCAAAAAAGCTTTTATCAATATCGAATTCGAATTGATGTTTGCCCAATTTTAAGCCTGTGAAAGGGATTGAAAATTGTTTTAATGCCTTCAATTGTAACTAAATTTTAGCCTGCAAAGGTAGAAAATATTTTTATAAAAAGAAATAATTTTTGGTTTTGTTTTTACCTAGTTTGCATCATCCTTCACATCGCTTGCGGTTTCAATAATTTTTCCGCCCGAACGTAATTGACTGCTAAGCAAGCTCTCTTGTTCTCTACGATGCTTTACGATATGCACAGCTGCAAAAAGGGCTTCCATAAAGGAAGTGGGGTCTGCTATGCCTTTACCTGCAATATCAAAGCCTGTTCCATGATCCGGAGAGGTGCGTACAAATTTTAATCCTGCTGTATAATTCACACCTGTTTCAAAGGCAATAGTTTTAAACGGAATAAGACCCTGATCGTGGTACATGGCCAACACGGCATCAAATTGTTTATAGGTTCCATTTCCAAAAAAGCCGTCAGCCGAGTAAGGGCCAAAACAAATAATCCCTTTATCGAAAGCCTCTTGTATAGCCGGACTAATGATTTCCAGTTCTTCCTTACCTAAAAGGCCATTGTCGCTTGCATGTGGGTTCAAGCCTAGTACAGCAATTTTTGGTTTCTCAATCCAGAAGTCTTTTTTTAAACTATCATTGATTAACTGTAATTTCTTTACGATTTTTTCTTTCGTAATGGATTTGGGAACATCCAATACAGGGATATGTCCTGTAACTACGCCAACACGTAAATCTTCACTAACTAAGAACATCAATACGTCATTACTTCCGCAGCGCTCTTGTAAGTATTCGGTATGCCCAGGGAAATTAAAAGTAGTTGATTGGATGTTCTGCTTATTGATTGGGGCGGTAACCAATGCGTCTATTGATCCATTTAATAAATCGTCCGTTGCTTTTTCTAAGGAGATCAGCGCATATTTACCTCCAATTTCCGTGCTTTTGCCCAATTCGATTTTCACATCCTCTTCCCAGCAGTTGATCATGTTCGCTTTTCGCGGGTTGGCTTGTTCGGCCTGCGGAATCACATTGAACATAAAATCGCTCATGGCCAATGCTTTTCTATGAAATGAAGAAATCTTAGTATTACCGTAAACGATAGGTATACAATAGTCTAATACCCGGCTTTCAGACAATGTTTTTAATATTACCTCTAAACCAATACCATTTATATCGCCTATGCTTATGCCTATTTTAACTTTATCGCTCATGTTGAATTGAGAATTTGTCGCAAATTAGCGATTAAATGAGTGAAAAAAAAGTTTTACCACAGACAAAGCGAGTAAATTACGCTGAATACGCTGTCTTATCCTCTGCGTTCTCTGTAGTAAAAAATAGCTATCATTAAATAAAACCTTAACTTTGCGCTAATGAGTTTAGTTAAAGCGAAAAAACACCTAGGGCAGCACTTTTTAACCGACAAAAAAATTGCCGAGAAAATTGTAAATAGCCTCGTTCATACCGATCAATATCATCAGGTTTTGGAAGTTGGACCAGGAATGGGCATTCTCTCTGATATTTTACTGGAAAGAGCGAACTTAGAAACCTTTTTAATTGACATTGATGATGAATCGGTCGCTTTTTTGGCAGCTAAATACCCTCAATTAGGAGGTCGACTAATTAACGGAGATTTTTTAAAGCTGGACCTGACGGCAATTTTTCAAGGAAAATTTGCCGTAATTGGTAATTTTCCCTACAATATTTCCTCTCAGATTTTGTTTAAGATCCTCGAACATAAAGATCATATAGTGGAAATGGTGGGCATGTTCCAGAAGGAAGTTGCCGAACGCTGCGCTTCGAAAGCGGGAACTAAAGAATATGGCATTTTAAGTGTCTTAATTCAGGCTTATTATGATATTGAATACTTGTTTACTGTGAAGCCTGGAACCTTTAACCCGCCACCGAAAGTAAATTCCGGGGTTATTCGATTAAGCCGTAATAAAATGGAAACTTTACCTTGCGATGAGAAGTTGTTTTGGCGAACGGTAAAAGGAGGATTTAATCAACGCCGGAAAACACTTAGGAATGCGTTATCCGGTACAATTCCAAAAGACAAAATGGATAACCATCCGTTTTTCGACAAGCGGGCTGAGCAATTAACAGTTGATGATTTTCTAAAGCTAACGCAGCATCTCAGTATGTTGATGCAAGCTTAAATAAGACCTTATCATGCATAAAAAAATTTTAATAATTGATGATTTGCATCCGGCATTTGCCGAAAAAGCTACAGCGCTAGGTTTTGAGGTTGATAATAGACCGTTTATTACCCATGACGAAACCTTGGCTGTTATTCACGACTATGTAGGTATCGCTGTTCGCACTAAATTTCGTATCGACAAAGAGCTATTTGATGCTGCACCACAATTGAAATTTGTAGCAAGAGCTGGAGCAGGTTTAGACAATATTGACGTCTTCGAAGCAGCAGAAAGAAACATACAATTAATAAATGCACCGGAAGGGAATTGTGATGCAGTAGGCGAACATGCGGTAGGTTTATTGTTATCATTGATGAACAATTTTCGGAAGGCAAGCGACGAGGTGAGAAACGGCATTTGGGATAGAGAAGGCAATAGAGGCTATGAACTAAAAGGTAAGGTTGTCGGGCTCATCGGTTACGGTTTTATGGGGCAGAGTTTTGCGAAGAAACTCACTGGTTTTGGCGTTAAAATTATTGCCTATGATAAGTATAGAACTGGGTTTTCTGACGACAATGTACGTGAAGTTAGCATGGAAGAAATCGTAAAGCATAGTGATGTGCTCAGCTTACACATCCCTTTAACCAAGGAAACCAAGCAAATGGTAAACGATGAATACTTCTTCCATTTTAAAAAACCCATATTCTTTATCAATACGGCTCGGGGAGAAATTGTAAACACAAGTGCTGTGCTTTCAAACCTTAGGACAGGGAAAATTTTAGGTGCAGGTTTGGATGTCTTAGAAGCTGAGAAATTCCCACCTCTAGGTGAGCAACCTTGGTATGATGAATTGAAAGACCTGCAAAATGTTATCTTAACTCCACACATTGCGGGGTGGACATTCGATTCTTATCGGAAGATTTCTGAAGTTTTGGCAGAGAAACTAGCGGAAATGAAATTATAATTTCTTAAATTGCCGTAGGATTAGTTAAGAATATGGCAAAGGAACATCAATATAAAACCCATTTAGTTTGGGCAGGCAACAAAGGCTCCGGTACAATGGATTATCGATCATATGATCGTGATTTTGTTGTGTCGATCGAAAATAAGCAACCTATTTCTGGTTCATCTGACTCTGTTTTTTTAGGCGACAAGACTAAGTATAATCCTGAAGATTTATTGTTAGCATCTGTTTCTTCTTGTCATATGCTTTGGTATTTGCATCTATGTTCTAAGAATGATATCGTTGTAATGGAATATAAGGACAATGCAATTGGAACAATGATAGAAAACGCTGATGGGAGTGGGCAATTTTCCTCTATTTTATTGCAGCCAGAAGTTTTGATATCCAAAAAAGAACAAATGGAACTGGCTAATACATTACATGAAGAGGCTAATAAAATGTGTTTCATTGCCAATTCATTAAACTTCCCAGTGAAGCATTCTCCTGTTTGTAATGCAATTAATCAATAATTGTTTTTAGGTAATTTTTACTGCAAATATTTGCTTTTGTAAGAATTGCCTTATATCTTCGTTTTAATTGAAAGCAAGACTATGTAGGCTAATAGCCGATGTAGTCTTGTTTGTTTTTTATAGGATTTTATAAATAATCAAGCGATGACAGACGTAACTTATTATACCCAAGAAGGTTTAGATAAACTAAAGGAAGAAGTACATTATTTAAAAACTACGGGCCGTCAATTAATTTCGAAAGCAATTGCGGAAGCTAGAGATAAAGGTGACCTTTCTGAGAATGCAGAATATGATGCAGCTAAAGAAGCGCAGGGATTGCATGAAGCAAAGATATCAAAATTAGAAGCAACCTTATCTGGCGCACGTTTAATTGATGAATCTAAATTGGATTTAACAAAGGTTTTGGCCTTATCAATCGTTAAAATAAAAAATGTTAAAAACGGGGCTACGATGTCTTATCAGTTGGTTGCAGAAAGTGAAGCAGATTTAAAAACAGGGAAGATCTCTGTAAAATCTCCAATTGCACAAGGTTTATTAGGTAAGTCTGTCGGCGATAAAACAGAGATACAAGTGCCGGCAGGAAAAGTCGAATTTGAAATACTTGAGATATCAAGGTAGGTTGAATAAAAAAAGATGAGCATTTTTTCAAAAATTGTAAGCGGCGAGATTCCGGCACATAAAGTGGCGGAGACTGCAGATTTTCTAGCTTTTTTAGATGTAAGCCCTTTGGTAATGGGCCATGTGCTGATAATTCCAAAAAAAGAGGTCGACTATATCTTTGATATGGAAGATGAACTTTATAGCGGATTAACCTTATTTGCCAAGAGCGTAGCCCAAGGAGTTAAAAAAGCTTTCCCATGTAAAAAAGTAGGAGTGGCTGTGATAGGATTGGAAGTGCCTCATACGCATATTCATTTAATACCAATGAATAATGTGAGTGATATGAATTTTGCTAAAGAAAAACTAAAGCCATCACAAGAAGAATTGGCTGAAGCTGCAGAGAAAATCAAAGCAGGTTTGTAATTATTTTAATTTTTCATTGTTTTTGTGGCGATCAGCATCCCTTGTAGTTTTCTTAGCTAGATTTTTTATAAATGCATCATTCAGGTTGATGCCAGTTTGATTAGCGAGACAGATGAGTACGAAAAGTACATCAGCCATTTCATCCGCTAAATTTACGGCTTCATCACTTTTCTTAAAAGATTGCTCGCCGTATTTGCGCGACATAATTCTGGCTACTTCACCAACTTCTTCCATTAGGATAGCTGTGTTGGTTAGCTCATTAAAATAACGAATGCCAGTAGTTTTAATCCACTGATCTACTTGCTCTTGTGCTTGCTCTATAGTCATTGCTTAATGGTTATCTCTATCTTTTGTGTCCATGATAATGGTTACAGGGCCATCGTTTACTAAACTAATTTTCATATCGGCACCAAAAATACCACATTGAATTTCCTTATGGAGAAGGCCGGCTAACTGTTTAATCATCTCTTCGTACATCGGAATGGCCTTGTCTGGTCTGGCCGCCCTTGTAAAGCCTGGTCTATTCCCTTTTTTGGTGGCCGCAAATAAAGTAAACTGACTAATTAAAAGGATATTACCCCCCACATCAGCAAGTGATTTGTTCATGAGGTCATTTTCATCACCAAAAACTCTCATGTTAACGATTTTTTGCGCTAGCCATGTCAAGTCTTCCTGTGTATCAGCATCTTCAATCCCTAATAGAACCAAGAAACCATTGCTAATTTCTCCGGTAATTTGCTCGTTAACTTTACAGCTAGCTTGAGTAACTCTTTGAATAACTGCTCTCATTTTTTACGCTCTAGTGTCGTTCCCATGATACATGCTTAGATAGCTCTCATATCTGCTTACTTCAATTTCGCCATTTTCAACGGCTTTGATAACCGCACAGCCTGGTTCGTTTACATGTCGGCAGTTGTTAAATTTACACTGATTTAAACGTTTCCGCATTTCTACAAAATAATGGCTCAGCTCTTCGGGTTTAATATCAAAGATACCCAGTTCACGAATGCCTGGTGTATCAATTAAATAGCCCCCAAAAGGTAAGGTGTGCATTTCGGCGAAGGTGGTTGTATGTTGTCCTTTATCACTCCAATCTGATATTTCTCCTGTTTTAATTTCGAAGCCAGGTAATAAAGCATTGATTAAACTAGATTTACCAACGCCCGAATGGCCCGAAAATAAGGTAATATTGTCCTTTAATAAAGCTTTGATCTGGTCAATATTTGTGCCTTTTAACGCTGATACTTCATAACATGGATAACCAATCTTCTCATAGATGGCTTTATATTCAGCTAAGATTTCGAGGCCTTGGGCACTAAATAAATCCAGCTTATTAAATACTAAGCAGGTTGGAATGCTATAAGCCTCAGAAGTTACCAAAAAACGATCGATAAAACCCAAAGAAGTACGTGGTGAAGCTAAAGTAACGATTAAAAATGCTTGATCTAAATTTGCTGCAATAATCTGTGCTTGTTTAGAAAGGTTTATTGATTTACGAATGATGTAATTTTTGCGATCATTTAACTTGTCAATTACCCCAGTTTCTGCATTGGGCTCTAACGCAAACTCAACGCGATCTCCAACGGCAATTGGATTGGTAGTTTGAATACCTTGGATCCTAAATTTGCCTTTGATACGACAGTCATAATTTTTGCCGTCCTCAGCATAAACCTGATACCAGCTTCCGGTTGATTTGATAACTAATCCTTGCATATTATACTGTAAAGGTAGTAATATGATTACACAGATTAAGAAGTGATTACACGATTATTAATTATTTTGAAATAATCCTTGACATTGTAAAAAATATTCACCTACTTAGCAGTGTAGAAAATACACTAAGAAAAGAAATGATTTTTAACAATACAATTACAACCACAACTACATCAACAACAGGCCAGTGCCTGATGGGGAAACGCTAGTGGTATAATTGAAACACAACATATAAGCGCTCCCGACAAAATCGGGAGCGTTTTTTTTTTGGGTAATTTTTTTGAAACAACGTTAACGTACATAAAATGAACATTTTAAAATTTGGCGGAACATCCGTAGGTTCCGTAGAAAGTATTAGCGCCTTAATGGACATCTTGGAAAAGGAACAGCAGCAAGCAGAAAAACCAGTAATTGTGTTGTCGGCAATGAGTGGTGTAACCAATTTGCTAACTGCAATGGCCGAAAAATCGGCATTGGGGCAAGACTATACCAAAGAACTTAAAGCTATCGAACAGCGTCATTTTGAGGTGATAAGAGCGTTGTTGCCAGCAGCGGCGCAAAATCCAGTGCTTACCAAGCTTAAACTTTATTTCAATGAATTGGAGGAGCTTTTGCAAGCGATCTATAACTTACAAGAACTTAGTTTGCAAGCGAAAGACCTCGTATTAAGCTATGGTGAACGTTGTTCAACAGTGATGATTTGCCATATTGCTAAACAAAAATTTGCAGATGCTGTATTTGCAGATGCTGTCCAGTTTATTAAAACAGACAGCAATTTTGGTCAGGCAAAAGTAGATATGCAGTTGACCGAATTTTTAGTTAAAGACTTTTATCATACTCATGCAGGTAAAATGCTTTTCGTTACCGGCTTTATTGCCAGTAACGATGCAAATAGAGTAACCACCTTAGGAAGAGGTGGTAGCGATTATACAGCGGCTATTTTAGGCTCGGCATTAAATGCTGGCGAAATCCAGATCTGGACTGATGTAAATGGCATGATGACCGCTGATCCGAGGATGGTTAAAAAGGCATTTTCTTTACCAGAGTTAAGTTATATAGAAGCGATGGAGCTATCCTATTTTGGAGCAAAGGTAATCTACCCACCAACTATGACCCCTGCATTCTTAAAGAAAATCCCGATAGTTATTAAAAATACTTTTGATGTTAATTTTGCGGGGACTTACATTCGTCATGGAGCGAAACCCTCTGCTTTACCAATCAAGGGAATTTCTTCAATTGATGAAATCAGCATTATTAATTTAGCCGGAAGTGGGATGGTAGGTAAGGCTGGCTTTAGTGGTCGGTTATTCTCGTTATTATCTCGTGAGCAAATTAATGTTGTTTTAATCACTCAATCGTCTTCTGAGCATAGCATCACCTTTGCGGTTAAACCTGCCGATGCGATTAGAGGCGTTGCCTTAATTGAGAAAGAATTTGACCTTGAACTACAAGCTAAAAAATTAGATGCCCCCGAGGTAGAGAATGGTCTTGCTGTTTTAGCAATTGTTGGAGAAAATATGAAACGCACGCCTGGTATTTCTGGTAAATTATTCCATGCATTGGGCAGAAATGGTGTAAATGTACATGCCATTGCCCAAGGCTCATCAGAATACAATATCTCGGTAATAATTGCAAAGCCAGATTTGTCGAAAGCAATCAATGCGGTACACGATGCCTTTTACGCTGAGCTAAATAAAACACTTCATATTTTTTGCCTAGGCACAGGAAATATTGGTAAAACACTGTTCAAACAATTATTGGTTCAAATGCCATTCTTAGCTAAAAATAACGATTTGCAGGTAAAAGTAATGGGTATGAGCAATACACGAAAAATGCTTTTATCTCCAAATGGCATAGCGCTTGAAAATTGGGAAGAGAGTTTGGATTTACAAGGCGAAAAGGCAGATTTAGCTGAATTCGTGTCGAAAATGAAAGATATGAACCTGCCTAACTGCGTGTTTGTTGATAATACTGCTAGTCCAGAACCCGTACCATTTTATCAGGGTGTCTTCGAATCGAGTATTTCGGTGGTTACTTGTAATAAAATTGGCAATTCGGCGAGCTTTGAACAGTACACAACTTTTAAAAATACCGCGCGTAAGTTTGGTGTCGACTTTTACTATGAAACCAATGTTGGTGCTGGTTTACCGATTATTAGAACTTTAAAAGATTTGATGATGAGTGGTGATAAAGTGGCTAAAATTGAAGCTATTTTATCGGGTACCATCTCTTATATCTTTAATCATTTTAAGGGCGATGCAGCTTTCCATGAAGTTGTAAAAGAAGCACAAGATAAAGGTTATACCGAGCCTGATCCACGTGATGATTTAAACGGAAAGGACTTTATGCGTAAAATGTTGATCTTGGCACGTGATGCCGGTTATCCTTTCGAAGAATCGGATGTTAGTATACAGAATATGCTACCAGATGCTTGCTTACAGGCATCAACTGTGGAAGATTTTTACGAGCAGTTAACACTTAACGCTTCTTATTTTACCAAGCTAAAAGAAGAAGCCGAGGCAAGTAAAAAGGTTTTAAGATATATTGGGAAATTGGAAAACGGTAAAGCATCCATCACCTTACAAATGGTAGATGAAAACCACCCATTTTATATGCTTTCGGGAAGTGACAATATTATTTCCTTCACTACAGATAGATATAAGGATAGACCGTTAGTAATTAAAGGCCCCGGTGCAGGAGCAGAAGTTACTGCTGCTGGAGTTTTTGCAGATATTATCAATGTTGGAGGTGAAAAAGCATAGGTTATGAGTTTGGTTGATAGCGCAAAAGATGAAATTTTGGCTTTAGTTGATGGAGCATTATTAGATTTTAAAAATATAAAGTCCGACGATTGGAATGCTAAACCTAATCCAATTAAATGGTCTAAAAAAGAGCTTTTAGGTCATTTAATTGATAGTGCTTCCAATAATTTAAGGCGATTAATAGTTGCCCAGTATGAACAGGGAACTAAGATTGTTTATGATCAAGATAAATGGGTTTGCTATCAAGGTTATCAGGAGATGAGTATTGACCACGTAATTACCTTGTGGGATTTATTAAATCGGCAGCTAGCATTGGTGATTAGTAGAATTCCTCAAAACAAATTAGACAATACGTGTGATACAGGCTTAGGCAAAGCGGAAGTTCATAGCCTAGTTTATTTTATAGAGGAATATATCGTACATCTAAAATATCACTTAAAGCAGGTGAGACAAGATTTGTCATCCAGAGCGTAGCGAAGGAACTAGGGTGAAGGAGCAAGGATAAAGATTAGGTATCAAGTATCAAGACAGGGTGAATAGGAGGATTGTCTTGTTAAAAAGAAAAGAACATAAGATGAAAGAAATAAAAGTTTTTGCCCCCGCTACTGTAGCCAATGTAGTTTGTGGATTTGATGTTTTAGGCTTCGCAGTAAATGAACCTGGCGATGAAGTAGTGATGAGATTGGTTGATAAACCTGGAGTTCGCCTGTTAAAAATAATAGGAGATGAGGGTCGGCTGCCCTTAGATTCTGCTCGGAATACAGTGAGTGCAAGCGTACAACATTATCTTAAACATTTAAACCGGGAAGATGTGGGTGTGGAAATAGAACTGCATAAAAAGATGCCAATAGGTAGCGGATTAGGCTCTAGTTCTGCGAGTACCGTTGCAGGCTTATACGCCATTAATCAGCTGATGGGAAATTTACTCTCTGCCAAAGAATTAGTGCCTTTCGCAATGAAAGGCGAAGAGTTAGCTTGCGGATATGGTCATGCTGATAATGTTGCACCCGCTTTAATGGGGGGCTTTGTATTGGTGAGAAGCTATGACCCTTTAGATTTAATTGCTTTACCTACTCCATCGAATTTGTTTGCAGCAATTGTTTATCCGGAGGTAGAAGTGCCAACTAAAGACGCACGACAGATGATTAGGGCTAAAGTTTTGCTGAAGGATGCGGTTACTCAATGGGGTAATGTGGCAGGATTGGTAAGCGGTCTCTTTTTGAATGACATTGATTTAGTTGGCCGGAGCATGAAAGATGTGTTAATTGAGCCTGTACGATCGATTCTGATTCCTGGTTTTGAAGCTTTGAGAGCATTAGCCATGGAAAATGGGGCAGTGGGCTTTGGGATTTCAGGTTCTGGGCCATCTGTTTTTGCCTTGGTAAAGGATGAGGCAACCGCAAGAAAAATAACCGATGCGCAGCAAAAACACTTAGCCAATTTAAATATTAACAGCAATGCCTATGTTTCTTCTGTTAACGCCGAGGGACCAAGAGTAATTTAACTTTCTAACATGAAATTATACAGCACCAACAATACAGATTTAAAGGTTTCTTTTCAAGAAGCGGTTTTTAATAGCATGCCTCAAGATAAGGGCTTGTACATGCCAGTTGAAATCCCGAAGCTTGACCAAGAGTTTATCGATCATATCGAGCAATATTCATTACCCGAAATTGCCTATCAAATTGCTTCAACCCTGTTAAAGGATGAAATACCTGCAAATGATTTAAAAGCATTGATTGAAGATGCTGTTAATTTTGAGGCTCCAGTAGTTGAATTGGATCAGCAAACATTTGTGTTAGAATTGTTCCATGGACCTTCATTGGCCTTTAAAGACTTTGGTGCTCGATTTATGAGCAGGGTGATGGCTTATTTCCTAAAAGAGGGCGAACAATTGTTGGATGTTTTGGTTGCCACTTCGGGCGATACAGGAGGGGCAGTAGCCTTAGGTTTTTTAGGGGTGCCTAATACAAGGGTAACTATTCTTTTTCCTAAAGGTAAAGTAAGTGATATACAGCGCTTACAATTAACCACCAACGGAGGAAATATTAGGGCCATTGCAGTGGACGGTACTTTTGATGATTGTCAGGCCTTGGTGAAACAAGCCTTTTCTGATGAGGAATTGAAAAGCCGGCTTAGATTAACTTCGGCTAATTCGATCAATATTGCCAGGTTGATTCCGCAAACTTTTTATTATTTTAATGCCTATGCTCAATTGAAGAGGAAGGGATTTGATGAGGTTGTGTTCTCAGTACCTAGCGGTAATTTCGGAAACATAGGAGCTGGTTTATTAGCTTATAAAATGGGACTTCCTGTTAAGCAATTTATTGCCGCCACCAATGCTAACGACACTGTTCCGCGTTTTTTAGCAACAGGTACTTACGAGACCAGACCTTCGGTACAGACTTATGCAAATGCGATGGATGTGGGTGCACCGAGCAATTGGGTACGTATTATGGATATGTTTCATAACGATCTCGCATTGATTAAGCAACTGGTAAGGGCTTATCGTTTTACAGATGAAGAAACCCTACAAGGGATGGACGAAATCTATCAACAATTTAATTATTTGGCTTGTCCGCATACCGCGATTGCCTATTTGGCACTGAAGGCTTTTGCCAAAGCTAAGCCTGTAGCAAATGATATTGCCCAAGTTTTCCTATCAACCGCTCATACCTGTAAATTTCCCGAAGTGTTTGCCGGAGATTTAAAACAGAAGATTACTTTACCCGCGCAAGTGCAGTCTCTTCGAGAAAAGAAAGAGGAATATGTTGAGTTGGGAAAAGATTTTGAAGGATTTCAGGAATGGATGTTAAATAAGGTCGAGTTATAAAAATCCCGACCTTATCATAAGCTTTATTTAGCGTTTTTGCTTTTTAGGGCTATAATTTCGGCCTTTAAAGCCTCTATTTGTTGCTGCTGCTCTTTTATGCTGCCCACCAGCATAGGGATTAACGCTTCATAATCTACTTTTGGAACCATTACTGTTTTGTTGTTGTTTTTGCCTTCGTTGTAGTTAAGGGTTTGGGTAATAACCAATTTTGGGCTTACTTTAACAAGTTCTTCCACATTAAACCCATTGTTTGAAGGTTTAAGATTTAATTTTTCTAACCAACTTTGATCGTAACTAAAACTCACCGGGTTGAGTTTGATAATGGTTGCTAATGAATTTGTAATGGGCTGAATGTTAGCCTGTTTAATTGTTTGGGCATTACTCTGTACGGCAAAGCCTATGATAGCCATAGCTATAACTAAAAGTTTTCTGTTCATATAAAAAATTATTAAATGGTGTATAAATTAGCCTAAATTCTATTGTTTATGCTAAATCTGGAGGAGGGGTGTTTGGTGATGGCCAAAAGATAGGAAGTACACCTTTGTAGTCTACAAGATTTTCGGCAGACCTATGATTTAACTTTAAGGGTAATTTGCATATAGATGCACTAATAAAGAAGGTGATTTCATTTTCAGCTGATTTCTCATCACTTTCTGCATTTTTTTCAGTCGAATTTTCCATATAAATTTTCGACGGATCCTCCATGTGGTTAATCACCGTAAAGAAACTAAAGCTTATGCAAATACAAATGTTGAGCACTAAAAACCAGAAATTTCTTGTTCTCAATTTATTCATCTTGAACAAATTTAGCATTTTATTAGCAGATTTTTAGGCCTTACTATTAAAAAATAGCCCTCGCAATTTGTTTAGTTTGCTCTGGTCTGCCCATTGTATAGAAATGCAGTACCGGAGCACCAAATTCAATCAGTTCTTTACACTGTTTAATCATGGCTGCCGTTCCAATTTCCTTAGCTTCTGCATTGTTTTTAGCATGAGATAAAGCTTCCGCTAAATCATCTGGTAAATCAATATGGAATATTTTAGGCAATACATTTAACTGGGTAAGTGTGCTAATCGGTTTTAAACCAGGTATAATAGGAACATTAATGCCGTTTTCCCTGCATTTATTTACGAAATCAAAATACTTCTGATTGTCAAAAAACATTTGGGTAACGATAAATTCAGCACCCATGTCTACCTTTTTCTTTAAGAATTTAAAGTCGGCATTTAAGTTAGGAGCTTCGAAGTGTTTTTCAGGATATCCAGCAACGCCGATACAGAAGTCACTTTTAAAAGTATCGATATCCTCATGCAAAAACTTACCATTGTTATGATTTTTAATATGCTCAATTAGATCAGTTGCGTAGCAATGTCCCCCTTTTGTAGGCACAAATGAGCTATCTGCAGCACGGGCATCACCCCTTAAAGCCAACACATTGTCTATCCCTAAAAACTGCAAATCTATTAAAGCATTTTCTGTTTCCTCTTTGGTAAAACCACCACAAATTAAATGCGGAACAGCATCAATCTTATACTTGTGGATTATGGCTGCACAAATAGCAATCGTTCCTGGGCGTTTACGGTAAGAAACCTTCTGCAATAAACCATTTTCCTGCTCTTTATAAATATAGTCTTCCCTTAATGAGGTTACATCAATAAATGGGGGGTTAAACTCCAAAAGTGGATCAATTGCATCATAAATCCATTGGATACTTTGCCCTTTGATTGGTGGCAAAAGTTCGAATGAGAAAAGTGTTTTTCCTTTAGAGTTGGCGATATGGTCGGTAATTTTCATTTTAGTTGTTCGTTGTTGGTTTTTTAGTTGTTGGGTTGGGCTACTAAATATCGCATGTTTATTTGATGGTAGTAGGCTGGTTTTTTAGTTGTTGGGTTGGGCTACTAAATATCGCATGTTTATTTGATAGTAGTAGGCAGGTTTTTTGGTTTTTGCGTTATCGTATCCATATATCTTTTATAACCATTAATTAGCTTTCCGAGGCTTTCAACTTCTACTAGACTGTTATCCAGTTGGACTTCAGTAATAAGCGCAATATCACTTGCTATATAAAGTTGAGTCTCTAATTCAAATAAAGACCCTCTGGCGATGCTTAAAAAGTGGGTAGTTTCCTTGCTCGACTGTCTGCCAGATCCCTCAGCAATATTTGATGGGATAGAAATTGCACATCTTCGAATTTGTGATGTTAAGCCATATATTTCTTCTTTGGGAAATGTAGCGGTTAGTAAATAAATATGTGAAGCAAATGATCTTGCTTTTTTCCAAACCTCTAATTCTGTATATTTTTGATAAGCCATATTTTATTCATCTTGCCTAAAAACTAATAACCAAAAAACCAACAACCAAAAAACTAATAAGCCAAGTTAGGGCTCAACCATCTCTCTGCTTCCGCTAAATCCATTGTTTTCCTGGCAGCGTAATCCGCTACTTGTTCCTTAGAGATTTTCCCTAAGCCAAAATAACGTGAATCTGGATGTGCGAAGTAAAATCCACTCACTGCCGCGGTAGGGTACATGGCATAGCTTTCGGTTATCTTTAAACCGATCTTTTCCTCTGCCTCCAATAAAGCAAATAAGGTCCCTTTTTCGGTGTGTTCCGGACAAGCTGGATACCCCGGTGCCGGACGGATACCTTCATATTGTTCCTTGATTAATTGCTCATTGGTAAATACTTCTTCTTTTGCATAGCCCCAATAGTCTTTACGCACAAGTTCATGCAATTTCTCCGCAAAGGCTTCTGCCAATCTATCGGCCAGCGCTTTTACCATAATGCTATTATAATCGTCGTAATTCTTTTCGAACTCGGCTACCAACTCATCACAACCTATACCGGTGGTAACAGCAAAGCCTCCGAAATAATCCTGCACACCACTTTCTTTATCGGCAATAAAATCAGATAGAGCATAATATGGCTGTCCATCTACTTTTTCAGCCTGTTGGCGCAAGGTATGAATCCTTACTTTTTCGGCAGTGCCATTCTTCAGTTTCTCATCTGCTTTAAGCGTACTGCTTTCCACTTCGAGCTCAATATCATCACCTATTGCATTCGCAGGCCAAAAACCGAATACAGCTTTGGCGGTTAAAAGTTTCTCACTTACAATTCTGTTTAACAGTACTTGGGCATCATCAAACAATTTTTTCGCTTCAACACCAACAAATTTGTCATCAAATATCTTAGGATAGCTTCCCCTTAATTCCCAGGTATGGAAAAATGGTGTCCAATCTATATAGGGAACAAGCTCTGTCAAAGGATAATCGTCCAATATCTTTGTTCCTGTAAAGCTCGGTGCGGGTGCAACCTTTGTAAGGTCTAACTTAAATTTATTGGCTCTTGCTTCTTCTATTGTTTTAAAGCGTTTATCAGATCGTTTATTTAAATGGGCTTCACGGGCCTTATCGTATTCTGCTCTAATCCCCGAAACATAAGCATCTTTTGTTTCAGGATTCATTAAAGTACTGCATACGGTTACACTTCTCGATGCATCTAATACATGTATCGCTGGACCAGAATAGTTTGGGGCAACTTTTACAGCGGCATGAATTCGTGAAGTTGTAGCACCTCCAATAATTAATGGAATGGTAAAACCTTCTCGTTCCATTTCTTTGGCAAAGTGAACCATCTCGTCTAGCGATGGGGTAATTAAGCCACTTAAGCCAATAATATCGGCATTAATTTCCTTGGCTTTCTTAATAATCTCCTGTGCAGGAACCATTACACCCATGTCTACAATTTCGAAATTATTACAGGCTAAAACTACGCCTACAATGTTCTTCCCAATATCGTGTACATCACCTTTTACGGTAGCCATTAATACCTTGCCAGCAGATGAATTCTGGTCTTGATCTGGATTGTCTAATTTCTCTTGCTCAATAAATGGAAGGAGATAAGCTACGGCTTTTTTCATCACCCTGGCTGATTTTACAACCTGCGGTAAGAACATTTTTCCTGCGCCAAACAAATCACCTACAATGTTCATCCCATCCATTAATGGACCTTCAATTACTTGAATTGGACGAGCATAAGCCTGTCGTGCCTCTTCTACATCGTCATCTAAATATTCTACGATACCTTTTACTAAAGAGTGCGATAACCTTTCTTCAACAGTGCCTTTGCGCCATTCTTCGTCCCTTACTATTTCTTTGCCTTTACTTTTAATCGTGTCGGCATATTCTACTAAACGTTCGGTTGCATCTTCTCTACGGTTAAGTAATACGTCTTCCACCAATACCAGCAGTTCTGGTGGAATTTCCTGATACACCTCTAACATCCCTGCATTTACAATACCCATATCTAATCCAGCTTGTATCGCATGGTATAAAAAGGCGGAGTGCATCGCTTCACGTACCGTATTATTTCCCCTAAAGGAGAACGAAATATTAGAAACACCACCACTTACTTTAGCATGAGGTAGGTTTTGTTTAATCCAGCGCGTTGCGTTGATAAAGTCGACCGCATAATTGTTATGCTCTTCTAAGCCTGTAGCAACCGTTAAAATGTTAGGATCGAAGATAATATCTTGTGGAGGGAAGCCAATTTCATTCACTAAAATATCATAGCTTCTTTTACAGATTTCCGTTCTACGCTCGTAATTGTCGGCCTGACCTTGTTCGTCAAATGCCATTACTACCACGGCAGCGCCATATTGCATAATTTTACGCGCACATTCTTTAAACTTATCTTCTCCTTCTTTTAAGGAAATAGAATTTACTATTCCCTTACCTTGCAAACATTTCAGGCCATTTTCTATCACCGACCATTTAGACGAATCGACCATGATAGGCAATTTGGCAATGTCAGGTTCTGAAGCGATTAAGTTCAAGAACTTGGTCATCGCGGCTTCCGAGTCGATCATCCCCTCGTCCATATTCACGTCAATTACTTGTGCGCCACCTTCAACCTGTTGTAAGGCTACGGCGAGGGCAGCTTCATAATCGCCACCTAAAATTAACTTAGAGAATTTAGGGGAGCCTGTGATATTGGTTCTTTCACCAATGTTTACAAAAATGCTTTCAGGCGTAATCGTTACAGGTTCTAAACCACTTAAGCGCATGTAAGGCTCAATGGCTGGAATTTGTCTTGGCTGTGATTTTCTTGCTTTTTCTGCGATACAGCCAATGTGTTCCGGTGTAGTACCGCAACAACCCCCAACGATATTCACAAATCCAGAGGCAATAAAATCATCAACCAAATGTGCTGTTTCGTGAGGCATTTCATCATATGCACCAAACTCATTAGGCAAGCCAGCATTTGGATAGGCAGATACAAAGCAGCCTGCTTTTGCTGCTAATTCTTCAATGTGCGGGCGCATCTCTTTTGCACCCAAGGCACAGTTAAATCCAATACTTAATGGATTTGCATGCATTACTGAGTTTAAAAAGGCTTCGGCCGTTTGCCCAGATAATGTTCTTCCCGAGGCATCCGTGATGGTTCCAGAAATCATGATTTCTAATTTCCTGCCAATTACCTCTTCATATTTTTTTATGGCTACAATAGCCACCTTTGCATTTAGCGTATCAAAAATTGTTTCAATTAAGATCACATCTGATCCACCATCAACTAAACCCCTTACTTGCTCATAATAGGCAGCCTCAAGCTCGTCGAAATATACAGCCCGGTAACCGGGATCGTTCACATTGGGCGACATAGACAGCGTGCGATTGGTAGGGCCAATGGCTCCGGCAACAAAGCATTTACGGTCTGGATTGGCAGCCATAAATTCTGCAACCGCTTCTTTCGCTACTCTAGCACCTTCGAAACTCATTTCGTAAGAAAGATCTTCCATCTGGTAGTCGGCCATTGAAATGCGCTGTGTACTAAACGTATTGGTTTCGATAATATCGGCGCCAGCTTCCAGGTACGCTAAATGAATGGCTTTAATAATATCAGGTCGGGTGATGTTCAGTAAATCATTATTTCCTTTCACATCACAAGGATGATCCTTAAAGCGTTCGCCCCTAAAGTCCTCTTCAGTTAAGGTATAGCGCTGGATCATGGTGCCCATAGCCCCATCTATAATTAAAATACGTTTTTGTAATTCTTCTCTAATGCTCATTTTATAGACCAACCAATCAACTAATAAAGGCTTATTTAAAAAGGCGGTTATCGATTAACCTCTTAAAAACTTATCTTCTCTCGCCACTGCTGAGATTAGAATTTAGCACCTTGTTGGCACAGGTTGCTAAGACATCATTGGGTCTAATCCCTCCGTCTTTCTTAATAAGCGCTACAAAAGTACAACATAGCCCTATCAATATCAAATAATTGGAATGATTGCCAAATAAAATTACGAAACCCGTACAGGGCTAAAGCGATTTTGGTATAATGTTTTGTTTCAGAAATGAAAAAGGCCGGGCAAAAATGCGCGGCCTTTTAAATATTGTTAAGTTTCAGTTGTTATTTTCTGCTTCCGAAAATACGAAGTAAGAATAAGAAGATGTTAATGAAATCTAAATAAAGAGACAGTGCTGCCATGATTGCCAATTTCTTGCTATCATTTGAACCGATCTGCTGGCCATTTTCTTCTAGACCTAATCCAATTCTTTTGATTTTCTGAACGTCGTAAGCTGTTAATGCGGTAAAAATTGCCACGCCAAAAAAGCTCATAATATAATCAAATTGGGAGCTGCCGATAAACATATTAACAACACTTGCAATGACAAGACCAATAACACCAACCATTAAAATAGGGCCAAATTTGCTTAAATCTACCTCAGTTGTATAGCCTAAAAATGCCATAATACCGAATATACCAGCAGCGGCAACAAAGCAGGCCACAACTGAACCCAGTTGATAGAAAATTAGAATTGAACTCAAACTAACGCCAAGGAGTAATGAAAAAAGAATGAATACTCCCAGTAAGGTATTAAAAGATAGTCTGCCAAATCCAGCGCCCATTAACAATACTAAACCAAGTGGTGCAAATGTTGCGATATAACCTAAAATAGTTGGCTTTAGAGTTGCTTCATCCCTAATCAAACTTTGAATTCCTGGAATTTGATTGGTAAATATCGCAGCTGCAGTAGAGACGCTTAGTGCCACAAACATCCATAAAAAAACATTTGCGAAAAATTTCTTAGACACACTGCCTTCTTGTATTACAAAAACACTGTCGTCCTGATATTGATAATTTTGTTGTTCCATATTGATTGCTAAATAATTTTAAAAATAAACAATTAATTTAATCTTTTTGTCAGCAGTTCTTCAACTTTTTTATAGAACTGACGTGGTTTTAATTTGCGCCAATGCAGATCGTCGAGCTCCCCGCCGAAATTAATGTAGTAATCGATGCTGTTATCCCTGAACTCCCGAATAACATGATCGTTAAAATTCACACCAGCTATCCAACCTTCTTCCACATCCTGAAACCACTCTTCGTAATAACTATCGTCTGAAGAGTGATAGTTCAACACATTCTCTCCAATTAAGATAAACTTATTAATACCTTCATCAATCATCAGCTCAATAATCTCACGTTTTAAAAACATGATATCATTGTTGATTGCATCGTTCCATTCGCCCATTAATTCTATAATGCTGTACTGACGCTCGTAGTCGGTGTACAAAACCTTAATGTAAAGCGTATTGGAACCAAACATATCCCATTGGGGATGAATCAAGTAATTGTATAGTTGTTTGTCGTAATAAAACTCAGAATATTCAGTGTTAAAGAAGGGCGACCGTTCATCTTCCGCTGCTATATAATCATCTCTCCAAAGATAAAAGGGCTCTATTTCGTGCATTTACTATCCTTTACTCGCTTCAACGGCCTTTCTCACGCTTCCGTATTTATTTAATAAATCAGCGGCATGTTCATGATCGATGTTTAATTCATCCATTACCATTTGCGTACCTCTGTCTACCAGCTTATGGTTAGTTAACTGCATATCTACCATTTTATTGCCTTTTACACGACCTAATCTAATCATTACAGTTGTGCTAAGCATATTAAGTACCAACTTCTGGGCTGTGCCCGATTTCATCCTTGTAGAACCGGTTAAAAATTCTGGTCCAACTACAACTTCCACAGGGAAATCAGATTCGGCAACGATTGGACCACCATGATTGCAAATTACACATCCCGTTAAGACACCATGTTTTCGCGCAGTATTTAATCCGCCAATTACATAGGGAGTAGTTCCAGAAGCTGCCAGCCCAACAAGTGAATCTTTTTCGTTAATGTTATATTCCTGTAAGTCAATCCAGGCTTGAGCTGCATCATCTTCAGCAAACTCAACTGCTTTTCGGATGGCCGTATCTCCGCCTGCAATAATACCTACTACACGATCAAATGTTACCCCAAAAGTAGGTGGGCATTCTGAAGCATCGACAACTCCTAGGCGACCGCTTGTTCCGGCTCCAATATAAAACAATCTTCCGCCTGCAATCATTCTTTCTGCAATGGCTGATGCCAATTTTTCAATCTGGGGTAAGGCCTTTTCCACTGCCAGTGGAACAAGCTTGTCTTCGGCATTGATACCTTTCAAAATCTCCATAACCGACATCTTGTCGATGTCGTTGTATTTAGATTCTTGCTCGGTTATTCTGTTCATAACTTGTTTGTATGTTAAAGTTCGTTAATTTCTACTAAACGTAGAAATCTTTTGCGTAAATCAGTGCAATTTTAGACAGAAGATTACACCTCTGCAAATATCTACATAAAATTATTAAAAAAACCAAAAAGAAAGTTGCTTGTTCCTTTATTAACACGCTAAAATTCATAACTTTGTAAGGCCCTCTACACATGAAAAAATTTACGCGCTATAATCTCCTAATTGCTTTAACCTATTCAGTAACCTTAATAGGTGGGATGTTTCTAGGCTATAAATTTTTAAAAGATCAAGGCTTTAAGGTTGAACCTAGAAGTCGCTATGCAGAAAACCATAATCAAAAGGTTGATGACATCATCCATATCATTAAAAAGAACTACGTAGACGAGGTAAATGCAGACAGTTTGCAGCACTTGCCTATTGATAGTTTATTGCACCAATTAGATCCTCACAGCATATATTTACCTCCAACAAAGGCTTTTGAAATGGCAGAGAGCTTAGAAGGTAATTTTGAAGGAATTGGAGTGGAGTATTACATTTTAAATGACACTTTGCTTGTTACCCATGTTTTAAAAGATGGGCCTGCTTTTTTAGCCGGATTAAAACAAGGGGATAGAATTTTAAAGATCGATAGTAATGTAGTAAGTGGAAGATCATTGCCAAGATCTGAAATGACCGGAAAGATTAAAGGTAAAAGGGGCACGCCAGTCCAATTGTTAATTGCTAGGGCTGGTTTGGTGAACCCAACTTTATTAACCATAAAACGTGGAAAGGTAGATGTAAGTAGTGTTGACGCTGCTTATATGCTTAATCCTGAGACTGCCTACATTCGCATCAGTAAGTTTGGTGCCAATACAGATCGAGATTTTGTTGAGGCTGTAAAAAACTTAAAAACCAAGGGGATGCGAAAGCTAGTGCTTGATCTGCGCGACAATGGCGGCGGGTATGTTACTGCTGCAACAAGTTTAGCTAATCAGTTTTTGCAAGAGAATAAATTAATTGTTTATACCCAAGGCAAGCATGAGCCCCGTACCGATTATTTCGCTACAGGTGGGGGCGAATTTGAGCAGGGTAAATTAGCGGTGTTAATCAATGAGAACTCAGCCTCAGCAAGTGAGATTTTTGCTGGTGCTATCCAAGATTTAGACCGCGGTATTATTGTTGGCCGACGTTCGTTTGGTAAGGGATTGGTACAAGAGCAGTTTCCTTTTGAAGATGGATCGGCTTTAAATTTAACAATTGCCCGTTATTATACACCGCTGGGACGAAGTATTCAAAAGTCATATAAGAAAGGTTATGCAGCCTATCAGCATGAGTTAGAAGATCGGTTAAATGATGGCGAGCTAACGGCTAAGGCTGTGGTTGCGAAAGATACTGTGCAAAAGGGAACAGCTTATATAACTGCAGGTGGTAAAAAGGTGTTCAGTGGAGGAGGCATTCAGCCAGATGTGTATGTTAAATTGGATACGCTCGGTTATAATAAGTTTTATGCGACTTTAGTAAATAAAAAAGTGCTGATAGATTTCGTTTTCAATGTGTTGGCTGAGCGATATTTGCCTACTTACCTGGCACAGAACCTGGAAAGTTTTACCCTGAGCGACAATGATTTTAAAGATCTGATTAATTATATCCAGTCTAAGAATATTAAGATAGAACCAAAACAACTAGCAGCATCAAAATCGATTATCTATAACGATATGAAAGTGATGTTGTGCAAGTATCATTTGGGAGATATTGGTTATTACAAGGCTAGTAATCTGACAGATCCAGTCGTGAGAACTGCGTTGAATAGCTTGCAATAAGGGGCAAGCTATTTTTGTCTGAAATATATCTGTATAGGCACTCCTGCAAAATCAAAGTTCTCACGAAGCTTGTTTTCTATAAAACGTTTATAAGGTTCTTTAATGTATTGTGGCAGATTACAGAAAAAGGCAAACATTGGAGAGCTTGCATTAATCTGTGTGATATATTTAACCTTTATGTATTTTCCTTTTAGTGCTGGTGGGGGATAGTTCTCGATAATTGGCAACATGATGTCGTTTAATTTCGAGGTAGGAATCTTTTTTGCTCTGTTTTTATGAACTTCTAAAGCCGTTTCGATTGTTTTAAAAATCCGTTGCTTGTTCAATACTGAAATGAATACAATAGGCACGTCAGTAAAAGGTTGGAGTTTATAGCGAATTTGATCTTCAAATTCTTTAATGGTCTTATTGTTTTTCTCAATTAGATCCCACTTGTTTACGAGTATAACAATTCCTTTTTTATTTTTCTCTGCCAGGTGGAAAATGTTTACATCTTGTGACTCTAAGCCATCTTCTGCATCAATCATCAGCATTACTACATCGGCCTCTTCAAGCGCTTTAATAGTACGCATAACCGAATAAAATTCGATGTTTTCTTTAACCTTGGTTTTTTTGCGTAAACCTGCGGTATCGATAAACATAAACTCGTGACCGAATTGGTTATAATGAATATGGATCGAGTCGCGTGTGGTACCTGCAATTGGTGTTACGATGTTTCGGTCTTTACCAATTAACGCATTTATTAAAGAAGATTTACCAACGTTTGGTCTTCCAACAATCGTAATCTTAGGTAAAGCATTTTCTTCTTCAGGAATATCTTCGAAGTGAGTAATCACCTGGTCTAGCAAATCTCCCGTTCCAGATCCAGTCATTGATGAGATGGTGTATATCTCTCCTAAACCAAATCCATAAAATACGGTAGCGTCGTTTTCTAATTGATGGTTATCTACTTTATTTACGACAATAAATACCGGTTTTTTACTACGGCGGAGTAGTTGTGCAATTTCGTCGTCTAAATCCGTAATACCCGTAGTTACGTCAACCATAAACAAAAGCACGGTAGCTTCTTCTATAGCAATGACTACTTGTTCACGGATAGCAGCTTCAAAAACGTCTTCAGAGTTGGCTACATAACCGCCAGTATCAATTACGGTAAATTCTCTATTGGTCCACTCAGCTTTGCCATAATGTCTGTCGCGTGTTACGCCACTAAAATCATCTACAATAGCTTTGCGACTTTCTGTTAAGCGATTAAAAAGGGTAGATTTGCCTACGTTTGGTCTTCCGACGATTGCGATAATGTTACTCATGGTGTTTATTATTGGAGCGTTTTATAATGTTGAAACGCTGTAATGTTTGCCTAAATATTCTAATTGAAAGCGTAAACATTTCCTAAACATTTTGACTATCAACTACTAACCCTTCAATAAGGGAGTGCAAAGGTACGGTAAATTAATCGTAACCGAAACTCTTCAAGTAATTCTTTTTGCTTCTCCAGTCTGGGAGTACCTTGACAAACGTTTCTAAAAATACTTTGGTGTCTAGAAATTTCTCGATGTCTTTCCGTGCTTCCATGCCTACTTTTTTAAGCATCGCACCCCCCGTTCCTATTAAAATGTTTTTTTGCGAATCACGTTCAACAATTATTTCGGCGGTAATTCGAACCATAGGTCCGCTTTTGCTTTCTTCTTCTTTAAATGCAGTTACAATTACTTCGGTACTATAAGGAATTTCTTTTTTATAGTTGAAGAATATTTTCTCTCTGATGATTTCTGAAACAAAGAACCTCTGACTACGATCTGTTAATTCTTCTTTATCGTAAAATGCAGGGTGCTCAGGGATATTTTCCAGGATCATTGGCAAAATACCTTCTAAATTATATTTGTGTAGCGCAGAGATTGCGTAAATATGTTTAGGGTTTAATTTTTCTTGCCAGTATGCAAATTTCTCATCTACTTGTTCTTGCGTAGCATTGTCAATTTTATTTAATAAGACTACTAAAGGGATTGTGCTATTGGTTATTTTTTCGAGTACATCGTTTTCATCATGTTTTTCGTGGATATCAGTTACGAAAAGAATTAAGTCGGCATCACTAAGCGCACCATTCACAGCGGTCATCATCGAATCTTGCAGTCCATAAAGTGGTTTTATGATGCCCGGTGTATCTGAAAAAACAATTTGAAAGTCTTCTTCATTTACAATTCCTAGAATGCGGTGGCGAGTTGTTTGGGCTTTCGGAGTGATAATAGAAAGCTTTTCGCCCACAAGGGCATTCATGAGGGTAGATTTACCCACATTGGGCTTACCGATAATACTTACAAAACCTGCTTTATGCGACATAAAAATATTTTTTAAAATAAATTTGCACCACAAAGAAACGAATTATATCTTTGCATTCCAATTCGGAGGAAGAGTTAAGGATTTAACGAAACTAAAAAATTGAATATACAGTGCGGGGTGGAGCAGTTGGTAGCTCGTCGGGCTCATAACCCGAAGGTCATCAGTTCGAGTCTGGTCCCCGCTACCAAAGAAGTTGGAATGACACTTCTTATTTAATGGCCCGTTCGTCTAGGGGTGAGGACGCCAGATTTTCATTCTGGAAACAGGGGTTCGATTCCCCTACGGGCTACGACAGGGGAAAGGTTCTTAAAAGAGAACTTTTCCCCTTTTTTTATGCTCGATAATCGCTTATTTATCAGCAAGATAAGGGTAAGTGGCTCACTCATACGAGCGGTTCGATGTGCTTCTCCATCAAAAAGGATATTTTCTGGATACATCGAACCAATAATCTGTCTTTTCTCGTCATTTTCTGCCTTTGAATACCTTTTGTCAATGTTTTTGTACCGCTCCATCACTATATCCAAAAGATTTTGAAGTGGTTTTAAATCCTGGCGGTTGTTCGGAAGTTCAGCGAGTTGTTCTTCCAGTTTACGAATGCTCGTGTTGCATTCTTTTTTGAGCTCCATGAAATCTTCATCATCAATTTCCTCCATCACATATTTTTTTCGGGCGTTTGATAGTATTGTTTCCTGTTCTTCCAACAATGATAGAATGTGATTGCGTTCGTCAGAATGACCCTTATTCGACCTTTGAAAAACATCGGTAATGACTAACTTAAACAATTCCGCAGATTGCTCAGATAGTTTGTATTTAAGCAAATGCCTCTCAAAGTATTTATTAAGCTCTTCAGCTTTAAATCGGCATTTGCAGAAGCTGCCTTGGCAATGGTAGTAATGATAACGTCTGCCATGCCGTCCTCTGGACGCACTTCCGGTAAGCGTCCTATCACATAAGGGACAGATTAAGAAGCCTCTTAATGGTAATAAATCAAGCGAGTTTGCTTTTTTGGCGACTGGTCTTTTATTTCCATTCAGCACATCCTGTACTTCATAAAATAGGGACTTGCTAATGATTGGCTCATGCAGAGCTTTTACAAATTCAATCTCTTCATTTTCATGTGGCGGTATAATGATATATCCGCAATACATGGGATTTCTAATGAGTTTCCAAAAGTTATTGCGTTCACATTTCAGTCCCATTGTATTAGCGAGTTTTCTTACCTGCTCGGCATTAAGAATCCCTTTAGATAGTTCCTCAAACACCCAAACCATCAATGTGGCTTCCTTTGGCTTTGGCATAATGTATTTTTTGCCATCTGGAGTAACCCTGTTCATATAGCCTAAAGGTGCATGTCCCATCCATCTGCCCTCCTTTTTTGCCCTTCGCATGCCATAAAAAACATTCATTGCCCTACGGTCATTCTCCACTTCTGGAATGGTCAGGTATACGGAAAGGATTACCTTACTTTCAGGAACGGTAAAATCCACGGGCTGATCGACTGCCAGTGCTTTTGTATTCATGGTGCGGAGTAAACCGATCATTTGGTAGGCAGCCTCGACATTCCTGCTGAAACGATCCCATTTTACAAAGAGGATATTGCTGGACTGCCTTTTATGGTTTCGCTTTTTAAGTACCGTCAAAAGTTTGTTCCACTCTGGACGGTTGAATGTTTTGGCGGAGTGATCCTCACGATAAATGTCTTCGATTTCGATGTCATTTGCTTCGCAATAATTGCGTAACCTGTCTTCTTGATCACGCTGGGAGTAGCCTCGTCTGGCCTGTTCATCCGTGCTTACGCGGACATAAAGAATTGCTGATTTCATGTTAGAGAAATTAGAAAAAGATTAATGCTTTAATGGGATTGAGATAGTGCGGAGAATCCCCATTAATCCTCCTCTAAGTATTCCCTGACCACTAATATAGCCAAAATATAGAGGAAATCCAAGATCTTTTTTGCTTCCTTTTCATTAGTTTTTATGCCGTTTTTCTCCAGAATTTTTACAGCTTGTTGGGGTGTGACGTTCTTTTTTTCTAAATACATTTGCGTGTCAGATTTATTCTTCTGATCTCGTAATTCTCAAGAAAATGAACCCCTTAGCGTCAGGAACAATCGGAACTGGTGAAAAATAATTCATAACTTAGAAAGTTACTCGCTCTTGCTAAAGAGCCTGCTTAAATCAAAATGATATGGCCAGAAAAATACATTACAGCCAACCATTAAAATATTTTTGGAAGCATCTTTACGGTACTCAAAAGAAGCTTACACCCGAGCTCACGGATGAGCAAATATTTTATTCGCTTAAAACAAATCTTTTAAAAGGCCCTTTTGGGGTTGATGAAACTCAAGAAACAAGAGGATTGATCATATCCGGACTTGAACTGTGGAGAGAGGATTCCAAAGGAGAACTCTTACATATTTTCTTTCTTGACAAGCCACTGAGAGATTTTCTTGAGGAAACACGTTTGCCTGATTTGGAAGGAATCAAAAAATTTCTTTACGAAAATGGAGAAATCAGAGATATTTTCCGTTATTATTCGAACACCCAAACTGAACACTTCATATATAAATTTGCATTGCATGTGCCTAATGAAGCCGATGGATATGCCTTTTCGTTAGTTAGTGAGGAAGATGGTTCATTAGAGTTATATTTTTCGCACGGCCAAAATGGCGGCCGCATGACCGACAAATACTATACAGACTTGAATAAGAAAGATGACAATGTTTCATTGGTAATTTTGAAGATGTTTCGCCTTGCATTGAATACAATTGCGTATATGAATTGCTTTCCAGATTGTGTCGCTGATGGTGTACCAAAAGATTTATTTGAAAAGAGTGTTGGCAAGACAGATAGAAGCATCTCATTCCAGTTATCCGAAAAAATCAAAGGTATCCAGGATTCTCCGACATCAAAAATCCCTCATTTCAGGAAAGGACATTTTAGGGTACTTCAATCAGATTATTTTGCCAATAAAAAAGGCCAAATTATTTTCGTAGCGGAGGCAATGGTAAAAGGAAAAGCGAAAACCGTTTCGATGACGTCGAATACTGAACAGTTTGTAAACAATATCAAAAATTAGAAATATGGTTATTGGAAATTTTGATGCTTTTTCTCAAAACACATCTCTTATCAATGCCATTCAGGACAATTTACCAGAGTTGAAAAATCATTTTGAAAATCTTAAAAATCTGACTTCACAGCCAGGCTCACAAACTACTTTTGACAGTGCCATCAATTCCTTTTATTGGATCTTTGATTGCGTCCCATTACTTGCTCCACATATTGATTCTTACGAAATGCCATTTTTTAGGGCGAGGCCCAATGATAAAAAGAATACCTTATTTAGCTGGGGGTTATCCTAAAAGTGGCCACCTCTTTTTATCCAAAGTGGCCACATATTACGCTCCAAAGTGGTCATCTCATTTCGGTCAAAAGTGACCACTTGGCTTATTTTAAGGGGTTTTAAGCGTTATAAAGAGTGTTTTGAACTCCATGTATCGAGTTGAGGTCTAAAGTTGAAATCAAGTGCGTTAAATTGACTTAATTGGGCAAGCTTTATTCTTCTTGGATGTGTTGAATCTGGGACTTAGGTTCTGCAACCTTGGAGGTGATCTTATGCCCTTTTGCGAAGCAAAAGCATAGCGAGAGTATTGGATGTGGTATATGTTTTGGAAATCTATGGAAGATTTTTTGGTATGTGAGCATCAATCTGGATGCATCTAACGCAACTGCTCAAAGGGTATTCAAAAAGCTATGGTTTCTTTTGGGGTGGCCAGTTTGGAACGGAATATGGTGGCCACTTTTACCGAAATACACA
>NZ_FOPP01000017.1 GCF_900113525.1 Pedobacter insulae
AAAAGGAATAATCCCAGCTTTTTTATATAATTGTATGATCTTTTAAGTGGCACGGTTTGACCAAAATCACTGGCATCATCACTCCGAAATACTCAGCCCTAATACTGAGTTTTAGCTCTTGTGAAAAAATTAATACAAGAAGTATTGATACCATTGGTTATGGCTCTTCCTTTGGCATGTGTGTTGGTTACTGTAACCATAGCTTGTCTATTAGCGAAAACAAGGTAACGTTTGTAAAAAAAGCAAATAGCCAAACATCTCCAGATACTAAAACTTGTTCTAGCACTCTTGCAGCTGATGAAGCAAAGGTTTTCAAAGATTTGATGGAAGATAGTAAGATTGCTGCGCTGCCAAAAACAATCGGCTGTCCCGATTGTGCCGATGGGGGAGCAGAATGGGTGTCGGTTACTACTGGATCTAAAGAATATAAAGTTGTTTTTGAATATGGTAAAGAACCTAAAGAGCTAAAAGCTATTGTTAAAAAACTGAGAGCTCTTAGTGAAACCTTTAACAATTGCAATTAATTCGATGTTAACTTAACGCATCATGAAAAATGATGCCTAAAGTGTGTCGCTTGCCACTGTGAATTTCACTTACACCATGTTTCATGTTTACCCGATAGTAGCCTTTGCTACCTTTAATCGGTCGAAAGTTAGTTGTGAAAATCAACAACTCGCCTTTTTTAGGCTTTAATACAATCGCTTTTGATTGTGCTCTTGGTGTTTGCTCGGTTAATACAAATTCGCCGCCTGTAAAATCTTCATCCGGTTCATTCAAAAATAACACCGCTTGCAAAGGAAAATATACCGCTCCATACAAATCTTGATGCAAAGTATTGTATCCGCCTTTTCCATATTTTAAAATCAACACAGTTGCTTTAGTCTGCTCATGCGCCTTGCATTGTGCTAAAAGTTGCTCGTGTGTATCCGGAAAAGTAGTTGCAGTGTTTAGCACTTTCATCCATGTATTTGCAACCGGTACGAGTTTAGGGTACACGCTTGCTCTAATGCTTTGGATCAAAGGGGGTAACGGATAATTGAAGTATTTATATTCGCCCAAACCAAATCGATAGCGTTCCATTACAACGGTTTTTCTGTAGGCCTCTGGATTTTCATATCCTGCTATCAGAGCTGCACATTGGCTGCTTGTTATAAAATCTGGAACAATGGCGAATCCTTTTTGGTTAAGTTGCTCGGCAACACCTTGCCAATCAACCCATGTTATTTGCTGTTCCATTATTTAAGATCTGAATAAGTTTTTACGCCTTCCCAACCAATAATTGCTGTCTTTCTTGTGCTGCCCCACATGTAGCCGCCAAATATTCCGTTGGCTTGTATTACCCGGTGACAAGGGATCAAAAAGGCAACTGGATTGCTGCCGATGGCTGTTCCTACTGCCCTAGAGGCATTTGGATTGGCAATTTTATGGGCAATAGCTCCATAAGTGGTAAGCTGCCCCATGGGAACTTTTAGCAATGTTTGCCAAACCTTTAGTTGAAAATCTGTTCCCTTTAAATGTAGCTTGATCTGATGCAATTTTGTCCAGTCGTGCGTAAAAATGTAGAGCGCATTTTGCTGAACTAAATCCACTGTTTGTTTAAAATTCGCATTTGGAAAATGGCTTTGCAGGAGTGAAAAGGCAGTGGCTTCGTCTTCGAAAAATGCCATATAACAGATTCCCTTGGTGGTCGAGGCAACTAAAATATTTCCAAATATACTTTGTGCGAAGCTGTAATTGATCGTTAGGTTTTTTCCACCATTTTTATATTCGGCGGGCGTCATCCCTTCTATATTGATAAAGAGGTCGTGTAAACGCCCAGTGCCCGAAAGCCCAGCTTCATAGGCCGTTTCGAAAAGTGTTGCTTGGTTTTCCTTTAAAAGGGTTTTCGCGTATTCTACGGTAGTGTATTGCAAAAACTTCTTCGGACTGGTACCTGCCCAATCACTAAAAAGCCTTTGAAAATGAAATGAGCTTAAATGAACTTTCTCCGCCACTTCGTCGAGGCTAGGCTGCGCTTTAAAGTTTGCTTTAATATAGTCAATCGCTTCTGCAATTCGGTGATAGTCTACCTGTTGTTGTCCTGTCATGATCTTTAAATTTTATAAGCTAAAGGTCGGCAGTTAACGGTTGTCACAAAACCCGAAACTTGCTTAATTTTAAGCACCAGCATTACCTGTCTTAACTTCTCCAGCTCGTTTGTAATGGGCAATAATTACTCCAGTAGCGCTTACAATATGATCTATCAAGGTAAATGCTGCTGGAAATGCGCCATCGTCAAAAAGTTTTTTCCCCTTACCTAACAGCAGCGGATGGATTTTAAGCTTTAGCTCGTCTACGAGGTCATTCTTTAAAAGCAATTGAACTAACTCACTGCTACCCCAAACTTGTATATCGGATTTTTCCGATTCCGATGGGTTTTGCGATTTAAGCTCCTTGATGGCGGCCACATCTTTTAGCACAACTGATTTTTCCCAACCAGTAATGATGGGGTCTGAGTTTTCGAGGGTTTTGGACAAAACATATTTTGTTCCGTCATTAATACCTGGCCAAATATCGCCATGTTTGGGCCAGTATGCGGCCCAAATTTCGTAGGTTTTTCGCCCCAGCAGATAAGTTGCCGGTTCGGTTTCTTTTTTCACTGCAGCGTTGTAAACTTCGTCACCAAAGGGTGCAACCCAACCACCATATTCGAAGCCACCAGAGGTGTCCTCTTTTGGGCCACCAGGTGCTTGCATTACTCCATCTAAAGTAACCATGGATAAAACGATTATTTTTCTCATGTTGTACCTACTTATGTGCTATTTCGTAATAATGAATTATTCCACCACCACTAAAGGCTTTTGTTTCTCGGAGCTTTAGAGCGGTTCTATCGCTTATGTTTTCAAATAACGGCAAACCATTTCCTACAATAACAGGGTGGATACAAAGTTGCAGTTCATCAAGCAAATTAAGGTTTATTAATTGGATGATTAAACTGCGACTACCAACAAAGATATCTTTACCTGCTTGCTGTTTGAGTGCTAAAACCTTTTCTTTTATAGGTTGGTCAGCTAAGGTAGCGCTGTTCCAATCCGTGTTTTGAAGCGTATTCGAAAAGACAATTTTTGGAATGCTATCTATGGACTTCGCAAAGTCGTCCATAGATTTTTCGCCTGATGGGTTTTTAATCAATTCTTGCCAAAATTGCATCAATTGATAAGTTATTCGGCCGTAGAGAATCACACCTCCTTTATTTAATAGCTCCTCGTAATGGCGATGTATTTCTTCATCTGGCGATATTGCAGTATGGTCGCAAAACCCATCGAGCGTCATGTTGATTGCAGCAATTACTTTTCTCATAGCTCTTTAAATATTGGGATTCTAGTTAATATTAACTAGAGTGACTTAATGTAAAGATAGCAAAATCAGCATTTTCTTTGTCTTCAATTCATAGCCTATTTCGCAGCTATTTTTCTGTCATCTGTTTATTGTCTGAGTAGATTTTTCTACTGTCTTTTCGATAAAGTTGCCAATAATTCTTCTAAATTTTCAATAGACATTGTGAAGCCTTCTTTGAAGCCCATTTCAATCATCTTCTCTAAGCGGGCAAGAGATTCATTAAAAATGGTAATACTCACTTTTGTAACGTCGTTTTGTTCGCTGAAATTGTAATCCCAATCCGAGCCCGGTAATTCACGATTTTCATCCTTGTCTGCAAAAGTATTATACATCTTAAAGTTAGTTTTGGGCGTAATGGAAGTATACTCCTGAACGGCCCAGCGCTCATGTCCTTCGGGACTTACCATTGCATAAAATCTTTTTCCACCAACTTCAAAATTCATATACTTTGTTTTAGATGCCCAAGGTTTAGGTGCAACCCATTGGTCCAAAAGTTCTGGTTTCGTAAAAGCATCCCAAACCAATGGAAGTTCGGCTGCAAATTCTCTGGTTATCACTACCGTTTTTGCTGCTTTGTCAACGGTAAAATCAAATAGCAAATTGTTTTTCATTTTTCGTTCTTTTTAATGGTTAATAATAAATCGTCCAATTGGCTGAATTTGGTTTCCCAAATCTCTTTGAATTGCGCTAACCAATTGTCTATTTCTTTCATTTTGTCAATTTCAAGAGAGTAATAAATTTCTCTTCCTTTTTGTTCTTGCTTTACCAATTCGCATTCTGTCAAAATGCGCAAATGTTTGGAAACAGCTTGCCTTGTTGTATTGAAGTTATCGGCAATCGCATTCGGTGTCATTGCCTGTAATGCAATAAGAACGATAATGGCTCGTCTTGTTGGATCGGCAACCGCTTGAAAAATATCTCTACGCATAGGTAATTATTTTAATGAAACTAATCGGTTGCAAATATATATGCAACTTTTCGGTTTCGCAAATTTATTTGCAATAATATTTTTAAAGGGGGGATAGGGCCGCGTGAAAGGGTAGGAAGAGTAATTATTTACCGTTTGGCAGAAGACTTATTTCTTGCGTTGTTTGAATAGCCATTTTGGAATCGTTTCTCCTAAAATCCGTGTCGTAAAAACATTGTCGTGTGTTGTTGCTTTTAGCTTCCAAAAAAGAATATTATTACTCATTTCTTTATAGAATTGTTCGTCGCTATTGATTGGGTTTTCGGTGTCGTCTATGCCGTGAATTAACCAAATAGGAATTGCTGCCAACCTGTGTATTTTGTCGAATTGTGGAATGCCTGAAATACTAACTCCTGCTGCAAAAAGGTCTGGCCTGGCTGACAATGAATTAATAACTGTTGAACCACCCATGGAAAATCCGATTACATAAATCCTTTCAGTGTCAATATTCAAATTTGATTTTAACGAGTCGATAAGTTGTAGTACTGAATTCAGACATGGTCTTGGCGTCGAATAAAGTAAATTTCTTGTTGTATCCATTACATAGTCGGAAGAACGTGTTAGAAATTGTGGTGCTAAAACATAAGCTGGATATTTATCTTGAATGTCGGGACTTGCAAATAGTTTTGGTAATACGCCAAGTTGAGATTTATTGTCAGTTCCAACTGGTCGCCCGGACCCATGATAGACAATTACTAATGGATATTTTTTATTAGTTTTTTGTTGCTTGGGTTTAAATATTCGATACTTTATTTCTATTTGTTCTTTGCCTACAAAACTAGCGGCGTCAAAAATTTCGTTAGCTAAATTTCTAATTTTTACAACCTCTTGTTTCGATAAGGTTGTGTCGGCATTATTTTCAATAATAGTTTGCCCGAATTGCTTTTTAGTTGTAGCACAAGATGTTAATACTATGGTAGATATGAATAAAGCTAGAAGAGGTCTTGTCATTTTAAGAGTATGGGTGTTTGGGTATTTGTGTAAATGGAGGCTTGGTGAAGTTTGGTGGCTCGAATAAAATTAGTCGGAGTAGTTTTGCTTTTGGTAATAAGTCGTTTTTTTATCTCCGAATTTGTCTATTAGTCCGTTCTCGAAACCATTTTTTAGGTCTCTGCTCGCTGTAGAAGTTGATATTTCTGGAAAATGTTTCATATAGTCTTTACGAGTAAATTTTTCAGTACGGCCTTCTAAAAATATTTCTAACCTTTCTGTTTCATTTAGCCTCCTGGTTTCATTTTCTAGCAATTCATCAAATGATTGGTCAATTATATTCAGCATAAATTCGATAAATCTAGTTGATTTGCCTTCTTTATCTGAGATTGAAAGAGCATTATAATAATCATTCTGATTTTTTGAGATTAATGTCTCAAAAGGCAAAAATTCAAATAGTGGGTATTCGCTCATTAGGATCGAAGTTTGCCACAGTCTCCCCATTCTCCCATTACCATCCATAAAAGGATGAATGAACTCCATTTCATAATGAAAAACACAACTTTTTATAAGCGTTAGTTCTGATTTGTCTTTTAGGTATTCAAATAATCCATTCATCAGATATTTTAAATTCGAAAATGGAGGTGCGATATGTTCAACTTTTGAGCCCTTTACTATCCCAACTCCCTTAGTCCTATATTTTCCAGGATCTAAAACCAGTCCATTCATTAATAGTTTATGAGCCTTTTGAAAATCCTTTTCTGAATTGTATTTGAAATTTTTTAGTTCTTTATAAACTTCAAGCGCATTTAATACCTCTTGGATGTCTTTTTCGGGTCCAAGAACTCTTTTGTTTTCTATAATGGAGGTTATTTGCTCTTCTGATAGTGTATTCCCTTCAATGCTCAATGAAGAGTGAATTGTCTTTATTTGATTTTGTTTTCTAAGTTTGGGGTTTTGTCTTACCAAATGTTTTGCATTTACTTCTCCTATTTTTTGGGAAATAGAGGTAATGAACTTTAATATTCTTGGCGTTATTTCGTAAGGTGGATTCATTTGATACTATCATTTGATACTATCAAATATACGATAAAAATGTAAGAATTAGGGAGGTTTGCAATATGGAGAAGATTCCCCGCCACTTTTGCCAAACCGCTGTTATGTGCAGCACAGCTATTTGCCATATATTTCATACATTGTGTAAAGGTTAAACCTCCACTATCGTGTAATGCCCAAAAATCATTAATTGTATATATTATTTCAATATTTGCATTTTCAGGTCCAAATTGGTAATCTGTTAAAAAGCAAACCTTGTTATTTGGCGAGTTATCAACAGCGATAGTAAGTATTTGATTTATCTCGACTTTGTACTGGCTTAATATTTTAAAAATAAATTGTTGATTTGAACCACGATCGTCAATTATGTCATCCGTGTCGTGAATAGGGATACTAATTTGGTCATTAGGGTCAACACTCCAATCAATTATTTCGTCAGCAAAAAAGCCGATTTCTTTGTCATCCTTAAAATCAGGATTGCCTACGTGAACAATAGTCCCATCTTGCTCCAGAAGTAGGTTATAGAAGAGACCACGATGGCTTATAAGTTTATTTTCTTCAATTATTGCAAGAGCAAAGTCGTCTTGGTTAAGTCCAAGCCCTTGCGAGTTGATTGAAGCTATTTCTATCGTTGGCATGGTAGGCTATTAAAGTTGCAGCTAACGTTCCGGGACTTGCCGAAGTTGGTTGGTTCGAGTTGAATTCCTATGCAATATAACAGGTTGAAGATGAATTTCCCACCGATTTTGTAAAACCCTTGTTATGGGCAGTTGCTAAACATTGCTATTTTCGGCCTCCAACCGGGCTAATCTTTGATTTTCTACGACTTTATTTATTCTAGGCTGTAAAAACCAAATTCCAATAGGCAAAAAAAACACAAGAAAAAAGTCGCCTAAATATTGTCCCATACTCGCTTCTTTTCCAGTCTCGATGCAGTTCAGGAGTTTTGCAGGGAAAGCTAGACAATATAAAATAGCAAAAAATACATAAAGCATTGGAATGGCATAAATTCCAGAGAAAGTCATTCCTTCTCCATTTGACAAAACTAATATTGACACAAAGGTGCCAAGGCTAATGAGAATATTTATTAGAAAAAAGTTAAAATTTACTGTAACTCTCTTTGGTAATATCTGATTTAATTCGTTACCAGTTAATATCGGCCATAAAGAATAAATAACTGCACCAATTATTCTGATAATCATAGTTGAGAACTGATCACCTTCGATAGTGAAATTGTACATTATTGCACCTAGCACAATGATTGGGAAAATCTGCCAATGCTTTAAAGTTAGAAATGATTTCATAAGAGCGAATTGTTTAACTAAGATATCAATTACTTGTATATTGGAAACTTCTTTGGCAACTTAAAGGCATGCGCCCTGCATTGCACCTAACGTTCCGTGGCTTGGCGATAGTTGGCGGTTACGTTAAATTTCTTATGCAATATAACAGGTTTAGGGGTGAATTTCCGCCGATTTCGCCAAACCACCTGTTAGGCGTATTAAAGTTTAGGCAAGCAATAGAATATTTATTTAGCTTTTGGTATAGAAATAAAAAACTCCCCATGTTCATAATATATTGTTTGTGAGTATCTTGATCCTTCCATATCGCTAAAAGATATATTTATAATGTCTTCTCTTCCATTATCAAAAATTAGTGCTTCATTAAGTACAGGCAAGACTATTGGATGATGATGTACCTCGAAATTTTCCAAATGTTCATAAAAACCATTTTCAAAAATTCCATCTTTAACACTTTCGATATTTATCTCTATTGCTGGGGCATTTGTCAAGGATAATTCATTGTGGCCATTTTTGTGTTGAATAATAAATTTCGGTAAAATCTGCCGTTTCATTTGTACTCTCGTAAACAGATTGGTTTTTTGTTGTTCTTTAAATGTCAAAACAAGAAATATCCCTGTCCCAAGTGTTACACATGCTATTACCCAGTCTGCAACTGTTCCCCAAATATCACTATCAAAAGGTCCGAAATTATTTATCTCCATTCTTTTTATTATTTTTGTTATCTAATCACCGAGAATATCATCGCTATCAGCTATTCTCGGTTGTTGGAATTGGTATACAAGCTTGTTTACCAAACAAGTGCCTTAACAGGATTATGGGTTCGAATCCCATACCGCCCACAGATGGCGAGTTCAAAGAAATTTGGCTCGTCATCCTTATTCGCATTCTTACTAAATTGCGTAGGAAGATCTCCATATAGCAACAGCTTTTTTAGCTAAAGAATTTTGTCGAGAAGTTAATTTTTCAGGAGTCCAAACGTCGTAGTCGAACTCATTTGCCATTTTATAATTACTTTTCAGATATTCGTCTTTTTTACCCTCTATAAGTTTTGTTTCTGCATCTTGATTCAAACGTTCCTCAAGTAAAAGATAGTTACCTATCCTGTAAATATATTTTTCTTGAACAATCTTAGGGAAGAAAGTCTCCCAATTTTCTGATGGGTTCTCCGGTAATATATGTTCTATAGTTGCAGGGTTAAACTCAAAATCATCATCCCCACCTTGTTTTAAATGGTTTTCTATTTCGAACAAAATATATCTAGCAAGCTTTTTATTTCTTCCATAAGAGTAAAGATTTAGAGTTGAGAAGTCATTTTTAAAATCTTCATCTGAAACGTACAGTTCTTTTAATTCATTAAATATTTGCAAGGCGGTAGTTATTATGCCATTACTAATTTTGATTGAAGCTTTATTGTAAATTTCTTCCATTGTATTAGCTTGTCTACTTCCTATAACGTTATATCTGAATGAAATAATTGAGATTAATCGAACCAGTTTTTCAAATTCCTGCGACTCAAACTTTTCTTTTGAAATAAGCAATAGAGGTAAATGTTGTTTAACACCGAATAATTTAAACTCCCTGACTCTTTTAAACATTTCTCTATTACCTTGCCACTCAATGTTTGAAGGATCTTGTAAGGCTACATAAAGTGCAGCGGAGGAGTCAAGTTTTTCTAATAGTTCAAATACTTGTTTGTTTGTTTTTATGCTAGCACGAATAATTTTAAATAGCTGTTCTTGCCTAACTAAATTGTTTCTTGACATCCAAAAGTGTCGAAGGAATATGGGAAATTTATCAAGACCTACAGAAGTAGATATCCTTTTCCAAATTTCTTTAGCGATTCTAATATCTGATTCTGTCAGTAATGAAAATAAGTAATTCTTCAATAAATCTGTTACTGTCAGATCTACTCCTCGGTAATTTAATGTTTCAAATAAAGTATACGCACTTACTTCATCTTCAACTTCGATTTTAATGAACATCATTTTATCGCCTAATGTTTTACTTAGAAAATTTGCAAGTATTTCGCCAGTTGGATTGTTAAAATGTGATTTTACACTTGAATAGAAAAAGTTAAATGCTTGCCATAATAATCTATCCGAGTCACTTAGAGTTTTTTCATTATTTGGTTCTGAAAGTTGCAATAATCGACTTTGATAAAATGGATCATTATTCTCATTTAGGATTAGTTTGCTTGAGTAGAGCAAAGATCCAGGATCTTTTTGACCTAAATAGCCTCTTCGTAATTCACTTATCCTTTCTTTATTGTCATCTGGATCAATTCCAGAATCTATAAGGTCTTGAATGTTTTTGATTACAGCCAAAGCCAATATGCTAAGTGTAGTAAATCTTTGTTGACCATCAATAACAAAAAAATGTTTATCCCCATCACGCTGAACAACAACAGCGCCCATGTAGTGGTCTTTACCTGTGCTTATCAAGATTTTCAGATCTTCCCATAGATCCATCCAATTTTCAGTTTTCCATGAATAGTCTCTTTGATATGTAGGTACTTTATATGATATGCCATAACCTAAAAGCCCGCTCAAACTTGCCGAACTAGGTGTCATTAAACTTTTTTCTGCCATAAGGATTTCAATTGAGAGTAGTTAAATTAAATTGGTTTCTCTAAGCTAAGCATTAATTAATTTATACTTAAACTAACAGCCTTTAATAAGATAACCGATTTATCCGTTTATCTCCGACTATAGAGTCTCTATAGCGTATTTTTATAATGCGAATCTCAATTGGAGCAATCCAATAAATTTTATTATTTTACAATATACTAGGCGAGCAGTTGTAAGTACTGCATTCTATCGGTTTCCGATTGGGGTTCGCGGCGACCTAGTTTTTTAGATTTAAGGTTATGCGAACCCCAAAAAATCAAAAAACAAAAATCATCCAAGAACTCCAACCTAACAAAATCTGCAAATGTGGAGCCTGTGAACCGAGAAAGCCAAGACTTCCAGAAGGCCGCCGCCGATTAAAAATCCAACCAAAACATATGAAGTCCACTTGGCAGGAGTCGATTGTTCCACAAATATTATTGCAGGGGGAGTGGTTGCGAAAAACTGGTTTTGAATACGACGAACACGTAATTATTACCCAAAAGAAAGGGAAGCTAATTATTGTATTGGATAAAGCAAATTAAGTTAAGGTGCCGGGCAATTTGTCCGACATTTTTTATGAAAGCTGAAAGGTTTGCGCCATTGTAGGTATGCACCCAGTATTGGCACTAACGTTCCGTGGCTTTGCGCAAGTTGGCGGCTACATTAATTTATTATGCAATATAAGATTTAGAAGAAAATTCTCCGCCAATTTCGCAAAACCGCTGTTAGCAGCCGTGTTTTACTCGTTATCAAATGCGTCTATAGAATAAATAGCCATCTCAATACCCAAGTTTAATTTACCCGCAATTACTATCAATTCCTTTGGTAAGTTGTTATTTTGATTTACAATCTCAGTATTCAGTCTTGAGTAAATAGGAAAGTCAAGATAGGCTTTTGTAACATTGTGAGTTTTAAAAAGTTGTTCTAAGTTGTCAAAATGTTTTGCTAAAAAGATAATGGCATCTTCGACTTGTCCATCAAAATCATCCCAGTCCTTTTCAGAAACGTCAAATGAAATTTTATGGTCTATTCTAATATTGTTGCTTTCATTTCCTAATTGCTCGCCTTTTTCGGATGTGCTATATACAGGAATTTTTGTTATTTTTTCAAATGACTTAAATGAGTTGGTAACACTATATACTTTTAAAAGACACATATTTTTAGTTGTTGGGTTCTTGGGTTAAGACATCACAAAATGGCTGCTAACTCTTAAATAGACTAAATTACATTTAAAGAAGTTAAGATTACAACGAAAATATAACTAATTGGTATTTACTCAGTTAAAATATTTTATTCGCGCTTGTTGACTTTTGTATTCTGTATTGTTTTTAAGTAAGCAACAATAGATAACGCCTTTAATATTCAAACATTCTATTATAAGACAGTTGTCTTCTACTAATATAGGTTTACAGTTGGTCTGATACGGGTTTCCCTTTACAGTTTTGGAAGGGTTAATAATTATAAAGTTAATAGTTTTTTAT
>NZ_FOPP01000009.1 GCF_900113525.1 Pedobacter insulae
TGGGGGTTATCCTAAAAGTGGCCACCTCTTTTTATCCAAAGTGGCCACATATTACGCTCCAAAGTGGTCATCTCATTTCGGTCAAAAGTGACCACTTGGCTTATTTTAAGGGGTTTTAAGCGTTATAAAGAGTGTTTTGAACTCCATGTATCGAGTTGAGGTCTAAAGTTGAAATCAAGTGCGTTAAATTGACTTAATTGGGCAAGCTTTATTCTTCTTGGATGTGTTGAATCTGGGACTTAGGTTCTGCAACCTTGGAGGTGATCTTATGCCCTTTTGCGAAGCAAAAGCATAGCGAGAGTATTGGATGTGGTATATGTTTTGGAAATCTATGGAAGATTTTTTGGTATGTGAGCATCAATCTGGATGCATCTAACGCAACTGCTCAAAGGGTATTCAAAAAGCTATGGTTTCTTTTGGGGTGGCCAGTTTGGAACGGAATATGGTGGCCACTTTTACCGAAATACACATTGCACCATCCAATGGATTTTTTTTCTGTACCCGAATTCTTGTTTCATGAATTAAATCAGAGATATAGGTGCTCTCTAAGGCTTTAAAAAACTCAACATTACTGCCATATTCATTAGCTAATTCCTTGAGTTTTTCTTTGCTTTCTAGGAACAAATACCAACACTCTTTTTTCTTTGAATGCCTGAAGTCAGTTCTAACCTCAACTTCGTCTTTTATGGGCATTAGAGACTTTGCAAAAAGTTTATCGAGAAATTCTGCAACAATGCCCTTAGCATTCCAAAATCTAATATCACCATCTTTACTATTCCAGTCGGGTTTAGGTACTACGAAAAGCGAGGAATGGAACCCAGTTATTTGAAGATATTCTTCCAAAAAATTTCGAATCTTTTCATCCTCAAAAGCATAGAAAGCTAGTAATACGAAATTGCTATGTATGGGTCTCGCATAGAATAATGGCCTAAACGCCCTGTTAACGCCCTTTTTTAAGTCATTATAAAACTTCTTTTGAGAACTATCAAAGTGCTCTTCAAGTCTATTGCTTATTCCTGAGTAGTAAGCGAAAACATATTCTGGTAGATGAACAAACACATCATCCTCTTTTCTCCAAAAGGAATCTTTTTTCTTCAACATAATTCCGCCAACAGAAAATAGATATTTAGCTTTTGCATCCGGATTAGCTACAATTTCAACGTCTTTGCCATGGCAGTTGTAATGAAGCTTATACGAAAAAGGTGGATTGTTTTCTCGCATAATTAGATCGCGAAAAATTAATACAAGGGCCTCTAGTAAGTTTGATTTTCCTGTTCCATTCTTTCCAATAGTAACTAAAATATCATTTGTATTCTCTTTAAGGTCAAGTTGAAAATCTTTTAAGTTTTTAAACTTTCCAATTTGCAAGTAATTAATTTTCATGATTTACTTTTTAGAGAAATTATACTTTCTGGAACTTCTTCATCTAGTTTTGTAAGATCCCAAGTTATTGTCTTTGCAACTTTGTGCTTAATTGCTTCATAAAAAGAGTCAATGTCTTTACTGTATTTAGATGTTTTCCACACTTCCCTTGCAGGTATTTGTGCGGAAGCTTGAGTTAAAACATCCTCTATATCCAGCTTTGACGTCTCTGTAACAGCTTTTTTCATAATAGTTTTTGCTTTTGATCGATCTTTATTCTCCAAAGTTCGATTGAATTCTAATTGGCTTTTTTCATCATAGATATTTTCCATAATCTTTTCCAACATCAAATTATTTTGATATTTAGTTAAATTGTCAGCTTCAAAAACATTTTGTAGTATTGATTTTTCAAGTTCCTCAAATGTTTCAATTGCCTCATTATATTGGTTTTGTATCTTGGTCACTGTACTTAGCAAGACGTGCGCTTGTTTTATAATCTCCTTCTGTTCAGCTAAATCCGGAACTTTCAAAACGATGCTTCTCAATTCTGCTTGAGTAATATTTTTCATTGATTCTTGCGATCCTGTTGCATAATTCTCAATTTGTTCTCTTCCCTGAGTACTCTGGAGGAATAGTAAAACAAACTGATCTAATACTTTAGTTCTGTCAAACGAAATACGAAGAATCTTGTCGCTTAGCATTATTTTTTTTGAAACCTTGCCAACTATAGCGCAGGCACCCACCAACTCTTTTGTGTTAGCGCGGGTTATTAAAAAGTCGCCGGAGTTAATAAATAATTCAGCATTGACCTTCTCTTTATCTATACAAGTCTTACTTTCATTTTCTTTATAGCCGTCAAAAGAAACTGAGCTAATTTTTGAAACACCAATTTCATCCTCGACTGGTGGTCTTTCCAAACAACGAAAACTTTTCCCTGATTTAATCTCTGTTATAACCGTTCCTAACGATACGGAATCTTCAGGATAAGTGACATTGTGAGCCATTCTCCAATTTGAAGTAAGCTCACCAGAAACTGCGCTTTCAAATATGGCCTTTTTAAAATCCTTGATAATTTCAGCAATAGGCTTATCATTAGAACCTTTCACTTTATTGCCAATCAATGCTGATTGAATGGCATTTTTCTGACTGTTCAAGATTGACGCATTTTCATCTATTTTGATTTTAAGATCTTCGACAATATTTCGCTGATTTGAAAGGGACACATAGGGAATTTCCAATCCAAAAAACAATTCAGAATTTACATGAGGTATTCCACCACCAGTTACATTACCATTTATAAATTCATATCTTGATTTAATAAAGTAGTATAAATATTCTGTATCGATCCCCACAGGAGTCAATTTCATTAAGGTTGATCCGATTATCCCATATCTGCTCTGCAATGCTAAACCACTTCTTGATCCGTCCCATACTACAAGTACATCGTTTTCTGTAGCAAGATTTCCTAATTCCTTGAATGTAAATTCATTATTATTTCCTGTTGTCAAGCTGTTTATGTCCAAATAGGGTACACTTTCGTCAAATGGTTTGCTTTTAAGCACAGCGGGCTTGACTCCTTTTTGACTGAGAGTCACGTGGCGAAGTGGTATTGTAAGAAATGTCTTGCTCATAGCGATTTCTTATTAGAATTAATGATTTTCTTTAATTTTTGTAAATCAGCCAATTGTTGCTTAAAATTCTCTATCAAATTTTCTACATAAACAGCAGGCTCTTCTAATTTTTTAGGCTGGTATAGTTTATTAAAAGACAAATCAAAATTTCTTTTTTTAATATCCTCTAATGAGTAACGCTCAAATTTTGCATTCGCATTTCTTTTGCTATATCCGTTAGGATCTTTTCCGTAACATTTAACAAAATCTTCGAAATGCTTTTCATATGTTAACGGCCTTGAAGATTTAGTCACATCTGGAAAGTCAGTTCTTGCATCATAAATCCAAGTTTGATTGGTAGCTTGTCCTTTTTGTAAAAAAACAACGCTAGCTTTTACTCCTGCAGCATAGGGAGCAAAAGTTCCTTTGGGTAGTCTTAAAATTGTATGTATGTTACAATTACCTTCTTCGATTAAAAACTGCCAGACCTCCCTAGCTTTAGTATCTACTAATGCACCATCTGGAAGAACAATAGCAGCCCTACCATTAGGTCTTAAGAGGTCGTAAATATGTTGTATAAAGTTTAATTGAATGTTAGTGGTCTCTACTGGAAAATTTCGTTGTTTTGGTGGCCCTGAGATTCCTCGTGTACCAAAAGGTGGGTTTGTTAAAATGCAATTAATCGTTTCTTTTTTGATTTCGGTATTATAAATAGAATCACCTAATGTCAGATTTGCTTGAACCCCATGCAAAAAAAGGTTCATCAGGGCTAACCTATAAGGTCTTACAACAAGTTCTTGCCCATAATATGATGTATTACGTACTTTATTCCAATTAGCTGGGGATAAGTTATTCTTTGCCCAATCAACGGCTACTGTAAGAAATCCGCCCGTACCACATGCGGTATCCCCGATGCGAAAATCTTCTTCATCGGAAGGATTTGGTTTCATTACATTAACAATAGCTTGGATTAACGGTCGGGGCGTAAAAAATTGACCCGCTCCTTTTTTACCTTCATTAGCAGTCTTTTCAAGTAAGCCTTCAAAAGCTTCACCTTGGACATCCTTATTTAGCTTTGTCCAACCCACGCTCTCAATACCGTCAATTATTTTTTTAAGACTATCAGGATTTTTTATTTTAGAAATTGGTTCTTGAAATATTTCTCCCAGGATTCCTTTTTCTTTTTTTAGTCGTTGTAATACAAATTCATAGTGATCCTTCAATTCGCTACCACTTTTCGGCAATAAAGTCTGCCATTGGCATGTTTTAGGTACGGTAATGCCATTTTCATCAGCCATTTTTAAAAATAGAAGGTATGTAAGTTGTTCGATATAGTCCACGTAATCAACACCATCATGTCTCAATATGTGACAATACGACCAAAGCTTAGCTGTAATATCCATGTAGTTATTTTATTGTGTTTAAATCTTTTCTAGTAGTTCCTTTTTTACGAATTTGTAAGCATCAGTGATCTTATAAGATAACCCAGGCCTTAAAAGACCAACCATATCTCCTAAGAAATCCTGATCTAATATTTTCTTTTCCATGTTTTCCAGAAATTCTTTCTGTGTTACGCTATTGTCCTCTTCGTTCATATAAAAGTTCCATGCTCCAATAATTGCATTTGGATCAACATTGCCTTGTTTCATTGCAAACCACATATCAAATAAATCTCTTCCTTTTCTTCTCTGATAGAGGGCACGCATCTTCGTGCCTAATAACTCTGCTAACTGATAAGATGGTATTAGAACCTCTCCAGTGTACCATTCGGATTCCATTACGTACTTTACTTCCTGGATGCCGTAAAAGGTATGATGTTCCCTGCAATTCACTTCAACTTTCAATCTTAGTGGTATCCCTCCTTCAGAGTCAAAGCGATATACCATTGTGTTATTATGTTGTTTCTGTTTTCGTATTGGTTTATCACCCAAAAAAGATAATACGTCGCGAAGCTTATCCATAACTGGTCCGAATGGTTCTGCTGTAATTTGTACTAAATCTATATCTTCAGAATACCTTGCAGCTGGTGATAGATACAGTTTGTGTAAAGCAGTCCCTCCCCGAAAAGCCAACCTTTCTTTTAAATACTGATCACCGTAGATTGCCATTAATGCCCGCTCAATCACTAGATCTTGTTCCACCTGAAAATCTTCCTGCCAGGGAGCTTTTTTACGCCACGCAGTTATATATGCTTGAGGAATCATAAATCAGTTTCTATATCTACATTTTGAACAACTTTCCAATCATTACCGGTAATCATCTCAGGCTTTTCTTTTTGTGGTCTTAATAGTACAGGAAAATAGTTCACCGTTTTTAAATAATCTTTTATAGGTTCGCTTAAATCTGGCATATTTAAGATCTCTTCAAGCAGAAAACCCAAACGTTGAACCGCAGTTATAGGAGAATACCGTTTCGCTAGGTCAAGCATTTTATTGGGATCAATGCTTTCACAAAGCTCTTCCAGCACTGTAGCCACCCTGTTGAGACCACCCGCCTGATCAAAATAATATACTAAGTCCAATGCAGTTAATTCCGGCGATGATACGTTCATATATCCAGTATCAACTTTTTTTTGAACTATATCAGCTCTGTCCCATTCCTTCTTTATATAGAAGTTTAATTTCAGGTTGTCGTTATTAATATTGCGCAAACTTGGCTTCATTGTGATCACTGAAAAAGTTTGTGGTTGCTGGTGTGCAGCTCCATAATAGGTGGCTGCATTTAACAATCCTACGTAATAATCTCTCTCTAAAAACTTCATCAAATCTGCGACAAAAAGCGATGGTGGGAGTATGCCTTTACTCCGATACTCGGGAGTAATAATGACATAGAATTCATTTCTTATTAAGGCAATTTCTTTCTTTTTCTTAAGTCGTTGTAATGCTTTTTTAATTGCCTCATCGGATTGTTCAAAGCGGCTTCGTACTTCAGGTAATGAAAAAGAATACTTTCCATTGGAACGTAGTTCACTTATAAAATCCTCTAAATAACCGTATTGGCCTATCATTTAAGTTTCTGTTTGATTAAAGGGACGATGTTTGTCCCCCTTTGCAGATATAAACTTAAAAAATATTCTGGTAATTACTAATTATTTAATCAATTTCTTATCTTTGCCTTGACATGGAAATGCAAAAGTTCTTAGACAAGATGTGAAAATTTTGAGCAGGCTAAAAGCTCAGATAATGCATAATGGTTCTTATTCGGCTTAATTTTAACCAATCGCGTCATTCGTGGCGCCAAGGTTTAAGCTAGAAATAAAGTAGTTGATATACAGTAGGTTACGAGCTATGTTCGATTCCCCTACGGGCTACGATAAGGGAAAGAGGTTCAAAAAGAACATCTTTCCCTTTTTTATTTTCATCTAACTTGCTGTTAATCAACAGTATTAAGTCCACTACTGTATTAGATTTAGGAGTTCGATAAATTTCTCCGTCGAACTGAAGTTTGTTAGGATACAGACAGCAGATAATTCTACGCTTATCAGCTACATTGGCATTAATATACAACTCGTCAAGCTTAGAAAGTTCTTTTAAAACTTTGTTTACCAGTTTTTCGATTCCCATCCTGACAAGTGGCTGAGCGGAAACACGGGCCATTTTAGCCTCTAAGCGGCGTATTTTATCTTCACAGTCAGCTTTTATGGCTCTATAGTCAGATGGATCAATATCACTACTTAAAAGTAATTCCCTCGCTTTGCTTACTTTAGCGTTTAAACTTTCAATATCAACTAGAATCGCTTTTTTATCGGTTAGGTCATTTTGAGTTCGAGATTTATAAACTTTGGTTATAACCAATTTTAACAATTCAGTAGCCGCAGGTTTAACTGTAACTTCCTTTAATTGCCTCAAAAAAAGATCGTTCGCATCCAAGGCATTAAAACGTGTACCGCATTCACTTATACAGTGGTAGTAGTAGTAATGTTTGTATTTGCCTTTCGATTTGCTGCCAGTTAACATGCGGTGGCATTGTGGGCAATGGATCAAGCCTCTAAGCGGCAGATGATCTAAAGAAACTTCCTTTAAAGCCTTCTTTCTTTTTCTCCCTTCCAGAACATCTTGAACATCGTAGAATAATGTTTCGGTAATTAACGCCTCATGCTGACCATCTACAATAGCAAGGTCTTCGTCTTTATGTTGGGGGATAGTTATTTTCCCACAGTAGACAGGATTTCTAATTAACCGCCAGAAATTCATACGAGGACATCTCAGCCCCTTTTGATTTGCCATTTTACGAATTTGATCAGCACCGTAATTATTTTTGACAATTTCTTTAAACACCCATTTCATTAGTCCAGCTTGCGGTTCGTGTGGTGCGATGTACTTTTTGCCGTCAGCAGTAATGAAATTTCTGTAACCGAGCGGAGCGGTAGACATCCAACGACCTTCTTTTTTCGCCCTGCGCATTCCGTTAAATGTATTTAATGCCCTACGGTCATTCTCTACTTCAGGAGCAGCGAGGTAAAATGCCAGCATCATCTTGTTTTCTGGTACAGATAAATCAAGCGGTTGTTCTACGGCCTGCGGTTCCACACCATATTTCCTTAGTATGGCAATCATGCCATAGGCATCTCCAGTATTCCTGCTAAACCGATCCCATTTTGTAAAAAGGATCAAACTACGTTTGCCTTTATATCTCTTAATATCGGCTAATAATTTGATCCACTCGGGGCGATTGAAAGTCTTAGCCGAATGATCTTCAAAAATTACTTTGTTGATTGCAATACAATTAATATCGCAATACTTCCTTAATCGTTCTTCCTGGTCACGCTGGGAATAGCCTTTGTCGGCCTGCTCATCCGTACTTACACGGATATACAAATCTGCTGTTTTCATATTTTACTATTTTCGGTATCAACTATCTGATTTACAGATAATTTAACTAAAAAATACAGCAATTCCAAGACTTTTTTTGCTTCTTCTCGATCCATCTTGATGCCGTTTTTAGCAAGCATTTCAATAGCAGTTTCAGGCTTAATCATTTCGAGGTTATAATGTTCTATTTCCATAGGCAGTCGTTCAATTGGTCTAAATGCCAAATCTCGTAGGACTATTTTAGAAGAAATCCCATTATAGGTCTATATTGGGAAAAGTTGGACAGGATTCTCATACTTTGATTAAAATGATGTAATTTGATATATGGATGAAATTATTATCAAGAAAGATCGGGATGAAGAAATTTGGAACAGAGATCTAATCCTTTTGATTCGGGATTCGTTAAAAGATGAATTTCCAAATATCTCAGTATTTAAAGGGAAAGTACTTAAAGATATTTTCCTGTACAATGACGATAAATTTGGCTACTCTCTACAATTGGGTTTTGTGGATCAGGACATCGTTATCTATGATCAGACAATGGATATATCAGATTTTAAGGCGGTAAAGAATATTTTTTTGCATAACATAAAAGATAACAGAGATACCTTAGTGATACCTAAAATTATTATAGAGCTTAAATATGATGGTATTACCTCACATGGGTTAATCACTTACTCAAATTATGCCGCCGATATAAAATCGATATTTCCACAATGCAAGTATTTTCTTGCCCTGAAATATCAAAAAGGTAGCTCTATTAACAAGCTATTTAGGCACGGAAGATTCTTTGATAAGATTATTTTTTTCAATGACCTAAAATCACCAGGCAAGTATTTTGAGGGGACTTTCGAGAGTGATTTAATTGCAAACGAGGATTTAAAAGCAAGATATGATGAGTTTATTGAAGAAATTAAAAAGGAGCTCAGAACAAAGAAGACCCACTTTGTGAAATAGGTAAGTGTTATTTAAACTACTATATTAGCAATATTAAGACTACTATATGACTGATTTTAAGGGAGAAAAACTCATAAAGGATTTAAAAACCAAAAAGGTTTATGATTATATCGACACCGAAAACAATATAAATCAAATATCTAGGGAACTATTTTTAGATAAGGATATTGAGGTACACTACCCCAGAGCTTTTGACGGTGGCGCGAAGTATAAAAAAATAAAAACCTTTAAATATGTAGGATTTAAAGGAAAGTTGCCAGTTGGTGTTTATAAGTCGGATAGTTATGGCTGGGGGTTCACTAAAAACCTTTATCCATTTGCGGACTATCTTGATAATTCTATTGACATCGAAGAAATTATAATTGAAAAAGGTGGGAAAGCCGAAATTGATTTGGTGAACAAAAAATTATATCTGAATGAGAAAACACTGGAAGTACTGTTAAACTCATTCAAAAGCATCTTTAAGAAAAATAAGGCAGAAGTGGATTTTGTTTTACATGTAAATCTACACCAAATTTTCCCGGCGACTAATCCTAAACCTAATCAAACATACTTACCTGATGCATTGGCAAATTCCTTAGCAGCTTGGGGTAATAGTATTGACGAGTTTTCAGATGCAGATAAAAATGCAATCACAGAATTGTTTGACAAATTATCTCTAGGCACGGACTTCTTAACGAAGGAGGCATTGGCAAAAACCAAAGAAATAGTTGACAATAAATACATCCAGGAAACGCTTAAAAAGTATAAAGAGTTGATGTCATTAAAAACTGACGGTGAATCTTTAGAGAAACAGTGGCAAGAATTTTTAAAAGAAAACAGTTGGATATTTTCGTCGATATTTGCTCAACCTGTTATTCTTTTTCAAAGAGAGGCTTATGTCGGAGGCAAAACAGTAGATAATCAAAATGGAAAATTTAACGATTTTTTAATTAAAAACAGCTTAAGTGACAACGTATCATTTCTTGAATTAAAAACGCACAAGACTAAACTTTTGGAAAAAACAGCATACAGAGGTACAGATGTTTTTAGCGTTACAAAAGAATTGTCTGGTTGCATTGCTCAAGTATTAAATCAACGAGATAATTTTCAAAAAGAATTTTATGCGACTAAAGCAAAAAGCAAGTCAAAGGGCAATTTTGAGACATTTAATTCAAAATGTGTAGTGTTAATTGGCTCCGTAAAAGACCTTTCTGAAGAACAGAAATATTCTTTTGAATTGTTTAGAAGCAATAGCAGAGATGTTGAAATTATAACCTTCGATGAATTACAGACCAAAATCGAGAGTTTGGAGGGTGTAAAATAAACTGTGTCAGAATAGTTAATTATTAACTTAGAGACACAGTTTATAAAATGAGAAAAGATGAGCAGCTCGATTATGAGCAAATGAAGCAAAAGGCCCTTGAGCAATTGCGTTCGGGCAAATCCTTGTACGGTAAGGACGGAGCTTTTGCTCCCTTACTAAAAAGTTTTTTAGACTCTGCATTAGAAGCGGAGCTTGAAAGCCATTTAGATTCTGAGGAACGCCTTTCAGGCAACCGTAAAAATGGGAAGACCAGTAAAGAAGTACGTACTTCCTCTGGTACCATTACCATAGACACTCCAAGAGATCGGAGCGCTACCTTTGAACCTGAGCTGATCCGCAAACGAGAGACGATTCTTGCAGAAAGCCTGGAAACTAAGATCATTGGCATGTATGGTCTTGGAATGAGCCTTAGGGATATTTCCAAGCACATCAAGGATATGTACGATACAGATATCAGTCACACGACTTTATCGGCCATTACAGACAAGATTATTCCAGAAGTAAAAGAATGGCAATCCCGACCATTGGAGGATCTCTACACCATCGTATGGCTGGATGCAATGCATTACAAAGTCAAGGAGGATCATCGAATGATCTCACATGCAGTTTACAATATTATTGGCATAGATCGCCACGGCTATAAGACGTTTTTAGGGATGTATGTTTCTCAAAATGAAGGCGCCAATTTTTGGCTATCTGTGCTCACTGATTTACAGAACAGGGGTGTAAAAGATATTCTGATTGCCTGCATTGACAACCTGAATGGCTTTCCAGCTGCTATAAATACGGTATTCCCTCAAACAGAGATTCAGACCTGTGTGGTACATCAAATCCGCAACAGTTTGAAATACGTAGCCTCTAAAGACCAGAAAGCATTTATGGCTGACCTGAAGCCTGTTTATAAAGCGGATACACTTGAACAGGCAGAACTTAGAATGGATGATCTGGAGGCTAAATGGGGTAAGAAATATGAAAAGGTGATTGAGTCCTGGAGGAATAATTGGCCAAAATTGACCAGCTACTTTCGATATGATGCTCCTATTCGAAGGTTGATTTATACCACCAATACCATTGAAGGATTTCACCGACAGGTTCGAAAGGTTACTAAAACCAAGGGAGCATTTACTTCTGATATGGCACTACTAAAATTAATCTATCTGGCTCATAATAACATCAGCCAAAAGTGGACAATGCCATTAAGTAATTGGGGTGTTACGGCACAAAAACTTGCCATTTGGTTTCCTGATCGGATGGTATTAGATTTGAACTAAAATGAACAAGGCAGTAACTCTAACGAATCACCGCCCTGACACAGTTTATTTTACATACCCAGAGTTTGCAAAAGGTTATGAGTAAAAAATAGAATTTCTCAGCTATTCTTATCAGGATCATCATAATCAATATCTCTATCTTCATCATCCCATTTATCATGGAGCTTATCCAGCGCATCCAGCATTTTTTCCGGCAGATCACTATTGCCACTGATCAGTTTCAAGGTATTAAAATCGATCCCGTCCGGCAGGTTGGTTTCCAATCCGCCTTTAAGCTTTTCAAATAATTCTTCTTCGGTATAGGCCTTACCCGTTTCAGGATTAGGTGGCATTCCAATTTGCTTTACCATTTTTACTACCTCTATAAAATCGGCATTGCTTCCGGTAAAGGTGAGTTTAGTTTTAGGTACTTCATCACCTGCAAGCAAGGAGGCTTCAAACTCATTTTCCAGATGATCTTTTAAAAGTTCCATAGCCCTGATTTTAGCAAAAGCATAATCAAAGCCAGTAGAAAAAGAACGGTCACTGTAAAAGAAAACCGGATCAATATCTATTGCCATATCTCGCTTCGTAAACCGATCGTCCACATTACGGACGAAATACTTGGTATCTAGGGAGTCCAAATCTTCTTTGTAATAATCGAACAGATGTTCGTTGCGGCGAAAGTAATCTTCAATCTCATCTACCTCATCAATCAGGTACTCTTTATCTTCCGCCGTATGGTGAGCGGGACGGAAAACCTCTGTATTGTAAACCTCGCACATAAAAATCATCCTGCCCATTACAACAGGTTTCACATACTTGAAAAAGTATATCTCTTCTGATCTCTTTTTGAATGGATGATCTGAAATATAGGCTTTGAGTTCCTCCAGATATACATCTATGATTTCGATCGAAATTTTTGCCCACTCGTCCGATTTTGGATAATCCAGCCGAATGTTTAGCAACTCCTCATCCATTCGGTTAATGAGTATCTGGCAATATGATTTCATTTCTTCTATAACTATATACAAACACTAAAATACCGAAAATAAATCAGTCATAACAAAATAGTGTTTTTACCACTAATAACATCCTGGGAGCATCTAGTAGCTGGTTTGACCTCTAAATTTGCTATATCAAAAAACTGCATTTTCAATAAGTACAATAACAGAAACAAAATATTAAGCTTATCCGAGTGGCTATATTTGTTGTTCAATCAGTTGAAATTCCTGATCAGAAAGAGACATTTTATAAATGCCTGTTTCTGGAAAGTTGGTTTTGCAGAGCTGAACTATTTTTTCTTCATGTTCCTTAGATATTTGAGCGCCTAAATAAAGGCTTGAAATAATATTGGGAGGGATTGAAAGCAGATTCTCTTCCCATTTTAAAAACACCAGCCTGATTTCACTTTCATATTCCCATTGGATTGATTTCGTTTTTAGCCACATAAGTAATGGCGAAGAATCATCCGATGATTCGAAAATGTAATTTTTACGCTTACTATCGTAGACTGCCTTAAGGAATAGGTATTTGGAAATATTGTTCGCTTTTGTTTGGCCTCCCAAATAGATGATCATCGCTTTTGTATCAAACTCAAAACAAACGCCAGAATGATCCTTAGCGTAATGCGACCACATCAGCATGTTATTTTTATGCTCACTGAAGCAGGTAATTTTCACATTGGGAAGTATTTTGGTTTGAACTTCCCGAACCTGAGTTTTCGAGAAATCTTTTACAAAGTTCAGGTAGATCTGCGATTTGGTAAAGCCTTTTGTATTGAGTAGGTATTTGTACTCACTATTGTTCAACACATTATAAATATACTCATCGGTAATCTTTACCAGCAATGGGTGGCAATCAAAAGGGTCATTAAATTTTAGTGGTGAATTAAAGTGAAGTTGGCTGTTCTCGAGTAAAAGGATGCCGTTTTCTGCCGAAGTATACTTGTACAGATAGTCAATCTCTGCTACGTGGTTAAGATCGTCGAATATAATCTGACTCGATGGTTTCATATACTTATTTTTTATAAAGGTAAAGGATCAGAAGCAGATAAACCGCTTACAGTTCGGCAAGACTTTTCATCCCCTTTCAATCCCAAGTTGGGATTGCCCGAAAATTTTACGCTCAATCTTTGGCATAAACAATAATTGCCATGAGAAAAAGATCAAAACCCATCAAGGAAAAAGCGCCAGATAAGCCCACCTATAAACTGCAACTTCCAAAGAAAAAAGTCCAACCAGAACGGCAGAAAATCCGGCAGCTTTTACGTTCCATGCTTCCGATGGAAGAAGAGCAAAGGCAACTCAAAGAAGAACAAAGTCTGTTCAGATAAATCCCCCACCCGATGATGAAATATTTAGTAGAAAATCGATTCCCTGAAGGAATTTTGGGCGCCGTTCTGTCTGCGTTTGAACGGAGCAAAGATGTATTTCCGTCTACGGAAACCTCTTTGCCTGCTCCCGCAGGAAATGAAGGCGCTGCGGAACTTGCCCCTTCTGGAAACAAAAAAAGATCAACGTAATGCCCAGGAGAAAATCTGCCGACCCTGAAAAAATACTGAGCCGTGTACTGAGGATCAGGTTAACCGATGCCGCATTTAAAAGGCTGGAAAAGATCAGTAAAAGCAGCGATTGTCATACTGTTGGTGAAGCCGCAAGAAAGATCCTGAGCAAAGAAAAGATAACCCTTTTCTACAAAGACATTAGCCTCAATTCCACAATGGAAGAGCTGGCATTGATCCGTAAAGAACTGCGGGCAATCGGCATCAACATCAACCAGATCACCAAAGCATTTCACAGCGACAAACGGGAAACCCCGCAAATGTTCCAGGTCACCAAAGTGACCATGCTTTATGAAAAGGTGGAAGCAAAAACGGACACTTTATTGATCCTGATCAACAAACTTGCAGAGAAATGGTTGCCAAGATCATAACCGGAAAAAGTTTTAGGGGCGCACTGCATTACAATGAAAACAAGGTGCTGGAAGGAAAGGCAGAGCTGATCCTTGCCAGTGGCTTTGCCGGAGACATTGAACGCATGAACTTTAATCAGAAGCTGCACCGCTTTGAAAACCTGCTCATGCTCAACCCCAAGGTAAAGACCAATACCCTGCACATCTCCTTAAATTTTGATGCCGCTGAAAAACTGACCGATGAAACCCTGCAAAAAATAGCGTTGACCTATATGGAAAAGATCGGTTTTGGTGACCAACCGTTTATCGCCTATCGGCATCATGACGCAGGTCATGATCACATCCATTTGGTGACTACCAACATCAAAGCCGATGGTGAGCGCATAGACCTGCATAATATTGGTGCCAACCAATCCGAGAAAGCCAGAAAGGAAATAGAGGCAGAATATAAACTCGTCAAGGCACAGGGCAAGGAGTACAAACCAGAGCCCGGGATTAAGGCAGTGGATATAGAAAAGGTATTATATGGAAAGCTGCCAACCAAACGGGCAGTCAGCAACACGGTTAACGCAGTCACCAAATCCTATAAATTTACCTCACTTGCTGAGCTGAATGCCGTGCTGAAACAGTTTAACGTAGTTGCCGACCGTGGAACCGAAGACAGCCAAATGTTCCAGAAGAAAGGATTAATCTATAGCTTTTTGGATGAAAAGGGCAACAAGATCGGAATACCCATCAAATCCAGTTCTCTTTATACCAAACCAACATTGCCTTGGCTGGAGAAGCAATTTCGAAAGCATGAACAAAACCGATTACAGTTCAAACCACAGTTGAAACGAACAATAGACACAGTACTATTGGCCAAGCCAGCAGATCAGTCGACCTTCATTGCATCATTAAAAGCCCAGGGGATTGCTGCAATTTTCAGGATCGGCGTAAATGGTCAGGCCTACGGAATTACCTTTGTGGACCATAAAAACAAGACCGTTTTCAACGGCAGCGACCTGGGTAAAGCCTACAGCGCCAAGGCGATTATAAGCAGCTTTAGTAAGCAGGATACTTTACAAAAGTCAAGAAGTTATTTACATAAGTCAATGGAAAAGACCCAAAAGTCAACGAAAATAATTGATACTGAAGAGTTAAAACGGAACGCCATAGAATTCTCATCAAGCAAACACACGTTACTGGATGCGCTGATGAAAGACCAATACGACCAGTCCGGCCAAGTCCCAAAGAAAAAGAAAAGAAAAAAACTCAGAATCTAAACCCTTTACTATGCAAACAGGAGAAAACATACAGGCATTGCGCAAGATCGCCGACTTTACAGGGCTGCTTAGCCTTGTCATACTTGCCATACATTTTTATATTTTTTGTTATGCTGCCTTTCAAAAATGGGCTTTAACGGCAGAACTCACAGATCACATACTGGAAAAGATCAGCCCGTTGGCCGTATTTAAAACGGAACTATTTTCTAAATCAGCAGCACTATTGTTATTGGTTATCTCTCTTATTGCAGCCAAAGGCAAAAAGGATGAGAGGATCAGGAGGCAAACCATAGCCACATACTTGATCACTGGGCTGATCCTATACAGCATCAGCCATTTCTTTTTAAACCTGCAAACTACACCAGAAACGATTGCCCTGCTATATATTGGCACCACAGGTTTTGGTTACCTGCTAATTTTAGCCGGAGGTAATTTACTGTCCCGTTTATTGCAGGTCAATTTAAGTGGCGACACGTTCAATAAAGACAATGAAACCTTTCCGCAGGAAGAACGGCTATTGGAAAACGAATACAGCATTAATTTACCTACAAAGTACTGGCTAAAGGGGAAGCTGAGAAATGGCTGGATTAATGTAATCAACCCCTTCAGAAGTACTTTGCTGTCCGGTTCTGCCGGAGCCGGGAAGACCTACTTTTATATCCGGCATGTGATCGATCAGCACCTAAAGAAGGGATTTTCCATGCTTTTATATGATTTCAAGTATAGCGATTTAACCACACTAGCCTACAATAAATTGTTAAAATATGCGAAGAACTTTAAGGTGAAACCTTCCTTTTGGGTCATCAATTTTGATGATATTATGCACCGCTGTAACCCCTTAGAACCACAGGGTATGACAGACATTACCGATGCCACTGAATCGGCCCGAACAATTATGCTTGGGCTAAATCGTGAGTGGTTGAAAAAACAAGGCGATTTTTTCGTGGAATCGGCAATCAGTTTTGTAACAGCACTCATCTGGTATTTAAAGAAGTATCAGGATGGCAAATATTGCACCTTACCACATACTATTGAATTGATGATGGTAGATTATAAGCGGCTTTTCACAGTATTAATTGATGAACCGGAAATACAGGCGCTGTTAAATCCATTTATTTCAGCCTGGGAAAAAGAAGAGTGGGGACAACTCGAGGGACAGATTGGTAGCGCAAAGATCAGTATGGCAAGACTGGTTTCACCAAAACTGTATTATGTGCTGAGCGGGAACGATTTTACGCTCGACATCAATAATCCTGATGATCCGAAAATTGTATGCTTGGGCAATAATCCGCAGAAATTGCAGACCTATGGTGCGGTGCTGTCGCTTTACGTAAGCCGTATTTTAAAACTGGTCAATCAAAAGGATAAGCTCAAATGCAGCCTGGTTTTTGACGAATACCCTACGCTGGTAGCGGATTTAGTGCCAACGATCACCACGGCCAGAAGCAATCTGGTCAGCTGTACCATTGGTATTCAGTCCATAGAACAGGTAAAAAAGGAATATGGTGCGGAACAGGCCAATATTATTGCCGGCATTTCCGGTAATATCATCAGCGGCCAGGTAAGCGGGGATAGCGCAAAGAAGTTATCGGAGACTTTTGGCAAGATCGTACAGGACAGGCAGAGCCTGAGCATCAACAGTAGTGATACCTCTTTAAGCAAATCAACACAACTGGATTCTGCAATTCCCGCCAGTAAAATTGCTTCACTTTCTTCTGGGCAATTTGTGGGAATGGTGGCTGATAACCCTGATCAGAAGATTGAACTCAAAATGTTTCATGCGGAAATTATCAATGATCATCAGGCGATTGCTCTCGAAGAGAAGACGTATGTAGATCTTCCCCAGATCAGAAAGGTGACAGAGGAAGATTTGCAGGAAAATTATATTCGGATTAAAGATGATATCCAGGATTTGCTTACAAGAGAGTTGGGCGTGCCGGACGCAGAGCCAGAGGTACTTGATGTTAAAGAACAGAAGAAGCTGGGAGGCAGGAAAATGTCGGTTAAGAACACGGTTTCAAGTGGGAAGGCTAAGGTGAATAAGGGAGAAAAACGGGCAATGTCTTTGTAATCTTATTTAGATCTTTTGGTTTTAGGGTTTTAATTTTTACCTTAGATTACGAGAGCGTTAATTTAGCGGAGCTAGTCACATGACCAGTTCCGCTTTTTTGTTTAACATATTTCTGGCAAGTATAGTTGTGGTAATATAGTTACCACTGACCACCATGTCTTATTGGCGGGTCACCTGCAAGATTGATAGATTTGAGATTAAAATTGTTAGTGCTGTCACTAATCTTCTGCATGGTTTTCTTTGAAGTCTTCCTGATCTCTGTTTTTGTCTCAATCAGCTGGTCTTCAAACTGATCTTTGCACGATTGCAATGAGGCGATACCTGCAATTACTAAAATTGATAAAATGATTTTTTTCATGGATTCATTAGTTTAAATATTATTCAGGTCGGTTGTTTAGGGATTATAATCAGGGAGACATTGCCCAATTTCGTTATCGGTTTCCTGTAATCCCAAGAGACACTAATTATGTTTCCCGAGTACAACCTACAGCGAAAATAAATTAAACTTTTCATTTCCAAAAGAACGGAATATCGTAAAAAGACAATATCAGAAACAGCCTTTACTAAGGACAAATGATTCTGCATGCTCTTTTTGCTAAAAATTTAATAGTGGGGAATTAAGGAAATATCTTTAATATTGACCTTTATTTTTCGTAAATTTAAAGGGATAGCAACAAGGAAAATGGGAACTGAAACCCTTCATGATGAGACCGATTTGCTGGGTAGAATTGCCCGGGGGGATCAGCGTGCCTTCAGTACTATCTATCAATCCTATTACGATAAGATCTATAAATTTTCATTCCGTTTGCTGCTCTCCGAAGAGTTATCCGAAGAAATAGTGCAGGAAACTATGTTGCTCATCTGGCAGGGTGGTGATAAGCTAAAAGAAATCAGAAACCTGGATGCTTATCTAAAGACTGTTGCCAAAAGGAAAGTAATTGCACTTTTTCGCCGTAAGGCCATTGAAGATCGTGCGGTCAAAGAATTAAAAGCGGCCTATTCTGATATGCACAATGAAACTGAAGAAGGTATCTTGCATAGGGAATCCCGTAAAATCCTCGATAAAGGCATCATGCTTTTGCCAAGTCAGCAACGGCTGGTATACCAGTTATGTTATCAGGATGGTCTGAAGTATGAGGAAGCCGCCGAAAAGCTCCATATTTCCCATGGCACTGTTCAAAGCCACATGAAACAAGCTTTGAAATTCTTACGGAACCATCTTTCCAATCATTCGGACATTGCAGCTCTTGTGATCGTATTCCGCTTGCTTTAATTTTTTTTTCAGTTCGACTACCTCGAAAGTCACAGGAGTTCTACTTACTATTAAGAGGATGTTAAATTCATGTGAAAAGCAACCTCCAATCCCATATAGAAATGAAAAACGAAAGAGCAGTTTTCCTCTACGAAAAATATATTAAGGATGACCTTAGCGCTGAAGAGCAGCTGGAATGGGATAACCTTGGTCTGGATTTGGATAATGATCAAGTGTTTCAGGAATGGATCGACAGTTTCTGGGACTGTAAAAATGAAGATGTGCCAGGAATGAATGCTGCTCATGTTTCCAATGTGGAAGAGTACATTCTTGCGCAACCTCAGCCTGAACTGAACTATGAAAAACCGTTTGTCAAAAAACTATGGCCTAGGATTGCAGTTGCCGCTTCGTTTTTGGCTGTTATTGGAACGGGGCTGTATTTCTATACTTCAAAGCCTGCAAATAAAATTGATCGCACTCTTGTACAGGCTAACGATATTGATCCTGCCAGCAATAAGGCTTATCTAACGCTTGCCAATGGAAAACGTATTGCGCTCACCGATGCAAGCAATGGCAACATTGCAAGTCAGTCCAATGTCCAGATTACCAAGACCGCTGATGGGCAACTGGTTTATACCATAGCCGAAAACAGATCAAACGTTAATGCTCCTCTGGAGTACAATACCATAGAAACGCCTAACGGCGGCAAGTATGACATCACGCTACCGGACGGAACTGCTGTTTCAATAAATGCGGCATCAACTTTAAAATTCCCGGTTTCTTTTGCTTCCCTAAAAGAGCGAAGGGTTCAACTTCAGGGCGAAGCTTATTTTCAGGTAGCGCATAACAAACAGGTACCATTCAGGGTGTCTTCACCTGGACAGACTGTAGAAGTGTTAGGTACACATTTTAATATCAATGCCTATGCAAATGAAGTGGTGGTCAAGACCACGCTATTAGAAGGCTCGGTAAAAATATTGCCTGATCATGCCAAAAATTTCAAAATACTGAAGCCTGGCGAGCAGGGAACCCTTCAGGATGATGTGGTAGAAGTCGTTAAAGCTGATACAGAACAGGCACTCGGCTGGAAGAATGGAGACTTTATTTTCAACGGGGAAGACTTAAAAGCGGTTATGCGTCAGGTGGCCAGATGGTATGATGTAGAGGTTGAGTATAAGGGAGAGGTAAATATTTCTGGTATTGTGAGTGCTTTCCCTAGAAATAAAAAGCTTTCACAGTTGCTTAAGGCACTGGAAGCCAGTCAGGGTGTACATTTCAAGATTGAAGGAAGGAGGGTTTTGGTTATGCCTTAAATAAAAAATAAGGTTGGCTGAAAGTAAACCGGAGGCGTTGGAAGCGCCCCCGATTAAATATTCAGCTAATCGGATAATGATGCGACTAAACACAATTTTCAACAACTAAACTGAACTAAACAAATGTATAAATTTTACTATACAATTGGATATGGTATAACTAGCCATGTCCGAAAGTCCATAACCAGTTTATGGCAAATTGCATGGAATCCAAATATTAGAAAATGGTTTATGAGGATAAATTTAACATGCTTAATATTATTGATGGCATTTTTGCAGATTACTTTGGCTGCAAATGCCCAGAAAATCTCTTTGTCTAAAAAGAATGCACCACTTACCGAGGTTTTTAAGGAGCTGAAGAAGCAGAGCGGTTACGGGTTTATGATCAACAAGGAGCGGATCAAAATAGCGAAACCTGTTACCATTACCGTGAATGGAGAGGAGCTGATAGATGTACTCGATAAATGTTTCAAAGATCAGCCTTTTACCTACAGGGTTGAAGATAAGATGATTATCGTGGTGGATAAAAGATCTGAACAAACTCAAATAGGTCTGCTTGATATCGATGTTAAAGGTCGAATACTGGATGAAAATGGAAAGCCTATGATGGGTGCTTCTGTAAGTATAAAAGGCACTAGCAGAAGAATTGCATCTGATGTCAATGGTGAATTTGCATTCAGCAAGGTAGATGAGAAGGCCGTTCTGGTTATTTCTTATGTCGGGTATGAAGTAAAAGAAGTTCTTGTGAAAATGGATTTAGGAAATATTAAGATGACAGTAACTACTGGTAAATTAGAAGAAGTAAATGTAGTTTCAACAGGTTATCAAACTTTGCCGAAAGAAAGAGCTACAGGCTCATTTTCATCTGTTGATAGTAAATTACTTCAACAACAAGTTACCACTAATATTATGGAACGACTGCCTGCGATTGCTAATGGGGTGATGATAGATAATGGTACATCTTCTGCAGGTCAATTTATGGTTCGAGGAATCAGTACACTGAAAGGTCCAAAAAACCCATTGATTATTCTGGATGATTTTCCTTACGAAGGAAATCTCAGCAATATCAATCCAGAAATGGTAGCATCCATCACTGTTCTAAAAGACGCTGCGGCTTCTAGCATTTGGGGCGCACGAGCTGCTAACGGTGTGGTTGTGATAACGACTAAAACAGGAAAGTTTAATCAACCCTTAAATGTAGAACTTACCGTCAATACGACCTTGACTGATAAGCCCGACCTCAGTTATCTTCGACAGATGACAAGTACAGATTTTATTGATGTCGAACAAGAACTTTTTACCCGTGGTTTCTACAACAGTGAAATTAATTCTCCTTCACACCCTGTTTTATCCCCTGTGGTAGATCTCCTTAACCAAGCGGCAAATGGAATTATTTCCAATCAAGAAGCACAAAGACTAATTGGAATACTTAGGCAGGTGGATGTAAGAGACCAGTACAAAAGATATATGTACACACCAGCTGTGAAGCAGCAATATGGTCTAAATCTCTCCGGTGGAAGTTCGCAACTATCCTGGATTTCCGGGTTTGGCTACGATAAAAATAGTGGAAATCTCTCAGAAGACTACGAAAGAACAAACTTTCGTCTTCAGAATACATGGAAGCCATCTGATAAAATTAGTTTTTCTGCAGGAGCATTCTATACAAAAATACAGAATCGCTCTGGACGTACTGGATATGGAGGAGTGAAAATGAACGGTAAATGGCAAATTCCTTATATTCAATTCGCTGATGAATCGGGTCAGTTGCTGAGTGTTTTTTCAACGTATAATCAGCGGTATAAAGAAAGTTTGAAGGGGAGCGGTTTGTTAGATTGGAATTACTATCCACTGACAGATTGGCAAAATTCGACCACCCAATCGAACAATACAGAACTGATTATGAACGCGTCTGTTCAGTACAAGATTGCGAAAGGACTTCAATCAGAATTCCGATATCAACACCAAAAAAGTAATCTTGAAAGCAATGCACTATTTGACAAAGAGAGCTACTATGCACGCAATTACATCAATAGTTTTGCTTATTATGATGCCTCAAACAATTTAAAATGGAGAATTCCAAAAGGAGGTATTTTAGATAAATCCACAACGGTGAATCAAGTGAATAATTTACGTGCGCAAATCAATTATACGTATTCTTCAACAAAGCACGAAATTTCAGCAATCGCTGGCGCTGAAACACGTGATACTCAAAATTCAAGCGATCAGAACCGTTTGTATGGGTACGATCCAGTTAGGCAGTCAGCCCTTAGTGTAGACTATGTTAACAAATATCCTAATTACGTTAGCGGAGCTATGGATTTTATCTCTAACCGCCAAAGCATGCAGGAAATCAATACAAAATTTGTTTCACTCTATTCAAATGCTGCATATACCTTTAATAAAAAATATACAGTATCTGGAAGTATCCGAAGAGACGCAAGCAATCTATTCGGATTGAAAACAAATGATCAATGGAATCCTTTCTGGTCAGGAGGCGTTTCATGGAAGCTCTCAGATGAAAATTTTTATTCATTGAGTTGGTTGCCAAACCTTAGATTACGAGCATCCTTTGGTTTTAATGGAAATATTGATCCGGCAATGGTTGCGGTGACGACAATTCTTTACGATCCGTCTCCTTCAACCTATACAGGGTCGGGAATGGCAAGAATTGATCAATATTACAATCCTAACCTTAGGTGGGAAACATCTCGCATGATCAATTTAGCACTGGATTTCTCTACAAAGAACAACAGAATTTCCGGTTCTTTAGACTTCTTTACGAAAAAAGGAAGTAATTTATTCGGTGCCGCACCGCTAGATTATACTACTGGAATTACGACGATGCTTTGGAATGTGGCTGGCATGAAAGGAAAGGGATTTGATTTTGAATTAAAAACAAGAAATATGATTGTAAATAGTTTTAGATGGGAAACAGTTTTAAATTTAAGCACTTACCGCGATGAGATAACGGATTATTATCTTTCTAATACTTTTGCATCAAATTTTATCAACGCCTCCGGCGCAATGGTTCCAATATCAGGAACACAAGGACTACCAGTATACTCTATATTTGCTTATCAATGGGCAGGTTTGGATCCGGTCGCAGGCAGTCCTCAGGGTTATCTTAATGGGGAGGTCAGTAATGATTATGCAGCAATTACTGGTTCTGAAAAAGGGATGGAAGACTTGCAGTATTTTGGGTCTGCACTGCCCACTACTTATGGTTCTATTATCAACACTTTCTCCTTAGGGCGGTTCTCTTTGAATTTTGCAATCAACTATAAGCTTGGCTATTGGTTCAGAAGAAATTCAATCAATTACACCGATCTTCTGTCCAGCCGCTTAGGGCACAGCGATTTTACTGACCGTTGGCAAAAACCAGGTGATGAAGTTTTTACTAACACACCTTCTTTGATTTACACCACCAATTCTTCCAGGGATGCTTTTTACAATGGATCTAGTGTTTTGGTGGAGAAGGGGGATCATGTGCGACTTCAATATCTTAACCTGGGATATGAACTGGCTAAAAATCAATGGATAAATCTACCTTTTCGGTCAATGAGGATTTACGGTGCGGTCAGTAATCTGGGGATACTGTGGATGGCCAACAAACAGAATTTAGATCCGGACTATAGCTGGGGCGCAAATTCACTGAAACCAGTTACCACTTATTCCTTAGGCTTTCATCTTAAATTTTAAAAAAGACAATATGAAAAATACTTACATCATCCTCATTATTGCAACGGTTCTTTTATGCAGTTGCAAAAAATTTCTCGACGAGAAATCAAATTCTAAATTAGCCACTCCGGAAACACTGGAAGATAACCAAGCATTACTTGACAGAAATTTCGTACTTGGCTTAAACACCGTAAGCGGACAAATATCAGCAGAAGATGTATATGTGTCCGAGGCTGACTTTAATAACATGTCTCAGGAGGCTGAGAAGCGCATTTACACTTGGCAACCTGATCATGTTTCGCTGACTGAAGGAAATGATTGGGAAAATACTTTTAGAAGAATAAATATCTTTAATACCGTACTTTTTAATCTTGAGAATTACCAGATACCGAATTCAGATAATGTAAAAGGGCAGGCATTGGTATTCCGAGCATCTGCCTATCTTGAAGCTGCGCAACTCTGGTGTTTGGCATATAATAAAAGATCAGCTTCGTCTGCATTAGGTCTTCCCTTAAGATTAGATCCAGATATGAATGTACCATCTGTACGATCAACACTGAAACAAACTTACGAACAAATCATTAGTGATTTGCAGGCTGCTTCAAATCTTTTGCCTGCAACTCAGATTTCCGTTATTAGACCTTCTAAGGTTACTGCACTAGGATTTCTATCTAGAGTATATCTGTACATGGGAGAATATGAAAAAGCTTTACAATATGGAAATGAGGCTCTTTCCATTTATTCACAGTTATTAGATTATAATGTATTGAATGGTAGTGCTACTTACCCCATAATAGCGATGAACAAAGAGATTCTACTTCCCACCTCTATGGCGTATTCTGCATTCCTTGGTTCCAATCAGGCTAAAATTGCTCCTGACTTTTATAATAGTTATGAAAATAATGATTTGCGGAAGGAGCTTTACTTTAGAAAAAATGCACAAGGGGAAATTCTGTTCAGAGGAAATTACACGGGTAGTTCAACCAGAAGTACAGCTCTTGCAACGGACGAGGTATATCTTTCGGTTGCTGAATCGTATGCAGAAACGAATGATCTTACCATGGCGATGCAAACACTTAATCAGTTACTTATCAAAAGATGGAGATCAGGTTTTTTTGTACCTTTTACTGCAACTACAAAAGAAGAAACTCTGCAAATAATTAAACGCGAACGCAGAAAAGAACTGCTCTTCCGTGGCATTCGCTGGGCAGATCTCAAAAGATATAACCGAGATGGTGCCAATCTGCACCTTACCCGAGTATTAAACGGAATCACCTATCAATTGCCACCAAATGACCTTAGATATGCAATAGCGATCCCTGAGGATATAATCAAAATGACAGGAATGCCTCAAAACAGAAGATGACCGAGAGAGCGCTTTCAGCTTTTTATTAAGATTAATAACATTTAAAATAAAAATCATGCACATGAAATTTTATAAGGCATACTTGTATCTTATTTTTTGCCTAATGGCAACAGTTATACACGCACAGGAGGCACCTTTAAAAACAGGTGATCCTATTCCTGAGAGTATTTGGACAGCACAAATCTCAGTGGTCAACCATCTGCAAAAGACATTAAATCTGTCTAGTTATAGGGATAAATTGATATTGTTGGATTTTTGGGCCACTTGGTGTAGTGGTTGCATTAAGAAGTTTCCGCATATGGAGGAGTTACAGAAAAAATTCGGGGACAAAATTAAGATATTAGCTATAACCGATCAGGATAGAACAACTATTGAAAATTTTTTTGCATCTACCAATGGACAGCGTTACAAAGGTGTTTTATCGGTTGTAGATGACAAGAGACTCCATGAAATGTTTCCTCATACCGCAATTCCTTTTATTGTTTGGATAAAAGACGGAAAAGTTCTTAATACCACAGACGGTGAACAGGTAACAGAACAAACCATTTCAGAGGTATTGGCTAATGAAAAATCTTCTTTGCAGACCGTAATTCAAATAAACAGAAAGCGTCCGCTGATGCTTTCTGAGAATTTTGAACTGGAAAAATCAAGTAGTATTGTGGCTTATACTCTCTTTGCCAAAGGAAGAATACGAGCCATTCCATTCGGTTCTGGATTTCATAGAGAGGGAGAAATCGTTTATGGACGACAGTTTACCAATTTTTCTCTAATGAATATTTACAGAGGTATTTCTTATGAATTATTTCGGCAATTAGGAGTTAAATTCTCGGATAAGCGCTTGTTAAACCTAACAAAAAATCCAGAAGCCATTGATTTCGATACCAAAACTGGTGGGAATTTTGAAAAGCTATATAGTATAGAATACATTCTCCCAAAAGAAGAAGCGAATAATCTGTACGCCAGAATGCTGAATTATGTAAATGAAAATTCTAACTACGTTGCTAATATCGAAGAGAAACTTGTTAAATGCCTTGTTTTAAGAAAAACTTCTAGTTTAGACAAGATTGCATCTAAAGGGGGCGAACCTATAGGGAATGTATTAAAAGCTCCTTTTACACTTCGAAATGTCAGTCTTGATTTTTTACTTTCTGCTTTAGAAGCTACTAACGATGTCACTGCATTACCATCAATAGATGAAACAGGATACATCGGAAAAGTGGATTTACAATTCTCGAACTTTCAAGATTTAAAAAGCATCCAAAAGGAACTTTTGGTATATGGCCTTGAATTAATTGAAGTTGAGAGGGAATTGCCGATGCTAGTCGTAAAGGAAAAATGATTTTGTAATAATCGGCACATGAAAAAAAGATGTTCCATAGGAACTACATCTTTGTTCTTAAATGCATTTAGCCAGAGGAGTTGCATTTGCAAGATAATTCTGTAATTCCTCGCAGAAAATGATTTTTAAAATGGAGTATCCGTGATGCTATCGACTGGATTAGCGAAAGACATACGCAGCAAGTAAGTAAATATAAATAAGTTAATAATAGTTAATGGTTAAAGGGGAAACTGCTGGATAGTAAGCCCCCTTTTTTAATCACACATTTCCTAATAAATTAATCTTAGGCTGACTTAAAAAGGTATGCTCTCGAAAAATTCTTAGTAATAAATTTTCATAAATAAACCCTTAATTCCCCACTCAGAGAATAAACCGTAACGAACTTGCTTTAAAATATGAAAGCATGAAAAATATTGATTTTGAAAAAGCAAGTTTTAAGGACTTCGAAAACATTGAGGGGATGGATCCCTATGGATGGGCAAAACTATGGGGTGAGTATGTAACTGACCGGAGCAAGAATGGACAGTTTAATTATCGGCAGGAAAATCTTTCCGGCTGTGGCCCTGAGATCGAGCTTAACCTGCCCAGTAATCCGCACCGCAATTTTGTGAGTTTGGTCTCTAATGACTATTTAGGCTTTACGCAACATCCCAAAGTAAAGGCTGCGGCAATCGCTGCAATTGAAAAATACGGTTCTGGCGCTGGAGCCTCTCCAGCAATTGGTGGACATTACCTCTTCCATCAGGAGATTGAGAACAAAATTGCCAAGTTCTTTAAAAGGGAAAGTGCGATTGTGTTCAGTACTGGGTACACGGCAAACAGCTCATCTTTGCAAGCATTGTTAAAAAAGGAAGACCTTGCGATACTGGATATGGCAGTGCATGCAAGCGTATACGAAGGCTGCTTGAACACGAATGTGAAGACTTTCCTCCACAATGATCTGGAAGCTTTGGAACGTATATTAAAGACTTCGAAAGATAATTACCGCACAAGAATGGTAATTATAGATGGTGTATATTCTCAGGATGGGGATTTGGCGCCATTAGATAAGATTATTCAACTGACCAAACACTACGGAGCATATATCGTAGTCGATGATGCCCATGGTACGGGTGTTGTTGGAGAAACTGGAAGAGGTGTTATCGAGTTGCATAACTTATACAAAGAGGTGGATATAATTACGGGAACATTCAGCAAGACATTTGCGCATGTTGGCGGTTATTTGGTTGCAAGTCCAGAACTCGTACGCTTTCTGAAGTTTCAGGCAAGGCAGCACATTTTTTCTGCAACACTATCTCCTGCATCTGCCTGTATATCCAAAGCTATTGATCTGGTGGATGAGGAACCGATATGGATGCACCGACTTTGGGACAATATAGAATATCTGAAAACGGGACTTGAATCTTTGGGGCTGGATACGGGAATAACACAGTCAGCGATAATTCCAGTAAAGATTGGAGACATTAGCCTAAATGCAAAGATATGTGGAATGTTGCTCGAAGCAGGTATTTATGCCAATCAAATTAACTATCCCGCAGTTTCGCGAAAAGATGCAAGGGTAAGAATGAGCGTAATGGCAACTCATACGCATACACAGCTTGACAAGGTATTGAATGCATGGGAATGGGTAATCAAGAAAACACATCTGGAAAAATAACGGTTTGACGAAAAGACGGCTAAATAAGATCAGGGATGCTGATGCGACAAAGAGGAAATTTTTGGACGCAATCAGTATGATTTTGATCGAACAGGGATTTAGCGCAATCAGGACAAACAACATTGCCAGGTTACTTGGAAAAGATAAGAATTTGATCCGCTACCACTTTGGAAGTTTAAATGGGCTTTTAAAAACCTATATACAGGATAAGGATTATTGGCGACCATTTTTCGAGCGCTTCCGTTTTTCGGATAACCCAGATGCCAAAGAGATCGAAGAGCTATTTATCGGATTGATGCAGGAAAACTTCAAGGTATTTTCTGCCAATGAGGAAATGCAGAAGATTATCCATTGGCAGATCTCTGAATCTAGCGCATTGATGAAAAGTATTTCTGATGAGCGTGAAGCTGAAGGAGATAAATTGTTGAAAATGGCAGTTCCCTATTTCAGAGAAAGTGGAGTAAACTTTAAAGCTATAATTGCTTTACTGTTGGGAGGAAGCTATTATATGGTACTGCAGCACAAGGCAATTAATGGCGTAGTCTGCGGTATTGATCTCAATAGCGAAAAAGATAAGACTGATGTATTGGTGGCAATAGGAAAAATAATAGAGTGGGCTTGGCAATATGCTGAGGAGAACGTTAACGATAAATTACAATCTACCGAAAAGATGAATTACGAATTTGAACACCTCGAAGAATTATCGGAAATCCTGCTTAAAGATCAAGGCGACAATACCACGTTGAACGAACTAGAAAAGGAACTTAAACGCTTGGAAAGGATATTACTAAAACAATTATTAGAACTTTCCAATGAAACGCAGATTAGTAATTTTTTGCAGATCAACCTATATCGAATGGGTGAAATATGTGATAACCATTTTAATCCCACTAGTGAGGGAAATTTAGTTGCACAGTCTATACTTAATCTGATGGATCACCTCACTTCACAAGTAGAACCCTTATTGCCCGCTACCTTGAGCCTTCCCAAGCTGTTCTGCAAACAACAATCTTTGGCATATAACGAAAAATGGCAGTTTTTGAAGAGCTGGCTCCAAAAAATAGGGATAGATGAACAGCTTTTACTAATCACTGGGATACCATTCAATCAGTTTACCTTTGACGGGAAAATGCGCTGGCACAATTATAAATACCTAAAAAAATACGAGAAGATATTTGAAGAAATTGGCGAAGAACTTCCTAAAGATAACTATGAGTTGATGCATTTGCTGATAGGTCTGGGTTTTAATCATGTCAGGTTTGAAAACTATTGCACCAAGATTTTTTCTGCCAAAATAGAAGGCCTTAGTGGATTAGAGGCAAAATCATTGCTAAAAATAGAGAGAACCAAGTTGTTTCAAGTTAACCTGTATACAAAAATGGTATTTGATCAAGATAGAAAGCCTGTTGATGAAGCATTGGCAAAATGGATAGATGCCACAATTAAGGGACTAAGTGAAAAGCCGCATGATATCCAGCTTAATCCATTGAAATTAAAAACTAGGCTAACAGCTATGCAATTGGCACTTTTTGAAAAGACTTTGTATACCCACGGATTTTACGATGAACCTAACCTAGATGTTTTTTCAGAAAAAATTGCCTGTAATTTTTCTACAAAGGGACAGGATGTGCTTTCTGCGCCAAGCGTAAAGTCAAAAATGTATACCAAGGATATATCGGCAATAAAACCATTGGAACCCATGGTGGCTGCGGTTCTGGAAGACCTCCGCAATTTTTTAATATAGTACAGTTATTAGTTTAGTATAGTTGGGGTCGGGCGGATTAATCTGTCCGGCCTTTTTTATGGGTCGATCAGATGTCCCATTTGGTTCGTTTCCAGAAATTCTACATACTCGTAGATCAGATGTTGGTTAAAACCAGGCAAGTTTAATAAGTAAGCTGTCCTATTCTGTAACAGGTCTGAAAAAGTATGGAAGCCTAATGTCTCAGTGACCATTTTAAGTTCATGGCTGAGCGGGCTGTTTGCGATAGGCAGCTTTAGGATGTCCCTAAGTTCGGATTGTTTCATTCGACGATTTGGTTTAGGCCTGCCATCCCAGCGCAGGCGTTTTCTAAAACGACATAGCGCGGGATACGTGCCATATCCGCTCTAGAGGTACCGCGAAGCACCTGAACACAAGATAAGCCGCACCCGCGCTAAAGCGCAGGCGAACAGCCTATTTTTCCTTGTGTTCTTTGTAAAAATTCGCGGTTTTCTAGAACAAGTCAAATAGCAGTCGCTATGTAATATTTTAACTAAAGGCAAATATAAGCATAAGGTTTAGAAATCGGTGTACATGTTTCATACATCCACTTTTTCCCTATGTGGTGAATTACGTCTTTTGGTCTAAGCCTGCCGAGTGAAAGTTATTGCCAGTTAACTGGCTAAGGCAGGTGTTATTTAAACTTAAGTTTTATGTTCCATAAATTTTATGATGCTTTTTACTCCCAGTTGTGCAGTTCACTATCTTCCTTTGCCGCTGGGCATTCTGATCCGGTAAAAGTCCTTTCTGCTGCAATGCTGGAAATTAGAAAGACTTTAGATGAGCTGCGTTCGAAGGTGCTTTCTGTTCCCTTTCCTTCTTTAGAGACCGAGATCTTGTTTTTTAAAATGGTGAAGCCGAAGTTTTATGCGTTGAAGATTTATCATTTCGAGTTGTATGGCCTATCGATGGGGATTCCTGTGGGAACGAAGGATGTGGTTTTGGCTTATTATGCACAGGAACTTTCGTTCATTGCACGTTTCTTTTCCATCCATGCGGCGGCTTACGATTATTACCGGACGGGAAGGACTGAGTTGGATCGCCTGTATTTTGTGCGTGGTGCTGAGGTTTCGCTGGTCTCAGTTCCAGAGATGCCGGAGATCGATCCACTGTATTCGACTTCAATGGATTACCTATTTGCAAAGTTTATCGCTTTTGAGGCTTTGCGGGCTCAGATTGTAGAGCGGATGGGTGTTTTGGATGGTTCTATTGTAGATGCTGAGGCGGTTCGGCCAGATCTGGGGATCAAATGGACGGGCAAGGTGGTTAACCTGGGCGAGCTGATCTATGGACTGTATTACACTGGTCAGCTGAATCATGGGAATGCGCAGCTGTCAGAGATTGTGGCTTTGTTTGAGCGCATGTTTATGGTGAAGATCAGGGATGTGCACCATACGTTCGGGGAGATCAGGGAACGTAAGGTAAGCAGCCCCTCTAAGTTTATCGATTCAATGGGCTTGGCGATACGGGATCGGGTTGATGAAGATCTAAAATATAAGCCGGGTAATCGTTGATTACAGGCTGTTTAGCCCGATGACCTTTCCCCATACGCACCCCTGTTGGGAAAGGAAAATCTAAGCTTGGCCAACCTTTGTTTCGCCGCCGGTAATGGAGTTGGCGGCTTAAAACAAAGGCTTATGTTATCAAATTTTAGCTGGTTAGCTTACGGAATTTTTATCCTCGTTTCCCTGCTCATTTATTATGCTGTAATCCTGCTGCTGTATTACAGGCAGGAGATGCGAACGTTCTTCAGGACTTTTCTTTCTTCGGTTCCTGACCGGGCCGGAACAGGTAAAAAAGAAGTAATACCAACCGCAGAGACCGAAGATCCAGGGTTGCTGGGTAAGGTGGCTTTGGAAGACGGACTTAGCAGCGTGAGTATGGAAGAGCTGGACTTTGGCAGTAATGACCAGATGCTTCAGGGTGACCTCGCCGACTGCATGGAAGAGCTGAATTATACTTTCTGTCTGGCAAAAGAAAAAAGCTGGGACGCTGCGAAGCTGACTACCTCGTTCATTGAAATTGCTGAATGCTACAGGGAAGTTTTCTCTTCTAAATTACGCAGTCAGTTGCTGGGACACATTTGCAAGGAATGCAGTGACAAACTGGAATGGAAATTAAGCCCGCAGGAACTGGAAGCGCTCTTTGCTAAAAAAGGTTCAGGAGCTGTTCCGTCGTCGGGTAAAATAATTGCAGTAGGTGCTGCGGTATTAGCTTTTTTTGCCCAGGCTGCCTATTCGCAGGATGGCAACCAAGGGATTGCCGAAGCAACGAACAAAGTAGCGGGTTACTTTGATACGGGAACTGACCTGATGTATGCCATCGGTGCAATTATGGGCTTGGTCGGTGCGGTGAAAGTTTATTCCAAATGGAATGCGGGGGAACCCGATACCGCTAAGGTGGCTACGGCATGGTTTGGTAGCTGTATTTTTTTGGTGGTAGTGGCAACGGTGCTTAAATCATTCTTTGGGATATGAGCAGCGTCTATCAGATCAATAAAGGTATTAACCGCCCAATTGAATTTCGTGGCCTGAAAGCGCAATATATCGGCTTTTTAGCGGGTGGCTTGGTTGCACTGCTGCTGATGTTTTCTTTGCTGTACATCCTTGGCGTAAACCTGTACATCTGTATTGCGCTGATTGGCAGTCTGGGGACTGCGCTTTTTACAACGGTGATCCGCATGAGCCATAAGTACGGGCAATATGGCCTGCTGAAAAAGAATGCGAAACGCAGTATTCCTGCCAGCCTGTCCAGCAGGAGCCGCAAATTATTCACCCACTTAAATTCTTCTGTATGGCAGCAAGTAAGGCAATAGATTTTTCCAGGGTGTTCCCGATCTATAAGGTAGAGCATAATTGCATTGTTTCGATGCAGGGAGATTTGACGGTGGTGTTTAAAATAGACCATGCGGATATTTTTACGCTGGGATCTGCTGAGTATGAGGCAGGGCATCATACCTGGGTAAAGGCGATAAAAACTTTGCCTTTTGGTACAGTACTGCATAAGCAGGATACTTTCTACAAAAAGCTGCATCGTGCCAATATGGATGCTTCGCAGAGCTTTTTAACGCTTGCAGGAGAGAACGCATTTGAGGGCAGGGCTTACCTGGATCATACCTGCTATTTGATGATTACCAAAAAGCCGGAGGACAGAAGAACGGCAACCAGCGGTTATTCGGGACTGATGCGCAAAAGTATTGCGCCCAGACAGACCACCAGTCCGGCTCTGTTCGCTGATTTTATGGAAAAGGTAGGTGCCTTTGAGCGCATACTCGCTGACAGCGGCCTAGTTTCATTACGCCAGCTGACCGATGATGAACTTGCCGGAACGACTGGTAAGGTCGGCATCATTGAATCTTATTGCTCACTTCTTGGAACGGGAGAAAGACCATTGTTAAGGGATGTGCATTTGAAGGATGAGATCAGAATCGGAGAAAACCATTGTCAGCTTTTTTCTCTGGCTGATGTGGAAGACCTGCCGTCATTTTGCGGCAGCAGGGTAAATTATGACAGGTACAGTACCGATAAGAGTAAGTTCAGTTTGGGTTTTGCGGCAAACTTAGGTTTATTGCTGGACTGTAACCACCAGTATAACCAGTTTCTATTTATTGGTGATCCGCAGAAAACGATCAAGGAACTGGAGGCTAAAAAGCTGCGCTTGCATTCCCTTTCGGCCTATTCCCGTGAAAATGCGGTAAGCCGCGATGCGGTGAATGATTTCCTGAACGAAGCGGTGGCAGCCGGACGGTTACCCATAAAGGCGCATTTCAATGTCATGGCCTGGACGAGTGATCAAGCGGAGCTACAGGAGATCCGCAACAAAGTCAGTTCTGCTATGGCGGGCATGGATGCGGTAGCCAGGCAGGAAACGGACGGAGCAGCTCAAATCTGGTGGGCGGGCATCCCAGGCAATGCCGCAGATTTTCCGGTCAATGATACTTTCGATACGTTCGTGGAACAGGCCAGTTGCTTTCTGAATATGGAAAGTAATGCAAAGTCTGATGGTACAGGCATCCGCTTTGGTGACCGGAATTTTGGCAGACCTGTGTATGTGGATCTTTTTGATGAGCCTATGAAAACGGGGCTGGTAACCAATCGAAACCTGTTTATCTGCGGGGGTAGTGGTGCGGGAAAATCAATGGCCTGTAACCACATGTTGCGTACGCTTTACGATGAAGGAACACATTGTGTGACCATTGACATTGGCGGCAGTTATAAGGGGCTTTGTGATCTGGTAGGTGGCTATTACTTTAGCTATACCGAAGAGAACCCGATTAGATTCAACCCTTTTTTTATTGGTACAGATGATGTGCTGGATATTGAAAAGAAAGAGAGTTTAAAAACCCTGCTTTTGGCGCTATGGAAACGGGACGGTGAGCATTTCAGCCGCTCGGAATATGTGGCGATCTCTGGTGCTATCACCCTGTACTATGAATATTTAGCAGAAAACCCATCTGTCTTTCCTGGCTTTAATTCCTTCTATGATTTTCTGATGCTGGAATATATGCAGGTGATGGAAAACGGCAAGGTCAAGGAAAAGGATTTTGATCTGGGTAACCTGCTGTATGTTTTGAACCCATACTATAAGGGCGGCGAGTTTGATTATCTGCTCAATGCTACCGAGAATTTAGACCTGCTGAACGAGCGCTTTATCGTTTTCGAGCTGGACAACATCCGTTCGCATGAGGTTTTGTTTCCCGTGGTTACGATCATCATCATGGAAATGTTCATTTCCAAAATGCGCAAGCTCAAAGGACAGCGCAAGATATTGGCAATCGATGAGGCATGGGTCGCCATTGCAAAGACTGGTATGAGCCATTTTATCAAATACCTTTTTAAGACAGTTCGTAAGTTCAATGGGATCGCTGCACTGATTACCCAAGAGGTGGACGATTTGATTTCCTCCCCTATCATTAAGGAGACGGTGATCAATTTATCAGATACCAAGATCCTGTTGGATATGCGCAAGTTCATGAACAAGTTTGATAAGCTGCAAGAAACGCTGGGTTTGTCCGATAAAGCCAAAGCGCTGCTTTTATCGGTCAACAAGGCCAATGAGAAAGGTAAAAACTATCGGGAGGTTTTTATCGATCAGGGCGGTCAGAAGCTGAGCGTATACCGTAACGAGCTGTCCGTTGCCGAGTATTTGGCTTATACGACTGAGGAAAGCGAAAAGCTTCGCGTCATGGAATATGCTGAAAAGTACGGCAGCATGGAAAAGGGAATTACCGTACTGGCAGAAGAGCTTCGCCAGAAGAAGGCTCAGTAAATTATTTTAATTCTGAAATTTTATGAAAAGAATAAAAGCAACATTATTTGGCTGCTTTGCAGCAATGCTGTTTTTCGTATCCTGCGAGAACAGCATTAAATCATCTATAGATGGCACCTATGCCAGTTATGAATCCGGTGAATACAGTATCTCCAAAGATACGCTGGTCATTATGCCTTGCGGCGATCAGGGAGACTACCAGGTAATTAGAAAATCCGCTTTCCAGACGGTAAGGAACCGGAAGCTTCAACCATCTGAGCGAAAGATCCGCGAGTATATGGGCAGGTTTGACGGGAAAACTAAAACGCTGATCATCGATGCCCAGGGTAAGAAAATCAGTTTCTTTCCTGGTAAAAACAGCTTGCTGCTGATGCAGCGGGAATATCATAAGGTTAAACCATAAAAGAGGGCAGCTTATGAGAGAATTTATAAATAGAGCAAAGGTATATTATGTAGTAATGCCACTCAGTTTGGTGGTACTGCTGGTAGCAATGCCCACCAAACAGGTTTCAGCGCAGATCGCTATTGCCGAAGTGATTAAAGCAGGCGTTAAAAAGGTGATCAAAGCCCTTGATCTGAAAGTGCAGCGTTTGCAGAACCAGACCATCTGGCTGCAAAATGCGCAAAAGGTATTGGAAAATACCTTGTCTAAATTGAAGCTGACAGAGATCGCCGACTGGACGACCCGTCAAAAGGAACTGTATGGTAAATACTTTGACGAGCTGGCAAGGATCAAATCTGCCATCGCCTTTTACCAGCGTATCAGGGACATTACCCAGCGGCAGGCCGATATTGTGGAAGAATACAGGCAGGCCAAAAGCCTGTTTGCCAAAGACAAACATTTCAGCCCGGATGAACTTGGCTTCATGGAAGATGTCTTTAAGGGGATTCTGGATGCCAGCCTGAAAAACATCGATCAGTTGTTGTTAGTCGTCAACTCGTTCAAGGTGCAGATGGATGATGCTAAACGGTTGGAAATCATAGAACAGGTAGCGGTGAAGATCGATCAGAATTATTTTGACTTGAAACAGTTCAATACCCGCCAGATCAAACTGAGCCTGTCCAGGGCGAAAGAAGCCGGTGATCTGAACATCATTAAAAAGCTGTATGGGATTGAGTAGGAAACTATGCAGAGTGGTAATGCTAGTTGCATTATCCCTCTGGGCTTTTTCAGGTTCTGCACAGACCTGGGGAGAGATTTTTAATCAGAAGAAAACGCAGAAAAAATACCTGTTACAGCAGATCGCCGCCTTGCAGATTTATATTGGCTATGCAAAGAAAGGCTATGATATTGTGGGCGGTGGCATCCATACAGTTAAGGATATAACTAATGGAGAGTTTAGTTTGCACCGGAATTTCTTTGCGTCGTTGGCTGCGGTAAACCCAGCTATTAAAAACAGCGCAGCGGTTGCCGAGATCATTAACGGCGGCTTGGGTATCATTTCCGTGCTGAAAAGCTGGAAAGCATCGGAGCTGAATGCAAATGATTGGGGGTACGTTTCATTGGTCAAGGCAAATCTTTTAGCGGAATGTGCCAGTGATCTGGAGCAATTGTTTTTGGTGATCACATCCGGTAAGCTGGAAATGAAAGACGACGAACGTTTGGGACGGCTCGAAAAACTTCGGCTGTCGATGCAGGATAAATATGATTTTGCACTTTCCTTTAGTACCGATTTGCAAATGCTGATCCGGCAAAAGAACAGGGAACAGGAATCCATTAACCAGATCAGGAGGTGGTATGAAATTGAGTAGGCTAATTGTTTTTTGCTTTGCCCTTCTAGTGTTATGTTCTGCAAGTCGTGTAAAAGCGCAGTCCGCCGAGGTACAGCAGTTAATTTTAAACGTTGAAAAACTGTCGCAGTTTAAAAATATCCTGAAGGATATGAAAGCGGGCTACCAGATTATCAGCAAGGGTTATAATGCCGTTCGTGACATATCCAAAGGCAATTTCTCCCTGCATGAAACTTTTCTTGATGGATTAATGGCAGTCAGCCCGGAAGTGAGAAGATACCATAAGATCGCAGGGATCATCAAAATGCAGAGCAACATCCTGTCCGAATATAAAGCCGCATTCAGCAGGTTTAAGTCCGGCGGGCAGTTTAACATTCAGGAAGTGGATTATATGGCCTCGATTTACTCGCAGCTCAACAAACAAAGCCTGCAAAATCTGGAAGCGCTGTTAATGGTGGTTACGGCCGGAGAACTGCGTATGTCCGATGATGATCGGCTGGCCACAATAGACCGGATTTTTGAAGATATGCAGGACAAGCTTTTGTTCCTGCGGCACTTTAATGCCCAGGGCATTGGTATTTCAAGGCAGCGGACAATGGAACAGAAAGAGGTTTCAGCCATGCAGGAACTGTTTAAGTCAAACCCTTAACCCATTATTATGAACAGATTTATTAAGGCCACATTATTTGTGGTCATGGCCATGCTTTTAACGTTCTCGCCAATATTTTCGTTTGCGCAAGGGCTGGCTGGTGAAATGAAAAGTATGCACCTGGTCTTGGATCAGGTGTATAAGGAAATGATACCGCTTTGCTCTAATCTGATTGGCGTAGGCCGTGGTCTGGCAGGTTTTGCTGCACTGTTTTATATTGCTTCCCGTGTCTGGAAGAACATTGCGCAAGCTGAAGCGGTGGACTTTTACCCGCTGTTACGCCCTTTTGCGCTCGGCTTAGCGATCTTGCTTTTTCCGGCAGTCATTGGCCTGATGAATGGCATCTTACAACCAACCGTTTCGGCAACCTCGGCAATGGTGAAAAACTCCGACCGGGCAATAGCGGTGTTGCTGAAGCAAAAAGAGAATGCCATTAAAAAGACCGACCAGTACCAGATGTATGTCGGCGCCGATGGTGAAGGTTCGAGTGACAAATGGTATAAATACACCCATCCCGAAGATCCGAACAGGCAGGATGAGGGGATGCTGGACAGGTTGGCGCATGGGATTGATTTTGCCATTGCAAAGGCCAGTTACAATTTCAGAAATTCCATCAAACAGTGGATGAGCGAGGTTTTGCAGGTGGTTTACGCGGCAGCTTCGCTGTGTATCAATACGATCAGGACATTCTATCTCATCATTTTAGCCATACTCGGCCCATTGGTATTTGCCTTTGCGGTATTCGACGGCTTTGAGCATACGTTAACGGTGTGGATTGCCCGCTATGTCAATATTTTCCTTTGGCTGCCCATTGCCAACATCTTTGGCAGCATCATCGGAAAAGTGCAGGAAAATATGCTTCGCTACGATATATCGCAGATTGGTCAGCAGGGTGACACCTTCTTTTCAAGTACCGATACGGCATATTTATGTTTTCTGATCATTGGCATCATCGGCTACTTTTCGGTGCCAACGGTTGCTAATTATATTGTACATGCAGGTGGCGGCAACTCGATTTTATCTAAAGTCAATTCGCTGGTTGTTGGCGGGGTGAGTACTTCGACCAAGATGGTATCAGGAGCAACTGGTATGGTCGTTGATGCAATGGGAAACGCCAACCGCAATTCAAAAGGAGGCAGCGCATCCGAGGGAAACGACTATTTCAAAAACAAACTTAAGAGCAACGATTAATCCATTAAGCCTATGTTTACACAACTCAAAAATATAGATACCGCATTCCGGCACATCAAGCTGTTCAGCTACCTGCTGATACTGGCCAATACTTTTACGATATGCTTTGGCCTGTACAAATGGTGCCAGCTGTCGGCTGAGAAGGACGGGAAAATCTACATCCTGTATAACGGTAAGGTATTACAGGCACTGGCTTCTGATAAGAAAGCCAATTTGCCTGTGCAGCTCCGTGACCACATCAAAACCTTTCACCAGTACTTTTTTAACCTGAGTCCCGATGACAAGGCCATTAAAGCCAGCGTTTCCAAATCGCTTTTCTTAGCTGATCTGTCAGCAAAAAAACAATATGATAATCTAGTGGAAAGCGGGTATTACAACAACCTGATCTCGGCCAGCATCTCCCAGGAAATCGAGGTGGACAGTACGGTGCTGAACATAGATGTTTATCCGTATTCCTTTACCACCTATGCTACCCAGCGGCTGGTTCGTTCCAGTAGTACCGCAGTTCGTAAGCTGGTTACTAAGGGACAAGTCCGGGACTTGAAAACCCAGACAGATGATAACCCGCACGGCTTTTTGATACAGAGCTGGGAAATTCTGGAAAACAGGGACGAACCTAAATCCTACGGCAATGAGACTCTTCCGCAGTAAAAAGCAGAGAATTTCTCCGTCTGCTGATGCACTGAGGGGAAAGCTGGCGAGCTACATCCTGCGCCAGCAATCAAGAATTGCCGGATGGCTCAATGAGCGGACAAAAACTTATTCCACCTTTCGGTGGATGGTGCTACTGATCCTGTTCTGCTTGGGCGTGGGTGGCATTTGCATTTATTTAATCATTATATCCATTTACAATTAATCCATATAGCTTATGAATACAACACATTCTCCCGCTTTTTTAAAGCGACGTAAATTCCTGATGGTACTGCCATTACTGATCCTGCCGTTCATGACAATGGCCTTCTGGTCATTAGGTGGTGGTTCTAAACCGCCTGCGGCAGAGGCCTCGGTCAGCAAAGGCTTAAACATGGTTCTGCCGGATGCAGATTTTAAGAATGAAAAACCCGTAGACAAAATGAGCTTATATAGCCAGGCACAAAAGGACTCGGCTGATCTGATCAAGCACGGTTTAACTACTGGCGAAAGCTCTGGAATTGCAGGTGCTGGCAGAGGTTTAAACCCTGATCCGAGCGAACTGGCAATTCAGGCAAAACTTGCGCAGATCAATGCACAGGTAAACGCAAAGCCGATTGCTCCTGCCTATGGCCCTGGTGGAACTAATACCCGTCCTACTCCTGATCCGGCCATGAGCGCAGATGTTGCGAAGCTGGAAGCCCTGATGAAAAATATGCAGGCTTCTTCCGGGGGTGATGATTCGGAAATGCACCAGCTCAATGCTATGATGGATAAAATACTTGCTATCCAAAATCCAGATCTGGTTAGGCAGCAGCATGTTAAATCTTCCAGTGGTGTGCCCGACACCTTGTTCAAAGCTATTCCCGCAGAAATCGCAGGAAATGTAAAGGCCGTTGAAGGTTCGGTGATCGAACTTCGTTTACTCGATACCATTGTACTGAACGGGCAACGCATCCCTAAAGGTCATTCCATATTTGGCCTTGCAATCTTTTCTAACCAGCGTATCAGTTTGGAGATCAAAAACATCCGTTTGGGCAACCAGATTATTCCGGTGAGTTTGACTGTTTTTGATAAACGGGACGGTATGATCGGACTCAATGCACCAGAGGCTTTGCTTGTTGATGCCGTAAATGGCGGAGCCGATGATGCCATCCGCAGTATGCAGTTATTAAGTATGGATCAGAGCATCGGGACACAGGTTGCGGGTGCTGGTCTGGAAGCTGCTAAAGGGCTATTCTCTAAAAAAGTCAAAAGAGTAAAGCAGAAATTGCCTGCGGGATATCCGGTACTGTTGCGCGATAACTCGAAGAAAAAGTGAGGTTCAGAAGGGACGATCTGGTCTCGACCGCTGAATTCCTAGTTGATGTAAAGATAGATGGTTATGAGTTTGTAAGCTATCCCAGGGATAGGGATATGTACACTGGAAACGAGATCTATGCTTTTGTTGAGCGAAGGAGTGCGGACAAACATGCCAGGGAGAATGGTGACTGGTATGTTGAACCTTTAGCGCCATTCCTTCGGAACATGATCGAAGCCCTTAAAGACAATAAACTTGTCGAGATCGTGGAAACCGGACACTATTATCATTTAAATAATCAAAAGAATATGAACGAAAACAATTTAGCATTCCTAAAGAACAAGCTCGAAAAGATGGATTTCCCAGTTGCGGTGCTTGATAAGCTTGAAAAGGAAATAGATGTAAAGGACCAGAAGACCGAAATCAAGATCGGTCATGAAATCAACCGTGGAAATGAAACTGTAAATTATGAGCTGAACTTTAAGCAATCCGATACCACCGATATGTACTTCTTTAATAGTTATAAGGCTACATTGAATACCGGAAACGAGGCTATTGATAAAAGTCAGGATTTCAGGATCAGGAACGGCAATAATGTTGGTGCAGATGAGGCTTTCAATTTGGTTGCGGGCAGAGCGGTGCAAAAGTCAATGGTCAATAGTGATGGCGATAACTATCTGGCATGGCTGAAAATCGATTTTTCTCAGAAAGATAACTATGGCAATAACAAGGTGGAACAGTTCCATGATCGCTATGGTTATAATCTGGAAAAGGCTTTGGATAAATTTCCGATTGCGGAGCTTGCCAAACCAGAGGAAAAAGCCGATTTGATGGCTTCAATGAAAGCTGGGAATTCTACAGCGGTAACGATGACGAAAGACGGAAAGGAAGCCGTGTTATTTATCGAGGCCAATCCACGCTTGCGCACCATTAATATTAAAGATGAAAAAGGGGTGTCTATTCGTCGTGACCAGCTGGAAATTAAAGACAAAAGCCAGAGCCAGAAGATAGTTGAAAACCAGGGGCAGGAAAAAGGCCAGAATAACAGAAAAAAGCAGGGTTTGTCCGTTTAGCGCCTAATTTATATCTTTAAAACGCAAATCAATATTAAATCACTATTTATTAATCATAAAAAACAATTAAAATACATGGAAAAATTCACGAAAGTAAAAGAACTGATAGCTGGTATTGAGGCTGATGTAGAAAAATTCAGTAATGCAGGCAATGGCGCAGCAGGTACAAGGGTTAGAAAAGCGATGCAGGATTTAAAAGTATTGGCTCAGGAAATCCGTACAGAAGTAACGGAAAAAAAGAACAGCAAATAGATAGATAACTGTTTTGGGAATATAGAACCCTGTTCAGAGATGAGCAGGGTTTTTTTATGACTTATACATTTAGTCAAATTGGCTCAAAGCCTTCTGCTCTATTTGGCTTCAAATATTTATTTTTGATAAAAAACTCACCTTACTATTTTGAACATGGATGAATTTGATGATTATGACGAGTCTGACCACCAGCAGGAAATAAGAGATTTTATTCTCAAATACAACAAATCTAGTCTGCTTAAATCGGTAGCCGCGTTACAGCTTTCTCCAATGAACCAAGGAAAAGATCTGAGAATGGAAACGCTTGTGAATGAAATTCTGTTTTTTGGAAAAACAGGTCTTGAAGACGTTCAACATGGAGCACTTGCGGATTTTTTCGCTCATAATCTTACAACGGATTACATGGAAGATCCGATTTCTTCACATTTTGCTGAGAACGTAGTTTATTTTAATGGCAATTATACCGTTTTGCCGGGTATAAATGCTGACATTTCAGATAAGTTGAAGGCTTTGTTAAGTTCAATATTTATGACCGAAAATGAACTTAGCATCGAGTTTAAAGCCAAAACTGATCATTTTGCATCACTCTTGCTTACCTGTAGTGGTTTGATAACTAGTACTGCCGGAATAAAGCCCTATACTCTTGCTGAGAATGAGGACGACAGTATATTTGTTCCCGAAGCGTCAGTCCTGGCACATTTTGCTGCTGCAGTGACGATTCAAAAGGTGGTATTGGAAAATATATGTCAGTCCTATGGTATACCGGTTGAAACTATCAATGATTTCCTGATACGCAGTACCGATATTACTGAAGAATATAACCCTTACGAGTCAATATATACGTCAAGGCCATTCTTTGAATTAGAGAATGAATTTATCTGTCTAACACCGGCTAACATCGGGTTTACATTATATAATAAGATCAGACACCTTGCAACGGAAATGAAGGAAGAAAGTGTTTTGCGAAGAACCTACCATCAATGGCAGAGCGACAAGATTGTCTCGTATGCAAAACAGGCAGGCTGGCAAATGGTAGGGATCAAGCTGCCAGAAAGCCAATTGAGCGATAGATTGATTGAACAGGTCTACCAGATTGATAGCAATAAGTTAGCTTATGTTTGTCTGGTAATGGGGTTTTCTTCCGAGATAAATCCGGACGATGACGCCCAGACTATCTATGACCGAATGGATATCGTGATTGACCATCTTAATTTGGCAAACAGTGGAAATACTAGAGTACTTTCGATAATGATTGGCGGTTCTTTTGATGATCAAATGATGCTGATGTGGAAAAAGCCGAAGAATGGAAACCACACGCTGGTCTTTAGTTTTAGTGATTTTGATATTGTTGCTCAGTCTGAGGAGCCTGAGCCGTTGATGTTTTGGAAGTTTGCTAAAGCACACAACCTTGCAGCCAGCCGTGCCGATATTGGTTTTGGATCAGATACAATTGATATGTTTGCCTTTTATAAAAATAATCATGGTTCACTTCTCCCTTCGGACGATGCGCCCGGATATATCGTTTATATGGGCGCCGGAACCAATTTCGTTAGGGAATTGGTGAGCTACAGGAATGAACATGCGGCAAAACGTAGTATAGATGACCGGCCAGTAGATGTCGTAGTGAGAAGGGCAAGGGCTTTTGCGCCATTATATAAACTAGAATATGAATCCCAGCATAATGCGATGCTGGTTGAGGTTTTCCGATTCCCCTTATGGGTAACCAATTATCAAGCAAAAAGCAGGTCTGATTATTCCAGAATCTCTGTTTATATCGAAGCTGTATCATTTTGGATGTTCAGGCTTTCAACGAAAATAGCAGAGTATCTAAACCCACTTCGGAGTATGCCAATTGAGTTTCGATTGTATTTAGACCCGAACCTACTTAGGAAATCAGATGTGAGCGATTATTTCAATCTTAAAGATTTTGAAGAAGAACTCGATTTCACAGTTGAGCAGCGGACTGTTGAACTGACGGTTCCTTTTGGTCTTTCTTCTCTTTTGTCCTCAGATGATAATTCGGGCGAAAGACTATTGATGAAGACGATACTTATGGGATTCAATGTTATCCTGAAAAAATCATCTTGCGATCAGATGCCAGAAGAATTTATCCGGGAAGTGATCATAGATGTGATGAGCCCTCCCCATGCGAAGATGATATTGTTTTCAGACAGTTCCAAAAATCCCTTGCTCGATAATAGGAACCTTCCCCCGCCAAGATATCTTATGGACACCGAACAGGAACTTATTCTGGATCATCTCGTTGAAATGCTCAATCCGAGTAGTCCTATACCTGAAAACATTGTTAATCCTAAGGACAAACATAAGCTTTGCATGGATCTGGTAGGTATGTTACTGACCAGGGTGGAAACAAAGTTAGCACAATTTAATACTCCAGATCTTTTGTCCTATCTGGTAGCATTGAACGAAAGGCTCATTTTTCAATCGGAATATAATTCGCTTTTGCTTCCTTCAAAAATTGCCTGTTACAGCAATTTTAAAGCAGAAGTCACTGATCTTAAAAAGAAGGATAAAAAACTTGTTCCGGCTTCGCTGGCAGTTCGCAGTGTCATTGAATTTATCGTAGCCAGCCCAAACTTTGAGGGACAACCGGTTAATCTTGATGACATCGATGAAGTCATTGCTCTGATGGACGAAGCAATAATGTGGGCTAATGTTGCAGATTCGATTACCTTGTTGGGAAACGATCCTGAAATAGGATTATTACCTTCTGGGCGAATTGGAATATGGGACAATTTCTATAAAGAGGTTATTGCTCCCTTTAATAATTCCAGAGCTGAAACCGAAGTTTTTTATTCGATCAATCCGGATCAAGGGATGGGTGAATTTGATGAAGGAGAGATATTTGTCAATAATGAGCAGACAGATGCAGCTTTCTTAGAGGAATGGGGTGCTTCATTTACTACGATTACAGCATTATATGGTAGTTTGCAGATGTTGGGTCTAGAACGTGGTGAATCGTTCATGAGCATGAAGCAAGATGAGTTTTTGGCAGAAATCCCTAAGCAGTTCCGAAAGAAAGTTAGTGAAGAAGAGCTTAAGTCAGCCATAAATTTATTAGTGTTAAGTCAGAGGAAATCAGTTAAAAAGGCTCCTGAGGGGTTTATTGCAAAAGACATATTACCCTGGAGATACAATAGAGCACTTAGCTTCGTAAGAAGACCACTTATCCGAATAATCTATCCTGGTGATGAGCAACCTACTTACCACTGGGGTTTCCGGCATGTGATGAGGTCATACATGAGCCTTACCTCATTAATATCTTCGAATAAACTCAGGGTTTTGGAACATGGGCCGATAGCTAGCAAAGTGATGAGCATATTTGTCAAACGGAATGGCCTTAAATATAGAAATGAAGTTTTCAATTGGTTGAGGAAATCAACAAAGCTCAGGCTTATTGAATATGAGGTTACGATTTGTGAAGATGGACATTTGATTGCGGATAAAAATTATGGCGATGTTGATGTTATGGCAATTGATGATCAACAGAAGGTGATCTATTCCATTGAATGCAAAAACACGGCATCGGCGAGAGTGATACATGAGATAAAAACTGAACTAGATAGCTATATAGGTCAGGATGGTAAAGGAGGACATATTCTAAAACACTTGAATAGGCATGACTGGTTAAATCAGAACAAACAGCAATTGATAAAATTTGTAGATCATCCGCAGGACTACAGAGTGGTGTCGTTTGTATTGAGTTCGAATGTGGTTCCTGTGGTTTATCTTGCAAGGAACAAGGCGGCACTGCCAATAGCCTCTTTCAGAGATATGGTCAGAAATGGGTTTCATGAGATTGTACCCGAATTTTAGAAGTAACAATGATTAACATTATTTTTTGCTAATGAGATCTACAAAAATTGATATTAAAGATGTTTGTACCATAGAGGACCTGTCTACGATCCTGGAAAAAAAGGCACTTTTGATGACACGCAATTGGGATATTACCGATGTGTTAGTAGCATACCGCAACCAGGCCATAACTGATGAGGAAAAGCAGTGGGCACAATGGGAACTGGAGTGCTTCCTTTTCACTATCCGTGGAAATTCTGTTTTCTCTTATTCGTATTCCACAGGGCAAAATGTTGGTGAGGTTAGGCAGTTTCCAGAGTTGGATACTTACCAACAGGATGCTTTTGCTTATTTAAAAAAGAGGGCTGCTGAAGCAAAAAATCCGCTTTTGGCTGCCCGTTATAATCATTTGCTTTGGAAAGCACCTAAAGGCGTTAAAAGCAAGACCCATGCTGAGGCCGCGGTTAAAGCTTATCTGGTGCTTATACAAGAATTTATTGATCTTTTTGACCAGGATTCTGATGGCGAAAATTATGCTCAGGTTTCTCAAAAGTTCGAAAATCTAATCGAGCTAGTCGCCGAGGTCAAGATTCATATACAAGAGTTGAAAGACTTGATTAATCGGGTGCTATATAATATTCAAAGTGTTCCTTTTTATGTCAAGCACTCCCTTCTGAAACATATGCTGGAAAGCAGCACTATATTTAAGCCAGTTGATTTTGAAAATGCACTGTCTGTATTTGAACTAGCATTAAGTGAAGAGAATGGTAAGTCGGATAGTTTTTTGTGGATACACAATTATTTTGATACCGCCATTGCGATTGCCAGAAAAACAGGCAGCGATATTAAAATATGGTTTAACCTTTTAGGTGATATGCATGCAAGTATAGCCAAGGCGGAAGTGAAACCTGATCGCATGTGGCTTAAGCTGAAAAGTTTTGCTTCTGCGGTAGAGGCTTATCAGAACGCTGGCAACAACTTCCGAAAGAAAGAAATAGAACAACTTATTTTTGAACTGAAGCCGCAAGTCCAACTTCCAACAGTTCGATTAAAGAAAAGTGAGCAGGAAATAGAGGCCTTCAATATTGTCAGCAGATACATCAAGAATGAATGTGAACAGCTATTGCAAGAACCTCCGGAAGTAATTTATGCCCATTTAATTAGTGGATGGTTTTTCCCATCAAAAGAAACAATTGCAAAGCAGACGGCAAAGGTGAAGTCAAGCCTTGACTTCTTTACTGTCATTCAGTTCGACAGGAACAAAAATATCCGTAACCAAAAGAACGATGTCAGTAAAAACAAGCAATTTTATGAGGGGTACCAAAGTTATCTGAGCCACATCACCTTACAATATCTTCACATGACTTTTATTCCAGGAATAAAGTCGGGGCGACTTACGTTTAAAAACTTCATTGCTTTTCTAGCTGAAAACACCTGGTTGGGAAAGCCATATCTTAAAACTGATCTGGGAGGTGATCAGTTGGAAATTAACTGGCTTACCTTAATCAGCCCGGCCATTTGTGATTATTTTATGCAGGTTCAAAGCTGGGCATTGAGCCAGGATTCTTCCTACACGCCTAACTTTATACTGTGTATTGACAGCTTGACTTTAAAGATGGAAGGTCTGTTCCGTAATTTTGCAGAACGGTTGAATGTTTCGACAACTATTGGTGGTAAAAAAGGAACTCAGGAAGCCTATGTCAATCATGTTTTGGATCACGAGATTATTCAGCAATATTTTGATGCTGACGATATTCAGTTCTTTAAGTATCTGTTTGCTAATGAAGGAGGAATGAATCTAAGGAATAATGTGGCGCATTGCTTTTATAATTTTTTAGACTATAATCTAGATAAAATGCACCTTTTGCTTGCAGCTTTGATAAGACTAGCAAAGTACGATGTGACTGAAGATATAGGTGGTTGCTCTAGCCCAAATTAACACTAATCATTTTATTATTAACACTGTCGGATGAAAAACACCACAAAATCAACTAGCGATCCTAGTAAAGGATCAGAAAATGAATTAACAAAAAAAGCATGGTTTTGGATTGCGGTTATTACGCTTCTTATTTTGGCATTCTCGCCCGCGCTGGTTTACATGAGCAAATTTAAGTCTGGTGGCCTTTCTAGCAAAAATATCGACTGGTCACAATTTGGCATCTATTTAAGTGGGACATTAAGTCCGGTAATTGCATTGACTGGTGCGATCCTTACCTTTACACTTGGATTTGTTTCTAATCGTCACAACCAGACTCTGCTAAAAAAGCAAGAGCGGGAGAAGAGACCGCTGATAAACGTAAGCTTTATGGATAAAGATACTTCGATCACCATCGCGCTCCATAACAAGGGACTAGGCCCGATGATAATTACCAAGTACCTTATTGAAAATGAAAAGACCAATCAGGAAAAATCTGGTGTTTTCGATTGGATCGAATCACTACCTTGCCAGTATGGAAATTATACTGGTAACCAAGATAATCTTGTTCTGAGGGAGGGAGAAAAACGCAATCTGCTGAGGCTGGAAGGTGAGCTTTCAGACGTTTCTTTTATAAATCACAGAGATAGGCTACGCAATCTATTGGGCGACCTCAGAATTAAGATCGCTTATAATGATATTTATGATACCGCTATGCCCGTTTACACCAAAAGTTTTTCCTGGTTTAAAAGGCATATTAATAATCCCCAAGCTCCGAAAAAGAATTAGTTCTCTACCTGTTTAGTGGCTCGGAAAACGCCTGAAAAATTGTTACGAATATTAATCAGAAGTTCATTACCTTCATCCAAACTTACAAAAATGCTGCGCAAATCTCAAATGTCCATTCTATCAAATACTTATAGTCTATGAACAGGTCTGTTTATTACAACTATGTGGATGAAAGATTGAATCTTTTGGCTTTGCGTATTATTGGCAGAGGTAAATTGAACATTCTTGACTTTCATCTGCATTCGGAAAATTTCTATCTGCATTTTTTCAATAAGCTGTATGGTTGGGAATTAGAGAACATGAATGCTATTCAACAGAATGTGGAAGCCATCGACCTTATTGATCATGCCAATAAGATTATTTTTCAGGTTTCGGCGACCTGTACCAAAGCGAAGGTTGAATCTTCATTATCAAAGGATATCCTTAGCAAGTACCGCGGATATAGCTTTAAATTTATTTCTATAGCAAAAGATGGTGCCGACTTAAGAAAGCAGGTTTTCAAAAATCCGCATAGTTTAGTGTTTAATCCCGCTCAGGATATTTATGACGTGAACTCCGTTTTAAATTTTGTTGTCGGTCTTGATATCGTTAGTCAGAAGGATATATATAGTTTCATAAAAGCAGAGTTAGGTACTGAGGTTGATATTAAGAAACTAGACTCTAACTTAGCGGCGATCATAAATATTCTTTCAAAGGAAGATTGGAATGACCTCAGTCAGCTTACCCAGATCAACAGTTTTGAAATAGAGAGAAAAATAACATTCAATAAACTGGCTCGTGCGAAACTGATTATCGACGATTATAAGATTCATTATGGACGGGTGGACAGCAAGTATGCTGAGTTTGATGCTTTCGGTAAGAACAAGAGTAATGCTGTTTTAAGTTCTATTCGGAAAGAATATATTCAGCAAAAAGGAGTTATTAATGATGATGATTTGTTTTTTGCAGTTATTGATAAAGTGGTCGCAAAGATCCAAGATAGTGCGAATTATGAGGAAATCCCAATAGACGAGTTAGAATTGAGTGTAAATATATTGGTAGTGGATACTTTCATCCGTTGCAAGATTTTTGAAAACCCTGAGAATTATAATTATGCTACTGCCTGATAACATACATCCCGAAAATACCGTATACTTCAATGGTGCGTATGTGTTGCAGGTGCTACAACAGAAGCCTCTACAGACCTATATAGAACTTTACCAAAACGTAAAATTGATTAAGAACATGGCCTATTCTATGTTTATACTATGTCTTGACTGGTTGTTTTTAATTAGCGCTGCACAGATCAATACGCAGGGAGAGGTGGAGCTATGTTCTTAAAGGAGCTCACTATAACCAGCGAACATAAGGTTCTCAGGGAATTGTATTTTCATAAGGGAATCAACCTGATTGTGGATGAAACCAATGAAGGTATCACTGGAAATAGCGTTGGTAAAACAACAGTTTTGAAGTTGATCGATTTTTGCCTGGGCGGTAACCCAAAACATATTTATCAGGATGGGGAGAATAAAAAGCAGGATTATAAACTGGTAAAGGATTTTTTGATTGATAATAAGGTTTTGGTGACCCTAGTGCTAACGACTGATCTTGATGACGAAAATGCAGAACAGATCGTGATACAGCGGAATTTTCTTGCAAGAAAGGAGATCATTCGGCGGATTAACAATGAAGACTATACCGAGACTGAGTTTGAATTAAAGCTGTTGGCTTTGCTTTTTCCCAACCAGACAATGGCTAAGCCGACCTTTCGGCAGGTTATCTCACACAATATCAGGTGGAGAGACGAGAGTATCAATAATACCCTTAAAACGCTGGACGGGTATACAACAGACGCCGAATATGAAACGCTTTACCTGTATCTGCTTGGTTGCGAATTTTCCCGTGGAAATACAAAACAGGAGATTCTTGCGAAGTTAAAACAGGAAGAAACCTATAAATCAAGACTTGAAAAAAATCAGACACGCACGGCATATGAAGCTACGCTCGGCCTGATCAATAATGACATTGAGGCGCTAAATATTAAGAAGTCCAATCTTAACATTAATGAAGACTTTGAATCAGACCTTCAAAACCTTAACCAGTTAAAGTATCAGATCAATAAGGCCAGCCAGGAAATAAGTAGGTTAAACATTAGAAGGGAACTTATTGAGGAAACTGAGGCGGAATTGAAAACAACAGCTTCAAGCATCGATCTTCAACAGCTCCGCTTGATTTATCAGCAGGCAAGTAACCAGATTGACAATTTACAAAAAACCTTTGAAGATTTGGTTGAGTACCATAACCAGATGATCAGTCAGAAAATTGATTTCATTTCCAAGGAACTTCCCGTAATCCAACAAGACATACAGCACAAGGAGGCAATGTTAAAGCGTTTGCTCGCGGATGAAAAGAAACTGGCGATTATTATTGCCAAAAGCGATTCGTTTGAAGAGTTAGAGGCGGTGATTATCCAGTTGAACGAGAAATTCCAAAAGAAGGGTGAATATGAGAACATCATCCAACTTCTAACAGAAGTCGAAAGTAATATCAAGGAGTATGACGGACAGCTTAAGGAGATTGATGATGAACTTTTTTCCGATTCCTTTGAGCAAACGGTTAAGGATCAGTTGCGAAAGTTCAATAAGTACTTTGCTGCGATTTCTAATGAACTATATGGAGAGCAATATGCTCTTAAATATGATATTGTCACCAATAAAAAAGGTCAGCGGTTATATAAGTTTAATGCCTTTAATACGAACCTGAGCTCGGGCAAAAAGCAAGGAGAAATTTCCTGCTTCGACATTGCTTATATTATGTTTGCGGATGCCGAAGGGTTGCCAACCTTGCATTTTCTTTTAAACGACAAAAAGGAACTTATGCATGATAACCAGTTGGTTAAAATTGCAGACTTCGTAAACCGTAATAATATTCAGTTTGTTGCTTCAATTTTGAAGGATAAGCTGCCGGACGAATTGAATAACGAAGATTATTTTGTGGTGAAACTTTCAGATTCAGACAAGCTGTTTAGGATCGAAAATTTTTAATAAAGCTTCAGATCGGTGTAAGTGTGCTGTTTAAATATATGCTTTTTCAGGAAAGTCTTTCATTTGGTATTCACCACCAACTAATTGCCAGCCTCTGTCAAAACACACATACCATATTTGTGAATCAATACGCCGGATGCCAGTGAAAAATTCTGGTCTAAAATCTCTTGGCATCCAGATCTTACTGGTGCGCTCATACCGATTCGGGTGTATAGGTTTGGGGTAAAGTTTCATTAGAATTTCATAGTTCCGCTGAATGATCTTAAAGATGGCCTTTTGGTTGGGATGTGGCTCGACCCTTTCGCGTATTGCCTTTTGCTTGTTAAAGGTGTTCCGGCAATAGTCATTACAATAAACCTGGTCTAGCCTACCATAAAGTTGTTTCTCACATTGCCTGCAATAGCGGATTTCTGTTGCTTCACTCATTGATTTTGGTTTTAAGTTTGGTTAGGTTAACAACGGATTTATCGCGTGAAAAGTTTTAGGATCGGGTAATTTTTTTTTAGGATCGCTTAGTCAAAAATTAAGATCAGGTAAGTGAAGATAATACCGGATAATCATCTGCTAGTGCTTCAACTTTGGGTTGTACTTAATCTTAAGCCCTATGAAAAATAATAACATTTTAGCTTCAGAAAACTTCTCTTGTGGTAACAAGCACTACTTTTTAGATTTCAGGATTGCAAAGAACAATAGCAATTATATCTGCATTACCCGTAGTGATTCGCAGCCTGACGGTACCTATACCAAACAGTGTGTGCGGGTTTTTGAAGAGGATTTTCACATACTTATCGGTTGCATGTCTTCGCTTTTCAGGAGTGCGGCATACCACGGTGAACAGGATGTTCGGGTTAAGGATTTGTACCGAACAAACAAGGATAGGCGTACTACTGGCATCAAAAGTTGGGAGCCTGAATTGCGCCCTCGTGAAAAAATGTTGGTGCATGGCAGGGAAGAGATGAGCAATGCGGAACTTTTAGCGATGTTGATCGGTTCGGGTACGCCCAATGAAACGGCAGTTGATCTAGCGGGGCGTATTTTGGATAGTGTTGGAGGTGATTTATTGAAGCTGTCAGATATGTCTCTGGATGACTTTTGTGGTTTTGCGGGGATGGGTGTTGCCAAGTCGAGTTCCATTCTGGCAGCGATGGAGCTTGCGAAACGTATGTACCCGATGTTGAATGTTTCTCCAGTTCGCAAAATGCGTGTTAGTGGCGGTGCTGTAATACGTCCGGCTTTAGGCTAGTTTTCTTTTTCGGAAAGGTGCTGCTGTGGTTCTTCTGTCGCGGTAGCCCCGTTTTTCAACCGGGTTTATTTTACTTCTGTTGTGTGTTTTGGGCGCTGTAGCTGCCCAGGCTGGAAATACCGGATCATCCATTTTGTGCGCTTCGCTCCACTTCATTTCTTCTCCCGCTTTTCCAGCCGCTCCCGCAAATGCATAAAATATGCACTTGCGGCTTCCCTTTGACCCTTTTAGAGACAAGTTTTAATGACGGAGAAAGAGGATGAGCTTTTTAAGAAAAAGGGCAAAAAAGGAAAGCGAAGGTTGATGGCGGCAGAAGGGGCGGCTCTTAATGGTTCTGCGAACCACCCTTCGGGACTTATTCCGCCCCATTTTCTGCCTAGCCATCCCTTCTGTTGCTTTCTTTTTTGTCCTTTTTTCTTTGGAAAAAAGCGCTGTTAGGACAGGGACAAGGAAGAAGAGTTAACAGATTTTTTAACCTTTTATTTTTCTTCATTATGAGCGTGCAAACCCAAAACCCTTTTTTTTCCATTTCAGAGATCAAAGTGAGCTATCAGCCTAAATTTAAAGCATCTGAGCGGCCACAGGTCACTACATCACAACACGCATATGACATCTTTTATGAGAACTGGAATCACGACATTATCGAGATGACCGAGCAGTGCTATATGCTTTTGCTGAACCGTTCCAATAGAGTAATTGGAATTAAAGAGGTGTCAAGCGGGGGAATGACTGGGACTGTAATTGATCCGAAACTGGTTTTTTCAGTGGCTTTAAAGAGCTTATGTACTGGGATTATCTTATGTCATAACCACCCCAGTGGAGGCCTGAAACCAAGTGAAGCCGATTTAATGCTAACCAGAAGATTGGTAGAGGTGGGTAAATTACTGGACTTGCAGTTGCTTGACCACATCATCCTGACCAAGCACTGCGGCTTCTATTCTTTTGCCGATGAAGGCATCATTTAAAATTCAAATCCTATTCACTTAATCTATCCTAATATGTGTTGTACAGAAAAAACCGAGGAAAAAGCTCTGTTTGAGCTAGCTAAAGCCCTGAAGCATTTTTATAATCTTGAAGATATGCAGATGAACCCAGGTGATTTGCACACGGCTAATGTAGCGGAGAAACTAGTAAGAAGCATCATTGAAGATAACGGCTATACGGCCAGTTACCTGAAAAAGCGGGGAACAAGGTTGTTTAAATTCCGCAGATAATTAATTGATTTTTTTACGGGGAGAAATCCCCTTTTTACATAAACCTATGTTTTCAAATTTAGATACAAATGGACTGATACTGATTTCAATTGGTCTGCTTATGCGTTACCTTATCGGAAGGCGAAAGTTTAACCGTAGGAATGTTGCTGGTATAGAAGTATTCTCCAGCTATTTAACAGCTGTAACTATCCGGTTATTTGAGCGGCTTTTTAATCTTTTTGGATTGTTGCTGATAGTTTTTGGAGCGATTACTGTGCTTATGAGATTATAACAATAGCTATTTTTAAACTTTCAAAGCCAGCAGATTTTTACCTGCTGGCTTTTCATTTTTAGATGTTGTCGGATAATTTTTCAAATTGATATTGAGCAAGTTAAAAACGGATTTCCTGAAATTGCAAAAGCACTTTAGGAAATCCTATTCTAATTCCTATATTTGCATTACGGTTCAAGCTAATGGATCATCTCCAATAGCAGCCAAAAGCATTAAATCGTCCTTGAAAGAGTTCAACATTTGTAACTCTTGGGCTACAAATCCCGCTTTACGATAAGTAGAGCGGGATTTTTGTTTTCAGAACAAGGTAAGCTGTTCTTTTTCTTCCTGACCCGTAAGTTCGAAATGCTTTACTACTTTGTAATTCCCTTGTGGCTGAAAGTCGATTTCATTAACGGATCTTTTAAGCAGCAGAATATTGGATGTGTTAAAGCTCGAACTGAATTTTCTTTTTTCCCATTCTGTCCAGGCCTGATTAAATTGTGCTTCAGTCATGCGTCTTGCAATGGTCAAATGTGGATCTGACAGATAGGTTGTTTTGAATATTTCGAATCCTTTTAGTACTGGTTTGAGTTTCAATCTCATGACCTTTACCATTTTGCTGAGCTTTTTATCATCTTCCATTTTAACATAGATGGTGTGAAAGGGATATTGTCCAAAACCATCGAGCATGATCTTTACTGGTGAAAAGGATCTGGCGAGTGAATCAAACCTCTTGATGAGGTAGTTCTCCATGTTCTGGTATTGTGCAAAATTCAGCAGGGTGCAATGTGGCTTTAATTGGGCTGTGTGAGTACAGCCATAGTTATCCCGGAATTCACACTTGATCTCAATCAGTTCTTTATTAATATTTTCATCCGGTGAAATGATGAGCAGATATTCATTGAGTTGGATTTTAGAATTTTATCTATGCGTGCCCTAGTCATTTTTTCTATAACTGTTCTGATCAACGGTTTCGCCTATCTTGTATAGGTTTTGGCTGACGATAAGCTTTTATTGCCAACGAACTGGAAAAAAGTCGAAGAGGCACACACAATCCTGCCGTTGATGAACAGTGGCAGTCGTCATTTTGCCCGCCTTCACTTATATAATTTTTTGCTGTAGTAAACTTTATTTTATATTTTAGGAGTATAAATAGAGCAATTTGAGGTTATTCAATTCTATATTATACTTTGGCATAGCGATTATTTTCATTCTAAAATCTTCATCTTCCTCTGCACAAGCTACCGTTAACATTGCTCAAACTATCGAGTTTAATATTAAAAAAGCCGACTCCCTCTTCAACGCGGAAGATTTTGTGCAAATGCGTTATTATGATTCGCTTTCCCTTAGTATGGCGCAAAAGGTAAACCAACCCGAATACTTAGGTAAAGTTTATTTTTTGCATGCAAAATATTTATCGGCTGTTCAAAAATTTACTGATGCCAACTTGTTTTATCAAAAAGCATTACAGACATATTACAAAAAGCAAAACAATGAAACTACTGCACTCATCTATAATGACTGGGGGTTTGCCTGCGGAGAAACAGGTGCCTTGGATGAGCAGGTTGAATATTATTTGCTGGCAATGAAGATTTATGAACAACGCAATCATTCTGTTGGTCTGGCGCAAACTATGAGTAATCTGTCAACCGCCTACTTTCAATTGGAACAAGATAAAAAAGCGTTTATCTATGCGTTTAAAGCTTTGCAAATAAGAGAGAAGTTAGGCGTACAAAGGGATTTGGCCATTTCTTACACCAATCTGGCCAACATGTATGCACAAAAAGACTCCATGACCCTGGCAAAGAAATATATAGATCTGGGCCTGGCGGCTGCCGAAAAAAGTGGCGATAAGCAAAGACTGGCACAGACATACATCACCAAATCCTTGTTGCTAAACAGGGAAAAAAAAATTCCTGAAGCTTTGGCTTTAGAGCGAAAGGCCATTTCGATTTACGAGGAAATGAAAAATTACGGTATAGCCGCTAACCGCTATATTGCTGCAGCTTTTTATAGTAATATGTTGGGCGACTCTGCCCATGCGCTTCAATATTTTAATAAATCTATTGCACTGGCATCGTCGCTCCAAAACAAAGTGGTGATGCGAAACGGGTACAATTATCTGTCCAATTTTTACTTAGAACATCAAAATTTCCAAGAAGCTTTCAAGCAGTATAAAAAATATATTTCGCTGAGGGATAGTATAACCAACAGTGAAACCAGCACTAAAATTGCAATGTTACAGGCCGGGTTTGATTTGGAGAAAAGAGATTTTGAAATAAACCGGTTACAGACACAGGAAAGAATAAGACAATTGGAAATTGAAAAGCAGAAAGCCATCATCAAAGGAAATAAGGCAGAGGCTGAGCGAAATCAGGATGAAATCAATTTACTCTTAAAAACAAAGGAATTGCAGGAGAAAAACCTGCTTAGGCAACAGGACGAACTGGAAAAACAAAAACTGCTGACCACCAATAACCAGCAAAAATTGCTGATTGCAGAAAAAGAAAAAATTATTCAGCAAAAGCAAATTAAAAGCCAAAGCCTCATACGAAATTTACTGCTGGGACTTACCGCATTGGCTGTACTATTAACAATTTTTGGGTTTAACCACTATAAGTTAAAAAAGAAAATAGAACAACAGGCTTCCATTATTGCTATGCGTAACAATATAAGTGAAAATCTGCATGACGATATCGGATCCTCCCTAAGCAATATCAGCCTGCTAAACCAACTGGCTCAAAACAATGCCGCCAATACAGCAAAGCTAGATGACTATCTGGTAAAAGCCGGAGAAGAAATACAGCACGTAAGCGAAAGCATCAACGATATAGTATGGAACATTAATCCCCGGTACGACAATATTGAAAATCTTTTAGTCCGTATGAGAAGATATGCCGCAGATATGATGGATGCTAAGAATATTGATTACCAAATCAACTTTTCAGAAGAGGTAAACCGGATTTCTCTGAATATGGATAGACGGCGACATTTTTACCTTTTCTATAAAGAAGCCATCAACAATCTGGTAAAACATGCAGGGGCACATAAAGTGCTTGTACAATTAGTGGTAAACAATAATAATGTAAAATTTGAAATCCAGGATGATGGCATTGGCTTTGATACTAAAAATCCTAACAACGGAAATGGTATGGCTACACTGCATAACAGGGCGGCAGCCTTAAATGGAGAAATGGAAATACTAAGTCAGCCAGGCAAAGGAACCCGTATAGATTTATTGTTTCCTGTTACCTGAAAAGGTAAGTTTATATTTCGTTAAGGTGTATTATCTTTATAGAATGGCTTATAACCTTTTCATATACGACGACAACGACCGGCTTCGACACACTTTAGAAGCACTGCTAACAGAGGCTTCTGGATTTGTAGTAAAGACTTCTTTCGGTAATTGCGATCATGCTATTGAACAGATCAGGGAAAACTACCCGGATTTAATCATTATGGATATTAATATGCCGGGCATGGGCGGCATTAACGGGGTAACCCTCATAAAGGAATTGTTCCCCGAAATCAAAATTGTGATGCACACTGTTTTTGAAGACGATGAAAAAATTTTCAATAGCCTTTGTGCCGGTGCCGATGGGTATTTGCTGAAAAGCACAAACCCCCTGAAGTTTGTGCAATCCCTTCATGAGTTAATGGAAGGCGGGGCCTCTATGAGCCCTTTTATAGCACAGAGGGTATTACACTTTTTCCGGGAAAGCAAAAAAGTAAACCATCAGTTCAGTCTTACTAAAAGAGAGCTGGAAGTGCTTACCTGGTTAGTAAAAGGACACTCTTACAAAATGATAGCAGGCGAGTGTAGTGTAACTATTGACACAGTAAAAAAACATCTCCAGAATATTTACCACAAGCTACATGTAAGCTGTGCCACCGAAGCTGTTGCCAAAGCCATAATGCACAAAATTATTCTCCTGGATTAAAAATAGCGGTATTACCCAAATGTGTAATTGCCTGGAAACAAAATAACTAGGAACTTTAGGTTCTAAACCTATTCTCCATGAAAGTACATACCGCATTTCCAGTTTTTATCGCTCTGCTTTTTGTTTTAACCCCAGGTTGTAAAAAAGGTAATAATCCTCAACCGAAAACAACTTTGCTTGCTAAAAGCATCACAAGTTCTCAAACTACCACTTATCAATATGATGCTAATAACAGAGCAATAAGGGCTGACGTTGTGTTCACAAACCCCGTAAATAACTATTCCGGCATTTACACTTATAACAATTCAGGGCAGGTAATGGAAGTGCTTTATGATGCAGCAGGAGATGATATTAAGAATGTATATTCCTATAACGGTAACGGGCAGATTTCTAAGATAGAAACCTATACCGTTTCGGCAGGATTGGCTACATTTAATAGCAAATCAGAGGGGGTTTATACCACTCCGGGTAAAATAAGCGTTTATGAGACACCATACGGCGGGACACCTTATTTGTATGTTGAATATTTCTTAGACGCCAAAGGAAATATTGCAAAACAGCAATCTTACGACCAGACAGGGGCAGTGATCGTTACCACAGAAAATTCGGATTTTGATAATAAACCTGCACCTTCACTTTCGATTCCGAAAACAGGATTTGCCCGAAATGTAAATAACTATGGAACGGTAACGGTAACACCTCCAGCCGGAAACCCAAGTACCAGCACCTATACTTACGAATATAACAACGATGGTTATCCTGTCAAACGAACAACCAATACAGGATCCATTATCACCTATGAATACATAAAAAAATAAAATCCAACATGAAAAAGTTATTTTCCATTACGATCATTCTGACGTTTTGCCAAATTATGGCAGCCGCGCAAACAATTGATCCCAAAAAAAAGGCCAAACAGGCGGCGGAGAACCGCGCAAACACCAAGGTTGAGAAAGGAATTGAGAAAGGATTGGACAAAGTAGAGGAAGGTATTGGCAAACTGTTTAAAAAGAAAGGAAAAAAGAATGGTGTGGAAGGAGATCAACGCACTGAAGAGGAAAATAACGGTAATGCTCGAAACACGCAATCTTCTCATATAAATAAAAAGGCATCAGACTTTGTAGCGGGAACTAACATATTGTTTCAGGATGATTTTTTGTTGGACCCTGAGGGCGACTTTCCTGCAAAATGGAATACCAACGGAAGTGGGGAAGTGGTAAAGATAAACGGGATAAATGGGAAGTGGCTTGAGGTGAAACATAGCAGTATCATAACCCCGGAAATAAAAGGAACACTCCCAAAAAATTATACCATAGAATTTGATTTGTTTTTGCAGCAACGCGGTTCACTGTCCATCCCAAGGATCGATTTTGGATTAACACCTGTTAAAGATATTCTTCGGGAAGATTTATACTACCGCGAAAAATTTTTTGTAACGATTGCAAGATACAACGAGGCTGATGCAAAAACAGTAGAATACGGCCTGAAAGATGTCATTGGTAATAAAAATGATTTCCCTTTAACTAGGTATGTGAACAAGGTATTACATATAAGCATGGCTGTTAATGATACCCGTATCAGAATTTATTTAGATGGCAATAAACTGATAGATCTGCCACGGGCTTTAACACCTGCCATACGATCTCATTTTTTCGTAAATAATGTTTATACCGTACCTGCTTCAGAGGTTGGGCTGCTCATCAGTAATGTGCAGATTGCAGCAGCAGAAACCGATAAGCGCAGTGCATTGGTAACACAGCTCATGGAAACAGGAAGTGCTACTACCAATGCCATTTTATTTGATGTAAATAAAGACATCATAAAACCTGCATCCTATGAAGTCATAGGAGAAATAGGAGAGGCTATGCAGCAAAATGCCCAATTGAAAATCCTCATCGTAGGGCATACCGACAGCGATGGAGATGCAGGAGCTAATAAAATGTTATCACAAAAAAGGGCCATGGCGGTAAAAAATCATATGATCAATAAATACAATATAGCTGCTTCCAGAATTCAGACAGAAGGAAAAGGAGAATCGCTGGCCGTAGCCTCTAATACTACTCCCGAAGGGAAAGCCAAAAACAGGAGGGTGGAATTTATAAAACTTTGACGCCATGAAAATCCAATTTCTCCTCATAGCTATTTTATTGATACTGGCGCCTGCTGTAAGATTACTAACGAAAGACGAACAATTTTTCAATCAGGTGCTTTCCTAATCCGAACGGCAAGAGCGGTTTGAAGGCGGTAAAGAAAGGTGACATTCTAAAATTATCAACAATAAAACCATCATCAACATACAGCTTACAAGTCGCAATGAATATGCTTATGATGGCTTCATGATCTTTAAAAATCAATTATATGCGAATAAAAAACGGTATCATTCTTTTCGGACTATTGATTTCATTTATGCCACTGAAGGCCCAGGTAGTTATAGCGCCGAACCCCTCTTATACCAACCCCGCACACCGGCCTTTTTTTGACGTACTGTTAGATACGAATGAGTTTCTCGATGAGCCTTCGCCCGAACCACCCTCGGTAAATGAAATTTGTTTTGATAAGAGAATAAAAATAAAGGTAACGTCCAACAAAGGGCCTGTAGAAACGTGTATGTTTATAAATACGAAAATAGGGTTGGTGGGTTATTCCGAATTAAAATTAAATAATGCTGGAATTTGCGATATACTAACCGGACTACCTGATTTCAAGTTCAATATTCTTGGTCTGAAAGGCGATTTGTTTAACTATTCGAACCGTATGCAAAAGGGCAGATTGGTACACACTAAACTTCGGTATAAAAATGCAAGACGCGTGGATGAGCACAGCGCTGCCGAAAATGGTATTTTATATAAAAAAGACGACAGCCGGGAGTTTTTGGGAGGCAAAATAAAAGCCTGGTTGTACCAATATGAAAACGGGCAAACACAATATTACGTGTTTGGAAAAACCCTGCCCAATAAACTGGTCATGCAGCCCTTAAAATATTTGGGTTTATTTGGAGTTGGTTACCAATATGCAGAAGAAGGCTTGTTTATTATTATGGCCATAGAAAAAGATGGTTATGAATCTTCTATTATGGAAATGGAAAATGTTCCCACTTGTTTTAACCATACCATATTCAAATTTATGGAAGAGCAATCGTATACAATTCAAAATGAAAAAATAGAAAGACAGCAAACCGCATTGGATGAACTAAAAACCCGTTCACAAAGTCCCTGCCTGGGACTTAAACAACAAAAAATTGATTTTAAAAAACAAGCGTTGCAAAAAAACAAAGCAAAATATGACCAGGTAAAACAAAACCCGAGAGCCACTCAATACCAGCGAGACCAGGCTGAAGGAAATCTGCAAGTAAACTTTGAAGATGCCATTGATGAAGAAATGCTGAAAACAAAAATTAAAATATGCGATTTAGAAACCAGGATCGCTAATCAAAACCGGGCACAAGGTGATGGATCGTTGGAAAGCCTTCTGCAATGTCAAAGAGATTTTCTGAGAAAGCAACAAAATCTGAAAGAAAGAATAAAAGGCATAGATAACCAATATCCTAACCAATACCACAAGCAACGAAATGAAAAAATGAAGTTATTTATAAGGGAATCGTCAATACAACGGCCATGCAAGTGATCTTATCGCTATTCATCCGTATCAATAGCATATTGGTCTTTCCGGGTTCGGGGAACATGGCGACCGTGTAGATGTCTTGCAGACTTTTAAAATACTTGTGCATTTTATTTGCGGCTATCGAAAATATGGTTCTGGAACTACTCCTGCAATTGTTATCTCTCCCTTTAAAACCGGTTGCAGACCTCATTCTTCACTTATCAACTAAACGACGATGATAGTTGATTTGTCCTAAGTGATAGGCTAAATGCATGGCCAAATGGTGTTTCTCCCGGATAGGTTCCCATTAGCTGTTCTTCGGAGATTTGATCAAAGGTTTGGCCTATCATAACGATCGTATTCTCTAGCTGCGCTACCAGTTCCTTTCGTGGAACGTTCTTTAAAGCGAATTCTGCTTGGCGATTTCTCAGGTAGAACTTTAAGTCCGCAACGTTGTTATTATATAAGTAAAAGAGGTTAAGGAATCGACTCAGGACGAGGATACGAACCGTGAAGAAAATCAGCGTATCAATGAGGAAGGTAATGAATTATTGCAGCGAAACTGTAATTGTATATCATAGTTTAATAATAGCGACGGGATTAAAAAAAGCGAGGGAATATTTTCAAAATCACCCGGAAGCAAAGAAACGCGTGAAGGCAAAAAAGAGTTAAAAAAAGCCCCAATAGATTACTAATCTTTTGGGGCTAATATTGAATTGTTACTTCATAATTTCGGCAAGTTTATCGTTTAAACTTTCACCGCGTAAATTGTTAGCAATGATTTTACCATCCGGTCCCACTAAAATGCTCGCCGGAACTGCTCTTACACCATAAAGCCGACCTACCTCGTTGTTCCACCCCTTTAAGTCGGATACGTGAAGCCAATTCAGTCCATCTTGTTTAATAGCCTGTAGCCAAAGTGCTTTTTCGTTGTCTAATGATACCGATAAAATTTCAAAACCTTTACTTTTATACGTTTCATACTGTTTCACCAAGTTTGGGTTTTCAGCACGACAAGGTCCACACCAGCTTGCCCAAAACTCAACGAGTACGGTTTTCCCTTTTAAATCTCCCAGGGAGATTGGTTTTCCATTTACGTCATTTTGGGTAAACACTGGAGCCATGGCTCCGACCTTAGTAATATTTACCGAATTTATCCTTTGCTCAATTTCTTTGCCGATATCATTCGCTTTTAATGAGGGGTTAAGGGCATCAAAAATAGGCTTAATTTCTGCTACGTTTACTTTTGAGCCGGCGCCTTCAGAAAGTGCCACAACAGCAAAGTAGGAGTTTGGAAAATCCTTGGCAAACTTGATCATCTTCGCATTCCGATCCGCAATCTTTTTCAGGTAACGGGCGTTCACGTCGGCTACAATAAGCGAATCCTTTTTTTCGTCTTCCGATAGGCTATTAAACTCCTCATTTACTGCCTTGGTCAAATCCATTATTGTGCCCCCTATGAGGTTGTTGTAAGCAATATATTCGTCATTGATTTTCGACCCTGTAATGGTGGCATTAATCAAGGAGTCTTTAGCGTTGAGCACCATCTTATCGGCCGAGAAATAAAGATATATGACATCTTTCTCTACATAAATGGAATAACCTTTGCCTTTTCCACTTCGGCCAATAGCCATTCTGGCATAAGAAATTCCCGACATATCTCCGGAGAATTTAAAGTTGCCATTTACAATGGCTACAGAGTCCTGATGGCTTTCACCCGCATTTGTATATTCCAAATAAGCCATGGCTGGGGCGTTAAGCGTCCCAACTTTGCCTGTAATACTAAAGGTATTGTTTTTGCCCTGTGCAAATGCCATGATTGGCATTGCCAGGACGATCCAAATTAATGTTCTTTTCATGTGTGTTTTATGATTTTTTAATTATTTAACCACTTGGTCAATTACTTCTCCTTGAATGCCCGTAACGCTTTGAAGGATATTTCCATCTTTACCCACGCTTACATCTAAAGTTAACAAAGCACCGTCGTAGCCTGCGGTAAGCCGTGTGCCATCGTTGCTCAGCTTAAGCATGGTTACCTTTTTGCCATTATAAGTTGCGGTCAAGGCAACTAGGTCCTCATTCACAGGATTGTACCTGTAAATTTTATCGTTCGAAGTAAAGTAGAAAACGTTTACCACAGATTTCTGCCATTTTGTGTCGGCATTCACCAATGTACTGCCTTTGAAAACGCGTTTATAGATAGGGCTAATGGTTCTTGTCTGGTAATTGTCTAACGCCATTCGGAAGCTTAATTCTTGAATAGTGCCACTGCCTTCTTTAAAAAATGCATAGTTTGTACCTGATGCAGGTTTCATATAAAGGATGGTTGACGAGCCAACATTTTTTGGATCAAATGAATTCGTTTGCACAATTGAGTTATCAACAGCATAGTCGCTGCCCCTAAATTCTCCTTGAGATTCGAAAGAGACAAACGCCTTGTGTTTGTCGTCAAAACCAAAGTAATAGGATGAATAATTACCTTGGTTGTCGCTCCCAATAATCATCGAATAATGGGGTGTCAAAGTATAATCGCCGTCCGAATAGTTAGAAAACTTCCCGTAATCGGGCGCAAATGGTGCGGTCGACAAAACACCACGATAAAGTTTGCCATTAATCGTGCCATGGGCAACAATCCCCTGGTCTTGAATACCTTCAATACGTCCGACTTGAATAGTTTGCGGGGGGGTAAAAAACTGACTGGTAAACAGCCTGCGATGCAGTAGGGTAGCTCCGTCTAAAATTGGACTTTCTTTCGCAGGGTCGTTACACAACACCCAAATTTCTTCTCTGTTGTTGGGTTGGTAGGGAAGTGGTTTTGCATAATATAGCTGAACGGGATTATTGGGCAAAATTTGTCCATTTAAGCCGTTATAAATATCGGAAATTACCGACCGGTCGGGTCTGATGAACGATAGTTTAGTCACACCTTTATCTACACTTAATACTATGGTACCCTGGGTAAACTGAGTAGTTCCTGCAATTTTAAACGGAATGGTATACCTTAACCCATTTCGCTTGTCGGTAACTTGGAGTTTAACACCTCTGTTTCCTGTACCCAAATTATACAGCATTTTTAACGGGTAACCCGTATAGGTAACGCTACGTAGTTCTTCTTGTATATCGATAATCCATTCAAAAGAAAGATCTTTAACTGGATCAGCATCTGGAAAACTAATTTTAGGCTGAATGATTAACGAATCGCCTACTATTGCATTAATGGTCGTGTCCTTTAAAAGCCCAATTATTGGCTCAGAAGGAGGATGATAATCGTAGTTGCCAAGATCTTTTTTACAAGCAGCAAAAAGTAGGATGGCAACAGCTATTAATAAAAAATTTTTCATGTTCTAATTTTTTCTATTCAATTACATTTTGATTTGATTTCCATTTTCATCAAGGAAAACATATTCGTTAGCTGCAGGGAAATATTTGATATGAAACTTTTTGGTCGGCGCATTGGTATTGTAAAAATCATAGTCGCCACTTCCATCGGTTCTCAACTTTACTTCGTAACCGCTATCTGCGTGTTGGGCCACCCACGTTAAAGGATAGGTTACAAAAACACGAAGGTTTTCGATATAATAAAGTGTTCTGGGAATTTCCATGAATGCGTCTGGTTTAGACATATCTGCCAATGCTACCGGACCGTTTACAATCAGAAATAGCTGATGCTTTGTACGACTATAGTTTCTCAATTGCCCCCAATACATCCACCAAGAAGGCTGTTCTAATCTGTTCGAAAAGATAATTGATTTTGTTCTTTTAGCTTCGGGTAAGTTGCTGTTAAAATCTTCCCCTCCATCAACTTTCACAGCCAAATTCACCGATTTTTCAACCAATGCTGGGTCTGTGTTTTTAAGGATAATCGGAACACGTACGGTGCCCGAATCTTTTGGCATTACGTAATATTCTTTTAAAGGCTCAAAATGAACGCCACTAATAGCGGTGCTTGTTTTTGAAACTACAGACATAGCGAATTTACGGTCACGGTTTTCTCTTGTCCCCGATATTTTTACATTTATCCAAACGGTGTCTTTCTCAATATTTGGTTTTGTAGAAAAAGAATAGGTAAGGGTATCTGAGTTAGGGTAGTCAAGGTAAATGTTGTCCTCGGCATTGTAAGTGAACTCGGTCTCTTTCTTGCAACTAAAGCAAATAACCGCTGCAAGGAATAATAGTATGATATGTTTTTTCATCCTTTTATCGTTTTATAATGGATCATCGGTTAATTAGTTCTATAAGCAAGTTCATCATCCGGAATTGGAGATACAAAAATGGCATCTGTGCCAGGTATAATCTGCGTTGGAGAAACCCTGATAGCATGATGCAAGCGTTTCAGCATAAAAAAGTACTGACTTTCTCCGTAAAACTCCTTGCGTGCATCCGCTATTAAATAGTTTATTAAAGTTGCTTTATCGGTTGCTACCACATTTGTGGGTATCCCCCTTTTTTGCCTGAAAGTATTAAAGTATGCTACAGCTGCTGTCGGGTTTGTATCGTAACTGGCTTCGGCAGCGATATAGTACATTTCACCTAGCTTAATGGCAGGAGCCACTAAAGGATGAAGGTTGATAATAGGTGTAGGATTGCTTCGGTATTTTTGAAGAAATGAGCGCTCAGCACCACCTGTGGTTAAGGTTCCTTTTACAAACCATTGTGAAAAACGCCAGTCGTACGCCCCTGCACCATTCTTTTCGAAAATATCATTCACTTTGTCGCTGGTAGCTACCAAAGTTGGATTCGAATTTGTGAAAAGACTAGTCAGGCGTTTGTCTTGTGTTGGGATACTCCACGAAGAAATAATCTCCGGATAAAAGATGCGGTCTTTTTTCGTCAGGTCTGTCGCAACGAAATCAGCTTCTTTTGTCCACGGAAACTTAGCCGAATTAATAACCTCCAATGCATTGGCTAAGCTATTTGGCATATCGTTTTTATACAGATAAATACGAGCCAGTTCGGCACAGGTTGAATAGTAATTCATGTGCGTGCGTCTATTTTGCATAAAGAGCTCTTTATTGTCCAACTCTGTTGTGCCAATCGCTGTAGGATAACCTACTACATAGCTGTTGTCGAGGATGGGATCACTTTCTTTCAAGAGCGCTTTTGCTTCTGTTAAATCAGCGATGGCTTTATCCAGCACCTCGGTAACCGTACTAAATGGTGTACTGGTAATTTTTACTTCCGTTACGTAAGGAATAGCTTTTGCCGTTGGGTTGCTTTTGTAAGATGGTGCGTAAATTCGCAACATATCAAAATGCAAATAGGCACGTAAGGCTAAAGTTTCGCCTTTAATCAGTTCATAATTAGCTGCTGTAAATATAGCTCGCTTTGCATCAATAGCAGCCAAGATATAGTTGCAGTTTACGATGGCTTGATATGCCGTTGTCCATACCCTGTCGTTTCTGAAGATATAATTAGGGTCTTTGTAGTTAAAACTTGCAATTTTTTGATAAGAGATGTCTGTAAAGTCAAAGTTTTGAGACCTGACTTCTAAATCGCCGAATGTTAGGTGTTCGCCGTATAGATAGCCTGAAGCACACAGCGTATAAACGCCGTTTAGGGCTTCTTTAAAACCGTCTTCGGTACTAAATAGGACATTCTTATCAATTTGCGATTCTGGTTGCACATCCAGAAATTTCTTGCAGGATGTGGTGCCTATCACTGCCAAAATAATTAGATAATATATTTTTTTCATCCGTATAAATTTGTTTTCAATGGTGATGAAGCTATCATGATTTATTCATTCCACTGTGTGATTTTGAAAAAGCATGATGGTTTCATCTTCTGTTAAATTAAAAAGTAGCTTGAAGTGAAAACATCACAGTTCTAGCAAATGGATAGTTGATACCTCTTTCAATTTGAACACTTGAGCTTTTAAAGATATCGTTAGCCGTAAGTGATGCTCTTAAAGCTTGCATCGCAAGTTTTTTAGCAAGTGTCTTTTTAAAGTCGTACGAGACATACACTGATCTTAATTCTAACACATTGTCTTTTTGAATAAACCGCGAGGTAGCTCTGGTCTGATTAAGGTCGGCGACGTTTTTATAAAATGCTACATCGCCAGGTTTTTGCCAACGCTCCGAGAAAACACGACGATCAACATTGAAACGCGGATCGGCATTTTCTACACGGTCTACCAGTGTTTGGTTGTACATATCACCACCAAATCTGTAGAAAAAGCTAAAACTTAATAGAAACTGCTTGTAGGTGATGTTACCCCCAAAGTTTCCCTCTAATGTTGCTGTCGCATCACCAACTGGCTGCGTATCTTTGATATCATAGTCATAAGTTAATGAACCATCACGTTTAACGTAAATTTCTTTACCGTTTTCTGGGTCAATGCCCAATGATTTAACGGCATAGAAGGTATTTAATGATTGTCCTTCGTTATACCTCAATAAAGGTCGGCCGCCAGCTTTATTGTCGTCGTTAGACTGGAAATCATCAATGCTTTGGTTATAAGCTTTTAACGAGTTGCCAATTTTCACAATCGTATTGGTGTTATGCGACATATTAGTCGTTAAATTAACATTCCAATTGGTAGCTCGCACTGCGTTGTAGGTTGCGTAAAGCTCATATCCTTCGTTGGCCATATCTCCTAAGTTTTCTTTATAAGTAGTAAAACCGGTTGATGGTGCAACGTTGATATCAATCAGCAAACCCTTCGTCAGTTTATGGTAGTAGTGGGGTGTCAATAATAATCTGTCCTTAAATAAACCTAACTCTAGACCCAAATCGTAGTTGGTGGTTTTTTGCCATTCCAGGTTTTCGTTTCCATAACCTTGTACCAAGGCACCTAAACCAGTAGTATACCAGTTTGAAGTTTGATAGGCATAGATAGACTTAGATAAAAAAGGAGGGAACGAAACAGATCCGGTTAAGCCCATACTCCCTGTTAATCTGGCACGGCTCACAACTGGCTGCAGCGGTTCCATAAATTTCTCTCTATGGATATTCCATCCCAAGCCTAAAGCATAAAATGGGGCAAATCTGTTAGCCGCACCAAACGCTGATGAACCGTCTAAGCGGAAAGATGCATCTAAGAGATACCTGTCCTTGAATGAATAGTTACCCGAAAAGAAATTGCCAATGGATCTGTTTTTAGTTACATTACCTGCGGGGGCGCCATTTTCTGTGTAAGTACGGGCAAAGCCGATATTGGTAAAACGATCATTGGAGAAACCTCTTGCCTGTACTGCTTTAAAATCAGAACGACCCGAAATAATATTTGTTCCCAGTACTAAATTAAAAAAGTGGTCTTTAACCTGTTTGTTGTAAGCTAGGGTCATGTTTCCATCCAAAGAAAGCCCATCGCTCGTCGAGTAATCATAACTTCCACGGTTTTGGATTTCCGAAGTCGGTCCGTCGAAAAAGCTGTTGCTCAGTGGCGATACAAATCTATCAGCAGTGGCCTTCATTTTGTTCAAATTCACTTGCCCTCTCAATCTCAAAGAAGGGGTAATTCTCCAATCGGCTGATAGGTTATCGATAAACTCAAAGTACTCGTCCTTATTAAAGTTTGCTAAACTGGCCTCATACAAAGGATTGTAAACAGCAACGGTCTTGAATTGGTCGGGTCCAGATTTCATGGTATTAACCTGCCAATTGGCAATTTCCCTAATCAATTTTCCGCTAGCGTCAGTCATAGGATAATACGGGTTCATGTACACATATTGTGAGAAATCGCCGAAATTAGACTGCGCTGCATTTACCTGGGTGATCATGATCTCATTTCTAATGAGTAACTTACGGGTTGGATTGTAATTGAAGCTCATGCCGCCACTTATTTGATCCCTGCCTGAACCTTTCATCACACCGGGACGTGTTTGATATCTTACGTCGACCCCATACCTGAAAGTGGAATCGCCTCCTTGGGCGTAAATTGATTGCTTTTGTCCATATGTGTTTCTGAGGGGCTGCGATAACCAATAGGTATTTACACCACTTGCCACGCTTCTCAATTTACTATAATACTGCGCATCAAGTTCATCAGGAGTGCCTACATTTGTGTTACTTGGGTTAGAACTGTAAAGCCCAGCCATTTTTTCATACTGTAGCTTTTCTGTAGCGTTTAGCACATGATAATCGGATAGGTCTGGAGCTGTAAATACAAATTCTGAGTTGTACGCGAACTGTAATTTACCTGGTACAGGTGCTTTGGTCGTGATCACGAGTACGCCGTTAGCCGCTCTGGAGCCATATACTGCAGTAGCCGCGGCATCTTTCAATAAGGTGATGGACTCTATTCGGTTAATATCCAAATCGGTTACTTTCTGTAAGCTCACCTCAAACCCGTCCATTATAAATGCAGGTAAATTGTAACTACTCGAAAGATTGTTGCGGTCTAGCACATTATCGCCAATCGAAGGTAATGCTGTTGCTCCGCGCACATTAATTTGTGGTAGTGCATTCGGGTCTGCTCCCAGAAGATTATTTTCCAATATTTTGAAAGACGGATCGAACGATTGGATACTTTTTAAGATGTTCTGGGAGTTTACTTTTTTAAGATCCTCGCCTTTAATAGTAATTGCCGTGCCCGTATAACTGTCTTTTTTAATGGTCTGATAGCCGGTAATGACTACATCATTCATGGTTTTCACTTCCATTTCCATGGTAACCGAAAGGAATTTTTCATCTGCCACCTTCACTTCCTTACTCTTGTAACCAATATAAGTGAAGACCAAAATATCATCTTTATTGGCGGTAATTTTAAAATCACCATTGCTATTGGTTTGCGTTCTGTTGCTGATTTTATCTTTCTGATAGATGTTTACGCCAGGAATCCCCGCTTTAGAACTAGCATCCAATACTTTTCCCTGCAGTTCAAGCACTGAAATAGCGACCGGCAAGCTTTTAACAGGCTCTTCGTGCTGAAGCACAACAGTATTGTTAATAATGGTGTAGGTGAGCTGTTGATTTTTAAGAATTTGCTCTAAAGCCTGGTTAATATTTGCTCCTTTTAAGTTAACAGATACCTTTTTCTGTGAAACTTTGGCTTCTGCAGAATAAAAGAAAAGATAGCCAGATTGTTTATTGACTTCCTTAAAGACAGTCTGCAAATCGGCATTACGCACTGATAAGGTAATGGATTGTGAATAGCTGGCGGCCGATAAATGCATCGTGCCAATGAGCAATAAAATAGCGATTAGCTTCATCACTATAAAAAATTTGTACTTCACCGCCCGTATTGAACATACGTAGTGGTAAAGAAAAGTTAATTTCATACTTTTGATTTAAGATGGGTGAATAATAGCAGCAGACGGTGCAATGTAAGCTGCTGACCTTTTTTGGCCGGGAGTGCTAGTACACTTCCGGTTTTTTTTGGATCATGGTTTTTATTTACTAAAAATCTTGTGGAGTAGTCATCTTCTCATAATGGTTTGGTTTAGGTGGTTTGTTTTAGGTTAATTGTTAATTGTCTTCCGATGAAACTATGATTTTCCTTCCTTTGCTTTTGAAATGAACATTATTCAGTTCTAGGATGGCGAAAACTTCCGACAGTTTGCTGGTTCTTGAAATCTCTCCATAGAATTTCTGATCGGTTATGTTTCCTTGATAGCTGATCTCCACGTCATACCAACGTGATACCTGTCGCATGATGCTTTGAACGTCATCCCCTTTGAAAGAGAACAGGTTGTCTTTCCAAGCGGTTTCCTGCGCTATGTCTACCGCTTTTTTTTGTATAGCTAAGTTTGAGCTGTTTAAATAAGCCTGCTCACCTGGTTTAATTAGGAGGGCGTCTTTTGCGGTCTCAACTTTCACGGAGCCTTCTAACAGGGTAGTTTTAATTCCGTCTTCATCTTCATAGCTATTGATGTTGAAATGCGTGCCCAACACGGTTATTTTTTGGTTTCGGCAACTCACAATAAATGGCATTTCTTTATTTTTTGTTACTTCGAAATAACCTTCACCAGTAATTTCGACTTGCCTTTCTTTACCCTTGAAAATGGTCGGATACCTTAAACTAGAAGCAGCATTTAGCCACACATTGGATCCATCCGGCAGCACTACGTGATACTTTCCACCGTTTGGTATGGTTATCGTATTGTAGGTAACTACATCGGAAGAGAAGGTAGGGTTTGTTTTATATTCAATCTCACCGGCGTCATTTTTTGTGATGGTAAGTCCGTCCAATTGCACAATGGCACCATTTGTTGCAGTATCCAATAAAATCTCGGTGCCATCACCCAACTTTAAAATTGCTTTATCCGATCCTGCCGCAAAATCATTTGTTTTGCTAACCCGCTGATAGGGTTTTTGGCTAATCGTTAAATAGATGCTAATGGATAAAATCAGTAAAACACTTGCCGCAGCAAAATACTTAACCCAGGGACGCAGCGAAAAGCTTTCGTTCGAACGATTGATCTCCTGATCAATCGCTGATTTAAGTTCCGTGTTAAGCGTTTCGTACATTTCCTGGTCATGCGAAGCAAAAAAGCTCTCTTTCTCTTCAAATACAGCATAATATTTTTCTAGAAAAGCAATTTCATCAGCAGTTGCTGTACCTAGTCTATATCTTTCTAAGGCGATGCGCAGGTAATCTTTTTCCTTTTTTTCCATTATTCAATGATTGAAATTGGTCTTAATTCCCTAATCAATAAGGAACGCTATAAAGTAAAGAGTTTAAAAAAAGACAATGCGCCCACGCGAATGGAAAAAAATATTTTCAATTAGGGTGTCGTCATTGCGAGCATAGCGAAGCAATGACGGAAAACACGCAAATTTACCGCAGGGAAGAAAGGTAATAGCCCACCACAAAGAAAGTGAACAACGAAGCCCTCAACGTAGCCAAAGAGCGGCCCAGTAAATTGCGAACTGTTTTTGGTGATATTCCCAGCGCTTCAGCAATTTCTTGACTGCTCATGTCTTGCTCAAAACGCATTTTGAAGATTTGTTGTTGTTGAGGTGGAAGCGTAGCAACCAATTGAGCAAAGCTCTCAACAAATTCCTTATAGAGGAGGTGTTGGTCGGCGTGAATTGGGTCTTGTTCTTCATGAGCGGCGTCAGCGTTCGAAACAAATTTATTCGATTGTTCAAAATGTTTAAAAACACCGTTTCGGGCTGCAACGAATAAGTAGCTCTTTATTTGTTTAATGGGAGATTTAGTGCGTCTTTGCCATAATTGCACAAAAACTTCCTGGGCAATATCCTTAGCATCATCTACACTTTCAACACGTTTGTAGGCAGCATCAAACACCATTTTCCAATGCCTGTTGTAAAGCAGGTCAAATGCCGTCCTATTTCCATTGGCTAATTCATTAAGTAACTCAGAATCCTCTGCCTCGTGAAGATTTTCCACTGCCATTCTCATATCTTCAAAGCTAAAAATAATTCGCTTAACATATTCTTAGTGTTCTGATAACACTAAGACGTGAATGTACGGATTATTAGCGAATTGAGGTAGCTTTCTCTAAAAAGCTGATAATAACAGGCGTAGGCAAACCTAAAGCCACAGCTCTGCTGTATCTAGCAATAGTAATACCAAGCAGGTTCCCATGGATATCTACAATCGGGGCGCCGCATTGTGTGGGAAGAATAATAGCATCATGCACAAAAACAGCAGGAAAGCCATCGCGACGGGTCGAATTTCCACCAGCAAATTTATCAACCGGATGGTTGGAAGGTACAAAAGCCCGATCTATTAAGGGAATTTGTTGCTCATGTTGCTTTCCTGCACTTCTCCACACCACTTGTACCTGCTCTCCGGCCCAAAACTTGGCAAGTGTTGGCGTAAAATCACTGGCCTGATGCAAAATAATACCATTGATACTTAAAATGGAATCACCTGCTTTGATCCCCGCCCGGGCCGCCGGAGTTCCTGGCTTAATGACCGAGACTGTGGCAGGTGTAGACTTATATAACACTGCGATACCAAGATAGGGGATGCTGCTAGATTTGGGTAGGGTGATGTTTGTGCCCCCAACGATGCTATGTTCTTGTTTTCCATCGTGAAATAATGAAGTTACGAAGGTGCCGATATTGGGGATTACCGATTGGCCAGCCTCAATCTTAAAACCACCCTGCTGCTTTTCAACAGACTTAAGTAATACTAAATCATTTTCTGGATCTCTATATACAACTTCAATTTTAGATCCTTTGCTATTAACCATTGTTAAAGAACCAGTGAGTAAACTACTTTTCCCAATCATCCATTGTGATTTTTTCCCCCTGGCGTCTTTAAAATTGAGCAAAGTTGCCTCTGCAGTTGTTTTTTTATCATCTACCATCGACTGAACCAAAACTACGTTATTGGCCAATTTGGAGTGTTTAAGAAATGATCTGCTTAATGATGGGCTCGCTATAGCACCTGCATTTACCGTCAAACTGTCTGCAGCTGGGTACACAGCATAATTTTTTTCTTCATGAAGTGCCGTCCAATATTTTCGGAATACATCAATCGGTACTTCGAAGTTCATGGTTTCGGACACATCGATAGCACTGTGGATCCCAATCACTTTTCCGTCGATATCAAATAATGGTCCGCCCGAATCACCCGGCTCCATTTTGCAACTTGATTGGATAAACCCATATTGATTTTTGGGGTCAACAATTTGTCCAAATCTGATAGTAGGAAGCTCTTGGTTCAGTTTTTCGGGATAAGAGATACTGATGCATGGTGCCGTTTGAATTAAGTTGCTCGAGTTACCTAATTCGGCGAAGGGGAAAGGCCCATTTTCCATCAATTGTAACATTCCAACATCTGGAATGCCGCGACTCTCTGCGAGGTCAATTCTTCCCAAAGCCTTTGCCATAGCGGTTCGCCCATCCGGGAAAAATACTTTATAAGTTTGCCCCGGCGAAACCGTGTGTGCTGCGGTAAGGATTACTCCATCTTTGGTAACCACTACACCACTAAACTGTGCAGAATTGCGTTCATTCTTCGTTACATCGAAACCCCATAAACGTACACTTGCAGGATAAACTTTCTTAATTGCCTCAATTGTCTTTTGCTGAAGCTCTTTGGATGCAGGCTGTGCGAAAACAGAAGAACTTAATGCTAAGCTCAAGAACCACACTGTTATTTGCCGTAAGTTCAAGTTATTCATTTAGTATTTTTTGCAACCGCAATTTTAAAGCACTCTACTGCCAAAATATGGCAACCATGTTTCCTGGGTACTTCATTAAAAATAAAATAAGGCCCGATGGGCTATTTCAATAGTTTTTAACTCCTATAGATAGAAATAAAATGTAAAAAACAATGAGAAGCAAGATCAATCTTTATGAAAGCTTAGATTACCTCATTTCATCGAACCGAACAGGAACCAGAAAGCAGCTTGCCCTGAAGTTTGGTGTGAGCGAACGAACAATCAGTAGATACATAGAAATGATGAACGAGAATGGCGCAGCGGTAAAGTACAATCGCCATAAGCGTAGCTTCTGCTATGAAAAACCTGGTAGATTTGTTGTGTTATTGGAATTTCGGTCTAAGGTTTAATTTAGATTTAAAGCGCTAATTTACTAAATATTTTAGTATTTTGCAATGCCAATTAAAAACATTAACGATATGAGAAAGCTAATATTAGGACTTGCCATTACGCTGGATGGATACATTGAAGGATCGAATGGGGAATATGACTGGTGCTTTACCGACCAGGATTATGGACTGAACGATTTTTTTAAACGCATAGACGCCATGTTCATAGGTCGTAAAAGCTATGAAATTGCACAACAGTATGCGGAAAATAATAATGGAGAAAGCATACCTGGCATGCCCCCGCTTAAAGAATACGTCTTTTCTACAACTTTGAAAACCGTGAAGGATGGCTCGGTATTAATTTCAGAAGATAGCATGGCAGCGGCAAGGCGGATTAAATCCCAGCCTGGTAAAGATATCTGGCTCTATGGGGGAGCATCTCTTACTGAGGCAATGATGAACGAAGGGTTGGTCGACGAATTATGGTTGTCTGTACACCCAATCCTCCTTGGTAATGGAAAGTTGTTATTCCATCAACAGGATCAACGAGTTAAATTAACACTCCTCGAAAGTAAAACCTACGAAACTGGATTAGTTTCATTGCGCTATCGCATCGAAAATAAATAATTTAGATAAAAACAGGTGTCAGTTGTCCTTTTTGTAAAAAGGCAGCCTGGTATGCTTTCAATTTCTTATCACTTTTATCCAGTTCCGTTACGAGGTAGTCGATCTCATTAAGTTTCGCTACCCTCGTTTTAAGGGAAGTATTTAATCGCTCTGCATAACAAAGAATAGCCGATCTTTGGGCAGCGTTTAGCATTGCCTTTTTTAATTGGCTAATTGCTAATTCACTATCAGTTAAGCCGTTTTTAGGATGTAGTCCATTTGCTTCTACTATACATAAGTCGGCCTTGATTTCAGTAATTTGGTTAATCACATGCCCACCAAAAGTAATCTTGGCGTCTTTAGAAAATAGCCCCCCAATTAACACCACTTCTAGGTTTTGAAACTTAGTTAGTTCAACAGCTACAAGTGGACTAATGGTGAAAAAAGTTGCAACTAGCGTTTCTGGAAGTTGTTTTACTAGTTCAATTGCAATATCACCACCCCCAATTAAGATGACCATCTCATCTTGGATAAGGGGAACTATCTTTTTGGCAATATTTATTTTAGCCTCTTTAACACAAATAGTTAATAACATAAGTACCTCATTTTCTACTTACAAGACAGTAAAAACGTGTGACTTACTTATTCACCTTTAAAAAATAACGGTTCTCAATTCGCAAATGGAAGTCGTAAATTGAGAACCGACTGTTTACAGCGTGCTATTTGGCCGAAGGCCTGGTTTCATTAGGGTGAGATGCATTTGGAGGTGACGATGAACTTAACAGCCAAGGTATAGTAGCTAAGCCTGCCAAAGCAAGGGATTCGGCAAGCAAGTAACTTCTTTCGGTAGCTGGCCCAGCAACCCTATTCCCTAATGAACGCCAAGCGTAGCTTGGCAGTAAACCACGTAATCCAAATTCGGCATAATAACCCCTTGTTTCCATTAAGAATGCTGCGAGGCCCCTGCCCGGTAATCTGCTATAATTCGCTAAATAAGCTAACTGAGGGTAATTTACAAAATCAGCGGCATGTTGCATCTCATGGCTTACCACATTTGCATAAGTGCTGCCGATAGGGTTTGCAACAACATCTACTGTGGGATTAAAAACTGGTCTTTGCAGACCAAGCTTACCCAGCCAGCCAGTTTCTGGAACTAAAGTTAGGCCCCCTCTAGTTACCCCATTTGCCCCTCCCAAAGATCCATTAGGAACCGTAGAGGGAGTTGGCATAGCTGCCCGGCCTTCTGAAACTGCCGGCGATAATAATCCGAATCCACGAAATACTACCCCTATTGTACCACCCGCCACATAATCAGTGGCAATTGTTCCAGGCGAAACTGGATCTACATATTCAGGGAACATACTATTAAATCCATGCCTTCCGATTCCTCCCGAAACAGCACTTGAAGTGCCATATAATACAAAGGTTTGTGTAGCCGTTAATGTGGTAGCTGCAGCCCCCGTTCCAGTGGCAAATATGCCAGTACCTCCGGCGGCTAAAACTAGCTCACCTCCAACTATTGCTGCACCGCCAATAATGGCTCCACCAAAGGTATTGGCTAATGGCCTCCAAATACCTGCGGCGCCCTCGTACCTGTCGGGATGTTCTGTAGCATCATAAACACTATAACCTGCACCCAGCAGTGCACCACCAATAACGAACGCGGCAACGATAAATGGGATAATAGCGCCATTCGGGTCTATGTTGTTGATAGGGTCTTGGGCAGCATAGCCGTAAAGCGATGATGAGTCTGCGTATCCCTTTGGATCAATTGATAGAAATAAGCCATTAACCGGGTTCATTAATCTTCTTTTTGAAAGATATAAACCTGATAGGGCTAAATAGTGCTGACCCCCATATATCGGTTCTATACCCAATGCCGAATTGGTAATCGTTACCCCAGTTGCGTTAAATAGAGTAGGAGCTCCAAACGATTGATAACGATAGGTTTCAACTAAGTTTCCAGTCACATCTGCTACGCCGATTAAATTATAGCGGCTATCGAACAAGGTATAATGCGTGCCCAATGCAGTATGATAAGCGATTGGCACACCAGTGCCTGGATGAAGAGTGATTTGCCTTTGCGCTGTTCCATTTTCATTTATCTGCTCCACAAATCCACCTAAATAATGATATGATTTTACAGGCTGCCCAGCTTCTTTCACCTCACTTGGCCTACCAAAAGCATCATAAGTAAATTCAGTAATTGTATTAACACCCGATTTAATTGTGACTATTCTGCCTAATGTATCAGCTACATAGCTAAATGAACCGTCGGATTTTAAAGTGCCATCTGGATGATGCGTATAAGGACTCGTACCATCATGTTGAATTCTATGTCCGGATAGGTACATGTAGTTTTTATCTGGAACACCTGTTTCTGTACGTTTCGTCCGGGCATCTGCAGAATTGTAGGAGAAGTTTTCAGTGTGAGGTGCTACTGCTGCTGCCAGCATAACAGCATTGATAGCGGCATTATGTTCAGCCTGCGTAACCGCGTTTGAGATCGCAACATTAAACGAATCTTTGGTAGCTACGAGCCGATACTTATTGTCAAATTCAAAATAGCTGATTTTAGAATTTTGACCCAGTAATGCTTCCACTTTTTTAAGCCCAGCCATGTTGTAACGATATTTAACAACTTCGTTGATGGTACTACTTGTCATCGCTATATTGGTAAGCCTTTTACGCTCATCGTAAGTGTTTGATACAGATAGCCCACCTTGGTAAATAGCTTCGCCAAAGGCATTTGGACCACTTATTTTAAAGGAAGCAATTAAACTGTTACCGCTTCCCAATACTCCATTAGTTGTTTCTTCAATGCTGGTAAGGATGCCATTTAGGTTATGGGATAATTTTTCTGTTCGTCCATCGGGCCATGATTTTTCAACAGTACCCAAGGCATCGTCGTACTTACAGGCCATGGTTATCCCAAGGGTTGTTTCCGATAAAAGACGGCCAATGCTATCATATTTTCTAGCTACAGTTGCTGTGCCAGCTTTTGCATCAAGCACGTTATTTAAGCCGTCATACCTAAATTCATGCGTGGCTACTGGAGTTAATGGTGCCGGTGATACAGTGTTTTCGATCTTTGAAACTCTATTTGCAAGATCATAGGTGTAAGCAAACTCCGCCCCACTAACCATTTGTTCTTTAATGATTTGATTGTTGGCACTGTACTCTTTACGACTCGAAAAGCCATTTGGGTAATTGATCTGGATGTTTCTGCCAACGGAATCATAGTGATAGGTAGATACCTCGGCAGTTGGATCGGTAAAACTTACCATGCGCGACATGCTGTCGAATGTCCATTCTTGTACAATAGTTAAACCCCCATCGTCTTTTACCTCCCTGATTTTATCGTTGAAAGAATTAAAAGTATTGGTTAAAACCATACCCAAATAATCGGTTTGCCGCACTAATAAGTTCCTGTCATCATATTCAGAAACTACATTAGCACCATCTGGCTCAATGAGTTGAGTTCTTCTATTCCTTGTATCGTATTTAAACTGTTTAGTTACTATCGAAACACTTCCATTAGGCTCTAGATGATGACTGTCAGTTTTAATTAGATTTCCAGCCTTGTCAAAAGTGTTGTGTTGCGCATTTCCTTCGGCATCTGTGGTAACCGTTGGTCGGCCTACGCCATCATAGCTGGTGGTTGTCACGCCACCTCTGTTATTAATCGATTTAACTATTCTATCTAAGGGGTCATAGAAATGAGTGGTAGTTGAATTAGTGAATACTAAAGGGTCATTGGTAAAGATTTTTACAGTTTCCGTAATCCTTCTATTTTTTTCATCATAGGTATATGATTTAAAGGATAGCTGCCGGATCGTTCCATTACCATCATCGCCTATCGTTTCTTCACTTTCCAGTAAATCATTCTTTAACCATTTGTTCTTAATTTCTGTGCCATTTGGCAGGGTAATTTTACTAATCCTATTAAATGCATCATACGCATAATGGGTGGTAAGTCCAAAAGGATTTGTTTCTTGGACCAATTTCCCTAAACGATTATAGACCTTCTCTGAAATGATTTTTTGATGATCAACGCCTATAACCTCCTCGGATAGTGATAAGCCTCTTTCATCAAATGTTTTCCTTATTTTGCTTCCATCAGGATTTAAGGTCTCAATCGGAAATCCTCTGTAATCGTTGCAAATATGCAATACCTTTGCTTCGCCAGTATTATCGCTTAGCATTACTTTGGTAAGGTGACCTAAAACATCTCTTTCAAATTTGTCTACGATAAAGTTGCCAGTAATTACAGCATCGCTAAATGCTCCTTTTGGTTTCTCAGATGCGATTACTTTTTTATCGGTATCGTAATGCAGAATTGTTTCGGCGGCAGTTCCATTTACTAATCCCTGGATTTCTTTTTCAATCAAACCTAGTGCATTGTAAATTTGCTTGGTCGAATTGCCATTGCCATCTATCGTTTCGGTAAGAAAACCATTAACGTCGTATTTATATTGATGTTCAATATTTAAATTAGCGACATCAGATAGACACTTAATTAATCTACTTTTCTCATTGCCAACAGTGCCGTATTTATTTTCATTCTGTGTGCCATCTGCTAAAATGGTCGTCAGCATTTGCCCTTTGCTATTGTAAGTAAAAGTTGTTTTGGCTACTTGGATCGTTCCATCAGGTAAAGTCGCATCAGGCTGAATCACTTCTAAAAGTTTACCCTTCACATCATATTTATAGGTGGTGACTTCATTTGTCTCATTTTTTTCTTCAATCAGTTGTTGATAATTGGGGTCGTATTTCCCTTTCCAAATTATTCTACTGGGCGATGGAAAACCCGAAGCAGCGGTAATTTCTTTTTGAAGTAGGTTACCCCTCATTCGAGGATCAGGATTGCCAAAATCAAAAATGTTTATTTCATCGCCACCATTAGGGCTCGTTGTTTTGGTAAGATTACCCTGCTCATCAAATTCGTACAGCCAGGCCACTACCCGAAACGATTTATCTTTATTTAAACGGTAGCGTCTATCTAATAGATCGCCGCGATAATTAAAAGTGTAAGTTTCTAAACCAAAATCGGGATTCATAACTTCTACCCGTAGCGCAGGAATATTGATGAAAACAGCATCAGCGGGCACATATTGCAATTGGGTGTATTGAAATTGGTATAGGAAGCCGCCATATAATTGTTCGGTTACCCGTGCATAGCTCATTGATGCAGGATCTTGCTCGTAGGTGTTTTCAACGTAGATATTCCCTTTGCCATCTTCAATACGGAGAATGTTATGGCGTAATTCGGGCATAGCCCAGGGTTGTTCATAGTGATAAATGCGTGTGATACCCGTCGGATGGTCTGTGATTGGCGGTGATTCTACATGCGTTAACTGCATGGTTTGCTCATCGTGTTCATAAAGGAATTTTCGACCGGAATTATCCACAACAGCAACGAGTAGTCCACATACATCATATTCCAACTGAAAGAAACGATCGTCATCATCTCTAACTTCCACTAATTTATCTTCAGCACCGTAGGTGAATCTTAATTGATTACCGTGCTGATCCATCATCCAGATTAACGGGATACGTTCGGCATCAAGCCAGCCACCCGGGCGTTCAAAATGTAAGACAACACCCCCTTTCTGATTTATATCATAGGCTTGTACCAATCCGGTAATACGGTCTAATTTTTCAAATACACCCCTCGGTGGATCGAAATCAAGACCATTGAATTTAAAAATATCTTCGTGCAAGTTACGCCATACGGCAATGTCGCCAGTGCTTAATTCTCGTACAAATAAATTAAAGTTGTGATCCCAGTTCCAGCCCAATGGCCCCATAGTTGCAGCCCCACTTTTATATAAGCGGGTAAAACTGAGAGGCAGGATCGTATTAGGGATAGTTAAATCTGTTTCTTCTAAATAAAAAGCCCCGGTAAAAATATCTACCGGATCGCCGGCATTGGTAGATTGTTGCGGTTGCTCGCCGCCTCGGGTAGGATGCGGATCGCCAGCTGGTGGTCCTGTGGGTTCTTCGGTAGGGGGTGGATTAACAATTTCTGACTCATTTTTGGCACCTACTGTTGAAGGTTGGGGTGGCGCACCTTGTTTATCTCCACCATCACCGCCAGCCGGAACCGAATTAGTTTCAACGGGAGGTGGCGTTGTGGTTGTTACCGGCGGGGCGGCTGTTTGTGCTGCACATTCCTGCTCTGCATTCTGCCATGCGTTGGGAGAACTATTCGTCCTGCCCATGTCTGGATTAGCGCTCTTAAATGCATTATAAAATGATATGGCATCGCAAGCATTTAATGCTGTATATTGGGATCCACCTGAATAGGGCACCGCCTCACCCGAAGCATTTGTTCCATAATTAAATGAATTCGCTCCATCGGGAACAGATATGTTATATGGTCCTGGCATTTTAGTTTAATTTATCGCAATAACAATTGCTTTATCTCCATTCCACACCACATCGCCATCATTCATATTTATTTCGGGAGTATGAGACAAGCAAGCCCTTGCTTGGGTTAAAAAATTTGAAATTTCTTCTTTGATTTTTTGAGCTTCGGTAGTGGTAAATACCCTACCAAGAATAGCGGTAATTTCAGCCGGATTTTGTATGTCAGTTATGAACCTTTCAACCAGCAATAATTCTTCCTGGTTTGTTTTTAAATTTATTCGGGAGTGTATTTCAAATGAATCTTTAATCCATTCATTTTTAGTTACCACTACTTTGATGGGCAGCTGTTCGTCTTCAATTTCCACTATGTCATATACTTTGGCCAAGTTTGAAGTGTCGCCCTCATCGGTTATTTTTTTTAAATTGATTGATAGCGCTTTTAATTCTTCACAAGCTAGCTGATCACGTGCAATGTTTAAAACAAAGGGTTCTTCATTCGCTAAGGTTACTTTCCAAACACTGGAAGTGTGGCCTTCTTTAATATTCCATAGCTCGCATTTAGCTGTGTTAGCATACTTTTCCAGGTATCTTTTAGCCGCTAAAGTTGATTGAGCAAAGCTTAATACACCACATTGAAAAGCATTTTGTTTAAGCATGATCCACTCTTCAGTTTGCAGCGCATTGTCTTCATATTCAAGCAGGTGTGAATGGGTGTTCCAGATAGAACACCCATGCTTTAATAAACCGCGACTAATTATACCATGAAATGGGGTACTTACTTCCTGGCGAATCTTGCCTTCAGCTGAGATGGCAAACCGTAATTTATCAGGTCCGAAAAAATAGTTGAATTCCATGGCGTTTTTTTTACTTTTTATTTTTTGATACTTTAATAGCTACGCTTTGCGATGCCTCTTTTCTGCCTTCCATCGCTTTAAGCTGTGACGCTGTAAACCATTTTAATCTAGGATTTGGTAAAGTCTGATTGGCTGCGGTAAGGGAAACCCGAAGTTCTTTAACTTCCTCGTCATTGAGGTCAAATACATCTTTTTGCATTTGGATAGGCATTTCCAATAAGCTCGAAAGACTCGCGGTAGTTGTAATTGAAGCGATTTTTGCTTTCAGTTTTTCCGGTAAATGTTTGACATTGTCAATTGTCAAATCACTACTTGTATCTTTAAGTGAGGTAGCTAACATTTTACCAACAAATTGTGTTTCCAAAATGCTTACAGTGTTTTTGTCATAACGTCGGCTAACGTCATTTCCGCTTTTTACAAACTCACGAGCCATTGTTTTGCCCATATTGTTAGCTTCGGTAATGGTCATCTTTTCACCAATCATTCTTTCTGAAGTACCCTTTCTTCCAACAACCTGTTTATATGGTTTTTCCCATGCTACAAATGGCAAGTCAATCTCGTTGCTTTCGCAGCAGCAAAGATCCCTGGCGGTTAAAAATAGACTCTCTTCATAACCTGTAATGGTTTGTTTAGGGTTTATTTTTTTCAGGTAGATTGTTAATGTGACAGATAGGGTGCCCGGATAAATCTTGTTGCTTCCGAAATGATCAATAAAGCAAGCAGAAACTCTGCCCCACAGTACAAGGTGATTTGAATCTATCTCTTTTATCTTATATTCTTCTACACCGGGAATGTCGGGGTTTGAAACTCCCATTCCATTTAAATTAGCTGAAGCAACATTATAACCGCCACTTTTATTCACGTCTATTTCCCAGCCCGAAGGAGGGGTATAGCTTACAGAATCCTCTTTAATACTAATGCGAGAATTGTCATCATTGTTATAATCTAAAGAATCGCCTGAGGCACCGTTAAAATTTGAAGTAATATTTAAGGTAAGCGAATCTGTTGTTTCTCTTTCATCTTCATAGGCCAGAATGGGAACTTTGGCAATATGACCTGTTTCTAAATAAGCTTCTACGCATATATCCGCTACCTCTTTAGGGCGCATTACTACAAAAAAGAATTCCTGGATACCTTCTATGTTACGAGGACCGTTTACGAAAGTACGTTCCGTCTCTATGGTATGGGGTCGAGGTAGTACAAAGAATACCGCACGATTGGTGCCCATGTGATAGCTATCTAATTGATGATACAGCTGGGAAATCTGTGTGGTGTGCGATTGGGTTTCTCGCGATTCTTGCGATTGGTCGGTGGTACGGATGCTATTTGCTTCTGTTTGACTAATGTCTTTTGTACCCCATTCGCCTGAGCGGCTTACATTGAAGCCGCCACCAGTACCTGCATATGAACCTTCTGCCCCGAAACTAAAACCGTGGTCTACATCTAGTACTTCATGTGAATTTAAGGTAGACGAGCCTTTGCCAACGCTTAGGTTTTTAAGTGAACGCGACATTACCTCGCCTGTTTCGGTAGCAATCTCATATAATTCTCTTTTCTTTGGTTCAAAATCAGAGAAGTACGGATATTGACTTAAGGGTGTATCCTTCTTTTTGGGAGCTACAGCCACTTCAAGAATTGCTCCATAGCATGGGTAGTAGTCCATAATGGTGTCTTTTAATACTTCACCATTTTCTTTCCAAAAATTGTCGAAACCACCTCTGTGTAAGCCAACTTCATCGGGACCGGCTTGGTACCCGGTAATAGAACACGCAATTTTAAGATAGGTGATGAGCATCCCTTCAGTAGTCTGATATTCTTCTTCAGGCTGATATTGAAAAATGGCTATCGAAGAATTCCATCTTTTCGGGCGACGCGTATCGCAGATTTTTGGGTCGATCATATCCTTGCTTACGCATATACGTTTCCAAGGAATGTCGGTTGGAAGATTTAATTTAAAGTTTGACATAGGGTTTAAATTTTAAAATGTGAACTAAATTATTTTTATACTCCTGGAGAACGTATGCGTTGAGATTGGAAATGATAATCGAATTTACAGCGGATTATTTCCTAAAGAAAGGTGTGCTCGACGGTTTTTAACACCGTTAAACGACGGTAAATTAATGGGTTGATGAACGGAGGGACCCGACTAGGAATGCTGGGTGTTCTTGCTATACACTAGCTATAATTAACAGGAAGTTGATAGGGGGTTGACAGGGGCTTGATAGGGAGTATATGGGGATAAGGCCCTATCTACTCCCTATGAAGATCCTATCAATATATAATAGAATTAGTATGAATTGTAGCGAGATTATACCTATATTGTCTTAAAAAGGTAATGGCAACAATTAAGAATGGTATAAATGGAGGTTTTAGCGGCAAGGCTGGCACGGTAATAGGCTACGCATTAAATGGTCAATGGGTAATGAGAGGGCTTAATAAGCATCCGCGCCCTAAACCGTCTAAAGCGGAGCAACTCAATCGGTTAAAGTTCTCCATCTCTCAAGAGTGGTTGAAACCTTTGATAGACTTTGTCCGGATAGGTTTTAGGGGATATCAGCCAACTTTTCAAGGTTTTGTAGCGGCTAAATCTTACAACCATAAAAATGCGCTGCAATGCGATGAAAATGGAGATTTTTTTATCAATCCCGAGTTGGCCTTGGTAAGTTTTGGCACGCAGACACTTCCGCTTACCGCAAGTGTTTCATGTACCGATAAGCAAGAGGTCATATTTAGCTGGAGTTTGGAAAACACCTTTGAGTATTCTGATTTTGCAATGGTGTTGCTGTATAACGTTAAAGATAAAAAAGTAAAAATGGATACCGCTATTGCCAAAAGGAAAACAGGCAGTGCATCACTTCAATTAAGTGAAGTGTATAAGGGTCAAGAATTCCATGCCTATTTGGCTTTTGTAGCTGATGATCAGTCGAGTAGAACTAACAGCATGTACCTAGGAAAGCTCATGATAAATTAATTGCTTGATTTTTTATTAGTATTCCTGTGGCGCATCGTCCTCGTAAACGGGTCCATACATATTGGGCACTTTATTTCCAGTAGCGCGTAAGTACACAATCAGCTCACCACGATGGTGATAGGTATGATTAAATAGAAATCCTCGTAATACGTTTGCTCTGGGCATTGGCCCAAGTACTACTTTATCGCCGACGGTCATTTTCCAGTCGGTTTGTAGATTTTCTTCCGTAAGCGATTCAAAAGCTTTTCTGGCTAATTCAACATTACTTTCAAAAAGAGCAAGGGTAGCTTTAATGTCGTTGGTGCTACCTCGTTCGAGTTGATCGCTTGACATATCGTAAACATCCATGGTAAAAGCACCCACATACCAGTAGTAAATGGTTGCAATGTGTTGGGCAAGCTCACCCATGTTCCACGAAATTGGTGAAGGTTTATAGCCAAGGTCCTTTTCGGGGATGGCCTGTAAAAGTTTGCGGGTGCTTTTAACTTCGTTCTCGAATTCCTGTATCAGATATTGTAACATGACTGTATTTATTTAATGAAACCAGACATTAAAACACGGGAGCGGGGCAATATGTTTACAGAAATATATCCCTATGGCTACAATACCAAGCCTTTTTATATTTATTATTAATTTATTTTAAATTTTGCTTTGAAATGCAAAGTACTTTTGGTTAACTTTGTCTTACAAAGCACTTTTGGTTTTAACGAAATTTAATTATTCATTATCATGACACATCAAGAAAATTTAGGAATACGGTCAATTAACAGACCTTTAGTAATTAGACATCTGCTAATCGGAGCAGCCTTTGGCTTAACGGTTATGGCGATATTTTTATCGGGAGTAAAAAACCCAAATCCGGCATGGGGCGAATTGTGGTATATTAGACCGCTTGTGGTGACTACGCTGGCAGCTGCCGGTGGAGCGTTGTTTTTTTATTTCATGGACTTCGTATTGGGATTCCAAGGCGGTTGGAGCAAGATTGTTGCCGTAGTAATTGGCTTAATAGGTTTTGTTGTGGCTTTCTGGCTCGGTTCTGTGTTCGGATTGGCAGGCACACTTTGGAATTAGTAGGTAAATATTTTAACATAAATTTTAAATATAGTACAATGAAAAACGAACTGCTCGCCCACATGAACGACCCAAAACAGCTTGAAAGAATGTACCGCACTAATAAAGTTTCTTTCAGACGGGAGTTTAATTTGTTGTATCCGGGGCTCAAAGGAGATGCAATTGCTGATGCCTGGCATGAAAGGCTAAATTATGAAAGTGACGAGATTAACTGGGGAAGCGGTAAAGATTTATTGTTTGTCATTGTGGCTTCATTGATAGCAGGTTTAATCGCAAAGTTGCCCGTTATTTTTGATATCAATGAAGACTTTTTTTATCCGAGAAATATCGGTTTTATCGTTTTTCCCTTCCTAACAGCTTATTTTGCATGGAAAAACAAACTATCAACTGGTAAAATTGCCGTAATAGTAGGGGCAACGCTGGCAGGAGTGCTGTTCATCAATTTCTTTCCAGATGTTAAAAGCGATGTCCTGATATTATCATGCATCCATTTGGGATTATTTTTATGGTCAATTTTAGGCTTTTCATTTGTTGGGAGCAAAGAGAACAATGAAGAAAAACGTGTTGGCTTTTTAAAATATAACGGCGACTTAGTGGTGATGACTGGTCTAATTGCCATAGCAGGAGGCATAATGACGGCTATAACCCTTGGTCTTTTTTCGCTGATCGGACTTAATATTGAAGAATTCTATTTTCAAAATATTGTAGTTTTTGGTGCTGCGGCGGCACCTATTGTTGCAACCTATCTTACGCAAACCAATCCGCAATTGGTTGGTAAAGTTTCACCAGTTATTGCCAAATTGTTCGGCCCCTTAGTTTTAGTCATGTTACTGGTTTATCTGATTGCCATAGTTTATTCGGGCAAAAACCCTTATAATGATCGGGAGTTTCTGCTCATTTTCAATGCCTTGCTGATCGGCGTAATGGCTATTATTTTCTTTTCGGTAGCAGAAACAGTCAACACCACCAAGAGTTCTATGCAATTATGGGTGCTGTTTTTGTTGTCTATTTTAACCATTTTAGTAAATGGCGTTGCATTTTCTGCGATCGTATTTAGAATTTCCGAATATGGAATTACACCAAATAGAGCCGCCGTTGTAGGAAGCAATTTCTTAATCCTGATAAATCTGCTGTTGGTAGCCGCAAAACTTTTCAAAGTGTTGAAAAATGGAGAAGATATTGCCAGTGTAAAGAAAACTATCGCCTATTATTTGCCAATTTATGTGGTGTGGACGATCATTGTGACCTTTATATTTCCTTTAATTTTTGGCTTTAAATAGGAGTTTTCTCCACCCGGAGGGTCTTTTGTTACCGTTATTGCAAGGTATTCCGTCATTGCAAGGTATCCCGTCATTGCGAGGAGCGTAGCGACGAAGCAATCTCACGGCTAGATTGCTTCGTCGCTACGCTCCTCGCAATGACGCCTTCGTACCTCGCAATGATGCTCTCTTACCTCGCAATGACGCCTTCTTACCTCATCACGAAGACACCTGCTACCAGAAGTCGCTCTTCAAATATTAATAAATGTAATTATAACGTTTATTAAAAATTTGCTACTTTTATTTTACGCCATCATTAAAATTGGCGGATAAGTGCCATGATCAACTACAAGCAAAGCCTAACGACCTTACTTTTTGCCATTTTCACCTTGCCTGTGCTCGGGCAGCAGAAAGATATGATTGTGGTTAATGCTTCCAAGCCTGTAGCTGCGATTTCATCTACCATGTGGGGTGTCTTTTTTGAAGACATCAATATGGGGGCCGATGGCGGTATTTATGCTGAATTGGTTAAAAACCGTTCATTCGAATTTTCGAAACCCCTCATGGGCTGGTCCATGAAAGGTAAAAGGACAAAGGAAGGCGACGTATTGGTCTTAAACCGACAAGATAAAAACACAGCTAATCCCCGCTTTTTAAGGGTCAATTTACATCAGGGAAGCAGTCGGGAGCTTGGAATAGCTAATGAAGGGTTTAAAGGAATGGGAATTAAGAAAGAGCTTACCTACGAATTCTCCCTCATGTTCAGGCATCAAACTAAAGGAACAACTTTATTTATAGAACTTGTTAACGAAGCTAATAAGCCCATTGGCAGCGGCCAATTAAAACTTGAAGGTGAAGCGAACAAATGGCATAAACAATCAGTAACTTTTAAAGCAACTGAAGCCGCTGCCAAAGCAAAACTTAATATTTGGTTTGAAGGAACCGGGTTTTTAGACTTGGATATGATTTCCTTATTTCCCAGTGATACATGGAAAGGAAGGAGAGGTGGCATGCGTAAAGATATGATCCAGATGCTGGCAGATATGAAACCTGGTTTTATCCGTTTCCCTGGCGGCTGTATTGTTGAAGGAATGGATTTGGCAAACAGGTATCAATGGAAAAAAACATTAGGGCCGCTAGAAGAACGCCAGCTTATTATGAATCGTTGGAACGTAGAATTTGCACATCGCCCTGCGCCAGATTATTTTCAAACGTTCGGACTTGGATTTTTTGAATACTTCCAATTGGCTGAAGACTTGGGCGCGGAACCGGTTCCGATTTTAAACTGTGGGATGGCCTGTCAGTTTAATACAGCCGAGCTTGTACCGCTGGAACAACTAGATCCCTATGTGCAAGACGCATTAGATTTGATTGAGTTTGCCAATGGCGATGCATCAACGCAGTGGGGTAAGATAAGAATAGCTATGGGACATCCGGCGCCTTTCAAGCTAAAATATCTGGGTGTAGGAAACGAAAATTGGGGTCCGCAATACATTGAGCGGGCGAAAGTCTTCCAGCAGGCGATCAAAGCGAAGTATCCAGACATCAAACTCATTTATAGTTCTGGTACCAATCCGGAATCTGATCGGTTCCATTACCTGGATACGGCACTTCGCAAGATGAAAGCAGATGTGATTGATGAACATTATTATATGCCGCCTGAATGGTTTTTGAAAAATGCTGGTCGCTACGACAATTACGATAGAAATGGCGCTAAAATTTTTGCTGGTGAGTATGCTGCGCATGTAGACGGAAAAATTGTAGGCAGTAACCGTAATTTGTGGGAGGCTGCCATTGCCGAAGCTGCATTTATGACGGGGCTGGAGCGAAATGCAGGCGTGGTAGACATGGCTTCTTATGCGCCACTTTTTGCCCATGCCGAAGGTTGGCAGTGGGCGCCTGATTTGATTTGGTTAGATAACTTAAACATTTACGGTACGCCAAGCTATTATGTGCAGAAAATGTTCTCCACGCATAAGGGAACCCAGGTCATACAGGCACTCATCAATCAAAAAGTAGTTGCAGGAGCAGACCAATTATATGTTTCGGCGGTAAGAGATGAAGCTAAAAAAGAATTAATCGTTAAAATGGTTAATACCGCTGCAAATTCCAGAACTAAACAAATAAGTTTTCAAGGCGTAAAGTTAGCTAAAGTAGCTTCATTGCTAACGATGAGCGCTAACCTAACGGATAAAAACTCTTTGGATGACCCGTCGCTCATTACCCCGAAAGCAGCAAGTTTAAAACTGAAGGGCCAAACTGCCACTGTTCAATTACCTGCCAACTCATTTCTACTGCTTAAAGTTCCTTACCAGTAAGCCAAAAAGGGCTACCCATTTATTTTATTAGTTTCCCCCCTATTTTATGTGGAAATGTCCCTCATAGAGAAGCAAAATATGTGCGTTCTTTAGGTTGCCAATTATAATACCAGGAACATGAGGTTTAAATATACTAACAACGATCCTTAGCATAGGACGAAGAATTTTGATCGAGATCGAGATCGATTGCTTAAAACTCAAGAGAAATTAATTAGTCAACCTGACAATTTAAACTTAAACTATGCTAAACTATTACTTAACTTTTAACAATTATAAATGGAGGGTTTTTAATAGCCTCCTTATTTTATTTTTTGCAATGTTGATTGCAGCACCCCAGGTGGTTTATGGCCAGTCCAAAACCATTACAGGGAAAGTAACCGATGCTGGTAATGGCATTCCACTCGTTGGAGCTGCTGTAAAAGTACAGGGCAGTGGAAACGGAACGAGTACCGATAGCCAGGGAGCATTCAGCTTGCAGGTGGCCAATAACTCGGTGTTGGTTATTACTTATATTGGTTACGATCCGCAGACTGTTTCCGTAGGAGATCGTTCTAATATCCAAATTAAACTGGTAGAAAACAGTAAAACCCTCAACGAAGTAACAGTTGTGGTGGGTTACGGTTCCATGAAGAAAAAAGACCTTACTGGGGCAATTACGCAAATTCGGCCAGATAAAATAGCTGATCAAAATCCGAATACCGTACAAGATATTTTACGTGGAACCCCAGGTCTAAGTGTCGGTTTTGATGCTTCCGCTAAGGGCGGTGGCTCCATTCAAATTCGCGGGATCCGTTCTGTTTACAGTGCGGGTGGCCACAATGATCCATTAATTATTTTAGATGGGACAATCTTTTATGGCGAATTTTCAGAGATCAACCCAGACGACATTGAACAGATCGATGTCTTGAAGGATGCCTCGGCTTCAGCAGTTTATGGAGCAAAATCTGCCAATGGCGTATTAATTGTAACAACTAAAAGAGGAAAGATCGGTAAACCAAAAATTAACTTTACCTCGAATTTTGGGATGGTAGAGAAGGCGGCAGACCGTGAAGTTTTTGATGGGGCAGGATATATGCAGTACCGGAAAGATTGGTATACAGCCCCTTCTTATGGGTTAAATGCGGCTACAGGCAACTACGAGCCTTATCAATCTACTTTCAAAACCCAACCTGGTTATTACGAGGAGCCTACTGATGCGAATTTAGCCAAATATGGAATTACATTGGCACAATGGAAGGCTTATACCAACAATCCCGCTGTAACAACTGATAACGAAATTTGGGCAAAGCGTTTACTGTTACAAAGCACAGTCTTAACCAACTATCTTGGTGGGCAAACATTCGATTGGTATAATCATTCGTTTCAAAAAGGTGTTAATCAAGATTACAACATTAGTGCTTCGGGAGCTACCGACCAAATGAATTATTATATGTCGGTAGGGTACTTATCGAACAAAGGCGTTGCGGTAGGCAATGAATATAGTGCAATTCGAGGTAATTTAAAGTTGGAAGGTAAGATTACCAAATGGTTGGAATTGGGAGCCAATGTGAACTTCCAGAACCGTACCGATGGTGATTTAGCAGTAGATTGGAGCAGACAAATCTTAAACAACTCTCCATTTGCTAATTATAGGGATGCTGCAGGAAATTTGGCAGTACATCCGATGGGAGATAACATGGTGAATAATTATGGTTATAACTACGATTTTAACCGTGGTTACCTGGATTTAGACAAAGGATTTACCGTATTGAATACCATTTTTAATGCCAAAATAAAATTACCACTAGGCATTAATTATTCATTTAACGGTTCACCGCGTTTCCAGTTTTTCCATGATCGGTATTGGGAGTCCGCCAGTCACCCAGACTGGAAAGGAACAAACGGCTTGGTTAACCGTGAGCAGGCTAAACGTTTAGATTGGTCGTTCAATAATACCCTAAGTTGGGAGCGTGAGTTTGCTAAAAAACACCGTGTAAATATTACCCTGGTACAGGAAGCAGAGAAAAGACAATATTGGCAAGATCGGATCGAAGCCCGTAACATCCTGCCAAGTGATGCATTGGGATATCACGAGACGTTGTTTGGGGATAAAAACTTAAGTCGTTTTGATTCAGATGATGTCAAAGAAACTGCTGATGGGATGCTTGCCCGTTTGTTCTATTCCTATAATGATCGATATATGCTGACTACATCGGTGCGTCGCGACGGTTACTCTGGATTTGGAGCATTAAATCCAAGAGCGACCTTCTTTTCTGCAGCGGCAGCCTGGACATTTACGAATGAAAGTTTCTTCAAATGGAAGGCTATGAGTAATGGTAAACTAAGAGTTTCGTGGGGACAAAATGGAAACAGACAATTAGCTAACCCGTACCTTGCTTTGGCTAATCTTGGGCTTGGGGGAGGAGCCACAGCTGGTTATATAGACAATAGCGGGAACCTCATTCAGTATAAGTATTTATTAATGGATCGTCTGGCGAATCCTGCACTTACCTGGGAAAAAACGGAGGCCTTTAATGCTGGTTTAGATTTTGGTTTTCTGGATAACCGGATTACTGGGGCATTCGACTATTACATCACACCAACGGTGGATATGATTATGTTAAGGTCTTTAGTAGATTTTACTGGATTTGGTAGCATCAATACCAATCTGGGAAAAGTAGAAAACAGAGGTTTTGAACTTTCCGTTAACTCGCAAAATATCAGAAATAAAAACTTTTCATGGAATACCACTTTTGGCATTTCTAAGTATAAAAATACCATCCAACACTTGTATTATGTATATGATAATGTAGTTGATGCAAATGGAAATGTGACTTCAACCAAGGAGAGGGACGATGTTGGGAACGGATGGTTTATTGGTCAGCCAATTGGTGCTATTTGGAATTACCGCGTAACTGGAATTTGGCAGACAAATGAGGTAGCAGAGGCCGCCAAGTATGGTCAGCGCCCGGGAGATCCGAAAGTGGCTAACTATTACACGGCTGATGATAACAACGGCGTTCCGGTTTATAATGACAATGATAAAGAGTTTTTAGGACAGACCAATCCTCCCATCATGTGGTCGCTACGCAACGACTTTACTTACAAAAACTTTAACTTCTCTTTTAATATGTATTCATATATGGGTCATAAAAGTTTAAGCGGTGCTTATTTGAACCAGGACAACGGTACATCTTTAGTAACCAACTTGGCCAACACCTGGCAAAAGGAATATTGGACGGTGAATAACCCTACCAACAATTTCGCACGTCTTGATGCCAGGGGCCCTTCGGGAGTTTCTGCTCCGGGTATGCTCTACGATCGTTCATTTATCCGTTTAGAGAATGTGACATTGGGTTATGTAGTACCAAATAGTATTACCAGTAAAATAGGGATTGATAAGCTAAAAGTATACAGTTCTGTTCGGAATGTTGCCGTATGGCAAAAAGATAAAAACTGGCAATATTGGGACATAGAAACAGGAGCTTTAGCACCTAGAATATACACATTTGGATTAAACGTAAATTTTTAAAGCAACAGCGATGAAAAGGAATAATTATAAACTAATCAAAAGAATATCGACTGCACTTTTAATATTTGCAGGCGTTACTACAACATTTTCAGGTTGTAAGAAATCGTTTTTGGAAGCAGAGCCACTGTCATTCTTCGAGCCAGGAGAAACATTTAGCACAAAAAGCGGCCTGGATGCAGCCATGGCAATTGCAGATCGTCACCTCCGTTCTTATTGGACCTTCTCTGGTTACACAGATTTAAGCCTTCCGATCAGTACCGAATATATGTTTTCGGATGTGAGTGTTGCCTCTAAAACGGATGATGGAAATATCTTTATTGATATCGCCACGCGACTTACTCCAACAGATATGCCAGAAAGATTAACGTATTTCTGGGGAGAAACGTACAATGGCATTAAGTACGCCAATACGATATTGAACTTTATAGATGCGGTAGAAGGTCTAGACGAAGCCACAAAAAATCAATACAAAGGACGAGCACTTTTCCACCGCTCGTGGCGCTATATGGCACTAACCTTTCAATTTAAAGATGTGCCTTTGATTACAAAGATTACCAAGGTAGTGAAGACAGGCTTCCGTAGTACGAAGCGAGAAGCGATATTGAAAAAAATTACTGAGGACATGGAACAGGCGGTGCAGTGGGTGCCGGATCAAAAAGACATGAGCTTAAAAGGCCTGGTAAACAAAGGCGCTTGTAGGCAGTTGCTGATAAAATGTTACCTGGCTACTGGACAGTACGATAAAGCAATTGCACAGGCTGATTTGTTGATCACTGGATCTGGTTATTCATTAGCCATGAACAACTTCGGTAGCTTTATTAATCCTTATCCAAATACTTTGCCTATTACCCGTAACGTGATATGGGATTTACACCGACCAGAGAATAAATCTGTGGGAGCCAATACAGAAGCTATTATGATTATGCCAAACCGTAACGGAACTGAAATGGCTATTAAAATGAATACCATGCGTAACTGGCTTCCATTTATGGACAACATTGGTTTAGCAACGCCAGATGCGAAACAAGGCATCAGATTTTTACCGGCATCCAATGCAAGTTATCGAGCTAATTTAGATTATGTGCACGCTATTGGAAGGGGTATTGCACATATTCGCCCTACTCATTTTGCACAAAGAGGTTTGTGGTATGTGAATGGGGTTAATGATGCCGGAGATTTACGCCATAATAGTGCGGTAGGTAACTGGATGGAGATGGAGGATCTTAAATACAATGATCCAAGCAGCACCTTTTTTGGACAGAATGTACGTTTGAGAAATGCTTCGGGTGGACTTCTCGTGGCTGATACCATTCGTCAATATTTTGCTTGGCCTCATTATAAATATTATATCGAAGATCCAATCGAGTCGTTAAATCCGAATGAGGTAAACCACCGTGGTGGCGCTGGAGATTTGTATCTTTATCGTTTGGCAGAAACCTATTTACTCCGCGCCGAGGCTAAATTTTACAAAGGTGATATTGCTGGTGCAACTGCCGATGTAAATAAAGTAAGAGAACGTGCTAAATGTACACAGCTGTACACCGCAGTAAATCTGGGCGATATCATGAATGAACGCGCTCGTGAACTGAACATGGAGGAATGGCGCTTTACGGAGTTAAGCCGGGTGTCATACTCTTTGGCACTAAGCGGTAAGGCTGATGAATGGGGCAATGTTTACACCGTAGAAAATTTAGCGAAGAACAGTTACTGGTACCAACGTATTCAGCATTATAGTGATTTCTATAATAAAGGGAAGGTGCAGGTAAGAGGTCGTTCTTACACCATGGCTCCGCATAATATCAGCTGGCCAATTCCTAATAACACCATCCGACTTAATGCAGGGTTTCCTCTTTGGCAAAATGAAGGTTATTCTGGCCATAATCCCGCTACCTTAAGATGGGAGACTTGGCAAGAGGCCGTTGCCGATGAAGATGTAACCAATTAGTTTATACCTCGCAAAAACCCTGGCAATTGTGCTAGGGTTTTTTTGTTCAACGCTGATAAACCCTTACATAATCTACTTCAAATCTATTAGGAAATTTCGTGTCTTGAAGTTCACCACCATTCATACCACCCATGGCCAGGTTTAACAACATGTAATGAGGTTGTTTAAAAGGATGTGTGTTACTGCCATCTTTGTTCACCAAGCGATCCATTGGTACGCTGAGCAGTAATTCATCATCTACAAATAAATCAATACTTTGCTCAGTCCAATCCATTCTCCAAATATGGAATTGTGAGGCCCACTCTTTACCGCCAAAAGCTGGAATTGTTTTGGTTACACTAAACCATTCTGCATGATATTTTTTAGCAGTACCAATGGCCACATTCGCCAGCATTTTGCCTGCATAATATTCCATGATATCAATTTCGCCATTCGACGGCCATTCGCCTGCATTGCCCAGGGTCCACCATGCGGGCCATAGGCCTGCACTTACGTCTATTTTACCACGCATTACAAAGCGACCGTACTGCCAGCTATGCATACCCCTGGTATTAATGCTAGAAGAGGTGTGGGTAATGGTTTCGCGACTGCTTTTCCAGTCTTTCGCCTCTTTGCGATACCTGGGGTTTGGTTTAGTTTCTTGCCGTCCTTCTATAATAAGCATCCCGTTTTCACACCAGGCATTATCTGGTTGATACCATTGTTGTTCCTGATTACGAACAAAGCCTTGTTCATGCCTCCAGTTATTGACATTGGGTTTTCCATCTTCATTAAATTCATCTGCCCACACCAGTTTATACCCGTCTTTTTGGTAAAGCAGTTTTGGATCTTCTTTTTGGGCAAAAACAGCTGTTGCCCACGCAGCATTTATTGCTAATAAAGAACAAAGATATTTGACATTCATAGTTTAGTTTTTAGGTAATAAACTGATGGTATAACTGTAACTGTATTTTTTATCGAGCAATAAATATTCCCGATGCGGATACGCACCCCAGCTATCATCACCACCCAACCCGCGTTGTTTAAGATCTATCGACAAGAACACCTGATTCCGTGGAGGCAGATCGGTAGGATGCTGCTGCTTTTTAGTTAGGCCCGGGTCTAGATCTTCTGTACTATGGTTAATAGCCGTAAAGGCAATAGGCTGCATTCCATCAACTTTAATTCCTTTGCCTGTTTCATCACTTAACGTAAACCATCTTACATCGGTTTTATTGCCACTTTCTTGCGGCCGGATGTAACCTTTGTAGAATTGATTCTCTACTTTATCCTCATACGTGCCAATAAAGGTTCCAAAATTGCGGTCTATATAGTTTTCGTGTGGGCCACGGCCATAATAGTTTAAAGTGTTGTATGATTTTGGTAAGGTAGTACGCATGCCAAACCGGGGTAGTTCAGGCAGTTCTCGTCCCGTCATATCTAAAGTAGCCGTTAATTTGATAGCGCCATCGTTTTGCAACAGGTAACTCACTTGATAGGGAACATCGATACTGGTTAGTTGCCAAATAACCTCAATGAGTAGTCCATCCTTATTTTGTTCGCCCACAGTTACGCTTTTAAGTTGTTTTTGCTGATGTGCCGCACGCCAAACGCCAAGGCGGGAGGGCATTTGATTGCCAAAGTCGTTGTCTGTAGGTGCTCTCCAGAAGTAAGGTTCTGGAAAATTATTAAATGAGCTGTTTCCATTGGTATATCGGGTAAATTTTGCCGATTTCAAATCGAACTCACCCGTTACATTTCCAGCACTAAAGCTTATTTTCTTGTCGTCTTTGCTAATGCTTAATTTGCTTGCAATTGTTGTTGGCTCTTTTGCAAAGTAATCTCCTGCATATTTAAACTGTTCTTTCGCAATTTCGGTGCCAAGTGGGAGCATTTCATCGTCTTTCCTGGTATAGGCATACACATTGAGTAGGTATTCTGTACCGGCAGCCGATTTATATTTCGGTAAGATTAAAGTGAATGTTTTGGTGTGATGAGGAGCCAGTTGAACATCAAAGTTGCCTTCATTTACTTTTTCACCGTTTTTTAACAGCTCCCAAGTAAATTTATACTCACTTAAGTTGGTGAAATCGAAGCTATTCTCAATGTCGATAAGCCCTTTGTTTAAGTCTTTTGCACTGAAAATTATCTGCTGGTAGATCTTTTTTACTTCATAGGCACCCGGATCTGGTGTGCGATCGGAACTAACAATGCCATCGGCAACTCCATTTTCATCATGTTGCAGGTAAAATCCCCCTAAATCGCCGCCATAAGCCCAAAATACCTTTCCATTTCCATCAACGGTTTTAATTCCTTGGTCTACCCAATCCCAAATAAAACCGCCCTGCATATTTTTACTTTTTCGCATAATATCAAAGTATGTTTTGAAATTCCCATTGCTATTGCCCATTGCATGGGAATATTCGCACATAATATAAGGACGGGTTTTAGTGGTGTCGGCTGCATATCGTTTCATATTTCCAATGCTTGGATACATAGGCGCAACAATGTCGGTATTCCAATCTTCGCCAGCCTGCTCAAATTGAACTAGTCTAGTATGATCCCTGTTTTTTATCCATTTATAGTTGTCGTGGAAAACCGGGCCATTGCCACATTCATTGCCGAGCGACCAGATAATAACCGATGCATGGTTTTTATCGCGCTCAACCATACGAACTGTGCGGTCTACCTGCGCAGCGGCCCATTCTGGAAGATAAGCAGGATGTTTGCTTTTATCAAACCATGCCTGAAACTCGGCACCCATCCCATGCGTCTCAATATTGGCCTCATCAACTAAATATAGTCCATACTGATCACATAATTTATACCAAAGCGGGTCATTGGGATAGTGAGAAAGCCTAACCGAGTTAATGTTTAATGCTTTCATCAATTTAATGTCTTTTAGCATCAATTCTTTTGTTGTAGTATGGCCAGTAACATCATCATGTTCATGTCTGTTAACGCCATGTACTGAAATGGCCATTCCGTTAACTAATAGTCGGGCGTTTTTAATCTCTACTTTACGAAAGCCAACTTTTGAGGCGGAAATTCCGGTAATGTTTCCGTTCCCATCGCGAAGGGTAATTACACAATCATATAGATTTGGTTTTTCGGCACTCCATTTTAGCGGGTTTTTGATCGTTGCTTTAAAGCTGACCGTTTGGATACTATCGGCAGTACTTTCAAAATCTTGCTGTTTTTGGTAGATATGTTTACCTGCTTTATCGAGTAGTGTTATGGCTAGGCTGCCTTTTTTAACGGTATTGCCATTAAACTTACGCAAATCAATGTCGGCGCTAAAAAGTCCATCAATATATTTTGTATCAAGATCTGCTTTGATGAAGTAATCCCAAATGGTAAGCTTTGGCATGGCCGTTAAATATACATCCCGTTCGATACCGCTTAAGCGCCAAAAATCCTGGTCTTCTAAATAGCTGCCGTCATGCCAGCGGAAAACCTGAACAGCCAGCAAGTTTTGACCTTTTTTAAGGTGTTTGGTAACGTTAAACTCTGCGGGTGTTTTTGATGCTTTGGTTATGCCCACTTTATAGCCATTCACATAAATAAATGCACATCCAGAAATAGATCCGAAATGCAGCAGTATTTCTTTTTCATCCCAATTATCGGGCACTGTAAAAGTTTTTCGATAAGTTCCCACAGGGTTGTTTGGCCCTATAAAAGGTGGATTCTTGGGGTGAGGGTAGGTAATATTGGTATAAATCGGAATTCCGAACCCATTCAGTTCCCAATTAGCGGGTACGCTAAGGTTTGCCCAGCCCGAATCGTCGAGCGTGGTTTTGTAGAAGTCGGTTCTGCGGTCCATGTATCGGTCGACATAATTAAATTTCCAGGTTCCATTTAGTGATTTGTAGTTTGGGGAGCTGGAATAATCATCGTTTAAGGCATCCTGTGCTTTGTTAAAAAGCATAAAGGAAACACGAGGTTTTTCTTTACAGGCATCAACTAGCTGTGGGTTTTCCCAATCGTTTTGTTGCGCTTTTATGGGCAGCATATTGAATAGGATAAGTAAAACAAGTAGTAAAAAAATTTTCATAGTTAATGATTTGATTGCAGCCAGGTTAACACTTGGATAGGGGTAGGGAGTTTGGTTGCTTTACCTTCTCCATCTACCTGTTCTACTTGCTGAACAAACAGGTCGAGCCGGCGCTTTTTCTTCCAAAGTAATACGTCATAGTTTGGTTCCCAGTCTCCAACACTTTCGCTGGTGAGATCGCTGATGACCCAAGTTGGTTTTTCGATGTTTTTAGCGGTAATAATTGATACTTTATTTGTTCTTTCTATATCTCTAAATATCAATGCTACTGCGGTGCTTTTCTTGTTTTTCCAAGTAACAAGCTGAGGTCGGGAAATCGGGATTTGTTTAGTGCCCATGCCGTTTAAAGTAAAGGGTGTTTTTCTGAAATTCAAATTCAGCACTGTCCATGTATCATTTAAATGGTATACTATATGATACTGCGGAACTATAGATTGCGGATCACGCCAGTACCCTGCTATAAAGGGATTACCTAAATCATCAGCATACATAGCCGTTTGGTTGATGAGTTCACGCTGTTGCGGGATTTTGAAGGCATACTCTGCATTCGCTTCGTTGATTGGTAATTGATAGGGCTCACTGTTGGATTTTTTCCAAGTTACTCCACCATCTTCAGATTTCGCATAACAGAGATCATGATTGCTGGCAACATCTGGACTTTCTCGCCATACCCAGGAAATGTGAATAGTCCCTTTTTGGTCAACTGCAGCTTGCCAGTAAGCATTGCGTTTTCCCTCACCATCAATTAAATTATCTTGCACCCGACTCCAAACACCTTTGTAAGAATCATAACGATTGATAACCAGATCGCCATTGCCCGATCCACCGTCGCGGTACAGAAATAAAATATCGCCATTAGCCAGTGCGTAAAATTCTGGGTAACTTACACGTTCTTCTTTTGCACCTACCATTTGTGTTCGAGATCCTAAGGTTAATGAGCCTGGAGCAATTGACTGGGCATAATTGAGTTTATTGTTATGCTGGCCCCATGCAATATGAAGGTAGCCTTTGCCATCTATGATAATACTGATAGATTTGTGAGCATCGGTAGCGTCGGCTTTATATTGCGTTCTAGATACGATCCAGTTTTCGCTATTGATTTGCCTCTTAGCTAGCACAACATATTGATCGGCGTCGTAATAACTGGTAAACTGGGTGTTTTGATAGGTTACCAATGCATTTTTCCTAAAGATAACCGTATTGACGGCGTTATTAGCCCAACCATTTGTAGCAACGGTTGTTATTTTAGCGGGCAGTTGCGCGTTGGCGGTGACCATTAAAAATAGCAGGGCTAAAAGACAACCTATCATTCTGCTAAACATCCTGAAATTATTTAAGTGTTAAAGTAATAACTGCGTGCGGAGGTAAGTTCACCAATAGCTGATCTTTCTCTTTTTTAGCGCCGTTAAACTTGCTTATTTTTACTTTGTCTGGATCCATAAAAGTATTATGATCATTTACTGCATTAGCAGTGAGGATAGTGCCTGTAGAGCTTGTCCATTTAAATGCCGATAAGTCGGTATTAACAGCTATGGTTTTATGCGCATCAAGGTTAACGAAGGAGATATGAATCACTCCGCTGCTGTCGATAGAAGCAGAGGCATTTACGGCTTTGATCTTTTTCCCGTCTAATTCATAATCGGGTGAAGTAAAGCTTAAATTTAATTGTTTGGCGTCGTGGTGAACCTTATACATATCGAATACATGATAAGTAGGCGTTAAAAGCATTTTGTCTTTTTCGGTAAGGATGAGGGCTTGGAGCACGTTGATGGTTTGCGCTAAGTTGGCCATTTTAACCCTGCTAGCGTGATTGTTAAAAATGTTTAAGGTTGTACCGGCTATCAATGCATCACGCAAACTGTTTTGCTGGTATAGAAATCCAGGATTGGTGCCCGGTTCTACATCTGTCCAAACTCCCCATTCATCAACCACTAATGCGATTCTTTTTTGGGGATCATATTTGTCCATTATTGCTTCGTGTTTTGATACGATCTCTTCCATTCTAAGGCAATTTTTCATGGTATTAAAATATTGCGATTCATCGAAGTTGGTGGCCGACCCTTTTTTACCCCAGTTGCCGGTTGGTAGGGTATAATAATGTAGGGTTAATCCCCACATATCTCCACGAATATTCTTCATGCAGGTTTCTGTCCAATTATAATCTTCGGCATTGGCTCCACTAGCTATTTTTTTCAGTGGAGCCCCCGTATAATTACGCGCATAGGTTGCATACCTTTTATATAGGTCTGAATAATACTGAGCGGTCATGTTGCCCCCACAGCCCCAGCTTTCATTTCCAACACCCCAAAAGGAGACTTTCCATGGTTTTTCTCTTCCGTTTTGTTTGCGTAAATCAGCCATTGGGCTTACGCCATCGAAATTTAAGTATTCTACCCATTTTGCCATTTCTTCAACGGTGCCGCTGCCTACGTTGCCCGCAATATAGGGCTCACATGCTAACATTTCGCAAAGCGCTAAAAACTCATGGGTCCCGAAGCTATTATCTTCTGTAACCCCGCCCCAGTTGGTATTCACCATTTTTGGTCTCAAAGGACTTGGGCCAATGCCATCTCTCCAATGGTACTCATCGGCAAAACACCCGCCAGGCCATCTTAGATTAGGGATCTTTATTTTTTTAAGCGCATCGACTACGTCGAGTCTGATGCGTCCTTTGTTAGGAATGGCCGAATTCTTGTCGACCCAAAAGCCATCATAAATACATCTTCCTAAATGTTCGGCAAAATGCCCATAAATATGCTTGCTAATCACCACCCCTGTTTCCTTTTCCACTTTTACGCTTAGCTCAGATTGGGCTGATGCGAAAAACGCATGTAAGAGCAATAAACTGCTAAAAACTACTATCTTCTTCATTTTCATTTATCTAAATATCGATACATTTCGCTCCCTGCAAGTAAGAAAGCACCTACGCCAAATCCGGCAGTTGAGTTGGCATTTACCACTTGACCTGGAATTGCTTTTTCGCCAATGGGTTGCACATAGCCAATACGCCCATCAGCTTGTAGCGCTTGTTCGCTAAGGTATTTCCATCCTTTTAATGCGGTTGGCAGGTACACTTTCTCTTTTAACAAGCCGTTGTTGATGCCCCATAATAAACCATAAGTAAAAAAAGCAGTTCCGCTAGTTTCTTTTCCCGGAGCCTGTAGCGGATCTAACATGCTCCGCGTCCAATAGCCGGCTGCTTGTTGACTTTTTAAAATAGCCTTGGCCATGGCCTTGTATCTATGCTCATATAGTTTGCGATGCGGATCACTGCTTGGCAAGTCCTTCAATACTTTCGCAAGTCCGGCAAATACCCATCCGTCTCCTCTTGCCCAAAAGTCTTTGACCCCATTTGCAGTTTTATGTTTGGGGAAGATATATTTGGCATCCCGGTAATAGAGATGCTCTTTTTGATCATACATCACACTATCGGCATAAAGAAAATACGTATGTAATTTCTCTAGATATAATTTGTTGCCTGTTAGTTTATACATTTTAGTCATTACTGGCATTACCATGTACAGGCCATCTGCCCACCACCAATAATCTTTTGCAGGCGTGCTCATTTGGTGTTCCATAACTTCTTTTGCTCTTGCAATTTTATAGGCTTCTGGAGCAAGGTGATATAGATCTATATAAGTTTGAAAGCAAATCTGCCAATCTCCAAATAGTACATGCTCATCGTTTTCGCCATAGCTATATTTCCAAGTTGCCTTGTTTGCAGATTTGGCACCCATCCACTTATTATGAACTGCCCATTTCTCTGAATAGCCTCTATACGTTTCATTTTTAGTAAGCTGATAAGCTTCCATGTTGCCTGTATGATAGGCTGCAATGTCCCAAAATGACCAGACCTCGGGCTTGTGTTGCTGCTGCCAATAGCTATTCGCTTTGTTTATCGCTGCCAATACATCGTCTTTGGTTTGCGCTGCCAGGCTTAAACTGGCAAAGAATAGGATGAACAAGAAGACCTTTTTCATTATTTTGCAACTTTTATGGGTTTGATGCCTTTGTGTGTTGGAATTACTAATTTAATGCTTCCGTCGGAATTAAATTCAAGCTTATCAATGCATACTTCCCGGTTATAGCCTGCAGCTCTGCCCATTTTTATGCCGTTTGGATAACTGAAACGATGGTAAACAATATACCATTCATCTTTTCCTGGAATTTGAATAACCGAATGATGACCCGTGCCAAAGATTCCTATTTCCCTATTTTTGGCTAACACCAAGTTGTTGGCGGGTACATTTATTGGTCCTAGTGGGGAACTAGATGTTCCGTAGCGAACCTGATAGTCTTCGCTTCTGGTATCGTTCTCAGACCATAAGAAATAATATGTTCCCTTGCGATAAAATACGTGTGTGCCTTCATTATAGGAAGGTGTGGGAGTGAGGATTTTTATTTGAGTGGTATCTATGGAGGTCATATCTGGGTTAAGTTTCACGCCAGCCATATAACCGTTACCCCAGTAAAGGTAATCGTTTCCTGTTTTTGGGTCGTTAAAAACAGCAGGGTCAATTTGTTGGCCTTTAGTTATTCCCAGGGGGAATGAGCTTATCAAGGGTTTGCCACTATCAACAAACGGACCGGTTGGGTTATCACCAACAGCCACTCCAATTTTTTGTGCTGCGGTGAAATAGTAAAAATATTTGTAAGTACCATTGATCTTTTTTTCGATGATGGTAGGAGCCCAAGCATTTTTCTGAGCCCAACTCACATCTTTAGGCAGATCTAAAATCACTCCTTCATCTTTCCAATTAATTAAATCAATTGAAGAAAAGGCTTTGAACGAGGTGCCCGACCAGCCTGTAAAGCCGTCACTTGTTGGATAGATATAAAATTTTCCCGTCTTCTTCGCATATATAATTTCAGGATCGGCATATAAGCCGCCTAGTAAAGGATTTCGAGCTTGCTGTGCAGTTGACTCTAAGTTTTTCGGCGCCTTCCATTTGTGCGCCAGGGTATTCGCCTCTTTTTGAGTAATGGGTAGTACCGTGCCATGACGTGGGTGGAAATCCATCGACACCTGATGGTCTGCGACGGTAAAATTTTCTAGGTCATTTGTGGTCGTAAATTGATATTTTCCCTTGATATACACATCGTACATCAAAACCCAGGTATCAGATTGGTTAAGTTTAAAAGTGCCAGCTCCTTCTACGGCTTCGTTGGTTTGTTGAAGATATTGAGGATTAACCATGGTGTATCCACCGGTAAGTTTACTTGAAACTGCTTTTTTGATCCCTGGTTTTTGATCTTCAGTTTTAAAAAATAGGTGGTACTTCCCATTTTTAAACACAATATCACCATCTATGCAGGCCGAATTGTCGGGACTAAAAAATAACTGCTGGGGAGTCGTCTCCAGGTCTGTAAAATCTTTATTAGCATAGGCATAATATATTTTATCGGGATCTTTTCCGAAGCGCATAGACCAGTAGACCATATATTTTCCGGCAGCAGGGTCATAAATGGTTTGCGGTGCCCAAACCCGGTTTACATGCGCCATTTCGGGAAATCTTTGCGGGATATTTATTGTTTGGGAAGTCCAATTAACAAGGTCTATAGATTTTAACAATACCATTCCAAAATTTGGTCCCCAACCGTTTTCCGCAACTTTCATATCAGTAACAACCATATAAAATGTTTTTCCATCATGACTTCTTAAGATATGTGGATCACGAACGCCACCAGTTGAACTTATTTTTTTTGGATCAATAACGGGGTTATTTTGGTTTAGCGCCCGATAAGTAAAGCCATCCTTACTCAATGCGAAACGGATGGACTCTTCACCTAGACCATTTCCGGCAAAATAGACAAATAAATACGCGCTTAACTTTTCATTTTTTGCCGTCTTTTGGCAAAACGCTTGGAGCTGAACACCTAGCAATATCAGTACTAACCAGTCTTTTATCTTGGATCTTCCTATCGTCATGTTTATTCTTTTTGCGTTTTAATTCGGATGATCGTAAATGAATAGGCTGCTAATTGTAGGTCGAATTTTTCAGAAACAACCTGATCAGCGTATAGGGGTTCTACGTTTTTGTCGGCCGCATTACCCGTTAGCGTGGTTTTAACGGCCTTAACACTTGTAGGGAGAATACCGTTAAGGTCTATTTTTGAATTGACTGCAATGGGAAGTAGGTTTACCAATTTCACAATTAGATCTTTTGTGAAGGGGTCGACCACAAAGGAATGGGCAATTCTATTTTTTACGGCATTCTGATTACTGGAAACAGTTATAGATGCGTCAATGTAGGTGGTTCCAGCATTTTGCCCATATAGTTTTTGAACCTGATAGCCAGTGGTGGGTTTGACCTCACTATTGTTAAAGTAAATTAAATTAGGGTTCCATTGGGTATGCCCTTCTTTGGCTAACATTGGTGCGTAAGAAGACATATGCACGATATCTCCATTACGTTCCAAAGCGGTTAGATAAAGCGCTTCACAAAGCGCAGTTTCTATGTTATTTGGACGGCCGGGTAAAAAGGCGGCGTACTCACCCAGATATACTTTTGATTTTGACCGATCATAGCGGTCATAATAGTCTTGGTTGTGAATAAACCAACCTGTATTTTGGTAATAATGTTCGTCAACCATTGGTACTTCAAGCTGATCGGCAAGTTTCCATCCTGCAACATAATCGGAGCCTTCGGAAAAGGGACCTACTGTACCTATAATGGTAATTTCTGGGTGTTTTTTTCTAACGGCGTTAAAGATCAGTGTGAATCTCTCTTTGAAAATATCACTTATAAGATCTTCATTGCCAATGCCAATATATTTAAGATTGAAGGGTTTAGGATGTCCAGCTTCCGCTCTTTTTTTACCCCACGGTGTATTTACACCACCATTGGCCCATTCTATCAAATCAAAAATATCTTGGATATAAGCGCCCATTTCTTCCATTGGTATGCCGCCTTGCTGCCCTGCGCCACCGGTAGCCGAATTTTGGCAGGGAACTCCGGCAGCTAGCACAGGCAGGGGCGCAGCCCCTATATCTTCACAAAACTGAAAATATTCGAAATACCCTAGTCCGGCAGTTTGGTGATAACCCCATAAGTTCCGTTGTGGAACGCGGCTTTCGAGTGGTCCGATGGTGTTTTTCCAACGATAGATGTTATGAATGCCATCTCCATGAGCTACACAGCCACCCGGAAACCTCACAAAACGAGGATTAATGGCCGCAACAGTTTGTGCCAGGTCTGCTCTCAAGCCGTTCTTGCGGTCTTTGAAGGTGTTTGTTGGAAATAAAGAAATCATATCCATTGCAAGCGTTCCATTCCCCATTGGGGTAAGCTCTAAGCTTGCGTTGTTGGCATTGTCGTTTGGCAGTAAACTGGCGTTGACTTGTTTCCAGTTGGTATGGCCGAGTTTTAAAATAGCTTGCGCCAAGATCTTTCCGTCATTTGCCACCAAACGAGCGGAGATGCGATTTACCTTACCTGCCAATGTCTTTGTAAAAAGTGAAAGATTGTACTTTTCTCCTTTTTTTAGCGTAATTCCATCAAAACCCTGGTTTGAAAGCGTAGTTTCACCTTGTTTAACCGTTAAAACGGCGTAATGAGGGTTGTTTACATGGAGCGGGTTTACGGAATCAACAGTAAATGAAGTTTGATCGCCCTTGATTAACCAGGAGTGTTTGCTTGTCCAGGTTTTATCGTACCCTTCCTTGTCGCTAAGTGCATATTCGAAGTCGCGGTTTTGGATCAGTTCGGCGTATAACCCACCATCTGCCGCATAATTGATGTCTTCGAAAAACACGCCGACTAACATATCGCTAATTTGCTTTGTGCGGTTGGGGTGCAAAGTGATGGTTGTGTTTACCTCTTTTAAATTAGCAAAACGGTGTGGATCTTGTGCTGTAGACTCATTATTTAGCTGGTCTTGATATTGTTTATGTTCGTAGGCTTTAATTAGGTCATCAACCGTGTGCCAGGCAACTCGATGAACCTGGCCATTTACAGGTGAACCAGCAATATGGATGCTTACAGTGGGATCGATAAATTGAGAACGAGTAATTGCGGTTGCATCGCTATAGGTTTTAAGATCTTTGCTGCGAAGCTGCAGGTATTTCTCGTTACTTGAAGCAAAAGAGACGGTATATTCCCCCGTTTTTCGATTGTGAGCAAGAACCGGGTTCAGCAAGTTTGTTGCATTAATGATCTTCGGGTAATGCTGCGGTTTCCAATTGATCAGGTCGCGGGATGTTGTGATTGCGAAAGAATTGTCACGATCGTTAACACTCCAGATGCAATGCCAATCACCATCCGGACTTTTTAATAAAAAGGGTTTGTACATTCGTTTTTCGGCTCCCCATCTTCCATAATCGGATTTTAGAAATCCATATTCATTTCCTATCATAAACCAGGTAGAGCGATTATTGCTCCATGCAAAATGCAATCCGTTTCTATGGCCGTTTTTTGTCGTAGTGTAGGAAAAAAGATAAACTGAATCAGGTTTTATGGAAGCTAACACCGTCTGCTGATCGAATAACAGGAAGAGAAGCCAAATCCCTACAAATAGTCTTTTCATTAAATAAGTTTCGTTTTTCAGGTTTGGAATTTGTTGCTAGATACAAAAGAGGTTTTTTTTAATTTAAACCAAGGGGGATAAATCATGCAAATTAGAGGGATAAACTATTTTATTGTCGGATTACCCTATGCTTATTAGCTAAATTGCCTCGATATTTCTTGATATAATCAGATGGTCTTATTCCAAATAATTTACTGAATTGTTCTCTAAAATACCTTACGTCATTAAATCCGCAAAGCAATGCGGTCTGATTTACATTGTAATCCGAACTGACCATTAATTGGGCGGCTTTCCGCAGTCTAATATATCTTATAAACTCGTTAGTGCTTTTTCCGGAAATGGATTTTACTTTTCGATACAAGAGAGAAGGTGAAGTGGCAAGTTCCTCCGCCAATGTTTTTACATTGAAATCAGCGTCGTCTAAATGTTGCTCGGTAATAGCGATACATTTTTCTAAGAATTCCTTGTATTCATTGGAAACCTTAAAATCTTCAGACTTCAAAGTAATTTCGTTAAAAAAGTATTTTTGTAAGGTGTTTCGGCTTTTTAAGAGATTCGCCACACGGGCTAATAAAATGTCCTTGTCAAATGGTTTGGTAATAAAATCATCCGCACCTTGTTCAATCCCTTTCAATTTAATTTCAGACGACGAGCTCGACGTGAGTAGAATTACCGGGATGTGGCTCAATTCTGGGTTCGACTTCACTTTCATACAAAGGTCAACACCACTTACCTCTTTCATAATCACATCCGTGATAATAATATCTGGCACATGCTTTTTAGCTGTTTCGTATCCTTGGCTTCCATCTTCGGCCTCGTAAATTAAGTAATCTGTTTTGAATATTTGTTTAACATAATTTCTGATCTCCTCATTATCCTCAACAATCAAGATAGCTTTTTTCTCAGTCGTTGCATCGAGATCAGGGGCTATCTGGGGCTTATCTTCCGCTTGCGTTATTTCTGTTAAAGCATCGATATAGATGTCTTCTTCAATAAGTTCCGGGATAAACCTTGCATGGTTTTGCTGCTCATGCAAAATATGGCCTGTATAGTGCTCACTTCCTTTTAATAAAGTTACTTTAAAATCGGTGCCCGATCCAACTGTGCTATCGTAACTCACATTTCCACCGTGGCTTTCTATGAATTTTTTGACTAAAAATAACCCAATCCCAAAACCAGTAGCCGAGTTTTGGTTTGAGTTTTGATAAAATCTCTCAAAGATCTTAGCACCAGTGCCTTCAGCAATGCCGGGTCCACTATCTATAACGTGTAGATCAATACTTTGTGCTCCCTCCTCAATTTTTAAAGTAATTGTGCCGCTATCTGGTGTGAATTTAAATGCATTAGCAATTAAGTTAAATAAAACGATTTCTATTTTCTCACGATCTGCATAGATGTTTAATGTTTTTTGGACGCATTGAAAGTTGAAATTTATATTTTTTGCTCTTGCCTGTTGGCTAAAACACACATAAATTTCTTTGCAAAAAGGGATAAGGTCAAATTTGGAGATTTTTAAACGTTCAACTTCTGATTTTCTGAACAGTAATAGTTGGTCTACTAGACTGAGCAATCTTCGCGCATTTCGATAAACGATAATCAGATCTTTCGAATCAACGTGGCTGTTTCTGCTGTTGATAAATTCTTTAATTGGGTTAATGATAAGTGTTAAAGGTGTTCGAAACTCATGCGAAATATGTGTAAAGAATGACAACTTATTTTCACTGAATTCTTGTTCTTGCTTGACCTTTAAATGGGCGAGGTCTATTTGATATTTTAAATAAGATTGGCGCTTTTGGTAAGCTATAAAGAGATATACCGTCGCCAAACCTAATGCAGCATAAAACGAATATGCCCACCAGCTACGGTACCAGGGGGGTAAAACTTTCACCGTGATGAGTTTTTCGTTATTCATCCATTGTCCTTCTGTGTTGGTAGATTTGATACGCAAATGATAGGTTCCTTCCGACAATTTAGTATAGGCTGCCGTTCTAAGTTTATCAGCGTAATTCCAACCTTTATCCCATCCCTGCATATAGTAGGCATAAGAAATCTTACCTGGTGCTGTGAAGTCTAACGCCGCAAAGTCGAAAGCCACTACAGCCTCATCAAATGGAATTTCCAATGCTTCGATTTGGTCGCCCTTAGTTTTGGTGATATAAGGGTCGGATGACGAGATGGCTTGATTATTTATTCTTAAACCTGTAATTAAAATGGGTGGAACGTTTTTACTTGCGCGGATGCTATCAGGATGAAAAATATTAAAACCTTTAAGTCCTCCGAACACCAGTTCGCCCGATTTCAATTTTAGTCCGGCATTATCCAGGAATTGGTTGCTCTGCAAGCCATCATCCTGATAAAAGTTAAGAAAAGTTTGCCTGGTAGGATTAAATTTAGACAAGCCACTAAAAGTACTGATCCATAGGCTTCCAGCATTGTCCTCCACAATACTTAAGATGGAGTTGTTGCATAAACCATTCAACGTTGAAAACCTTTTTTCTATCTTGCCTTCCTCTCTATTGAATAATATCAATCCACCCCCTTCAGAACCAATCCAAAAATTCCCTTTCTTATCTTCATAAATTACCCGAACCGGCTTTCCGATCTCATAATAAATATGTTTTTTAGCCTTCTTATCTATCTTAACCAACGCATGCGCATTACCTCCCCATAGCGTTTTATATTGGTCTTCTCTTATGGCTATCAAGTCCATTGCCAAGTTTTGATCGAATACTTCGAAACGGTTAAGTTTACGGTTTAAGTAATACAATCTTCCCTGAGAGAAAGTGGTAGCCCATAAAGTTTTATCTTGGTCCTCAAGAATTTGCCATATGTCTGTATTCTCTAGGCCTGTTGCCTGGTTAACGCATCGAAAATGTTCGAATGTTTGATCAGATCTATTAAATTTATTAATTCCGCCGCCAAAAGTTGCGACCCAAATGTTGCCCAAATAATCTTGTTTAATGTTGCTGACGAGGTTATTACTTAATGATTGGTTGTTTCCCGCCTGAAGTTTCAAATTGGTGAACTTTTTTCTTTTGCGGTCCCAGATGCTAATTCCCCCGCCATCGGTTCCGATCCATAGTTTACCATCAGCCTCTTCTAGAAATGAGGACGCGAAATTGTTGACTAATCCGTTTGGGTTTAAGGGGTCATGCGAGATGGTTTTAAAACTAGCGCCTCTTGAGGCAATCATTTTTATTCCCCCTTTTAAGGTGCCAATCCATTTACGACCTTCATTATCTTCATAAATTGCTTGAACTGGTTCGCTGTTCAGGTAATTTTTTACTCCACCTGTAGAAAGATGAACTACTTTTCCCTGTTTAGGATTTAGGATCATTACACCGGTTTCTTTAGTGCCAATCCATAGCTGTTGCTGTTTGTCAAAGCAGAGGGTTTGCACATAGGCCGCTCTTAAACCGTTAGTTGTTGTTTGATATGGTAAGGATATGCTGTTAGTGGAAATTTGATATTTGAATAATCCCTTAGTGGTTCCCAACCAGATATTTCCCTCTTTATCTGTTTCTATGCATGAAGCAGCCCGGATGGTTTGATTAATGAGCCGTAATTTCTTAGTCTTCATGTCGTAAACGCATAAACCAATTGGATCTATAAAAAGCCAGATTTGTTGACGATCTCCGATTTTGATAGCAGTTACATTATAATCAACTAGTGCTTTCCCATTTTGGTTAATAGGGATTTGCATAGCTGTGGGACTATTTTTGCTGCGAACCATTAAGCCCATTCCGTTGGTGCCTATTAACACGTCTCCATTGGGGGCGGTTTCAATTACATTTACGGGACCGCTTATTTTTTCTCTTTTTCCGGTGAGCTTATGGATCACATAGGCAGGGCTGAATTGGGAAGTAAGATTGTTGAAAATTCCAATCCCCTGCCCGGTACCAACCCACAAGTTATGTTGTTGATCTTCATTGATGGTATAAATATAATTGTGAGGTAGAGACGTGGTATCGCCCAGTTGGTTTCGGAATACTTTAAACTCGTAACCATCATAACGATTTAAACCGTCGTGTGTGCCGATCCACATAAAGCCTTTGCGATCTTTAAAAACACATCTAACCGAGTTATTCGAAAGTCCTTTTTCAATTCCTATTGAAACAATAGATGGATATTCGATTGCCTGTAAATTGGGAACGAAAAAAAGGGTGAGAAGAAAATAAAGAAAAATACCTCTCTTACCTTTAAGCGTCATAGTTCGTGATTTATATTTGGTTTGAATGTGCAGTATAGGCTAGGCCTCTAGCTCAAATATAATAATTCTTTTAATAAATGTTGAATTAACGTTTATTAAAAAAGGTTGCTATATCAGTATTGATAAAACCATAAGAATGTGTAACATTTCCATAAAATCGTCATCGATCCATCAGCATTGGGGCTTAGTTTGAAAGACGATGATTTGATGGTTCGTGCTTCGCAATGACGCTATTCTCAGATGTTCGATATAAAACGAAACGTTCGATATCGGGCATTTTTTATTTCACTTTATTTTTCAATTAATTAAATATCAGATGATTAAGTATGGCATTGGTCTTGTATACCAAGATCGTCACACCAAAGGTTTAAACTTAGAGGATGATGTGATTAAAAGAAGACTACATGGATACACCGATTGAAGAAAAAATTATTAAGCAACAGAAAAGGCGAAGCGTATTTATTATTTGTGCCGTTGTGATAGTCATTATGGCTACGGCTTGGTTTATCCGCTACTATTTTAAACCCACATTAACCAGTGCAGATTTTACGAGTGCAAGAGTAGCCACAGGCATGATAGAAAATACCATTAATGCAACGGGTGAGGTATTGCCGGAATTTGAGGAAATCATCGCCAGCCCAATTAACGCCTCTATTAAGAATGTACTAATTGATGCTGGCAATAAGGTAAGCATGGGTCAATCTATACTGACCTTAGATAAATCCACTACTCAAACGGACTATGAGAAGTTTCGGTTCCAAATAGAATCCAAGGAAAACGAAATTCGTAAGTTAAAACTCGATCTTGAAAAAAGCTTTTTTGATATAAAATCTAACAACGCTATTAAACAGCTTCGTATTAGCAATCTAAAAGATGCTGTTTCTTCTGCAAAGCGACTACTTAGCGCTGGTGGAGGTACGAAAGAGGATGTTGAGCGCGCCCAGCTTGATTTAAAAGTTGCAGAACTAGAGAAATTACAATTAGAGAATGAAATCAAAAGCAAACAGCAAACTATGAAAATTGAAATCAGGGAAGCTGAGATTGCCTTGGCTATTCAGGGCAACGATTTAAGAGCCCTTAAAAGAAAGCTTGATTTGGCGGAGGTAGTAGCGACCCGTGCAGGGGTAATTACCTGGGTAAACAAAAACATAGGGGCCAGCATTAGAGAAGGGGAAGCGTTGGTTAGAATAGCAGATTTGAGCGGATTTAAAATTGCAGGGAGTATATCTGACAACATGTTGGAACAGGTTAATAACCACATGGATGCCATTATTAGGGTTGGAGATAAATTACTTAGAGGAGTAATAGTGAACATTTCTCCTGCTGTAAACAATGGTGTCATTTCCTTCGACATTCAGTTAAGCGACAAAAGTAACACCGCATTAAGACCTAATCAAAAAGTAGATGTATTCTTGATTACCGATACTCGAAATGACGTTTTACGTGTGTCAAATGGAGCCGCTTTTAACGGGTCGAACTTACAGGAAGTATTCGTGATTAAAAACGGTATTGCCGAACGTAGAACTGTAAAAACAGGGCTCAGCAACTTCGATTATGTTGAAATATTAAGTGGATTAAAAGAAGGCGAGGAGGTCATTACTTCAGATATGAGCGCTTATAAAAACGTTAAGAAAATTACCATTGGATATTAACGATATGAGAAAACGAATTTTTATGTTGATGATGACAATAGTGATATGCCGAAGCGCTGTTGCTATACCAGCAGATACAATAACTTTATCATTAAAAGAGGTCGTAGCGATGGCAAAAACAAATTCTATTGCAGCAAAGCAGGCAATTACCACCAAGGAAACTAAATATTGGGAATGGCGTACTTTCAGGGCAAATTACCAACCGCAATTGTCGTTGCAAGGCATTTTACCAGGTTATACTAAAACCTATACACAAGTACAACAACCTAATGGAACTATTTTATTTCAACCAGTGCACAACGATAACTCATCACTTACCCTTAATTTTAGTCAGAGTATTGCCGCTACTGGGGGCACGATTTATGGTACAACACAACTGCAAAGGTTTGATGATTTTGACCGGAATAACGTTTTATACAATGGTATTCCCTATGGAATTGGCTACACCCAACCCTTATTGCAGTTTAATAGTTTGAAATGGGACAAAAAGATTGAGCCGTTAAAATTTGATGAAAGTAAACAGGCATTTATTGAGACGCAGGAAAAAATTGCGGTCACTGTAACTGAGTATTTCTTCGATCTATTGCTTGCTCAAGTAAACCTTTCTATTGCCGAAACTAATTTCGGCAATACTCAAGGTATTTTAACGATTGCCGAAACTAAATTTGAGCTCGGCAAAATCTCTAAAAATGAAATTTTGCAGCTGCAGCTGGAAGTTTTAAATGCTAAGAAAGCAGTGGGTACCGCAAATAGAGATGTAGAAATTGCGACGCTAAATTTACGTAGCTATGCCGGTATTAGTGGTGATGAGAAGCTCAAGCTCAACATGCCGGATGTGGTTGGCAAGATGACGGTTGCGGCAGATAAGGTATTGGAAGAAGCTTTCGAGAACCGTTCTGATGCCATTGCGTTTGTGCGCCGCCTAGCGGAGGCTAGAAGAGATGTAGCGAAAGCTAAGGGAGAAAATGGGCTTACCGCTACGCTAAGAGCGAATTTGGGATATTCCAATGCTAGCACCAGGATTTTCGACGTGTATCGCTCTCCAAAAAACCAACAAGCGATAGAATTGCAATTATCAATACCTATTATGGACTGGGGAAGGTCTAAATCAAGGACAAAAACTGCGCTGGCCAATGAGCAATTTATCACCTATACTGTTGAGCAGGATAAGCAAACATTTAAGCAACAAATTGTTACACAAGTTACGCTGTTTAACATGATGAAAGAGCAGATTTTATTAACGGATGCCGCAGAGAAAATTGCGGCCGAAAAATATAAGATTGCAAGCGAGCGCTACATACTAGGTAATCTTAGCATCACCGATCTGAGTATTGCTTTTCAAGAAAATGACCGTGCTAAAAGAGATTATGTGTCATCGCTCAGAGATTTTTGGGCAGCGTATTATCAGCTCCGTTATTTGTCATTATACGATTTTGAACAAAATAAAAAAATAACCTATTCATAAATTTTTATCAAATGATACGCTTACAAAACATAGAAAAAGTATACCGAACGGATACCGTCGAAACGCTAGCCATCAATGGCATCAACCTCCAGATTGCTAAGGGCGAATTTCTTTCCATTATGGGGCCCTCTGGTTGTGGAAAAAGCACCTTGCTCAATATTATGGGCCTATTAGATGAACCTTCTAAAGGTAGCATCAATATCAATGATCAGGATGTCAGCAAATTCTCTGATCAGCGATTAGCAAAATTTAGAAATGAGAAGTTAGGCTTTATTTTTCAGAGTTATCATCTGATCAATGATCTGCATGTTTTGGATAACGTAGAGTTACCACTACTTTACCGTTCTTCTTCAGCAAAGGAACGCCGGCAATTGGCAACAGCTGCGCTAGAGAAAGTTGGCTTAAGCAACCGCTTAAAGCATTTTCCAACACAATTGTCGGGCGGACAACGCCAACGAGTTGCCATTGCAAGGGCAATTGTAGGTAATCCACAAATTATTTTAGCTGATGAACCAACTGGCAACTTAGATAGCGGTATGGGGAATGAAATTATGGAGATCCTCATTAATCTAAACAGAAATGAGGGAACTACTATTGTAATGGTTACACATGATGAAAACATGGCGAACAAAACTCATCGGTTAGTTCGCTTATTTGATGGTTCACAAGTTCAATAAACCAGCTCATGTTAAAAAACTATTTTAAAATTGCAATCGCTGTATTGAAACGGAGAAGATTCTTCACGTTCATCAGTCTATTCGGAATCAGTTTTACCTTAACCATTCTAATGGTAGGTACTGCCTTTCTAGATAAAGTTATTAGTCCGGATTATCCCGATTATAAAAGAGCTCGCTCGCTCTACGTTACCACCATGGAATTAAAGAACTCAAAAGAAGGTTGGTTAAATAGATCGGATGTTTCTTTTTATTTTTTAGACCATTACGTTTCGACCTTAAAAAATGTGGAGATGATGGCTATTTCCTCTAATGCCAGAACATCAAATGCTTATGTAAACAACCAAAAGATCGTTATAGAATATAAATATACCAATGCCGATTACTGGAAGGTATTAGAGTATGCCTTTTCTGAAGGAAAACCATACACACAACAACAGATAGATAATGCCGAACAAGTAGCTGTAATTTCAGAACAAACTAAAAAGGAATATTTCGGAGATGCACCAACTGTAGTAGGGAAATATATCTCTGCAGATAATATTAACTATCGTGTGATTGGTGTGGTTGGTAATGTAGCTAAGACCCTTTTAAGTTTTGCGGGAGATCTTTATTTGCCATATACAATAGCGAAAGACGATTATAATAAACCTGGACTAATGGGAGGGTTTAATGCTGTATTATTGGCCAAATCAAAAGCAGATGTACCCAAATTAAAAAAGGAATTTGACCAGATGATGAAAAAAGTTCCATTGCCAGATAAGGAGTTCGACGAGGTATATTGCCATGCCGACTACTTTTTTACAAGTATGACCAGGAGAATTGCGGGGGATGGGAAGAATACGGGTATGTCTGTAGTCGTTGGCTTGCTTAGCATTTTTGTATTTCTGTTTTTATTGCTGCCTACCATTAACTTGGTGAACATTAATATTACCCGAATTTTAGAACGTTCATCAGAAATTGGCGTTCGAAAAGCTTTTGGCGCTTCTTCTAAAACATTAGTCTACCAATTTATTGTAGAGAATTTAATCTTAACTTTTTTAGGCGGTGTTATCGGACTATGCCTTTCAGTACTGGTTATTTATTGGTATAACGATATAGAACCAATAGAAAATGTCTACTTAAAGTTAAATTTTACGGTATTGTTTTACAGCTTTATTGCCTGCCTATTCTTTGGCTTGCTGTCTGGCGTATACCCAGCTTGGCGAATGTCTAAATTAAATGTAGTTAAAGCCTTAAAAGCACAATAACCCTTAAAGAAATTATCATGTTAAAACATTTATTTAAATTGATATGGAACAAACGCAAGCAAAACTTTCTGTTCCTTTCAGAAATATTAGTCTCATTTTTAGTCATTTTCGCAGTTTTTTCTTTCCTTACCTTTTACTATCAGAACTATACTAAACCTTTAGGATTTGATTATGAACGTGTATGGACGATCAATTACGATAACGGTCGGCTCACCAAAAATAACGACTCATTGCAAACATTTTATAGCAACTTGAGAAATTCTCTAAAAGCAATGCCGCAAATAGAAGAAGTAACTTATGCAAGCGCCAATTTTCCATATTCTAATAGCACCATGAGTACTGCTGTTAAAAAAAATGGGAAGAGGTTTGATAGAGTTAATTTTTATACGGCAGATGAAAATTATGATAAGGTGTGGAATGTAAAACTCCTATCTGGCAGATGGTTTAAGCCTGAAGATGCCGTTGGTAAAAACAAAAGCATTGTGATCAACGAAACTTTAAAGACCGCGATGTTTGGTAATGGAAGTGCAATAGGGCAACTAATTGGAGATTATGAAGACAAGGCTAAAATGAAGGTAATCGGGGTTGTTCAAGATGTTAAAACTAGTGGCGATTATTGGCCTGCGGGCAATGCGGTTTTTAATCGACTAGATACCGGATATTTAAAAGACATCAGAAATGTTTTAATTAAAGTAAGTACAGATGCAGATGCAACTTTCGAAAGCAATTTATACAAGTTTATGACCAATAACTTTAAGAATTCAACCATTGAAATTGGACATTTAAGCGAGATGCGCGATTCGAAAAATGAAGTCACTGTAATTCCTATGATTATTTTCATGATCATAGCGGCGTTTTTGGTTATCAATGTTGCGTTAGGACTGTTTGGAGTGCTTTGGTATAACATCAATCAGCGCAAAGGAGAAATTGGATTGCGCAGAGCAATTGGTGCCAGTGGAAACAATGTATCTTCGCAACTAATATTGGAGGCTTTGGTCTTAGCAACTTTATCACTGGTAGTGGGCTGTTTCTTTGCCGTTCAGTTCCCACTACTTAGTGTTTTCGATGTACCCTCAAGTGTTTACGTGATTGCCATGCTACTTGCTGTAGCTTTTATTTACTTACTGGTTTTTGCCTGTGCCCTGTATCCCGGCAAACAGGCTTCGGGCATTCATCCGGCTATTGCATTGCATGAAGAATAATACTTATCTTAACTTTGTATATGATATTGATTGTTGATGACGATATAGCAGTAAGAACTTCGCTAACGCTTCTGTTAAAAGGGGCTGGAAATGAAGTAATTACAGCGAGTAGTGCCGCTCAGGCTTTTGAACTTGTACAAGTTCAAAAGCCTGAGCTTGTTATTTTGGATTTGAATTTTTCTATCGAAACCTCTGGCGACGAAGGTATGAGTTTACTTAAACAACTCCGAGTGTACGACAGTGTTTTGCCAATCATTTTAATTACAGGCTGGGCCAGTATTGATTTGGCGGTTAAGGGTATGAAACTAGGGGCGAATGATTTCATTCATAAGCCTTGGAATAATGATTATGTTTTACAGGCCGTAGGAACATTGTTGCAATTAAATGGCCACAAAAAGAGCACGGCGAAAACTAGAAGGGAACTCGACAAAAAGTATCAATTCAAGCAGATTATTGGAGAAGACCCGAGTTTGTTGAACATCTTAGGCATTATAGGGAGAGTTGCAGCTACCAACGCTTCGGTGCTCATTACTGGCGAGAGTGGAACAGGCAAGGAATTGATAGCCGAAGCTATTCATGAGAACAGTACCAGAGGAGGAAAACCCTTTGTAAAAGTGAATTTGGGAGGTATTTCCACCTCTTTATTCGAAAGTGAGATGTTTGGTCATGTTCGTGGAGCCTTTACCGATGCACGGTTTGATAGGATGGGTCGTTTTGAAATGGCAAATAAAGGCACCATTTTCCTGGATGAAATTGGAGATCTAGAAGCCAGTAGTCAGGTTAAACTGCTAAGGGTTTTGCAAGATAGAACCTACGAGGTTTTAGGGAATAGCAGAACTAAAATGGTTGATACGAGAGTAGTGTGTGCTACGAACAAAAACTTAAATGAAATGGTTCAAATGGATACTTTTAGAGAAGATCTATTGTACAGAATCAATTTGGTAACCATCCATTTGCCGGCACTTCGTGAGCGAAAAGACGACATACCCCTGCTGGTTAATTTTTTCATAAATAACCTTAAAGAGATCTACGGACGGCCCCAACTAACCGTCGCACCAGCTGCAATGCGTTGGCTTCAACAATTACCCTTGCCTGGTAACATTAGGCAACTCAAAAACTTAGTGGAACGGACTGTACTTATAAGTGATAAAAACGAGCTGACTACTGATGATTTTCAGGGACAGGTAAATCTATCGCCCCTGAAGAACAACGAAATTAAACTACCGGGGGTAGGCTCTATAACGCTCGATCAAATGGAAGCTGAAATGGTAAAACAAGCCATGAACTTCCATAAAAATAGGATTACCAAAGCTGCCGCCTCTTTAGGGATTACTAGAAACGCATTATATCGTAGGTTGGAGAAATATCAAATTCCTTTTAATGAAACTGAAGACTAAATATATAAGCTTTATGGTAGCTATTCACTTGACTTGTCTGGTGATGAGCTATTTAATTTTTGAAGAGCATAAAGTCATATTTATCTTAGCAGAAATGGTTATCCTCATCTCTATGCTTATTTCTTTGAGCCTATATAAGCAACTAATCAACCCGCTCATTTATTTAAAACAAGGCGTAAATGCTATCAAGGACCAGGACTTTAATGTGAAGTTTTTAGCTACAGGACAAGAAGAAGTTGATGAACTGGTGAACGTTTATAATAAGATGATTGATGAGCTGAGAATGGAACGTACCAAACAACAAGAACAGCACTTTTTTCTCGAGAAACTGATACAAACCTCTCCCACAGGGATTGTGATCCTAGATTATGATGGAGCTATTAAGCAGATTAATCCTAAAGCAAAAGAAATAATAGATATAGCGCCCAATTTACTGGAACAATCGCAAACTCTGCAAATGGGGCTCGCAAAAATTATCAGGATAGGTGGCCTTCGTAGCTATAAAGTTCAGAAATCTAAATTCATAGATCGTGGTTTCGAACGTACGTTTGTAATGATAGAAGAAGTAACTGCTGAGATTTTTGAAGCAGAAAAGAATGTTTACAGTAAAGTTATCCGCATGATGGCCCATGAGGTGAATAATACTGTAGGACCTGTAAATTCTATCATGAATTCTGCATTAACATTCACAGAAAATGACGAGCCGCTACATAATGCTTTGCAAGTCGCCATAGATAGAAATCAGAATTTAAATATTTTTATGCGCAACTTTGCCGATTTAGTAAAGCTTCCGGCCGCAAATAAAAAGCAGATTGATTTGGTAAGCCTCTTAAAATCATTGGCCGAACTCATGCTTTTTTCTGCTAAAGAGAAACATATTAAGTTTGAATTAGCTTTGCCTAATGAACCTTATCATATCCTGGCCGACGTCCAACAATTGGAGCAGGCACTTATCAACGTTGTCAAAAACGCAATAGAGGCCATCGAAAAGGAGGGGTTGATTTGGATAACTTTAGACCCTATTAAACAACAGCTAGTCATTGCCGATAACGGCAAAGGAATAGGTAAAGAATACGCCGAACACTTATTCAGTCCGTTTTTTAGCACCAAAAAAGATGGACAAGGCATTGGTCTGACGTTGGTACGGGAGATTTTGCTAAATCATGGATTTGCATTTTCATTAGGTACTGAAGAAAGGTTAACAAGATTTAAGATGGAAATGGCATAAAGGGCAAACTAAAATAAAAGGTGGAGCCAATATCTTCGTTACTAACTACTTCAATTTTACTGTCGTGACGTCTCAAGATTTCGGAAACCAAATATAAGCCTATGCCAAAACCAGATACTGTTTTTAACTTCTCATTATTAGCACGATAAAAGCGTTCGAACAAATGCTTTTGATCCTCTAGGTTTATACCAATCCCCTCATCACGAACGGATATTATTACATTTTCGGCTTGTTTTTTGCATGCTAAAGTAACATTACCTCCATTTGGTGCATATTTTATAGCGTTCGTAAGTAAGTTGTTGAGGACCTGACCAAGTTTGTCACGATCTCCATTTAGCCAAATAGATTCGCAATTAACAAACTCAATATGATGTTTGGAAGATAAAAATTGTACATCTTGGATACTTTCATTTGCTAAAGCTTGGAACTCGAATATCTTTTTGTGAATAGACATTTCCCCTTCTTCTAACCTAGCTACACTCAAAAAGTCATTAATCATCAAGCTCATTTTTTTAGTCTGCACTTCTGCTCGGGTCAATGCTTTAATATTAAAATCGTTAGCTTCTTTTTTAGATTTTGCTAGTAGTAATTGAATATAGGAGTGGATTGTAGTTAATGGTGTTTTGAGTTCATGGCTAACCACAGCTACAAAATCATTCTTTCGTTGTTCTTCCTGCTTTTTATAGGTAATATCTCTCATAATTTTCGAGATGCCTATGATTTGTCCTTCCTTATTTTTAACAGGAGAAATAGTTAATGATACGTCGATCAGCTTACCACTTTTTGTGAGCCTTTTTGTTTCAAAGTGTTCAACACGCTCACCGTTTTTTAATCTCGAAATTATCTTCGGCTCTTCATCCTTTCTATCTTCAGGAATAAGTTTGTAAATTTTTTCACCAACAATTTCTGATGCGGTATAGCCCAGAATTCGTACTGCCGATTCATTCCAGCTTGTAATAGTACTTTCCAAGGTTTTGCTGATAATGGCATCATCCGATGATTCGATAATTGCGGCTAATTTTGCACTCTTCTCCTCGTCTTGTTTAAACTGTGTAGTTTCTATGCAAATTACCAAAATGCCGCCAATATTTCCGTCTAGGTCTCGTATCGGACTATAAGAAAAATCAAAATAGCAATTTTCTAACTGTCCATTTCGCTCAAGTGTTACCATAAAGTTTGGGAATCCTACAGACTCACCTTGCATTACCTGCTCGAACATAGGACCTATCGTGTCCCAGATTTCTGCGTAAGTATGCTTTGCGCTATCGCCCATAGCCGTTGGATGTTTTGTTCCATTTATTGGCCTAAAAGCATCATTATATAGTTGAGTGTAATCCTTTCCCCAGCAAATAAGTACAGGTAAAGTCGTGCTGAGCATCATGCTTACAGTTTGTTTTAATGCAATAGGCCACTGTTTTGCCTCACCCATTGGCGTGTCTGCCCAATTGATAGAACGAATATATTCGCCCATCTCACCGCCTTCTTGTAAGAAGGCCTGTCCATTATTTTCTAAAATATAGTTTTCGTTCATTACTTTTATACCTCAAGCATGTCGTCTCGATTAAAATAAGTAAAAGAAAGTTAATTTAGCAAATAAAACACAGTTATATTTAACCACCCAAGAACACGCACATGGAACATGTTTTAGATAACCCCATTTATCATGCTTTACGGACTAAGCATCAATTATATGCAATGGGGAGCGATGAGGCAAACTATTATATAGAAGATGTTGCTCCTTTTGCAGGATTAAAGAACAATTCACTTGCTGATTTAGCGGATCTTTATAAGATAACCGCTCCGGAAAGCAGTTTTGTTGTTTTTACACCAACTGCTTATAAAATTCCTGACGAATGGAAGCTGATTGCACAAATCGATATGTTTCAAATGGTTTATGATCATGCTCATGTACCAAAGGATGTAGATGGGGATTTTGAAGATCTTCATGATCAACACGTTGATGAAATGATTGAACTTGTTAAGTTAACGCAGCCTGGGCCATTTAAATCCAGAACTATTGCGTTGGGAAATTATACTGGCGTGTTTAATCAGGGGAAATTGGTTTCGATGGCAGGTCATCGTTTTCACCCTGCCCCCTATATAGAAATCAGCGCAGTATGTACCCATCCAGATCATTTAGGAAATGGCTATGCCTATCGCTTGTTGCGAGAGCAGGTTAAAAGAATTTTAGCCCAAGCTCAAATTCCCTTTCTTCATGTTAGAAATGATAATCTCGCTGCGGTTAAACTTTATCAAAAGCTGGGATTCGAGGTTAGAACAGACATGCTTGCCTATGTTTTGCAGAAACAATCTAATTTGGAGAAATGAAATACCCAACAAGATTTAACAGTTGAAAATATTTGATACACAACACCATAGTATACTAAACCTTAGTTATAAGCTTTTGTAATTAGTACTTGCTATTTTAGACCGAATGGTCTATATTTGATTTATGATATCAAAATCTGCGCAAACAAAGCAATTTATTATTGAGAAAGCAGCGCCGCTATTTAACAAAAAAGGTTTTGCGGCCACTTCCATGAATGATATCCTAACCGCTACTGGTTTAGCAAAGGGAGGGGTGTATGGTAATTTTGAAAGCAAGGAAGAGATTGCTTTAATGGCTTTTGAATATGCTAACGATTGTTTGATGAATGCTTTGTCTGGTAAAATTAGGCAAGAAGTTTCAGCATATGATAAGTTGGTAGCTATTTTTAATTTCTATTATAATTATAGCATTGATCCAGTATTAGAGGGTGGTTGCCCTTTATTGAATACGGCAATTGATTCGGATTTTAACTTTCCGGAGCTGAAAGAAAAGGCTGCTCAAGCGCTAACTAAAATGTTGGGCTCCTTAGAATATATTATTAACAAGGGTATTTCCAATAAAGAATTTCGAAAAAAAGTTAATGCAAAAGCAGAGTCAAGTTTAATTTTTTCGGTGATAGAGGGGGGGATGATGATGAGCCGCCTAAATGATGATCCAAGATATCTGAACAATTTACTTGCTTACCTTAAAGTGCATGTCAAAAATTATAAAAAGAAGTCATAAAAGACCAATTGGTTTAAAACTGGAGTATGAACAAAGAACTTCAATCTTTACACACGGTTCGCTTTAGCGACTGTGATTTATTCGGACATTTAAACAATGCCCGTTACCTCGATTATTTTTTAAATGCTAGAGAAGATCATTTAAGAAACCATTACGAAATGGATCTATCCACTTATTATCAACAAGGGGTAGGTTGGGTTGTGGGAAGTCACGAAATCAATTATATCAAGCCTGCTAAATATAATGAGCAAATTTGCATAAAGAGTTCGCTTATAAAGGCGAGCGAGCAGTATCTTTTGGTAGAGCTGCAAATGTTAGACGCGGGACAAAGTGCGATTAAGGCGGTTATGTGGACCCGTTTTATTCCAGTTGATGTTAAAACTGGACGAAGGGCAAACCACTCAACAAGTTTTATGGAATTTGCGAAAAGCATTGAACTGGAAAATACATTTGCAGATGGCACCATTAAGGAGCGTATTGTAAGATTGTTAACAGAAAGGAAAATTTCCTTAAACGCTTAAAGAATGGTTCTAAATTGAAATGATTTTGAGGACTTTCATCCTATTCCCCTAGTTTTGCGCTTAAATAAACAATCTAATGGCTACAACAAAACTTACAATAAACAACAACGGATCAGTGAAGATAGAAGGCGATTTTGAAATCGTTGACAGAAATGGAGACGCTTACGGCTTAGCAGGTAGAAACGTCTTATCAATATGCCGTTGTGGCTTGTCACAAAATAAACCTTTTTGTGATGGTTCACATAATGGTCATTTCGAACATGAAGCTGTAGCTTTTAATCTTCCACCAAAAAAGGTTTAAATACTATTTCTTTTTTTCACTCAATTTTCTGTGTAAGAAATTTGCCGTTGCCTCGCTAACTTTAACCGCATTAGAGAACTTCATCCAATGATGGGTGTCGTCTGGGATGGCTAAGTACTCGAAATCAAAGTTCTTATTTTCAAAGCGTCTGGCTAAGTCTACACTCTGACTGAAAGGAACATTTCTATCATCGTCTGCGTGGATAAGCAAGGTGGGTGACGTCCAGGTACTCAAATACGTAAGTGGTGACGATAGCAGTACTCTTTCTGCTGCTAATTTGGCGTCTGGCGCAATCTCATTTCTTTCGGCGGTGTCGTTGAATCTACTATTTACCCCATGAATATCTACTCCGGCGGCGAATAGTTTCGAATCTTTCCCCATTGCTAGAGCCACTAAATATCCTCCATAAGATCCTCCGTAAATGCCTATTCTATCTGCATCAATTCTAGATTGATTTGCAAGCCATTCACCTGCCGCTTTAATATCTTGGTATTCCGCTGCACCCTGTGCACCTGCGTTTAAAGGCTTATGAAACTCGTAGCCATAACCGATACCAAGCCTGTAATTTACAGATAATACTACGTATCCTAAGCTCACTAAGTATTGATTTAAGGCGTAGTCGATGGAATAATAGTCCATATGGTTCCAGCCTAATAACATTTGTCTTTGTGGTCCGCCATGCACATAAACTATAGCTGGCTTTTTACGCGGGCCCTTAGTTGGTGTAAATAACTGTCCGTAAACTGTTCCTCCATCTGCGGCCTTGAAAGTTACATGGGTAGGTGTTACTAATTCTTGACCAGGAAACTCCTCGGGTACCAGATTTTCAGCTAATAACACCCGTTGTTTGCTTTGCTCATTAAGCACTGCCGGTAGTACAGGCTGTTGTGCAGTTGCACTTAAATAGGCAATATGAGCTTGATCTCCTATAAATACCGGAAGTGTTTCTAGACCCGTTCCAGCTGTTAAAGCCTGCATATCTGCTTTGTGAACTGAGACTTTGTATAAATGCCTACGATCGATATCGTCTTTTTCCTTGCCGGTATTGGCGCTAAAAATCAACGATTTCTTATTCGGGCTAAGCTTTACGTGCTCCACCATAAAATCGCCCGGAGTTAGTAATGTTTGTTGCGAACCATCCAGGTTAATTGAATAGAGATGCGGCCATCCATCCTCATAAGACGTAAAGACTAACCGATCAGCAGCCCATAATAGGTTCGCTCCACCTGCTACCGGGGGAATAGAACCTTGCGGTGTTTGTGGAGCCTTCCAGATCTGTTTTCCTACGCTAATTTGAATATTAACGCGCCATATGGCCCAGGGAGTATGTTTTCTACTTAGAATTGGATCCGGTGAGCCTCCGATGCCCGGGTTTCTAATGAAAGCGATTTCGGTTCCATCGGGCGACCAGCGCGGTGAATTATCCCTTGAAAACGAAGGTAAGAGCCATTGAATTGGTGTTTCGGCATTGCTATAAATGCCTATAAAGGAATGATCATCTCTACTTGATACAAACGCAATTTTTGACCCGTCTGGGCTCCAGCTAGCCGAACCATTAGATCCTCTGGCGTAAAACAAGTTTTTAGGAGGTGATGATCCATCAATAGGGCTCGACATAATTTGGCCGCTCTTGGTAAAAATTAGCTGAGTGCTATTTGGTGAAATAACGGGGTTGTCGCCTTCCCCAATTACATTTATTTTACCCCCTCCAAAGGGGATGGTCATAACCTGTACTTTTGGCGCCATTGGCATTGAAGCTGCATTAACGGGAGTGGTTCCTGCTCTTGAACCATGATCGCCACCACGCACAAAAACAATCCACTTTCCATCATCTGAAATCGCTAAACTGGTAAGTTCCTGCCCATCATCATAATTGTAATCTGTTATTTTAATGGGATTAAAACTAGGGCCTTCGGCTACATATATATTTCTTTTCCCTTGTTCATTCATGGCCCAGGCAATTTTAGACCCTTTAGCGGCTGCCGTAAGTTCTGAAGGGAAAGGGTAACTTAAAACAGATTTAACAGTGAAGGTTTGGGCATGGCTACCACATATCGTAGCTACGAACAAAGCAAAATATAAACAGATTCTTCTTATCATAGATAAACGTTTTTTCCAGGTATAAAAAAACCCTAGTGTTTAAAGCTAGGGTTTTTAATTTTATTTTTTAAATAAGATTGATTACTGATCCCACCATAATCTCGTAGTACGTGGAACAGTTGGAGGTACATTTACATTGTTCTCGTTGATTTCGTCTCTCACGTAATCAATTCTGCGAATATAATTATCAAGGACAGCACCAAGGGGCATAGTAAAATTTTTGTATGCATAGTTGTACCGACGGGCATCGTTCCATGCTTCTGCATTTAGATAAGTTGCCACATACTTTTCTCTAAATATAAGATCCCTTGTTACAGGAACCAATGCAGCTGCTAAATAGGCTGTTCTTTCTGCGCCCGCTGGAACTTGGAGCTTATCAAAGTTGGCAATTACTCCGGCTTGATAGGCCGTGTTTGCTTGTGTAGTTAAACCGGCTGCTAGTGCTGCTTCTGCTTCGATAAATTTTAATTCCGCATACGTTACAATCCATATAGGAGCAGTATCACTGGTCCAAGGCGAACTTTGAGCAATATAAACCTCATCTTTAGTGGTATTGCCTCCCGGAGGACGGTTACCCTGACCGTTGGTGGTACCTATGTATAGCCCGTTTGCAGGGGCTTTATCAGTAATTTTTGCAATACGTGGATCGAATATTCCGTAGCTTGTCCCATTTAAATGGTCAACCAATTGCTCAGAAAGCCATCCTCCCAGAGATTGTGCCGCATTAGATACAGCTACTCCGGCCCAGTTATTACGAACCAAGAAATTGTTCATACCTGCATCATCTGCACTACTGGTAAATGAATTCGCTACTGCCGTTAGGACTGCGTTTGGATTATAACTAGAAGTCTTGCTTACCTTGTTTAGCAAACGTGCTTTTAATGCATAAGCAAACTTTTTCCAATATACTTTATTAGGATTCGCTGAGGAACTAAGTCTTCCATAAATCATATCACTGTTCGTAGCGCCCGTTGGGAGCAATGTGCCAGTAGAGGGGGCTGAGAAATTAGCGATAGCTTCGTCTAGCAACGCCATTGAAGCTGTGTAAACGGCCTGACCGCTATCGTATTTTGGTTTCAGCGTGGTGGCTACAAATGCTTCCGAAAAAGGCACCCCTCCCCAAAGGTCATTTGCAAGGATGAGGTTATAAGCCAACATTACATTGGCAGCGCCGAGATATTCGTTAGAATTCTGACTAATGGCCAATTTCTTCAACTCATTTGCATCAGCCATGGCATAGTAAAGTGCATTCCACGTCCCGCTTTGATCGTTAGAATCATAGATGTCTGACGCTGCATTTGGCGACGGACTTGCCGTGTATTGTACAAAAGGGTTCGTTATGCTAGCAGCACTTACACTATTCTGGGCAATTTTATAAGTAGATGTAGCCAGTAGTGAAGGTAGAGTAGGTGTTGTAACCTGATTAGGGTTCAAGGTAACTGCTTCAAAATAGTCGTCTTTACAGCCTTGAAGAGTAATTATAACAGCTATAGCCGAATATAATACGTTTTTTATTGTTTTTTGCATCATATTTAGTTTAAAGGCCAACATTAAGGGTAAATAAAATAGAGCGAGCGGCAGGGTAAGTAAAGCCAGCTGATCCATCGATATTGCTTCCACTGTTAAAAGCACTAGATTCAGGATCAAGCCCATAGAAATTAGTGTGTAACAAAATATTGTTGGCAGTAACCGAAAGATTTGCCGAACGGAATACTTTTTTAGGAAGCCATGCAGTAGGAATAGCATACCCTAAACTGATCGATCTAAGTTTAATCCATGACGCATCTTGAACGAATGGCTCAGCAAGAAGGCGATAAACATCTCTGTAGTAGCCTTGTGCGCTATACACTACGCCATCTGGAGCCATGCCTTGTCCCATCCACACGGATTTAGTGTTAGGAGTTCCGTTTGCCAATACTCCCTCAAATACTTTAAATGTCCGCCTGTTTTCTGTGTATTTCGGTAATCCGAAAGCAGAATGAAAGTTCTCCATTCCATCATATTTTTCAAAGCCCCAACGCGCATCTATTAGCGTAGAAAGATTGAACCTTTTGTATCTGAAATTATTGGTAATACCACCTATCCAATCGGGTTGCGAGTTACCTAATAATTTAAATGCAGTTCCCGAGCTTACTGGGTAGCCATTTGCTCCGATCAATAGTGGGGCATTTGGATCTTCCGGATTAGGCCCATAATGCATGAAATAATTTCCGTAAATATTACCATAAGATTGTCCTTTCACAATTTTTTGGGTAATTCCACTTCCGTAAGAGCGACTAATATCAGCTCCATAGACATATTCGGTAGCGTCGCCAGGCATGGTTAGTACCTTATTTCGGTTCATGGAGAAGTTTAACAAAACATCCCATGAAAAGTTGGTAGCCTTGATTGGTTCACCTCTTAACACTAACTCAATCCCTCTGTTGCGAATATCGCCCGCATTTACCGAAGTAGTGATATACCCTGTAGTTGAGGAGATTTGTGATTGAACAATTTGATCTTTACTGATAGAGTAGTAGAAGGTAAAATCAAAACCTAATCGGTTCTTCAGGAATGACATTTCAAGGCCCGCATCGTAGGTATTTGTAAATTCAGGGCGAAGATCTGCATTTCCTAAATTAGATGAAATACTTAGACCGGTAAAGCCTGCTGGAAGGGTATAGGTGCCAAAGCCATAAGATGTTGAATATTCATTCGCATCTTTTCCAAGTTTTGCATAAGAAAATCTAAGTTTTGACTGGCCGATCCATTCAGGTAATTTTAACTGATCTGAGAACACATAAGAAAGACTTGCTGAAGGATAAAAGAAACTTCTATTGGATTTCGAAAGTGTAGATGTAATATCGTTTCTACCTGTCAAGGTTAAAAATAAGAAGTCTTTATAGTCGAAAGTTGCTTCGCCAAAAATACCTTGCAGCCTTTTTTGTGAGAGTGATTGACCCACCGAAAGCGCTTTTGCATTCGCTAGGTTGTAGAAATTCCAGATGTTAAATTGAGTTCCCTCTGTCCTAGTCTCTTTATACCTTCTGTTATAAAGTTCGTGCCCTAGGCGTAAAGTGCCATTTATATCTGCAGTAATTTTTGATGAAAAAGTAGCTATAAATGTAGAATTCAACGTTCTAAAATTGGTGTTATATTCGCCAATAAGACCGGTTGAATTATCGTAAGTAACCTCTCCAGGAACGCCTCTCGCAGCAGGAGAATTAGCTACTCGATTGTCGGAATAAGTATCTACACCAAAGCGGTAACTAAAGTTAAGCCACGGTAGCGCCTGATAACTAAGGTTAGCTCCGCCGATGAAACGGTTCACATTATCTTTTAACCTATTATTTTTAGCACCCCAAACTGGATTGTTAGTGCCAACGTATTTCTGAGTGCCATCTGGTTTCACATAGTCGGCAACATCTACACGTGGTGCCCAATAGGTTAATGATTCACCAAAGCGGTCAGGACTATAGCGGAAACCTCCTGAGTTAGTGAAATTCATATTAACGCCTGCTTTAATCTTCGGACTAATGGTGATATCAGTATTGAGACGGGCTGATAAATTTTTATAATCTGTTCCTGGCATGATACCTTTCTGAAACAAAGTTGAGGCTGAAGAAAAGAAGCGGATGGTTTCTGAGCCCCCTGCCACCGAAATACTGCTTTTAGCTTGATTTCCCGTTTCATATGCGCGTTCATAATTGTTAAACAGCTTGTCGGGGTGACTTGGGTCAATCAGCTTAGCTTCGGCAATAGTTGGTCCCCAAGCGGGACCGATTCCATTGCTTCCATTATTATAATTCCCAACAACCCCAGAGGTGTATGTTGTTTGTACTTCTGGCATCTTATTAATCTCATCCAGGCCGTAAGTGTTAGAGAAATTCACCTGAAAGCCAGAACCCTTTCCCCTTTTAGTCGTAATTACCACTACGCCATTTGCTCCGCGCAACCCATACAATGCCGTTGCAGCACCACCTTTCAGAATATTGATCGTTTCAATGTCTTCAGGATTTACATCCGAAGCACGATTACCAACGGATCTGGCTCTGAAACCTTGACCACCATTTTGCGTGGCACCAAAGGTAGACGTGGTATTGTCGATTTGAACTCCATCAATTACGTATAATGGGTCTCCAGAGGTGTTAGCATCAATCGAGTTAACACCACGAATGCGAATTGAACTGCCTTGGCCTGGGCCACCACCTACACTGGTGATGGTAGCACCTGCGACCTTACCTTGAAGTGCATTTAGTAAATTCGATTGGTGGTTAAAGTTAAGATCTTCACCTTCCACACCTTGAGCGGAGTAACCTAGCGATTTTTTCTGTCGTGTAATGCCTAGTCCGGTATTGATAACTACTTCCTGCAGATTGTTAATATCTGAAACTAATGTCACATTAATCGTACTTCTCGACCCCACTGTAATTTCTTGAGTAACAAAGCCGATAAATGTAGCAACAAGCACCGAATTCGTGCCAGGTACTGTGATCGAGAAATTACCATTTTGATCAGAAATAACACTTGTGCTGGTACCTTTAACTTTAATGCCAACTCCAGGTAGTGGCATACCATCTTCAGAAGATGTTACTTTTCCGGTGATATTCTTTACCTGCGCCTGCACCGTGAGGCTGAGGAAAAAAATAAAGGGAAGAAAAAGTAGTGTAAAAATTTTTCTCATAATTAATTAGGTTTAAGTTGTTTAATGCAATATACCTAAAATTCTCCGAATTTTTACAGCCTAATCTTTATTCCTCCATTCATTACAAAACCATCAACGGGGGCATAAATATCTCTAAAAACTGGGTTGGTAATGGGGCCAGAATAGATAGAGTCGAATTTGGTCTGACGAGTGTCGATGAAGTTTTCGAAATTGATAAAGATGGAGCACCTTTCCCAAAGTTTTTCGATCATCAGACCCGGCGTCCAATAGCTTTTTCCGATTGTGCCATCATTTAATTGCTGTGTGCTAAAATAATAGGCTTCTGCACCAATTTTCCATTGGTCTTCTACCTCATACATTAACACATTGTTTAACCGATGTTTGGAAACCAGCGAGTAGGCAAAAAAGTTATTTCCTGTATGCTGAGTCACATCGGCAAAAGTATAGCCCACAAATAATTTAAAATCTTTAAATGTTAATTTAATATTGGTTTCTATGCCCTTGGTATTTAAATCTCCTTTTGGTTGTTGATAGGTTAAATATCCTGAAACGTTATTGAGCAAAATAGGATTGTTAATTCGGGTGTAAAAGAAAAGTTGATTAATGCTAAACCCAACTTGATCGTTGAACAACGGTGTTTTGTAATTGATATCGAAATTAGTCCCATAAGACCGTTCTGCGCTAGTTTCGTTCACATCAACTGGTAGTACATTTCTAAACTGGATACGCTCTGCATCCTCGGTAAAAACTGATGGTGCTTTATAGCCCATACCACCGCCTAATCTAAATGTAAACTCCCTGTTCATTTTCCAGAGGATCGACACTTTTGGCAACATAAAGAAGCCGTAGTCGCTATGATAATCACCCCTTAAGCCTGTTTCGAAAGTTAACTGCGCTGTGGCCATAAAAGTGTTCTGAATAAAGGCACCAATGGTATTATTTTGGTAAGATCTAAGTGGAATAATGTTTTGCTTATCTTCTTCAAAATCTTCGGTGAGGTAATTTAGCCCTACCACCCAGTCTGCAGTTTCTCCATCTTTTGCGTAATTGGCTTCTGAGTAGCTTGCAAGCTGTACGCCCGAAAACAGGTAGTTTGGAAGGGCAATAGACCTGTTGTAGTAGCTTAAACTGTTTCTGAACGTTAATTTCTGTTGCCCGTTAAGCTGATGCTTTAATTCTAACTGACTACTATAGCGATCGGTTTTATTTTCTTCGAAGTAAGAATGATTGGTGCTTTCGTTTCCTTTGATGTATTCCATGTCGCCCCCGATACGTTTCTCAATAGTGGCATTTAGACCAGTAATAAGTGTCGTTTGATCTGATAGATAGAAATATACCTTCGGGTTTAAAGTAAAACGATCAAATTTGGGGATGGCAGTTAGTCCAATATTTACTGGGTCGTAGGCCGATCCATGGTTGTAGGCAGCATACACAGTTGTTCCTATTTTTTTAAATTTCTGTCCATAGAAGCCGCTCACATCAAGACCCATTGCGGATGTTCCATTCAGTAAAAAACTAAGTTGTCTTTTTTCTGTAGGCGTTTTAGAAACCAGGTTTACCAATCCTGCAATTGCGCCACCGCCATATAAAGTAGAGGACGAGCCTTTAATTACTTCAACCTGTTTAAGATCTAATGGGGCAATTTGTAAAAGTCCAAGTCCGCCAGAGAAACCCGAATACAAGGGAAACCCGTCGCGGATAATCTGGGTGTATTTTCCATCTAATCCTTGGATGCGTATACTCGAATTTGCGCTTGTAGCGGAAGTTTGCTGGGTTTGGATACCGGTGGTTTCCGCAAGCATCATCCTAATGTCTCCGGGCTTCATATTTGCCTTTTCATCTATCTCCTCCCCAGCAAGCACTTCAATTCGTGTGGGAATGTTATCGATTGTCCTGCTGCTGCGCGTAGCAGAAACAACAACTTCCTCTAGTTCTTCCTCCTCATGAGGGTTTAATAAAATGATGAGCGGTAATGGTTGAGAAAGCGGGAAACTTAACGTATCGGTTCTTTTCTCATAACCTATAAAGCTAAATTGAATAATTTGTTTACCGGCTGGAAGATTTGTCAAAATAATAGTGCCGGTACTATCTGAGACGGTACCTTTAGCAAGTTGAGGTAACTTTACTGATGCTCCAGCTAATGGCTGATTCGTTTTGGCATCTTTAATAGTTGCCTGAAATGTATGTTGTGCATGAGTTAGGGCAGCACATAATATAACTGCCAATAACAAGACTGTTTTCTTCATTGTAAATTTTTAAATTAAGTAAGTAAAAAAGGATTCGCTAACTTAATTTAGGGGGTTGCCAGATGTTAGGGCGCACGCCGTCAGCAAAAGATTGCAGGCAAGTGTTGTTGAAAGATGTAGGGAAAATTACGGGATTTGGAACCTTGAAGCTTAGACATGGTAGTGCCATAAAGCCGCTGCAAGTCCCACAGGCGTAAAACGGAGAGCATCTCGTACAGCAATCCTCTTTTTGCTTGTTTTGTTTTTCCAGTCCTACCTCTATTTTTGCTTCTCTCGTGTGATCTTCTAAAGCACAACACGGTGCGATAGAAAGCATCATTACAACGAGCGACAAGAGACAGGCGATTTTTTTCACGGCTCAAAATTAATAAATTTTATGCAAATTTTAAGGTTTTAAGGCGGGTTGTTGATGTGTTGTGTGTGCTCAGCTGTTAAAGATGTTAGTGAAGCGCATCTCGAACTAGGTGATAAATATAGATTTGTAATCTATGATATTATGAAGGTTGTGTTCGGGATTGCTAGATACTGTCCTATACTTTGATTATGGACAGGTTACCGCCCTGTTATAATCTGCCTCGGTAAAGGTGTAGGTGAATTTGTAGTTATAACGATCAATATTTTCTGCAATAAAACTATTGATGTTAGTAATGCTATGTTCACTACTTTCTGTTTGCATCACTAGGCACTTTATCTGGTCAAACCTAATTGTGGTCGGTGAATTGTCATATTTTTTATAGGGGCTACTGTAATTAAAAGAATTATTTTCCTTCCCTTCAACAACTTGATTTTCTTCAATTGTAATAGAAGAGTTAGCCTTAATATTGTACGTATTTGGATAAGCATCAAAATTAATCTGATGGCTTGTCGCATTTATAATGTGAAATACTGGGGATCTTTCATACTCTGTTTTCCCCTTTTTGCAAGCATTAAATAAAAGTAGTATACTAAAAATTGCCCCAATTTGTAAATAAGGCATCCAAATTGTTTTCTGTTCCATTTATATATAGGTTTTTAATATTATTTTTCCATCCATTCCAAGAAGTTTGATTACATAAAGCATTTTGAATTTGCACTATGCTATAGCCTTCAACTTGATCCAAAGCCCCATTATGACCACGATTTGAACCAGGATTTGGGTAAGTAGGTACTTCGTCATCGATCATATCGATAACAATGTTTGTGTAATCTGCACTTGGTGCACCTCCTACATACTCAGGATATTCCATTTTTGTTAAAACCCATTGCACACCTCTAGCCCAAGTTTCACAAACTCTAAGCTCTGTTAATCCATAATTAGTTAATGCGGCGCCAACAACACGGTCAGACATATCCCAGTGAACGGCATGAGCTAGTTCATGTATGGTTGTAGCATATGTGTCCATGGAATTTTGTTGTGGGTGGTAGATATGTATCAATGAACCAAGTAAGTCATTTCTTCCTGCCCACATGGATCCATTATCGCTATTTAAATACCAGTCGAATGCTGCAAGTTTTACCTGTGTTTCCCAAAAGCTATTTTGTGGAGGCCGTCTTAATCCTTGTATATCTCTGTAATAGTAATGATGAGCAGCTCTAAATATTTCACCACAAAATTTATCATATCCAGTGAAATCTACATTCCAAGCAGCCTCAATTTTTGGGCCACTAATTTCTCGGGGGCCACCATGATGATCGTTTACAGAAAAATCATACCTCTCAAAATCCAACCAGTAGTTGGCTGGTCGGGTGTACCAACCATCTACTGCATAATAACCAGCAGCATCGGTAATGCCCGTGTAAGTTGTAAACCAACGACGTGCCCGTACCTTTATACCCTCAACGCCAATGGTTTGTTTCTTTACATCATCATATAAAGTAATTCGTCCATTTGGGCGCCAATTTTCTCCATTTCGGAATTCATCATCGGGAGGGTAGGGTCCTCCACTACTACTACCGTCGCAGGGATCCTCATCGGGTGGTGGCAATAGGCTTATTACAGGTAGTTTATAGGAGCTAGATTGTACGATATTTCTATTTGAATTTAAGCTTTGGCTGGAAGAGTTAAGGTTCTCATTATTTGCCTTTGTTACGCTAACAACTGGAGGGTCAATTGGTCCCTCCCCATCACAAAGCGCTTGCTGCACCAATTGTTGTACTGTTACTGTATAGGATGAACCTCCGGTGCCATTAACTGTAACCAAACTGTTTTTGTCTTGCTCATTAGGCAAATACAAATCCTCTAATTTTATATAAGGCACGTCTGGAAGTACATAGGCTATTGGTACTGCAGCATACTGGTAAGTTGGCACGCCTGGCGCTACTTCGGGATCTCTGTAACTGCCGCTATAAGTAGCAATTTCATTATCCAAAGGAAAAGGATAAATTACTAAATTCGAATCTACCTTTAGCTTGTTATAATCAGCTTCGTCCCGAGGGATAAATTTAATGTAATAATGAGTGGCAGTGATACCGTTCTGCGTAATTGTTTCGCTTTGTTCGGTATTCAATTGTTTATTAATACCCAAAGCTTGTTTTCCTTCAGTAAACATTACCTTTCCCTTTACAAAGGAGGCTTTGTCATTCCTTATTAACTGTACATCGCCAATTAAAAGCTTTGCAAAGGCCTTTCGCATATTGATTACCGTATAAGGGTTTTTAGGGTTTGTAGCTTGCTTCTGGCTATTTAAATTAATCGGGGGGGGTAAATCAATTTTGTCGGTTTTTTTGCAGCTTAAAGTTAAACTAAAGCAGAGAGCACTTAAAATTAGATATTTTATCTTCATGGATATATTTGGTATGGAACAATGGTAATATAAAACTTTGGTATTCACAAATTAAGTTAATAAAGATAGATTTATATGCTATGAAAGAAGGATTGCAAATCCTTCTTATTGTTATGTTAGACATGACTTTCAGAACATCCCGAACAGCAAAGGAAATGCACAACAGCAATAGGTAAAGTGTGGACAGTGTATTTACCACTAACAAATTTAGTACCTTTAACTCATGAACCCATTAGAAGCTAAGCTGAAAGAAAAAAGCATTGCCCCGACTGCAATGCGTGTAGTGGTGCTCGATTTTTTGCTGAAGCAATCTGCTGCGCTAAGTTTAACTGAGCTCGAGTTAGGGATGCATCGCACCGATCGTGTAACCTTATATCGTACTATCAGGACTTTTGAGGAGCATGGACTTGTACATCGTATTGAAGATGGTAGTGGGGTTACCAAATTTGCTATGTGCCAAACAAGTTGCAATGTAGATGGACATCATGATTTACATATTCATTTTTATTGTACACAATGTAAGGAAACTCATTGTCTGCCAAAAACCCACATTCCGGAAGTTAGCTTACCCAGTGGATATTTGGCTTTGGATACTCAATTAATAGTAAAAGGACTATGTGGAAGTTGTAACGTTGCGATAACATAAAACAATGCAATACAATTGCATGCCAGCTGTTTGTACATTTGAATATAATTTAGATAGAAATGAACGATTGCTGCACATCCCATCAACATGACGAACATGATCATGGTCAGGATAACTCACAACAACATATAGGACTGCTCATAGCATTAGCGATGTTAATCACTGTGCTGGTACTGGATTACGGCTTTCAGCTAAAACTCGATGAGCCGATTTCCCTGTCCATTAATGCTGCTGCCTATTTATTGGCGGGATGGGATGTGTTGGTTTTGGCTTTTAAAAAAGCGGTTAGGGGCGATATTTTTAATGAGTTCGTACTCATGAGCGTTGCCACGTTAGGGGCGTTTTACATAGGCGAGTATGCTGAAGGGGTAGCTGTAATGGTATTTTACTCCATTGGCGAATGGTTTCAAGATTCGGCAGTTGACCGGGCGAAGGCAAGTATTAAAGCGCTGCTCGATATCAGACCAGACCAAGTTACCGTAATCAGAGATGGGGAAGCTGTACTTGTTCATGCCACTGAGGTAAAATTGGAAGAAATAATGCAGTTGAAGCCTGGAGAGCGAGTTGGACTTGATGGAATAATGATTTCGGAAAGAAGTTCCTTTAACACCGCAGCATTAACTGGTGAAAGTAAACCTGATCATAAGTACAGAGGCGAAAAGGTTTTAGCAGGTATGATTAATCTTAACACCGTTGCCGAAATAAAAGTGACTGCTTTGTTCAAAGACAGTAAGTTGAGCAAGATTTTAGAAATGGTACAGGATGCATCTTCCCGAAAGTCGCAAACGCAACTCTTCATTTCACGCTTCGCAAAAGTATATACGCCAATCGTGTTTTTTATGGCGTTAGCGCTCTTGCTAATTCCTTCCTTATTTGTTGATATATATGTGTTTAATGACTGGCTTTACCGATCTCTGGTTTTTTTGGTAATCAGTTGCCCATGTGCCTTGGTGGTGTCTATTCCACTCGGCTATTTTGGGGGAATTGGTCTTGCATCAAGAAATGGAATACTTTTTAAAGGAGGAAATTTCTTGGATGTAATGACGAAAATTGATACAGTGGTAATGGATAAAACAGGAACATTGACTAAGGGAGTTTTTAAAGTCCAAGAGGTGGTAGCTGTTAATATTGATAAAGAAGAATTGGTGAAATTAGTGGCTTTGCTCGAGCGGAATTCAACGCATCCTATCGCACAAGCAATCATTGATAGTGCTGGGACTTTAGTTGAAGAAGAAAAATATACTGCAGTAGAAGAAATTGCTGGCCATGGCTTGAAGGGTAATTTAGGGACTAAAGTTGTACTAGCGGGAAATAGTCGGTTACTGAAGAAATATGGGGTTCCATATCCGCCGGAAGTTGATGTGACGGGAAGTACGGTAGTGCTTGTGGCGATTGATGAGCGGTATGTAGGTTACATTACCATTGCCGATGAATTAAAAGAAGATGTTGTGGCGACTGTAAAGCAATTGCACGCATTGCGTATCAAAACCGTAATGCTCTCGGGCGATAAACAAACAGTAGTGGATGAAGTGGCAAAGAAGTTGGGCATAACAGCTGCTTTTGGAGGGCTTCTTCCAGAAGATAAGGTGACAGCGCTCACACGCTTAAAAAATGAAGGCAGGCAGGTTGCCTTTGTTGGGGATGGAATAAATGACGCTCCAGTGTTGGCACTTGCTGATGTAGGAATAGCGATGGGTGGATTGGGAAGCGATGCTGCTATTGAGACAGCTGATATAGTGATCCAGAATGATCAGGTTTTGAAGATTGTGACAGCAATAAAAATTGGGAAATTAACCCGGAATATTGTGTGGCAGAATATTGCTTTAGCCATGGGCGTTAAGGTGCTGGTGCTAAGCTTTGGTGCCTTTGGTGTGGCGAACCTTTGGGAAGCGGTAATCGCTGATGTGGGGGTTGCATTTCTGGCAATTTTAAACGCAGTAAGGATTCAACGGATGAAGTTGTCGTGAGATCATTACAATAATCCTGTAAAGGATAAGAGCTCTAAACCTATTTCTAGGGAGAAATACATTATAATTGCAAAATGTTTAACAAACAATATAGTTGGTTCTTAGCGGGGATAATTTTCGCAATTTTTTGGGCTTCGGCATCAACCGCTACAAAGATTGGGCTTATGGTAGCCCAGCCAATGGTAATTGCTACAATGAGATTTGCGTTGGCGGCGGCTATTATGTTGTTTATTTCCCATGTAATACAGAAAAATAGTTTGCCAAAGGGGAAGGAATGGATACAGATAGGTGTGTACGGGGCGCTCAATATAAGCATTTATTTAGGTTTGTATATTGTTGCCATGCAGGAAGTCACTGCCGGAATAGGGGCGTTGTCTGTTGCCATCAACCCGGTTCTAATTAGCTTCTTTTCAGTCTTTTTTTTAAATAAAAAGCTTACTGCAAAACTTATACTAGCGCTATGTGTATGTACCTTCGGGGTAATATGTGCTGCTTGGCCATTATTTACCACTGCCAAAGTAACCACCTGGGGTTTGTCATTACTTTTTGTCAGTATGCTCTCCTATGCATTGGCTGCAATTTATTTTTCGGCTAAAAAATGGGGCGGCTTAAATCTGCTCACTATAAACGGTTGGCAAACCTTTATGGGAGGCGTGTTGCTATGGCCATTTGTTTTTTATTTTTATGACGGCTCGCTCAATAACTATAATCTGACATTCTGGGGCTCAGTAGTTTGGCTGGCCGTACCCGTTTCTATCGGAGCTGTTCAGTTATGGCTTTGGTTATTGAAAACAAATGCAGTAAGGGCAGGATTATGGCTGTTCTTGTGCCCTTTATTTGGCTTTATGATCGCAGCAATACTAGCAAACGAAACCATTAGCAGCTACACCTTTGGGGGTGTTATTTTAGTGCTGCTAGGTTTGTTTTTTGCTAAGAAGTCTAATTAAAAATCGAAGAAATCATTTAAAAACGATTTCTTTTTTCGGTATGGCTGCTGCGTATGTCCGTAACTTTTATAATCCTTTTCGTAATTGTCTTTTCTGGAATAATGATCTGCAGTATTATCCATAATTTTCTCAAGTTCGCCACGATCTAACCAAATTCCGCGACAATTTGGACAATAATCGATTTCAACCCCACGTTTTTCGGTCATTAAAAGTGTTTCGTTACAAGAAGGACATTTCATAGTGCTATTTTTACAAAGTTTATTATTCAATAATAACGAAAATCAAGTGCTTTTAGTGTCTTGGTTCGAGTTTTTTAACATAGAATACAAACCAAATAGGGGGCCTAATGCTAGGACTACAAAAATATAGTGGGCATTCTCTCTTGTCATCACTATATTTATTAACTGTATGCTTACGATGGTTATGCTAAAGCCTATGCAATTTACAATCGTTAAAGACGATCCTTTTAGTTCTAAGGAAACATTTTGTGCAACTAAGGTTGAAAACAGCGGTGAATCAGCGATCACAGCCATACTCCAAATCATTAAGAATATGACCAAAACCGTTATTGAGTCTGTTTGTAAGAAGATGGGAGAAAGTAGGCAACAAATGCCAGAAATTGCTAAGGCCAGTGTTGCCAACCTTTTGGTGCCAAAGCGATTTGCCAGCAGGCCACTACCAACGCATGCTAAGCTCCCCATTACGATGATAAAAAAAGACAATAAAGGGACGTTTAACTGGGTTTGATAATGGTAATTGTAATTCGCTAGCATGACGGGAATAAATACCCAGAAAGTGTACAACTCCCACATGTGACCGAAATACCCAAAGGCGGCAGCTCTAAATCCGTTATTTTTGAAGCTATGTCTAAAGGCACCCAATTTTAATTGCTGGCCTGGCTTTCTATACGGACCATCGGGTACCAGAGAAAATAAAACTGCCCCTCCTGCTAGTGAAAGCACTGAGGTTGTAAAGATTACATATTTCCAAGGTAAAGTGGCAAAGCCGCTTTTAAGGAAATGCGGAAATGCTGTTCCTAACACTAAAGCCCCAACTAAAAAGCCTAAAGATTTTCCGAGCCCTTTCTCATAATGATCTGCAGCAATTTTCATCCCTATGGGATATATTCCAGCTAGAAAAAAACCTGTAAAAAACCTACAGATAAAAAGTAAGGATAGGTTTGTGCCGTTTAAACCAAGCATGAGGTTAAAGGCAGCTGCGACGCATGCACAAATGAAGAATATTTTAACGGGAGAAAAACGATCTGCAATACCCAATATGGCGAAAAGTAAAGTTCCTGTAATAAAGCCTGCTTGTACAGAATTTGTTAGATAGGCTAAGTAATCGGAAGATAGGTTAAACTGCACAGCTATATCGTCCATTACAGCATTCCCGCCGAACCATATAGAGGTACAAAAGAATTGAGCAATAACAATTATTGGTAAAATTCTTCTCATTTGCCCGTTATCGTTTTTTTTTAATAAAGTTAAAACTATTGCTAATATGTTGTTGTTAATCTAGTTACCGAAATAAAACGTTATTTATTCTTAAAAATTTAGTTATGAAATCAACCTTGTCTAAAGTTAAGAAAATGAACGGTCTCATTACCAACAGAATTATCGAACTTCAGGATCAAGGTTATTTGTACGATTTTATGAGTGTCGGAAAGCAGCAGTTTTTATGTTTACAGGATAGTGTTTGTTTTCATGCGCCTGATGTTTCGATCAAACTCATCGATCAATTATATGATCAAGTGGATAAATGCTATAAATACATGCATGCTGTTGAAACGGCAAGTGGCTGTAAGGGCTTATTACTCGAAGGGCGAATCTATACTAATTAAAACATGAAGGGATCCATCTTTCGATGAATCCCTTCATATCCATAATTAACCGGTTAAACTTATTGGCAATTTGTAGAAACAAATAATCCTTCGATGTTTAATTTGTTTGTTGCTGCATCATAAACAGCTTTTCCGGTGATGTCTTTTCCGGCCGGCAAAACAAAGTTATTTTTATCGAATTTAACTTGCGTAGTATACCATCTGCCCGCCATGTATGCTTCAATGAAATAAGTTGTGCCATTTTCGAACTTAGCTGTAGCTTTACCGTTTTGCAGGTATAAATAAGTATAATCATACCAGTTTCCGTTAGCTTTTGATACGTAAACAAAAGCATTTAAACCAGTAGCAATCTTTTTACTGCTACATTTTACCTGAATATTTAACGATACGTCAACAATGTCTGGTGGAGTTCCTTCAGGAATGGTTAGGGTTGTGCTTTGTCCACAAAGGTTTGCATATTCCTGACTTTCTGCAATCAATTTATTGCTGTTGTCGTAAAGTACAAATTTACCTTTACCAGAAGGTAAATTCAATAATGTTTTCTTGGTTTCAGTTCCATTCGCTAGATAGATTGAGCCAGGATAATTTGTCTTACCTCCATTTGCTGTAACAACATACAATTTATAATACTGTGAATTAGAGAATTTCGGAGCTTTAATGGTTAGTGTGCCGCCGTTATTTCCGCAAGTTCCATAATACCAGTCAAAATTCCAGTAAGAAAGGTGACTAACGTTCATTTTTGCTACCAATTTCCCTGCATTGTTCTTCACAAAGGTTGTAGTTCCTTCTAAGGTCCATTGTCCCGTTTCCTCGTTCAAACTCCACAAAGGTATGGTTTCATTTTCCTTTACTACTGCTCCGGTGTTCGGATTGATTAAGGTATTGCTCACTTCCATTTCTACAACAATTGGTTTAGAGAATCCCTTTACCTCTTTATTGCCTGCATAGATGTCGATTGCTAAAAATCCTCCCGTTACAAAAACAACACCACCATTTATAGCTTGTCCGTTCGCTCCAACTGCGTTACCGGCATAAAATCCACCTGGAAATGCTGCAACCGATTCTGGATTTGAGGGGCCATAATGTACAACTTTCGCTTCAATTTGATTAGCATTGATAACTTGTCCCGCACCATCTAAAAAGCTAGTTCCAGCTGCAATCGTGATATTAGATTTTTCTGGCATCGCTGGATTTGTAGCTGTTGTTAGCACCATCTCCGTAGTTGCGGTTCCATTGGTGATATTACGTGTTGCTACCACCACACCTGTACCAGCGGCAGGATTTGCATATTCAACTAATTGCACGATATATTGAAGCGGTTCTGTTGCACTGGTAACCGTAATGTTTTGAGTGGTCGGCGCGAATCCCGGAACATTTGCACTTATGGTAAATTTAATAGGATTTGTTTCAGAAGGCGCTGCATTTTCAGCTAAAGCCAATTGTAGGAACCCACGAGAAGCTTCGAAGTCCTTTCCTCCTGTATTAGTTACCACTAGATCAGCATTTTGACCGCTAATGTTAACCTCAAAATCTTGTGGGTTATTTGTAGCGCCTGTTTTAGCATTCACAAATCTTACCATAATTGGAGATTGGAATACGTCGGTGTTTACAATGATGTCAACGTTTTCTACTGGGTTTTTACAGCTACCATAAAGCATGAATACAACTGCTAATGCAGCCATTATTTTTTTGGATATAAATTTCATCGAGAGATTTTTTAGAATTTGAAATTAAAATTTAATTGAGCAACTGGCATGAAGCGGTAACCTTTCATGTTCTCTTGAATGATTGCTTCATTAGGGTCGTTCTCGCTTAGACGTTTAGTACCAACAATGGTAACTGATGGTGCCGAAAGGTAGTAAGCTCCCAGGTCGAAGTTCACATTAAATCTTTTCTTCGGAATTCCTTTGCCGAAGCCAAAACCGAAATAGGGTGCAATCGTACCCCAGTCTGCAGTTACATCTAAACTGCCAATTTCTGCTGGAGTAAAGGTCATGTCCTCAAATTTTTGTGTGTCTTTTGGCGTTAAGTAAATGGATGCTTCTGCACTAGCAAGATAAGCTACACCACCAACCAATCGAATGCCTTTAAGTGGCATAAATTCTGCCAAGGCTTGCACAGTATTAAATTTGCCGCTTGCTTTGTTAGTGGTTTTAAAACCATCAATCTTTAAAAGGTCGTTTGCGGAGGCCTGTGCATAACTGCCACCAAATCTCAACCCTATTTTAGGAGTTAATACATAGCGAAAATTCACACCAATGCCTTGAGTGCCTACCATAACTTGTAGCGACATGTCTTTTTTTACCTTAGTGGTGTCAGCCATCTGGCTCCATGCCATCGAAACAAAAGCAAAGGAGAAGATGATGAGAGAGAGTAATTTTTTCTTCATGAGTTATACGTTAGTTTTTTCGCAAAAATAGTCTAAAAAATGACAAATCGAAATAAGTGGTAACAAAGCCAGCTAAGAAATTTCTTGCTACTACTCCCTATTAATTTATTAAATACTTACTCCTATTTAGAATAATTTCTTTTTAATCTTTTTAATAAAATTTTAACCTAGATTATAGTTTTTTTACAAGTGCAATTTCTCGCTTTTATTTTTATAACTTGATGATAATTAAATATTTATAATCCTAAAAATGATATGCTGATGCTGATGATTTGTGAAAATGACCATGTTAGAAACCTCGCTAATTTTGATGTTTTAATTGCTAAAATTATAAGTTATGGAAATCACTATAAACCTACAAAAGGAAGCATTCAGCTAGCGGCTTTATCCCTTGTTTCGCAAAATGCCCACGCTTCAATTGCTAATGTAACATTGTTGATGGAACAATACTTGCATTCGGTTTCTATAAGAGAATTGGCTTTCGAAACGCTCAAGCAGGTAAACAAAAATTTATTTAAAATACTTAGATCAACTACCACTATCAGTGAAATGGAGATGTATATGTTGGTAGGGAGCGGTAAAGTTTTACATAGTCAATTTGCATCCCAACAACGATATGATTTTTTGTTGGACAATTTTTGTAGTATTATTAAGTTGTTAAAAACCAATGTATTTTATATGCCGAAAGAAGAAGGTCTTAAAATTCCGAATCTAGAGGATTTCTACAGTATATTATATCTCAAGAATACGGAAGTGAAAAGAAATTGCGCCTTTCTAAGTAACGCGTGTATCATTCGAAATGAAGTGATGTACAGGGAGGCGAATGGACTGGTAGCGCTGGCTGCCACCGTCAAGATGTATGTTAAATATCACTACGGCTGGGAGAGTACGCAGTTTAAGCAGATTGCAAACTTGGTTATTAGAAAGGCCAAAGCACCTATTAAAAAGGTATAATTATTGTTAAATTAATCCTTATGCAATTTCTATTGTCATAGAATCATATTTGAACCACAACCTAATGCTAATGAAAAGGATACACCATTTTTACATCTGCATGCTAAGCTTTGGCATGTTAGTTTTGCTAGCTTCCTTTGTTAACGAGCCAAAATTACCCTATAAAAAAGCAGGGTTAACTACGCAACAAGCGGCTGCTCATTTATTAAGCCGCTTTACTTATGGCGCCAAACCCGGCGATGTAGCTGATGTTGTAGAAATGGGACTTGAGAAATGGTTCGAACAACAGCTAAATGGGGATTTAGCTGATCCGATACTTAAAGAAGCATTAAGCAAGTTTGATGATATCAATCTAACCAATACTGAAGTAGAAAATAAGTACCCCCGAAATGCACAAGTGGTTAGGTTTGCTGTAAGGGATGGATTTATCCACAGAGATTCGGTGGCAAATGCAAAGGGACCAACCTATCGCGAGGCTATCTTGGCTTACAGAAAAACCAAAGGCTACAAGCCTCAGCAAGAACTTTACCGCCAGTTTATCAATCAAAAAATCACAAGAGCTATTTATACGGAAAATCAGTTCAGGGAGTTGATGACAGATTTTTGGTTCAATCACTTTAATGTTTCCCTGAGCAAGAATCAATGTGCGGCTTATGTTCCAGCATATGAAAGAGATATTATTAGGCCCCAGGTATTTGGGAAGTTCGAAAATCTAGTACTGAGTACTGCAAAATCTCCGGCCATGTTAATGTACTTAGATAATTTCAGTAGTGCCGGCGGTAGTATGGTTCTCAATGCTAAGAAAAAACCAGGTTTAAATGAGAATTATGCTCGTGAGGTAATGGAACTGCATACGTTGGGTGTAGATGGGGGGTATACACAAAGTGATGTAACACAGGCCGCACGCATTTTAACTGGGTGGACAATCGCGCCAATGGGTGACAATGGCTATGGTGCTGGTATGAAAAATGTGCTGGCCAAAATAGGAAATGATAAGTTGCATAAACTTGGTTATGTCCGTGAGGGCGATTTTCTTTTTGCGAAGAACCGCCATGACAATGGAGAAAAAGTAGTGTTGGGCAAAAAATTCCCAGCTGGTGGTGGTTATGAAGAGGGAGTAACGTTGTTAAAGATGCTGGCACATCATGAATCTACAGCCAAGTTTATCTCAAAAAAAATAGCCATTCGTTTTGTCAGCGATGCCCCTCCGCAAAGTCTAATTGAGAAAATGGCCAAAACCTTTTTGTCTACAAATGGGGATATTAAAAACGTCATCATCACGATGGTAAATTCACCGGAGTTTTGGTCGGCCAACGCACTTAGAGAAAAGACTAAGTCGCCTTTTGAGTTAGCAATTAGTGCGGTTAGAAGTCTAGATGCTAACGTTAAACAACCATATCAACTTTATAGCTGGATTAACAAAATGGGGCAACAGCTTTATTATTATCAGGCACCGACCGGCTTTCCAGACCGTGGTCAGTATTGGATCAATACAGGCTCCTTATTGAATAGAATGAATTTCGGATTGGCACTTGCTGCGCAACGTATTCCTGGAATTACCTTTGATCTAACAGCTTTGAACAAAAATAAAGAGCCCGAAAGTGCAGAAGCAGCGCTGGTTACCTACAGCAAATTGCTGATGCCAGAACGAAGATTGGATGCTACCATCGAACGGTTAAAGCCAATGGTAACTGACCCTAATTTAGAATCGAATGTTGCTGCTGCGGCCGAAAAGAATTCAGCTTCGAAGCAAATGGGTTTAATGATGAATGAGGATGCTAATTTAATGGCTGAGGGTTCAGATTTAAAAAAATTAAAAGGAAAGAAAGCACTAACCAGTACTATTACCCCACTTAAAACCGGCAACAACACCATGCTGGCCCAGGTGGTAGGTGTAATTATTGGCTCACCAGAGTTTCAACGTAAATAATATTATCATGACATCGAGAAGAGGTTTTATTAAAGCTGGCGGATTAGCCTTATTCGGAATTGGTTTAGGTGGCATCCCGGGATTTTTGGCCGAGGCGGTGGCAAGTACCGACCCCTTGGGTTTGTTTAAGAGACGAAAAATAATGGTTTGTATCTTTCAAAGAGGCGCAATGGACGGGTTAATGGCCGTTACACCTTTTACTGATCCATATCTGAAAGCTGCCCGGCCAGGTTTATTTATGTCGGCAGTTGCAAGTCAGAAAAACAGACCTTTAATCGATTTGGATGGGCGTTTTGGTCTCCATCCTGCTATGTCGGCTTTTGAACCCATGTTTAAAGAAAAGAGAATGGCTATCGTACATGGCATTGGTTCACCAAATAGTACCCGATCGCATTTCGACGCGCAAGACTTTATGGAGTCCGGAACACCTTTTAAAAAAGGTACCGAAAGTGGATGGCTTAACCGGGCTGTCGGATTGCTTGGACATGATGCAGCAACGCCTTTTCAGGCTGTAAGCTTAACATCGTCTTTACCCCGATCTTTCTACGGTGATCACCCAGCAGTGGCCATCCGTAATCTAGCCGATTTTAACATTCAAATGAAAGGGAATCAAGCTAGCGTTAACAATACTGCTAGAACTTTCGAAGATTTATACGACCAAACTTCTTCAGGCTTGCTAAAAAGCACCGGCAAAGAAAGCTTTGAGGCAATTAAGATGCTTCAAAAAACCGATATCAAAAACTATAGGCCCGAAAATAATGTGGTTTACCCGAATACGGCATTAGGTAATTCTTTGAAGCAAATTGCGCAACTTATAAAAATGGATGTAGGAATGGAGGTCGCATTTGCAGAATCGGGCGGGTGGGATACGCATTTTAACCAAGGAACAGACACGGGTGTTTTTGCAAGAAATGTAAACGATCTAAGTAATTCTATCATAGCCTTTTGGAGCGATATGGCAAAATATCAAGATGATGTAACGCTCATGACTATGACTGAGTTTGGAAGAACCGTTGCACAAAACGGTACCGGTGGCACAGATCATGGTCGTGGTTCTTGTAATTTTATTCTTGGAAACAGTGTAAAAGGTGGCATGGTTCATGGCTTAGTTAATCCGCTAGCGAAAGAAAACCTGGAAGACGGCAGAGATTTACCAGTGACTACGGATTTTAGAAGTGTATTTAGCGAAGTTGCAGATAAACATTTAGGGATTAAGAATGACAAAATCCTTTTCCCTGAATGGAATGGGAAACAAATCGGGGTAATGTTATAAAATTGTTTCGTCATTGCAAGGGTTGTTCGTCATTGCGAGCGTAGCGAAGCAATCTAAACGGAGATTGCTTCGCTACGCTCGCAATGACGGGAGGTTACCTCGCAATGACGGGCGGTTACTTCGCAATCACGCAGGTTGCCCCCTTTCCTGTAACAAATTCTCTAGACACCTTCTTTTCCTTGTTAAAATAATAGCAAAGCCTTACCTTTCAGCATAACTATTTAACCAACTATGATGAAAATAAAAAACACCCTTGGCAATTTTGCCAAATTGGGCGTCATTACGGCTGTTTTTTGTAGCAGCGTAGCTTTTGCCCAAAGCGCAGATCCAATTATTGATAAAATTGTAAAAGAGGCGAACGAGAATTCGCAGCTTGAAAAACTAGCACATGAGCTGTTGGACAAAATCGGACCCCGCTTGGTGGGAACTCCTCAAATGAAACAGGCCAATGATTGGGCGGTTGCCAAATATGCAACTTGGGGGATTTCTGCAAGGAACGAACAATGGGGTCAGTGGCGTGGCTGGGAAAGAGGCATTACACATATTGACTTAACAAGCCCGAGATTAAGAACCTTAGAAGGCACTCAATTAGCATGGAGTCCCTCAACCAAAGGTAAAGCAATTGACGCTGAAGCTATTGTTTTACCACTGGTAGCAGACTCTGCAGCATTTCAAAAATGGTTGCCCACTGTAAAAGGTAAGTTGGTGTTAATTTCTTTAAATCCAGTTTCTGGCCGACCAGATAAAAACTGGGAAGATTTTGCTACTAAAGATGGGCTGGCAAAAATGAAAGCCGATAAGGCAGCTGCAGCGGCAGCTTGGAGAGATCGTTTAGCTAAAACGAAATTAAATGCTAAAAACCTGGCTTTAGCTTTAGAAAATGCCGGCGCAGCGGGTATAATTATCAACAATTGGTCGCAAGGCTGGGGGGTTGATAAGGTTTTCGGTGCCAATACCACAAAAGTTCCAACGGTAGATTTATCTGTGGAAGACTATGGATTGGTTTATCGTTTAGCTGAATCAGGTTCAAAGCCGAGGCTTAAAATTGTATCCGAATCTAAAGAGTTAGGTCTTGTTCCCACTTTAAATACCATTGCCGAAATTAAGGGCAAAGAAAAACCGAATGAATATGTAATGTTATCGGCCCACTTCGATTCATGGGATGCTGCTAGTGGAGCAACAGATAATGGTTCTGGAACGATTATGATGATGGAGACTATGCGTATTTTGAAGAAATTTTATCCAAATCCTAAAAGGACGATTTTAGTGGGGCATTGGGGAAGTGAAGAACAAGGTTTAAATGGTTCGAGAGCTTTTGTTGAAGATCATCCGGAAATTGTAAAGAACCTGCAAGCTTTATTTAATCAAGATAATGGAACTGGGAGAGTAGTTAATCTATCGGGACAAGGATTTGCTAAGGCTAAGGATTTTTTACCTCGCTGGTTAGCGGCCGTTCCAGATACCATCAAAAATCAGATCAGAACAAGTTTTCCAGGTTCTCCTGCCGGCGGTGGCTCTGATAATGCATCTTTTGTGGCAGCGGGCGCTCCAGGGTTTTCTTTAAGCTCTACAAGTTGGGATTATGGAACTTATACCTGGCATACCAATCGCGATAGTTATGATAAGATGGTTTTTGACGAGATTAGAAGCAATGCGATCTTGGCAGCGATTTTAGTTTATATGGCCTGTGAAGATCCAGAGAGAATGTCGCATGAAAGAGCTCCTTTGACAAATAATCCACGTACTGGTGCACCTGGAACATGGCCACCCCAAACAAAAGCTAACCGCAAAGGCGGGGTTAATTAATATAGCAATGAAAAAACAGTTACTGCTAATTTCCTTTTCACTACTCCTTATCGTTAAATTTTCTTATGCCCAAAACCCGCCAAAAGTTATGCAGGAATTTAGGGCGGCGTGGATTGCCTCCGTTGCCAACATCAATTGGCCAAGCAAACCTGGCTTAAGTACCGATGCGCAACAGCAGGAAGCTATTGTTTTATTAGATTTATTGAAGTCATTAAATTTTAATGCGGCTATCTTACAAATCCGGCCGCAGGCCGATGCGCTTTACAAAAGTGATATCGAGCCTTGGTCGTATTTTTTAACTGGTGTACAGGGCAAGGCACCAGATCCTTATTACGATCCGCTGGAGTTTTGGGTTGAAGCTGCCCATGACCGGGGTATGGAGTTGCATGTATGGTTAAATCCTTATCGTGCACATCATTTGTCGGGGAAAGAAGTTGGCGAGAAATCTGTTGTAAAAACAAATCCCTCGTTGGTAGTTAAATTAAAAGACGGGCAGTATTGGATGGATCCATCATTAAAAGGGGTGCAAGACTTATCAACTGCTGTTGTAAAGGATATTGTAAAACGTTATGATATTGATGGCGTACACTTCGACGATTATTTCTATCCTTATGATTCTTATAATGGGGGTGCAGATTTTCCAGATGATAGCAGTTGGGCCGCGTACCAACAAGGTGGTGGAAAATTATCCCGGGGAGATTGGAGAAGAGAAAGTGTCAACAAATTTATTGAACGGGTTTATAAAGAGATTAAAAGGGATAAAAAACATGTAAAATTCGGATTAAGTCCTTTTGGGATTTGGCGCCCGGGTTATCCTGAGTCGATTGAAGGATATGATCAATACGATAAACTTTATGCCGATGCCAAACTATGGCTTAACAAAGGCTGGATCGATTACTTTACCCCTCAGCTTTACTGGAAAGTAAATCAATATTCACAGAGTTTTCCGGTGCTGTTAGCTTGGTGGCAGTCTGAAAATACCAAGAGCCGGCATTTGTGGCCTGGCATGAATATAAGCTTGGGCGGTGATGATAAAAATGCCGACGAGGTTATTAATCAGATTATGATTACAAGAGGGATTACCCCTGCCAGCAAAGGAGCTGTGCATTGGAGCATAGCAGGTTTGGTTAAGCATGCTGTTTTAAGAAATGGCCTGTTGGAAGGGCCTTATAAAAATCAAGCTATTGTTCCTTCAAGCGCATGGCTGGATGATAAGAAACCAGCAATGCCAACTGCGTCCATTTTTTCTAATGATAAGTTTATACACATTAATTGGGACCATCCCGAAAAGACCGATGTTTTTCAATGGGTGGTATATTTCAAATACGGCAATAAATGGTCGTATAGAGTAATGAACAGAAAAGATGTTAGTCTTGCTGTTTTAGCGGAAATTACAGCAGCTAATGGGGGTAAAAGTGCCTTAGCAGCTTACGCGGTAACCGCTGTTGATAGAACTGGTAATGAAAGCGAGTTTAAAGAATATATTTTAAATTAATTTCCGACTTACGAAGTCGGCCGAATTCGGCCGACTTCGTAAGTCGGAAATCTGAAAATGAATGAAAAAACCCTCCAAAGAACTGATTGAGGCTACAGCTAATGCAATTATGCAGCATTTTATTCCAAAAAGCATTGCTGAACAGCGGTTTAGTTTTCATTTTACCATACCGCCAGCTTTCAATTTCAAGGCTAATTACGAATTGAATGAGAAGCATAAGTGGGTGTTGGTAGGGTATGAAGAAGATAATTCTATTTAATCAAAGAGATCTTTCTCGTATAAACCTTTGAACCAATTCTTACACTTAAAACGTAAATGCCTGCGGCAAAAGCATTGAGCCTAATTGTGTTCGTATAAAGGCCATTGAAATTAACTTTCTCTTCCTTAAATACGACCTGACCTAAAAGATTACTCACTTGAATTTTCACCATCGACCTGTCGGCAACTTCGAAAGAAACAGTCAGGTCATCATCAGTGGGTACGGGATAAACCTTTAAATTTATGGGGGAGGTACTCATGTTTTTTACATCAGTAACGGTAATGGCTGTAGAACGCATGGCGCAGCCAGTTTCAGAAAGTACTTCAACCGTATATTCCCCATTTTTTAGCGGGGTATAAGTTTGATTGGTGGCGCCGGCAATCGGCTCGCCGTTTAAAAACCATTTATTACCAGTTAAACTGCTCGAAGAAAGTAAATTATCGCGCTGGGTAATGATGGGTTCGCTCATGCTTACCGCTAATCGTTCACCTCCCATGCACCCTGCAGACCGCACTTTTAAGTCATAAAAATAATAATAGAAGGTTTTGAAATAATTGGGACTATTCGCTAAGGTTGCGGTGTTTCCGGTAAGGCTAAATAAGTTTAAAGTAGTTTGATATGGATAAGCCGTTGCAGTGGCATTGTTATTCCTAAAAATAGTTGCTCCTTCCAAATATTCAATGTTTATCGTGAAGCTCCCAGCTTTAGGCAGGGTTAAGTTAAGCGGATAAATTTGTCCCAGATCTGTGGGGTCGTTTGCCGTAGCACCCGCTGCGGGCTTAGTCTTAGTGGCAGTAACTCGGAGCAGTACTGAGGAGACTTCAGTACCGGCGCTATTCACGACTGTAAATCTAATTTGCCCCGAGTTGCCGATATAAAGTCGTGCGCTTTCCAAGGTAATTGGCACCAAAGTGGTTACGGTAATACCAGGGGTGAACTGGTTGTAGCCACCCTCTCCAAGCTCAGCTTTAGTGCTAGGCCCAATGTCGGCTTTAAAATCATTTATTCCTACATGATAGCTCCGATTGGCCCCTGGAGCTACGGTGGTAGCAGTAGTGCTCCCAAACTCGATGGGGTTTGTGTCGGTAGCATTTTTATACCAAAAGGCCGTTGAGCTAGCTGGTGCAACAACATTTAAGTTGTAAGCATTTAAATTAGTGCAGAAAAAGGCAGAGCCGGTTGTAGCAACAGGAGGGATGCCAACTTGAAAACTCCCACTCAGTTCATTATTAGTCGAATTCAAATCGCCAGGTAAGTTTGTTTTGGCTACAAGCGAATAGGTTTTCCCGGGCTGTGCGTTAAAACCCAACGGCAAGGTAAAGTCTACCTCGTTCAAATAAGGGATTGACCCCTTAAATGTTGCGCTTAAAGTAGTTATTGGCGTTCCATTTTCGCTAACTATGACTGTCACAGGAACGGCCGTTAAACTTTGCGTACCATCGTTTTTCAAGGTTATCGTTACTTTTTGATCAGGGGAAGCACATATGGTACCCGTAGGATTAACAATTGCTGTTAAGGCAACATCAACTGCAGGTTGTAAAAAATTAACCCGGTAATCGATTGTCTCACCCTTTGCATAAACCCCACAAGACGAAACATTCGCCGGATCGTTCGTCTCAGTTAAAACAATTCGAAACAGCGAGAAGTTATTTACATTAACTAGGTCGGGCACGGATACTGAAGTGGAGAATATGCCGGTAGTACTTACAACCTGACTAGTGGCAACTAGCTCTTCGGTGTCAGAAAAATCGCCGTCCCCATTCCAATCTATAAATACTTTCGCTATTTTGTTGAAGCCCGAACCGCAGGTGCCTAGCGTTAAACTTAAGGGATATGTTTTTCCTTTTTCTAAATTAATTACCTGCGAGGTTAAATTGCTATAGCCAGTACAGTTTAAATCAGCGGTATAATCGATATTCGACAATTTGAAATTGGTAATTTTCGAATCCAATATGTTATTGGCCGACGAGCTGCAATATATTGCCCCGCCAACGCCAGTTGCGACAATGGAAAAGGCCTGCGGACCACGGAGTAAGGTGCCTTTGTGACTAATGGTTAAGGTGTAACTCTTGCCGGGTATGGCATTGGCGATATATACTTGTTCTACGTTGTCTCTAAAATTATCGCCGGTTGTGGCAGGTGCCGAAGGATTTGCCGGATCTAAAACCCAGGCTCGGTAAACATTATTTTCCGCATCCTTCACGCTGATGTCTAAATCATTAACCAGTCTAAGTATGGGGTTGTCTAATGCAGTCGCTGATGAAACTGGTGTTGCCTCCGGATCTGTCCAACAAATTGTTGCGATCAATGGTCCATCGCCAGAGGCAATTAGGTTAATGGTTTGCGTTGATCCTTGTGCCAGGCTGTTTTCATTGATCAGGCTTTTTGCATTTTTATTTAATATGGCTTTTGCTGCGGCTTCCGTATTCAATAGCCCCCAACCAAAGATATAGTCGGGTCCTGGTGCTATACCCGCTTCTGTAGCTGTACCTAAAACCAGTGCCTTTAAAGTGGCCGAGCGCATGTAAGCTCCTGCGTTTTTCTGACTATACAACTCCTGCAACAACACCAATGAACCACTCACATTTGGCGAGGACATAGAGGTTCCCGAAAGTGTAGCGTAGGTAGTCGGACTGCTACTCGTTGTAGACGTTACATTCACTCCGTCACCAACTAAGTCGGGCTTAATCCTTCCATCGTCTGTCGGGCCGCAACTGCTAAAATTAGAGATTTGGATACTTTCCGTTGAAATTGGCCCAAAAGGCAGTGGGTTAATAGCGCCGACCGTCAAGATGTTTTTTGCGGTTCCATAGGTTGAAATAATATCATAGCCGTTGTTGCTGCTAATACCTGCTGGCCTGTTGCCCGCACTTACCATAGTCCCTGCGCTGTTAAATCGATAATATGGTTCACCTACGGCCGGCCCATTTTCGTTGCGGCTATTACCTGCCGATTTTACGGGAAGGTAATAGGGTGCATTATAACAAATTAAGTCCCATTCTTTAGCCGCATTGTTATAGTAGCCAAATTTAAAGTCTTCATTTTCACCTGGCGCTCCCCAAAATTCCCACCGGGCCGGTGTTACATCCGAGTTATATTGCCAGCCTGCGATAGCGCCATAAGAGTGGTTTGATATTAGTAAAGTAGCCGCATTGGCCGACATCTCAGCAACATCACTGTTGAAATCAAAAGAAGAAAGCTGTGGCAGGCCGTACGACATGCCTTTTGCGATAGGGTTAACACCGCTCGCCATCATCGTTCCCGCTACGTGGGTAGCATGAGATGAGAGGGTTGTGGCGTTATCTTTTGGTTTTATCCGCGTAGGAGCAAATTCAGTATGTGAAGTTAAAATCAAACCGCCGTCCCAAATAGCTACTTTATCATTAGGAATGGTGCTCCCACTTAACGACAAACCTAAGCCTCCGCCCGTATATAATTTATGGGTGCTGGTGGTAATTGCCGCCGTACTGTTGTTATCCGTGATAAAGTAAATTGGCAAACCTAAATCATCTATCCCCTGCAAGGCTATGACTGCCCCAGTTTTGGTAACCCTTAATGTTTCCCAGCCTTTTTCTTTGGCTACCGAAAATGCTTTTTGCCTGTTCGCCTCTATTTTTTGTTGTACGGCTACCGCATTTTCACGTAAAAAAGCTACATTGGTTTCTTTATTTGCTATTTGAGCATACGAATTAAACGACACTAAAAAAAGTAGCGTTATAGTTAAGTAAAAGTAGCAGTGCTTGGTCACCAATCAAATAAATATATTGATGAAATATACGAGAATATTTTTATTTACGTTGCTCAGTTTGTGCTTGTCGTTTTGTAGTACTATCAAAGATGGAAAAAGTACTATCCGGCAGGGCGTATTTGGCAGGGTACTTTGGCTGGAAGGGAATTTTATGCCTTCGCCAGACAGGCCACAAGCTAAAAACGAAACCCCTGCGGTTAGGACAGTTTATATCCACGAGCTCACCAAATTAAGCGATGCCGAAGGTGAGGCACCTTTATTTGCTAAAATCAATAGCAGTTTGGTGGCAAAAGTAAAAACCAATCAAGATGGGTACTTTCAATACAAGTTAAAACCTGGGAAGTATTCTATTTTTACCCAAGAAGAGGATGGGAAATTTTTCGCTAGTCTTTTCGAGGGCGATGGCTCCATTGCTTCTTTTGAAGTAAAAGAAGGGGAGGTAACTACTTATCATATCAGCGTGAATTATAAGGCAGCTTATTAGGAGTGTTACAGATTATCGGTTCTTTTAAGGCGATATTTAGCGTTAACCTTAAAATTTCAATATTTTGAGGCGAGCTAGTGAGTAGCTGTACATTTTAAGGTGAGATATTAAAAACAATTACACAGTTTCTTCTGACTTCTAATCGTATTCAGGTAAAAACCGATAGAGAGTTCGTGCGAACCATGATCGAATGCACTTAATTTACTCAAGCTATAATCATAACCATAGCCAACCCTAAAGTTGGGCTTTACAAAAAACTCCGCTATAAATCCTAATGCGCTTTTGTTAGAGAGCTCTTTTTGCAGGTTCTTTTTTGGATACATTTTCATGGATGTTCTGTAAAGTCCCCCTAGCCATAGTTTGTCTCTGAATAGCAAAAATGCATTGAGGTCTACCGATGTTGGGCCGTGCAAATCATCCTTAATTAAAAACGATGGTTTAAAGATGAGATCCTCATTAAGTCTGTATATGGTAGCTGTGGTTAGATAGAAGTGCGATTCGGCCTTCATGGTTAAGATGTCGAAATTCTTATCCTTTGTTAAATAGGGCGCTATTAAGCTATTGGCCGAGAAGCCGATAAAAAATCTTTCTGAGGAATATTGGATGCCTGCTCTTGCGTCGGGCACAATATTGGTTTGATTGCCTGTTGGGATCCGTGTGTCGCCTATTTCGTTTGGTGTTAATAGGCTTCCGTTAATTCCCATTTGTAGCACGCCAAGTCCCAGGCCAAATGAAACTGCCCTTGTACCATCATCGTTTAGCTTAATTCTATAGGCTAAATTACCCATGGCATTTAAGGAAGTTTGGGCACCGATTTTATCTGTGCTGATCAATGCACCTAATCCAAGTTTTCCGTCGCTCACAGGGGCGTCTATCGAGACTGATAAACTTCTCGGGCCGCCTTTAATACCTGTCCATTGGGCACGGTAAAATGCTTGAAAATAAATTTCATCTTTATAGCCCGCATAGGCTGGATTAATGTAAAGACCATTAAAAACGTACTGTCCGTATTGGGCTTCTTGTTGGCCATATGCGTTGAATAACATTAAAAAGAATAAGCCCGATAAAATAATTTTCTTCATGCTGTCAAATTTTAATGAAGTACAGTAATATAACCCTTAAATTCCTGCCATTCGTTGGAAACATTTTTAACCTTAAGAATATAAAAATAGGTTCCATCGCTCAATCCATTAGCTGTCCAATCGTTCTGGTATCGTTTTTTCTCGTATACCGGGCTTTGCCACCTGTTTACAATCGTTATTTCATTATCGCTATAGAGTGGTAAGCCCATAATCTCGAATGTGTCGTTTTTACCATCGCCATTTGGTGTAAACACATTGGGGATGGTTATTCCCCAGATATATTTAATATCTGTAGCGTTATTATTGGTTAAATCCGGATCTGGTGGATCTGTTGCCGTAACGTTAGTTGTATTTGTATAGACACCATATTTGTTGGCTGTCACTTTGATCGCCAAATCGGCTGTTTGGCCATTTTTTAATTCTGTAATATCCCAGGTAATTAACCTGGAAGACGGATTGTAAATTGCGGTTCCAAGGGATGGATTAACGAAGCGGTCGAACGTTAGGTTTATGGGTAAGAGATCTTTTACTACGACGTTGTTTGCCGTGCTCGGCCCATTATTCTTCACATTTATTTGATATTCGAATGTTTCGTTAATGCTAACAGGTTTATTGTCATTTGTTTTTGTGATTGCTAAATCGGCACTCGCTGCTACAATGGGTGGGCCCACAATTACTTCAACGGGTTCGGAAGGATCTGATTGACAACCATCGGCGCTGAATATTACCACACTGTATTTTCCTGTGTTGGTTACGGTGTAAGTACTTGCGGTAGCGCCAGGAATCTGGATGTCGTCTTTTCTCCACCAGTAGCTAACTGCGCCGGTAGCGTTAGTTGTAAGCTTAACAGAGCTTCCCTGCGGAATGTTTATCGGTTGCGAATTACCAGATTGCGCAAAGCCTGCTGTCGCAAAATACGACAGCAAAGCTAGGGCAAGAGCTATTCTTATGATAAACATGGAGTGTTTAGGTTATTAAGGCGCAGTGATAGTGATTGTTGGGGCAGCTGGTGCAGCGGTAACAACAACGGTTTGTGTTCCTGATGTGGCAGGGCACCCAGTAGTGCCTAACAAGGTATTTGCAAATCCAGCCTTTTGTTTGTATTTTACAGTACCTGTGATTGCATAAGAACCTACGGCGTCTGTGGTTAAGGTATATGCCCCAGTAGTTTGGTTTATTGTACCAATTGTAGCGCCATCAACTGCAGGAGAAACAACAGCTCCAACAGTTTTTACTACAGAATATGAATATTCTAATTCTAAATCTGAACTGTAAGGAGCTGCAGGTGGCCCTACCACATTTGTAGGAAGGCTTGGAGCTGTTCCAGTTAGTGAAACTACAGATTCACTGTTTGCGCTAACACCACAATACGATGGCTTTGTAGGAGCATCAATAGTTAGGGCTAATGGTGGCAAAACGATTACGTTATACTCACCAGTTTCCGGCGCACAAACCCCAGCAAGAGTACCAGCAGGAGTTAAGTTTGACGTTAGGGTAACGGTATATATTCCAGCTGCTGCAGGCATACTAGTTGGTTTGCCTGGAGATCCTGGATAAGGCACTGATACATTATTGAGTTTTACATCCCAGGTATAGGTGAGGTTTGCATCAACTGGTGGATCAGTAAGTGTTAATGCTGCGCCAGAACATACATAGTATGTGTCGGCAAATACTGTTACTGTAGTTGAAATCAATAAAAATAAAGCTAATAAGCTCGATTTTAGAAAGGTAGTTTTCGTTTCCATGTTTTTTGTTTTTTAGAGATTAGTTAATTGATGTTATTTAATTTGATGTTATGGTGATAGGCGGTGGTGGGTGAGGGGTAACTACTACTGTCACTTGTTTTGCACTATTTGGTGCATTTTGGCAAGTTGCAGTGCCTTCAACCGTAACCCAATAAGAGGTAGTGGTTGTGGGTGTTACGCTATAGCTACTTCCTGTTGCTAAAAGCCCGGTTAGATCAGCATTCGCATACCATTTAAAAGTTGGATTGGGAATAGTCACCAGATTGCAACTAGCTGTTAAGTTTGTAGAAAGGCCCTGGCAAATGGTTATTCCGGGAGCATCGATGTCTGTTGCTAATGCCTTGGGTTTTACAATTAGCTGAACTTCGTTTGAGTAGATGTCGTAAGGACAACCTGGGTTTCCACCGGTAACTTTAGCTCTAAACCATCTGTTGTTCATAGCATTGGTTACGTTGCTAAGGCTTAAAGTATCGATCGCAGAACCAGCATTTGTCCAAGTACTGTCAACGGTATTAAAATATTCCCATTGATAGCCAGAAACTACACCCCCCGCCGAGGCAGTCGCACCCACTACAAAGCTAGTTCCATCGCCTTCGCAAATGCCACTAGGGTTAGGGTTGGTAGGTTGAAGTGTGATGGTAGGAAGGGATGGAGCCATACTTACTTCATAAATTCGTAAAGCATCGCCTAAAACTCCCACTGCCGCAAGTCCTTGATCGAAGGTAATTTCGAAACGGTCAAATGCAACGCCAGGTTTAAATGTGAGATCTAATCTTTTATGGGTACTGCCATTAATGGTAACTAAATTTAATAGATTAAGCTGTAGCAATGTTGCTAAAGATGCCAAGTTTGTACTGTAAACTTCGGTTTCACCTTTATATGCTTTGAATTTAAGGGAAGTACGTCCTAATACGCCTAAATCGATAAGACTTTGTTGAACGCCAAGTTGCAGGCGAATACCATCATCTACCGTTGAGCTATGATCGAAATAATAACTTTGGGCTACCGAACTAACTGCTCCGACACTGGCTAATCCAGAACTAAAGGAGGTGTAGTCGTTTGCATTTCCGTTAATAGAGCGCTCTGGGTTTGTTACCAATTGATTTAGATTAATACCAATGCCGGCGGTAACTTGAGCTGGCGAAAGTGTAATGCCGCTAACTATTTCACCTGGGCTAACAAACTGGGGGCTTAAGTTACAAACCCCACCATCTGGCTGGGTAAAGGCACTATGAACATTCACATTAATTGACGCATTTAAATTAGCAAGGGCTGCTAAGTCTAGTAGAAGGAGTTTATCTTCTGGATAAGCTACATTTAACCTTACGGAATTGTATGCTAAACTAGGGGTTACTTTTGCAAACCACGATCCAAAAGCATCGATTAGTAGTTTGGTGGTGCTTGTGCCAACTATTGTGCCGCTGTTTTCGTTTCCATTGTAAGGGTTTGGGCAAGATAGAAAACCAAGTGTTGAAGTATTTAATGAATAATTCCCTGCTCCAGAATAAGCCACACCTTTAATGCTCTGTAATTCCGTTAAACCTAGAACGCCTCCTAAGTTAAGCGAAATTCCTCCAGCAGTTGGTTTGGTATTTAATCTAAAATAAGTGGGTGTGCCTGCAGCAATCGTCGCATTTCCGGTATTTCTAAATTGAATATAAGCATCACCTCCAGCACCTAAAACACCTAATAAACCTAATGAGCGCGCGGCTGTAACAGTAGTAGGAGCACCAGCTGAAAAGTTTGCTGCAGTATTGTAATAAAATCTAAATTCATTGGTTTGGACACCTAGAAGACATCCCCAAGCATGGGTTAACATAGGGCTTGTTAGGCCGGCATTGCCTGTTCCTGCTCCAATAAAACTGCCTGCTTCAAATTTGTTCCCTGTAATATGTCCTGTCAGATAGGTAGGAACAGGAGTCTGCCCTCTCGCTTCTCCGATAAATAGAAGCACGGCTACGAGGACAAGCCAAGGGAGCGCAGATTTTTTTAGAATAATTAACACTTTGAGAGAGATTAATTTAGTTCAGAAACCCGCATTAGATGTTCCAAATGCAGATTTCTTATGTAAACATATCTTTTTTATCGACTCATTAGTGCATTCATTTTATTCAATACTATCCATGTTAATAGCCTCGGTTTGAACAAATCGACCAACTATAAGTTAAATACAATGCGCTTATAAGTATCTGTTTGCCCTTTAAGAACCTAACTTCGCATGCGTGGAGAGAATACTATTGCTGTTAGGCGCAGATTCTGTACTCTGGATGAGAAATGATCGGTAGTCTGAACTGTTGCAGATAACTATCTGCTTAACCACTGGCTTAATCTAACACTATTCGGAATAAAAGCTTAAATTTGGATCAACCATTTTTAACAGCACTCAAAATAATATTTAATGAATCTAGCATTTGACCCAGAGAAGTATATGAAACTGGCGGTTGAGATAATGAAAAAATCAATCCAAGAGCCCCGTGAAGACAAAACTTCCCCGAAAGTCGGTGCGGTATTAGTATCTCCCAACGGAGAGGTGCTTGATACAGCATTCAGGGGAGAGCTTCGTGATGGCGACCACGCTGAATTTACGTTATTGGAAAGGAAGAACAGAAATAAGGGTGTAACGGGATGTTATTTATTTGCGACATTGGAACCTTGCGCCCCTGGTGCAAGAAAGCATCCAAAACTGGGATGTGCAGAGCGGATTGTTAACGCAAGGATTGCCAAAGTATGGATCGGCATAGCAGATCCCGACCCTACTGTTGACCGAAAAGGTATTAAATATCTGGAAAGCAAGAATGTTGAGGTAGAGATGTTCCGTCCCGAATTTCAAAAGCAGATCAAAAAGGAAAATGAAGAATTTTTAAAGCAGGCAATACAACGGGCGGAGGATGTAAAAGTAGAGAAAGTGATTGTGCTCAATAAATTGGATGAACTAATGCCCGCTACCGATCTTTCTATCTTTGACAAAGAAGCACTAGACTATTACATAAAATCTGCAGGTTTGGGATTTACCAGCGACAGCGAGGATTTCAAACGCCATCTCGCCCAACTGGAACTGATCATTCCTGCTGGAAATACGTATATGGCTACAGGTGCTGCATTACTTCTTTTTGGGAAAGACCCCAGGGCGGCCTACCAAAATGCGGTTGTAAAGGCAAAAATTAAATATGGAAGCAATGCTCCAATACCGAAAGATTTTGACGGCCCACTGGTTTTGATTCCCCGGGGTATCGAAATGTGGCTTCAACAGGTACTCCATTCGCAAGTAAGCAGAGAAAAGTTTGAACGGCAAACACAAGCCGCTTATCCGCTGGAACCTTTGCGCGAAGCGATCATCAACGCATTGGTGCATAGGGACTATGAAATAGAGGGGGCAAAAACCTACATCGAGATCGACGATGATAAAATATTGGTTAAAAGTGCCGGATTGCCTGTTTCGCCAATCTCACTGGACCAGGTTAAACAGTTTAAGGCCTCCTCTCTTAGCCGGAACCCTAAGATTACCTATATTTTCAATAAAATGAAATTAATGGAAGAAAATGAATTGGGCATGGAAACCTTTCGTACTATGCAGGAGAAGCACAACCTGCCTCTACCTGAATTTAGTTATACAGAACCGTATCTCGCATTAACCTTTCCACGTACACTAGAGGCTGTAAAATCGGTAAGCATTCATAAAGGCATCGAAGAGTTGACAGTTGATGAAATAAAGGGTTATGAGTGGATAAAGAGCAAAACAAGTGTTTCTCGTAAAGAATATCAAAATCATCTTAGAATCGAAGAAAGAACAGCAAACCGTCACTTGAAGCGATTTATCAGACTTGGCTTGATCGGTGATAACGGCGAATCACCCAAGTCCAATAAATACAGATATGTTTTTATTGGCTAACTGTTTTTGCATCGACAAATGCATCGACATGATGTCGATGCGTCGACAGAGTTGTATTAGTTTTTAGTTTTGCATCGACAAATGCATCGACATCATGTCGATGCGAGGTTCTTAAATACTTTTATTTTATACCGAACACCCGTTCTTGCTCACTCAGCTTTCAGAGCAGCAAGCCTTTTTTCTAACAGAGACGTACACCTAAAGAACTTTGTATTACTGGAAACCCAGAGCAGAGATCTCGTGCTCAGTCAAGTCTATGGCATGATCAACATCACGCTCCATGTAAACGATGCCCGACTACACCCTTGACGGAGGATTTTTGCCGAGGATTTTAAATCTAGGGATTGGAAGAAAAACGGCAGTCCAAGTCACCTTGACTTTACAGAATTTGCTAAACGGATAGAATTAGAGCAGTAAGTTCACTCAAACCTAAGCCATTAATCCGCCAAATACCAAAGGAGTCTCGGTGCTTATTGCATCCTATCCCCTTAAAGCGCTATTATACCGAGATACTATCGAATAGGTACCCAATAGCAAGGCAAGGGATATCGGCCGGAACACGGCTAGACATCCTGACAACATTTAAGTAAAATGGTATTTACTGGGCTACACCTTCTCTTTTCAAGATATAATCGAAAATTCCTTCAATAGGCTTCTGCAAAATCTTGCCCACTTTGATCTGGTTTTTTGCGCAAACCTCCCTCAATTCATCCTGGTAATAAAAAGCGATTGAACCCACAAAATTACAGGGAATGGTTTTATACATCTTGTAGTCCTTTATATTGGTGTCTACAAATTCTTGGAAGCCATCCCTCAGCATTTGCTGAATAAAAGGGTGGCTTTTATGGGCAATCATGAAGCGGCTAAAAGTAGCCAGATAAGAATTGGGGAAAGGTTTTTGATAGATGTTCTCTATCACGATGTCTTTAGTAATTGCGTAATTTTCTGCAAATAACACCCTCAAATCTTCAGGCATCGTTTGATAGAGATATGATACCAGCACCTTTCTGCCAAAGAAAGTTCCAGAACCTTCATCGCCTAAAACATAACCTAAGCCATGCTTGCCATTGTGTACATTTACACCATCATAATAAGAGATGTTAGATCCGGTACCCAAAATGCAGGTTAAACCTTCATTATTGCCACAAGTAGCATAGGCAGAGCCAATTAAATCATGATCTACACTTACAAAAGCCTTGGTAAAAAACGAGGATAAACCATTCGATACAATTTCATGCTTATCGGGAGATGAACAGCCCGAGCCAAAAAAGTAAACTTCTTTTACCTGATCAGCAATCACACCCAATCCTTTATTCTTAGATAAAATCTTAACGATATCATGAGCATTTAAAAAGTATGGGTTAATGCCTTGTGTGCTAAATGACTGAATTTCGGTCGGACTATAAACCATCCAATCTGTTTTAGACGAACCGCTGTCTGCAACTATAATCATAATCCAAAAATAGCGATCTTATTGAATATTTAATGTACCGCTAATCTCTTTTAGCGTAATTTCCGCAATTTTTGCCTGATATTGTATTTCTACATAACGAGAATTGGCATTAATCGCATTTCGTTGAGCCTCTCTCAACTCCAAAGGAGCAATGCTTCCCAAACGATATTTATCTAAAGTGATCGACAAATTTTGCTTGGCCAGCTCAACATTTTTTCTTTCCAATTTAACCAGTTCTATATAGGTATTGTAATTCTGGTATGCTATGGTAAGCTGGGTTAATAGATCTTGCTTAGTTTTATCGAAAGTTAATTCGCTTGAATTGATGGCAATCTTTGCATTACGTTCATTCTGGCGTTGTAAAAAGCCATTAAAGATATTGATGCTCGCCGTTATACCGTAAGTTAATCCGTTAGCTCTAAACTGGGTGTTAAAGCCTGTCGGACTGGTACTTCGATTAAATTCATAACCACTATTTAACCCAATCAATGGATACTTGCTAGCTTTTACCTCTTTTAAAGTTAATTCAGCTATTTTTTTGGTGATAAGAGCAGCTTGCAAATTGGGGTTTAATTGTTCTGTCTGACCAGCTAAGGTGCTATAAATCAAACCTTGATCAATTGCGAGGTCATTTGAAACACTAAATCGAGTGTCGAGTTCACGAACCATTAACTGATTTAACCTTACCATATAAGAAATACCTAGGTTTTGCTGTTGCAAATAGTTAGAAGTATCTGTATTATAATCTACCTGCGCAGCTACTACATCTAATTTTGAACCCCGGCCTAATTGTAACTTATTATCGGCTATTTTTAAACGCAAAGCAGAAACGTCTATGGCACTGTCGGCAGCGATAATTAATTGTTGCTGTTTAACTAAATCATAATAAGCATTTACCACTTGGGCAATGGTGTTTAAAATGATGCCTTTAGCATTTACCTCTCCCTGTTTTTCCAGTGCCCTCAACTTATCGTAGGTCGCAAACATCTTAAATCCATCAAAAATAGTCCAGTCTAAGCCCACTCCGTACCTCATATTGGTGCTAATTGCACCATCTATTACTCGCTGCGTACCGGATGCCTGTGTTTGTACGGAGTTTTGTCGGCTGCCACCTGTACTAAACGTGCCTGTTACCGCTGGCAATACCCCCGCATTACCCAAATTCACATTATTGTGTGCAATAGCCAGGTCGTTGCTTACCAACTTGATATCGTAATTGTTCTTTAAAGCAATAGTGATGGCTTCTTGGAGCGTAAGCTTTTCTTGGGCAAACAATCCGGTAGTGAAACACAAAAGGCCTACAGTTATTAGCAGTATAAAGTGCTTGTTTTTCATGTTAATATCTATTTTATTTCATTCCGTCATTGCGAGGAATTTTAGGTTGGCTCCGTCATTGCGAGGTACGAAGCAATCTCAGATTAGATTGCTTCGTACCTCGCAATGACGCTCTCGTTCCTCGCAATTCCTCGCAATAACGCTTCCTACAACTTCTCCTCGGCCATTGCGGCATTGAGCGAGTCGGTTAATTCCTTATTCTCTTTATATTCTTTAGACCAGTAGGAGTAAATCGCCGGAATTACAAATAGCGTTAACACTAACGAGAATAAAGTTCCGCCAACAATTACTGTTCCCATACTCATCCTGCTTTTTGCTGCAGCGCCCAATGCCATCGCAATGGGTAATGCACCAAAGGCAATCGCCATACTTGTCATTAAAATTGGACGCAACCTCGAAACCGCCGCTTCTCTAATAGCTTCCTGAACGGATTTCCCCTGCTCTTTTAACTGATTGGCAAATTCTACAATCAAAATTCCATTTTTGGTTACCAAGCCGATTAGCATAATGGTACCAATCTGACTAAAGATATTCCAGCTTTGTCCGCATAACCAAAGCGATAAAAATGCTCCAGCCACTGCCATGGGTACCGTTAAAATAATAATTACCGGATCTTTAAAGCTTTCAAACTGTGCCGATAAGATTAAATAAACTAATAACAACGCTAAGCCAAAAGCAAACATGGTGTTAGAAGAGCTTTCTTGAAAATCTCTTGACTCACCACTTAGATCGGTAGAAAAGGTGTCGTCTAATACCTTTGCAGCAATCTCATCCATAGCCTGGATACCATCGCCTATGCTTTTGCCGGGCGAGAGGCCTGCAGAAACGGTGGCAGAAATGAAACGGTTGTTCCGGTATAGTTGCGGCGGACTACTTTGTTCTTTCGTTGTTACCAAGTTATCGAGTTGAATGAGTTGGCCTTTATTATTCCGCACATATACAGAACTTAAATCTAAAGGATCCTTACGTTCGCTTACATCAAATTGCCCAATTACCTGATATTGTTTTCCATTCATGAAGAAATAAGAAAAACGTTGCCCGCTTAAGCCGAGTTGCAGTGTTTGGGCAATATCTACAATAGATACACCCAGGTTCTTGGCTTTGTCTCTATCAATAGTTAAGTTAATTTCTGGTTTATTAAACTTGAGGTTAACATCGGAGGTTGAGAATATGGGGTTTTTCGACACCTCATCCATAAACAAAGGCACTTTTTCTCTCAACTTCTCAAAATTCTGGGCCTGAATAATATAACTGATCGGTTGTCCACCTCTCCGCCCTACCGAAATAGTGGGCTGCTGGCTCACGGTCACTTTCCCCTCCGAATATTTTTTGGTGATTTTAGTAAGTTTATCCGCAATTTCTTTCTGACTTTTCTCACGCTCACCCGGATCTTTTAACCCCATTCTAACATAGCCAGAGTTGGTAGAGCCAGCTCCCCCAAAGCCAGGAGAAGTAATGGTAATAAGTACCCTCTTTTCTGGGATCGAATCGGTCACCATCTGCTGGATTTTAGAAACGAAACGGTCGGTAAAGGCAAAAGATGATCCCTCTGGCGTAGATACGTTCATGTTAATAGAGCTTCTATCATCGTAAGGAGCGGTTTCTTTTGGCAATAAATTCCAAAAAAGGACAATCAAACCTGTACACACAACAATAATTGGTACGGCTAACCATCGGCGTGTTAGGAAAGCATTGAGATTGTCTTTATAGGCCTCGTTCATTTTCACAAAATAGGGCTCGGTGAACCTATAAAAACGGGATGGCTTATGTCCACCTTTTTTCATTAAATAGGCATTTAACATCGGTGTTAACGTTAAAGAGACAAAAGCCGAAATCAATACGGCAGCACCTATTACCACCCCAAACTCTCTAAATAACCTCCCCACAAATCCCTGTAAAAATATAACGGGCAAAAATACTGCGGCAAGGGTTATGGAAATGGAAATAACGGCAAAGAATATTTCATTTGCCCCTTTTATGGCTGCCTCAATGGGTGTATAGCCTTCTTCTACCTTTTTAAAGATATTTTCGGTCACTACAATTCCATCATCAACCACCAAGCCGGTTGCCAATACAATAGCCAGCAAGCTTAGCACATTAATCGAATATCCAAAAATGTACATGATAAAGAAGGTGGCAATTAACGATACAGGAATATCAATTAATGGCCTAAAGGCAATTGCCCAATCCCTAAAAAATAGATAGATAATCAAAATCACCAGTACCAGCGATATTAAAATAGTTTCGGCTACCTCTGTTACCGAACGCTTAATGAAAATGGTAGAATCTTGGGAGATATTTAATTTAATATCTGCCGGCATATCCTTTACCAGCTTGTCATAACGTTTATAAAATTCCTTACTGATCTCTAAGTAGTTCGCTCCCGGCTGTGGGATAATGGCTACCGCAACCATGGGCTTGCCCGACTCCCGTAAAACAGTTTCTTCATTTTCAGATCCCATTTCAACCAAGGCAATATCCTGCAGTTTAACCACATTGTTGCTGTCACTTTTAATAATAAGGTTGTTAAATTCTTCGGCTGTGGTAAGTTTTCCTAAAGTTTTTACCGTAAGCTCTGTAGCGGCACCAGTTAGCTTTCCGGATGGAAGTTCTACATTTTCGTTGCTAAGAGCGGCTACAATGTCTTGTGAAGTTAAGCCATAAGAAGCCAGCCTATTCGGGTCTATCCGAATGCGCATGGCATACTTACGCTGTCCCTGGATCTGCACACTACTCACGCCTGGAATGGTTTGGATGCGGTCGGCGATGGCATTTTCCGCAAAATCACTCAGCTCTGTTACACTTCTTCTATCACTTTGTACGGTCATAGATAAAATGTTGTCTGAATTTGCATCCGCCTTGCTTACTACCGGAAGGCCATCGATATCTTTTGGTAAACTACGGGCCGCTTGAGACACCTTATCGCGCACATCATTTGCCGCTTCTTCAATGTTTTTACCGAGGTCAAATTCGATGGTGATATTGCTAGTGCCCTGGTTACTGGACGATGAAATGTTTCGGATACCGTCAATGGAATTAATAGATTTTTCAAGCGGTTCGGTAATCTGTGACTCAATAATATCTGAGTTAGCGCCAGGGTAAGAAGTACGTACAGATACAACCGTTGGATCAATTGAAGGATATTCGCGGATGCCCAAAAAATTGTAGCCGATTATTCCAAAAAGGATAATCATTAAGTTCATTACAATGGCAAGAACAGGTCGCTTTATACTGGTGGTTGAAATACTCATGTCCTTAATTTTTCTTTCCTGCAATATTTACTTTCACAGGGGCGTCTGGTTTTAAGGCCATAGCACCCGTAGTAAGTACGGTATCGCCAATACTTAAACCCGAGGTAATAACCACACTTTCAGCAGTTCTGGTGCCTGCCTCTACCGGTACCTGTTGCGCCTTTCCGTTTTTACTAACATAAACCATTTTACCTTTCAACACAGGGATTACCGCCTCGCTAGGCACCAATATGGCATTTTCCTGTCTGCTTAAGGAAAGTTTAACCTTGGCAAAAGAACCCGGTAATAACTCATCGTTGGGATTTGGAGCCAGCGCCTTTATTTGCAGTGTACGGGTTTGCTGATTAATTCCAGGTTCAATTGCGAATACTTTTCCATTAAATTCTTTACCAGAAGCATCAGTTACAAATGTTATTGGAGAATTTAATTTAATCTGCCCTACATATTTTTCTGGAATCGAAAAGTTAACCTTTACGGGATTGGTACTCATTAAATTGGCAATTACGGTTGATGGGGTAAGATATTCCCCCACAGAAATAGCGCGCAAACCAATCTTTCCGCTAAAAGGAGCCCTTAAAGTTGTTTTGTCTAATTGAGCTCTCACAATTTGCCCCTGGGCTTTCAGTGATTTTAAGTTCGCCAAGGCAACGTCGTATTCTTCCTGACTGATCGCTCCTTTTGCTAGCAATTGCTTTGCTCTGTTTTCGCTAGTTGCGGATAAATTTTCTTTAGTGAGGGCATCCTGTAATTGTGCTTGAATGTCTTTATCGTTAATCTTAACTAAGACAGCACCCTTGCTTACGTTGCTTCCTTCTTTAAAGTTAATTGCTGTTACCAGACCAGATACCTCGCTCCGTAAAATAACCGATTCATTCGCTTCTATACTACCCGTAATTTCCAGGTTGTTGGCGAAAGAATTTGCACTTACTACAATGCCATCCACAGCTAAAGGAGGTGCCTCGCCGCCTTTGCCGCCTTTAGCACCTTTAGCCCCACCTTTCGGACCGTCGCCACTAATTTTTTTATTCTCTGAAATCCTATGATAAATCAGGTAAGCAAGCCCCAAGCATAGGAGTATATAGAATATATATCTTTTCTTCATAACATTTGCGTGTTTTATCAAGCAAAAATATTTAATTGTTTCTTTTATCGTTTGATGTAGTAAGTATGTTACAGCTTTATTGTCAATATTCTTAATAAAAAATTAAAATGTTATATTTTTGTGCAAAGATTTAAAAATGAAGATAAAATCAGTTTTTGGATTATTAATCCTACTTACGATTACGATGGCAGCGAAAGCACAAGTAAAGATCAGCTTTGAAGTAAGCTTTAAGGAACCTCAAGCGCATTATGCCGAGGTTGAAATGAATATCGCGGGTATTACCGGCAAGAATTATGTGGATGTAAAGATGCCTGTCTGGACTCCGGGTTCTTATTTGATCCGTGAGTTTGCGAAAAGCGTAGAAGGTTTTGGTGCAACCGCAGGGGGTAAAGCTATTAAGACCGAAAAGGTAAGCAAAAATACCTGGAGGGTTTACCATAATAAAGCAAATGCAGTAAAGATTAACTACCGTGTATATGCTTTCGAAGTTTCAGTGCGTACGGCATTTATAGATGACAGTCACGCCTTTTTATCGTCGGCCAGCATATTTATGTATCCTGCCGGGATGCTAAAAACACCAAGTACTGTAAAAATTGTTCCTTATGGTAATTGGAATAAAGTAAGTACGGGTTTAGAGCCTGTAAAAGGGAAAGAATTTACCTACACAGCTTCAGATTTCGATATCTTATTCGACAGTCCGATAGAAGTAGGTACGCAGGATATTTTTGAGTTTACGGCGGCAGGTGTTAAACACGAAGTGGCCATGTACGGTGGTGGAAACTACGATAAAGAGAAATTAAAAGTAGATATGGCTAAGATCGTAGAGCAGGCGACAGCTGTTTACGGTGAAAACCCGAATAAACACTACACCTTTATTGTGCATAATCGCTTACAGGGAGGCGGTGGCTTAGAACACCTGAATTCAACCGTATTGGGTGCCTCGAGAACAGGTTATGCAAATCCTGGAAGTTATGTTCGCTTTTTAGGCTTAGTAGCACATGAGTATAATCACCTTTGGAATGTAAAAAGGTTACGCCCAATTGCTTTAGGGCCATTCGATTACGAGAATGAAAACTATACCACCAATTTGTGGATTGCAGAAGGTTTCACTTCCTATTATGAAACGAAATACACTTATAGAGCAGGTTTCAGGGATCAAGATGCCTTTATTGCTGCTCAGATAGGTAGCATTGGTACGGTAATGAATACACCCGGAGCTAAAATAAACTCGGCTGCGGCTTCTAGTTTCGACGCTTGGATTAACCCAGCTTATCGTCCTTCTGAGAACGCGAAGAATACATTTATTTCGTATTATACCAAAGGGGCAGTGGTAGGCTTGTTGATGGATCTTGAAATTGCCAATGCCACCAAGGGCGCCAAAAGTTTAGATGATGTAATGAAAGCCATGTACTGGCAATGCAAAACCTTAAAACGCGGTTATACCGATGCCGAGTTTAAAGCGATGGTAGAAAAGATAAGTGGAATTAGCTTTACCAATTTCTGGGCCAAATACGTAACCGGAACCGCTGATATTGAGTATGCAAAGTATTTTGGTTATGCAGGTATTGAAGTTACCGCAGAAAACGCAACGCCTAACAAGCCGGCTACCGGTGCTTCTTTAACGGTTAATCAAGGACTGATTGTTTCGGGAGTGGCTCGAAATTCAACTGCATGGGAAGATGGCCTAAATGTAAATGATGCCATTATTAGCATTGATGGCGTTGGCGTAGCAGCTGTTATGCGCGATGTGAAATTGCCAAACCCGGGTTTATCGCTCGATATGTTACCCATTGTTAGCAACAAGCAAATAGGGGATAAATTGGTATTGAAGATTGTACGCGATGGAATTGAGAAAGAAATTACTTTAACGTTGAAAGAAAATCCTAATATCAGGTTTAAAACCAGTGTGATGGAAAATGCAACGCCTCTTCAATTGGCAGTGCGCAAGCGATGGATGGAAGGTAAATAAAATAGTTTAGACATAAAAAAACCCGTTTAGTTTTAAAACTAAACGGGTTTTTTTGTTAGAATGAGTATCGAATTCCCAAGCCAAATCTGCCAGCGATAAATCTATTTCCACCATAGCTGTCGCCAAGATAGATATTTGGTCTCCAATCAAACGATAAGGCAATTGGTGCCGACTTCACTTTAAGGTCTAAACCTGCAGTTGGAACAAGATAGAAGCTAGAACCGCCATCATACAAATCTACTGCCGGACCACCACCAATATACCATTTTAGGCCATCGGCTCCTTTAAATTCTGAGTGATGTTGGTACATACCTTGAATTCTGGTGAAATGGTTTCCAAATAAAACCTCTCCGTTAATGGCACCATTAGCATTAAAGAAATGCTTAATGTGTGGACCAACCAAAGTAGCTCCATCACCAAAATCAATAGCAAGTCCCAAGCCTGTTTTGTAATCTTGTGCTTTTGCACCAGTCATGTTCACGGTGAATAAAGCAACACCCGTAATAAAAGTAAAAATTAACTTTTTCATAATTGTTGTTTTTTGTTTATTAAAAATAACGACTCGAAATCATTCCCATAGGTTTTAAGTCGATCCTTTCAACATAACAACATTTGTGCCGTAGTGTTTGGTAAATGGAAAAATAATTGTAATTGGCTCTCATCGTATATTATAATTATTACTTGGTTAGCGCACTTTTGGAATTGTTCTGTAAAACTGGACAGCCTTTTCAACAAATTTTTGGCTTCTTGTTTCCCAAAATATTATTCATTAGATTTGAGAAACCACCGTTGTGAGCCATTAAGTATGAAAACTATTACCAGGGTATTCGATCTGTTAAGCTATAATTTGGAGAAATTTCCGAAAGAGGAATTTATAAGTGGTAAGATAAATGGTGTATGGAAAAAATACAGCACACAATCGTTTTGCGAGACGACCGATAATTTAAGTAAGGGCTTAACCACATTAGGGATTAAAAAAGAATCTCGCGTAGCAGTGATGGCGCCTAACAGGCCTGAATGGAATATTTGCGATTATGCAATTATGCAATTGGGCGCTTATCAAATTCCGCTTTATCCTACTTTGGCAGAACATGATGTTAAATTTATTATTGAAAATGCCGGGGTGAGTATGGTGTTTGTCAATGATGAAGTATTGTTTCAGAAACTTACGGCCGTCAATAAAACTCTTGCCAATCCGGTACTTATTTATACCCTTCAGCAGGTTGAGGGCGCAAAGCATTGGGAAGAACTAGTGGCCATTGGTAAAGAAACAACGGTAGATTTGGAAGCTTATCGAAAAGAAGTATCTGGCGATGATATCTTAACCCTGATTTATACTTCAGGTACCACCGGAACACCCAAAGGCGTAATGCTTACCCATAACAACCTGATCCAAAACTTCGAAAAATCATCCATTATCTTTCCAAAGGAAGTGAAAACCGCAGTTAGCTTTTTACCGCTCTCGCATATTTTTGAGCGGATGATTTCTTATCTGTATGCCTACTCGGGCGTTAGCGTTTATTATGCCGAAAGTATGGAAACCATTGTGGTAGACATCCAGGAAGTTAAGCCAAATGCATTTTCTACGGTACCACGTTTACTGGAAAAGGTATACGATAAGATCATGGAAAAAGGGAAAGATCTAAAGGGCATAAAAAGAGGGATTTTCTTTTGGTCGCTCGCCCTGGCCGAAAGGTATGATTTTGAACAAGGATGGTGGTATGGTTTTAAGCTTGAAATTGCGCGCAAATTGGTTTTCAAGAAATGGCAAGCGGCCTTAGGTGGCAATATTGTGGTATTAGCTTCGGGAGGAGCTGCTTTAAACCCTCGTTTAGCACGCATTTTTTGGGCGGCAGGGATGCCGGTTTTTGAAGGCTACGGACTTACTGAAACCTCGCCGGTGATAACAGTAAACCATTTTGGTGCCACTATGTTCGGTACCGTTGGTACGGCTATAGAAGGTGTAGAAATAAAAATTGCCGAAGATGGAGAGATCTTAACCCGTGGCCATCATATCATGAAAGGTTATTATTCACGGGAGGATTTAACGGCCGAATGTATCGACAAGGATGGATGGTTTCATACGGGCGATATAGGCGAAATTATAAATGGTAAATTCTTGAAAATTACCGATCGTAAAAAGGAGATTTTTAAAACAGCCGGTGGTAAATATATTGCCCCACAGATGTTGGAAAACCGGTATAAGGAATCGCCGTTAATTGAGCAAATTATGGTGCTGGGTGAAAACAAAAAATTCCCAGCGGCATTAATTGTACCTACTTTTGCTGCGTTAAAAACATGGTGCCAAAAAAAGGGGATACCCTACACTACCAACGAAGAAATGATTCACAATGAGCAGGTATTGGATAAGTATAACCGGGTAGTTGCTGCTTTAGGTCTCGAATTTGGTAAGTGGGAGCAGGTGAAACGTTTTGCTTTATTGGCCAAAGAGTTTAGCATTGATGGAGGGGAGTTAACCCCCAAACTGAGCTTAAAGCGAAAAATAATTTTAGAAAAGAATAACGACGTTATAGAAAAAATATATAAAGATGCAGAGAATTACAAAGGCTAATTTCAATGGATTAATTATAGCACTGTTAAGTGTTAGCCTATTATTGGGCTGCGTAGGCGGTCAGCTAGGTAGAAATAACAGTGGTCAGTATAAAAATGGAATGGTTGTTTCTGCAAGTGAAATAGCTTCACAGGTTGGGGTTGATATTTTGAAAAAAGGAGGAAATGCTGTCGACGCAGCAGTAGCCGTACAATTTGCTTTGGCGGTAGTTTATCCCAATGCGGGAAACTTGGGCGGGGGAGGCTTTATGGTTTACCGATCTGCAAAAGGCGAAACAAATACCTTAGATTTTAGAGAGAAAGCTGCGGGAGCCGCAAGTCGCGATATGTATTTAGACTCCGAAGGCAACCCGATTATTGATAAAAGCCTGTATGGACAACTTGCCGCCGGCGTTCCCGGATCTGTTGCGGGAATGGAAGAGGCGCATCAAAAATATGGCCGTTTAAAGTGGGAAGAGCTGGTTGCGCCGGCACGTGCTTTGGCAGCCAATGGATTTAAGATTACAGCTAGACAGGCGAGGGAACTGAATGGGATGAAGAGCAGGCTGACTAAATTAAATCCCCTGGGCACGGCCTTGTTAAAAGAAACGACTTGGGCCGAGGGCGATCTGTTGGTTCAAAAAGAACTGGCCTATACCTTAAAGCATATTGAAGAAGAAGGGAGAAATGGGTTTTACGAGGGTGCTGTAGCGGATTCGATTGTCGCCGAAATGAAACGCGGTAATGGTATCATTAGTAAACAAGATTTAAAAGATTATAAGGCAGTATGGCGTAAACCTGTTTTGGGAACTTATAGGGGTTACGACATCGTTACGATGCCCCCTTCATCAAGCGGTGGTATTGCCTTGGTACAATTACTTAAATCTGTAGAACCTTATCCACTGTCGAAGTGGGGGTTTAATACCGACTCAACCGTACAGGTAATCGTAGAAGCAGAGCGGAGGGTATATGCAGATCGGGCCACCCACCTGGGCGATCCAGACTTTTATCCGGTTCCGCAACAGCAGCTTATAGAAGATAACTATAACAAGGAACGTATGGCCAATTTTAATTGGGAAAAGGCAACAACCAGTGCCGCTATCAAGGCTGGAGATATTGCACCCATTGAGCATGAAGAAACAACCCATTTCTCTATAGTGGATCGGGACGGAAATGCGGTATCGATTACTACGACTTTGAACGGCTCATACGGAGCTGGCGTAGTTGTAAAAGGTGCGGGGTTTTTATTAAACAATGAGATGGACGATTTCTCGGTTAAACCAGGAGCACCAAATATGTATGGTCTGGTAGGCGGCGAAGCAAATGCAATTGCACCAAATAAAAGGATGTTAAGTTGCATGACCCCTACCATTATCGCTAAAGATGGAGAATTGTTCATGGTGGTGGGTACGCCCGGTGGATCAACGATCATTACTTCAGTTTTCCAAACCATAATCAATGTGATCGATTTTAACCAATCGATGCAAACTGCTGTCAATTCCAAGAAATTTCATCATCAATGGTTGCCAGATCAAATTGACATAGAGCCTAATGCATTAGACAGTCTGACAATAGAGAAATTAAAAGCCAAAGGTTATAAGATTGTACCTCGTGGTGCTATTGGAAGGGTTGATGCTATTCTTAAAACCAAATGGGGCTATTATCAAGGCGGTGCAGATCCAAGGGGTGATGATAAAGCAGTAGGCTGGTAAAAAATTAGCCTATGTTTTTTCATGCTTCTTAAAGTTGGGTTATTACCCATCAAAAGATTACCCCTCACATAGCCATAGCCTACCCATTTTGGTAATTTCTTTTAAATTTATTATTGTATTCCCATTAAGAAAATAATAGATGCCTTCGATCGAACCATCTTTTTGTGCAAAGGTAAATTGTAAGGTTATCTGATCTTTATTTGCACTCAGTTCTTTCGTGTGAGGTTCGAGTATATTACGAATGATTTCCTTCACTTTATTAGTGTCAACATGAATGTCTTTTCTGCTCATGGGCAATCCGTTGGGATCTTTTAGGTAAAAAAGAGGTTTGTTTTCAAATCGGCCAACAACCCTGACAGAAAAGGAAGTCTTTCCCAAATAAGTGTTTTTTTTCACTACAAATGTTTTACCATCATAGTTGTGCTTGCCCTCTTTTAAAGAATTTTGGGCAAAACAGCTGGAGCAAAGCGTAATTGCTAAAAGGGTATAGATTAGGGTTTTCATGGGCAGGTTCTATAGGTCTTCAAAAGAGTACGCTCACTATTCCGTATTCAATAAAATAGTAATCACTATACTCGTTTCCGGTAAAGTTCGCAGTAATTTGTTTCTTGATTTGCCTATCTATTTTTGCGATTTCTTTTAGATTGATCCGTGTATTTCCATTAAAAAAATAAAATATGTTCTCTATTGAACCATCTTCGGGATTAAACGTAAAATGCAAATCTATCCTTTCTTTGTTTACATTTAATTCTTTCTTGTTAGGCTCCAGTATATTATAAGTGATTTCCTTTACCTTGTTAATGTCAAAGTGTATATCTTTTTTTCTTATAGGCAGTGCGTTTGGCTTTTTGAGGGAGGGTTGCGGTTTGTTTTCAAATCGGCCAACAACCCTAACGGTAATAGAGGTTCTTTCCAAATAAGCGCTTTTTTCCACTATAAATGTTTTACCATCATATTTATATTGACCCTCCTTTAAAGGCTTTTGAGCCCAACAGCTCGAGCAAAGCGTAATTGCTAAAAGGAAATAAATTAGAGTTTTCATGGGCAGGTTCGGTTTTAGCAAAACATTTAACTTTTTAGTTAAAACTAACGCTTGTGTTAAATTAGCCTAGCGTACTATCATTAGAATTTGTCAGGATATTTTGCTCCCTGAGAGTTAATAAGCATCGGTGATAAGAATATCTGTTTTCTTTTTGGGATTTTAATTTTATTAGCGGTACTCGAAATCTCAATCCAGTTATTTAAAATTTCCTCTCCGTTTTTAAAATTGAGAAAGTAATTTTCTCCTCTGGAGACCATGACTAACAGCACCAAAACTTCATTCTTATGTCTAATGAAGTCGGTCTTATTCTTTTTTAGTTCTAGGCTTATTTTGGTGATATCCAAAAGACTGGTTAAATCTTTATTTTTTTCATTGGAGAAAATCACCGAGTCTATCATTCCTTTTTCATTTACCGACATGTTTATGGTAAAGAAAACAGCCTTCTCGTAGAAATCACCAGAATGGAAAAAACTGCTATTGACATTTATAGTCTTTACCAATGTTTTATACATGTTGCTATCTTGGGCCAAAGCGAAATTGGCAATGCCAGACAGCAGTATGAGGAGGAATAGGATTCTTATTTTATTCATGCTTCTTAAAGTTGAGTTATTACCCATCAAAAGATTACCCTCACATAGCCATAGTTAATAAAAAAATAATTATTGTGTTCTGTGCCTGTAAAAGTTGCTTTGACCTGCTTTTTAATTTGCCTATCCATTTTGGCAATTTCTTTTAAGCTGATCAGTGTGTTGCCATTAAGAGAATAAGATATGCTTTCGATTGAACCATCTTTTTGTACAAAGGTAAATTGTAAGGTTATCTGATCTTTATTTGCACTCAGTTCTTTCGTGTGAGGTTCGAGTATATTACGAATGATTTCCTTCACTTTATTAGTGTCAACATGAATGTCTTTTCTGCTCATGGGCAATCCGTTGGGATCTTTTAGGTAAAAAAGAGGTTTGTTTTCAAATCGGCCAACAACCCTGACAGAAATGGAAGTCTTTCCCAAATAAGAGTTCTTTGTAACTACAAATGTTTTACCATCATAGTTGTGCTTGCCATCTTTTAAAGAATTTTGGGCAAAACAGCTCGAGCAAAGCATAATTGTTAAAAGGGTATAGATTAGGGTTTTCATGGGCAGGTTCTGTTCTAAAAGAAAACATCAAAGCTCGGATAATGGATGTATTGATAGTCTAGATATTCAATACCCGTAAAAGTTGCCTTGATCGAACCTGCTTTAATCTTCTTATCAATAGAAGCAATTTCTTCTAGCGTGATGTTAGGCTGATTATGAAGGGAATACGAAGTCCTCTCTACTTTACCATCTCTTTTAAAGGTTAAACTTACACTTAGAAAGGCATTTCTCGCTTTGAAGCTTGCTTGTTTTTTGCTCAAGGTTTTCAGTACAATCTCTTTTACCAAAGTGGTATCAAAATGAATATCCCGTTTAACCGGAGGGGAAGCATACTTGTTTTGTGGTGGTGGATAATTTTTGTTTTCGAAATTTTCTCCAATCCCAACAAGGATACTTATTATAGTTTTCTCGCCAAAAGTATGCTTTTTCACTACAAATGTCTTTCCATCTAGCTCGTATCTGCCTACCTTTAAAGGCTTTTGAGTCCAACAGCTATAACTTAAGCTAATTAATAGGATATGAATTAGAGTTTTCATAGGCAGTTTCTATATGTCTTCAAAAGATTACCCTCACATAGCCATAGTTAATAAAAAAATAATTATTGTGTTCAGTGCCTGTAAAAGTTGCTTTGACCTGCTTTTTAATTTGCCTATCCATTTTGGCAATTTCTTTTAAATTTATTATTGTATTCCCATTAAGAAAATAATAGATGCTTTCGATTGAACCATCTTTTTGTGCAAACTTAAATTGTAAGGTTATCTGATCTTTATTTGCACTCAGTTCTTTCGTGTGAGGTTCGAGTATATTACGAATGATTTCCTTCACTTTATTAGTGTCAACATGAATGTCTTTTCTGCTCATGGGCAGTCCATTGGGATCCTTGAGATCGTGTTGTGGTTTGTTGTCAAATTGACCAGCAACCCTTACGGAAAAGGAAGTTTTCCCCATATAGGAGTTCTTTGTAACTGCAAATGTTTTACCATCATAGTTGTGTTTGCCATCTTTTAAAGAATTTTGGGCAAAACAGCTCGAGCAAAGCGTAATTGCTAAAAGTATATAGATTAGGGTTTTCATGGACAGGTTCTGTTTTAAAAGAAAACATCAAAACCATTATAATGTATGAATTGGTAATCTAAATATTCAATACCTGTAAAAGTTGCCTTGATCGCACCTGCTTTTAGCTTTTTATCAATGTCTGCAATTTCCTCTAGCGTCACATTGAAATCATTATACAGAGCATAGAAAGCATCTTCAAGCTTGCCATCCTTTTTGAAGGTTAAACTCAGACTGAGAAAGGCTTTTTTCTCCTTGAAGCGTGCTCTTTTTTTGCCCAGGGTTTTCAGTACGATCTCTTTTACTAATGCGGTGTCAAAATGAATGTCTCGTTTAACCGGAGGGGAAGCATACTTGTTTTTGGGGGGAGGATAGCTTTTATTTTGTGGTTCTACTTCAGTACCTACAAATATACTCAACCTAGTTCTCACTCCGTTATTGAACTTTTTCACTACAAATGTTTTACCATCTAGCTCGTATCTGCCTACCTTTAAAGGCTTTTGAGCCCAACAGCTATAACTTAAGCTAATTAATAGGATATAGATTAGGGTTTTCATGGGCAGGTTCTGTTAATGTGATTAAATAAATTGACTATTGCATAGGGTTGCATGTTTAGTGCTGTACTATGATAAGGGTTATTGGGTAAGGCGTTAAAAGCGGCTAAAAAGGAATTGTAGCTCGTCATAAAGTTATTGTACTCCGCTACCTCTGTAGGAGTACCTTCTGGTTTTAACTTAGGGTAAGTTGAATAATTATTGGTAACGGCTTTGACCCAATCCTCGTAAAGATCTTTTTGAGATGGCGTCCCGTTGGTAAAAGCAAGATAATTTCCATTGATCATATCATTCATCACCATCTGTTCAAATTCAGTGTTTACAAAACCAGCATTCGGCAATGTATTTGGCGGGGCATTTTCCGGTCTGCCATATTGTTCTATGCCCCCTGGATATACAGTCTGTTGAAAAGCATGGTAAAATTCGTGTTCCACTATATTCATTTGTGCAGCCGCAAGATCTGATCCAAAGTTAAATCCCTTTGTGAAGCCGTAACTCGCATTCCCGTCTTGAGCACTGATACAGAACTTAAAAGACCTATTCTCTGTTTTAAATTTTTCATAGATATATTTTGTGGCACAATTAAAAGTTTTTAAAGCAGTGACAGAAGTGTTGATTATTGCCTTTTGATCAGCGGTAAGGTTATCACAAAACTGTTTGATCAACGAGTCAAGTGTAACCTCTGGTTCCTCAACAACACACTCCCCCGTTTCGAACATGATGAGCCCAGGGCATCCCGGATCACTGCTGCCACCGTCTCCGCTTCCACCGCCGCTCGGTTCATTACAGCTTATAAGTATCGATTCCACATTATAGATTACAACGGGGTCACAGTAGGTTGGCGTAGTCGCTTCCTCTGAGGCATAATAGCAATCCTGATACCAGTCCCATGTTACGAGATAAATACAATCGGGTGGGTCTACGGGTAATACCATTACTTTACTGCCCGATGGTTTTGCTGATTGCGCAAGGTTGCTGATGCCCCTCTTAACATTATTTGCAAGATTGTATCTTTTAACAGCCTTTCCATTTTCAACGCGTATTGCAAAGAGCGCTTTGCCTTCCCAATCTTTATAATGTACATAACCAAAAAAATCCTTATCCATTTGATTAATCCTGTTATGGCTAATATTTCCCTTGTGCTTTTTCAGGTATGCCTCATCGGGTATATAGCTGATAATCCGCTGACCTATCTTTCCATTCTTATCTTTATAGATAATTAAACGGTCAAAACTGGCATCGATAACTTCTGGGTTGGCGACAGGCCTCTCGTCTGGATTTTTCGAAAGCGCCAGCGTAGGCGTAATCTTATGGGCATACCTAAGTGGAATTTCAGCAAAGGTATATTGAAAAGTAATTCCTTCAGAAGCTTTGGTCCATACGGGAGTTTTTTTGTTATTCTTAAGGTCGGTCGTAGTTAACGTGCCTTTACTGCCAGAGAGCTTGACCGAAAAACTGTTTTGCTGCTGCAAGTGTTGAGCGTAGTATTCCTTTGCCCATTGTAGCCCCTCAGGCTTACTGGGGTCGCTAAATATATCGCCGATCTGCTTTTTACAGGAATAAACCAGTAGGAGGCAGAGCATGCCAAAAAAGATAGTGGGAGAGGTGAATTTCTTCATAGTTAATCTAGGTTAACTAAATATATGATATATTTCTATAAATACAAAACCCCCTCGCCGTTACGACGAAGGGGTTTCTATGGGGTAAAGAATTACGAAGTTTAACTAGCACGTTGGCGAGTAACTTCGTAAGGCTTAGATTCCCAACAATAATCTTGCAGGATCTTCCAATAATTGTTTTACGCGTACTAGGAATCCTACAGATTCACGGCCATCTATAATACGGTGGTCATATGATAAAGCGATATACATCATCGGGCGGATCACTACTTCTTTATTTTCGGCAATAGGGCGCTCAATAATATTGTGCATTCCTAAAATGGCAGATTGAGGCGCATTGATAATCGGGGTCGACATCATCGATCCAAATACACCGCCATTGGTAATGGTAAAAGTACCTCCGGTCATTTCTTCAATCGTTAATTTACTATCTCTAGCTTTAGTTGCTAATTCGATTACCGTTTTCTCGATCTGAGCCAGGCTCATGCTGTCTGCATTTCTAATAATTGGAACTACCAATCCTTTAGGTGCCGAAACCGCAATAGAAACGTCAACAAAATCATTATAAACAATTTCTTCTCCGTCGATACGTGCATTTACAGCTGGAAAATCCTTTGCCGCTTCACACACCGCTTTGGTAAAGAAACTCATAAAACCTAAACCAACACCATGCTTCTCTTTAAATTGGTCTTTATATTTAGCTCTCAAATCCATGATAGGCTTCATGTTTACTTCATTGAAAGTAGTTAACATAGCCGTTTCATTTTTAACGGTTACCAAACGTTTAGCAACAGTTTTGCGCAATGGCGACATTTTTTCTCTGCGCTCATTTCTTGATCCAGCAACCGCAACAGGTGCAGCTGCTTTCGGAGCTCCAGGCTTCAGGCTTTCTGCTTTAGTAGCATCTTCTTTCGTAATTCTACCGTCTACGCCAGTGCCTTTAACAGAACCAGCATCAACACCTTTTTCTGCTAAAATTTTAGCTGCCGAAGGCGAAGGGGTTCCAGTAGCATAACTTTCGCCCGATTTTGCTGCAACAGGTGCACTTACCTTATCGGCAACGGGTGCTTCGGCTTTTGGAGCTTCTGCTTTCGGACTAGCCGCTGCTGCACCACCCTCTTCAATCGTGCAAACTAAAGCACCAATAGGCAAAGTATCACCTTCACTCGCTACGGTTTTTAAAGTTCCAGCTTTTTCTGCAGTAAGCTCAAAGGTTGCTTTATCAGACTCTAATTCTGCAATGATTTCGTCCATTTCAACAAAATCCCCATCGTTTTTAACCCAACGGGATAAAACTACCTCAGTAATCGACTCGCCAACAGGCGGAACTTTTATTTCTAAACTCATGATTCTAAATATATATTATTGACTAATCAATATTAACTAATTTCTTTGTTGCTTTTGCGACTACTTCTTTGATTTTTTCAGTAACTGGAATATCAAAAGCTGTCGCAACAATATAAGCTTGCTGGTTAGCATGCTGTTTTGCATAGCCCGTTGCCGTACTGCTGCTTTCTTTTCTGGAGATTACCTCCATTTGGCTGAACGATGTTTTTCTAAGTCGACGCAATAAATAAGGCCAAGCCCCCATGTTTTCAGGTTCTTCCTGAACCCAAACTGCGTCAATAGCGTTTTTATAGCGCTTATAAACAGCTTCCATTTGCGCAACAGGTGTTGGATACAATTGCTCAACGCGCACCAAAGCAACGTCTCCCTTATCATTGGCTTTTTGAGTTTCCAATAAATCATAATAAATCTTTCCACTACAGAAAACCACACGTTTTACATTTGCTGGTTTTACAGTCGCATCATCAATCACCTCCTTAAACTTGCCATCTGTAAAATCGGCTAAAGGACTTACACATAAAGGATGACGCAGTAAGCTTTTGGGGCTAAACACCACCAATGGTTTACGGAAATCGCGTTTAAACTGACGACGCAGTGCATGGAAGAAGTTTGCAGGCGTAGTGCAATTGGTAATCTGCATATTGTAATCTGCACAAAGTTCCATAAAACGCTCTATCCGTGCAGATGAATGCTCCGGGCCTTGTCCTTCGTAACCATGAGGCAACAGGAGTACTAAACCATTTTCTCGCTGCCACTTCGTTTCGGCACTTGCTAAGTATTGATCTACCACAATTTGAGCGCCATTAAAGAAATCTCCAAATTGCGCTTCCCATATGGTTAATGCATTCGGATTTGCCATGGCATAGCCATATTCGAAACCTAAAACACCGTATTCAGATAAATGCGAGTTATAAATGTCAAACTGCGCCTGCTGATCAGAAATATTAGCAAGTGGTGTGTATTCCTCTTCCGAATCCTCTAAGGTTAATACCGCATGACGATGAGAGAAGGTTCCTCTTTTTACATCCTGCCCGCTTAAACGAACCCGTTTGCCCTCGGCCAATAAAGTGCCATAGGCTAGCTGCTCGGCCATAGCCCAATCAAATATATGGGTAGTGGTTGCCATTTTATTGCGCTCATCAAACAGTTTTTGGATCTTCTTAAAGAAGGTTTTATCTTTTGGTAGGGTAGAAATTCGCTTAGCAATCTCCAATAAGGTTGTCTTCTTAACGGATGTATCTGGAGATACATCGAAATCTTTCGCAGTTGCCAACCTCATATCAGCCCAGGCACCACCAAATTTTACGTCGCTGTAAGTAGAGGTTAATTCCTTTGCTTCATTTAAGCGGTCTTGTAAAAGCCCCTTAAACTGCTTTTCCATTTCTTTGGCTAGCCCTGCCTCTAACTCACCGGTTTTAGTGAGTTTCTCGATATAAATATCGCGTGGATTAGCGTGCTTTTCTATCGCTTTGTATAACAATGGCTGCGTGAATTTAGGTTCATCGGCCTCGTTATGGCCAAACCTACGGTAACACAAAATGTCGATAAATACATCATTTCTGTATTTCTGACGATATTCCATCGCTAAATTGATTGCATATACTAAAGCTTCTACATCATCTCCATTCACGTGGAAAACAGGTGATAAGGTTACTTTAGCAATATCTGTACAGTAAGTACTAGAACGGGCGTCTTTATAATTGGTGGTAAAACCAATTTGGTTATTAATAACCAGGTGAATAGTTCCCCCTGTTTTATAACCTTCCAAACTTGCCATTTGGATTACTTCATATACAATACCCTGGCCAGCTACCGAAGCATCACCGTGGATTAAAATCGGAGCCAAACGGCTATTATCGCCACCGTATTTGAAATCGATTTTTGAGCGGGACATACCTTCAACTACTCCATTTACTGTTTCCAGATGCGATGGATTAGGACATAAACTTAAATGCACACTTCTCCCGGCATTCGTAGTTACATCTGTTGAGTAGCCCAAGTGATATTTAACATCACCGCCAAAAGGAGAATCGGCGCTGTAACCTTTCCCTTCAAATTCGGCAAAAATATCCTTATAGGTTTTTTGCATAATGTTGGCCAGTACGTTTAAACGACCTCTGTGTGCCATTCCAATCACGAACTCTTCGATGCCAAGTTCTGCACCTTTTTCAATTACCGAATCTAAAGCTGGAATTACCGCCTCAGCACCTTCTAATGAAAAACGTTTTTGACCAAGAAATTTAGTGCCTAAGAAATTTTCGAAACTAACAGCTTCATTTAATTTACTTAGGATTCTTTTTTTCTCGTCGATTGATAACTGCGGCGTGTTACGCTCCGTCTCCATTTTGGTTTCGAGCCAATTTAAGATTTCGGGAGTACGCACATATTTATACTCTACCCCGATTGTACCGCAGTAGGTTTGTTCTAAGAAAGCAATGATATCCGACAATTTTGCAGGTCCAATACCTAGTGCAACACTGGAATTAAATACAACCTGTAAATCGGTTTGGGCCAGGCCAAAATTTTCAATTGCCAAGGTTGGCAAATGCTTGCGTCTTTCTCTAACTGGGTTTGTTTTGGTAAAGAGGTGACCTCTTTGGCGGTATCCATTAATTAAACTAAGGACATTAATTTCTTTTAAAAAGTGCTCTGGGGCTTCATTTGTTGCATTTCCTGCGCCCGAGCCTCTTCCAAAATCAAAGCCTTCAAAAAATTTCTGCCAACCAAATTCAACCGAATTAGGGTCTTCTTTGTAGCTTTGGTATAATGATTCTATATATTCGGCATTGGCGCCGTTGAGATAAGATAAGTTATCCATTTGTGTTTTTTTACGATAAGTATTGCAAAATTAGGATTTTACCCTTAAAAAAGACAATAAACTTTGCATTAAATTGGTTAATTGTTACGATTGGCTAATTATTGACCAATATGCTGGTAAACCCCTTTTGGGTCGATCGCTTTAAGTTGTTTTTCGAAACTAAAGCTGCTGCTCAATCGTTGGTCGTTGCCAACCCCGGCCACATTGGCCCAGTTGCCCCAATTGCTTGCCGGACAATAATCTATCAGCTTTTCCTCAAAATACGCTGCGCCCATTATCCAATTTACTTTGAGCTCGTTCACTAAGTAAGTTGCCGCCAATTGCCTCGAACCATTGTTAATATAGCCTGTAGTATTTAGCTCGTTCATAATCGAATCGATTAAAACATGACCGGTACTTGCCGTTTGCCACAGTTTTAGGGAGGCAGATGCTACTAATGGTATTGTTTCAGCATGGGCCTTAAAGCCCTCCTGCTTAAAAAAGGTGTTTCCATATTTCTTAAACATAAAACGGAAATAATCCCGCCATAATATGCCCAAAATAATAGGGCCGAAATAGGGCTTTAAGCCATAATTTGTCTCAGCTTCTCTCAATTTCCAATATACTTCGCGTGGAGATAGACTGCCAACGGCCAACCATGCAGAAAGCCTGCTCGCCACCTCGTTCTTTTTAACCGTTGCATTGGCATTCGCCATCCCTTCGCCTGTATGTAAAAAGCTGTGAAGAAGTTTAAATGCTTCCGTTTCGCCCCCTTTATAAAAAGAATCCTGCTCCAACGGATCGTTATGTTCCCCTGGTAAAAGTGCGTCAATTGTAGGTAATGTTCCCCAATCTTCTACTTCAACGAAGCTGATAGAAGTTGGCGTTAAAAAACATGGTTTCACAATGGCATCACGTTCTGTTTTCTTTTTAAACTGCGTAAACACATCCGGAATGTCCTTGATAGGGAAAGGGAGATCTTCCTTGTTATAGAGTGTATGCCCAATGAAATGTTTAAGGTTTACTTTTAATTTCCATAACAAATCTTCAACTGCAGTAGAGATGGCAGTTTCTTCACTGGCCACTTCGCGATGATGATATACTTCGGAAATTTCATGTTTACTAACCAGTTGTGGAAGTAAATCTTCGGGCTTACCTGTGGAAATTAATATGTTGCCGCCTAGGTTTTTAAACGACTGACGTAGGGCTTCCACATTTTCTAAAAGAAACTTTGTTCTGTTGAGGCCTGTTTTTAGGGTTGCATAGGGCGTAGGCTCAAACTGCCGGGGGTCAAAGAAATAAACGGGTAAAATGCTGTCAGATTTGGCAATAGCTTCAACCAGCATTTCATTGTCGTGCAGGCGAAGATCATTCCTAAACCAAACCAGTATTTTTTTGCCCATATCCGTAGCCATTCTTATTGGCCTGCAATTTGCACAAATTCTAGGAATTATACGTTTAAACATTCTATTTTTTACAATGGGGCAACACAAGGCAAGAAGAGTTCGGTCTAATTATTGTAGTCTTTCAGCGTCTTATTAAAGATTGATAAACCATGCGAAAAAAAATCTTAATTACCGGTGCAACGGGTTTAGTGGGTAAGCAACTTGTGACTTTTCTGCAAATGCGCGGACATGAAGTAAGTATTTTATCTACACGGCAAATTACTATACCTGGAGTTAAAGTTTTTACATGGGATGTTGAAAAGCAAACAATAGCCGCAGGAGCCTTAAATGGCATAGATACGATTATTCATTTGGCAGGGGAGGGTATTGCAGGCAAAAAGTGGACAGCTGAACGTAAACGGCAAATTATTGACAGCAGGGTTAATTCGGCCAAGCTTTTATATGACACGATTAAAGCAACCGATGCCCAAGTTAAAACTTTTGTATCAGCATCTGCAGTAGGTTATTATGGCGATAGAGGTGAGGAGATTCTGGCAGAGGACAGTGAACCTGGCAAAGGTTTTTTGGCAGATTGTTGTGTGCAATGGGAGGGCGCTGCAGATGAAGGGTTAGCCTTAGGTATTAGGGTTGTTAAAATTAGAATTGGATTAATATTGAGCAAGGACGGTGGGGCATTGGCCGCTATGGCAAAGCCGATTAAATGGTTTGTAGGCGCGCCTTTAGGAAGCGGGAAACAATGGATGCCCTGGATCCACTTGGATGATATTGTTAGGTTGTTTACCAAAGCCGTTGAGAGTAAAGCGATGGTTGGCGCCTATAATGCTGCGGCGCCGTTTCCGGTAACCAATAAACTATTAACAAAAAGGATTGCTTGGCATTTAAATAGACCCGTTTGGCCGGTTCATGTACCAAAAGCGGCATTAAAGTTAATGCTGGGCGAAATGAGTATTTTGCCTTTAATGAGCTCAAATACGGTTGTGCAAAAAGTTTTAGATACGGGGTATTTGTTTAAGTATGTGGATTTGGATGAGGCTTTGAAGGATGCTTTGGAGGTGGGAGGGTGAGGGCTTATTTCTTAAAATTGGACTTATAATATTAAATCATCCAAAGGGGTTCATTTTCCCAACTTACTTTCATGCCCATTGCATTGGGGTCTACATTTGGATATTTCTGAAAGAGCGCGATGAGTTGAGGTTTTAGGTTATTTTGTGGCTGAATGCTATTGAGTAAATATTTAATGCAGCATAAATGGATATAAATCAACGGAAACTCATGTTCTTTAGGGACATTTATAATCCAGGGTAAAGGAGGGGATGATAATAGTTTTGGTCTTCCAGGAAGATTTTTATTCCATAAGCGGCTATGGTGAGCGCAATAATTTCTAATTTGGGCAATGGATTGTAACCAGCTGGGCAGAAACGTGTGATTAACCACGCCAAGTTCTTTGGCAATGGTATCTTTAGATTGGACAGTATTCTTGAGGTTTCCGTATATTTTAGATAGTGCTCCTAGACTCGTCATCTCTAAGCTTTTCCAAGAGGGAGGGAATCGTTGGTCATCTGCATGCTTTTTTTTATGCTCTTTAATGAAGGCATCTTTAGACCGATCAATTTCTGCTTCCAAAGTTGCCAATGTTTTTACAGCTTCTGGTACATTTTGATAGATGTTTAATTGTTGGAACCACCAAGGGTCAAATTCATGTGATAGATGGTAAATGAGCTTAGTTCTTAAACTGATTTCAATCTTTTCGATGGCATCGAATATGATAACACGTAGTTCACGATCAAAATTATATAGGGCAATAACGTCGGTAAACTTGCTGTTGGTCTTAAAAAGATGCTTGTCTTTCGGTTCTTGTTGCATTGGCCACCAATAGCCTGCTAAGCGGTAGTAGCTAATGTGTGAAAGGAAATGTTCTGCATTATCGCTTTTTAATATTAATAACCCTCTGTTCTTTAATTGAACAATTTGTTCATCAATTGTAAAAGCGGTTTTATTATACATCGATAGTCTGAGCGCTAAGAAACGAAATGCTATTAAAGCAAAAGACACGCCCTGGGACGCTGTTCTTATGGGTAGCGTGGCGTGTACTGTTAATACAAATATCGGAAATTAATTGATTAAATGATAAAAATATTTACAAAATATTTCCTGTATTTCAGGGAAATACATTTTTATAATGAGATTAAATAACAAAACTTAGGACGATGCTTTAGCCGAAAATAATGTCCTTATATGAAAACAAAATGGCTTTATAGCTAATACATTCCTTCTCTAAATACTAATATCTCTTTTCAGTTAATTATTATGTATTTAATAAGGTTACAACTATATCCAATCGCATATAATTTAATTAAATTCTTAATTTTTATATCCGAAAGGATATAATATATGGATACATTACGCTCTTTTGTAAAGCAGAAACGAAAAGAACTTAAGTTAACGCAGATAGAGTTAGCTCTAAATGCAGGCGTAGGCTTAAACTTTATACGCGATTTTGAGCAAGGTAAAAAAACACTCCGCTTAGATAAAGTTAATGATGTGCTATCCTTATTCGGGAAAGAAGTTGGGGTAATTGATAAAAATCGAGAATAATCAGGAATCTGAATCTCTCTAAAGAAATTTCATTGATTGCCTCTTAAAAATATTGCTTAATATTGGTAATTATGTATAATTTACCACAGCATAATTTACTTCAAATTAACTTATTGGCAGGAAGCTTTAACAGTACTTCCACAACCTATAAGTTCTACTGGTTTATCGCGATACTTGATGAGTTAGAGCATGGGAATGTTAAGATAAATAAGCAGCATCTTTTTGCTCGAATGATTGCCAATGCCTGGTATACCATTAATTATTTTCACATCAGTTTTGGTGTACAAGATCGGTTAGAGCGAGCTATCTGTGTATTTCAGTAAAAGTATCCACCCCGTTTCGTTCCAAGCTGTCCAGCCCGATCAGGGCTTTTTCTTTTTAGTACCTTTCCATTTGCAAGAACATCAAGCCGCCTGACCACTGATCCGGCAGGTTCCCTGAAAACGCTTTTGCTCCGCAAAAGCCCGGAATCCGCATCAAAAGCAATCTCAGAACATAGTAATAGATATAGGTAAGCTTACAGCAGAAAAGACCTGCCGTTTTTAGGCCACAGATAAGCCAGGATTTATTTTCAGTATGAGCGGTGAACGATGAGTCCAGAAGGGATCATCAGAGTCTTAAAACGCCTTAAAATCAGCCGACTGCACACTTTTAAGCGAAACGGAGTGTACACTTTGGAGCGAAAGATGTGGCCACTTTGCAAAAAAAGATGCGGCCACTTTTGGAATAACCCCCACATATTCTACTATATCGTCAAACAAAAAGAGTAATTTGATTTTTACTGGTCATTATTAGTTAAAATTTATGGGTTATAGATCATTTTACTTTTATATCAATTGTTAAGGTAAATATTCTATAATCAAATATTCAGATTTAATGTATATTAAATTATTTTAAATGTCTGATAATCAATATAGTTGTCTTTGTGATTAAAAGATAAAAGTTGCAATAATTCTATCAAGAACGTGTTTTTTAGGCTAAATTAGACATTTATTTCTAGAAATTTTGCCTCAAAATTGGTATTTTATTCATCCATTTCTCAAGCTCATCTCTTTTAAAATATAGTCTACTACCATTTTATAGGCAGGTGTTTATCTTGGGCAGACTTTTGAGATAATCTCAATTATAAAAAGATTCGCTGAATGAAATTTGGTCAAAAAACATGCAAAATATTAGTTTAATTGTTATCTTTGTTTTGAAAGGAAAAATATGTCGAAATTAGATGATTTAAAGAGCCACTTACGAAAAGGCAATATCTACAAACGAGAGGAGCTGCAAAAGTGGTCCAGCTCTATTGATAGGCACCTTTCTGAGCTTATCAACGAGGGCATCCTTAAAAAAGTTGGCCCAGGGCTTTACCATTTTCCAAAAAAGAATGCTTTTGGCTTTGAACCGCCTGCCGACCAGTTACTGATTAAAAAATTTTTGGACAACGATAATTTTCTGATTACTTCCTTCAATTCCTTTAATGCATTGGGGTTGGGGACTACACAACTATATAATAAGCAGATTGTTTATAATCATCTCCGTAGCGGAGATATCAAACTTGGCAATAAACTGTTCAGTTTTAGAAAAAAATCTGCCTTTCCACAGAAGCCTACAAAGGAATTTCTGGTAGTTGACCTTATCAATAATTTGGAGGCCCTAGCAGAAGACCAGCCAAAAATATTGGAGAAGACATTAAAAAAAGCGACGGCCTTAGATCAAAGTTCCCTAGAGTATGCCATTGAGAAATATGCAACACCAAAGACAAGGAAACTATTGGCTGCGGTTTAGTGAGCTGTCCCGGTAAATATATGAGTACTACATTTCTACATCAACGAAAAGACTTTAGGAGTCTAATCAGTACATTAGCTACCGAGAAAGGTATAATTGGAGCCTTGATCGAAAAGGATTACTGGATTATGCATGCACTCTATGGGATGAAAAATCTAGGTCTGGATTTTGAGCTGAAAGGTGGAACTTCACTTTCAAAGGGTTTTAATATTATTGACCGTTTTTCTGAGGACATTGATCTGCATATTACTCCCCCGAAGGCATTTGTTGGACAGACCGGAATTACGGTAAACGAAAATCCCAAGTCCAGCAGCAAAAACATCGTTGCCAATAGGATGCAGTTCTTTGATTGGCTGGCGGATAATATTCACATAGATGGCATTGAGGCAAAACGCGATACTGAATTTGATGATAAAGATGGGAGGAACGGCGGAATCAGGCTTACATATACTGGTTTCTTTGGATCCGTCCCAGGAATCAAGGATGGTATATTGCTTGAAGTAGGCTTTGCCAAGGTTACTCCTAATATGAAGGTTGATATTAGTTCATGGATGTATAACAAATCAATAGAAGCTGGGCTAAATATTTCGGATAACCGAGCATCGCGTATTGCCTGTTACCACCCAGGTTATACCCTTGTGGAGAAACTCCAAACAATTGCCACCAAGTTCCGAGTAGAACAGGGTACCGGCGATGGCGTTCCAAAGGTCAACTTTATGAGGCAATATTATGATGTTTACAGGCTCTTACAAAAAGATGATATCCAGCAGTTCATCACCACGCAAGAATACCAGACACATAAGCTTGATTGGTTTCCGGATGCTGACCTCGATGTACCATTGGCAAAGAAAGAGGCATTCTTACTAACAAATGAAAAGACTAAAGCTGAATTTAGGAACCGCTACGAAAGAACCTCAAGCCTTTATTATCTTGGGCAACCAGATTTTGATGAAATATTAGAATTTATCCAAGCAAACCTAGAAAAACTAGGATAGTCCTATGTTTTGAAAGGACTTTCATTTCATAAATACTATCGCTATTCAATTCTGGTAAAAGCTGTGCTTCTTTGAAGGGATTTAAATTCACTTAACAAGGTTTAATAGAAATTGCACAGAAAGAAACATCACCTTGGAAAGAAAAAGCCATCTTTTTTTATGCATTTAAATTGCAAATCATTATAATTGAATAAGCGATTAAAGATTTTGAAAGGACATTAATTCCTTCAAAATTCTCATTATCAGTTCTTTAACATTATAAAATATTTAGTCGGAGAATTAAGTGAAAATATCTGATTATTAGTGTTTTAATATGTTTGGTTTTGTCCTTAGATTGGACGGTTATTTTTTTGTCTGATTGTAAGTGAGTTAACTCCAATTAATGTATCGGAAAGTGAGTGCACAAACACTATTAAATGTAAATGAAACTCTTTCTTCTAAGAATTAAGCGATTGTATCAACTAAATCACCTCCTCGGGAAAAAACTCCTTCATCGAGCATCCCAAAATCTCTGCAATCTTGTTTAAGTGATTGAGATTATATTTCGTAGTCCTCTTACTACTCTCTACATTCCCCACAAATTTCGAACTGAGCTCCATTTTTATCGATAGCATTTCCTGACTAATCCCTGCTTTAATACGCAGTTCCCTTACCTTATCAATCACATATTGTTCGATCTTTGATATTTCACTCATACGTGGCTAAGTAAGAAATAAATATAAAATAAATCACCCTATTATAGTAGGGTTTGTGGTTTGTTTTGTTATCTTTGATTATAACAAAAAAGAACAATTAAGAGTCTTGCGGTTACTGAATCTGAAGCCGTCAACGCAAGACAGCAGGCAATACCGTATCTATGGTTAGATGTGCTATATTTGCACACCTACATAGATGTGGGCTCTGCTGTAAATCCATGTTGACGTAAGGCTTCAGAAACTTTTCATGTAACCATGGTTGGCAGATCCCACATTTATAATTTCTGCTATTGCGAGACTCATTTACCCTGTCACCTAAATGAGAAACATATGCAAACCTTAACCACTCACACCACTCAATTCAACACATTCATCACCAAACTCGCTACCAAATTCCAACCCTTACAAATCTTCAGCTTTTCGAAGAACAGTTTAATTACAACCAACCAAGGATGTTTCACTAAACAACCAAGTGAGATTCATTGCAATTACTGCCTTTTACTAGTTACAGAAAGTGCCACGCGCATCGATTACGAAGTGCAAGACCTTGCCAACCTGCATTATCAGCAAGGTACCATTACCGTAATTTGCCACAGTAAACATTGTATTGAAAAAGCGATAGCAGCAAACAGTTCTTTTTTCATTAGACTATATGCTGAAGCAGAACTTATCTATAACCACAATGGAATGTTCTCAATTGAAAGTATTCCAGCTTACATAGCTACGGATGCCGCTGAAAAGGCACAGAAACATTACGGGCATCGCTTCTCTGTAGCTGAAGGATTTTATCTTGGTGCGAGCGAATGTTTGCAGAATTGGAAACAGCATGCTGTTTGTGTTTTTATGTTGCACCAAGCGGTAGAGCAGCTTTGCATTGGATTAATTAGCGTTCATTTAGCTTATCGCGCGGAGTTTCATAACCTAAATCGCCTACTCCATTTGTGTGCTTGTTTTTCGCAAGCACCTTTACAATTATTTACCGCAACTGCCGAAGATAGGAGGCTGTTTACTATCCTTACCAAAAGCTATTCGGATGCACGATATCGGGCAAGTTTTACGGTTTCGCAAAAAGATGCTATTGCTTTATGCGATAAGGTGTCGGATTTTACCGCTTTGGCTACAAGTTTATGTGATGAGAAGATTGCCGAGTTGGAAGGAGTGAAGGAGATTGAGGTGTTGGTTTAATAATTTAGCAAAAATACCACCAGCCTATGTACCGTTCATCAAAATTTCTCAGTCAAGCAAAATAATAGCCCCATTGCCTCCAATCGCCATGTTTTTCCCTTTCAGTTAGAAATTGACTGAAAAATATTTCGTGGTGCCGAATTTAGACACGTCTTTTGCCGAATTTAGACATCGTTTGACTAGATTAGTCACACCTTCCATTGCACATTTGTTGTGTTATGGAAACTACCCGCCTTATATTGATCATCGAGCAGATGGAAAAACTCTCCCAGGAGTTTTTTTTCCTGTTGAAGATTCTAGTAGCCGGTACACACCCAACCCCATCCCAAACGCTTGCAGAAGACAATGAAGAGATGACACGACTCCAAGTGATCAAATACCTGGGCATCTGTGAGCGGACCTATATCCGCAGGGTAAAGGACGGTACCTTGAAGCCAAGGAAATTGCCCGGTGGCGACCGCTTTTACAAGCGCGATCTGGACGGGGCCTACAAAGAAAGTATCAGAAGAGGTAGGGTATAGGACAGTGTCGGACTCTCTTCGTAATTACCTCGCTATTTCTATACCCACTCCTTACCTATCCTATAGCTTTTTTATACATCCGCCATACATTTTCCATACCCAGGGGTATAGAAAATGTATGGCGGATGTATGAATGGACTAAAGCAGCCTTAGCGCAATTATAAGACAATCCAGAACATAGGGTACACACGGTGTCACTTTTGAGCTAAAACCAAGTGACATTTAATGACATTAAGTGACAATGCGTGACATTTGATGCCAAAAGTTGAGCAGCAGGGCCAATTGCCATAGGTTTGCCTACATAATCACCTACCGGTAGCAGACGATTATGAACGAACAGATTTATTCACAATTTAAATTTTAAAATTATGGCAAAATATTCAAGAGCCACCTTTGGCAGCATATCGGGAACAGTAAACAACGCTGTTGGAACCAGCTGGCGCGGCGTAGACTACCTGCGCAACGTGGCAAAAAAAAGTAGCAAAGGGCCGTCTGTAGGGCAGCTCACCGTACAGGCCAAACTGATACTGGCAGCCAACATGCTGGCACGCATCAAGAACGTACTTAACCTGGGCTTTAGCGATAAAAAGCTGAACAAGTTATCGGGCTATAATGCAGCCGTTAGGCAGTTTATCCTTAACGCGGTAACAGGGGAACATCCCGACTTCTCTGTCGATTATGCAAAGGTACAGCTGAGCAGGGGATCCCTGAACCAATTAAAGGGCGTCACCTTTGCCCAATCGGAAGGCGTACTTACGCTGAGCTGGTCATCAAGGGAAGACGCGATACTTGGAAATGCGGACGACGAGATATTGGTATTGCTGTACAACAGCACCGACGACGAGTTTATGACCAACATGAGTGGAAAGCGCGCAGATGGCGAACTGATCGTAGAGCTGACCGAAAGCGCCGATAGCAACATCGAGTTTTGGCTGTTCTGCGTTAGCAAGGACAGGAAATCAGTTTCTACCAGCCAGTACATCGGCAACTTTACCATGCCGCCGCTAGTATCCATTTGATAATTAAACCCAGATCTGCTGCACCGCTTTTACTGGTGCAGCGGATTTTTAAAAACTTAAAGAAATGAGAACATTTAAACATGGAATATTAGGTAAATGCTCCGGTAAGATCGGCAACCTAATAGCATATAATTACAGAGGTACGCAAGTTTTTAGGTCAGTTGCGAAGAAGAGTACAAAACCCGTAACAACCGCACAACAAGAACAGCGGATGCGCTTTGGCTTAATAGCGCATTTCCTTGCTCCCTTAAAAAGTATTGTAAACAAGGGATATGGCAATAGCAAGGCAACTAAATCGCAATTGGGGCAATGCATTGCCTACCATACCAAGCATGCCGTAAAAGGAATATTTCCAGACCTTGAAATAGACTATGGTAAGGTAGTGCTTACCACCGGAAGGCTCTTGGGGGTAAGCTACGCCGAGGTGTTTAGCGACAATGCGGGATGCCTAAATTTTAGCTGGATCGATCATCGGGCTGAAACGGATGGCGGAACGGACAATGTTATACTAATGGTATACAGCCCGGCTAGGGACAGGCACGAGTTTTTAAGAACGTCTTACAACCGTACCACCGGATTTGCAATGCTGCATGTGCCATTGGGGTTCTCGGGCGACAAGGTGCACTGCTGGATGGCTTTTATCTCTGAGAACGGGAAGGAGTTTTCTGCCAGCAGCTACTTGGGGGCTGTTGCTATCGCTTAATTAATCAAATCATAAACCCTTAATCAAAAAACATCATGACAACAATTAGCTTAAAAAAATACACTAGGCCAATGCCCATACCAGCTCTGGCAGGTTTACTGGCCGCCTTTTTACTATGGCTGTTCATCGCACATTTACAAAATGGAAATGCTGCTATTGGAACCATAGACCCTAGTATCTTACAGGTAATTATGCTCGGCATGGGTGCTTGGCTGGTGATCTTGGCCATTGCATTGTCCATTATCGGCTGGCTACTCTCGAAGGTTATCTCGCAACTAGAAGATTTATTTGAACCACTTAAAAAACTTACATCATGGCAACAGCACCTATTATATTTGGTATTATTTGCAGTATTGGTATTATCGGGCACGGGCTGCCTGATCGCAATCTGTTAGAAACCCCGACCCAAAAAAGGATATTGGACATTGCCCGTTCACAGCTCTGCGTAAGGGAAACAGGTAGGAACAATTTCGGCAAAGAGATCAAAGCATACCTAGCCTACACCCGACTTCCGGAAGGAAATCCTTACTGTGCGGCTTTTGTAAGCTGGTGCTATTTTAAAGCAGGATATAAACAGCCAAGAACCGCGTGGTCTCCTGCTTTGTTCCCGGTAGCTAGAAGGACTTTGATTCCCAAGCCTGCCGATGTACTGGGCATCTATTCGCAAAAGCTAAAACGAATTGCCCATGCAGGTTTGGTAGAGCGTAAACAGCATGACTGGGTTATCTCGATAGAAGGAAACACCAATGCAGATGGAAGCAGGGAAGGAGATGGGGTGTACCGCAAGTGGCGACATGTTAGGACGATTGCAAGGTTTGGCAAGTGGGTTGATTAGGTGTTCGGTTGATTAGGTGTTCGGTTGGTTAGTTGTTTGGGCTGGGTGGCACGTTAGGGCGGAGATTGCTTTGCTTCATACTTCGCAACTCCTCGCAATGACGCCAAGGTTAAAACACCATGCTACCAATCTGAGGGGTATGCGCCCTGCTTGCTGGCCTCGAATCTTAAGGAAGAGAGGAGCTAATTGTGATACCAATAATTTGTATTTAACCAAAATTAAACAAGATGGGCAAGTGGAGCCCTTCAGCGAAACGACTTCATCTTGTGGCTAAAAAACAATTGGCGAACTATCTGAACTTAAGATTCGCAGCCTTGATTTTTGGCTACCTTTTTATCAAGAAAAAGGTAGGAGCCACTCTGCGGCGATGAGCCGAAACCAATTCGTGTTAACGAATAAGAACTGCTATATAGATTCCATTTAACAATTAACCTAAAAAAGAAACTATGAAAACATCATACCTCAACATAACCTTCGCACTAGCGACCTTAACCTCTTGCCACATCTTACAAAAAGACAAGCTGACACTCAAAAACCTAGCGCAAAAAGAGCAGCTTCAACTTATTGAACAACGTAATACGCTAAGCGAACAAAGCCACCTTGTTCTCATTGACAGCAGCCATAACGATTTTAAAATGACGCTTTGGCCAAAAGGCAAATTTACATACAGCCTGGCAAAAGGTTTTGAAGGCGAAGCAGAAAAGATAATGATAACAGGTGTACAGGCCCGCCAAAAGGTATTAAAGCTTAAACAAGAAACAAAACACGATAGCACTAAAGTGACACTACATTATCAAAATGAAGCAAAAACTAAAACCATTTCTCAGAAGAATAAATTTAACGTTGGTTACAGTTGGGGATGGGTGATAGTTTTGGTCATAATCTTGGTAGCGATTTGGGTATATCGAAAACTGAAATGGTAAGTTTTTATGAGCAATCCTTCAACCCCCAAATTTCGTAAGTTTGCCATATGAAGCAAGAAAATGAGATAAGCATCTGCTGGTTACGCCGAGATCTTCGATTAAACGATAACGCTGCCTTATACCATGCGCTCAAAAGCAATTACCCAATATTGGTGCTATTCATTTTTGATGAAAATATTCTAAGCAAACTCACCAATAAAGCCGATGCGAGGGTAACATTTATCCATCAAGCTTTAACTAAAATACAAGATGAGCTTGCTGAAAAAGGATCTTCCTTATTGGTAAAACATGGTAAGCCCGAAGAAATATGGCAAACAATCTTAAAAGAATACCATGTAAAAGCCGTGTATGCTAACCACGATTATGAACCTTATGCGCGAGAACGAGACATGGTGATAGGTGAGACACTAAAAAGCCATTCTATCAATTTTTATACCTTTAAAGATCAGGTAGTTTTTGAAAAAGACGAAGTTGTTAAAACAGATGGCAAGCCCTATACCGTATTTACCCCATATTACCGAGTTTGGCTTAAAAAATTAAATGATTTCTATCTCAAATCTTATCATGCAACACCGTATTTTAAGAATTTACTAAGCATTAAAAGCTTGCCTTTTCCATCTTTAAAAGAAATAGGCTTTGAAAAATCTACTCGGCATTTTCCAAGCTCAAATTTCGAAGTAAAGCTGAACAAGTACGATCAAGAAAGAGATTACCCTGCAGCAGATGCCACAACCCGTCTCGGTATTCATTTACGGTTTGGAACGGTGAGTATAAGAGCGGTAGTAAAGGAAGCGCTAAAACAAGGTGCAGATAAATGGCTTTCTGAATTGGCATGGAGAGAATTTTACATGATGATTTTATGGCATTTTCCCTACAGTGCAACACATTCATTTAAACCGGCATACGACAATATAATATGGCGGAACAATGAAAGTGAATTTGTTGCCTGGTGCAAAGGGGAGACAGGTTATCCGTTAGTAGATGCGGGAATGCGACAATTGAATGCAACAGGTTTTATGCACAATAGGGTGAGAATGGTTGTGGCCAGTTTTTTATGCAAGCATCTGCTCATAGATTGGCGCTGGGGCGAAGCTTATTTTGCCAAAAAGCTATTGGATTACGACCAGGCGAGCAACATTGGCGGCTGGCAATGGGCTTGCGGCTCGGGAAATGATGCCGCACCTTATTTTAGGGTTTTTAATCCCGCCTTGCAGCTAAAAAAATTCGACCCTAAAATGGAATACGTGTATCAATGGGCACCAGCCTATAAACTCGCATTAGCCCCCGTGCCAATTGTTAACCACGAGTTTGCAAGAGATAGGGCGCTCAACGCTTACAAGAAGGCGCTCAATTAATTTACAACATCAAGAATCTCGATGTCGAAATCTAACACTGCACTCACAGGAATTTCAGCACTAGGCGGATTTAAACCATAAGATAGATCTGAAGGAATAAGAAGTCTTACTTTGCTCCCCTTAGTTACTCCAATTAATGCTTTTTGCCAACCTTTAATAAGGTTATTAAGTGGCGTTTCCATCTCATCTGATTGATCGAATACCGTTCCATTTAACAACCTGCCTGTATACTTAACTTTAATGGTGGAGGCGGGTAAAACAAAGTCGCCACTGCCTGCAACACTCGTATTTATATATACTCTAGAAGGATGCTTTGTAAAACCTGTCAACCCTTTTTCAGTCATGAAGTTGTTGATTTTGGTATCGTCTAGCTCCCATTGGGTGGTCTCGTTAAAAACTGTGATTTCAGAAATAATAACTTCATTAGGTGGAATATTGCCTTCTCCATTTTTGCCAAATGCTAAATATGAAGGAATAATGATCCGTACTTTGCCCCCTCTATTGATATTAAGCAGGGCTATTCTATAAGCTTCAGGATTTACATAACCCAAATAGGTTCCATCATTAGCATAAGCTTTAGGCGCATAATAGCTGGTTCCATTTAACGAGGTTACGGTATAGTTATAAAAAACAGAATCCTTATTTAACAAAGGGCCACCAGTACCTTGTTCTAATATCTGATAATAAAAGCCATTAGGATCCTTAACTGCAGTAATATTATTCTTTTGTATATAGGCCTGGATTTTTGCGTCATCAATACTTTGAATGCTTTCATATTCTTTTTTACAAGAACTAAAAAGCACGATCATGCCTAATAATGCAAGGGTATATTTGGTGATGGTTGTGCTAATTTGCATGTTATTGTACGTTTGTTAAGTCAACTGTAAAGTCTAAAACCGCATTTTTAGGGATGCCTGAGCCCTGAGGGGGATTAATGGAATACGCAAAAACAGATGGAACGATTAGTCTGATTTTACCGCCTTTTTTAATCAGAGGAATACCAATTTGCCAGCCTACTATCACTCTACTTAATGGGAAGTCGGCCGAGCCGCCATCAAATATTGACCCATTCAGTAACCTGCCCTCATAGGTGGTAGAAACTGAATTTGCGACGGTAACCTGCGATCCGCTACCAGGATTAAGTATCTGATAGTAGATGCCAGATTCATGTTTAATGGCAGGAATACTATTTTTTGTTATAAATTCTTGAATTATTGCGTCGTCTATCTTTAACTGTTTCTCCGGATCGTACTCTTCTTTTTTACATGATGAGAAGGCCCCAACAGTTAACAAAATTATTAAAATAAGCTTCTTTTTTAACATAATTGCACAAAAATAAGCTTTTAATGTGGACGGCACAATATTTAACCAATTTTAACAATTTTTCTGCTAGAAACAATACTTGTTGGCAGCGATAAGCTGTTGTGCTACCTGCTGGCGAGCCTGCTTCACATTAAAGGGTTCCATTTTGGTAAAGCGGCGTAGGCCCACCAGCATCATGCGTTGTTCATCGCCTTCGGCAAATGCCCATAGCGCTTCTTTCCCAGCTTTTTGTATGCCATCTACTGCCTCCACAAAATAAATTCGCATCATCGCTAACTGACCTTCACAAGCAGTTTCGCCGCGTAAGCTTACTAGTTTTTCTGTTCTTAACATGGCAGATTCGGCTATGTAAACATAACTGGCCATATCGGCAATATTCATTAAAATCTCTTGCTCTTTGGAAAGGCTCATCATGAGTTTCTGCACAGCAGCACCCGCCACCATTAAGGTAGCTTTTTTCAAATTAGCAATGATTTTCTTCTCCGCAGCAAATAGGGTACTGTCTTCCTCAGCAAAGTCGGGGATCGACATTAACTCTGCCGCCACTGCCGTTGCAGGTGTCATGAGATCTAACTCACCTTTCATAGCCCGCTTCAACATCATGTCTACTGTTAGCAGCCTGTTAATTTCGTTGGTGCCTTCAAAAATTCGGTTAATACGGGCATCACGATACGACCTATCCATCGGGGCATCGGCGCTAAAGCCCATTCCGCCATAAATCTGAACTCCTTCATCTGTTACATAATCCAGTACCTCTGAGCCCCATACCTTTAATATCGCACATTCTACAGCAAATTGCTCGGTCGATTTTAATTTGGCTTTGCCTGCATCCATGCCCTCTTTAACCAAGGCATCATAAGCATCATCAATATTTTGGCCTGCTCTGTAATTTGCTGATTCTACTGCATATATCTTCGCGGCCATTTCTGCGATCTTAAAACGAATGGCTCCATATTTCGAAATTTGCCTATCGAATTGAATACGCTCATTAGCATATTTTATAGCGTGATTTAGTACCTCCTTACTTCCGCCAATGGCAGCAGCAGATAATTTAATTCTACCAATATTTAAAATGTTTACAGCAATCTTAAATCCGTTTTCTCTCTCAGAAAGCATGTTCTCTACAGGTACATGGCAATCGTTAAAAAATACCTGACGTGTTGAAGAGCCTTTAATACCCATTTTATGTTCTTCGGGATTCATGGTAATGCCACCAAAGTCTTTCTCAATAATAAAGGCCGTTAAGTTCTTATCGTCATCAATCTTCGCAAAAACGATAAAAATATCTGCAAAACCGCCATTGGTGATCCACATTTTTTGGCCGTTAATAACATAATGTTTACCATCGGCGCTTAATTTGGCTTTCGTTTTGCCAGAGTTGGCATCCGAACCGGCATTTGGCTCTGTTAGGCAATAAGAAGCTTTCCATTCTCCAGTACCTAACTTAGGAATATATTTGGCTTTCTGTGTTTCGTTACCATAATATAAAATTGGTAAAGTTCCAATTCCCGTATGCGCCGAAAGGGCAACTGCAAATGAATGACCTGCGCCACATACATCGGCCACTAACATGGAAGTGTTGAAATTTTTACCAAAGCCGCCAAATTCTTCCGGGATTGAAACACCTAAAATGCCCAACTCTCCAGCCTTGTCCATTAAGGCAGGCATTAAACCTTCTTCCTGACTATCTATTCGATCTAGGATAGGGTTTATTTCGGCAGCTAAAAAATCGCGACAAGTTTGTGCAATCATTTGCTGTTCCTCATCAAATTCTTCCGGGATAAATACATCCTGATAATTAGTTTCTGTGATGAGGAATTCTCCTCCTTTGATTGTTTGTTTCATGTTACTAGTATCAATTAGCGAGTGTTAAGTATCAAGACATGATGCTTAGCGAGTCGCTTTATGTTTAATTTTTTTATTAATTTTTCTTTCCGTCATTGCGAGGAGTTGCGAAGCCCCGTCATTGCGAGGTACGAAGCAATCTATTCGTAGCATCTTTCTTTAAGATTGCTTCGTGCCTCGCAATGACGGGAACCCTCGCAATGACGGGTAACCTCGCAATGACGGGAACCCTCGCAATGACGGGGTCTTCGTGTCTAAGTAGGTTCTTAAAGCATTTCAAATATTCCTGCGGCTCCTTGTCCGGTTCCTACGCACATGGTTACCATACCGTATTTTTTATTTTGTCTTTTTAGTTCGTTAAGTATTTGCACAGAAAGCTTTGCCCCGGTGCATCCCAGCGGGTGGCCTAAAGCAATAGCACCTCCATTTACATTAACTTTGCGCTGATCCAGTCCGAGGGTTCTTATGATAGCCAGTGATTGGGAAGCGAAAGCCTCATTTAATTCTATTAAATCGATATCATCTTGTTTTAAGCCCGCTTGTTTTAGGGCTTTTGGAATGGCCTCTATCGGACCAATCCCCATAATGCGTGGAGGTACTCCCGCAATGCCATAACTTACTAGGCGGGCAATCGGTTCAACACCCAATTCTTTCATCTTCTTTTCGGAAACTACCAATACAAAGGCCGCTCCATCTGATGTTTGAGAAGAATTACCCGCTGTAACAACACCATCTGCAGCAAATACAGGCTTCAACTTTGCCAGCTTTTCGAGCGTAGTGTCTGCTCTCGGACCTTCATCGGTATCAACTACAAATGAACGAACCTGCTTCTTCATATTGCCATCTAAATAGGTCTCATTTACCGTTACAGGTAGCACTCCCGCCTTTAAATGTCCGTTTTTAATCGCTTCAACGGCTTTTAGATGCGAATGGTAGGAAAATTCATCCTGGTCTTCTCTACTTACCCCATATTCTTTTGCGACAGCTTCGGCAGTTAAGCCCATGCCCCAATACCAGTCGGGATTAGCTTTAGCTACTTCGGGATTTGGGACCAGCTTCCATCCGCCAAATGGCATACCCGACATAATTTCTACTCCTCCCGCAACAATACAATCGGCCATACCAGCTTTTATTTTAGCAACTGCAGTAGCAATAGTTTCTAAACCCGACGCACAATATCTGTTCACAGTTACGCCTGGAACTTTGTCGGTATCCAGTCCCATTAAGCTTATCATACGGGCAATGTTTAAGCCCTGTTCGGCTTCTGGTGTAGCATTTCCTACAATTACATCATCTATCTGATCTTTGTCCAAATTAGGTACAGAGGCCACCAATTCTCTAATTACGCCAGCGGCCAATTCATCGGCACGGGTGAAACGAAAAACTCCCCGGGGTGCTTTTCCAACTGCTGTTCTTAAACCGGCTATTATGTATGCTTCCATTTTTTAATATCAAGTAGTGAGTATCAAGTATCAGGGCGTGATGCCGAGACCACTCGCTTTATATTTAATTTTTGTTCAATTTTCTTTCTTTGCCTGGTAACCTTCGTTGTAAGGAAAATCGTCATTGCGAGGTCTTCCCGTCATTGCGAGGTCTTCCTGTCATTGCGAGACCTTCCCGTCATTGCGAGGCACGAAGCAATCTATTCGTTAGATTGCTTCGTACCTCGCAATGACGATTAATTTCTCAACGGTTTTCCCTTCGTTACAATACTCTGGATCCGTTCCAAAGTCTTTCTTTCTCCGCATAGCGACAAAAATGCCTCTCTTTCTAAATCCAATAGATATTGTTCCGTAACTTCTGTAGGCGATGACAGATCGCCTCCGCACATTACCCAGCCTAATTTCTCGGATATTTTCTTATCGTGTTCTGAGATAAATTTACCGGCATACATCGAATTTGCACCGGCATAAACAATTCCTAAACCCTGCTTGCCCAATACCTTAATATCTTTTCTTTGGATAGGCTTGGTGTAGCCTGCATCGGCAAGCTCGATGGCTTTTGCTTTTGCATCTGCTATCAGTCGACTTCTATTCATTGAAATCGCATATTTGTCTTTTTGCAAATAACCCAATTCAAATGCTTCAACAGCTGATGTAGATACCTTCGCCATGCCAATGGTTAAAAAGCGATCTTTCATCGTGTTCTGCACAATCTGATCGGCTTTGTATTCATCCGAAGCCCTTAGGGCAAATTCTTTGGAACCGCCCCCTCCTGGTATAAGACCCACACCAAATTCAACCAAGCCCATATAGGTTTCGGCATTGAGTTGCACAAAATCGGCATGTAAACTAAATTCACATCCACCACCTAAGGTTAAATTATGGGGAGCTACCACAACCGGAATGGAAGAATATCTTATCCGCATGGACGTATTTTGAAATAAGCGAACGGCCATATTCAATTCCTCCCATTCCTGCTCAACGGCCATCATAAAGATCATTCCAACGTTGGCCCCGGCCGAGAAATTTGCTCCATCGTTCCCAATTACCACCCCCCGGTAATCTTTTTCGGCCATATCTATGGCTTTGTTAATGGCAGCAAGCGTATCGCCACCAATGGTGTTCATTTTAGAATGAAACTCTACATTGATAATGCCATCGCCAAGGTCGATGATTGACGCACCTGCATTTTTCCAGAGTACTTTATTAGCTCTGATATTGTCGAGCACAATAAAGTTATCAGTGCCAGGAATAACCTGATAGCTTTTAGATGGAATGTCATAATACTTTTTAATGCCGTCTTCTACTTTGTAAAAACTTGTATTACCAGCGGCTAACATCTCATTTACCCATGGGGCAGGGGTATGCCCATATTTTTTCATGCCCTCAATGGCTTCAGGAATACCTACCGCATCCCACACTTCAAACGGGCCTAGATCCCAGCCAAAGCCAGCACGCATGGCATCGTCAATACGATACAATTCATCGGCTATCTCCGGAATTCGATCAGATACGTATTCAAATAAACCAAAGAAAGATGCTCTGAAAAGTTCGCCAGCTTTGTCTTTTCCAGTAGCGAAAACTTTCATTCTATCTTTTACATTTTCGATGGTTTTGGTAATCTCCAAGGTAGCCGATTTTACTTTTTCCTGCGGCCTATATTCGAGAGTCTTTAAATCAAGCGCTAAAATTTCCGTTTTGCCATCAGCAGATTTGGTCTTTTTATAAAAACCTTGTTTAGTTTTATCGCCCAGCCAATTATTAGCCTCCATTTTTTCTACATAAGCTGGAAGCTTGAATAACTCATGCGCCTTATCATTCGGGCAATTATCATAAAGCCCCTTTGATACCTTGATCATTGTATCTAAACCTACCACATCAGTAGTACGGAAAGTAGCCGATTTTGGTCTGCCCAGCGCAGGTCCCGTGAACTTATCTACCTCCTCAACCGTTAACTCCATTTTTTCGACCAAATGAAGTAATGACATGATGGAGTAAACACCCACGCGATTAGCAATAAATGCGGGGGTATCTTTACACAATACTGTAGTTTTGCCTAAGAACTTATCGCCATAATGCATCAAAAAATCAACCAGTTCTGGTTTAGTATGCGGAGTAGGGATAATTTCTAATAGGCGTAAATAACGGGGTGGATTAAAAAAGTGCGTTCCGCAAAAGTGGGCTTTAAAATCATCACTTCTCCCTTCGGCCATCATGTGGATGGGAATACCCGAAGTATTAGAGGTAACTAAAGTACCTGGTTTACGAAATTGTTCAACTTGCTCAAAAACCTTTTGCTTAATGGTTAGGTTTTCTACTACTACCTCCATTATCCAATCGTAATTGGCAATTTTAGCCATATCATCTTCAAAGTTGCCTGTGGTAATTCGATTTAAGTAGGCTTTACTATAAATAGGAGAAGGATTGGTTTTTAAAGTCGTTTGCAATGCGGTATTAACGAGTCTATTCTTTACTGCGGGATGGGTTAATGCCAAGCCCTTCGCCTGCTCTTCTGCATTGAGTTCTTTTGGAGCAATATCTAAGAGCAAAACCTCAACGCCAATGTTTGCGAAATGACAGGCAATGCGAGAACCCATAATCCCCGACCCTAATATGGCTACTTTATTTACTTTTTTCATCTTGATCTTTTTGAGCATAAGCCAAGGTTAATTGGTTTACTTTGTTTAAGGAATCAATCAATTGTGCTTTTTCTTTAGCATTGAGGTGTATGTTCAGATATTCATTAAATGATACCACTACATTTCTGGCGAGTTTCCTTTTTTCAATGCCAAAAGGAGTTAAAAAAACTTTTACGGATCTTTTGTCGCCGCTCGATGTTTCGCGGTAAATAAGGCCAAGTTCTTCCATATTGCTTAACATCCGCGATAAACTCGTAGCTTTAACACCCAATAGACCAGCTAGCGCAGAAACGGCAGTGCCCTCTGCCTCTATGTTTATTAAAACATAACCTATGGCTTGGGTAATGCCAAAGCCTGAAGCAATTTGGTTATAGGTATTGGAGACATTTTGCCAAACCACCTTTAAAAAATAATCTACTGTATCTTGTTGTTTCATTAAATACTATGCTTGCATAGCAAATTTAATGAATTAATATGATAATGCAAATAGAATTTAAAAATAAATTAACTTATTTTATTTCTCCTACAAACTTCCATTTAGTACTGAAGTTTTCAGGAAGCAGCTGATTAGTTAAAATCGCTCGTACCATTTCTACAGGCATATTATTTTCTTTTAAAATACGGTCATGAAATTGCAGATTGCTCATTTTGCCACTGGTAACCAATTCTTTATGTAGGGCTCTAAACTCTAAGCCGCCCAGCATATAACCAATTTGATAAAGGGGGCCATAACCTCCGGTAAACGAACGGCGTACTTCAGCTTCGGCATTGGCACGTTCAAAACCAACGCGGTCTACCAAAAAGTCAATACACTGCTTTGGTGTCCATTTATTTAAATGATAGTTCATAGAAAAAATGATCCTTGCACAACGGTGCATTCTCCAGAAAAGCATGCCGATTTTGTCTTCGGGAGTTTTAGGGAAATTCTTATCCCAAAGCAGCATTTCCCAATAGAGCGACCATCCTTCTGTCCAAAAAGGCGTACCAAAGCCTCTTCTATAGGGTTTATACCTGCTCTGCATAAAATATTGTAGGTTATGGCCTGGAATGAGTTCGTGGTGTACAACTGCACGTGAAAAATGTCGGTTGTTCCCTCTCAAGGTCATCATTTTAGCCTCTTCACTCATGTCTTCGGTTGGATAGGCAATCAAGACCGATTCGCCACCCAGAAAGAAGGGCGCAAATAATTGTTCCTGTGGAGTAAGCATGCGCATTCGCCAGCCTTCTTTTGCCATTTCCGGAACATCAAGCAACTTGTTTTGTTCAACAAAGTTGATGGCTTCATTGGCCAATTCATAAACCAGTTCTGGTTGTTTACCTAAAGCAGGATAGGCGTTTTTAACCTTTTCCAAAGCTTTTTTCCAATCGCTTCCAAAGCCCATTGCCTTGCTCGCTTTTAACATTTCGGCATCGCACCAGGCAAACTCTCTCAGGGCAATGGCTTCAATTTGTTCTGGGGTATAGGCAATCATTTCATCTTTTAAGAGATTCATGAAAGCAGCTCTGCCGATTGGATTGCCTAAAATGCCACTACCATCATCTTTTGCAATGGAAAGCTTAGCCATTTTACCGAGTTCTGCAGCATAATCTTTTAAGGCTTTCACAGCTTCTGGATAACTATTTTTAGTGGCCTTGGTAAACTGCGGGTCATACCCATCATAAAATTTATAGGATTCATTAAATACAGTAAGGTATTGATTGACAGTTTGCTCTGCCCAATTAGCCTGGATTGGATTAATTGCTAACTGTTTACTATTAACAGATTTGCTAAGGGCATTGATATCGCTTTTTAATTTCTCAAAGGCGGTGTTAACTGCTTGCCCATCTTGTTGCGTACCTATTCTTCTTTTTTGCTCAAAATCTATAATGGTCTTTGCAAAGGGAATCGTGAAATTGGTGCTTTTAAATTCATTATAGCCTTCTTGCAGGTTTTTCGTATCTACATTGATATCGCGTTTAAGCAAAATATAGTCTACGCGCTCATTTACGTTCAGTTTTTCAAAAGGCATGGCTTTTAACTTAATTAGCCAATCACTATAAAAACGCTGCATGCGTTGGAAATATTCTTCAGAACGCTTTAAAGTGTATTTTCTATTCAGCATGTTCTCATCAGCCTGGTATTGGTTAATGAACGGGCTGATAGCACTTGCCTCGGTAGGTGGAAGATTTGGCTTTTTGTTTTGGGCGATTGCTATTTGATAAATAGTGGTAAGCAGTAGGAATGCAAATATAGGCTTGCGCATAGTCGTGAAAAAATTAAAAAGTTAAGATACAAATTATCCCTTAACAACCTAAGCTAGGGGCGTTACTTCACTGAAACGTTACGCTTTATTATTAATTTTATTTCTAAGTTTAGGGTTTCAAAATAAACAAGATGAAACGAATATTATTATTAGCAGTTACCTTTTTATTTGCAACTTATCAATTATCGGCACAAACAAAGCATGAAAATGCCGGTTGGTTATTTTTATTGAACAGCACTAAATTTAATGAAAAATGGGGAATGCACCTGGATGTGCAGGTGCGCTCTAACGACAACTGGGCAGGTACCAAGAATATATTGTTCAGGCCAGGCGTTACCTATTTTATTGATGGCAAGCAAAATGTAACAGCTGGATATTTAATGGCTACTACCGATCTTGGTTCAAATACTTTGGTTGAACATCGTGTTTGGGAACAATATATTTACAGCCATAAGATCGGCAGTATTTTTACGGCTCATCGGGTACGATTGGAACAACGGTTTTTAGATCAGCCAAATGAGAACTTTACCCAGCGTTTGCGCTATTTTATCAGATTGGTTAAACCCTTAAAGGAAACGCCAGATGGTTTTACAAAAGGGGCATTTTTAGCGCTCCAAAACGAAGTGTTTTTGAATATTCAAAATAAAGCTCTTGTTAATAACAGCCTTTTTGATCAGAATAGGTTATATCTGGCTGCGGGTTATCGCTTTTCTAAAAAGATAGATCTGGAAGCTGGCTATCTTAACCAAGCTATTCATGGAAGAAACAATAACACTGTCAATAATGTAGTTCAACTAGCACTTTATACCAGGTTTTAATTAATCCGGTATAAAGTGCCAGCTGAGCATTTGTGTGTGAAGAATGGTTTATATTTTTCTTACAGAGCCAGATCCGTTTACTCTTTTTTCTACTTGGGCATTGCCACTGTAATAAACAGAGCCAGATCCGCTAATCACCGCTTCTATTTTATGGCTTGCATTTACATTTACCGAACCGGAGCCACTAATTACGGCTGATAGGTTTCCAACAGAAAATCCTTTTTTAGTGAAAGAACCGGAGCCGCTGATTACAATGCTTGCAGCATCGGCACCGCCAGTAAAATTAAGATTTCCAGAGCCACTAATTACGCCATTAAAATTTTCGATATCCGCAGTTGCAGAGATACTGCCAGAACCACTCAAAGTAGCGGTTAAAGCCTCTTCCTTAATCTTCCCGTTTACCGTCATGCTACCATTGCCACTCATTGTTAAACTTCTAATGGTTTTTGCAGAAACGTAAGCTGTTATTTTTTTGTTCGCATATTTTCTTGCCCAGCTTGTCCAGCTATTTTGCGGTCTGATGATCAAAACATTGCCTTTAACTTCGGTAACTAAAGTGGCTATGGCATCAGCATCGCCCTCAAATCGTAAACCTTCGGTATTTCCTAAGGTAACGATCACGTGAATGGGGCCGCCAGCAGCAATACCATTAAAGTTTTTTACTGCTCGCTCATCTTCTTTTATTTTATAGAGACCCGGTGCCTTAGGATTCGAAGCTGAAGCAGGAATGAAATTGACACTAAATATCGCAAGAATCAGACTTAATGATAGGAATTTTGTTTTCATAGTGTTTGTAATTTTGGGGTTTTATAATAAGACGATGGTTGCCGGACAAAAGTTGCATCGACTTGAAAAAAATTATCAACTGATATAATTAGCTCTCTTTCTGAATCTTTATGTAGAAGTTTGGATCAACCTTAAATAATTCACTGGAAACTGCAGGGTCAATTTTGCTGCTTTTCCAGTCGTTTGTTGGATGAATTAACGTGTAGCTATCTGGTTTTAAGGATACCTTTACAGGCATGTCAAAGCCTTTCACATCGGTAAGCCAGCGGTATTGCAAGATGCCATTTTCAATTTTATAGGCTAATACCGGAATTTTAGCATGGCGTAAATACTGATCAAAAACCTTGTCAAGTTTTAGTCCGCTCTGTTTGGCAATATACTTTTCGACCTCTGCAGAAGTAGTAGTGGTATGATAAAAAGTTTTGTTTATCCCTCTTAAAATCTGCCTAAATTTCTCATCGTCATTCACAAGTTGACGAATGGTATGGATCAAACTTGCGCCTTTGGGATAAATGTCCGGACTTCCTTCTTTATTTACATGATATGGGCCTATCATCGGACTACGGTTGCCAATTCCTCGTCTTAAGCCGATTAAATATTCTTCGCCGGCTTTTTTGCCTTGAGTATATTCTGTAAATAAGGCTTCCGAGTAGGTGGTAAACCCTTCGTGAACCCACATGTCGGCAATGTCTTTGGTGGTTACATTATTGGCAAACCACTCGTGCCCACTTTCGTGAACGGTGATGTAATCCCATTTTAAACCATGGCCGGTGCCCGACATATCGCTTCCCAAATATCCTTTTTTAAATTGGTTGCCATAAGCCACGGCACTTTGATGTTCCATGCCTAAATGCGGTGCCTGCACTAATTTGAAGCCATCTTTATACCAAGGATAGGGGCCAAACCAGTGTTCAAATGCCGCCAGCATTGGTTTCACATCTGCATCCCAATGTGGGCGTGCCACTGCGCTATCTTCCTTTAGCGACCAATAATCAATTGTAAGTGGCCCATTTTCCCCGTTGTAACTATCTGTCCAATGCGCATATTTGCCGATGTAAAATGAAACAGTATAATTATTAATTGGGTTGCTAACAAACCAGTTATGCTCACGGTAACCATCTGGTTTATCTACAATACTGCGTAAACGACCGTTAGAAACTTCGTCTAAATCCTTCGGTGCCGAAATGCTTATCAACATGCTATCAACTTCATCGCTTTGGTGGTCTTTGGTTGGCCACCATACACTTGCACCTAAACCCTGACAGGCTACAGAAACGAACGGATTGCCAGCTTTGTCCTTTCTAAAAATGAAGCCACCATCCCAAGGCGGATTGCGGGCCACGCGAGGCGAACCTCCATAAAATACCGTGAAGCGGTCTTTTGCCCCTTTTTTAATGGTTTTAGGGAACGTTACAAATACAGCACCAAATTCGCGGGTAAAGGGAACTTCAGCCCCCTGATAAACCACCTTCTCAATTTTTAAATTTTCGAATAGGTCAAACTGGAGCTTCGTAAAATCTTGTGTTGCGGTAAAAGCAAATTCATTGCTTCCACTTAACGTTTTTTTATCGATATCGATTTTTACCGCCAGGTGGTAATAATTAATATCGTAGCAAGTGCGCAATGGAGTGAGCATCCCCCGTAAGGTGTCGGCCCTGGTATAGTTTTGCTTGCCGTTTAAAAGCTGTGCTTGTGTGCTGTGGTTGAAAAGAACCAGTGCAAAGAGCGATAATATTATTTGTTTCATCTTTTGTTGAGTTTGCCTTTAATTGTCTATCATCCCGTCATTTCGAGGTAACCCCAGTCATTGCGAGGTAACTCCCCGTCATTGCGAGGTACGAAGCAATCTGATGGTGAGATTGCTTCGCTGCGCTCGCAATGACGACTATTAACGTGTTAAAACTTTTACGGTTATGAAAGAACTATTATGCGTGTCATGATAAATTCTATGGGTGGCTTTCTGAAAGTCTTTTGGCTCTGCCTCATAAATATTCATGAATTTTTGAGGATTTCTATCCGCTAATGGGAACCAGGAATTTTGGATCTGGATCATGATGCGGTGTCCTTTTTTAAAGGTATGCGCTACATCAGGAAGCGGATAGCTAACCTTGGTAATGGCTTTTGGAACAAATGGTTCAGGTTTTTCAAAGCTATTGCGGTATTTTCCACGTAAGATTTCTCCACGAACCAGCATTTCATAACCGCCCATTATTACACCAGTAGGGTTGGGCGAGGGATTTTCTGCGTCTTCCGGGTACACATCGATCAATTTCACCACATAATCTGCATCAGTGCCCGTTGTTGAAACCACTAAATTTGCCAAAACAGGTCCGGTTAGGGTAATATCCTCTGTTAAAACATCAGTTTGATAGGTTTTTACATCTGGTCGGCGAGCGGCAAAACGCTGATCATCGATCATGTATTCTCGTGTTCTCCTATCCTGCACACCATTTTGGTAGGGAACTGGATTGGCAGGGTCACTTACGTATTCGTCCCAGCTATCAGTTCGCCCTACTTTATCGAAGGCTAATTTCCCATTGGGATGAAGGTATAGATTTTTGTTTTCCGTGTCGGCAGGTGGCCAAGCATCGAATTTTTTCCATTGGTTGCTTCCTGTGACAAATATATTAGCCTCGGCAGGTTTAAAATCACCCTCACCTTTTAAATGGTATTTAAAGAAAGGAAGTTCTAAATTTTCCTGGTAATAGGTGCTCGTTGGTTGCCCAAACTGGATATCGCCAAAGCTACTTCCTGTACCGCGCACCCAACCTCCGTGAAACCATGGTCCGGCAACCAAAATATTGTTTGCTCCAGGATTTTGCTTTTCAATAGCTTTATAGGTAGCAAAAGTTCCGTACGCATCTTCAGCGTCGAAAAAACCACCTACCACCATTACGGCAGGCTTTATATTGGTTAAGTGTGGTGTAATTGTTCTGGCTTTCCAGAAAGTGTCGAGGTTGGGATGCTTAAACAAGTTATTCCAGAACTTAATGCTATCGCCAAAATATTTGTCTTTTAAATTTTTAACAGAACCTGCTTCCAAATAAAAACGGTAATTATCTTGAATAGGGAATTTAAAAGGTTTAGGGCCTTTATCTGGCGTAATGGGTTTTGGCCGCGGTACGCCGAAACTACTCATAAAACGAAAGGCATCATTCAAAAATAATGCGCCACCATGGTGAAAGTCGTCTCCAATAAACCAGTCCGTTACCGGTGCTTGAGGCGAAACGGCTTTTAATGCCGGATGTGCATTGGGTAGGGAGGTGGTAGAATAAAATCCGGGATAGGAAATGCCCGAGATGCCCACTTTGCCATTGTTGTTTTGAATGTTCTTAATCAACCAATCAATCGTGTCATAGGTGTCGGTACTTTCATCAATGTCTTTCGGCCCTTTTTTTAAAGTTTGAGGTCTGATGTCTTCAAAATTTCCTTCACTCATCCAGCGTCCGCGAACGTCTTGATAAACAAAAATAAACCCTTCTTTCATTAGTGCAGGAAAAGTGCCTAAGCTTAATTTATATTTGTCTTCGCCATATGGCGCAACGGTATAGGGTGTACGAGACATTAAAAAGGGATATTTTTTGCCCTGATCTTTCGGGATATAAATTGAGGTAAACAGCTTAATCCCGTCGCGCATTGGAATTAGTCTTTCTATTTTGGTGTAATGACTGCGAACATAAGCTGAGTCTGTTTCTTGCGCCATTGTGCCAGTGGCAAATAAAAAGGTAAATAGGATAGATAGGCTTAAATTCTTCATATGAATGAGGTTGAATTAAAGCTTAAATATAGAAATTACTAGATTAATTTTGGTAAGACGATAAATAAGTTACAGACCGTCAACCTTTCGACCTTCCAACAATTTGATTATCTTTGCCCTATAAAATTCTTGAAAAATATGCAATACGATGTCGTTGTTATAGGCTCGGGTCCGGGCGGTTATGTTGGTGCCATTCGCTGTGCACAGTTAGGTTTAAAAACAGCAGTTATAGAAAAGTATAAAACCTATGGAGGAACCTGCTTAAATGTAGGCTGTATCCCTTCAAAAGCGCTGTTAGATTCGTCTGAACATTTTCATAACGCAGCACACAGTTTTACAACCCATGGTATTAACCTTAAAGATTTGAAGGTTGATATGAAGCAAATGATTGCTCGCAAGGATGATGTGGTTTCTCAAAACACAGCAGGTATTACTTATTTGTTTAAGAAAAATAAAATTGATGCCTTTGAAGGTGTGGGTTCATTTGTAGATAAAAACACCATTCTGGTGACGAAAGCTGATGGGACTACAGAAACTTTAAGGGCTAAAAATGTAATTATTGCTACAGGTTCGAAACCTACCGCTTTGCCATTTTTACCAATCGATAAAAAAAGGATCATTACCTCTACCGAGGCTTTGAATATTAAGGAAGTGCCAAAAACCATGGTGGTAATTGGCGGTGGTGTAATTGGTTTGGAGTTGGGTTCTGTTTATGCACGGTTAGGTACTAAAGTTTCGGTAATCGAATTTATGCCGTCTATTATCGGAACAATGGATGCCGGTTTAGGTAAAGAATTGCAACGGGTTTTAAAGAAATCATTAGGCATGGAATTCTTTATGGGCCATAAAGTTACTGGCGCTACAACTAAAGGCAAGACGGTTACCGTTACAGCAGATAATGCGAAAGGAGAACCAGTTAAATTTGAGGCAGATTATTGTATTGTTGCCGTTGGTAGAACGGCTTATAGTGAAGGACTGGGGCTTGATAAAATTGGGATCACTGTAGAAGAAAGAGGAAAGAAAATTCCTGTAAACGAGCATTTAGAAACATCAGTTAAAGGAGTTTATGCCATTGGTGATGTAATTACCGGTGCCATGTTAGCGCATAAGGCGGAAGATGAAGGAATTTATGTTGCAGAAACGATAGCGGGACAAAAGCCACATATTAATTATAACTTAATTCCAGGGGTAGTTTATACTTGGCCAGAGGTAGCTTCGGTTGGGCAAACTGAAGAGCAACTGAAAGCAGCTGGCGTAAAATATAAAGCAGGTTCATTTCCTTTTAAAGCAAGCGGAAGAGCTAAAGCAAGCATGGATACCGATGGCTTTGTAAAAGTTTTAGCTGATGAAGCAACGGATGAAGTATTAGGGGTGCATATGATCGGGCCTCGTGCAGCAGATATGATCGCAGAAGCGGTGGTTGCCATGGAATTCCGTGCTTCGGCAGAAGACATTGCGAGAATATGCCATGCTCACCCAACTTATACTGAAGCGCTTAAAGAAGCTGCTATGGCAGCAACTGAAAACAGAGCAATACATATTTAAGTAAAATCGACTTCGTAAGTCGGCAGTTTTAAGCCGACTTACGAAGTCGGTTAACTTGATTTTTTGGCCGATGAGAAAACTTTTTATCATGCTAGTTTTATCGCTTGTTTTTTCGGCTTGCGTTCCTCTTACTGCAACGCGATACCTAATGCCCGATTCGAAAGATAGCGCCCGATTTAACAATGTAACGATTGAAAAATCAATTACCCCATTTCACTTTGGCACTAATTACCCCAATCAGCAGTTTGCCGCCTTAAAACAACGTCTTGATACGGCACTCCGAGCGACAAAAACGAATGTATTTTTGATCATCAAAAATGACAGCATCATTTATCAACACCTATCCGAAGGAACAGATTTGGCAGATAAGCAACCTAGTTTCTCTATGGTTAAGTCTTTTGTTGGGACGCTGGTAGGTATTGCGGTAGACCGTGACCAAATTGCCTCCACCAACGACTTGGTGATTAAGTATCTTCCCGACTTGGCAAAAAACGACGAGCGTTTTAAACGGTTAACCATCCAACACGTGTTGGATATGAAGAGTGGTTTCGATATCAATGAGCGGGCATTCAATCCTTTTTCGAGAATTGTGCGCATGTATTATGGCGCTGATTTAAAAAGGATGGTGCGTAACCTGAAAATGAAACACGAACCCAATACTGTTTTCGAATATCAAAGTATTAACACGCAAGTGCTAGCCATGATATTGGAAAAAGCTACAGGGAAAAAATTGCAGGTTTTGTTACAGGAAGATCTTTGGAAGCCTCTGGGAACGGAGAGTGAAGCTTTATGGAGTTTAGATAACGAAAATAACGTGAAGGCATTTTGCTGTATGTATGCCACTGCGCTTGATTTCGCGAAATTTGGGAGACTTTACCTCAATGGAGGTAATTGGCAGGGTAAGCAGATAATTTCCAAAAAGTGGATTGATTTGACAACACATCCCGATACATTAACAAAAAATCGATATAAGAACCAGATGTGGTCTGGCCGTAATTATCGCTACGTCGAAAATCCAACTGATAAGCAATTAGTTTATGATTACAAAGCTCAGGGAATGTTCAACCAATCGATCTATGTAAATCCGCAAAACAAAGTGATCATTGTTCGGTTAGGTGGGCGACAAAAACAGGTAAACTTTCATAGCTTTGTAAGGGAAATTGGTCGGTCGATTAAACCTTAAAAGCATGAATACTTCAAATACTTTTTCAGCTTCTCCGTACAGTAAAAAGCGGGTAAGGTTTGCTATATCGCTGTTTTATTTTGGTCAGGGCGTAGTTTTTGCTACCTGGGCCAGTCGCATACCCGATTTAAAATCAGCCTTGCAACTTTCTGATGCAGCTTTAGGGAGTGTTTTATTAGCCTTGCCGGTGGGACAGCTGCTTACCATGCCTATTTCGGGAAAGTTAACTACAAGTTTTGGCAGCAGAAGGATGCTCGCTTTCGCAACACCATTGTATGCATTGGCGTTAACCGTTTTGGCCTTGGCAACAACCGGCTGGCAGCTCGCACTATTTCTTTTCTTATTTGGCGTGTCTGGCAATCTTTGTAACATAGCCTTAAATACACAAGGGGTTGGGGGAGAAAAATATTACGGGAAACCTATCATGACTTCATTTCATGGGGCATGGAGCATTGGCGGTTTTTCGGGAGCGCTGATTGGCCTGTTAATGGTAAATCTGGATCTCGTGCCCTTAATCCACTTTTGGATAATTGCGGGCCTGGCATGGTTGCACATTTTTATTAACTACAGATTTTTGATCGTCAAACAGGGTTCGCAACAACAGGAAAAAACAAAGCTGTTTACCAAACCACAAGGAGTGCTAATTCAGTTAGGGATCATTGGTTTTTGTAGCATGGCTACCGAAGGGGCGATGTTTGATTGGAGCGGAGTTTATTTTAAAGATATTGTAAAAGCACCAAATTCGCTTATCATACTAGGTTATGCATCGTTTATGGTTATGATGGCTTGCGGAAGATTTTTAGGCGATAAAGTTATTGCGCACTACGGCAGAAAACGCTCCCTGCAAGTAAGCGGGATAATCATGTCGGCCGGAATGTTTATTGCTGTTATATTTCCTTACCTTATACCGGCAACGATTGGGTTTATGTTAGTGGGTATAGGCGTTTCGGGCATTGTACCGATGGTTTATAGCGTGGCTGGAACGAATTCAAAAGTTGCTCCCGGCATTGCACTGGCCATGGTTTCGGGAGTAAGTTATTTTGGTTTCTTAATGGGCCCGCCGTTGATAGGCTATATTTCTGCCCTTTCTAGTTTGCAATATTCTTATGCAATTATTGCTTGTTTTGGCTTGGTAATTACGTTGATTGTTGCAAAGATTAGTGCGATAAAGTAAAAAAATGGTCGCCAGTTTCTTGGCGACCATTTGACTTAGTCTTTCTTTTTAAACCATCCTTTTACTCTCTTCGAGCCTTTGTCCATGGCAATATACATACAAGGAACCAGGATCAAAGTAAGGAATGTTGCGAAACTTAAACCAAAGATCATCGTCCATGATAACGGGCCCCAGAAAGCTACGTTATCACCACCAAAATACAAGTGGGGTTTAAATTCCGAGAACAAGGTTACGAAGTCGATATTCAATCCTACAGCTAATGGAATTAATCCCAGCATCGTAGCAGTTGCGGTTAATAGAACCGGTGTCATACGCGTACGGCCTGCTTCAATAACTGCTTCTTTAACAGATACACCCTGTGAAACAAGCAGGTCTGTAAATTCTACTAAGAGGATACCATTTCTCACCACAATACCTATTAGTGCTACAATACCCAACATTGACATCATTACCGAGAACGGCATGTTAAATAACATACATCCTCCCAACACCCCAATTAAACTGAACAATACCTCTACTAAAATGATGATCGGTTTACTGATAGAGTTAAATTGAGTTACCAAAATTATCAGGATAACGCCAATGGCGGTTAAAAATGCACCTCCCAAAAAGCCCATCGTTTCTGCTTGTTCTTCCTGATCACCGGCCATTTTAATTTCCACTCCAGCAGGCGCTTTAAACTGTGCAACTTCGGCAGTAACATTGGCCACAACTTGGTTAGGGTTAAAGTCGCCCAACACGTTCGATGAAAGAATGATAATTCTTTTTTGTTGCTTGCGTTTAATACCACCGTAGGTATTTACATATTCTATATCAGCGAATGAAGAAATAGGTACCTGTCTGATCTGCCCACCCATAGCCATATCGCGATAGGTTATCTTCATATTCCTTAAGGCCTCAAGGTTGTTTTTTTGATCGTCCTGTGCACGAACATTGATTTCGTAATCTTCGTTATCATCTCTAAATTTTGAAAGCTCACGACCATATAAAGCAGCACGAAGATCCTGCGCAATCTGACCTGAAGAAATGCCTTCACGGTTTGCTCTTTCTCTATCGATGTTGAAGATTACTTCGGGCTTGTTGTTTTGGAAATCCGATTTCAATTCTTCTACACCTTCGATTTGCTTGCTGATTAAATGTTTCTTCAATCTTTCAGAAGTGTTTACAATCGAATCCAAGTTGTCGCCAGTAATCTCAATACTAATTGGTTTTGCTGTTGGCGGACCGCCCTGTTCCTGGGCGACTGAAATTTCGGCACCAGGAATATTTTGAACAGCTTTTCTGATTTTATCTAAATATTCGGAAGTATTAACCCCATTCCTTTTTCCAAACTCAATGAACGAAACGGTTACTTTACCTTTATTAGGATATTCGCCCTGATCTTCATCCTGTGGATCAGTTACGCCTTTGGTTACGTTAGCAATAATGGAGGTAACAACTGGATCTATTTTGCCATTGCTCGACAATACCTTCGTTACTCTTTCTTCCACCTTTTTAACCACTTCATTGGTATAAGCCTGATCTGTACCGACAGGTAAGCCCACATATACATAGACAAAGTTTGGATCGGCTGAAGGGAAGAAGATCACTTTTTGTCTTCCACTCATCACTAAAGCAAAAAATAAGATAAATGTTGCAACGAATAAACCAAGGGTTCCCCAAATTAACTTTAGCGGATGCTCAACTGCCCAGTGTAATACTTTTACATATTTGTTCTGGAAAGACGGCCATAATTTTTGTTGGAATTTCTTTACGGCATTCGTTAACACAAAGTGGTTTAACAAGTACAATAATGCTAGAAATACCACGAAATTTCCGATACCCATATTGATCAGATAGCCTAAAAGGGCAACTCCACCCATAATGAGTAAATTCTTTCTTATTTTTTTATCGAAAGTTGGCTTCTTAGCTGCTTCATGATCGTCATGTGCCATAAAATCAACCGCGAATACCGGATTGATAATATAGGCAACGATTAAGGAGGCCAGCAAGGTAACAATTAAAGTTACGGGTAAGAAGAACATAAATTCGCCAATAATACCCGGCCAAAATAATAGTGGCGCAAAAGGAGCAAGCGTTGTTAAAGTTCCGGAAAATACCGGCATGAACACTTCTCCAGCCGCCATTTTAGCCGCTTTAACAATAGGTACTTTTCCATTGTCGAATATCCTGTGCGTGTTTTCAATTACCACAATCGCATCATCCACTACAATTCCCAGTCCCAATAGGAACGAGAAAAGTACAATCATGTTCATCGAGAAGTTAAAGCCAAACATGCCTCCTAAAATAGGCATGGCCAAGAAGGCGATAAACATGGACAGGGGTACGGATGAGGCTACAAATATCGCATTGGTTACTCCCATAAAGAACATGAGAATAATAGTTACCAATACAAAGCCAATAATAATGGTATTAATCAAATCGTGTAAAGTAACACGAGTTTGGTCTGATTGGTCGCCGGTAACCTTAATTTCTAGGCCTTTAGGTAAAACGGTCGACTTCATATCTTTCAAAATCGCATTGATTTTGTCGGAAGCTTCGATCAGGTTTTGTCCAGAACGTTTTTTAACGTTTAGGGTAATTACGTTTTTGCCATACAAACGCGAATAACTCGTTTGTTCTTTGAACGAATCTTTTACTTCGGCAATATCACGTAGATATACGGACGCGCCAACCGGCGTTTTAATGACAAGGTTTGCAATTTCTTCTGCACTCTTGAATTCTTTTTTTACGTTTAATGTACGACGTAAGCCATCCATTTTAACCGTACCACCAGATGCAGTTAAATTTTCATAACCTACCGCGTTTTGTATATCGTTAAAGGAAATTTGGGCGGCAGACATTTTATTCATGTCTACGTTAATCTGAATTTCCGGATCTAGTGCGCCTACAATATCAACACCCGAAATTTCTGGTAGTGCCTCTACTTTATCCTGAATGTCATCAGCATATTGCTTCAATTTCTTTAAATCGAAGTCGCCAGAAATATTCAGATACATGATCGGCATGTCGGATAAGTTAATATCCATCACCACCGGATCATCAGGTAAATCGTTTGGTAAATCCGTTTTCGCTTTATCTACAGCGTCTTTAATACGCTGTTTTGCATCTTTAATATCCACATTAGTACCAAATTCTGCCGTAATGATCGAGAAATCCTGGTAAGAATTGGAGGTAATCTTCTTTAATCCTTGGGTAGATTTAATCTGTTTCTCTAATTGTTTGGTTACCAAATTCTCCATATTCTCGGGAGAAGTACCAGGATATACAGTTTGAACAAATATTTTGGGGATAATTACCTCTGGGAAATTTTCTTTTGGAGTAGCATTATAGGCGAAAATTCCGGCAATAGTAATCATGATTGTCAGCACATAAATGGCTGTCTTGTTATCTATCGCCCAGCTTGAGGGTTTAAATTCTTTGTTGACGTCTTTCATTGTTGTTGCGTTTTGCGTTTAAAACTTAACTGGATCACCTTCATTCAGGTTCTCTGCACCGGTAACGATTAATTTATCACCCACCTTTAAACCAGATAAAATCTCGCTTTTCCCATCAATTGTTCTGCCTATGGTAACTTCAGCACGTTTTGCTTTGCCGTTTTCAGAGATGAATACATAAGAGCCGTTCTCTGATTTTTGGATCACATTTACTGGAATTACAAGGGCTTTGCTATTGGCATAATCAACCACTTTTAAAATGGCAATCATGTTTGCACGATATTTTTTGTTTGAAGGCAATTTTACCTCTACGCTAAAACTACGCGAAGCCGGGTCGATTACTCTTGAGGCGAAAGAAACTTTAGTGGTTAAACTATCCTTCAAGTCTGGGAATATAACCCTAACATCATCTCCCTGTCCAATTTTGCCTAAATATGATTCTGCAACCAAAGCTTTTGCTTTTAAGTTATTTGCATTTACCACTCTAATGGCACTCATGCCCGGCATTGCAGTCTGCCCAACTTTAAGATCCATTTGCTCAATCGTACCCGAAATAGGTGATTTAATCTTATACATAGATTGTTGTGAACGTAAAACTCCCATTTGACGTTCTAGTCCTTCTTTTTGGGTTTTAGCATTTAAGAATTGCACTTCGGTACCGATCTTTTGATCCCATAGATTTTTTTGGCGATTGTATAAGTTGGTGGCCAAATCAATTTGGGTTTGCAGCTGAGCGATACTTTGACGCAATACATTATCGTCTATTTGGGCAAGCACCTGACCTGCACTAACCGATTGACCAATATTTGCATATACTGCTTTAACAATACCTTGTGTTTCTGGATTAACGGATACATTTTGTTCAGCATCAACTCGTCCTTGTATTTCTACATAGTTTCTAAATGTAGAAGTTTCAAGCGTTAAAACACTTACTTCTTTTGTTTCAACAGAATCTTTGGTGCCAACTTCAGTTTCAAGCGCAGCAATTTTGCTGTCTAGTTCAGTGCGTTGTTTCTTTAGGTCTGCCAATTCTGTTTTTTTATCTTTAGGCTGTGAACAAGCAGCTAAAAATGCGATGGTCGATATTAGTAATATTCGTCTCATTGTATAATAATTTGTAAGGTTTAATAGTTAATGTTTCCCAGTGCTTTATCAAGATTTACTTTATTAATAAGCATATCGTATAATGCGCTGATATAGTTGTTTTGAGCTTCTTTTAGCGAAGTTTCGGCAGTCGTAACTTCTAAACTCGAGCCTACGCCTTGCTCGTATTTTATTTTGGTAACCCGCAACACTTCTTTAGCCAAATCCATGTTTCTTTGCTGGTTTTCCAACGATTTTTGACCATTTAAATAGGTGGTTTGGGCTTGCGAAACTTCAAGATCAATTGAATTTTGGAGATTGATTAAGTTATTTTGGGTTTTCAAGGCTTCCAACTTAGCATTTCGCAATTGATACGTTTTTTGTCCGCCAGCATAAATTGGAAGAGAAAGTTTGAGCCCGATCACTGTACTTGGAAAACTTTTATCGTACAGGTTAGAGAACTTATTATCCTGGAAATTAGCTGAGGTATTCCCAAATGCCGCTAATGTTGGTAAAAATAAGCTCTTGTAGCGTTTAACATCTAACTCGTTTAATTTTTGCTGTGTTTGTAATAAAGAATATTCAATCCTTCTATTGTATGCTTGGCCATCGTTTAGAATAGGAGTACTGTCTACATTGATGGTTGTAATTTGATCGGTTAAGGAAAGTGTACTTCCAATTGTCATGCCCATTTGAAACTTTAACAGATTTACATTTAAGGCCAATAATCTAATAACATTTTCACGTTCTGTAACTAAATTATTGTTTAAAACTGTCAAACGGTCTACATCAATTTTTTCAGCAAAACCATTCTTGAATAATTGTTCCGTATCATTTAATGTTTTTTTGAGGCGATCGATGTTAGCATCAATCAAGGCTAGTTGTTCTTTGCTTACCAAAACAGAATAATAGGCTTTAGTAACGGCAACGGTTGTCTCGATTTTTGTTCTTTTTGTATTTTTTACAGACAGCTCCTTATAGGTTTTTGATGCTTGAAGGCCTACTAGGTAACTTCCATCAAACAAAAGTTGGGTTAACTGTAAGCTGGCGGATGATGTAAACTTTGTGCCAAATTGGACTGGTGTTGACCCCCCAAGACCAGGTGGCATGGTAATTGGGTTTCCGTTCCCGTCTTTTACATTGTTATCAGTAAAAGCTTTGTAAACCAATGGTGAAATAAAATCAGGGAAGATTGAAGTTGGCATTTTTAGAAAGTCATTAAAATCGGCATTTGCACTTAACTGTGGCAAGCCAATACCGATAGTTTGTTTTACCGTATTTTTGGCAATTTGCTCGTCAATTTCGGCATTCAAAATGCTGGTTTGGTGCTTTTGCGCATAGCTGATTGCTTGATTTAAGGTAAAAGTGGCAACGGTATCTTTTTGTTGTGCTTTGGTGGGAATGGCCCAGCTTAAGCAAAAAAGGAAGATGTAAAGTTGATGTTTCATAAAATTATGATTGGGTAGCTTGGTTTTTGTAATAATTAATTTTTTCTAATCCTTTGGCGTTGCAGATTCCGTAAAGAAAATGCTCGGTTATTTCTAGCATTACCTGCGTGATGCTGTATTTGTTAGCGGTATAATTGTTGGGTTGACTAAAAAGCAAATCAACTTGCTCTAAGCGCATTTGACCTAAAATGTCTGTTTTGATTTCGCTGCGATAAAGACCTTCTTTAATGCCTCGTTCCAAATTTGCTTGGATGCACTTACCCAGGTTTTCTTCTTTAAAGCCCTTGAAAGCTAACCATGCCTTTGGATGATATTTTTGTAGATCGTAAAAAAGCTTTGGGTTCATGTTGGATAATAATTCATGGATGTTTGTTATAGCAAAAAATAATTCCTCAACTGCATCTTTGGCTTTGGCAGCACAAGCATCCATCACGAACTTTTGCGCCCCTAATTTATCCTTTATTAAAATATTGACTAACTCATCTTTATCGCTAAAATGCTGATAAATAGTTTTCTTAGACATTCCCAAATGTTTTGCAATGTCATCCATGGTCACACTCTTAAAACCAAACTGGCAAAAAAGCTTATCCGATTCTTCAACTATGTATTCTTTTACTTCCAATTTTACATCCTCTTTTCTAAGCTCATACTAAATTCGGACGCAAAACTATGGAAACTTTTTTCAATTCCAAAGTTTCCTGATTAATATTTTTATCTCCTCCACCAAAGTAGGCTTCTCTGCAGTTAAACTAAGTTCTCCGTGACTAAAATTGGCTTGGTCTTGTATAGATATTTTGACCACGGATTGTTTCTCTCTCGATTGCGATGTTGATTGTTGACTTTCCATGATACAAAAAAATAAAAATTGAGCTTCTTAATATAGGCTTTGTCGGTGAAGTACGGATTTTGTTAGGTGAATGGAGATTAGAGAAAACTTCGTAAGTTTAGGGTCATGAAAAAAGGAAGAATCGAAGCATTTAGCGACGGAGTTATTGCGATTATCATTACCATTATGGTATTGGAGCTTAAAGTGCCCCATGCTGCAGAATTTAAAAATTTATTGGCACTATGGCCAGTTTTTTTAAGCTACATACTTAGTTTTATTTATGTGGGAATTTATTGGAATAACCATCATCATCTATTTGTTGTGGTAGATAGAATTAATGGAAGAGTACTTTGGGCGAATATGCATTTGCTATTTTGGCTTTCGATGGTGCCATTTGCGACTGCCTGGATGGGCGAAAATCACTTTGCACCTGCGCCGGTTGCGCTATATGGTTTTGTTTTGCTGATGAATGGGATTGCCTATAGCATTTTAACGCGCTCGTTGATTAAGCATCATGGCAATGATTCTGTTTTGGCAAAGGCTGTGGGAAGCGGATTTAAGGGCACCCTATCTGTTGCTTCTTATGCGCTGGCAATTGGATGTTCATTTTTTTCGGTATGGATATCCGGAGCCTTCTATGTATTTGTAGCGCTGATGTGGTTAATCCCTGATAAAAGAATTGAAAAGACTTTGGAATAAGCTCATGTCTTACTAATTAGTATCTTTGATCCAATTAAGAATATTTACATGTCTGCTTTACAACAACACATTTCTTTAAAGCCCTATAACACGTTCGGTATTCAGGCTCATGCCGAGTCATTTGTCGATATCCAACAAGAGTCTGATTTAAAGGAACTGTTAACCCATCTAGATCAAGAAGCCCAGGAAATTTTAGTGCTCGGAGGTGGGAGCAATATGCTTTTTACCAAAGATTTTAAGGGGCTTGTAATTAAAGTCAGTATCCCTGGAATTAGTTGTGTAGAAAATGGTGATGAAGTGATGGTTACCGCAGGGGCGGGGGTAGTTTGGAATGATCTTGTTAATTTTTGTGTAGCGAGAGGTTTTGCCGGATTAGAAAACTTAACTTTAATTCCCGGCACGGTTGGCGCATCCCCTATCCAAAATATTGGTGCGTATGGTGTGGAGTTGAAGGATGTTTTTAACAGCTGCAGGGCTTTTGAGCTAGCAACTGGGAAAATAGTAACTTTTAATCATGCCGACTGTAAGTTCGGATACAGAGAAAGTATATTTAAAAACGAGCTTAAAGGCAAGTACATTATTACCTCAGTAACCTTTAAGTTAAATAAACAGGCCGATGTTAATATTCAATATGGTGCAATTAAAAATGAACTATTTGAAAGAAATATAAAACAACCCACCATTGCAGATGTTTCAAAGGTGGTAGCTGCTATTCGGGTAAGTAAGCTCCCAGACCCGAGTACTATTGGTAATGCCGGAAGCTTTTTTAAAAATCCTGTTATTGAAGGAAAGCAATTTGATGAACTCATTGCTAAATTCCCAGAAGTTGTTCATTATCCGGCACCTGCCGGGAAAATTAAAGTTGCGGCGGGATGGCTCATAGAGCAATGTGGTTTCAAGGGAAAAATTGTTGGCGAAACCGGAACCTGGAAGAATCAGGCATTGGTATTAGTGAACCACGGCAAGGCAAGTGGACAAGAAGTGTATAATTTTTCAGAACAAATCATTGATTCGGTGCGTGCCAAGTTTGGTGTCCTATTAAGTAGAGAAGTAAACATTTTTTAGGAAAATGCGTAATGGTGCCCTTAGGCTATCTTTTCCGTGTCGAATATAAGTTTTTGAATTTTTGGTATTAAAGTTGTATAGGTTTCAGTATACAACGAACAGTTTGCAGAACCACCTAAGGCGGCTGTTTCTTTTTTAAAAATTAAAATTAAAACTATGACACAGCTTCAATTTAACCACCAATTGCATGATTATTCTAGTTCTTTACAGTCATTCGCTTTAAATTTTACGAAAGATATTGAAGATGCCAACGACTTGGTTCAAGATACGATGTTAAAAGCAGTTACTTATTATAGCAAGTTTAAAGAAGGTACGAATCTTAAGGGATGGTTGTTTACCATTATGAGAAATACGTTTATCAATAATTATAGACGCATGGTGAAAACAAATAGCTTAATTACGCAGACGGATGATATTTCTTCAGCAAACTTACACTATAGTGCAAGTAGAAATGCCGTAGAAAGTAAATTCGTGATGGGCGATATTCACAAAGCACTTGCTACTTTACAGCCAGAATATTATGTCCCGTTTATTAAATATTTTGAAGGATACAAATACCACGAGATTGCTGATGAATTAGCGATCCCAATTGGGACTGTAAAAACTCGCATTCACGTAGCTAGGGGGATTTTGAAAAAATATCTAAGAACCTACGCTAAAGATATGGTTGATACTAACAACTAGAAATTACTTTTAGTTTAAAAATGCTCCTTGATGTAAAAATTAAGGAGCATTTTTTGTTTGAAAGTTATTGTCAATTCCGTCATTGCGAGGAGCTGCGAGCACGAAGCAAAGCAATCTCGATCAAAATCATTACTTTTGGAATTGCATTTAATAACCACTAATGACGCATATTTTTCTTTACCTCAATTTATTTCTCTTCCTCATTCCATTTGCTCTCATAATTGATAAAAGGAATTTCACTTTAGCGGATGTCTGGTCGCTTTTTATCCCTTCCTTAGTTGTTACCGTTATTTTCTCTGAAACTGGGGTGTTTCTTGCTGGATTAAAAGTTTGGAGCTTTAATCCTGAATATTTAATAGATATTACCTACAGAAACATTCCCTTAGAGATGTATTTGTTTTATTTTACTTCTAGTTTTGCCTCCTTGGCGGTTTATTGTTATTTAAATGCCAGGTTTCCAAAAAATGATTTACAGAAATATAGCTTGTCGCTTAGTAATTTATTGTTGGGTTTAATGATTGCATTTTTGTTTTTCGCCTATACAAAGTGGTACACTGTTATTACATTTGCCATTTTATTTTTGCTGATGTTGTTTGTCGAATATAAAAATCAACTCAGATTTATGTACCGGTTTTACAGGGCCTTTGCCGTTTGTCTAATCCCCTTTTATATCAGTTTCGGAATACTTTGTAACATGCCAATAATAAATTATAAGGCTTCAGAAACACTTGGTGTAAATTTGTTCAATATACCAGTCGAAAATCATTTCTACATGATGGGCATGCTGTTGCTTGGGGTGTATGTATTGGAAGTTTTGAAAAGTAGACGGGTTAAATAATGGAGTTGCCCAGCTATACCAAACAACAACTTGCTTTGCGTAACGGACAAGATAAACCACAAATTTGGATTGCCTATAAAGGCTTGATATATGACGTTGGTAGTAGCCGGCTATGGAAAAATGGAAAACATTACGAGCATTGGGCAGGACAGGATTTAACTGACGAACTGCCCGATGCACCGCATACTGAAACGGTATTTGAAAAATTCGAAGTTATAGGGAGGTTGATGACTGTTTAATTAAGTTATATGAGAAACCCTTGTCATTCTCGCCCAAAACGGACACAAATAGAGTGCTATCATTTTTTTTGACGTATTGAATTTTCTTCGGGAAATCATGCGCTAAGTTCTCAAAGGAAAGTTTGTCTTTAACAGCTCTGTTAAGCACAAATTCAATTGTTTGTCCATTATTTTGATTCAATACTTTGGCAGCATAACTAATCTTATCACCATTTATTTTGATCGATAAGAGCTCTCCAACTACTTTAATGCCATTTTTTACTTTATAAGAACTTCCTTCAAGGGCGTTATCGTTTTTAATGGTCCAGGTTTCATAACTTTCTTTATTTTCTATTTTCCAGGTGCCAGCTAAAAAACGGAGGTCTTTAACCTGCATGGTTGAAATGGTTTGGAAAGATACCAAGCATACAATGAGTGACGAGAATAGTTTCATTTGAATAAATTTAAGGTTTATATAGCAAAGATCTCCTCAAACGCAATAACAAAATTGTAAAAATGCGACATTAGAACCGACTTCGTAAGTCGGCGTTTTTTTGCCGACTTACGAAGTCGGTTTTGAGAATAAGCTAGACATTTTTAAATTATCTGAATAGAATTTTTTAGGGTTAACTCCGGTAAATTCTTTAAAATCTTTAATAAAATGTGCTTGGTCAAAGTAATCATTTTTATAAGCTAGGCTTGTTAAACTTTCAAAATCTCTATTGAGCATTGTATTTAAAGTTACTTGTATTCTAATAATCTTGGCCAACTGTTTAGGACTTAAGCCTATTGTATCGGCAAATCGACGTTCTAACTGTCGGCGATTAATATTTGCCTTCTCTGATAATTCTGAGACTGAAAGTTGTCCTTTTAACTTTAATATTGTTTTGACACTTGATTTTATCATCCGATCTACCAATTCGGGTGCAAGTAATCTGCTCATCAAAAAATCTTCAATGATAGTTATTCTTTTTTGTGTTGTGAGGGCATTAACTACTTTAAGCTGTAGCTCTAGCCCCTCATTTCCAAACAACTCCGAAATTGATACGGCTTTATTTTCCATTTGTTTCAATGGAAGCGTGGCAAATGACGTGAATCCATCTGGGTGAAACCTTACAGCGAATATGCTGGTGATTCCCGCAGGTTCAATTTCTAAGGGTTTAGTTATTTGCCCAAATACAAAGCAATTTGGTTGTTCAATAGTTTGTCCGTTGGACTGATACTGTATATAATGATCGCCAAGGTGGAAAATCATTTCCATACACCCATCTGGTACTATTCGCTGTTTTTCTGGCGGATCTTGCTTTTCAATGTCTAATGTCCAATAACACTTTACAAACGAGTTAACAAGATTAGAAGGTTCGAAAGTTTGATAATCCATGTTTAAACTAATGGTTTATCGACTTCGTAAGTCGGCGTTTTTTTGCCGACTTACGAAGTCGGGTTTTTGCTAAACCGCATCCGATAAAGACGTAAATGTGAAGTCACGGATCTTTAAAGGAGGTAATAAATAGTTAACATTCGATTCAGCACTTACTGTTCTTTCTGATTTACCCATTTCTTCTAAATTATTGAGCATGATGATTGGGCTTTCATTAAAGCGGAAGTTCTTTACAGGGAATTTGATTTCACCATTTTCAATGTAAAAAGTACCGTCTCTTGTTAACCCTGTAAGCAGTAGTGTTTGCGGGTCTACTGGGCGGATATACCAAAGGCGCGTTACCAGGATTCCTTTTTCAGTACCTTTAATCAATTCTTCTAAGGATTTGGTGCCGCCTAACATAATCGCTCCATCAGGAGCTGGGATAGCTTTAATTCCGGTTTTTTGAGCCCAATAGCGGGAGCTATATAAATTTTTAACTACACCTTTTTCAATCCAGTTTACCTTCTGTTGAGGGCGCCCATCGCCAGACCAAACCGAAGTAGGAAGTTCTGGATTCCAAGGGTCTGAATAAATGTTTACCCTTTCGTCCAGCAGTTGTTCCCCAACTTTTGTTTTACCTCCTGGCTTGCTCATAGAGCTTCTACCTTCATCAGCTTGGCGAGCATCCATGTCGAAGAATAAATTCTCTAGCATTACCGCCACAGCTGTGGGCTCTAGGATAACTGTGTATTTGCCTGGCTCAATAGCTTTGGCAGTAACAGAAGCTAACGCCTTTTTACAGGCAGTAGCCGTATCTGCTTTGGTATTCAACTTCTTAAAATCATTATACCCTTTGGTAGCATAGCCAGATCCTTTGCCATCTTCGGTTCTTACGGTAATATTGAATGCTACATCGGTAGCTTTATAGTAGGCAAATAAGCCCTTGCTATTTAACATAGCCGAAAATCCCGTGCTGTTAGATAGGAACCCTGCGGCAGTTAATTTATTTTCCTTTGCCTGAGTAAGACTTGCTTGTACAGCGTCAGCTCGTTCTTTGGCACTCATTGCGGCTGTCGCTTCCGAGAAAGTAGGCGAGTCGGGTCCATATTGCTGCGGTCCTAAAAAGGGCATAAATTCCGGGTTTTCTGGTGCCAGTTGTGCAAGTTCTTCGGAGCGTCTAACTACTTTTTCTAAGGATGCATCGTCGAATTCATTAATTGTTGCAACACCTAACTTCTTTCCAAAGGCAGAAGAAACTACCAAACTATTGGTGCTAATACCTCCACTGGTAGAAACAGAATTCCTCGCATATCTTACATTTCCACTATCAGAACCTGACAAATTTATTTCACATTGTTCTGCTTTTGAGTAGCTAAGTGCTTTAGTTAAAAGGGCTTTAGCTTGTTCTTTAGTTAATACTGGCATAATTCCTATCAGATTTTTCTAGCGGTATTGATTACGTTAACATTATTAAAACGGGCAGTAGCAGATCCATGAGATACTGCGCTCGACTGGCTTGGTTGTCCCTTACCATCAAAGAACGAGCCTCCAAGACGGTAATCTCTTTCGTCACAAACAGCAACACAGGAGTTCCAAAACTCTTGGGTGTTTGCCTGATAAGCTACATCTTTGAGCATACCCACAATTTTTCCATCTTTGATTTCATAATATAGCTGTCCGCCAAATTGGAAGTTATAACGCTGTTGATCAATAGAAAATGAGCCGTCGCCAACAATATAAATTCCCTTTGCTACATTTTTAATCTGATCTGCTATCGTTAATGGTTTTTTGCCAGGTTGTAAAGAGATGTTTGCCATACGTTGGAATTGTACGCTGCTCCAATTGTCTGCATAACAGCAGCCCTGTGAATGATCTAATCCAACAATGTGGGCTTGATCTCTGATGGCTTGATAGTTCACCAAAACGCCCTCTTTGATTACATCCCATTTACCGCATTTTACCCCTTCATCATCGTATCCCACTGCACCTAATGAACCTACTTCAGTTTTATCAGCCGTAATATTTACTTCCTTACTGCCATAAGCAAATTTTTTAGATTCCCATTTATCTAAAGTAAGGAAGCTTGTACCGGCAAAATTAGCTTCGTAGCCCAGCACACGGTCGAGCTCGGTAGGGTGGCCGCAAGACTCATGAATGGTTAACCACAAATGTGAAGGATCCAGTACAAGATCATATTTTCCAGCTTCAACGGATTTGGCTTTCATTTTTTCACCAACTTGAACGGCCGCTTGTTTAGCATCCTCGAGCATATCATATCTGCCTTTATACAGGGTGCCTGTTGCAGTTTGTATTTTATCTTCTGGTCGCGCGTTTAAATATTCGTAACCCTTTCCACTCGGTGCACTGAGCGCATTTCTTGTTTCAAATTTGCCTGTTGCTTTATCAATCTTTGTAAGAAAGAAGGTAGGCCAGATCCGGTGTATATCTTGGTCAATGTAAGAGCCATCTGTAGAAGCAAAATATTTTTGTTCATTAACCATAAACAAAATGGAGTTTACATAATCTGCACCACCTTTCATTGCGGCATCATTTACCGAAAGTAATAAATCTACCTTTTCTTTAATTGGGACTTCAAATGAATTTTGCTCGATAGGTGCTTTCCAGCTCACTTCTCCATAGCCTTTTTGAGGGGCCAATTGAACAGGTTCCAATTGCAAACGAGAATTCTCTTTAGCAATTGATACAGCAAGCTCTGAGGCTTTGGCAATGCTGTCTTTGTCTAATTTATCGGTCGCGGCAAAACCCCAGCAGCCGTTTGCAATTACGCGAATACCTATGCCAAATGATTCGGTATTTACAATGTTTTCTACTTTGTCTTCCCGGGTAACTACAAACTGATTCAGATATCGTCCTACACGTACATCGGTGTACGTTGCCCCTTTAGATTTTGCAGCGTTAAGTGCCACGTCAGCCATGATTTTTTTAGCTGCAGGATCGATATATTCTAATGCGCGTTCTGGAGAGATCTCGTTTCCCATCACCGGAATAGCGGGAAGCATTGCAGCAGCAGCCCCGAGGCCGGTTAAATAAATAAAATTTCTACGTTTCAAGTTGGTTTGGTTTAAAGGTTAGTTAAATATAGCTATTGAAACGCAGTGTAAGAAATTTAGTAGGAGTGATTTTTATGATACAAAGGGATGTTTTTTAAAGTACTAGCTAAGTAGTAGGTAAGTAGTAAGTAAGTAGTAGGTAAGTAGTAGGTAAGGGGTTCCTTCGAAAATGATCAACCGATGGAGGAATACTTTGATAATTTTAAACATCGTCAAAGTATTCCCTTTTTGATGTTAATCTTTGATAATTTCAAAGCTACTTAAACTTACAAATTGCTGTAGGCGTTCGGCAATAGTCGCTTTATCCAGTTCTAACAAGCGTTCGGTACCAAATTTTTCGACACAGAATGAGGCTAATGCAGATCCATAGATCAATGCATTTTTCATGTTATTGAAGTTAATTGTTCCGACTTGGGCTAAATAACCAATAAAGCCACCAGCAAAAGTATCTCCAGCTCCGGTTGGATCGAATACGTCGGCTAATGGCAACGCAGGGGCAGAAAATACTTTATCTTCATGGAACAAAAGTGCGCCGTGCTCTCCTTTTTTAATGATTAAATATTTTGGCCCCATGGTTAATATCTTTTGGGCTGCTTTAACTAGCGAGTATTCTCCAGATAATTGACGAGCTTCTGAATCATTGATGGTTAGTACGTCCACCAATTTAATGGTTTCTAATAAATCGCCCATCATAATGTCCATCCAAAAATTCATTGTGTCTAGTACGATGAGTTTTGGTCTGTTTTTAAGTCGTTCGATTACTGTTTTTTGGATTTGCGGGGTTAAGTTTCCTAATAATAGGTATTCACAGTCTTGATAGCTTTCTGGGATGATTGGATCAAAATGTTCTAAAACATTTAGCTCGGTAACCAGCGTATCACGACTGTTCATATCGTTATGATATTTGCCGCTCCAAAAGAATGATTTTTCACCTACTTTAATTTGAAGGCCTTCTGTATCTATGCCGTGATTGGTAAATGTATCAATATCTTCTTTTTTAAAGTCATCACCCACAACAGCTACAATTTTAGCTTTATTGTAGAAATAGGAAGCGGCTAAACTAGCGTAAGTTGCGGCACCACCTACTATTTTATCGGTTTTTCCGAAGGGTGTTTCAATGGCGTCGAAAGCCACAGTACCGATGATTATCAGGCTCATATGATTTTTGTTAAAATTATTTTCATTTTTTTCAGTGCAAATATTGCATAAATAATTTAAAAGCCCTAATATTGCATTCCCAAAACGAACGAGGCTTTATGTTCTTTACATTAAACCAAAGGCGTTTTAAGGATAACCAGTACTCCTTCTTAGCTCAGCTGGTTAGAGCATCTGACTGTTAATCAGAGGGTCGCTGGTTCGAGCCCAGCAGAGGGAGCCTTAATGGGCAAGCACGGTAAAACGGTCGCTTGCCCTCTTTTTTTAGCCCATAATTTGCTGTTAATCTGGATAAACCACTACAAAATGACCCCTTTGCACCACTCGAAAGTGACCCCCATAATGAACTGATTTTTTTACTGCCTGCCGAAGGAAGTTGACCCCCTTGCGCCAGTTGAAAATGACCCCCTGAAAAGAACGATGATGTTCTGCCGAGCTGTTTTGGAGAACGGTGTTTTTGTTTAGCTTTTGGCTGAACCTAAACCCGAGATTGCCATGCCCAACAAGCCCATCAGAATGAATAAACTAAGACAGATTATCCGTTTGTACTGTCAGGGTACAGGTACCAAACGGATCCATGGAATGCTAGGCAATTCCAGAAACACGATCAAGAAGTACATCCGCGTTTGGCACAGCCTTGGCATAACTTATGAAGAATTCAGTGCCAAGAGCGATGGCGAACTTTCGGTACTTTTCGCCACACCAGTTGCCCGGATATCGAACAGGCCAAGGATGCACCAGCTACATGCCCTTTTGCCCGATATATGCAAGAAACTGAAGAAAAAGGGAGTTACCCGTGAGCAGTTGCATGCCGATTACATTGAAAAGTACCCCGACGGCTATGGACGTTCCCACTTCAATAATGCCATTTTTTCCTATCTACAGCTCACAAAGCCCGTGATGCATATCGAGCACAAGGCCGGTGATAAGGTCTATATCGATTTTGCGGGCACCAAGTTCAAGATTACGGGCTTAGATGGCATCCAACAGGATGCAGAGGTTTTTGTCGCCATTCTGGGATGCAGCCAGCTTACCTATGTCGAAGCTGTGGCGAGCCAGCGCAAGGAAGATCTTATCAAGGCCTGCGAGCATGCACTATTGTACTTTGGCGGTGTACCGCAGGCCATTGTTCCAGATAACCTTCGCTCGGCGGTCACCAGGGGAAGTAGGTACGAAGCGGTACTAAATGATGAATTCTCTGCATTTGCAGAGCATTACAGCGTTGCCGTCGTTCCAGCACGTGCCTATAAGCCACGCGATAAATCGCTTGTTGAGGGCGCTGTTAAGCTGATCTATCGGAGCATCTATGCCAAACTTGAGGGTCGGGTTTTCGGTGATCTGGGGATGCTGAATGCAGCGATCCGCCCAGCTCTTGAGATCCATAACAACAAACCCTTCTCTGGAAGGAACTACTCCAGACGTGAGCAGTTCGAGGAGATCGAAAGGGAGGCACTTGGTCCGCTCAATCCGTTAAGTTACGAAGTTCACAAACAGGTAATGGCTACGGTGATGAGAAAGGGGTATGTCCGTTTGGGCGAAGATACCCATTACTACAGCGTACCCTATGGATATATCGGCAAGAAGGTAAAACTATTGTATACCTCCACGCTGGTGAAGATCTATTACCACTATACCATGATTGCCCTGCACACACGGGTCAGAACCCGTTACCACTATACCACCAATGAAGAGCATCTTGCCCCACAGCACCGCTTCCAGTCCGAGTGGACACCGGAAAGGTTCATCCAACAGGCAGAGGCGGTGCATGAAGATGTGGCCCGTTACATATCAAAGGTACTCGAGCATAAGAAATATCCAGAACAGGCCTATAAGTCATGCTCGGGTATCCTGAACTTTTCCAGGCGTGTTGGACCAGAACGGCTTACCGATGCCTGTAGATGGGCCGATAGCTTGGGCCAGTACAATTATCCCATTATCGAAGAAATCCTCAAAAAACGGCTGGACCAGCTCCGTCCAGAGGAAGAACCTACAGAAATACCATCACATAAAAACATAAGAGGTAAAGAATATTATCAATAAATCAAAAAACAGAAACAAGATGAACAATGAAACCCTAGATAAGCTACGCCAGCTCCGTCTGTACGGCATGTACGATGCCTTTAAAACCAACCTTGAAACCTCGGTGAAAGAAACCCTTACCGCCGACCAGTTCATTTCCCTACTGGTGGCCAGTGAGTGGGACGACAGACGGAACCGATCGGTGGAACGTTCCATAAGATTGGCCGGATTCCGTTACAAGGCCTCCCTGGAACAGGTCGATTATTCCATAGAAAGAGGTCTTGACAAGAACCAGGTACACCGCCTTGCCGCCCTTGACTTCGTTAAGGAACATAAAGATCTTTTCATTACAGGCTCAACGGGAACAGGGAAAAGCTATCTGGCAACGGCACTAGGATACCAGGCCTGCCAGAACGGCTACAAGGTGATGTATGTAAATACAGCCAAGCTAATGGGCCAGTTGAAACTGGCCAAGGCAAAGGGTACTATTCTTGCCGAACTCAAGCGAATTGAACGTGTAGACCTGCTGATCCTAGATGATTTCGGGCTACAGCCCTTTGATCCACAATCAAGGATTGCGCTGCTAGATATCATAGAGGATCGGCACCAGAAACGGTCTACGGTGGTCACTTCACAGATTCCGGTAAAGGAATGGTACGATATCATCGGTGAGAAGACCATAGCCGATGCAGTGCTGGACAGGATCGTTCACCATTCGTTAAGGGTAGAACTTTTTGGTGAATCATTAAGAAGGAGAAACTCTAAAACAGAAAATGTATTTTTGTAGAAACAATGTTATTAACCGGACTTGGTAATCTATAAACCTGAACGGTTCTGCATAACAACTTTTGTTCTTTTCTAACATCAACTCTGGGGGTCAATTTGAAATTGGCGAAAGGGGGTCAAATTTATTGGTATTTCCA